>JAYQOU010000030.1:0-1836 GCA_038144975.1 Candidatus Salsuginivita brisbanensis | reverse complement strand
TGGCTGGCGTGGATGTAATGGTCTTCGGTGGTCGCCGGGTTGATGTGGCCAAGGATCGTCCCCGCGACGCCGGCGTGCGCAGGGGTCATGTCGACGACCCAGGACGCGGCGATATCGCGGAAGAGGTGAGGGTTGATAGGGACGCCGAAGGCAGCCTCGGTGGTCGCCACCACGCAGCCGTATATGCCCCGTTCCTTCATGGGCGTGCCGCGGATACCGACCCAGAAGGCATCTGGATCCTGCCGGCGGAGCAAGAGCGGCCGCCAGCCCTCGAGCCAGTCGCGGATGAAGCCCGTCAACTCTGCCGGCAGCATCATCGACAGGAACCGATTGGTCTTAACCTCGCCGGGCTCGAAGTGAAGGCTGTACCGGTCTCCACTCAGCCGCAAGTGCCGCGAGAGGCGGATCATGGTGAGGTTCCTGAGACGGAGAGGACAATGGATCAGCATCGCCACCATCAGGGCGTTGCGATAGGCGAGGGCTGCCTGCGTGTCCCTGGAAGGGAGAGTGTTGAGGCGGCCAAGCTCAGCTGTAGCCCACGTAGTAACGCTCGCGGCGCCAAGCATGCGCGACCGCTTGTCCCGGTGCGGGTATCGCCTGATCTGGAGCTTGGCGACGATGCGGTAGAGCCACTCCCAGTCCTGCTCCGGAGCGAAGTTCCGGGCCATACACCAGAGAGAGACCGTATAGCTCCACGCCGTCCATGGCGTTACCTGCTCCTGAAGAAGGCTCACGTAGGGCCTCACGCGATCAAGCGTTATGCGCCGCGCCGGCTCCTCGGCCGGATCGAGCTCTCCGCGAGCAATCAGGAAGCTCAGCCACCGGCCATAACATCTGATCACCCGCTGACGGGTCGGCGCCCGCCAGAGAGCGGCACGCATGAGGCCGTCGTCGAGGATTGTGTCGAAGGTGGTGATCCGTTCCCAGAGGAGGCGGTCCGGATCCGGCCAGTGCTCGAGCCTGAGGCAGGTGCGGATGGATGTATCGCCCATATCAGTCCTCCTTCTGGCCGGCCTTGCGGACCTTCCGGACGGAGGCCTGGTAATGCTCGAGCGCACTCTTCTGCTCGAACTGGCTGTAAGAGCGCATCACGGTCCCGATGCGATCGCCAAGGACATGGCTGATCGTTGCCGTATCGCCGGCGGAGACCTGATTATGGATCCTGGCGGCAAGGCTCCGGAACAGGTGCGCGTTCACTACAAGCCCGGTCTCGCGAAGACAGTGCCGCTTCAACTGATCGCCGAGATCGGCCGGGTTGCGGGGCCCGCCGTCCAGTCTCGGGAACAGGGCGGTCGTTCCCTCGCAGGAGAGGGCCTGCCGCGCGCCCTCGCAATAGCGGCGGATGAGCTCCGCGGACGCGCCGTTGAGCTCGTAGCGGAGCGGCTTGCCGTTCTTCACCTCCCCGCCTTCGATCTCGATGACGAGCCGCAGCGTCCTGCCGTCCCGGATCCAGCGGAAGTGACGGTCTGTGTCCAGCCGAGCGAGATTGCCGATCCGCATGGGGCAGAAGAGCAGGATCTCGAACGCGGCGGCCGACTGCATCAGGAGATGCGCGCTCCGCGGCTTGGGGCCGGCTGTCAATGACAGGGCCTCGAGATGAGCCGGGAGTTGCAGCAGCATCGCGAGATTATGCGGATCGTCGAACTGGGCGAGGCGGTCCTTGTTCTTCAAGCGGTAGCGATTGGCCGCCTGGTCGAGGCGCGAGCAGATGCGCTTGAGCTCGGCGAGCTGTTCTTCGGACAGACGCACATAATGCCGGGCAACCGCCTTGAGGCCGGAGGCCAGCGTGAAGTTGGCTTCCGTGACTGCACCGCCCTGACGGTCGAGGATATAAGC
>JAYQOU010000029.1:0-1950 GCA_038144975.1 Candidatus Salsuginivita brisbanensis | reverse complement strand
CGAACGTTTCGGGGATCAGCGACTCGCCGACGTGAAAGCGTGGAAATCGCTCCCGCTCAAAGAGGGCGACCCGCCGCCCCCGCTGAGCCGCAACAGCGGCCGCCGTGGCGCCGGCCGGCCCCCCACCGATCACAACCACTTCGGTCCGCTCGACTGCTGTACCAACCATAGCGTGGACGCCTCCGGAGACTCCTCTATTGATAGTCGGCAACTTCGGCCGGGCCAATCAACCGCCCCGAGAGCCCCGAAAATCCCGCATTACTGCGAGAGATAGAGGGGGAGCGGACTGTCGCGGAGCAGTTTCAGGCCTGTCTCGCCGAAGAGCCGCCGCAGCAGGAGGTTGGCTCCGCGACCGGCCGGCATCGTGGCTGGCGGGGGGCGGCATCCCGCGAATAGTGTACATGCGCTCACGCCCCCTGTCCACTCGCCGGTCCGCCCATGGTCGCTGCCCTCTGCGGGTTTCCCGCGCGGCCCCGCCTCCGGCCGCATGCCGGCCCCGCGCCACGCCGCCGCTACGAGCGCCGCCGCCCGGAGAAGACGCCGCTCCACAAGATCGTCTCCGACAACCTCGTGAGCTGGCTCGAGTGGCGCGACCAGGCGGAGCGGCCCGTGCCGGGCTACGTCGAGGAGGAGTTCCGTGCCTATCTCGAATGCGGCATCCTCTGCTTCGGCTTTGGCCGTGCCCTCTGCACGGGCTGCGGCCAGGGGTTCGTGATCGCGTTCTCGTGCAAGGGCCAAGGCATCTGCCCCTCCTGCAACGGTCGGCACATGGCGCAGACCGCCGCGCATCTTGTGGATCGTGTCATTCCGCCGGTCCCCGTGCGACAGTGGGTGATCTCCGTGCCGAAGCGGCTACGGGGCTTTCTGGCCGACCGACCCCCGGCCGTCGCAGCCCTCACGAAGATTTTTCTTGATGAGATCGAGCGACTACTGAGCACTGCGGTAGGCGTGACGATTGACGCCGCAGCCGCCCGCCCGCGGCTCGGCGCCATCTCCTTCCTGCACCGCTTCGGCTCAGCGCTCAACCACCACGTGCATCTGCACGTGTGTGCAACCGACGGCGTCTACATGCCGGCTGCTGGTGGAGCAGGCTGCTGCGCCCCACCGGCATTCCTGCCCGCGCGACCGATCACGCAGGCTGATCTGGCCACGGTCACCGAGCGGGTGCGCCGCCGCCTGATTGGTCGGTTCAGACGCATGCGCCTGCTCGATGCTGCTGCGGCTACCGACATGCTCGCCTGGGAGAACAGCGGGTTTTCTATCGACGCCAGTGTCCGGATCGCGCTCATCGACCGTGATGTGCCGAGCTATTTTCGGAGCCTGGAACATCTACTGCGATCCTTTGCGCGGCCCCCCTTCGCGCTCGAGCGGCTCTCTGTGAGCCGCGGTGCAGACGGTCAGATCGCTCGCATCCGCTACGTGCTGCCGAGACACAAGGCGGCCAACTGGGTCGGACCCAGTCGCAGTCGCAAGTCTACGCGTCCGGGAGCGAACGGCGTGGTCGACCTCACGCCGCCCCGAGTTTCTCGACCGGCTCGCCGACCTTGTGCCGCCGCCGCGGAAGCACCGGCATCGCTATCACGGAGTATTCGCGCCGAACCACAAGCTCAGGCGGGCCGTCACGGCGCTGGCGATCGGGAACGTCGGCAAGCAACGCGAGGCCGCGACCGGTGGGCATGTGGCCGACGGTCACGCCACGGAAGGCTGCTGCGACGCGCATCAAATGCCCCGCTCGCACGACACCTCACGGATCGCCTGGGCAAAGCTCATGGCCCGGGTGGGCGAGGAGTTTCCGCTGGAGTGCCCAGCGTGCGGCGGTGACATCCGGCTCATCGCGTTCATCACGGAGCCAGGGCCGATCCGGAAGATTCTCACACATTTGGGAGAACCGGTCGAACCTTCGCCGCTCTCTCCCGCTCGCGGCCCACCTACCGACTGGGGCGAGCTCGT
>JAYQOU010000028.1:0-2797 GCA_038144975.1 Candidatus Salsuginivita brisbanensis | reverse complement strand
AGGCCAATGTACCCCGGCCAGAGGGTACGTCGCTCACCGTATACCGACACAAACGGTGCCCGGCTGATCTGGGGGTTGGTCTTTCTTCGAGCCACTTCCCCTTGTATTGCGGTTCGCCCGTGGCCTCGCGAACGAAATTACTCCTGCAGGCGCAGAGCGGCGGCCTCTCCCGCATTACCGGTCAACTCGAGGGCCCGGATCAACGCCTGACGGGCCTCATTGTAGTTTGGGCGCAACGCGACCGCTTCCCTGAAGCGCACCACGGCTTCCTCCATCCGTCCGCTGGATGCCAAGGCCAGGCCGAGGTTGAATCGGAACTCCGGGTCGTCCGGCACCCGCCGCATCGCCTCCTCGTAATGCGCAATCGCTTCATCTCGCCTGCCCAGCCTCAAAAGGACACCGGCAAGATTGTTCCACGCGTCCGCATGCTGCGGCCGCAGCCCGAGCGTCGCCTCCAGGAATGGGATCGATTCATCGAGACGTCCCTCGACAATGAAACGTTCGGCCAGGTTGTACTGCGCGAGCCAGGAGTCCGGATTCTTTTCGAGGATCGTCCGATAAAAGGTCTCCATGTCGCGGTAGCCGTGCGTATGCCTCCAGCTCTGCACCGACAATAGCAGCGCCACCACCGCGGCAACCCCCAGGCCCGTACCGGTCCTGCTGCCGAAACGCTGCCATAGCCACACCGCCGTCCAGGCAAATCCCACAAGCAGTGCGATAGCCGGCAGGTAGTTCCAGTGGTCTGCCACGTAGCTGAACTTGAACGCGTACACGTTGAAGAACCCCATCGTCGGAAACAGAGAGCCCGTATACAGAAGGTAGGCGGCCAGCGGACCCCTCGTGCGGTGACGTATCAGCCACAGCCCAATCAGTGTCCCCACCGCGAGCACCGGGAAGATCCACTGCAGCACCGAGCCCGAGTCCACTTCCCAGCGCGGATAGATGAAGATCAGCTCAACCGGCCAGGCCAACTTGCCGATGTAGAACCAGATCACCCTGCCGGCCAGCACTCCACGCTCGATGAACCCGAGCGCAAAGTCCTCCCCCTGTGCCCCGATGTACGTGTGCTCCACCCATCCGGTGAATGCTCCAATCCCCGCGCCGAGCACGAACCAGGGCATCAACGGCACCCAGTCCCGCTTCCACTCGAGGCTCCCCCTCCTCCACCACAGCACCACCAGCAGCGCCGCCGGCAACGTCGCCGTCAGCGACTTGCTCAGAATCGCCAGCACGAATAACCCCGTCGCCAGAAAGTACCCCCGCCGGCCACCGGCCTCCCACCTCAGATACGCGATCGCCGCCAGCAGGTAAAAGAAGAGCGAGAGCGTGTTCTTCTGCTCCGAGACCCACGCCACCGATTCCACGAACATCGGGTGCACGGCAAACAGCACTCCCGAGAGCCAGGCGACCGGACCGACGGCGGAAGGCCGAGGGCCGAGGGCGGACGATCCGTCCGATCCGGCGGATCCAATCACCCACTCCCGCCCCACCAGCACCACCAGCAGGCAGGCGTTCACGGCGTGCAGCAGCACGTTGCTGAGGTGGTACCCCAGCGCGCTGTCTCCCCAGAGCTGGCTCTGCACCCAGAACACCGAGTGCAGCAGCGGATAGTACTGCTCGGTCGCCCCTACCTCGAACCAGATCCGCCACAACCCCCCGAGCGTCCTCAGCTCCGGTCGCGTCACGTAGTCCACGTCGTTCCACACGAACCCGGCCACATACGTTGGCGCGTACACCAGCACCGTCAGTACAAGCAGACCGACGTACCCCGGCCAGAGGGTACGTCGCTCACCGGATACCGACACAAACGGTGCCCGGCTGATCTGGGGATTCTGCACTCGGCGTCGGGACATCGGCTTCAGCGCGCCTATTCTCGAAGCTGAATTCCCTGCGCTCGAGCCGCTTCGGCTTCCCGATCACGGCCCACCAGCAAAAGAACCTCCGCCAGGCGAAGGTACGCTTCCGGATAGGCGGGATTCAATTCGATCGTCCGTTCCAGATGTTCGATGGACTCCGCAAAACGCCCGACGTTGGCGAGGGCCACCGCCAGCGTCACCCTGGCATCCGGTCGTCGAGGGGCACCTTCGACTGCACGCTCAAGATGAGGAATAGCCGCCACCGCTTCTCCCAGCGAAAGCAGCGCCAATCCCCAGGCCTGTTCCGCCTCGGGGTACTCGGCCTGAAGCCGGAGCGCCGATTCGAAATGTGCGATCGCCTCCCGCTGTCGATTCATACGAATCAGCGACACACCCAGGTTGTACTCGATGCGGGCCACCGTCGGGTTCATCCGCAACGCCTCTTCGTAGGTCTGCACTGCCTCTCCCCATCGGTCGAGGGCGGCAAAATAATTTCCCAGCGCGAAGTACCCTGCAGCAGGTTCCGCAAAACGCGGTATCGCGCTCCGCAGGTGAGCCGCTCCTTCATCCTCGCGGCCAGCCCTGGCGAGCACCGCAGCATAATTCGTGTGGGGCTCAGGATCGTCTTCCCTGTGACGGATCGCTTCCTCAAGAAGGGTCATCGCCGAATCCAGCCTGCCCTGCTCCCCCTCCAGTCGCCCGAGGTTGTTCAGCGCGAGCCAGGAGTTGGAATTTTTTTCCAGGATCGTCCGATAAAAAGTCTCCATGTCGCGGTAGCCGTGGGTGTGCCTCCAGCTCTGCACCGACAAGAGCAGCGTCACCACCATTGCAATCCCGAGGCCCGTCCCGGTCCGGCTGCCATACCGCTGCCAAAGCCACACCGCCGTCCAGGCAGCCCCGACAAGCAGCGCGATCGCCGGCAGGTAGTTCCAATGGTCCGC
>JAYQOU010000027.1:0-3790 GCA_038144975.1 Candidatus Salsuginivita brisbanensis | reverse complement strand
CAGTCCATCGGGCTGTTCCAGCTCTATTCCCGGGGCGCGGGCGCCGGCATGACCATTGCCGAACGGATGGACCCGGCAACGAACACGAAGGCCATCGTCCGGGCTGCCCGGAACGTCCGCGGGGGCACCCCACCCAAGGGAGCCCGTGCCGGCCGCGAAACGATCGACCCCCTCACGGCCTACGCCCGGGGGGAACGGGACGCCGCGGAGCTGTCTGCGGCCTGGATGATTCACGTCGAGTCTCCCCGCTACAGCGCAAGCGAAGAGGAGCGTCGTCGAGGCCTGGCTGCACGCCTGTGGCCCGACCACGCTCGCAAGACGAGTGTACCCGGCAACTGGGGCTGGGGCATGGGCGCTGCCGTTCTCCTGGGCGCCAGTGCCCTAGCCCTGGTTGCTTTGTCGAGGCGGTAGACACTGCTCCTGTCACGAGTCACGACTGTTGAGCTTGACCAGCTCGTCGAGAATCGTGGCAACGAGCAGGGCGATTACCGAAAGCAGCGCCAGGGCTGCAGAAGGGGGCTCGGCGTACACGACGCGGTGCTGCACAGCGAGAGCCAGCAACAGGAAGGACACCAAAACGGTGTAGCCTCGGTCGAAGATCATCACAGCTTCTCCTTTGCGGCGTCGCGCTGCCACGTTTCCCACGCCCACAGAAGGCCCTCGAACCGCGGGTCCGCCTTGCAGTCCCGGCACGTCACCTGTGTGGGGTTCTTGACCTGATTCGCTTCACTCGCAGACGGGCAGAGCTGGAAGTAGTGCGTCGGCCCCACGAAGTGGAGGTCCAGGTGCATCTTTTTGTCGTCCTCGCGCCAGGAGATACGCAAGCGCACCAGGCCTTCGTCCACCAGGAAGGGCTCCTCGAAAAGTTCCACGACCTCTTGCGCCTGTTCCAGGGACAGCGTAGCGAACAGCGCTGCCACGCGCGTCCGCACGAACTGTACCTGGCGCTTCGACGCCGCCGGGACCGCTGGGGCCGGTGCAGTCTCGGGCACAGGCTCGGCCTTCGGGCGTTCCAGCGTTGTCGGTATGTACCGCACGAACTGGCCGATCGACTCGGCGTAGGCCCGGGTGTTCTTTGCAGCCAGCTCCAGCTCGTCCAGGTCAAGTTCAGGCAGATGCTGCTTCAAAACCGGCCAGTATTCCCGAGCGAAGCAATGCAGCTTGGTGCGTTCCACGACCGACAGGGTCGACTGACTAACCCCAAAAAGGGGCGCGATTTCGCTTTGCCGTCGGCCTGCACGCCTACGGACATACCGGAGGTACGAACCGAACACGTGCAGCGATTTGCGCTTCTTGGTCTTCTGGGCCATGGCGTCTCCTGTTCACTGGGGTGGGGCTAGGACAGCAGGCTGCGCAGCACCCGGTAGGCACTGCGGTGGTCGGCCAGCTCCTGTTCCAGCTCGGCGATCTTCCGTTCGAGCACGGTGAGCAGTTCCGGTGCCGCGTCAGCCGGTGCCACGTCAGCTGGTGCCGGGACAGGTGCCGGTGTCGGGGCGGTTTCAATCGGGACTCGACGGCCCAGTGTGACGATCGGTTCGTAGGCCTGGTGAACCCAGTGCGCCCGTGTTTCTTCCGGGTTGGTCCGGACCACCAGGCCCTTTTTGACCAGCCGGCAAGCCTCCGTCGAAAGACGGTTGCCCGTGACTTCGGCCTCCGGCGGATAGTGGGCGAACTTCTCCTGGAGCTGCCGCGTAGTCGCTCCGGACGGTCCCGCTTCCCGGAAGGCAGCGAGCACGAGGGCGTTCAGCTCCCTGGCAGGCAGCCGCGGGTCGGGCCTGTCGGTGGGGACGGGCGTAAGTTTGGGGGTCATGGGAGTCTCCTGGGCGGTCGTCGGTTCCGGCATCGGGCTTGCTTGCTTCTGCTTCTGCTTCTGCTTCTGCTTCTGCTTCGTGGTCTTTCCGTACAGCTCGCTGATCAGTCCTGGTCCGCCCTTCCGGGCAAGCCCCATGGACACCACCTCGTCGGCCAGGCTCATGGCGAGGGCTGGGCCAACCCCCAGCACGTCTTCGACATGCTTGATCCGGAAGGCCTCGTGCTGTTCCAGCTCCTTTTGGAGCTTGATCAGGTAGGTCCGGCGTGGCCCGGTTCGCATGCCCACCCAATCGAGGAGGTAGCGACTACTGCTCATGTCACACCCCCAGAGCGCGCAGCAGGCCGCCAGAGGCGGGGATGTGACTGCCCGGGGACATTGGCACGATGGGCAGCTCACCGGCCACCACCGCGGGCAGCCCTTCGGGCACTGCCCAGGCTCGCAGAGACGCCAGGGCGGCCACACCGGCCGTCGACAGCTCGGGGTAGGTCCGGTGAGTGTCCGCGTCACTGTTGCGGCTCCTGGCGTCCAGCACGCTGCGCAGGTACGTCTTCTCCGACCGCACGATCACGTCTCGCCACCGCATGCTGGCCAAAGCCAGGGCCGGCACTTCTCGGATCAGCACCGTCACCGCCGCCTGGGCCTCTTCGGGCAGGGGCATGCGAATGTGCTTGGGGATGCGTCCCCGGGGCATCTCCGGCAACGTGGCCACGTCGGCACCCAGCTCCGTACTCACGAACGTCGCCCACTTGCGCCAGCTGGACCGGAAGTTCCCACGGCTCGCCGCGGGCAGGGACAAGTGGTATTCGTTCACCTCCTGTTCGTTGGCCATGTCTCGGATCACGGCCAGGGCCGACTCGACCCGGTACATGACCTGTTTGATCGAAGCGTGGCGCAAACCGGAACGGATCAGGTAGCCTTGGAAGCCGGCCAGGTCGTACATCGTCATCGTGTTCTCCGTAGGAAGTTGTGGTGTTCGAGGGCGCGCAGCACCAGGGAAGCCGGTGCAGGTACAGAGGAGCCGGGAGCAATCGGAACCAGCGGGTCTTCTTCCACTGACGTTTCCGACGCCCCCCAGCGCAAGATGATGTCCAGGGCCAGCCGCTGGGCCGCGTTCAGGACCCGCCACCGGGACCAGTCACCGCGCAGCCACCGCTCGGGCAACAAGACCTCGCCCTGTTCGTGACGCATGCTGTTGCGCTTCAGCTGGTGGACGCCGCGGTAGGCTACCTTCCGGTCGCCGAACAGATCGTAGATGGCCCGCAGCACTTCCGGCGGGGCGAGTTCGTCAGCCTCCATCCGGTGCACCGCCTTCGTGGGCCGCGACTTGATTCGAGCCGTCACGATCTCCTGGTAGGGGTACGCAGGCAGCGACAGGCCCCGCTTGCCGGAGAAGGCCCGGAACGCTTCCCAGGCCTCACGAGGCGCCCGTAGGCGGTCGTAGTGCTGCAGCCCCACCCGGGTCAGTTTCTCGGTCGTCGGGTCCCCGTCCACCCCCTCCAGCAGGATGCGCAGGGAGTACAGCCAGGTGTTGACCCGGCTGTGTGTGAGCGACAGCCCCTCGGTGCTGTCCCTACGCATTTCCAGGCTGAAGCCCGGCAGCAGATGCGTCAGTGGGGGGTCGGTGTTCACGGTGCCCAGGGCGCGTGGACCGCGCCGGGTTGTCGGTGTCGGAGCGCCCGCCAGGTAGCTCGACCACCGTTCTTCGATGGCCCGGCCCATCTCCGTGAGGCCTGCCTTGTCGAACAGGACCGTGCAGGCCTCCCGCTCCGCTCGGGTGATGTTGTAGTTCCCGCGCGAGATCAACCACTCCTGGTAGCCCCGCGCACGCACTACGTCTTCGTCTAGCAACGCCCCTTCGGCGTCCGGGCCCCCGCAGCGCTCCAGGGCATCCAACCACCCTTTGGGCATGGCGCCTTCGGCGCTGGGGTCGGCGACCACCAGGGGCAGGTCAGGGTTCGGGTGCGTACGCCCCGACCA
>JAYQOU010000026.1:0-4985 GCA_038144975.1 Candidatus Salsuginivita brisbanensis | reverse complement strand
GGCGCTCAAGCAGCGTCCGGAGGCTGATCGCATCGATTTCGGTCCGGTCAGCCGTATCGTCGCCTCGCGGCTCGCCTAATGCGGCCCGTTAGATTCCTTCCGGGAGGCGATGGAACATCCGGTGCGTTGACGTTTCCGACAGGATTCGCCCGCCCAATTGGCGATTGCTTACAGATCTCCAAAGCGCGAGCCTGACACACCATGATTACCTCAAGAAGGATCACACTGATAGCGGCGATGGCTCTGCTTGTTGCAGTGCCTGTTAGTTTCGCGCAGCGGGGCGGTGGAGGAGGAGGCGGTGGCTTTGGCGGCGGTGGCGGTGGGGGTGGTGGACGCGGCGGTGGCGGTGGGGGTGGTGGACGCGGCGGTGGCGGCGAGACCGAGCAGGGTCTCCGGATCCTCAACGCGGACTTTGTCAGGGTCGTTTATCCGTACGAACTCGCCATGGCTGGCACCGATGCCCGCGTTCGCATCCGTTACCGCATAAGCGCGGAAGGGGTCGCAACCTCCGTCAACGTCGCCGAATCCGAGAACGCGGATGTGACGGCCTCCGTGCTTGCAGCAATGGACGAGATGGCGTTCGAAACCGCGATGGAGCGCGGCCAGCCGGTTATTTCCAGCGAACAGACGCTCGACGTGACGATCAGGCAGCTCCAGCGCCCCAGCGACCTGGCATTCATCGACGTCGTAAAGGACCAGGCCACCCAGTTCAGCACGCCCCAGCAACTTGACGGAGGCGGTCTGCGATTTGCAGAGAGTCCGCCGCCCCCGGTTTTTCCCTCGAGCCTTCGCGGTCGGTCGGAGGGAGGCAACGCGGTCGTGGAATTCTACATTGACGACACCGGCAGTGTGCAGCTTCCGCGGATAGTCGAGGCTACGGATCCGGCCTTCGGATGGTCTCTTGCATCGGCTGTGCTCACCTGGAAGTTCCAGCCGCCGATGCGGAACGGCGCACCTGCCAAGGTGCGCGTGACAGGATTGCCCTTCGGGTTCCAGGCGCCCCAGCAGGCGGCGCCCTGATCCACCGGTTGAAACGGGAGCGGGAGCTCCAGTGTTGACGCGTTTCCGCGCGGCGCTTCGCTGCGGGCTTTCTGGCTCGAAACAAGACTCCGGCGCTGTCATTCAGACGACCCCTATGCGCGTCACGACGATTCGGCTTTCCATGATCGCAGGCATGCTCGCCCTGAGCCTGGTGCCGGCACACGCCCAGTTCACGGAGTCGCCGGAGACAATGACCCCGGGAAGGCTGCGCGTTCGCATGGATGCTATAACGGTTGGCTTCGAGAGGGAGGACCTGCCCAAGGATGCGTTCACGGCACTGGCCCTCGCGACAACGGTGGTCTCGGCCGGCCTCTCGCAGAACCTCGACATCGAGGCGGGTGCCCAGCTTTACCACCGCGAGACCTATGCCCTTTCCGGGGCGCGCCATTCCAACTCCGGCCTTGGCGACCTGCGCCTCAGGATGAAATGGCGCTTCTGGACCAATGACCAGGGCACCGCGGCGGCCGCGGTCATTCCCTACGTCAAGTTTCCAACGGGATCGAGCGCGGTCGGCAACAATGCCGTCGAGGGCGGGTTCATGCTTCCCTGGGCCTTGTCGGCACCCGCCGGGCTCGATGCCGGCACCATGTTTCGGTGGGATTTCGTGCGCAACGATGCCGACGACGGCTACGACTCCCAATGGCTCGTGAGCGGCGTCGTCGGGCGGAGGCTGACATCCCGGTTCGGCGTCTACGGTGAGTCGGTGATTTCAGTTTCTTCCAACAAGGGCTCGTCCTGGGAAGGCACGATCGGGGTCGGAGCCACCTTCGATGCCTCGAACTCCCTGCAGTGGGATTATTCGATGACCCGTGGCCTGAACGCGCGGGCGACCGACTGGACCCACGTGCTCCGGCTGCGCTGGACGATCTGACCGGACCGTCCCGTTGGGCGCCCTCAGCGCCGACGCCCTGCAGATCCGCGTGTGCCCGCGATGTGGCGTTCGAACGCCGCCAGCGTGGCGGAGCTGACGTGGTGCTCGATCCCCTCGGCGTCAGTCAGCGCCGACTGTTCCGGCACGCCGATGGAGCGCAGGAAAGCGACGACCGTCTCGTGCCTCCTGCGGCTCGCCTCGGCGAGCTTGCGTCCGCGGTCGGTGAGGAAGATCGAGCGGTAGGGCTCCGCCACCACGAATCCGGACTGTCGCAGCCGCGAGAGGGTGCGGCTCACTGTCACATGGGTGACGCCGAGGGCGCGGGCCAGGTCGGTCACGCGGGCCTCGCCGTGGCGGGCGGTCAGGGCTGCAATCGCCTCCACGTAGTCCTCGGCCGTCTCGAGGGCATGCTCCCGCCGAGTCTGGCGGAGATGTTCCGCCTGGGGGGACGGGGAAGGGGACCCGCGGCGTGGACTCTTGGGTAGGCGTTTCAGCGTGACGGAAAAGTAGGGGCGGACGCGCGCTTGACAAGCCGAAGCTTCCTTTTGTAGCACAGGCTACAGGATGTATAAAAAGATACTCCCGTTGGGTTCAAGCCGGGCCGCCTTCATGCTTGCTGGGCTTGCCCTGGCGCTTTCCGTGGCGTCCGCGGCCGAGCCCGGCAGGAAGCGGATCGTGACGACGTTCACGATCATCCAGGACATGGCGCAGAATGTAGCCGGCGACGCGGCGATCGTGGAGTCGATCACGAAGCCGGGCGCCGAGATCCACGGCTACGAGCCGACCCCGGGGGACATCGTCAAGGCGCAGAGCGCCGACCTGGTGTTGTGGAACGGGCTCAACCTCGAGCGCTGGTTCGAGCGCTTCTTCAGGAACCTGCGCGACGTCCCGGCCGTCGTCCTCAGCGAGGGCATCGAGCCCATCGGCATCCAGGAGGGGCCCTACTCGGGCAGGCCGAACCCGCACGCGTGGATGTCGCCGGAAAACGCGGTACAGTACGTCGAGAACATCCGGCGCGCCCTGGTGGCGATCGACCCGGACAACCGGGCGGTCTACAACGCAAACGCGGCGGCTTATTCGGCACGATTCCGGCAGCTGGAGAATGACATGCGCGCTGGCCTTGCACGAATTCCCGAGGGCCGTCGCTGGCTGGTGACGAGCGAGGGGGCGTTCCCCTACCTGGCCCGAAACTTCGGCATGCGGGAACTGTTCCTCTGGGCGGTCAACGCGGACCAGCAGGGCACGCCCCAGCAGGTTAGGCGCGTGATCGACGCGATGCGGGAGAACGACATCCCGGTGATCTTCAGCGAAAGCACGATCAGCGACCGTCCCGCGCGCCAGGTCGCCCGCGAGGTAGGCGCACGCTACGGAGGGGTGCTCTACGTGGACTCACTCACCGACGAGCGAGGCCCGGCGCCGACCTACCTTGAGCTGATGGAGGTCAATGTCCGTACGATCGTGAGGGGGCTGAGCGCGGAATGAGTGCCACGCGGCCGGCGGTCGACCTGTTAGTGGAGGGGCTCTCGGTTGTCTATCCCAACGGGCACGCCGCCTTGAAGGATGCCTCGTTCAGCCTTTCTGGCGGAACGATCTGCGCCCTGGTGGGAGTCAACGGCAGCGGCAAGTCGACCCTGTTCAAGGCGATCATGGGCACCGTGCCGGCATCCGCGGGACGCATTTCAGTTGGCGGCGCGCCGGTCTCAAAGGCCCTGAAGGCGAGCCGTATCGCGTATGTGCCGCAGTCCGAGGAAGTAGACTGGAGCTTCCCGGTCAGCGTCTGGGACGTCGTGCTGATGGGGCGCTACGGCTACATGAATGCCTTCCGCATCGCGGGACGGGAGGACCGGCGGATCACCGAGGAGAGCCTTGTCCGAGTCGGCATGCTCGAGTTCCGGAGCCGGCAGATCGGCGAGCTCTCGGGTGGACAGCGGAAACGCGTGTTCCTTGCCAGGGCACTTGCCCAGCGGGCGCAGGTGATACTCCTCGACGAACCCTTCACCGGTGTCGACGTGACCACGGAGGCCGCGATCGTAGAGCTGCTGCGGGAACTGCGCGACGAAGGACACCTGATGCTGGTGTCCACCCACAACCTCGGCTCGGTTCCCGAGTTCTGCGACCAGGTCGTCCTGGTGCGGCGCACGGTCCTCGCCGCCGGCCCGATCGAGCGCGTCTTCACTCAGGAGAACCTGACCGAGGCATTCGGAGGCGTGCTGCGGCACTTCCGTTTCGACGAATCGACAGTGCAGAAGCACGATGGCCGGGCGGTCACGGTGCTGACGGACGAGGAGCGCCCGCTCGTCTTCGGCAAGGGCGGCCACCTCGAGTACAGCCAGCGCCAGGGCAAGGAGGACATGCTCGAGCAGCGGGCCGAGACGGAGGACGATCGGTGACATCGGAACTGCTCGTTCCCCTGCAGTACGAGTACATGCTGCGCGCCATGGCGGTGAGCGGGCTGATCGGGGGCGTGTGCGCCTTCCTCTCGTGCTTCATCACGCTGAAGGGCTGGTCGCTGATGGGCGACGCGCTCTCGCATGCGGTCGTGCCCGGCGTGGCACTGGCGTACTACTTCGGCTGGCCCTTCGCCGCGGGAGCATTCGCCACCGGCGTGCTCGCCGCGGGCGGCATGGGATTCGTGCGGACACGCACACGGCTCCGAGAGGACGCGGTCATCGGGATCGTCTTCACGACGTTCTTCGCCTTCGGGCTCTACCTGATCTCGCGCTACCCGAGCAGCGTCGACCTGAGGACGATCGTGTTCGGAAACATCCTGGGGATCTCGGGCACCGACATCGCGCAGGTGCTCGCGATCTCCGCGGTGACCCTTCTGGTGCTCGGGATCAAGTGGCGTGACCTCATGCTGCTCTGCTTCGACGCGGGGCAGGCGAGGGCCCTTGGGCTCAACACGACTTTCCTGCACTACCTGCTGCTCACCCTGCTCTCGGCGACCGCGGTCGCGGCGCTACAGACCGTGGGGGCCTGCCTCGTCGTCGCCACCCTGGTGACTGTCTCTTAAAAACATCTTACGCTGACGAAGAAGGCTTAGTTGAACATCTAGGTGGTAGCCGTAACATTA
>JAYQOU010000025.1:0-5004 GCA_038144975.1 Candidatus Salsuginivita brisbanensis | reverse complement strand
TAATATTGGTAATTCTGGATATTTCCGTTGATATTTTTTAGTGAAATTTTAATGGCCGGGTGCCCCCTCGCGAACCGGCCCCTGTTACGCTGCATTCCCTATCAGCGAATGAGATGGTCGCTTGCCCAGCTGGTGCGGGTGCCGTTGTCGTGGGCTTCGTTTAGGTTGGTCGCCAGCTCGTTGAGCAAGGTCACCGTGACGCCTGCCGGCAGCGGGTTGCCGCCGAGCGCTGCCTCTGCAATGGCGAGAATGGCGTTAACGGTCTGCCCATCGAGCGCCGTGCCTGTGTTGGCGAGTGCCAGCGAGCCGAATGCGCCGCCGGTGCCGGCAGTGACGCCGGCCGCGGATCGGCTCCTCGCCACAAAGCTGGGCGCGGCATGCGCGGAATTGATCCACGAGGATGTCTTCGGCGTGAAGGTGGCATCCCAGGGCAGCGCGATCGTGCCTGTGCCCATCGAGAAAGTCGCGGGCAACCGCAAGGACGTGAATCCGGACCATCCCTGGGTCATGGCGGCCCGCGGCGTGGGGACATGCCTCGGCGACTGAAGCGGCGGAAGACGTGTGAGACCTGAAAGACTTGGGAGACGTTCGAGGATGCGAGACGTGTGAGACGGGCTGTACTGGATTCTCAGCGTCCCTGCGTCTCCGCGGGAGATGGATTGGAATGGGCTTCGAACCGACGCCCACCGGCAGATTGACAGCGTGGTCTGTAGGCGGCTTTCTCGTCGCCATGAAGGGCCTGCTGTATTTGGTGCTCGGCGCACTGCTCTTGTCGGGATGCGCCACTGTGCCCGCGGGCAGTCCGGTAGCAACGGCACCTGCGGCGCATCCGGCGCAGGGCGTATGGACCTCCACGTTCGAGACACCGGTCGGGCCGCAGACCTACACCTTCGAATTCCAGGTGGACGGCACGACACTCACGGGCACGGCGGAAGGAAGTATCTTCGGTCCCAAAGTGGAGATCCAGGACGGCATGGTGATTGGCAACAGCCTCACGTTCACCGAACTGCCAGACGTCGCTGATATCGAGATCGCCATCTATTACGAAGGAACACTGAACGGCGACGAGATCAGCTTCGTGCGCGAAGTCGGGGACTTCGGGGTCGAGGAACTGGTCGCAAGGCGGGTGGTTGAAGGCTCCGGGAATTGACCGGCAGTCCTCCGCGCAGCCGCCAAACCGGCGCTTGCTGCATGGTCCCTAGTCCCCGCCCAGCTCCCAAAAACGTCATTGATTCGACTGACGGCCCGAGCCACGTTGCGCGTCCCGTACCAGCCGGGTATCAGAGGACGCTTAGCTCAGTTGGTTAGAGCACGTGCTTCACACGCACGGGGTCACTGGTTCGAGTCCAGTAGCGTCCACCAGCCTTCGCCGAGTCCCGCGTCTGCGGGACTGGCTGGCCATTTTCTGCTTCGCCGCGCAAGGGGGCTATACGCATGGTCAGCCAAGGGCTTTCCGTGTGCTTCAGTTCGGCCTGGCAGGCGAAGCTCTGAATGAGCGAGTGCTGCCGCCCCGTCCTCCAGCCGACCAGACCGAATCTAAGGGTGGCTCGAAAAGCCGGAGCCGACCAGGTGGCTCTCCAGCACGCTGCGGGCACGGGCCTTGTCGGCATCGTCATGCTTCTCCCGCGATGGCAGTGCGAGTCCCCGGGTGAACGCCTCTCGCGCCTCGTCCTCGCGCCCGGCGGCGAGCAGGGCGAAACCAAGCTCGATCGGGTGTGCGACGGTATCCGGGGCAAGATGCTCGGCGCGCTCGAGACGGGCAATGGCCTCGAGATTGGAGGCAGGAGGGAGGGCTCCATAGATCAATCGGACGACGAGCCGGGAGGCCGGGCCGAGCGAGGCGACCTCGCGGTGCCAGCGTCCGAGTACATGGTGTGCCCAGTCGTAATCGGGATCGAGTGAAAGCGCTTTTTCCGCCCCTTCCTTCACCAGACGTGAAGAGGCGACCTTCGTCCTCGTGTCTGAAAGGAACCCGATCTTCCCATGGCTTATCGCCACCGACAGCACGTTGACGGCGTCGTTTGGATCCAGGTCTACAGCCCTTTGCGAGTGTTCGAGCGCGGCCCGTGCAAGCCGCAGCTTCTCAGCCTCAGTTGTGGCATCGACCTCGGCATCCGAATATTGCCGGGCAAGCTTCTGGCGAAGGAATGCGTTGTCAGGATCCTCCCGCACCGCTGCCTCGAACAGCTCAAGTGCGCGGTGTGTGTCGAGTCGGGCCTCGGCCTCCAGTGCCTCACGGACGATCGGATCGTGCTGGTGGGGTGCCGGCTCCGCGGCCATGACCACTGCGACTTGCAACAGGAGGATCATCCCGGATGCGATTCCACGGTGCTGGCGGCGCCGGGCGAGATCAAGGTAGGCGGAGGGAGTCATCGCGGCAGAAGGCTCACCGTCATTCGATCTGCCGTGCTTGTCGGCTTGCCGGCATCGCGCGGCGCAGCATTGGACGCAGCCCGAGATACACGATGGCGATCCAGGCGGGGGCAAGCAGTCCCCAGGCAATGATGGTGTGGAGCGCCGCATCGCCGAACCGGGAGGCAAATTCCGCAAGGTCGCTCCGGAACAGCTGTCCCATCTGCTCGAAGCTGAGTTCGGTCGGGCTCCGCCCGAAGAGTGCGGCACCCAGCTGAAACTGAAGAAACACCGCCGGGGCGTACACCAGGGTCCCAAGGTAATTCACGACCTGGATTATCGGCTGGTTGAATCGCAGCACCAGGCCGGCGATGAAGCAAAGCAGCGTGGTCGTGCCCAGGATCGGAAACAGGGCCAGCGCGCTGCCCACAGCGAGCGTGAGGGCCAGTCGTTCCGGGCCGACGCCCTGGGTGAGCTGCCTCAGGATCGGATCGCGTACGCGACGCTGCCAAAAACCAGGCGGCTTTGCGGGGGTGCTGCTGGCAGATGCAGGTTCCACGCGCGGAAAGAAGAGCGGGATCCCGTGCCGATCAAGCGGGAGCGACTTTTTTTTTGGGTATTGCCGGGGGGCGAGCCGGAGGGGTCTGGTCCCTTGGGGGGGCCAGGCATGGCAAGCCGGCCCCTTTCAGATCTGCGTCAACGTCCGGTAGGGCGGCTTGTCTCCGGCCTGAGCGTCGTCGAACGGCCCCAAGCCGCCGCAGATCGTGCGGCACCAATGCCTTCGCTACCACTCATTGACTGAGTGAGCCCGCCCCGCAGTGTCGCAGCGTGGCTGCCGCGCGCGACCTTGCCGTTTTCTATCGGTCCCTGGTGCAGTTGCTGGGCACCGGGGTGATCGGGAGCGAGGCGCTGCGCGGGTGCGCGGCGATCCTGCCCGAGGCGGCCACGGCAGCAGACCGTTTGGAGAGGGGTGAACCGCTTTCCTCCGCGCTCGCCGGCTTTCCCGATATCTTCAGCCGTGAACACCTTTATCTCATCAGCCTTGGCGAACAGTGCGGCTGCCTGGAAGTCGTGCTTTCCGAACTCGCGGACTACACCGAGCAGGCGGAGAAGGCGCGGCTCTCCGTGCGCAACGGACTTGCCATGCCGGCAATGATGCTCCTCATCGCCGCCTTCGTGCTTCCACTGCCGACGCTGATCCTCGGAGGTTCGCTGGTCGGCTATCTGGGCTCAGCCTTCGGTTTCATCTTCCTGCTCCTCGCGATTGTTTACCTGGCCAAGCTTTTCTACCACAGCGCACCGACGTCGGTGTCCGATTCATTGATACGGCGCATTCCGGTGGCTCGGACGGTATTGTCCGAACTCGATCTCTGGCGCGTTTCGAGCTGCATCCGGATGTTCCTGCGCACGTCCGTCGGCATGCCGGAATCCATGCGATTTGCGGCCGACATTTGCCGCGGTCCGGATCGTGCCAAGGCGCTGCGCGCTGCAGCCGATGCGGTCGAGAAGCGCGGCGTGCCTGCCAGTCCAATCCTGCGCGCGTCCGGTGTGTTCCCCGTCGAGATGATGACTTTCTGGGAAAACGGGGAAAACAGCGGCCAACTCGACCGTGCCTTCGACCAGATCGCGGCCCGCAGTGCGGAACGATTCACGGGCTCGCTCAAGACGCTCTCCACGGTCCTGCCATGGATCGGCTACGGCCTTGCCTGCGCCTACCTGATCGTCCAGATCATGCGCGCCGCGAGCGCCTACACGGGGTATCTGAACCAAGGATAGGGGATCAGCCCCCAATCCATTTTGCACAGAAGGCCTCGAAGATTTGAAAGGTGGAGACTTTTCTTTGTGCTCCTTGTGGGCTTTGTGGGAAATTTCGGAAAACCGATCCCTTTTCCACTAGGAACACGGAGGCACCAGGGGGAAATGGTCGAAAGGCGATCGCTGTTGGAGGCTTTGGGATAGTGCGCCATGTGCCCGTTTGGCGTATGCACGAGCCTGTATCCATGGCTTCCTGCCAATTTGGTAATCTCATAGCCCTTGCGCCGTTTCGTCGCGGAAGGAGTTTAGTCGGTCAGGTGTAGTCTGTCCGTTCCCCTCTCGCCCCGTGTTGGTTGAGCCAGCCGGCTCAAATGGGAAAGGGCTGCTATCCGATCCCCCCTAAAGAACCCTATTCCCTGGCGTGGTGACTTCACCGCACCCAGGCACCAACACCCCCTACCCATGAAACTGTTCAGCACGAAATCCCTCCTGATGATCCTCACGGCTGCGGGGCTGCTTTTCACAAGCAGCTCGGCCTTCGGCCAGCGCCGGGATCGCCTGCCCAATGGCACCCCGGAACAGATCCAGGCGGTGGTTAACATGATGAACTCGCTGAGCGTGTTCACGGCTGCGGTCGCGGAGGCCCGAGCCGGACTCGCGACCGCGACGTTTGCGGAAGTGAAGGACGAGGCTGTGATCCGCCAGCGTGCCGAAGCGCTACGTGAGGCCGAGATCGCCCTCGCAATGGCCCGGGGCGAAGCGTTTGCCCGGGTTCAGGCCGATCCGGCAACCCGGCTGACGCCGGAACAGATCGCCTCCCTCATTAGGAACGAGGGCGAGATAAGAATCTGAGCTTTTCGGGCTCTCAGTAGGCTGCGGGTCGGTCGCGTAAGTTGA
>JAYQOU010000024.1:0-5681 GCA_038144975.1 Candidatus Salsuginivita brisbanensis | reverse complement strand
TAGCCGTACGTCCCTTCGTGGCCGTCGCAGTAGCGCTCGCCAAACTCGCGGAACTTCCCCCAGCAGTAGGGCTGTAGGTTGTCGAGCTGCGCCCACAGGTCCCGGATGCGGTCAGGTGTCGGTGTCGCCGTCAGGGCCAGCACACGTTGCGTCGTCTTCGCGTGGCACAGGACCATGGCGGCTGCCGAGGCGTTCGCCTTCGGCACAAAGTCCATGCTGCCGTCCGGTTTCGGCACCGCTTCCCACCGTGACCAGGCTTTCCCGTTGTGCGACTCGTCGAGCACCACGCTGTCGGGTTCCCACGCCGTCAGGGTGTCGACCCACGAGGACAGCACGGCCCACCCGACGATGACCACCTGCACGTCCGGCAGCGTCACCACCTGCCCCGACCGGTAGGCTGCGTCCTGGCGGGCGGCGTGCTTGGCGATGATGCTGACCACGGTGTCTTCGGGGACGTGTAGCTTCTCGGCGATCTGCGCCGTCCGGTAGTGGTTGTCGTGCCGGTACAGCAGCACGTGGGCCTCCAGCTTCTGGGCCGCGACCTTGCTGTGCAGGGCTTCGATCAACGTCTGGCGCTCCTCGCCACGCAACACCACGTCGCCGTCACCGTGCCAGGCCACCGTCTGCCCGGTGAGCTTGTTGATCACGTGCCACGGCTTCCAATCGGGCGCGTCCTGCTGCTCGAACACCACCAGGGGTGCAGCGCGCTCCAGCACCTTGCGTTCCGTCGCCGTCAGGTCTTTCCAGTCCAGCTGCCCGGCTTCGACGAGACGCGTCAACGTCTCCCGGGCCCTCTTCGTGAGCTTGCCCCCGTCAGGTCTTTCCAGTCCAGCTGCCCGGCTTCGACGAGGCGCGTCAACGTCTCCCGGGCCCTCTTCGTGACCTTGCCCGTGTAGCCGACCACCAACGCGTCCAGGGCTGTTCCCGGAGCCACCGTGAAGCGCTTGTGCACCTTCCGCTTGCGCGACTCACGTGCCTCAAAGGCCCCCTGGCCTTCCAAGATCAGCGTCGACACTCCTTGCGTGAAGGTCTGAATCTGGCTTCGCCACTGCTCGGTGGTGCCGGGCCTGGTCACGATCACGATGCGTTGGCGGGTAGACAGCAACGGTCGATAGCTGATCGCCCACAACGTGCCCAGCAACGTCTTGCCACTGCCACAGGGCCACACGGCCAGGCCCCCGAGGGTGGCCTGCAACTGGGCCAAGCCGCGCCGCTGGTAGCCGTACAGACGTTCAAGGATCCCCGGCTGCAGGGGCAGCTCCTCGGGCGGCACGATCAACGACTGTGGGGTGGCGCCGAACGGCACCCGGCGAGTGTCCAGCATCGCCGAGTAGTCGATACCCCGCCGACCACCCCAGGCCTGCAACTGCTGCTCGACCACGTCCGCCGCGTTGAGCGGCACCCGAAAGAAGGCCGACCCCGCTTGCGGACCGCTCTTGCTCCGCACCCCGGGGATGATGTTGAGCAGGAGCGCTTGCGCCTCCGACAACGTCCCCTGGTGCAGGGTCACGTTCACCCGCGCGCCGCGCATGTGTCCTCCTCCCACTGGCGCAACATCTGCAGGCGCCCGATAGCCGCCGTACGTGTGTAGAACTCGGGACTTACGGCAAAGTCGCCGTAACGGTACCACCGCGGCGGCTTGGATGCGACCCGGTCCCGCAACCGGGCCAGGTTGACCTCGATTGCGGCCTCGGTCGGCTCCCAGCTGGCATCTGCTCCCGGTACGGGCTCTGGTGGCGTCGTGTGGTTGATCCCGTACTCTCGCCGCAAGCATTCGGCGATCAAGGCGGCCTGGCGTTCGGCCAACCACCCGGTACGCGGGTAGAAGAACCGAACATGCCCCTTGCCGAGGGTGTACTCGTCCGGGATCACACCGGGCTTGCCCGCTTCGACCCAGGCGCGGGCCAGAGCAAACACACGGGGCAGTTCCCGATACTCGGCGATCAAATGCTGGTCTGCCAAGTCATGCGGCGGAATGACGTTGATTCGGGTCATGGAACACCTTGGTCAGAGGTGCCTCCACCGTAGCTGCTAACACTACATGCGTCAAGAGCCTTGCCCAGATCCGTCCCCCCGCGGTACGGTGACGGGACGGCCCTTTGGCCGTCTCGCCTCGACCTCACGCCACCCGCTGACCCCGGACTGACCATGGCAAAACTACCGATCATCACGGATAGTGATGTTCTGACCAAACTTGTTCCCGCCAAAGGGTTCATCCACGACTACGTCCACTACGCGATGGAACGCACGGATGCCCCGGCCATTTTCCACGTAGGGTGCGCCCTCTCCCTGCTGTCCGCGGTTGCTCCCAAGCAACTGCGGGTGTGGGCAGACGGCTCCGTCAAGTACCCGAACATGTACGTGCTGATCATCGGAGACTCGGCGGCTGCCCGAAAGTCGACCGCCCTCAAGATCGCCGACAACCTCTTGACGGCCGTGGCTCCGAAACGCCGCGGTCACTCCCCTGGGTCGTACGAAGGGCTGCTGTCCAGCCTGGAACTCGAATCCCAGCAAACCATCATGGAGAGTGAGTTTTCCCGGTTCTTGCAACAGGCCCAGAGCAACGGGCATCTCAACGGCCTGAAGCTGGGTTTCGTCGACCTGTACGACTGCGGACCCGTGAGCAAGGTCACTTCAGGGCGCACCATCTTCGTAGAGCAGCCCCGGCTCGGCCTGGTCGGCTGTATCGCCCCGCGGCTCCTGGAACAGTACCTGGAACGGAGCGACCTGACCGGTGGGTTCTGGTCCCGGTTCCTGATCCTGGACGGCATCCGGGAGCGGTTCAAGCCCTGGACACAGCCCGACGAAGCCGCCGAGCTGCACCTCATGGACATGCTGGGCCGGCGGCTGGAGTACACCCCCGGCACGCGGGCCCTGCACACCCCCAGCGTGCAGACGGCCCTGCAGAGCTGGGCGACCAACCTCGACCACATGGTGCAGGCGTACGACCTCATGGAAGCCGAGCAACGTTCCCTGTTCGGTCGCGCCTCGGGGTTGCTGCACCGGACGGCGCTGCTCTACGCCATGGACCGCTACGTCGAGAATCTGGGGAACGACGCGATGGTGCCGCCGGCCCTGGACGGGCCCCAGGTGACGATCGACCTGGAGGATATGGTGTATGCCGCCACGCTCGTGGGCGTGCACGTGAACAGCTCGTTCTCGGTCCTGGCCGACCTGGCAGACTCGAAAGACATGCGCGACCGGCGGAACGTCCTGCGGGCCATCGGCAGCACCCCGAGCACCGTTGGCGCCATTTCCGAGCGCGCGAAGCTGCTCAAAGGGCGGACACTGGCCATCCTGGACACGCTGCTGTCGCAGATGAAGATCGGCAAGACCATGGAAGGGACCGGGGAGCCCGCCTACTACATCATCCCGCAGGCCATGGAGGCGGACAAGCCGATCGACGCCCTGGCAGCGTCCTTGGCCTGGCTCGACCTGGCGACGGACCAGCAACATCAACAGGCTGCGTCGGTGGGGGCATCCTTTTCGCCCACGGTCGTTCCCGAACAGGGCTACCCCCAGGGCTACCCCGACCAGGGGCAGCAGGCAGGTCCGGTGCAGGGCTACCAGGGCTATCAGGGCTACGGACAACCCCACCAGCCCCACCAGCAACCGCAGCCGCAGCCGCCCCCAGAACAGACCTACCACCAGCAACCGCACCAGATTGAGCCGACAAACCCACGGTTCCGTGCGGCTCCAGCCATGTGGGTGCCAACGCCCCCACCACCTGCCGGCACGATCGTTGTCGGGCCGTGGATTCCTGTCATCGGTGGCGAGGACGACGGCTAACAACGCGCTAACAGCCGGCCGGGGGACTACCCACTACCCGGCCCGGTTGTTAGAATGCGGCCATGCCACACACAAACCGCCGCATCGTCCTTGGCCGAATCGACCCCGCTCCCCGTGGGCGGTTTCAGGATTCGGTGCCCTTGACCACGCATACCCGCTGGGCAGGGGAGCCGTTGGGCGACCTCCCGGCCGTTGCCGCTCGTCATGGGCGGCAACGGTTCGGACGGGCCATGAGCGGCGCGGAGCTGGACTACCGGTCCGAGCCCTACATCGAAGGGCTGGACAGCCCGGCACCTCCCATCGTCTCCGGTGATGTCGAGGGCCAGCGCAAGCAATACCGCTACGTCTTCGACGACGACACGGGCTTGATCGTGCGGTTCGAGCACAAGCTGTCTCCCCAGGTGGAGGAGATCATCGAACGCGCCAAGCGTCCGGCGAAGTTCGCGGCGGCCGGTGTCGTGGCCGGCATCGTGATCGGCGCCATCCTCTTTGGCCTCGTGGCGTTGAATGCCATGGGCGATGACGAGGAAGCGTGAGTTTCCGCGAAGCCCTGCAACGCCTCCCCTGGGTCGAGATCACCGTCATCGGTGCCCTGGGCGTAGCGGCGCTGTTCACGTACGGTGCCATCGTACCCCACGAGGCCCCCAAGTTGACCTGGTGGGAAACACCGCCGCCCCTGCACGTGTGTACCTACGCCCCGGAATGGACGACACCAGACGTGATGTTCGGTGCCCGCACGGCCTGGGAAGCACACGACGTGAAGGCCGACGGGACGACCTACGGGCCGTGCTCCCAGTGCGCCGTCGGCAACGAGGTCATTCCCTGCAAGTTGGGCTCCGTGGCCATCGCAGCCGAGTACAACACCCAGGTGCTGGGCGAGAATCGAGAAGCTGGCGGGCGTACGGTCTACCCGGCTGAAGCCCTGACCGACGGCCTCACGTGGGCGACGATCCTGCTCCCCCGTGACCCGCCTGGGGACCACGACACGAACACGCGGGTGGTCGCCCATGAGCTGGGGCATGCCCTGGCAGGCCTCGGCGAGGCCCAGGGACCTCCCCTGGGGTGTGACCAGGTGCGGTTGGCGCCGCGTCCCGGCTTGCTCATGCATCCGAAGATGGAATACGGTGGATGGGATTTCCGGTAGACTACCGCTTCTGGTAGTTCCAGGTGAATCCAACCCACTGGAGGGTCCGTGGCCAAGAACGCAACGCTGTCGTCCACCCAACTGATCGCCGCCGCTGCCGAGCACGCGGGCGTGTCGAAAGCCGACGCCAAGAAGGTCGTGCAGGCCTATCTCGACTTCGTGAAGGGTTCCGTCCAGTCCGGCACCCGGGTGTCCATTCCCGGGTTCGGTGTGTTCTACGAACACGTGCGTCCGGCGACCCGGGCCCGCACCGTGACGATGTTTGGTGAGGAGCGCCGCGTGCCGGCGAAGCCCGCCAAGTCCACCGCCAAGTTCCGCCCCGCGAAGGCCTTCAAGGACCTGCTGTGAAACCAAGAGCTTGGGCAGGTGTCGCGGCGGTGCGCCTCGGTGACGTGGCGCTTGCTAGCCCTCCTTCGGACGCTTCGGCACCTGCTCTTGCTCCCGTAGCTGTTGTGGCCACCCCGGTGGCCGACAGCGCCATCGGTCTGCGCACGGTGCCGTCCCTGGACCGCCAGACCACCGTGGACCAACGGGAAAGCGCTCGGGTGATCGAGCGCACCATGCGCGGCATGGGCCTGCCCGACCCTATCATCCGGGCCGCCATCGCCAACGCCCTTGCCGAGTCGAACCTCGACCCGACAGCCAAGGGCGACTACCGGGACGGTGTGCCCCAGTCCATCGGGCTGTTCCAGCTCTATTCCCGGGGCGCGGGCGCCGGCATGACCATTGCCGAACGGATGGACCCGGC
>JAYQOU010000023.1:0-8635 GCA_038144975.1 Candidatus Salsuginivita brisbanensis | reverse complement strand
CTAGCTATTCCTACAATTCTCGATAGCCAGAAGACCCCGCTGGACAGCTTTTCGATAGTGAGCTACCGTGAACACGTTCGCGTTCACCCCGAACCACGGAGGTCACGTGTCGCGACACTTCACACCGAATGAGTCGGCAAGCCTACGCTTGCCCCCAGCGGACGCCACCACGCGTCCGGATGCGCTGATCGAACGGTTGGCCATTGCCCAAGGGCAGTGGCGTGTATCGGAGATTACGCGGGCAGACGTGCTGCGTCTGGCCGTGGCCCGCGGTCTGGAGGTCCTGGAAGCGGAACTGCCCCCGCTGCCCGAGGGGCATGTCCCCAGCCCGCCTCCGGCGCCGTCGGGACCCACACCCCGAACCTGGTCCGATGACCCTACGGTCGAGGAGACTCCATGAACGCAGTGCGCGACCTGCTCACGTACAGACCGCCGACAGCGGACGACCTGACACTTCACCGCAAGCTGGGCATTGCCCAGCGGAAGTGTCAGGCCAGTCTGATGGAAGCGTTGCGCCTGGCTCCTGACAAGGCCTTTGCGGCGGTGTCCGAAGCTGTCATCGCCTACGGTGAGGCGATCAACGAGGTTGCTCCCGACGGCCACCGGAAGGCCCGTGCGTTCGAGCACCTGGCCCTGGCCCGTGTGGCGGCCAATGAGTACCTGGTCAACCCCGAGCCCTTCCCCGGGATCGCAGGCCGGGACCACCTGGTCCTCATGGCCTGTGAAGAACTGCTCCGGGCGCGGTGGCTGGCATCGGCCAGCATTGCTTTCGGGTAGTCCGATGGAACCGTACGTTGTCGCGCGAAAGTGGTCCGGCTGGACCCGCAGAGTGACACACCGGGATTCGGGACGGGTGCTCGGCTACGTCAGCGAGCACCCGCGCTGCGGAGGACCCCTGGACAACATGCGGTCGGTCTACTTGCCCTGGTCGAACACCCCCGTAGGCCAGCCCCACCGGTTCCTGCACGATGCCTGCGTACAGCTGCTCGTGCCGGAACTGGTCCGGCCCCCGATCGTCCAGAAGCGGACAGGTCGGGGAGTGGCCCTCGAATCGCTCGACACGGCCATCCGACGGTGCCGGCAAGAGCACCAGGACTGGTGGCAGCACTACGATTGGCTCGTGGCCCTGGCTGGCCAGGCCACGGCTCCCGCCCCTAGCGCGTTGGCACAGGCTCTGGCCCTGGCCCACTGGACGAGTGTGGACCAGGAAGCGGACGTGTCCGCTTGGCCAACTTGGCCCGCCTGGTCCATCTGGAGGGCACCGCATTCGGCGCACTACGTGGCGGTGCTCGAAGACGCCATGCAGCTCTGGCACGAGCGCGGCAACCTGCTGCTCACCCACCCGCTGGTTGACCCCGGGGACGCCGTGCACGCTATGCGCATACTGCGCATGTCCCTACCGGCCCAGGTGTCGTCCCTGGACCGGTAGGCATTCATGACCGCTGAAGGCACCCCCTTGACCCTCCCCCAACCCACAGGAGACTGACCATGGAACCGAAGAAGAAGACCACCCGCAAGCGAAAGCCCGTCGTTCCGGTGGCCCGAGTGAGCCGTGAAGGCTTCCGCTTCGTCAGCGAGACAGGCTACCGGACGGTGATTCGAGGCCCCCGGGAAGCCATTCGGCAAGAAATGGTGCGCCTGCTGCCGGCCTGGCTACGTGCAGCCCTCGATAACGGCCACGAGCAGACGGCGAACGTGCTCACCGAAGCCCTGGTGACCGAGCTGCCGGACGTGGCCCGGTCCATGGGACTGTCCATGCCCGAGCCCGAGCCCGAGGTGCTGTCGCCGACGTGTGGCACAGGCAAGTTCCGCCTGCACCTGGTTGCCAACGTGCTGCCGTAGCCTACTCGTCCTCGTCCTCTTCGATGGCCCCGACGGTGTACGCCGCCGGGAACAGCTTGGGAAGTGCGACGGTCCCGACCGCCGCACCGACCGCCATGGCCGCGGGGACGGAGACGGTCGAGGTTGCCCGAGCAGCGGCAATGCCGATGAACGAGCCGACGATGGCGGCGAAGATGCGCCCGTCGAGATCAGTGGTTTCGTTGGACATGCGAAGCTCCGGGCAAGAGGGTAAACGGGGTAGGATACAACTATAGCTCACGGAGGGCGCATGTTCGATGCCGAGGCCCCGGCGCCCGAGCAGACGCGAAAAGCCTGCGAAGTATTGGGTATCGCGCTGCCGGACTTGAAAGGCGCAACCCAGGCCGAGGTGGACGCCAAACTGGAGGCCTTTCGAGCCAAGGGCGGTCCCCTGCAGACCGCTCTGAAAGCGCACCGGAAACAGTGGCACCCCGACCGGTGCCAGGAAGCAGAGAAGAAGGAAGCCTTCCACGAGCGGTTCACCCTCGGGGAACAGGCAGCGGACTACTTGATGAACATCCGCATCCTGGTGCGTTCCAGGGGCCCAGGACCGGGCATGTGGCAGGACGGGTGGGTCCCGCCCCGGCCGCCGCCCTGGCACGAATATAGGCACGCCCAGGAACGCCAGCCGCCACCCCCGAAGCCGAAGAAGAAGCGGGGCAAGGTCAAGGTGGCCCAGGCCAAAGCGCGCCCCAGGACGCCCCAGGAAGCCGCTGCCGAGGTGAATGCCGCCCCGACTACTCCCGACGGTCGCCCGCTCGGGGTGCCCCGGACGTGGGCGGCCCAGCAGCAGCAGATCATCGACGCGGTGCGCAAGAACGTCAGCTTCCGCCCCGGAGCTGTCGCAGTGGACCTCGGGGTAGGCCAGCCCGTCGTGATTGATGTCGACATCGGCGCCATGTTGAACGGCGTGTTCGCCAGCATCCTGGGCGGCGGACCCGTGGTCGTCGAGGTGCCGCGCAAGAAGAGTCGTGGCCGCTCCCGTAAACGCCATCCGCTTGACTAGGCAATTGAGTGAGCGCCTGACTAGTCAATCAGTTACACGGAAGGGACCGAGGGGGTTGAATGACCGGGGACGAGATCAAGGCCCTGCGGTCCAGGGTGGGGCTGACGGCCGTCGACTTGAGCGCCCTGTTGGGTGTGACAGCGTCCACTCTGTCACGCTGGGAAGTGCGGCCCAACCACGCACCAGACGCCCGGTCACAGGCCGTGCTTCGGGCCATGCAGGCCCTGACCGACCGCGGCAAGCTCCCCGCAGACCTGGCCACGAGCATCCACTGCCGTGGTGGGCTGTACGCTCTGCATCGTGTACTGGCGGCTTTCTTCGCCCTGGAGACACCGTGATCATCGCCGCTGAACGCCACGATGGCATGCGCATCGTCGAGCGCTACGACACCGCGGGACTGCCCTACTTCGTGCCGGTGCATCCGGTGTTCGGCAGCCTGGAAAGCTCCGGCAACCTCGAAGCCGCCATGGAACGAGCCGACCTGGTTTGGCCTGCGGACACCGAGGACACGTCGGCCAACGACGCGGAGCAGCATCTACGTCAGGAACAGCGTCGAGCTGACCGCTTCGCCTACCAGCCCGTTGTGGTCCGTCGGAGGGCCCGATGAAACGCACCCCTGCTCGGGACACGGCCGCCTTGCGCAGTGCCCTGTCGACCAGGTTTCGGCCGCACCTTGCAGCGTACGCTGTCGAACACCAGCTCCTGCCGTCGCTTGGCGCGGCCCTGCGCCTGTTCCGGGAACGTGCCGGGCTGTCGCAGCGCCAGCTGACGAAGAAGATCGCCGAGGACCCGACACACAACCTAGCCGGCATTCTCCCGGCAGCGATCAGCAACTGGGAGTGTGACCGTCGGCTGCCCGTGGGCGCGCAGTTACTGGCGCTCACCGAGGCCCTGAACATGACCCCGACGGAGACGCTGTGGGCGGTTGAACTGGCCGCCAAAGGACCGAGCCGCCAGTCCGCGGCGAACTACCGCACCCTCGTCGGAATCATTGAAGGGCCCCTCGAAGATGCAGGGCCGAAAGAGAAGCTGTTGTGCTTCCAGCTGTTCGCCCGGTCGCACTGGACCCGACCGCCCCGGGGGCGCACGTGAGCTACCCCCTGGTACCTGGTGACGGTCCGCAGCTACCCGCGCTGGCAGAAGCGGACGCCGAGGTTGCTGCGTTCGTCGAAGCGTCGCTGGCACCAGCTACCCGAGCCACCTACGAATCGCAGTGGAAGCTGTTTGTCGGCTGGTGTCTCGAAGTGGGCGTGAATCCACTGCCGGCCGACCCACAAGACGTGGCCCGCTACCTGGCCGTGCGGGCTCGTACCGTGGCGACAGCGACAGTCGCCTCGGCGCTCCAGGCCATCCGGCACGTCCACGAAGCGCACGGCTACCCGGCACCGACGCACAACCCGGGGATCAAACGGACCCTGTCCGGCATTCGACGGGCGAAGGGTTCCCGGTCCGAGGGCAGCGACCCCATTCGACGGGTCGAGTTGTGGCGGGCCCTGGACGCCATCGAAGACACACACCGGGGGCGGCGTGACCGGGCCCTACTCCTGCTCGGCTGGGCCGGAGCCTTGCGGCGGTCCGAAATCGTCGCTGCCGACGTAGACCACCTGACCTTCCGTAGTGAAGGGGCGGTGCTGCTGATCCCCAGGTCGAAGACAGACCAGGACGGCGAAGGGGCCCTCATTGCCCTGCACCGTGGGCGGGACCCGCGCTACTGCCCAGTGGTGGCCCTGGAAATGTGGCTAGCCGGGGAAGCGGTCAACGGGCACCCCGTCGAGGGCCCGCTGTTCCTGGGCATCGACCGGCACGGCAACCGCAAAGGGCGGCTCACGGCACAGTCGGTCAACCTGCTGGTCAAGCAGCGGGTGGCCCCGTTCTGCGCTCGCCCCGAGCACGTCTCGGCCCACGGGCTTCGTGCCGGCTTCATCACCGAGGCGGCTGAACTGGGTGTGCCCGACCACCGGATTCAGCTGCACAGCCGTCACCGGAGCCGGGAAGCCCTGTCTCTGTACATCCGGACGGCCCAGCTACTGTTCCAACCCGACATGTCGCGCGTGGTCAGCGGCTAGACGAACCGCCACGCGTACGGCACGCGGTGTTGCAAGTAGTCGGGCATTTCGGCGAACAGATGCGCCTCTTTCTCGAAGCGGATCAGTTCGTACGCTTCTCTGGGTGAGTGTCCCCGGAGACGCGACCGGAAGTAGTCCCAGACGTACAGGGCGTAGAAGCCCAGCACCAGCAGCTCGCGTTGCTGGGCCAGGTGGATGCGCTCGTGCCGTTCCGTCGCCGCACTCATGGGAGCCCGAGCGATGATGAACGGCCAGAGCGTGATGGCCTCGATGCTGATCACGATGGACAGCACCGAGGTCAACCACGGAGCGACGATGATCACAGCGCGATGGCCGAGCCGTCCGCGTACGCCGTCACCAGGGCGTTGTACGCGGCTTCGCTGGCCGGCAGATGCCAGTCGAGCAGCGCCGCTTCGTGGGCCTGCACCAGCTCGATACGCGGCGGCCACGGGTAGGCGCGGTAGTTCCAGGCCGTGCCGTCCGTGGCCACGCCACCTTGTCCGATGGTGCGCTGGTTCGGGTTGGCGATCTTCCAGTTGGCGTCCGAGTAGACCGGCTGCGCTTCATGGTCCGGTCCGAACCCGATCAGGTTGTTGCGGACGTTGTTGTTGGGGTAGTTCTGGTAGTAGACCAGAGCACAGATGCGTGCCGAGGGCACGTACAACGTCGTGAAGGCCGCTGCACTGTTCGCCAGGGTGATCGGAACCGCCGTGCCTGCCTGGATGCTCGCAATGAGCGCTCCGGCCGCCACAGCGTCGGCCGCTGCCCATCCCGCGAAGGTCTGGTAGGGGCCAGCAGCCTGGGCCTGGGCGTCCAGCTCGGCAAAGAAGTCTTCGCCCTGGGTCGTCGTGATCTTGCCCAAACCTTCCTGGACGTACAGCCCCGATGCTGCCAGAGCGCCTTGTTCAGCCAGCTCAAAGAACCGTACCACCTCGACACCGAAGGCTTCTTCAATGCCAGGGCCGAGCGTCTTGGACAGCGCTCCGGCGGCGTAGTCCTGCGTGCCCGGCCACACCTGGGCGAACAGGGGATCAACCGGGAACAGGAGTCCCGCGAATGCGTTGATGCTTGCGATGTAGTTTGCCAACATAGGTCACTTCGCTTTTTTCTGCGCGGCTTTGTAGGCCTTGTAGTCCGCCGCACCCTGATTGAGCAGGGCGCGGAATGCCTCGCCCGGGATGGGCGATTCATGAGCAGGTTTCTGCTGGGCTTCGACGAAGCGCAGCGCTGCACCGTGAACGATCATGGGAACCTCCCCAAAAAGGTGAATTAGCCGATGTCTTCGGCCATGAGCACGGCCTGGTTGTGGGCGATGGTGACCAGCGGGCCGTGCGGGTTGTACCCGAGCTGCTCGGGGTACACCGAGCCGTCGCAGACCCACAGGCCGTCGATGTGGCGGACACGTCCGCGCTCGTCACAGACCGCGAGGTCGTCAGCGTCGGAACCCATGGCCAGTGTCCCGACCATGTGGTACGCCGCCGATGCCGCTCCGATGATGCTGTTGACGCGTGCAGCAGTGTAGCCTTGCCCAGCCGGCGGGGTGGCAAACGCGATGTTGACCGTCTCGGCGAACGAGGGCACGTCGAATGCGTTGACCGGTGCGACCACGTGGGGGATGGCCGCGCCGCCACCGTAGCTGTTCGTCAGCTTGTAGATCAGCTGATCAGCTGCCTCCAACTGTGCTTCGGCGTCCTTGGATTGCCACTGGCTGTACAGGCCCTGGTCCAGTTCGGGCAGGTCGTACACCGACTTGCCCGTCAACCACACACCCGTTCCCCGAGACTCGCTGCGGTAGTTGAGGGCGATGGCCAGCGACAACCGCTGCTGGAGGGGGAACCCACCGGCAAGAGCGATGATGGCCTCGGATGCCCAGGCCTGCTTGCTGGCCAGATTGAGCGCCAGGGGGTTGCCGAAGATGATGGGGTCCGACTCGGTTTGCCCGAGCCCGAAGGACACCACGTCGTACAGCACTTCGTAGTCGTCATCGAACAGCAGAGCGCCGCCGGGGTTGTACTCGCCGACCTCGTAGAAGCCCGCGCGGTTGTTCGACGACCGGTAGACGCCTGCCGTCTGGAGCAGGTACTGCACGGTGTCGGAGCCGTCCGGCACCGCGGACCACCAGAACCCGGACGTGAAGATGGGGTGGTTCGTGGCGCGGTCACCGACACCCGGCAGGTCGACCACCTGGGGGATGCCGTGCGGTGCGAGCCGTTCCTGGGCACCGATGCCGCTGCGCAGGAGGATGGGCGGGGAACCGTAGGCCGACGCCGCCGTGACGACGTACGGCGCAGTGATCACCGCTTCACGCAGGCCGCCGTCCACTTCTTGCTGGACGACCAGGCCCGTGGTCTGCTGCACCTGCACCGCCTTGACCAGCGTGGCGGTCCACGTGGCGCCTTCTTCTTCGACAGGCTCGCCGACCTGGAAGCGGCCTGACAGCATGGTGACGCGCACCTTGGAGATGGGCGCCGGGAAGGAGCTGCCCACGGCACCACCGCTGGTCACCTGGGCCCGCGCACCCGACCACTGCCCGACGATGATCTCGTCCATGGTGTTGGGGGCCGTGATCTCGGTCAGTTTCAGATCGAACACGCCCGTCTGCGGTGTCGTGAGGACCTTGTCGGCCCAGGAGTTGTTCAGGATCTGGAACTGGTAGGCCGTCGAGCTGACCGTGCCCGCAACCAGCGACGGCGCGCTGATGGCACTCAATGTGGTGAACTCGGTGTCGGCGTCCGTCATGAGGACCTGCACCCGTTGGGTGACGGTCAACGGCAAGGCACCGCCATCGTTGGTGATCGTGCCGCCGCCCAAGGGGCTCGCGGTACGCTCGAACGTGTCACCGTTGGCGAATGCGTCGGCCGAGGTCAACGACACCAGGATGCTGACGACCGGTGCGAACACGCTGTTCAGGGTGACGCTCGTGCGCACCACCGTGGCTTGCTTGCCCGCCGGCACCACGCTGTCGAGCACGTCACCCGGTTGCAGCGCCGCGTAGGCCAGGTCGGCCGTGTAGAGCTGCTGGGTGCGCGCTTCTGCCGTGACCGCCGTACCGTCGATGGTGCCGTCGGTGATCAGGTCCCCGTCAGCAACGAAGCCGACACCGCCGTCCGGGGTGTAGGTCAGGAGCTGCAGGTTGCGGATCTTGTCCAGGCTGGTGACGGCCGTGGAGCGGCGATCGTCCCACTTGTCGTACCGACCCACGCGGGCCAGGCCGCGGCCACCGGCAACCGGTTGGCCGTTCGGACGCAGGGGGTCCGACGCGTCGCTGTTGAAGCCGACGATGTTGAGCGGGGACAGCGAGGAGCGTCCCCACGGCGTCATGAGGGCTTCACCGGCACCGAAGTTGAACGTCGCTCGGAAGCAGTTGGCTTTCGGAATGCGGACCGAAGACCCACCTGCGTTAAAGACCGCCGCCGAACCGACGAAACCAGCTGCCACAGCTGCTGCTGCGATGCTGTTGCAGATGGCACCCACGCCACCGCCGTCGACCTGGAACTGTCCGGCCCCAGGAGCGCCCGCAACACCCGTCAGCGTGACGTAGGCGCCCGTGGTGATGTTGCCGAGCACGACCGTGCTGCCGACCGTCGCCGGGTGGATGGCGATGGTGTAGCTGTAGTAGTCTCGCGGGTCGGACGCTTCCAAGCCTGTGGCGTCCTGGTGGTAGGGGAAGGTGAAGCCGCCCGCACCGTCCTCGGGGTAGGGG
>JAYQOU010000022.1:0-9559 GCA_038144975.1 Candidatus Salsuginivita brisbanensis | reverse complement strand
TTTTCTTCAGGCGCAGGCTTTTCATTTTTGTAGGAAATCCGCCACCTAATCGCCACCGCTTGGCGCCTTGATTCCGGACCGGGACAGATCACCGAAAAGCAGAAGGCCGCCGGAAATCGGCGGCCTTCGAGAGGGAAAGGAGTCTGTTCCGGATCAGTTGCCGGGAGGTCCGCCACGGGCGGGGCCCTGGCCGCCGGGACCACGAGCGCCACCGCGGCCGCCGCGATACACCGGATGCGCACCGCGCTGGATGGTGCCAAGGACATCGAACAGCCGCTCGGCCTCGGCATTGTTGTTGGCGCGAAGGGCCACCTGCATCTCGCCGAGCGCGTCGATCAGCTTCTGGATCTCGGTCCGGTATTCGCTCACGAACTGCGCCTCGGTCTTTCCGACCTCAGCGGACTTCGTCGCGGTGATCGCGGGCTGCTGCTTTTGGGCCTCGATCGCTGCATCACGCATGGTCGTCACCTTCGCCAGCGAGTCAGCGTTCTTGCTCGCGTCGGCGAGCTGGCCGGAATCGCGGAGGGCGTTCCTCGCCTCGTTGATCTTCTGCATGTTCTGGGCGAGTACGGTCTTCTCCTGGGCAGGGCCGCCCGCGGGAGGCGTCTGCGCCATCAGGTATCCGAGCGTGAGCGACATGCCGATGCTGAGCAGGGCAAGGTATCCGGTCTTCATAGAAGTAGTATGATGCGGTTTGGGACGTTACAGTTGCGGGGCGGTCCCGGAAGCGAATGCTGATTCGTCAATCGAATGGCAAACCGAATTCGGCCTGTGGGTCCGCTCGAAATCGGAGGTGCTGGACATCGGTTTATTCCCGCTTGTTCCGAATAGACCGCATCATGTCGGTTTGGGAAGTTGCGTTGCAGTCGGGATTTTCCGATATTCGGCGCCTCCAGACCGAACCCCTCCAGCCGCCTCTCCACCATGAAACACCCCATCCTCCTCCTCGCCGCGCTCGCCACCCTGGTCTCGTCCGCAGCCGCACAGGACTGGGCGCTCGAGCGACTGAACGACTCGCCTCGCCACATCGAATGGGTGTCGATCCGAAACGGAGACCGGAACATCCAGGCGTCGATCACCTACCCGGAGGTCTCAACCCGGGCAACCGCCGTGGTCGTGATACACGAGATTTTCGGACTCACCGATTGGGTGCGATCCGTGACCGACCAGCTTGCCGAGGCCGGCTACATCGCGATCGCGCCAGACCTGCTGTCAGGCCTCGGACCCAACGGGCGCGGCAGCGCCGAACTCGGGGAGGATGGCGCTCGCGGCGTCATCAACACCCTGCCGCAGGACCAGATCACGGCCGACCTGAGCGCCGTCGTGAGCTACGTCGCCGCGCTGCCCGCTGCCAACGGCAAGGTGGCCGTGGCCGGCTTCTGCTGGGGCGGAGGCACCTCGTTCACCTTCGCCACCAACAATCCCGGTATCAGCGCCGTCTTTTCGTTCTACGGTCCCCAGCCGTCCGATCCCGCGGCCATCGCCCGAATCCGGGCGCCTGTGTACGGATTCTACGCAGCCAACGACATGAGGGTGAACGCGACGATCGATCGAACCCGCGAGCTAATGAGCGCCGCCGGCAAGACCTATGAGCCGGTGATCTACAACGAAGGTTCCGGACACGGCTTCCTGCGGGCTGGCGAGGATCCGGCCGGGAACGAGGCCAACAAGGCGGCACGCGCGGCCGCCTGGACCCGCTGGCTGGCCCTGCTGCGCGAGGTTTGATCCTCGCCACGCAGGCTCCTCACTTCTCCATGAATCCCGAGGACGCCGACCTTCCGCGCAAGACGTACGGTTTCAAGCCGACGCAGTTCGAGGTCGTCAACAAGCCGACAGGTGACCCGGGCGGCAGCGGGCCGATCGATATACACGAGTTGTATCGCAAGGCGGCTCCGCCCGTGAAGTACGCCCGGCCTGCCGCTGCAGAAAACGAGGTGCACGCGATCCTCAGGGAGAATCTTGCGAAGGCAAGCGACGCCGGCCTCAACGATCTCCTCGAACGGCCGCCTCGCGCCGCAAGCGCGACTACTGGATCAGCGTGGTCGCCGTGAACGTCGTGTTCGTTCCGCTGATAATCGCCGGGGCCTTAGGACGGAATCCCATGCTCTTCGTCTCCGCGATTGCCGGATTCGCAATGATGAACGCCGCGCTCGCCTGGGTGTTCTGGGCAATCCTCGACGATTATTGAGCGAGGCGATCTCGTCCATGTGGCCCGCTCCGGGAGGAGCGGGATGCGGCGAGGTTACGTCAATCCCGGACGACCTGGAGGTCGTCCCTCCAATAGAGGTAGGGCGCGCCCGCTGGGTGCGCCGCCTGAGAACTGAAATCCGCGTTCAGCCGGACGGCCCGGCGGGCCGTCCCTACCTGTGCAGTCAGCGCACAAGGTCCGACTCAATTCCTCACCCTGCCCACCACCGTGAACTCCTCCCGATCGTGGTAAAGGTGCCGCACGCGAACATCCGAGGCCAATCGGGCCAGCGGCGAACCTTCCGATCTGAGTTCGTCGAGCTGCTCCAGCGGATCGACCCTGCCGAACTTGAGGTTCACGACGAAGCGGCGGCACCAGCCGTGCTGCAGCCAACGACCGACAATGTCGCGCATCACATGGTGCGGCTCCTCGACCAGGTCGCAGAAAAGCCAATCGGCCCTGGATTCGGGACCCGGCTCGAACCGGAAAGCGTCCTCGCGCACATGCGTGATTCCGGGATGGCCGAGCGCTCCTTCCTTGAGCGGGCCGTTGTCGATGGCCACGACACGCGCCCCTCGCTTCGCAGCGCTGTAACTCCAGCCTCCGGGAGCGGCTCCAAGGTCGATCACGAGCTCGCCCTGCTTCGGCTCGCATCCAATCAGCCCATACGCCTCCTCCACCTTGAGGAAGCTGCGGGAGGGCGCCGCCGGGTCGTCAGCCATCCGACGCTGCCCGTTGAGAAAGGTTTCCCGTGACATGAAGGCCCTTCCGAAATCGGTGAAGTGCACGAAAAGTCCCCGGGCGGGCCTCACGCCGCGCGGCACCTCGCCCCCGCCCAGCCTCGCCACGCGCGCCAGCCGACGTCGCAGCTGCTCCGCGAAAGCATCCTCGACCGAGGAGGCGCGCTTGCCAAGGCCCGTCACTTCCGGTGAGCAGGACCACAGCAGCGGCCAGCGCTCCTCGATCCGCTCGCCTGAAATGCTTTCGAGAAACCCTTCGAGAATCGCCCGCGCCAGCGAATTGACCGAATCGCCCCGGATTTCCCGCGGCTCCCTCAGCAGGCGGTGCGGAAACGCGAGATCCGGGACGCCTTCGGTCGCCTGCAGTTCCGACGCCAGTACCCAGCCATGGCCTCTTTCGGAAACGGTGCATTCAGCCCGCTCGAGCTCACGCGCGAGCAGTGCCTCATATCCGTATTGGCAAGTGACCAGCACCCCTCGGTAATCCGTCCTCCCGGCCTCGGCCGCAATCCGCCTTTTTCCGAAATCCCAAATGATCCGCGCACTGGTCCTAGACTTTGACGGGCTCATTCTCGACACCGAGAGCTCGGTGATCGCCGCCTACGCCGAGATCCATGCGGACCATGGAGTCGCCTTCGACGAGCGCGAATTCGTCCGCTCGGTAGGCCTCCACGACTACACCTTCGATCCCTGGCACGGTTTCGCTCCCGACGCGGATCGCGACCGGCTCGAGGAGCTGCGTCGCGCCCGCAACCTTGAGATGAACCGTGCACTCGAGACGCTGCCCGGCGTGCGCGAGCTGATCGCGGATGCGCTGTCTGCGGGATTGCGGCTCGGCCTCGCGTCAAACTCGAGCCGCGGCCACTGCGGCGGCCACCTCGAGCGGATCGGCCTGATCAGGCATTTCAGCGTGCTCGGATGCCGCGGCGACGCACCGCAGCCCAAGCCCGAGCCGGATCTCTACCGGCACGTGGTGGAAACGCTCGGGGTCGAACCGTCTGAAGCGATCGCGTTCGAGGATTCGCACACCGGGGCCCGCGCCGCCGCGCGCGCCGGGCTGCATGTGGTTGCGGTTCCCAATCGCATCACCGCGGGACACGATTTCTCCGAGGCACACCTGGTGCTCCAGACATTGGAGGGACTCGACCTTCGCGGCCTGCTGGCCCGATTCGGCGACGGGCGCTGACCGCTTGTCTCTGCCCGGCCATTGGATTAACCCCGGTGCCATGGCCGTGCCGCCGCGCTACAACGTGCTCGGAGTTGGAGTTTCCGCCCTGGATCTCGATCAGGCGCGCGATCTCGTGATCTCGCGGAAGTCCGAGCGGCCCGCCGGCTACATCTGCTGTGCCACGGCGCACGGCCTGGTCGAGGCCCGCGGCGATCCGGCGCTGCGCCACATCTACAACGAATCGTTCCTGACGACTCCTGACGGCATGCCGGTCGTCTGGCTCGGGCCGCCGGGAGTTTCCCGCGTTTACGGCCCCGACCTGATGCTCGAGGTCTGTGCCGCTGGACGCGCTGTCGGCCTGCGACATTTCCTGTTCGGAGGCCTGGAGGGGGTCGCACAACGCCTCGGAGAAAGGCTTAGCGAACAGTTCCCGGGGATCCGGATCGTCGGCACGCACACCCCGCCAGTTCAGGAGCCTGACGATCGGACCGCGGCGGCGCTGCGTGAACAACTGGCCACCGCCAAGCCCGACGTTGTCTGGATCGGCCTCGGTTCGCCAAAGCAGGAGCGATTCATGGGAAAGTACGCCGCGACGATGGATGCCTCGCTGCTCATCGGGGTTGGAGCCGCGTTCGACTTCCATTCCGGGCGGATACGGCAGGCCCCGCGATGGATGCAGCGCAGCGGACTCGAATGGCTGTTTCGGCTCGGCAACGAGCCCCGCCGCCTCGGACACCGCTATCTGGTCAACAATCCCAGATTCCTGGCAGCGGTGATCGCGCAGAAGATCGGTCTGCGGAAGTACCCCGTGGACTGAGAGCGGCTGGCTGGCCGGCATAGGTCCTATGGGTCCCATGGGACCCATACCCTCTTCAGCCACTCCACCCTACCGCCCGCCCAGCATCGCCTCTGCGCGCTCCAGATTCTCGCGCGCGCCCGGCAGGTTCGGCTGCAGTTCCAGCGCCCGCGCAAATGAATCCCTCGCTCCGCGGATGTCTCCCTGCTGCGCGAGGAGAATGCCGAGAAGATTCTCGATCTCCCCTGACTCCAGTCCCGCGGCGAGCGCCGTTCGGATGTCCGCGATTCCCTCCGGAGTCCGACCTGCGACATCGAGCGTCGCCACGAGGTTGAACAGCGCATCCTCGTACAGCGGGTCCGCGGCGAGTGCGTCGCGATAGCGCCGCACGGCTTCGTCGACCCGTCCGGTTTCACGCAGGACATTCGCAAGGTTGTAGTGTGCAGTCGCGAAGCCCGGGTCGATCGCAACCGCCTGCTCGTAGCGAGCGATTCCCTCAGCAATCTCGCCCATCCGGAGATGCAGCCGGCCAAGGTTTGCGAGTGCCACGGGCCAGTCCGGCAGGAGCCGCACGGCTTCCTCGTAGTGCTGCCTCGCCCGAGCAAGATCCCCCACATTCATCAGGGCGGTCCCGAGGTTTGTCTGCGCATCCGGCATCGTTGGATCGAGCCGCACGGCTTCCTCGAACCTCGAAAGCGCACCAGCCGCATCGCCGCGGGCGACAAGTGCACGGCCGAGATTGTTGTGGCCGTGGGAATTCCCCGGGCGCTTCGCCACGGTGTCGGTCCAGAGAACGAGATCGCTCTGGTAAACCTCGTTTCGACGAAGGGTCAGGACAACGCAGACAACAGCAAGGACTCCTCCGGCTGCAGCGAGCAGGCGCCCGCGGTCCGCGCGTGTCCGAATCAGGCGCCACGCACCCAGGACGACGACTATCAGGACCGGGGCGAGCGCAAGGTACATCCGGTGCTCCGTGATCGTCTGCCGATTGGCCGGCACGAGGCTCGTCGGCGCCAGGATCGCGAAGAACCAGGTGCCCGGTAGCGCGAGGATCGGTGCACGAAACCAGGCCGTGAGCGTGGCAACGCCGAGTCCGATGACCAGGAGCGCCGCGGGCGCGGCTGCCATGGGGTTGCTGATCCAGGCCGCTCCGTAATCGAAGATCAACGGCGCCGGCCAGAACACCAGTCTCAGGTAGTGCGCGATCGCCGGCCCCTGGGTGAGCAGGTACTGCCCAAGCGTCACCTCGATGCCGTAGCCCATCGAGCCTCCGCGATTGCGTGTCGAAAGGATGAGCGCCCCGAGCAGCAACCAGGTGGCGAACATTGCCCCGTAATACTTCGGTCGGCTTTTCAGCGCGGCACCGATACCGCCCAGGCCTCCGCCCGTCACAAGCACGGCGTCGATGAGGAGCACCATCAGCGGCGCCGAAACCATGACCTCCTTGCTTCCCATTCCGATCAGGCAAGTCACCAGCGAGGCTGCGAGCCAGGGACCGGACGATCTCCCGCGCTCCGTTCCACGCACAAATGAATACAGCGTGAACAGGTACAGCAGCCCCATCAGCGACTCCGCGCGCTGCACGATGTAGGTCACCGACTCGGTCTGCAGCGGATGCAGCAGCCAAAGTCCGGCAATGACCGCGGCGATCAGGGAGGCTTCAGTTCCCTGAATGTAGCGGAACACGCCAAACATTTCGACCGCACTGGTAGGGCTGCCAGCAAGCCCCAGGGCGCGCCGCACCAGCCCGAACAATGCGAGTCCCGCCAGCAGGTGAATTGCAAGGTTCACGACATGATAGCCGGTCGTGTTGAGATCCCCGAATGCATAGTTCAGCGCAAACGTGAGATTGAGCACCGGCCGTCCGCCGACCGTCTGTCCCGCATCGAACGGCGGCGAGAACACGGCGCCTATGTCGCCCAGTTCGCGAATCGTGGGGTTCTCCACGATCGCCTCGACATCGTCGAAGACGAACGGACCCGAGAAGCTGTTCGAATACGCAACCACTCCCGCAAAGACCAGCAGGACCGTCGCAATGACGTGGTACCGTTTCTCGTCGCGAATCACCTGGCTCGGAATGTAGCCCGGCACACGAACGTCGGGAAGCGCGGAAAACGGAGGCGGCAGGCGAAACGCTCCGCGCGTTCCGCTACCTCCGTCTTGCTCCCTTCATCTTGCTCCCTTCCTACTCAGCCCTCGGCCCTCTGCCTTCGGCAGTCTTGCACCGCCCCTCGCCTCTTGCCCGGCACTCCCGCCCACCGGCACTCCGCCCTCTGCCTTTTGCCCTCTGCCCTCGGCCTACCACCTACCGCCTACCGCTAAGCACATCCTTCTCGTAGCCGCGAATGGCATCCAGCCATCCGGCATCCGCGGGTACCCCTTCGATTTCGCAGAACTGCTGCCAGATGGGCCCGAACGGTAGCGCCTTTGCCTCCTCCTGCCAGGCGAGTCGCGCCGTGGCATCTCCTCGCCGTTCCGCGCGGCGAATCTCGGGCGGCTCCAGGAGCGCCCGCAGCAGCGCCCTACGGAACGCCCTGGCGCCAATCACCCAGGCGGCGACGCGGTTGATCGAGGCATCGAAATAATCGAGGCCGAAGTGCACTCGATCGAGATAGCCGTTCGCCACGACTTCACGTGTGATCGCCAGAAGTTCATCCGATTCGGTCACGACATGGTCGCTGTCCCACCGCACGCCGCGGCTCACATGCAACATCAGGCGCGGCAGGTACTGCATCACCGCGCTGATCTTGTCCGCGATCGACTCCGTCGGGTGGTAATGTCCGGAGTCGATGCAGAGCAGCGTGCCCCGCGTGACCGCGTAACCGAGGTAGAACTCGTGCGACCCAACGTTGCAGCTCTCGGTGCCGATTCCGAACAGCTTCGGCTCCACCGAGTCGAGATTATGGCGGGGCGACAGCCTCCGCTCGAAGACGGCATCGAGCGAGTTCAGCAGCCGCTCGCGCGGGCCACGGCGGTCCGCCGGCGCGTCCTTGAATCCGTCGGGGATCCAGAGGTTCGTCACGCACGGCGTGCCGAGTGCGCGTCCGAAGCTGGCGCCGATGCGACGGGCACGACGGCAATGCTCGATCCAGAACGCCCGTACGCGGCGATCGGGATGCGACAACGTGAGACCATCGGCCGCGAGCGGATGCGCGAAGCAGGTCGGATTGAAATCGAGCCCAATCTTTAGGCGTCGTGCCCAATCGACCCAGCCGCGGTAGTGACGTGGCTCGATTGCGTCGCGATCGACGGTTCGTCTCCCGAACTCGCCGTAGCTCGCGTGGAGGTTGACGCGCGAAGGTCCGGGAATGAGCACTATTGCCTGCCCAAGGTCCGACCGGAGTTCGTCGGCAGTCCGCGCGCGACCAGGATAGGAGCCGGTGACGGCCAGGCCGCCACCCGGAGCGGCCGGACCATTCTCGAAACCCCGGACGTCGTCGCCCTGCCAGCACTGGAGCGAAAGCGGGATGCGCGAAAGCGCACGAAGTGAGCGGTCAACGTTGACGCCAGCGGCCGTCCAGCGGGTACGGGCGAGACGGAACGCTGAGGAACTTCCGGGGCTGCTGGGCCGACGTGGCATCTCAAGCGCCAGCGTCGGCGAATCCAGCAGGCGGATCGAGCCCGATCTGGGAGAGCGCGCGGCGTGAGGGCACGCCGCCTACACCTAGAGCACTGGATCACGCTGTAGCCCCGGGTGCCCTCACCCGGGGATGTCCCTCATCGGTCGCCGCTTACATCCCGAGCGTGAAGCTCGCGCTGTACTGCGTCGCTTCCCACTGGATGTTCAGCGTCACGGTACCGCCGGCCTCAGTGAACGTGAGCTTCAGCTGGTCGTTGGCAGGGCTGAGAGTGGACTTCGTCAGCGGCACGCGCGCGACGTCCGATGTCGTGTCAACCGGGATACCCCACTTGCCAATGTTGCGGCTGAATACCAGCTCCGAGGTGCCAGTTTCCTGCGGCATCATGTACAGCGTGTATGCCCCGGCCGGAATCGTGGTGCTGCCAAAGACGAGCGGTGCCGGAGTGACGATCAATGTGGCCTCGTCTGCGCCAAGGCGCCAGGCCTCGCCCCAAGGCACGAGCGAACCCCAGATCGTGCGCATATCGCCGCCGCGCGGGGCGCGCGAAAAGGGACGGCCGTAGGTGATCGTGATCACGCGTCCGCCAAGATTGACGCCGACCGTTTCGTGCGGGCTCAGGCGTCCGTCTGTTCCCTGGGTGATCATGGCGCCGCGGCCCATGCCGCCCATGCCGCGTTCTCCGCCCATGCCGCCGCCTCGGCCTTGTCCCATGCCTCCGCCCTGCTGGGCAAAGCTGGTTCCGGCGGCAACGCAGGTCATGACGATCAAACTTCTGATGAGGGTATTCATGGTGTGTTTTTCTGGTTTCTGAGATGGGCCGTGTTGTACGCCTGAAGCACCAGCTCGATCGCCTTCTCGCGCCCCACCTCATCGGTGATGCGCTTCATCAGCTTCTTCTTGTCGACGCTCATCCTGCCTTGCTTATCGCCGGCCGAATGCCCGTTGGCAAGGTCAGGAATCTTCGCTCGGGAATCGCCCCAAGCGATCGCCTCATCCCATCCAGGGAGCACACCCTGATGGAGTGCCCAGAATCAGACTGGGAACGGCTGCCGGGGGGGGGGCGGGCCCGCCCCGCCCCCCCCCCCC
>JAYQOU010000021.1:0-9641 GCA_038144975.1 Candidatus Salsuginivita brisbanensis | reverse complement strand
AAGCGATTTGCATCTCGGACATTGCCGGAGCTCCAAAGATGAAAAAATAGTTGGGCGAATTACTCCAAACAACTCTCGGGTAATCGTTCCCCAATTACAGCGGCTTTCCAACAGGGGGGGGCCACAGTGTTTCCTCGACGCCAAGTAGACGTAATACCGGAAGAAATTGCATATGACACTTCATACCACCACCGCGGATAAGTTCTGCAGTTGGGGGTTGGGGTCGGGGTTGGTGGGAACCTACTTTCAAAAATTTTATATTGGTACCCCTGTGTAGGTTCTTCGCAGCGGACATAGGGTTGGTCACTCCCGTGGTTTTTGGATATGACGATCCAGTCCTCCGTACTACCAACGGCAGGACCGCCCCCGGCAGGACCGCCCCCGGCAGAACCGGCCCCGGCAGAACCGGCCCCGGTATCCCCAGAACCACACCCCGCGGCGACTACGGAGATCAGCGCAAGAACGATTAAGACAATTGGAATGCGTCTCATGCCTTCCCCCGACACGTTGATTGGACGGGTATACACCCAGGGGTCGCGCAGGGCAAGAACCGAAGCCCGCCTTAGCGCTTCCCTGGCAATAGGTAGTTGCAATCCGAGTACGGCGGTTGCACTATGGATTAACTCGGAGCACCGCTCCACCAGAACCGCTCTCTGAAGCCCAGCGCTGCCGGGCCTCCACAGAGAGGGGGCATGGTGAGCGTTGTGCCCAAAAACCCTCTCTCGTCCCCTGAGTTTCGCAAGATGCGCGCCCGCGCTGGCGGGCTAGCCACGGCCGCCCTCCACGACCCCAGGGAGTACACGCTCCCGGCCCGTGCGGCTCGGTGGGTCTCCTTGTTCGATGCCGTGGACCCAGACCGCTCGCTCACGGAGACCGAGCGGCTTATCCGCGCGCTCCGGCTTAAGCAGTCACAAGGTGCCGCCGCCGCCGCGCGCGCCCTGGCGCGGGACCTGCGCGCTGACATCCACTCGGAGAGCGGCGATGAGTAAGCGCCGCCGCCCCTCCCCCATAGCCGCAACGTGCAAGGTCGAGAACGACGGCGCGTATGACCCGGAGGCGTGGTTCGTCCTTCTGACCAAGCTCTCCAGAATCTTTGACGTCCCCATGCCCGGCATCCCCCAGGCGCCCCGATCAACAACGGGGGTGAAGCCATGACGCACCAGTGGCCGGGCCTATCCGCCGACCATCAAGCGCAGCTTGAGGCATCCGGCATCACTGAGGAGGTGGCCGCCGCCCGCGGCTACAAGACGGTCAATGAACCAGACGAGCTAATGGCCCTGGGCTTCACCAAGTACCAAGCACGCCCCGGACTGCTCGTCCCCCGGTGGAACGTATGGGGGGAGCAAGAGGGTTACCAGCTTAGGCCGGACCGGCCCCGCAACAATTCGGCGGGCAAGCCCATCAAGTACGAGACCCCTAAGGGTCAGCGGAACATTTGTGACATCCCTCCGGGGATGCTTGAGAAGGTGCGCCAGCCCGAAGAGGCCATCTTCATCACCGAGGGGGCAAAGAAGGCGGACGCTCTCGCCACCCTTAAGCTCCCCGCCATATCGCTCGCCGGGGTGTCTTCTTGGCGAGGCAAGAACGAGGCCGGCGGCCACACCGCCCTTACTGATTGGAGCGACATCTCCATCAAGGGGAACGTGTTCGTTCTGGCCTTCGACTCGGACATCCTCACCAAGCCCCAGGTCCACCGGGCGCTCACCGAGTTACGCGCATATCTCATAAGAAGGGGAGCGTACTTAGTCAACGTCCTGGTCATGCCGGACGCGGACGATGGGTCGAAGTTAGGCGTGGATGACCATATCGGGCGCGGGGCCACCGCCCAGAACCTCAGTGAGTGGACCCAGGGGGAGCTACCTTCCCTAGCCCGCCCATTCAAGAAGTACGAGAGAACCGATACCGGCAACGCCGAGCGGTTCGCTGACAAGTACCGCGACCTGGTCGCGTGGGTGCCCAACTGGGGGTGGGTTAAGTGGGATGGCCAGCGGTGGCAACGTTGCGAGGACGATGCCCCCATCAAGCTCCTGGCCCAAGAGATGACGCGCGACATGTTGCGCGAGGCCGCGGACGAGGGGTCTCAGGAGGAGGTGAACAAAGCCGCCCAGTGGGCGATGCAGTCCCAGAGCGCCGGGAAGGTCAGCGCGACCGTTGAGCTTGCAAAGGGGCGCCTGCCCAAGCGCGTCGAGGACTTCGACCGGCACCACATGTTGCTCAACGTGGCAAACGGTGTACTCGACCTTGAGACGGCCCACATCGACCCCCAGACCGGGCGGCTAAAGGTTGAGCTACTGCCCCAGGACCCGAGCTACTACCTCACCCGAATCGCACCAGTGGGCTACGACCCGGACGCGGACGCGCCGGGCTTCGAGGCGTTCGAGGAGCGCATATCAGGCGGGGATACGGAGGCTCTTGGCTTCAAGCAGACCTGGTTCGGCTACTGCCTGACCGGGCAGACCGGTGAGGAATGCTTCGTCCTAGCACACGGTGCCGGGCGCAACGGCAAGAGTACCGAGATTCGCGCAGTGATGGCGGTCATGGGCGAATACGCCGCCACCGCGGACATACGTACTTTCTCCCACCGTGAGAATGACAACGGCCCGCGCAATGACATCGCCCGGCTTGCGGGCGTCCGGTTCGTGGCAACCCAGGAAGGCAACGAAGGGACCCGCCTGGACGAAGGGCTTATCAAGAACCTCACCGGCGGCGACGTGATTACGGCCCGGTTCTTGCATAAAGAACATTTCGAGTTAAAGCCTTCGTTCAAGATTCATCTCGCCAGCAACCACCGGCCCAACATCAGGGGCCAGGACGAGGGCATCTGGTCGCGTGTCCGTGAGGTCCCCTACCCGGTCACCATCCCGCCGGAGGAGCGGGACCCGCACCTGAAGGATAAGCTAGAGCGAGAGTTACCGGGCATTCTCAATTGGATGCTCCGCGGGCTTGCCGCCTGGCGCGAGGAGGGCCTTAGGGCCCCGCAGTCGGTGGCAGCGGCTACCGCCGACTTCAAGCAATCGTCGGACCCCATCGCCGATTGGTACCAGGCCCGCGCGGTGCGCGTGCCGATGGTCAATACGCCCACTGCCACCCTCTACCAGGACTTCAAGTTGCACGAGGAGGCGGAGGGCAACGACCACCCCATCAGCGTGAAGAGGTTCTCGCAGCTACTCACCAACCGCGGGCATGAACTGACCCGTGTCGGCGCCGGCGGTACCCGCGCGTTGAAGAATCTCCGGCTGCGGCAACCAGGCGATGCCCCCTCACTGACGGATGATGTGTCAGCCGACACGACTTCCGGGGTTCTTACGCGTAGGGAGGAGATAGCAGGAGATACCCAAACCTCGCGTCTGTATCTGTCAGTGCGAGACGCGGACAGGGCCACGGCGCAGGAAACGGGCGCCGACACATCTGTCAGTACCGACGCATCGAGGCCATCGGCTGACACATCCATGGTGAGGGAGGTGTTTTGATGGCGCCTCTATTGCCCTACGACTTCATCCTCGAACTCCGGCGGGCGGGCGTCCTCGTGGCCTACCTCCCGGTCGAAGGCGAAATCGAGACACACATCCCATCTGATAAGCCCCTCACTGAGTCTCAACGCGAGTACCTCAGGGCAAACAAGCCCGAGCTACGCCGTGCGCTGGAGCTCATGGAGGAAGGCTGGGCATGCCGCAGGTGCGGGGGCCGGCGTTTCTACACCCACCCCGCCAGGCCCTCCGCCGAGGGCCCCATGCCCCCCGTGTGCGCTCAATGCCACCCTCCACTGAGCGAAGTGGGCATGGACCGCTGCGCTCATCTAGCCGAGCAACACATTTATCCGGCCGAGTGCACGACCGCGAAGACCTGTAAGGAGCTCGGCCGCTGCTACCTGTACCAGGAGCATGTGCGGATGACCTTCATCGCGACCTATGGAGCCACGCCCGAACAATTCGCCCAGGAGGCTGTCCATGCGAACTAAAACATCCCGCAAGCTCGACGGCCCCGTCGCTCCGCAGGTCGGGACTATCGGATATCAGGCCCCCGTCCCGGGGGAGGAAGTGACCCTAGCCGGCTACCCCGACGCTTCGTTCCAGGTTGTGGGATATAGGCGCGAGCGTGGCTACCAGGTCCAGCGGGCGCGTGGGCGCGCCTCTGTTGCGTTCTGGGTAAGCCCCTACGCCCTACTCGCCGACTGGCGAGATGCACGGGGTGAGCCATGGCGCCGCTAAAGCGACGGGGGGCGCGGCGTTCAGCGCTGGGCCACTCCGCGAAGATCTCCGGCACCCCAATCATTAAGCAACCTGCGTACTTCCGTGGGCGGCGGCTACACCCCGGCCCCGGGACGCTGGGATGGCTTATGCCGGAACCAGGCGCGCGGGTAAGGCTCTACCGGCAACCCCCAGACTTCCGGGTCACCTATGTGGGCCAGAAGGGTTACATGCTCCGACCCATCGGCATCCCGAACGTGAACCCGTTCTGGGTCTCGCGCTACGCCCTCCTTAACGACTGGGAGGGCGAAGCGCCCACGTCCCGCGAGGAGTACGAGGAGTACATGGAAGACATGGACGAGGAAGAGGGGGACATAGATGAGTGACCCACTGGGCCTACCCAAGACCAACGGTCGGTGGTGGACCTATCTCAAGCGAGATGAAGTGTTCGGCCACGTAGAGATACTGCCGACCCCGTGGACTACCAACTTGCGGTGGCGGTGGCGCTCACGCCCCTGCCCCTATTGCGGAGAAAGACGCTGGGTGTGGGGGGTATTGCAACAGTGTTCCGTGCGCCGGGTGTCTGTGACCCATCTCCAGGTGCGCATCCTATCGGTCCCACGAAGCGGGTGGTGGGAGTTTCCCAATAGGCCATCTTTAGGAACCAAGCCCGCCCGCCTTTGCAAATGTAGCCGAAAGGACCGTCGGTACGGTCCGTAACAGTAAGGGATACCCCGACCCCCCATATATATGTGAGTAAACCAAACCAATACCGGAGAAAGAGAGGCCCAGATGGTCGCTTCGTTGTCCACCCGGTTGTCCGCCGCAATGTACGCCCGGTACTTCCTTTCAATATCTGATACGCCCGTGGGCGGGCGCCTCCCCGATGACCTGTGTGCGGACCTGGGCTTCGGCGGATGCGATACACGGGACCGCAAGGACAACAAGCTCTGCGCCCTGGTCATCGAGAAGCGGGTGGGCGCGCGGGTTCTAGTGAGTTGCCCCGTGAGATGGGCTAGCCAGTACGGGGAACCCGAACGATGCAAGCACCCCGGCGGCTGGATTAGTTGGGGGACGCCCGGATTCCAGAAGCCTGATGCCATGGCCGTGAACGAGAGAAAGGTGCAAGTGCTTGGCGCCCTCTACGTGCTCACACCACACCGGGACGCGTTTCTGAAGATGAGCGTGGCGGACCTGAGCAACTACGACCAGTCTGGATGGCCGAGCGCGCGGGAGGTGGCCGAGAAGGCTGGAGCCTTGGAGGAGATGGATGCGGTGCGGGTGCGGCTCAACAAGGCGGTGAAGATGAGATACGCCTACCGCACACCACGCCGAGTGGAGGGGCCTGTATCGACTTCCCACCGTTACCTGATACGGCCACGCGGTAAGGAATGGTTGAGATGGGCTCACGCCCAAGGGCTACTAAAGGGTTCCTCTCTAACGTGAATACCTCGCCCTCCACCCTCTTGCAAGTTAGTGCATATAGATGCTCTATTACCGCTATGCCTACCGTAACTACACACCGTGCCCGTATAGCCCACGTGTCTTCGACCTACCGATGCCTCGAGTGCGGGGTCGAGTGGACCGTCATTCCAGAGCGGCCCACCCGGACGCGCAAACGAAGCATCAAGGGTTGGTACCTATGCCCTAACGGGTGCAATGCCGACGTCCAGAATTACTACCAAGCCCGCGCCGAGACAGGCACCTCTGCGGTGGCGCGTGAGATGCAGGTACAGGTAGACACCCTGGGCGCGGCAGAGGCCGCTGAACTGGGATACACAACACTGGAGGGGTCCGATGCTTAAAGCGGCCACCTACGTCCGAGTCTCTACCGCCGGGCAGACCGATGAGCATGGCGGCGCGGGCATGGAAGCCCAGCGCACGGCTAACGCGACCACGGTCAAAACACATGGCCTCCAGGTGGTGAAGGAATACGAAGAACAAGGGAGCGGTGCGTTCTCAGACCGCCCCGGCCTGGTCGAGCTCATGGCGGACGCCAAGAGCGGGGTGTTCGAGGTCCTCGTCATCCCCGCGCTCGACCGCCTGTCCCGTGACGGGGACGAAGGCATCGCCATCCGCGCCCAACTTGACCGGGCCGGAGTGACTGTCTATCTCCCTACCGGCCCGATTGAAGCCACCCCGATGGCCAAGATGGTGGCGTCGGTGCTCGGTTATATCGCCGAGGACGAGAAGCTACGCATAAGGAAGCGCACGATGGGAGGCAAGGTAGCCCGTGCGGACCGGGACGGCGTCTTGCCGGTGGGAGATGGCCCCGGGCTTTACGGATACGACTACCACCCCCGAACCAGGGACACCGACCAACACCGCACGGTGAACCCAGTCGAGGCCCTCGTGGTCAGGCGGATATATGAGCTAGCAGCGGCAGGAAACGCCACCACTGCGATATGCCGGCTCCTCAACAAAGAAGGAATCAGGGCCAAGAAGGGCGGCGTCTGGTACGAGAAGGCCGTGCGTTCAATGCTCATGAACCCGGCCTACAAGGGCGAAGCCGGCTACGGGCGCCTCCAGGCGAGGATGACGGGCTACAAGAAGCGCGCGGTGACTCAGGCGCCCGCCGACCAGGTCATCAGGCTGGGACAGAATCACACTCCGGCCATTGTCCTCCCCGCCCTCTGGGACCAAGCCCAACGCTCGTTGGGTGTGCGGGCCAGGCCCCAAGGCAACAACATCTACAACTACTCGCTCTCCGGCCTGGCGCATTGCGAGTGCGGCGCGCGGATGAGTGGACGGGTGTCCAAGCAGAAGTACCACTCGTACCGCTGCGCTCACGCCATCCCGCGCCCGTACCGCGACACGCCCGCCTGCGACGCGCCCCAAGTGAACCTCCAGGTCCTGGAAGACACCGCTTGGCGGTCGGTACTCAACGCTTTTAACGAACGCCGCCTCCGCGAGGGCTTGAGGCAAGCCCAGGCGGCCGCCCAGACCGCAGTGACCGCGCCAGTGACCAACACCGGAGCGACCGAGACCCTGAGGGCGCTCGAGGCCAAACAACGCAACCTCCTGGCCGCTCTTGAAGACGCGGACGTTGCTTCAGTACGCCCACTAACCCAGAGGCTAGGTGCCCTCTCCCAGGAAATTGACGCGCTGCGAGAGTCTATGGCGGAGGAAGTGGCGCCCAAGCCACCATCCAGGCCCGTAGACGAAGAGTCTTTCATTGAGGCGTGCCGGGCGCTGAGGAAGGCAATAAAGAACGCCTCTCCCGCGCAGCGGAGAGAGGCGTTGGTGGCTCTAGGTTACCGAGGGGTGGTAGCGCGGGACGGGTCCACACTGAGTGGGTCCATCCGCATCGCTACGGGTCCCGTGGACCCTAACTACTCACCCACTAATTCCGTCACCACTGAACAAACATTGGGATGTTCATAATTTCGCACAAACAAACACACCAATAACCGTTAATTTACCCCTCCCTGAGTTAGAGGAGTGCGCCTAACGACATTCCTCAGGTAATACCTTCCCAACAACTGCCTTCCAATAGCAATCAGGGGGCGGAAACATATCAAAATATTTATCTTCGTAGGCCGCCACTGTTTTAGTTTGGACCCCCCCTCCGGGGGCGGTGAATTCAACGACATACGCGTAAACTTCAACCATGGGGTTGGGACCCGGAAGGGTTCGGATATTTTTAGATACGACCATGTAGTAAAGCGGACCCTCTGGCTCCTGGTTCGATGACGGCCCTCCGCATCCCGCGGCTACCGAGGAAATCAGCGCAAGAACGATTAAGAAGCTCGTAATGCGTCTCATGCCTTCTCCCGACACGTTGATTGGACGGGTATACACCCAGGGGTCGCGCAGGGCAATTACCGAAGCGGCGGGTTAAAGCCATGACCGAAGAAGAAACAAGGCCCACTCCCGCCGCACAACCTGCGGCGCCCTCAACCGGCCCGGTGCGCCTGTCCCAACCATTCATCCGGGAACGGCTACCAGAGGCGGCGCAGCGCAACGCCTACCGCCTGGCAGTCATAGTCACCGGCTATGCCCAGGACAACCCCCGCGGGGCGGCCATGCTCTATGACCAGGCAAGGAACGCCCTGGAGGCGGTTGCCGGGCCGGCGCTACGCGAGCGGTGGAAGGGAGTCATCGACCGGGCCACAGCCGGCAACCGGGAGTTCTCATCGGTCGAGGATACCCTCCGGTACGTCCAAGAAAGCTTGCCCCCAACCCTGCCGGACGGTACGGCCAACCCCCAGGACGATGCGGTGGGCCGATTCTGCGCCCTCTATCTCAACCCCGAAGCCCCCGATGACATCAAGGCGGACTTCGAGGATGACCTCCGCCTTGTCCTGCTATACGACGTCGGCGACGTCGACCCCAAGGGCATCGACACCCTCATAAGGAAGAAGGTGGGCAATCCCTACTACGGGGGGTCGGTGGACTTGCGCAAGACCAGGCGGGACAGGAAGCGCAACGCAGACATTCAGAAAGCCTTCAAGGCGCAGGGATGGCAAGTCTTTGATGAGGAAGCCCAGCGGGCGCGGGCGGAGGCTTATATCGAATACCGGTACAAGTGGCGGGGCCAAATGACCGCCTATATCGATAGCATGCCCCCGGATGAAAGAGGGCGGGAAATAGCCCCATTGCTCTCGCGAGCTTTTGCGCCGTTTGACACCGCATTAGGTTGGCCTCGCAAGCGAGGGCGGCCCGCTAGGAAGCCCCAAAAGCCCGGCACCCTGGCGAGCTAAAACCCGTACCAGAAACGTGTTATTTAATGGCCGCGTCTATACGCCCATTCTGGGTGCATGGACGTTTTACTCCTTCCCGATGGCCTAACGCCTGGGCGCCTTGTAAAGGTCGCCAGAACCGCCAAAGGTTGGCGGCAGATTGACCTCGCGAGCAAGGCCACCGAGGCATTAAAGGCGCAGGGTTTTCACAAACTGAGCGTGACGGTCGCGGACATCGTTTGGATGGAAGCCGACCGGCGCTCCGACCCGCTTCGCCGCGACGCCATCCTGGCGGTATTGGGGCTCAGCGATGCCTAGCCGCACCCCCAAGCCAGGGATAACCCGGTTAACCGTGAGGCGGGGGCCGGCGTCACCCGACACCATCCGAGCCATCTTGGACATCATCGTCCCCCCGGACGACCCGAACCGCCGCGTTCTGGGCCTGCCGTTCCACGCAAACGATGAAGGAACCCCAGGGAACAAAAGGCCCTAGCGACTGCAATCGCTAGGGCTAAGGAGGCGTGCCGTTAACACCACCCCCGAATCTATTTTACCGGACGTACTTGACCTCATCGCCGACCTCAAAAAGCGGCTCGACGATGTTGAGGCCGACGCCCGGCTTGACCGTTACCTCACTGAGGAACGCTTCAAGGGGATAGAGGACGACAGGCGGGAGAGCTTCGGGGCCTGGTTGTTTGCCGCCAGCGAGAAATATGACACCGCCCTGGCGGCCAAGAAGGGTGCCGCCCATCAACGTCGCCTGGCCCACCAC
>JAYQOU010000020.1:0-20286 GCA_038144975.1 Candidatus Salsuginivita brisbanensis | reverse complement strand
GCTTCGAGGTGAGCTGCTGGCACTCAGCGGCGCCTCGGGCTTTGCGAGCCTGCGTGAGGTGAGGCTTGCACTCGAGGATTTCCGCGCCTCGGGCAAGCCGGTGAAGGCGTATCTCACGTCGGCCTCGACGAGCGACTACTACCTGGCCTCGGTTGCCGACGAGATCGTGCTCGATCCCTACGGGATGATCCTGATGCCGGGCCTTGCGAGCGAGCCGGTGTTCCTGGCCGGTGCATTTGAAAGGTTCGGGGTGGGCGTGCAGGTGACCCGGGTCGGCCGGTACAAGTCGGCGATCGAGCCTTTCACGCGTTCCGACATGAGCCCGGAAAACCGGGAGGAGCTGCAGAAGCTGCTCGACGACATCTGGGCCAGCCTGCTCGCGGACATCGCGCAGCGACGCGGAGTTTCGGTCGCGGACATTCAGGGCGTGGTGGATGCGGAGGGAATCCTGCGAGCGGACGCCGCCCTTGAGGCGCGGCTCGTGGACCGCGTGGCCTACGTCGACGAGGTGATAGCGGACCTGCGTCAGGAGACCGGCCGGGCCCGCGGTCCGAGAAACACCTTTCGGCAGATGGACTTTCTCAGCTACGCAGAGATGGTCGTCGACGAGGATCAACCGTCGTCGGGAGACGCCATCGGCGTCGTCTACGCCGAAGGAAATATCGTGGATGGCGAGGGAGACCTTGGCCAGGTGGGCGGCGCCCGGTTCGCCCGCAACCTCCGTGCCATGCGCCAGGACAGCTCCATCAAGGCGATCGTGCTCCGGGTGAACAGCCCGGGCGGAAGCGCCACGGCTTCCGAGGCGATCCAGCGCGAGGTGCGGCTTACGAGGATGAGCAAGCCGGTGGTCGTCTCGATGGGATCCTACGCCGCCTCTGGCGGGTACTGGATTTCCGCCTACGGCAACTGGATCTTCGCGGAACCCACGACCATCACCGGATCGATCGGAGTCTTCGGCCTGCAGTTCGACATCCAGCAGCTCGCAAACAACATCGGGGTGACATTCGACAGCGTGAAGACGGGCCGGTTTGCCGACACGCTCACGATCTCGCGTCCGAAGACCGACGAGGAGATTGCGATCTTCCAGCGCCTGGTGGACTGGATCTACGAGGAGTTCGTCGCGAAGGTTGCCGATGCCCGTAACCTCACCCCGGCGCAGGTGGAGGAAATCGCCCAAGGCCGGGTATGGTCGGGTGACGAGGCGAGCCGGATCGGACTCGTCGACGAGATCGGCGGACTCGACGCCGCGATTGCGCACGCGGCGGAACTCGCGGAACTTGGGGACGACTACCGCATCGCCGAGTATCCGCGGAAACTTGGTCTTTCCGAGATGCTCTCGCGCATCATTGAGGGTGAGCGGCCCTCCATCGGATCAAGCACCGGACCCGCAGACCGGTTTCTTGGCCTGCTGGGCCGGGAATTCAGGAGCCTTGCCGCGTTCAACGATCCTAGGAATGTCTACGCGCGGCTGCCGATGAACCTGAACCTGCGCTGACCGGCAGCGAAATCTTCATGAGCAACCAGACTTTTCGATTGGTCCGGGACTGCCCGGCAACGGTCATACCTGCGGGCGACGTGGTCACCTTGCCCGCGGGCTCCGAGGTCGCCATCACACAGGCGCTCGGAGGCAGCATCACGGTGCGTTCCGACCAGGGTCTTGTGCGCATTGCACGTGCCGATGCCGATGCGATCGGTGGCTACGTGCCACCCGCGGAGGAATCGTCGGCCGAGTCCGGCGAGTTCAGCGAGCAGGCCGTTTGGGATGCACTGAAGACATGCTTCGATCCCGAGATTCCGGTGAATATCGTCGACCTCGGCCTGATCTACGATCTCGCCATCGAGCCGGCGGCTGAGGGCGACGGGCACGATGTCGAGGTGAAGATGACGCTCACGGCCCCCGGCTGCGGCATGGGCCCGGTGATTGCCGATGATGCCCGCGGAAAAATCGAGGCGTTGCCTGCGGTTCGCTCCGCCAAGGTGCACATCGTCTGGGATCCGGTTTGGGCGCCGCAGATGATTTCAGAGGCTGGGCGGAAGAAGCTCGGGCTGGAGTAGGGACGGAAAACCGGGAAAGCAGAAACGGGGAAAGAAGAAACATCGGGAGACGAAAGTCGGCGGGCAGGGCCGGTTGTCCCTGGCCTGGGCGGACTGAGAGCCCTGAGCCGGTCGATGGGGTCGAACGGCCCAACCGCCGGGAATGGGATTGGATGGTAGGGCGGGTTGTCTCAACCCGTCGGAATAGGATCAGCTGACGGTCGGCGCTCTCGGGACAGGGCGCCCTGCCGCCGAAATGTAGCCCGCCGCGGGAGCGGCGGGACCGGTCCGCGATCAGGCGGTGACCGTTTCCAGCGAACAGCCGTCGGGTTCGGCGGCGACTGGCGTCTCGCAGTTCGGTCGCGCGATGACCCCGGGATAGGGCTCGGGCGCAAACGGGCGACCCGGCTCGGAAAGCAGGTGCCGGTCGCAAACGGCGAACAGTTCGGCCTCCGTCACCGCCCTGCGCATCTCGACCAGGAACGATCCGGCGGGATCGACGCCCTGTCCGACGAAGTTAAGGAACTTCTTCATGCGACTGACGTGTGCCCGTTCGGGAACCTCGGGTATGCGGGTCGCCTGGTACAATCGGGCAACATAGTCGCGCACGTCGGCAAGAGTGGGTCGAAAGACTGCCGCGGCACCATTGGCAAAATGTTCGCGGCACTGGCGAAAGATCCAGGGATTGCGAATCGCATGGCGGCCGATCATCACGCCGGCCGCTTGCGTGTCCGCGAGGACGCCTTCAGCCCGCTCCACGGAAAGGATGTTGCCGTTTGCAAGCACCGGGCAGCGGCACCGCGAGGCGGCGCGGGCGATGTATTCGTAGTGCACTTCGCTGCGGTAAAGCTCCTTTACGGTGCGTCCGTGCACGCTCAGGAGGTCGACACGGTGCTCGTTCATCAGGTCGAGTAGGCGCTCGAAGTGGGCGGTGTCGTCGAAGCCGATGCGCATCTTGACCGTGAACAGACCGGGAACCGCGGCGCGAAGCGCCCCGAGTATCTCGGCGACCCGGTCCGGATCGCGAAGGAGGCCGCCTCCGACGTTCTTACGGTAAACCTTTGGCGCGGGGCAGCCGAGGTTGAGGTCGATGCCTGCCACCTCGTGCTGCAGCAGTTCGTCCACCGTGCGCACGAGATGGACGATTTCCTCACCGATCAACTGGGCGAATACGGGGCGTCCCGTGTCATTCTCGTCGATCGATCGAAGAATGTGTTTTTCGGGGCGGGACTGGGAGTGAACGCGGAAGAACTCGGTGAAGAAGAAATCCGGGGGCCCGTAGGTGGAGATGACCCGCATGAAAGCGAGGTCGGTCACGTCCTGCATGGGGGCGAGCGCAGTGAGGGGGACGCCGGGTAGCAGCGCCTGTGGCAGACCGGAGGTCATTGCTTCAGGCCGGCTACTTCTCCTCCTCCGACTCCCCTTCGCCTTCCTCGCCCTCCTCGGACTGCTGCTTCAGCACCCTCTCGAGGATGTCGCTCATGTCGGTGACGGTGTCGTACACCTTCCTCGCTGCGTAGATCGGCCTGCCTGCCTGCAGCGCGAGGACAATGGAATCGCTGGGCCGGGCATCGACCTCGACGATCTTGCGCCCGAGCTGGTTCTCCATCTGGAGGAGAACGCGGGCAAAAAAAGTGTCGTTGTTTACCTCGTTAATCACGACGTGCTCGATGCGGGCCTCGAGGCCGAGCAGGATGCTCGTGATGAGATCGTGGGTGAGGGGACGCTCCTTCTTTATCCCATTCAGCGTCATTTGGATCGCATTGCCGACATAGTGGTCGACGTAGATGACGAACGTCTTGTCGCTGTCGCCCAGGAAGACGGCGCACCCGTTCGGGGTTGGGGTCAGCCCCTTGATCGTAACGACGACGGCGTCCTTCAGCATGGGGTGAAAGGTGAAGCGTGCGCCGCACCGGCGCAAGCGGAGGATGGGCGACTGCCGGTCGTCATCAGGCGGCCGGCAATCGAAGCAGGAGGGATTGCGCTCCTGCCGCCGAAAAGGGGAGGTCGCGCTCCCTGGGTCAGGCCTTCTCGACGAGCCCGGCCTTCAGTGCCTTGACGGAAACCCAGACCCGCTTGGTGCCGCCGTTGGCGGTGCGGATGCGCACGCGCTGCAGATTCGGCCGGAACTTGCGCTTCGTGATGCTCGTCACGTGCGTTCCGATGCCGCCGCTCTTCTTCGACTGGCCCTTGCGGTTGATGATGTTGCCCTTGACGGGGCGGCGTCCGGTTATTGCACAGGTTCTGGCCATGGCGGGTGTGGGTCTGAGTGGATAAAGGGTCGAGAGTAGAAGGTGCCGAATTGCCAAGTCAAGTAGCCAGCTGGACTCAAGTGGAGGGTCGCCTGCCGCACAGGACCTGAAAGCGCTGCCCGAGGTGTCCGGGCTGGATAAGCTGCTGCATTGCAAGCTTCCGGCGGCTGAGCCTGCCCGCCTCTTCATGCGAGATCGCGGCAAGCTGGCGCTGGGCATGCCGCACCAGAAACTGCTCCTGGGATTCGAGCGGTTCCACTTGGAATCCGTTTTCCTGCAGGGCGGAAGCGATCCAGTCCCAGCAGACGTCGCAGGTGAGATCCTGATCGCCGGGCGCGTCGAGCAGGTTTGGAACCTGGGAATGTCGCCGGTAGGCACGTGCGGTGCCTCCCGGGTACGCCTCGACAATGGCCGAACCGGAGGAACCGTAATCGAATGCCACGAAAAGGCCTGACCAGTCCTGGGAGGCAATGTCACGGACCAGGCTGATGGAGCCAACGGGGGCGTCGAAATACGTTCCCTCCGGAGCGTCCGCGGGCAATCCGGGCAGGTCCACTGCGCCCGCCATCTCGATCTCCTGGAGTTCAGTGCCGCGCAGACCAACCCCGATCTCCATCCATGCCGCGTTCCGGCGGACAAACCGCCTGAATGGCTGGGCATCGAGAAGCTCGTTGGAGAAGACGATGCACTGGCCCGTCAGCTGAATCCGGTCGCCCGCACCCACGGTCCTTGCGGACCGGAATGGATGATCGATGCCTGCGAGGATCCCTCCGTCGATCTCGGCGCCGATCTCGACGAACTCAAAGGTTGAAGGCGAGGTGCCACCCAGGAGGTCGGCGCAGGCAGCTGCCACAAGCTCCCCGAACACCGGACCGGACGTGCTGGAGGTGTAGAAGTCGGTGCTGGGACCCCGTCCAACCCGCATACGGCGACCCCGATAGTACCCGACCTCCGGATGGTAGAGGGCCAGGTCGACGAAGCGGTCGAACCGAATGGCGCCGTCAACTCCGAGCGCCTCGCGAAAATGGCGCAGGAATGCGGTCGACGGCTCGCTCATGAGGCGGAGGCTTGGCGGATCGCGGTGATGCTGCGAGCCGCAAGGTGAGGTGCCTGCCGCAGTATCCTGGATACGGTCCTCTTGTCAGGTTTACAATTGGCGCGGCACCGGCCAACCTCCGCACATGGGCCGTCGTCTGCTTCCCGTACTCGCCTGGGCAGTCATTGCCGCCGTGGTCATCCAGTTCGCGGTGCATGGACCGCTCTGGCGCCTGCTCGTCGCCGATGAATCGGACGAATCCGGCGAGTACCTGGGCGAAGTGCTGAGGCTCGTTCGCGAGAATTACGTGGTGCCTGAAGACGCGGAGCTGCCCAACCTCACGGATGCCGCGCTCCGCGGGGTGATGGACAGCCTCGATCCACACTCAGAGTACATGGAGCCGCGCAGCTATAGGGCGATGCAGGAGGAGATCCGGGGCCGCTTCGGGGGCATAGGAGTCCAGGTCGAGGCCCGGCAGGGGCGGGTCGTGGTCGTTTCACCGATCGCCGGAACTCCGGGCGAGCGTGCCGGAATCCTGCGGGGAGACGAGATCGTGCGGGTCGATGACATCGAGCTGGAGCGAGGCGCCAGCCTGACCGATGTCGTGGAGAGACTGCGCGGAGAACCGGGCACGGCGGTGCGTGTGGGACTGCAGCGCGGCGAATCGGAGCAGCTTGTCGAAGTGACGATCGTGCGAGAGGTCATCCGTATCGAGGCGGTCGCCAACGTGAGGCTGCTTCCGGACAGTGTGGGATATGTCCAGATTTCCGAGTTCTCGGAGAGGACTGGCGACGAGTTCGAGCAGGCGCTGGTTCGGCTGCAGGGAGAGGGCATGACGAGCCTGGTGATCGACCTGCGGAACAACCCGGGCGGACTGCTCGATGCAGCGGTGGCGGTTGCGAGCCGGTTCTTCCGCCGGGGTGACCTGATCGTTTACACGCAGGGGCGTAGCCCGGAGGAAAGGGAGGAATTCCGCTCCGAGCGCGACAGGCAACCTGTTTCCCTGCCGGTGGCCGTGCTCATCAATGCTGGAAGCGCAAGCGCGGCGGAAATCGTCGCGGGGGCGCTCAAGGACACCGAGCGGGCGGTGATCGTCGGCGAGCGGTCCTTCGGCAAGGGATCGGTGCAATCGATCTTCCGCCTGCGTAACGGGGCCGGACTGCGCCTGACGACGGCGAGGTATTTCACCCCCTCGGGCACCACGATCCACGAGGTCGGGGTATCGCCGCATGTGGAGGTTGTCATGACTCCTGAGGAGGACGACCGGCTCCGAGTGCAGCGCGCGCGTCCCGACATGGACGATCCGCGGGAGTTCGAGGAGCGATTCGGCTTCGCGCCAATCCAGGACCGGCAGCTCGATGCCGCGCTCGATGTGCTCCGGGGCGCCCGGGTGCTCGAGAGCCGGACCGGCTCTGCGGCGACGCTGTGATCCTGGCGCTGGAGAGCTCTTGTGACGAGACGGCCATCGCGGCGTTCTCTCCTGAAAAGGGAGTCGTTGCGAACTGGACGACGACGCAGACCGCGATTCATGAGCGCCATGGCGGTGTCGTTCCCGACCTGGCGACTCGGGAACACCTCCGGCACTTCGGTCCGCTGATCGAGCAGGCGCGGCATACCTTGGACATCGACTCTGTCGAAACGGTGGCCGTGACGCGCGGACCCGGGCTGGCGGCCTGCCTGGCGCTGGGACTGGCGGCGGCCAAGGCGCTGGGGCTTGCGCTGCGGCGTCCCGTGGTCGGGGTAAATCACCTGCGGGCGCATGCCTGGTCGCCCTTCATTCCTGTGCATGCCGGCGACCCCGGGGCTTTTCGGACTGCACTGTCGGATCTGTTGCCGCACCTCGGCCTTCTCGTCTCGGGAGGCAACACGCTCCTCCTGTCGATCGAGGAGGACGGCTCGGTGAGTCAGCTCGCGACAACGCGCGACGATGCGGCCGGCGAGGCGCTGGACAAGGGGGCCAAGCTGCTGGGCCTCGGGTATCCGGGCGGGCCGCGCATCGAGGCACTATCGAAAGGGGGAAACCCGAAAGCCCACGATTTCCCGCGGGCGCTGCTCGCACGATCCGAGCCGGACTTCAGTTTCTCCGGCCTGAAGACGAGCCTGAGGTATCTCGTCGAGCGCCTGCCTGAGGAAGATGTCCGCGGCGGACTATCGGACCTGTGCGCGAGCTACCAGGCGGCGGTTGTCGATTCGCTCGTCCGAAAAACCGGACATGCGATCGAGAGCCAGGGGGCCCGGTGGCGGAGCCTCGGGCTTTCCGGGGGCGTCGCGAACAACGGGGCGCTGCGTGCGGCCTGCGAGACGTTGGCCGGGAGCAACGGGATGACATTCCTGCCCGCGCTGCCCGCACATACCGGCGACAATGCGGCGATGATCGCCTTCGCGGCGTGGGCGGACGAGCCCGGCGTCGACCGCAGGTCGGGCATGAGCCTGACGATGGATCCTTCGCTGCCTCTGGAGGCGGTCTACTTGTAGTCCCGCCGCAGATTGCTCGGCAGGAGGCCGAGCTCCTCGCGGTATTTTGCCACGGTGCGCCTGGCGATCTCGATACCCTTCTCCTTGAGCAGGGCGACGAGTTCCTGGTCGCTGTGCGGGTGGGCGCGATTCTCCAATGCGACAAGCTCGGCGATCATTTCCTTCACGCTCTTGTTCGACACGGCCGCGCCGCCCTCCGACTGGTAGCCGGGCGTGAAGAAGAACTTCATGTCGAAGACCCCGTGGGGGGTGCGGATGTACTTGTTGGCGATGGCGCGGCTGACGGTTGTCTCGTGGACGCCGACTGCATCGGCGATCTGGGTCATGGTGAGCGGCTTGAGCTGGGATACCCCGTGTTCGAAGAACGCCTGCTGCACACGCAGGATCTCGCGGGTGATGCGCTCGATAGTCTGCTGGCGCTGCTCGATCGAGTTGATCAGGAACTTTCCTGACCGGATCCTTTCGCGGAGGTAGTCGCGCTCCTGCCGGGAGAGCGTGCCCTTGGCGATGAGTTCCCGGTAGGTGTTCGAGATGCGCAGGCGCGGAATGTAGTCGCTGTTGAGGTGGATCGCCCAGCCGTCACCATCCCGCTCGACGATGACATCGGGGACGACGACCCGGTTGCTGTCCTCGGCGAACCGCCGCCCAGGCGCGGGATCGAGGGCGCCGATCTCCTCGATCGCGACCTGGACATCGTCGGCATGCGCCCCGAGCTTTCGCGCGATCTCCGGAATGCGGCGGCGGGCGAGCAGGGCAAAGTGCTCGCGCAGGATGCGGGCGGCAAGCGAGTCGCCTCGTCCCTTCGAGGCAAGCTGGAGCAGCAGGCATTCCTCGATCGACGCGGCGCCGATGCCGACCGGCTCGAATGTCCGGAGCAGGCGCAGGGCTTCCTGCACCTGGTCCAGGGGCAGGCCGCCCTGGAGCGCGACGTCGGCAACGGGTTGGGTGAGGAAGCCGCGGTCGTCGAGGCTGCCCACGAGGTATCGAATGGCCTCGAGCACGCCGGGCGCGGGATTCGCGAACTCGGCCTGCTGGAGCAGGTGCTCCTGCAGGGAAGTCTCGCTCACCAGCGAGTCGAACAGGTGCTGCCGCCGCTCGGCGTCCTCGCTGGTGTAGGGCTGGACGCCGCCTGCGGAGGCGAGGTGGTCGCGCCAGTCCTGGTCCAGCTTGGTGAGGATCTCGAACTCCTTGGAAAAATCCATCTCCTCGCGCGAATCCTCGGCCGGTGTCGGATCCGGGGAATTTCCCGAATCGTCCGCAGACGGCCCTGCTTCGCCATCGCCGGAAGCTTCACGATCGAGGCTCACGCCCTCCATCGGCAGCTCCTCGAGGGCGGGATTGCTCTGGAGTTCCTCCTGGATGACCGAACGGAGGTCGAGCGCCGCGACCTGCAGTATCTTCAGCGACTGCCGCAGCTGCGGCGCGAGAACGAGGGACTGGGTCTGGCGCTGCCGGAGATCCTGGCTAAATCCGGGCCCGCTCATGGTCAGAAATGGCGACGTGGCTGATCATTATCAGGACGGCGATATCTGGGGCCTTGACGCGGGGGTAATTGCAATGGGCTCCTTGTAGCCCATGAGCTCTTTCAGGTAGACACCGAGCTTCTCGTTCGTCGGACCGTACCCGTCGCTGTACAGGTACATCTCGAGCGCGGTCAGTACTTCATACGCCGTCTGGTAGCGCTGATCGCGGTCGCGCGTCAGGCACTTCTGGATGATGGCCTCGAGCTTGGGGTCGATATCCGAACGCAGGGTGGAGAACTGCGGGATGGGGAGATTGAGAATGTTGCGCCGCGACTGGGCCCGGTCCGGCGCGCGGAAGATGTTCTTCAGCAGCAGCAGCTCGGTGAGAACGATGCCGAGCGGAAAGATGTCGGCGCGCGCGTCGGTGATCGCGTAGCTCGCCTGTTCGGGCGAAAGGTATTCGTCCTTTCCGGCGATCACCTTGCCTTCCTCGTTGTACATGAGGTCGAGTGCCTTCGCGATGCCGAAGTCGGTGAGCTTCACGTCGCCCTCGTAGGCGACCAGCACGTTCTTGGGGCCAATGTCGCGGTGGACGATGCCGAGCAGGCGTCCCTCGGCGTCGCGCTTGTTGTGGGCGTAGGTGAGCCCCCGCGCCACCCGGGAAACGATGAACGCCGCGAGGTCGACCGGGATCTGCCGACCGACGGAGCGGTGGCGCTCGATGAACTGTTCCAGGTTCACGCCCGTGACAAACTCCATGACCATGAAGTACTGACCGCCAACCTGCCCGAGGTGATAGGTCTGGACGATATTCGTGTGGATCAGGTCGGCCACGAGGCGTGCCTCGCCGATGAAGTTTCTCTGGAACTCATCGATCGCGGAGTACTCCTCCCGAATCAGCTTCACCGCGACGACCTTCCGAAAGTTTCCGGCGCCCTTCTGGTGCGCCAGGTAGACGAGGCCCATGCCGCCCTCGGCGAGCTTTCGGACCATCTCGTAATGGATTTCGTTGAAGATGTGCTTGATTGCGGCCACTGGCGGCAGGAAAGAGCAGTGCTCGTGCCCGTGCAAGGATCCTTCTTCCACGTTGGCACGATTTCTGCAGCCAAGTCGTTTGACAGGCCCTTCCAGTGACCTAGGTTTCGGCCATGATCACTCTCACGCCGCGCGCTGCCCAGCAGGTGCGCACGATGCAGTCCGCGCTCGAGGACAAGGGGCGCCGGCTCCGTATATTCGTCGAGACGGGCGGGTGCTCGGGATTCCAATACGGCATGTCCTTCGACCAGCCGAAGCCTGGCGACACCTCGCTAGAGAGCGAGGGAGTTGGCATTCTCGTGGATCCTTCGAGCCTCGCTTACCTGGAGAACTCGACTGTCGATTTCGACGACGGGCTCCAGGGCAAGGGATTCGAGATTCGAAATCCGAACGCCCAGAGCACCTGCGGGTGCGGCAAGTCCTTCAACTGACCGCCGGCGGCTCGACCGGTGCGTCGAGCGTCATGGTCAGCACGCCCGCCTCGTCGACGCGGGCCTCCAGCGTGGCGCCGATCGCGGCGGCCAGTTCCCGGGCAAGCGACAACCCGAGTCCTCCGTGGGTTCCGCTGCGGGACCTGTCCTTCTTCCAGAACCGGTCGAAACACTGGGCGGCATCCTCCTGGGTGAATCCGGGCGCCGGGTTGGAGATTTCGGCCTGGACGCGATCGCCCCTGCGCAGAACCGAGATGCGGATGAGCACACCCGGTGGACTATGCTCGACGGCGTTGCTCAGAAGGTTGCGCAGGATGGTGCGGAGGAACGCCTCGTCGCACCGGAAGCCTGTGTCCGGTTGCAGGTCCCAATTCACTTCGAGGCGCCTTGCGGCGGCACGGTCCGCATAGGCCGGCCACAGGTCCCGCAGGATGGCGCCGGCGTCCACGTCGACCGGGTGAACCTCCACTTCGTCGTTCTCGGCGCGACTGAGGTCGAGCAGCCGCGTGACCAGTTCCTGCATCCGAAGCAGCGACCCGAGCGACTGGCGATGCATCTCGGGACCCGATGTCTCCGGCCACTTGAGGGCGGATTCCGTCAGCACCCGCATTTCCGCGAGCGGTGTCATGATCTCGTGTGCGAGGTCGGCCGAGAAACGTCGCTCGCGTGCGAACGAGGATTCCAGGCGCGCGAGAAGCGCGTTGAGGCGCTCGCAGATCGGAACGATCTCCGTCGGCATTCCCTCGACAGGGAATCGCTGCTCGAGCGTCCGCGCGCCGATCGTCGAAGCCTGTTCCGCCACCTTTCGGAGCGGATTCAATCCGGGCCCGACGATTCGCGGAATGACCAGCGCCACGACGAGTAGCAGGCCACCTCCTCCGCCGATTATCATGAGGGCGAAACGCCCGAGCATTGCCTCGAGCGATCCCCGGGTGGCGGCGACGACCGCGATCACGGGGTCATCCCCTCCGCGCGGGCGGAGCTCGACTCCGATGGCGCGGCCGGCTCGGTTGTCGGGAAGCTCCATGTCCCACGTGACCGGTCGTTCGATCGAGCCGAACTTCCCTGGCAGATCGGAATCCTGAAGTGAATCGGAGCGACTGACGACCGATGCCCCATGCCACACCTGGAAGAAGGCCTCCGCCACGCGTCGGTCGAACTCGCGGAGGTAACGGTCCGAAAAATCGACCGTGACCCGGCCTCGCCGGGTCTCCGTCGCGGTCACCACCGCGAGCACCTTGGTGCGCAACCCTTCGTCGAACTGCCGGTAAAGCGCAGACCGGATCGCGGCGTACATGAGTCCTCCCCCGGCAAGGATCAGCAGCGAGCAGGCGGCGACCAGCCCGAGTGTCAGTTGTCGGCTAAGGGAGCGCATGATTCGGGGGCTTCCAGGCAGTAGCCAAGGCCGCGGCGGGTCTGGATGAGGGGCGGAGCGCCTGCGTCCGAAAGTCGCTTTCGAAGCACACAGACTGCGGAATCGACGACATTGCTCATCGGGTCGGCGAGATCGTCGTAGATGTGCGCCTCGATCTCGCTGCGCGACACGACCGTGCCTCGCCGAAAGGCCAGGTACTCGATCAGGGCGTATTCGCGCGGGGCCAGTTCAACGGCCTTTCCGTCGCACTGGACGCGCTTTGCCGCCGTGTCCACGCTGACGCTGCCAAGTTCGATGACTGGTTTGGACTGGCCGTGCCGCCTGCGGCCGAGCGCCTGGACTCGCGCCAGGAGCTCGTCGAGGGAGAAAGGCTTTCCGAGATAATCTTCGGCCCCCAGGTTCAGTCCGATCACGCGGTCGGCCACATTACTCCGTGCCGTGAGCAGCAGGACCGGGGCGTCGAGTCCGGATTCGCGCGCACGCCGCAGCACCTCGAGTCCGTCAATGCGCGGAAGCACGATGTCGAGCACGACGACATCGTAGGGAACGGTCGACGCCATCGTCAGTACCTCGGCGCCATCCTTGGCGGCGTCGACCGCGTACCCGGAACGACGAAGCGCCGCGACCAGGGATTCGCGCAGGTTGGGGGCGTCCTCGACGAGCAGCACACGCATTGCAACAGAAGGCGTGTCAGCATATTATGGTCAAATTACGGAAATGAATGGTTCTTGCGGTGGTGCGGAACAAACTGTCCGCTGGACGCTCTGGAACTGTGAGTGGCGAAGGGCCCCGCATTCGGCGGTTCCTGCGACGCCACAACCGACTTCATGCTGATACCGACCATGCCACGTCCCCGAACCCGTACATTGCCGCCGTTCCGGCGCCTGCTTGCGGCCCTGCCTGTCGTGATTGTCTTCGCCGCTGCGAGCGTAACTGACTCGGCCTCCGCCGCCGAACCGAGCCAATCCGTGGTCTCGGGACCGACCGTCGACCTCAACTCGATCATCCGGCTGACTTATTCCAATAATCTCAACATCGCGATTGGTCGCTTCGATCTGGAGTCCGCGGAGCTCAGGTTCGACCGTTTCACCCGTACGCGCAGCAGGTTCACACCGTTTATTTTCGATTCCTCAGGCACCCGGCGGGTGACTTCGGAACTGCAGGGCGGGAGTCGCGTTTCGGAGGGTTCGAACTCCGGACGGGTCACCGTGGGCGTCGACAAGGAATTCTTCGACGGCACTAACATCGGCGCTGACGTTGGCGTTCGCGCGAACGACAGCCAGAGCGGCCAGACTGCGACGCCGTTCGTCGAAGTTGGACTTCGCATGCCGCTGATAGGGTCGATCACGCGGCTCGAGCGCACGATCGACCGGACATTCGAGGAGACCGAGCTATACCGGTCTTGGCTGAACTACATCAGCAGCGTTCGAAACACGATACGCAACAGCCTCCGGCAATACATGTTCCTGCAACAAAACCTGGCGAGGCGCGCGGACATCGAGCAGGAGATTGTCGAATGGCAGCGAGTTGCGGCGCTCCCTCAGGTCGCGACCTTTACAGAGGACCTGGACCAGATTCGCAACCAGATCCAGGATTATCAGTCAGACCTCGCGGGTCTCGAGGGCCAGATAGAGAACGGCCGGATCACGCTTCAGGACAATATCGGTTTCGAGGCGCTCGACATTGATCAGATTGTGACCCAGCAGTTCAGCCCCAGCAATTTGTATGGTCTCCAATACCTCAATCGGCCCTCTGGCGAGGTCATATCTGAGGCATTCGAGAACGATAATCAGATTCAAGTGCTCCGCATCCGCCGTTCCAATGAGGAACTGGAACTCGAACTCGCGCTGCGCGGCAAGTGGGACATCACGGGTCGGCTCTCCGGCGGATATGATTTCAGGACACAGGGTGATGATCCCCGCGAACGTTCCTCCTACTCGGTAGGCGTCGGTGTTTCTGTGAGGCGAAACGACCCTAGACTGCTAGAGCTTTCAGTGCAGCAGTCCCGCGCCGACATTGGGCGTCTCGATGCCCAGATCGAGGACCGCCGCCGCGACCTGACCAGCGAGATTCGTCGCAGCCTGAACCAGGCGGCGAGCACCCGAAGAGTAATCGAGGAGAGCGTCGTTGGCGTCGCCTCCCGACTGCAGGTTTACGAACGACAGCTGCGCGACTATCTTGAGGGAAATGAGACAGTCGAGAATCTGATCCAGGGGCGGAACCAGTATTTCAACGCCCGCCGCAGTCTCACCCAGTCTATAACGCAGTTCTACAATGTTGCCCTCGACCTCGATGAGGCCTCGGGGCAGTACTTCATTCAACTTTCCGACCTCCTGCCTGATTTCAGCGGTGCGGACGGCCTGAACGAGTGATTGAACGCCCTGAACACCCCCCAGCTATGAATCGTCGCCTGTTTCTTGCCAAGTCCGCCGCCCTTGGCGTTTCCGGCCTCCTGCTCCGCCGTCCAGTCCTCGCACAGGCCGCCTGGGGACGAGGCGCCGCCGCACCCACAGCAGTGGCCTTCACGCCGATCCGGCGCGGAGTCGGCATGTTCACCGGCCGAGGTGGTGCGATCGGATGGCTTTCTAATGCCGAGGCGCTTGTCGCGGTGGATACCCAGTTTGCGGATACTGCCGAGCAGTTCCTGGCCGGGCTTCCCGGGCGGGAAGGGCGGATGCTCGACCTGGTCATCAACACCCATCACCACGGCGATCACACGGGCGGTAATGCGACTTTCCGAGGTGCAACCCGATCCATCCTGGGCCACGCCAATGTGCCGGAGCTCATGCGCTCGGGCGGAGGCCGGGGGGCGCCGGCGACGCCGCCGGTGGTTCCGGACACCACGTTCACTGAAAGCTGGCGCCGTGAGATCGGCGACGAGGTGATCACCGCACGGTATTTCGGCGCGGCCCACACCCGTGGCGACATCGTGACCCATTTTGAGCAGGCGAATGTGATTCACCTCGGGGACCTGGCGTTCAATCGCGTGTATCCGGTCATCGATCGGAACGCGGGCGGCACCTTCCAGGGATGGCTGTCCGTGCTGGAGCGGATTGCGGCGGAATATCCCGCCGACACCACCTACATCTTCGGTCACAGCCATGCGAGCGACTCCCGATACACGACCCTAGGTACCCGTGCGGACCTGCTTCGGTTCCGCGACTACGTCTCCGCCCTGCTCGAGCACACGAGGCGCGAGATCGCCGCTGGTCGCTCGCGCGAGCAGATCGTGGAACTCCAGAACCTGCCCGAATTCGAGGACTACCACGTCGAGGGAAACAGCCGGCTGCCCGGCAACCTTGGCGCCGCGTTCGACGAGCTGACGAGCTGATCGAATCCTCGTGTTAGTCGGCAGGACGCACGCGCAGCAGGAGATCCTTGCTCTCGACGGTGTCGCCGACCGCGACCTGCAGGTCCTCCACGATGCCATCGCTCGGCGCATAGACGGAGTTCTGCATCTTCATCGCCTCCATCATGAGGAGCTTGTCGCCCTTTGCGACCTTGGTCCCGATCGATACTGATAGCGTCGCGATAAGGCCGGGAATGGGAGCCGCGACCTGCGTTGGGTCCGTAAGGTCGGCCTTCGGCCGGCCTTTCGACTTCGGGGCTGCGCTCTTGTCGACGATCACCGCGTCCCGGGCGATGCCGTTCAGCTCGAAGCTGACCGTGCGCTTGCCCTCCTTGTCGGCAGGGCCGACCGAGATGAGGCGAACGATGAGGATCTTGCCCTCCTCGATCGCGACCGAGATCTCCTCGCCCGGAGTCAACCCGTAGAAGAACGCCGGCGTGGGCAAAACGCTCACTTCGCCATAGGCCTGCCGGTGTCGGACAAAATCGGCGAAGACCTGGGGATACATCAGGTGGGAATAAAGGTCGTCCTCGGTGGTCTCCCGGCGAAGCTTCTCGGCGAGTTCGGTGCGCACTCGGTCGAGATCGATCGGTGCACCGGTCGCGGACTTTCGCTTCAGCGAAGCGCGATATTTCGTCCGTGCGGCGGCATGGCGTTTCTCGTCGAGCACGACGCGCGAAACGGCCTCGGGCCATCCGCCGTCGGGCCAGCCGAGCCCTCCTTCGAGCATGTCGATCACGCTTTCCGGGAAGGGAATCGAGCCGGGCTCGAGGTTCACGACATCGGCGGCGCGAATGCCCCTGCTGAACAGGAAAAGCGCCATGTCGCCAACCACCTTGGAGGAAGGGGTCACCTTGACGATGTCGCCGAAAAGCGCGTTCACCTCCGCATAGGTCCGTGCGATCTCGGTCCAGCGGTGCGCGACGCCCATCGCGGCGGCCTGTTCCTTGAGGTTCGTGTACTGTCCGCCGGGCATCTCGTGCAGATAGACCTCGGCGGATCCGGACTTGGGCGCCGTGTCGAAGGGGGCGTACTGCGCGCGCACCTGCTCCCAGTAGTCGGAAAGGGCATTGAGCGACTCCAGGTCGAGGCCGGTGGCGCGCGGGGTGTGCTCAAGCGCCGCGACAAGCGAGTTGAGATTGGGCTGCGCCGTGCTGCCGGACATCGAAGCCAGGGCAAGGTCGACGATATCGGCACCGGCATCGGCGGCGCGAAGCACGCTGGCCGAGGCGATGCCGCTCGTGTCGTGGGTATGGAAGTGAATTGGCAGCCCGACTTCCTCCTTCAGGGTCTTGACCAGCCTGTGGGCGGCATAGGGCCTGCAGAGTCCTGCCATGTCCTTGATCGCAAGGATGTGGGCACCCATGCGCTCGAGTTCCCGTGCGAGCCGCACATAATACTTCAGCGAGAACTTCTCGCGTGCGGGATCGAGGATGTCGCCGGTGTAGCAGATGGCGGCCTCGCAGATCGCGTGGGTGTCCTGAACCGCCTCCATCGCGGTGCGCAGGCCCGGGAGATAATTGAGCGAGTCGAATATCCGGAAGATATCCATGCCGCTCGACGCGGCATGCCGCACGAATCCGGCGACGACCTTGGGCGGATAGTTCGTGTAGCCCACGGCATTCGCTCCGCGCAGCAGCATCTGGAAACAGACGTTCGGGACACGTTCCCTGAGGTCACGCAGGCGTTCCCACGGGTCCTCGTTCAGGAATCGCATCGCCGTGTCGAATGTCGCTCCGCCCCACATCTCGAGGGAGAAGAGTCCCGAGGCCCGGTGGGCGACGGCGTCCGCGCACGCGAGCATGTCGTAGGACCGGACGCGGGTTGCCATCAGCGACTGGTGGGCATCCCGCCAGGTCGTGTCTGTGACGAGCAGGCGCTTCTCGCGGGCCACCCAGGCGGAGAATTTCTTCGGGCCGAGCTCAAGCAGGCGCTGACGCGTGCCAGGGGGAGGCTCGGTGCTTCGGTCCCGGGGTGGGGGCACGGCGGGCGTGAACGGCTTCGCCGGCACGTAGCCCTTTGCGTGGGGATTGCCGTTGACGATGACGTTGCCGAGGAAGTTGAGGATCCGGGTCGCCCGGTCCCGGCGCGGCTTGAAGGCAAACAGCTCGGGGGTGGTGTCGATGAGCGTGGTCGCCGCCTGGCCGCTCCGGAACTGAGGGTTGGCGACCACGTTCTCCAGGAAGGGGATGTTCGTCTTCACCCCTCGGATACGGAACTCGGAGAGCGCGCGCTTCATGCGATGGAGCGCGATTTCGTAGCTCTGTCCGCTCGCCGTCATCTTGACCAGGAGGGAGTCGTAGAAGGGAGTAATGACGGCACCGGCGTATCCCATGCCCCCATCGAGCCGGATGCCACAGCCGCCTGGCGAGCGATAGGCGACGAGCCGCCCGTAATCCGGGATGAACTTGTTCTCCGGATCCTCGGTCGTGATGCGCGCCTGGATCGCGTACCCGTTGCGCGGCACGTCCGCCTGGGCAGGCATGCCGACCTCCGGCGAGTGCAGTGCGTGCCCCTGCGCGATCAGGATCTGCGCGCGGACGAGGTCGAGACCGGTGATCACCTCGGTCACCGTGTGCTCCACCTGGATGCGCGGATTCATCTCGATGAAGTACCACTCGTGCTTGTCGAGGTCGTAGAGGAATTCGATGGTGCCAGCGTTGTCGTAGCGAATCCGGCCGGCCATGCGTGCCGCGGCCTCGCACAGCTCCGCGATGACATTCGGTGGAAGGCCGAAGCTCGGGGCGACCTCGACGACCTTCTGGTGCCGGCGCTGCACGGAACAGTCGCGCTCGTGGAGATGGAGGATGCTGCCGTGGCGATCGCCGAGCACCTGAACCTCGATGTGCTTTGCCCTCGGGATGTACTTCTCGAGGAAGATCGCCGGGTTGCCGAAAGCCCGGCCGGCCTCCGCCTGGGCCTCGTCGACGAGCGCGGCGAGTTCGGAGGCCTTGTGGACCACGCGCATACCCCGGCCGCCACCCCCGAAGGCTGCCTTGATGATCAGCGGGTATCCGATGGAGCGCCCGAGCTTGAGTGCCTCGTCGCGGTCGGCGACCGGCTCGCTCGTGCCGGGAAGGGTGGGGACGCCGACTTTCCTGGCCAGGGCGAGGGCAGCAGTCTTGTCGCCCATCAGCTCCAGGAGCTCGGGCCTCGGCCCGACGAAGATGATGCCGGCGGCCTCGCACGCGCGGGCAAACGCCGCGTTCTCGGACAGGAATCCGTATCCCGGATGGATTGCGTCGACCCCTTTCTCCCGCGCGATGCCGATGATGCCCTCGATGTCGAGATAGGCGGCAACCGGTCCCTGGCCGGCGCCGACTTCATAGGCCTCGTCGGCCTTGTAGCGATGGATCGAGAACCGGTCCTCGCGCGCGTAAACGGCGACTGTCCTCAGGTCGAGTTCGGTGCCGGCCCGAAAGACCCGGACGGCGATCTCGCCGCGATTTGCGGCCATCAGCTTCCGTATCGGTCTAATGGATCGGTCGGCTTTCGGGGATGACATCTTGTTTTTCGAGGGCGTGTTGAATCAGCGAAATCCGTGGCAATGCGCAGCTTCCGGGCGGGACGCACCCCGGTTATGCGGGCATCATATGCATGTCCGCACGGCAAAACGTCACCTCGCAACCTTTTTCACGTCATGCACCAGCGGCGGATTTCGTCACCTTGCGCGTCCGTAAGCAATTGACGTCGCTCCCTCAGGCATTTCTCTCCCCGGGCTCCCCCGAGATGCCCGAATCATCAAACCCATGACCTCGTCCAGTACCCTCGAACATACCCCAAAAGGCTCAAAAGTCCTTCCGTTGCTCCTCCTCTTCTTTGTTGGAAGCGGATGTGCGGCACTGATCTACGAGGTAGCCTGGTTCCAGATGCTGACGCTGGTGATCGGATCATCGGCCGTCTCGATCGGCGTCCTTCTGGGAACTTTCATGGGGGGCATGTGCCTCGGAAGCCTGCTTCTGCCGAAGCTGGTTCCGGCCCATCATCATCCGCTCCGCGTATACGCGATTCTCGAAATCGGTATCGCGGTGTGCGGCCTCCTGATGGTCGTCGGGCTCCCGCTCATCACAAAGATCTACTCGGCGATCGCGATTCCGGGGATGGGCGGCCTGGCCTTCCGCGGCATCATCGCCGCGATCTGCCTCTTGCCGCCGACCCTCATGATGGGTGCGACGCTTCCCGCCATGGCGCGCTGGATCAAGGCGACTCCATCGGGCGTCTCCTGGCTCGGTTACTTCTACGGAGGCAATATTGTCGGCGCGGTCGCCGGCTGTCTCATCGCCGGCTTTTATCTCCTGCGACTTTATGACGTGCAGACGGCCTCGTTTGTCGCGGTGGCGATCAACGTGGTGATTGCGGTCCTTGCCTTTGGCGCGGCGAAGGCGGCGGATTATGAGCCGGGCGTCGAGGACCGCTCGGCCCCTCTCTTCGCGATTCCCAAGGGTGCGGGGCAGGTTTACCTGACGATTGCACTCTCCGGAATGAGCGCCCTGGGTTCCGAGGTGGTCTGGACCCGTGTCCTGTCCCTTCTCCTGGGCCAGACGACGTACACCTTCTCGCTGATCCTGGCGACATTCCTCACAGGCCTCGCGATAGGAAGCAGCGGCGGCGCGGTCATCGCGCGCACGGTCCAGGACCCGAGGCGGGCGCTCGGCACCTGCCAGTTCCTGCTGATCGCGGCGCTCGGCTGGGCTGCGTTCTCCCTCTTCCAGAGCCTCCCGTACTGGCCCACGAATCCGAGCCTGATCACGGGGCCGATGTACCAGTTCCACATGGACATCGCGCGCGCCCTTTGGGTGGTCCTGCCGGGTGCGATCCTCTGGGGCGCAAGTTTCC
>JAYQOU010000019.1:0-26493 GCA_038144975.1 Candidatus Salsuginivita brisbanensis | reverse complement strand
CGGCTGCGAGATCGTGCTTTCGGGCGATACCGTCACCGGAATCCGTCTCGGCGTCTGCGGCGTCGGGGGGGGGCCCCCCCCCCCCCGCGGCCCCCCCGCCCCCCCCCCCCGCCCCCCCCCCGCGCCGGGCCCCCCCCCCCCGCCGCGGGCCGCCCCCGGCGCCCCGGGGCCCGCCCCCCACCCCCGTTGGTTTTCTTGGGGCCGGGGTGGGGCCCCCCGCGGCGGCGCAGGTCGACCGCGCTGCTGCGGTCAGCCTGCGGTGCGACGGATGCCGCCACGCTCGCTGCACGTTCCGCGACGCGGTCCACCGTGCGGGTGGCACGCTTCGGGAGCTTCAGGCGCCACTCGGCATCGTGCACGTAGCGGACGTAGAGCCAACCGGCGCCCATGCCGGCAAGGTGCGCGGAATGGGCGATCTGGGAGGGGCCGCCGCCCATCTCGTAGAGCAGCAGGCCGAGCATTTCGAAGCCTGCGACCCCGAGCGCCAGGTGCTTCGGCTTCAGCGTCACCGGAAAGATGAAGAACAGGAGGAAGGTCATCCGCTGGTTCGGATTGAAGCAGGCGAACACGGACAGCATCGCCAGGACGCCGGCCGATGCCCCGATCACCTGGCCCCCTCCCGAGCGCCAGTGGATTGCAGCCCAGAACAGGCCGCCAAATGCGACGGCCGCGAAGTAGATGCCCAGAAAGCGCCCGGGGCCGACTCGCGGCAGGACCTCGCGCCCGAAGAAATAGAGCCCGAGAAGGTTGAACAGGAGGTGCAGCAGGTTCCGGCTGTGGAGGAAACTGTAGGTCACCAGCGACCAGACCCAGCCGCGCTCCAGGTTAGGGACCGACAACTCCATTGCGTCGACGAGCTGCCCCCCGCCGAAGAACCGGGATCCCAGGATGAACTGGAGAATGAAGCCGGCGCCAATGCTCCCCATCAGCCAGACAAGCACCGAGGGCCGCTCCGGCTGCTCATAGCCTCCCCGCATGTAGGATCGGTCGGAAAGCATCCGCTTGAACCCTAGGTGCGCAGGAATCAAACACAAGTCAGCAGCGCGCGAAAAGCTGAATTTGCGAGCATTCGCGGCAGCCGGCACCTGTCAGGCGTCAGCGGGAGGCGGGCATCTTGACACCAGGAATCGCTTCGCCCTTTGTTGGCCACGCTCCATGGCGAACAAGGCTGAAAAGTGGGAAAAGAACGCGGCGGGCCGCTTCTACGTCGATCAGCAGTGCATCGACTGCGACCTGTGTCGCGAGACGGCGCCGGCCTTCTTCACGCGAAATGACGAAGGCGGGTATTCGTACGTTCATAACCAGCCCGTGACCCAGGAGGATGCGGACCTTTGCATGGAGGCTCTCGAAGGTTGCCCGGTGGAGGCCATCGGCAAGGACGGCGATACCTGAGCAGCGGGCGAGGGCCAGCCCCTGAGGATTGGACGCTTGTTAAGCGACCGGTTGCCCGGGTATTAACTTGTTTTTCCCGGCTGGGCTGTTAGCCCGACGTGGTGCAAGTGCTTACCAGCACGGATAAAGGAGGAATAGGGGACCCGGGGGCTGGCGGCGCCCCTGATGCATCCGCCGGTGTTCACGAGGCGGATGCGCGGCATGTTTGGCATCCGTTCAGCCAGATGCAGGAGTATCTCGGGCAGCCTCCGTTGGCCATCGCGTCGGGCCGGGGTGGGTGGCTGGTGGATACGGAAGGACGCGAATACCTCGATGGCACGGCATCGATCTGGACCAATGTGCATGGTCACAACGACCCGGATCTGAACGCGGCGCTGATTCGGCAGCTCGAAAGCGTCGCTCACTCGACGATGCTCGGGCTGACGCATCCGGTCGGGGCCGAGCTGGCGCGCAAGCTTGCCGCGATCGCCCCCGCGGGCCTCGAAAAGGTGTTTTTCAGCGACAACGGAGCGGGTTCGGTCGAGGTCGCGCTCAAGCTCTCCTTCCAATACTGGCAGCTCGCCGGCCGGCCATCGAAGCAGCAGGTCATCGGCATGTCGGGCGGCTACCATGGCGACACGTTCGGCGCCATGGCGGCCGGCGGCAGCGAGTTCTTCCACTGTCGATTCAAGCCCTGGTTCCTCCGCGCATTCCATTTCCCAGCGCCGGCCGCCTCGGCTCCCGGCGGAGGCAGGGAGCGGCCCGCCGACCCTTCGGCAAGCCTGGAAGCGCTCGAGCAGCTGCTGAAGCGCGAGGCGGGGCGGACGGCGTGCCTGATCCTCGAACCTTCAGTGCAGGGAGCGGCCGGCATGCGCCTCCAGCCACCCGGATTCGTGCGTGCGGTTGCGGACCTCTGTGCACGCCACGAGGTGCACCTGATTCTTGACGAGGTGTTCGTCGCGTTCGGTCGACTCGGCGGAATGCTGGTCTGTCGCGACGAGGGAGTGGCGCCGGACTTTCTCTGCCTGGCAAAGGGCCTGACCGCCGGGTACCTGCCACTCGCAGCGACGCTTACGGGTCTGAAGGTCTTCGATGCCTGCCTTGGCTCCTACGAGAGCGGCCGCGCCTTCTTCCACGGCCATACCTTCACGGGCAACCCGCTGGCGGCGGCCGTTGCACTGGAGAATATTCGCAAGCTGGAGACGCTGATCGATTCGGGCGAACTCCAAAGGCGCGCGGATGATTTCGGCCGCCTCATGGATGACACGTTTTCGGGTCGGCCCGGAGTCCGGGGTTTCCGCCAGCGGGGTTTCGCGGCGGCGATTGACCTTCAGCCGGCGCCGGGAACCCAACGCGTTGGTCTTCGCGTGGCGCTCAGGGCCCGCTCCCACGGTGTCCTTCTTCGCCCGCTCGGGGATTCGCTGCCGCTCGTTCCGCCGCTGTGCCTTTCCAAGTCCGAGCTGACGGAACTCGTCGAGCGCACAAGGGACGCGATCGACGACGTCCTGATTCGAAATCTCACATGAACCTGCCCGGTTATCGATCGAGCCTGAACTTTTCCAACCCACGCACCGCACAATGAAGCCAACCGACCTCGAACACGCCCGCAGCCTTTATGATCTGCCTTTCCCGGAGCTGCTCTTCCGGGCACAGGAAGTTCATCGCCGATACCACGATCCGGCGGCGGTCCAGCTGTGCACGCTCCAGTCGATCAAGACCGGGGCCTGCCCCGAGGACTGCAAGTACTGCCCGCAGTCGGCGCATTATCACACGGGGCTTGAGGTCGAGCCGTTGATGAATGTCGCGGGCGTGCTCGAGGCCGCCAAGGGCGCCCGTGCGGGAGGCGCCTCGCGTTTCTGCATGGGCGCGGCATGGCGCGAGGTGCGGGACGGCGCCCAGTTCGATTCAGTTCTGGAAACCGTGAGGGGCGTTTCGGACCTCGGACTAGAGGTGTGCTGCACGCTTGGCATGCTGAAGGAGGACCAGGCCGTCCGACTCCGGGAAGCGGGGTGCACCGTCTATAACCACAACCTCGATACTTCGAGGGAGTATTATCCGGAGATCATCTCCACGCGGAGCTACGACGACCGGCTCGAGACGCTTGCGAACGTGAGGCGCGCCGGGTTGCAGGTCTGCAGCGGGGGAATCCTCGGCATGGGTGAGGACATCGACGACCGGCTCAAGCTGCTCTGCGAACTTGCGGCCCTGGATCCGCAGCCCGATTCGGTGCCGATCAACTCCCTGGTGGCTGTCTCGGGCACGCCGCTGCAGGAAAGCCATCCCGTGGAACCGCTCGAGTTCGTGCGGATCCTGGCCGTCGCGCGCATCCTCCTGCCGAAGGCCATGGTCCGCCTTTCCGCGGGGCGCACCGAGATGAGCGACGAGCTTCAGGCGCTATGCTTCGTGGCCGGGGCGAACAGCATCTTCCTCGGCGACAAGCTGCTCACGACGCCGAACCCGGGCCGCGGCGACGACTTCTCGCTGCTCGGTCGATTGGGCATGCATCCGCTGGATCCCAAGTCCGTCAGGGCGGAAACTGCGGGCGCCGGACGGGAGTCGTGACCCTGCTGCCGGCGGGGCGACCCGCATTTGTCCATCAATCCCGATGCCGGGGGTCGGATGAATAATGGTCGGCACCCGCCGGCCTGAATCGAATGCGCACAATACTCATAACGGGTTCCGACACGGGAATCGGAAAGACGCGGGTGACCGGTTCGCTTGCGCGCCTGTTGGCAAAGGCGGGTTCACGGGTGCGTATCGTGAAGGCGATCGAGACAGGCGCGCCACCTGTCGGAGATGCAGAAGCCGCGGCGGCGATTGCCGGCCCGGGGGTGGAACATGCGACCTGGCTTCGACTCGAGGAACCATTGGCTCCGGCGGCTGCAGTCGATCGGGCGGGCACGGCAATCGATCTTGCGAAACTGATTGCGCACCTGCGCGGGCAGTCTGGTTGCGACTGGTTGCTGGTTGAGGGCGCGGGTGGCGTTGCGACGCCGATCGATCGGGAGGGGAGGGACTGGGCGGACCTTGCCGGGGCCGTGCCGGTCGACGCGATCGTTGTCGTCGTGCCCGATCGCCTTGGGGCGATCAACCAGGGGCGGCTTGCGGTTGCACGTGCGCGATCCGCCGAAACTCCGGTCGGCGTATGGCTCAATGCCCTCGAGCCGGCCGACGCGCGAGTCGCGGGCTCAAATCGCGAGGGTTTGTTGGGGGCGGGAATCCCGATCTGGGCGGAATCCAATTCCGGTTCGATCGAGCCGATCGATCCCATTGCGGTGCTTCAGGAGATCCGCGAGGCGACCGGCACAGGGCAGGGTGGTCGTGCTGCGAAAGTGGAGGTGGCCGGCGATCGTCCCGATTGGATCGCGAGGGGGGAATCCCTGTTGCGGGAACGGGACAAGGTCCTGGGACGTCGTCGCCTTCAGGTCGCGCATCCGGCAAACTTCCTCAACCTCGCCGACAACGACTATCTCGGGCTCTCGCGCGACCCGCTGATTGCGGAGGCGCTTGTGAAGACTGTTCGCCAGGAGGGCGCCTCGGCATCGGCATCGCCGCTGATCACCGGCTGGCGTCAGCCTCACGAGTCGCTGCTGGAGGAACTCTGCGGCTGGCACTCGATGCCGTTCGGCCTTCTCTGGAGCAGCGGATTCGCCGCCAATGCCGCGGTGCTCGGCACGCTCGCGGGCCCGGGCGACCTGGTGCTGGCGGACAGGCTCGTGCACCACAGCCTCATAACCGGAATCCTCCGGAGCGGCGCGCGGCTCCAGCGGCACGCGCATCTCGACCTCGACGCGCTCGAGTCACTGCTGGAGCGCACAGGCGATCGAACGGGGAGCCGTTTCGTCGTCACGGAAAGCGTCTTCAGCATGGACGGGGACAGCCCGGACTTGGAACGAATGGCAGACCTCAGGCGGCGCCATGAATTCTGCTGGGTACTCGATGAAGCCCACGCCTTGGGATGGTACGGGCCAGGAGGAGCGGGGCTGGCGCGATCGAACGGCGTCCAGAACGAGGTCGATGTGCTGGTGGGCACGCTGGGCAAGACACTGGCGTCCGCCGGGGCCTACACGCTCTTCAGCAGGGAATCGGTGCGCGACCATCTCGTGAATGCCGCGGGCGACTTCATCTACTCGACCGCCATGCCGCCGGGCAACGCGGCGGCGGCGCAGGCGGCAATCCGTCGCGTTCGCGAGCTCTCGGGCTCGCAGGAGATCTGGCACGAGGCTTCCCGCCGCTTTCGGGAAAAGCTTCGCGCGGAGAACTGGGACGTCTCTCCGGGAGATTCACCGATCGTGCCGGTGCTCCTGAAAGATTCGGACTCGGCGCTGGGGCTTGCCGCGTTGCTGCGCGAGGCGGGCGTGCTGGTCGGAGCCGTGCGGCCCCCGACGGTTCCAGCGGAGACAAGCCGGCTGCGCTTCTCGCTCAAGCGTACGTTCGGCGATGCCGATGCCGCGCATGTGATCGACATCCTGGCACGCTGGAGGAAGTCGCGATGAGGATAGGCTGGATAAGCGGTTGGGCCGTGCCGGAGTCCTGGTTCGCCGGACAGGCGCGTGGCGCATTGCCCGCGGCGGAGCATGTGGTCGTCGGTACTCGAGCGGGTGCGGTCGAGGCGCTGCTCCGGCGAGGACCGTTTGATCGAGTCTGCGGGTATTCGCTCGGCTCACACCTCCTGCTCAGCCAGGCCTCCGCATTGCCGCCCGGCTGTCCGGTGTCGCTGCTGGCACCGATCTGGTCATTCTGCTCCGAGGAGGATCGAGGGGGTAAGATTTCGAGGACGCAGATCCGCCTTCTCGCACGCTGGCTCAGGACGGACCTGGCCGCGGCCCTGCTCGATTTCTACTCACGCTCGGGTCTTGGGCACGGTGCCTGGTCCCTTGAGTCGGTGGCAGCCGAGGACCTTCCCTGGGGTCTCGAGGTCCTTGCGGCGAGCAGTATGGAGCCCCGCCTACCGAAAGGTTGGTCGGCGTGGTGCGGGTCGGATGATGCGCTGATCGACGCGAACCGACTCAGGGACCTGGAACCGCGCGTTAAGATTGTTTCCGGCGTAACCCACCATCCGGCGGGACTGCTTCGGGCCCTGGCGGAGGAGATGCGATGAGCCAGGAGGTACATCGAAGTTTTTCCCGTGCGGCGACTCGATACAGCCGGCACGCACGCGTGCAGCAGGCCGTGGCAGACTGGCTTGCCGAGTGGCTGCCGCGGGACCGGCGAGGCCGGGCACTTGAAGTCGGGGCGGGTCCGGGCACGTTCACCAGGCGTCTGCTTCCTTGGGATGGAAGAATTGTCGCAAGCGACCTGTCCGCCGCGATGTGCTCTGCCGGCCGGAGCGAATTGCCGTCGGTGTCATGGGAAGTAAGGGATGCCGCCGATCCTGGCTCGGGTCCGTGGGACTGGATTTTCAGCAGCAGTGTGCTGCAATGGGTTTCGGAGCCGGTGGGGGTGTTCGGCGCATGGAGGCATGCACTGGCACCGGGCGGCCGGGTTCTCGCTGGCATTCCGATTTCAGGCAGTCTTGCCGAATTGCACGGCCTTGACGGCGAGTCGCCGCTGCGCTGGCGGGAGGCGGATGCCTGGCTGGAGGCTTTGCGACAGTCGGGATTGCGCGTGCTGCGTTCGGATACCACGGAGTTGGTCTTCCACTATCCGACGGCCCGGGATTTTCTCCGCGACCTGCATGGTGTCGGGGCGGCTCCACGTCGTCGCTACACGGCAGGTGCGCTTCGCGATCTCATGCGCCGATACGAGTCGCTCCACCGCTTTCCCGAAGGCGTGCGCGCCAGTTGGAGATTCCTGCGCGTCGAGGCCGTTCGGGATGCGTGAGGATCCGGTTTGCTTTTCGTCCCGAAGCAAACTCGTTTTCTCGCATGGCGGTAGTCGCCTCATACGCCAAGCCAGAGGAAGCGCACCTCGCCCGACTTTGCCTTGAATCAAACGGTATCGAGGCGCGGGTACTCGACGACCTCACGGCATCCGTGTATCCGGGCATATCCGGTGCGATTGGCGGAGTCCGGGTCGAGGTCGGGGATGCGGATGAGACAACCGCGCTTGCCGTGCTTGGCCGTTCCGGCGGCAGCACGCCGCTGGTCTGTCCCTTGTGTGGATCCACTTCCGTCAAGGCCCACCGGCCGGGGCCCCTTACGGCGATTGCGCTCGGCCTGGACGTCGCAGCGGTCGGGCGCACCCTGCGGGCAACGTGCACGGCTTGCGGAAACGGGTTCCGGGTATCCATCCCGGCCCGGCGAGTCGGGTAGGCATCTTCCCTGCCAGCCGTCCTCGGCATCGATGATGCCGATCGTTTCCCCTGACGCTTGCACCGATGTCGCCTGCCGCTTCACTGGAAGGTCCATGTCCCCGGAGAATGCCTTCCTCGACCCCGACTTCTCAATCGCCTGGTCCCGGCTGACACCGGACCAGATCGAGCCATCCATCGAGAAGGCAATTGCAGACGCACAGGGGGCGATTGATGCGATCGGCAGCTCGGGCGCGGTCCCGGATATCTCCAACACCTTCCTCGCGCTGGAACGTTCGACCGAGGAGCTGAATGTTTCCTGGAGCAAGGTTTCGCATCTCCAGAGCGTCGCCGACAGTCCCGCACTCCGCGCCGCTCACAATGCGATGCTCCCGAAAGTATCGGCATTCTTCGCGCGCATTCCGCTTAATCCCCGGCTCTGGCAGCGGCTGAAGGCGTTTGCGGAATTGCCCGCTGCGAAATCCCTGGAGGGAGTGGAACGCCGGCTGATGGAGGAGACGCTGAAGGATTTCAGGCAGGCGGGCGCCGACCTTCCGGAAGCCCAGCGGAAACGACTCGAGGCCATCCAGACGGAACTCTCGCAGCTGACCCAGAAGTATGCGGAGAACGTGCTGGATGCCACCAATGCCTGGCAGCTGGTGGTCGAGGACGAGAAGCGACTGGCGGGAATTCCCGATCTTGCGCGCCGCGCCGCGCGCCAGGCGGCGCTGGCAAAGGGAATCGGATCCGAGGATCGGCCTGCCTGGCGATTCACGCTTCAATATCCCTCGGTCGAGGCGGTGATGACTTATGCCGACGACGAGGCCCTCCGCATGGCCGTCTGGGAGGCATCGATCGCGGTGGGCGATCGCGAACCCCACGACAATGCTCCGCTGATCCAAAAGATCCTCGCGTTGCGCGCTGAGAAGGCGGCGGTGCTCGGTCGCAGCCATTTTGCCGACCTGGTGCTTGAGCGCCGCATGGCCGCGACCGCGAAGCGTGCCCTCGGATTCATCGAGGAGCTCCGTGAACGGGCTTCGGTCCCGTTCAAGGTGGAGATCGAGGAAATCGAGCGCTTCAAGGCGGAGCGGACAGGAAGTCCTTCCGGACCGCTCAAGGCCTGGGAAGTCGGGTATTGGGCAGAGAAGCTTCGACGCGACCGACACGATTTTGATGAGGAACAGCTGCGTCCGTATTTTCCCATGGACCGGGTGATTGCCGGACTGTTCGACCTCGCGCAGCGGGTCTTCGGGCTCCGAATCGAGGAACGCCGGGTGGGTGAGGGCGGAGTCGAAGCCTGGCACGACGAGGTCAGGTATTATGAAATGCGTGACGAAGCGGGCAGGCACGTCGGCTCCTTCTACGCGGACTGGCATCCGCGGGAATCGAAGCGCGGTGGCGCCTGGATGGGCTACCTCGTCACGGGTGGGCCGACACGCTCAGGCGGGCGAGACCCCCATCTCGGCTACATCTGCGGCAATCTTTCCGCGCCTCTTGAGGGAAGGCCGGCGCTTCTCACCCACCGCGAGGTTCAGACAATCTTTCACGAGTTCGGGCATCTGCTGCATCACCTGCTGGGCGAGGTGCCGATAAAGTCCCTCAACGGCGTGAATGTGGCCTGGGACTTCGTCGAGTTGCCCTCACAGCTGATGGAGAACTGGTGCTGGGAGCGCGAGAGCCTCGACCTCTTCGCGCGGCATGTCGACACGGGCGCTCCGATACCGGACGAGCTGTTCGGCCGGATGACATCAGCGCGCAATTTCCGCTCGGCCACCGGGATCATGCGTCAGGTCCTGTTTGCGCGGCTCGACCTGCTCCTGCACACGGACGCGTCCCGCTTCCTCGATGGTGACATTGAGGAGAAGTCCCGCGAGCTGGTGGCCGACTGCATGATCCCGACCGTCCCTCCGGGCCGTACGCCCGTGAAGCGATTTACGCACATATTCGGAGATCCGGTGGGCTATGCGGCGGGCTACTATTCCTACAAATGGGCGGAGGTACTCGATGCGGACGCGTTCAGCCGGTTCCTTGAGGAAGGCGTGCTCAACCGCGAAGTCGGTGCACGATTTGTCGATTCAGTCCTCAGTCGCGGCAATGCGGAGGATCCTGCGGTCCTTTTCCGCGAGTTCATGGGACGCGATCCAGACATCGGAGCCCTGTTGCGGCGCTGCGGACTGGCGTCCCAAGCGGCCTGATTCGCTTCGATTGGAAATGCTAGAGCGGGATTCCAGCGCGACCGATTGCGCTGGAAAAACTGTGGTATTGGTTAAGGTAAGCCCATCACATCGATGAATACCATTTATTACTGGCTCCTCCTGCTCATCGTTCCCTTCGCCTTCGGACTGTACGCACAGGCGCGGATCGCGAAGGCCTACAACCGGAATGTCCGAATTCCGTCGCGCGGCAGGCTGTCCGGAGCCGAGGCAGCGGAGGCGGTGATGCGCTCCGCCGGCATCGGCGACGTGGACATCGTGGAGGTTCCCGGGCACTTGACCGACCATTATGACCCGATCAGCCGGAGGCTCGCGCTTTCCCGGCAGAATTATCACGGCACGAGCCTGGCGGCGCTCGGAGTCGCGGCCCACGAGGCGGGACACGCGATCCAGCACAAGGTTGGCTATTCGATGATGAACGTCCGCCAGACGCTTGTGCCTGCGACCCGGTTCGCGGCTGGCATCTCCAATTTCGCGATCATTGCGGGCATCCTCATCGCGAGTGCGTTTGGCAACACCATGCTCATGATCGGCGCCGCGGCGCTTGGTGTGATCTGTCTCTTTCACCTGGTCACGCTTCCCGTCGAGTTCGACGCGAGCCGGCGTGCCAAGGCGCAGCTGGTGAACCTCGGTATCCTGGAGCGTGACGAAATGAAGGGCGTGAACGAGACACTCGACGCCGCCGCGCTGACTTACGTTGCCGCCTTCGTCGCCGCGCTCGGATCGCTGCTCCACATCCTGCTTATCCTGTCCGGCCGCAGCCGCGATTGATTGGACGTGCGGTGGCGTTCGGGCGTCTTCAGGCTGGCGCCGCGATGAAGCCCCGACGGTCGCCGGAGGAATGCCCCGTTTGCGGGGCGGAGGTGCCGCCGAACGCGCGCGCCTGCCCCAGCTGCGGCGCGGATGAACGTACGGGTTGGGACGAGGAGCTCACCCGAACCGACGGCCTAGACCTGCCGGGTGAGGAGCCCGAGGAAGTGGCGCCGCAGCGCAAGCGGGTGAACGGAATACCGCTTTTCTGGTGGGTTGTCGGCCTGGTCCTGCTCGCGCTTTTCGTCCGGTATGCGGTTTTTGGATGGCTGAGATGAGCTTTTTTCGGATCATTTGGCCCATGCCGGGATTTCAGTGTGGGTTCTCGAGGGGGCGGGATATTCGCAGGGCAACTACGTGTTTCTTCCTCTGGCTAAAAGTGTGTAAACCCCTTCCCTTGGAACAGTGACGCCGGGAACGCTCTCCACCACTCGCCTTTCATCCAGGGACAGCTCCGGCCTGTCCCAGGACGAGCGCGAGGCGGTCTACCGGCGTCTGGCGGCGAAAAGGGAGGCTGCGAATGGGCCGAAGCCCGAGGCGGCGGAAGCGGTTGCCCCGAGCCCGGCGCCGTTGAGGCGGCCAAGCCCGCTGCCAACACCCGTGGCCCGAGCTGAACGTCCCGGTCGTTCCATTCAGTTTTCCGGAAGTACCGTCGCGATCGCGGCGGCCATGGCGATCATCATTGCAGCGGTCCTTGTGCCCAGGATCTGGCCCGCCCCTCCGGTACCCGAGGTGGTGCAGGCGGCGGCCCGGGCTGCGATCGAGACCCGGATCGGTGCGGGCGAGTTCGGCCCTGCGGTCGCCGCCCTTTCGGTCGAGATTGGACCGGGAGAGGATCGCGGGCAGGGTATTGTCTATCCGGCCCGCGCTGTGTTGCGGTTGAATGAACCATTGCATGCGCCGGCTCCTGAAGAGGCGCTGGTTGCCTACAATTGGATGGCGGATCGGGTCAGGCTGCTTTCCCAGGATGCCTTCGGGCTTCCAACGGGCGTTTACGAGGCTCCGCCGGTGATGCCACTCGTCTTCGAGGTTTCCCATGTCTCTGGTGAGATGCTCGTTCGCACCTTCGAATTCACGGCGTTCCGGGTCTCGGGCTCGTGGAGATTCGAGGTGGTTGAGGGGACGTTGCGGCCTGACCCGGTGAGCGGCCTTCGTCCGACCCAGCTGCCTGCGGGCGCAGTCATTGCCGGGACGCCGGAAGGAGACCGTGCCCTGGGCACCTATCTTTCGACTGCGAGCAGGTTCGCGGAACGCCGCATTGCCGAGCGCGAAGGGGGCGGTGCAGCCGGAACAGAGGTGCCGAGTCAGGAATCCGGAGTCGCGGAAGCGGCGATCGCTAAAGCTTCCGGAGCACCTCAGGGTGCGGACGCACCCCAGGGAAATGGCTCCGTTGCAGCGGGGGCGACCGTCCGGAACGATGGCCCGGCCGTCGTGATCCTCGAGTCGCGCCCGTCGCGCACCATTGTCGTCTCGGCTCCGGTTCCGGCTGAACCCGCCGCGGATGTGCCGGCGAATGGACGCCTGGAGCGGGTCAGTTTCGCCTCGCAGAATCATTTCCTGCTGGCCCAGTGACTCAGTCGACAGGGGCTTGTGACCGCTTCCTCCTTGCGGGAACTGCCGACGCCGGCTGAGGGTTGCCGTGCATGAAGATCACCGGCATCGCGATTGTTCCACCGCCGACTGCGGCAGGACTTCCCAAGGTCACGCCGGAACTTCTCGCATCGGTGCTCGCCCGCTATTCGCGCAGCAACGAGGGCATCTCGGCGATCCTGTCGAAGGTCGATGTGAAAAACCCGGATGCCTCGATCGACCGAATCCTGAAGTTCGTGGACTACGGACATGCGTCGATCGGAGGACTGACCGGAGGGCTCGCGGTGGCCATCGACGATATTTCGATGTGGCTTGCCTACCGGATCTTCGAGATAGCGACGATGGCCGACGGGCAGGAGTCGAGCACCCGGTACATCACAATGAGCCCGGCGAATCTGCCCGGTCCCGAGGAAATCGGGATCCCGCCCGAACTTGAGGCTCGCTGGCGAAACGTGATGGGGAGCGCGTTCGACGCCTACAACGCGGAGTACTCACGGCTGGATGAGCTCGGGACTGCGGAACCGGGGCGCGTCCGTGTTCCGCCCGGGGCGAAACCCGCGGTTGTGGCGCGGCTTCGCAAGAACTACGCCCTCGACCGGGCCCGATACTTTATCCCGCTGGCTACACGAACCAACCTGGGACTCGTGCAGAGTTCCCGGATGTGGGCGGCGACGGTGAAGCATCTCGATTCCCTGCCGCAACAGGAGGCGAGGCGGGCCGCGGAGCTGATTCGGACCGAACTCCTGAAGCAGTCGCCGCGGCTGATGCGGCACAGCCATGCGGAGTCCTCGTACCAGGTCCAGGCATCCCAGGAGCTCGCCGCCAGCATTGCCCTTGGGACCGAGCGCCTGTCAGCGGAACCGCTGCGCGATGAGGTATGGGTCCGGGTCGAGCGTGCGGCTCCACCGTTCCTGCAGGAGATGCAGTTCGTTGCGGAGGCTCTGCGGCATCGGGCGAATCGCTATGGGCACCATGGAACGGCCACCCGACGCATGCGTGTCACGTTTGCGTGGAACAACCTGGCAATCGCCGAGCTGAGGGACCTGAACCGCCACCGGACGGGACACCGCTACACGCCGCTCATACAGGCCGGATTCTACCTTCCGCCCGAAATCTCCCGCGAAACACATGCCGGATTGCTCGAGGAACAGCGGGCACTGACCGCGGAGCTGCTGCGGCGGGAGTCCCCGGCCTATCCGTACTCACTGCTGCTTGGAGCCCAGACTCCCTTTGAGCACAGCACCCATGCCGACAAGTTCATCTATGAGGCTGAGCTCAGGACCGGTATGGGGGCGCACTTTCGCTATGCGGAGCATCTCAGTGCCGCCCTGCATGCTTTTTTCGAGCAGGTTCCGGATGCACGAAGCTGGGTGGTGGAGGGTACGGCGGAACCGGAATAAAAGTATTGCCGCAAGCATTTTGCGTGATTGCGAGTGAGCGATCCGGGATCGGGCCCCGAGGTCCTGCCGAATGCCTGGGGGCCGGCGGGAACTCACGGTCCATCTTCGTAAAAGGCATCGAATTTCCGAATCCACATGAATCTTGAGATAGGGGGAATCACCTAGAAGCCTCTGGTCCCGCAGACCTGCCACCCCGTATCCAACATGCTTCGCTGGCTCAAACGTCCAGAGCGCCCTCTTTGGGTCACCTGCTGTCCCGAATCCGGAATACTGAAGATGGACGGTGCCTTGGTTGACGGCGCCACCGTGCTCCAGGAGGGATCCCGATGAGCCGCTTTCGGGTACTGCAGTTCAACATGCAGTTTGGGCAGGTCTGGGATGACGCAAATCCCGACTCTGCGCCGATCCGGATCGAGAAGGCCGTTGCTGAGATAGTTGCCCACGATGCCGATTATATCCTGCTGCAGGAAGTCGAGCACGCTCAGCAGAACGGGCGCCAGGTCGAGCCTCCGCCGCATTTCACGAAGATCGCCGCGGCGCTGCCGGGATACGACAGTTACTTTTCCTATCCACGTTCGGACCCGAGGGAGCTCCCGTTCGGCATCGGCCTTGCAATCTTCTCCCGCACGCCGCTTCGCGATCGTGAGCGAGTGGAAATTCCGTCACCGCCCGTCGAGTTCGAGTTCTTCGGCAAGCGCACCACGCCGACGGACCGCCTGATGATCGGGGCACGAACGACCCGTGACGGCCATGAACTCCAGCTGCTGAACACCCACCTGCTGGCTTTCTTCATGCTTGGCTCAAGCAGCTCGACCCATCCCTCGCAACGTTCCCAGGTTGCCGAGCGCGCCGGCAGGAGCTCCTGTGCGACGATCGTCTCGGGAGATTTCAACGTGAGCCAGCACGAGACCTTGGTGGCCCAGTTCGCGAAGCGCGGATTCCGCACGGCGCAGAAGGACGAGATGACCTGGCGCCGCCGGCCCTACGTGCTCGACCATGTGTTCTACAACGACCGGCTGCGCTGCGAGGGACACCGGGTGCTGCCGACACTGGCGTCCGACCATCACGTGCTTCTTGCGGATTTCGAATTCGTTTGAGGCCGGCGCTCCGGCTCAGTTCGAGCGAACCCGGTCCTTCTCGGCGTCGCGCTCCTCCTCGAGGCGCCCGCGTTCGCTGGATATCTGGTCCCGGATCTTCCCGGCCTCGTCGGCGTCCCCGGCGGCAACCTGCTTTTCGAACTGCTGCCGCAGGAAGATTTCCCGCTCGGCGATGCGGCCCGTGTAGAAGCGATCGATCTCGGCGAGTCGTCGCTTCTTCTCCTCGCTGAGAGGACGCTGTTCGGGCTCGGACTTGGCGAGTCGTTCCATCGCGAGTTCGTAGGCGCTTTTCATGGTCACGGACTTAATGGCTTATCGCGGGCCAGGGAATCAGGAAATCGGGGCGATTCGACTTCGGTAAAATCGACCCCGAGGATGAGGAGTGCTCCGAGCTGCACGAAGGGCGCCTAGGCGGGCACCGGATTGCGCCAGGAGCGGGAATAGCCGGCTAGAAGGATACCCAGCAGTGCGAATTGTGCCGCTTCGCCAATCCAGGCTTCCCGAAACCGGGCGATGAACCAGGCGCCGGGGATCCCTTCGACCAGCCCGAGCAGGAATTCCCCTGCGAGCAGAAGGATCGCAGCCGCGTGGTTGAAGAGTGAGGAGAGCGGCAGCAGCCCGGACATGCCGCACAGAAGGGAACAGAATCCGGCCAATATCGCGAGAGACGCTGCCGGGATGAACAGCAGGTTGGCGACGAGCCCGCCGGGTGTGAAGATGCCGAAGTACCGAATCCCCATCACGGTCCCGGGAACCCACGTGGCGAGGGTAAGCGCCGAGGCCGCAGCCGCCCACCCGACTGAGGTGACTGTCCAGCGATGCCACCAGCGCCTGTCGGCCTCGGGAAGGGCTTCCCACGGATGCCATGCGGCTTTCCAGCGCTCGGCGAGCGGAAGTCCGAACATCACAAGCGTCGCCACGATTCCGTAGCTCAACTGGAATCCGGCGGAGAATGCCTGAAGCGGTGATGGCACCAGAATCAGCAGTGCGGCCGCACACAGGCAGGCAATCGGGTTGACCGGCTTTCGCAGGCATCGGGCAAGGTCCAGCAACACCATCATGAAACACGCGCGCACCGGGGATGCCGGCGCGCCGGTGATATCGACGTATAGCCAGAGCACTGCGCCCCCGGCGAGGAACCGCAGCAGGCGCGGTATTCGCAACAGGTCGAGCAACGCGTAGATGCCGGTGGCGATAGCCGCGATGTGCAGGCCGCTGATCGAGAAAACGTGATAGGTTCCTGTCCGACGAAAACGCTCCTCCTGGGCGGGAGAGATCTCAGCGTCCAGCCCGAGCATCATGCCCTGGAGCGAGGCCGTAAGCTCGGGCCGCTTCCCGACGATGCCTGCCCTCAGGATCTTGGCGAGGCGTTGACGGGCCTCATGGCAGAAGGTGCGGTACCTGCCCGCCGGTGCATGCAGCCGAAGCAGGCGTGCCCTGGAAAGAGAGGACTCGGCTCCCTGCGAGCGAAGATAGCCGCTGAATGTTTCCCAGGGAGACCCTCGATCCAGCGGAGCGAGCACGCCGGATACCTCGTGCACTGACGAGAAGACGAGGGCAGGAGAGCCTGGAGGAATCCGGGCTGAGAAGTGAACGCGGCTTCCGATGGGAGGTGCACCGAGACTGACAGCGAGCACGATCCGGCCGATTCCCGATGCTCGCGAGGGGTCGGAGGTCTCGAAGACCCTGCTGACCGCGATCAGCCCCCGAAACTCCCGGGGTGGCCAGTCGAGATGGTCGGCGATAGACGACGTTTGTCGCTGGCGCCAGAAGGCACCGGCGAAGATCAGGGCGATGGAAAGGCACAACGCCCAGGCAGCCGGGCGACGAGGCGCCGTGATCGCTGCCGTCAACGCGGCGGCGAGAGCCGGAACGAGCAGGATCGGTGGGAGTTCCGGCAGCGGCAGGGTGATTCCGACCAGGAATGGCAGCAGGACCCAGAGCAATGGCGCCCGATGGCCGGTAGTCCGGGGATTCTCCATGTCTCCAGAACGGAACGAGCGGGTGACTTCTTTCAGGGAAATCGGGCCTGGCGCTGGCGGAGTTGCTCTTTCTTGCGCAGGCCGCAGATTCGGCCTCGTGCCCCGCAGCGACGACCAACCGTTCCTTTTCCAGGAGGAGCAGCAGCCCCAGGCTCCGCGCGCCGCGCGGCCAGAGGCTGACGTGCATCGTCCCCTGGCGGCCCGCATGCGGCCTCGTTTGCTCGCGGAGATCGTCGGCCAGGATCACCTGCTGAGGCCCGGATCACTCCTGCCGAGGCTCGTCAGTCGGAATCAGTTCGGCTCGCTGCTCTTCTACGGGCCGCCTGGCTGCGGCAAGACGAGCCTGGCCGAGGCGATCGCCAGCGAGACCCGGAGCCGATTCGTCCGGGTCAACGCAGTGATGTCGAACGTCGCGGAACTGCGCGACATCCTGGCAATCGCGCGACGCAACCCGGAGTCGCGCACGATCCTATTCATCGACGAGCTGCACCGCTTCAACAAATCGCAGCAGGACCTGCTGCTGCCCGACGTCGAGGAAGGAAACGTGCGGCTCATCGGCGCCACCACGCACAATCCTGGGTTCTACGTGAACCCGCCGCTGCTGTCCCGCAGTCACCTGTTCCGCCTCGAGCCGATCTCGGTTGATGTTGTTGCCGGAGTGCTCCGCGCCGCGCTCGACGACCGGGAACGTGGCCTGGGCGCCCGCGGGCTGAAGGCGACGGACAAGATCCTGGCCGGGCTCGCGGCGCTGTGCGACGGCGACCTGCGGCGGGCCTTGAATGCGCTCGAGGTGATTGCCGCTGGCCTAAGGGATGGCGCCTCCATCGCCGAGGCCGATCTTGAAGTCTTCGCGCGGGAACGCCGGATCCGCTACGATGCCGACGAGGATGAGCACTACGATACGATTTCGGCCTTCATCAAGAGCTGCCGCGGAAACGACCCGGACGCAGCCCTCTACTGGCTGGCGAAGATGCTGGAGGGTGGGGAGGACCCCCGGTTCATCGCGAGGAGACTCGTCATCCTGGCGAGCGAGGATGTCGGGCTCGCGGACCCACAGGCGCTCCCGCTCGCCGTTGCCGCCCATCATGCCTGTGACTTCATAGGCCTGCCCGAGGCCGAACTCACCCTCGCGCACGCGACGCTCTACATTGCGACGGCCCCGAAGAGCAATTCCGCGACGCTCGGGCTTGCGGCCGCGAAGGAGGCCATACGGAACATGCCGGTGCAGACAATTCCTGCCGCGCTGCGCAGCGGGCAGGGGCAGGCGAACAAGCGGATCGGGCAGGGGAAGGCATACGCCTATTCTCATGACTATCCGGAGAACATTTCCGGACAGGAATACCTCGAGAGCCCGCTCTCGCTCTACACGCCAAAGACAGCCGGGGACGAGGCGGGAATCGCGGAACGCCTGGCCCGATGGAAGGCACTGAAGGCCAAAGTTCGGAGCAAACACGGGGCCTGAGTCGGCGATTCGACGGGCTGACGGCACTCGGAATTCGATCGCGAAGATTCGGTGAATCCGGGCGGCGACGGGGCAAACCGACTTGCGGGGGTCGCATGTCGGGATAGGCTGCGCGGGATGAAAGCCTGGCAACTCCTGCTTTCCCTCGCGCTTGCGCTCGGCGTGGTTTCGACCGCGGCGTTCGGCGGCGCGGCTCCACCCCAGAAGGCGCCCGACGGCAAGGAGGCGGAGGAGGAACTCGAGGTCGAGGGGGTCGAGATCGCGCGCGCGAACGGGACATTCCTGGGGCTGGCCGTGCGCAACAACAACTTCGTCCTCGGCTTCTACGATGAGGAGAAGAAGCCGGTGCGTGCGGACATGGTGAGCGCGACGCTTCGTTGGCCGGTTCGCTATCAGCCGAACGATGAGCGGACAGTGCTGCGGGTCGGGGGCGACGGCACGGTGCTCACGTCGGGCTTCGTCATCAGGCAGCCCCACAGCTTCCGGGTCACGATCCTTCTCTTTGCCGAGGGCCGGCAGGATTCAGCCGAGACCTACACGGTCGAATACCGGGGCGAATAGCGGTTACGGCGCTGCCGAGCCTTTCCGGCAGTCGCAGGATTCACGAGGTCAGCCGCTGCATTGTCACGGTCACGGAAAGTCCCTCCGTCCTCGTGTTCTTGAACACGCCGCGCGTGGGAGTGGAGTCATGGTAATCCCTTCCCACCGAGACCTTCACGTGGCGCTCCCCGGCAGTGCAGTTGTTCGTTGGATCGAGCCCCCACCAGAAACGGCCCGGCAGGAATACCTCCACCCAGGCGTGGCTCTCGCTGGCGCCGATCAGGCGTCGAAGCCTGGCTGGTTGCTTCGACTCGGCCGCCCTGCGCTGGGAGTCCGTCTCGATGTATCCGGCGACATAGCGGGCCGGGATCTCGGCTGAACGCAGGATGGCGATCATCGTTTGCGCGAAATCCTGGCAGACGCCTTTTCTTGACTGCAGGACCTCCGCAATCGGCGTGTCGAGCGTCGTCGACCCGGGCACGTAGCGAAACTCCTTGTGGATCCACGCCATCAGCTTGTCGATGGATGGCCCGAGAGGCGACTTCGGCTTGAAGAACTGGTTCGCGAGCCGGTTGACGGAAGCCGACATCTGTACTGCAGGTGAGGGCATGAGCCACTCGTAGAGCTCGAGCCGCTGGCCGCGCCAGATCTGGCGGGCCTCCGACACCGTGGCCCCGAGCGCACCCGACGGGGTCTTCACGGTCGAGGTCTCCACCTCGCAGGTGTTCTCGATGAGAAGTTCCCGGTGCCGCTTGATTATCGCGAACGCCTCGACCGTGTTGCCAAAGGCATCCACGTAGGAGTTCACGCTGGATTCCGGGGCAATCGTGAGCTTGCGCGAAACGAGCTTCTGCCGGTCGTCCGATACGGGGGTGAGTCGGGCTTCCATGTAGCACTCCGTCGCCCGTCCGGCATAGCGGTAATGGGTGCGGTGGAGGATCGCGAAACGCATCGTCAATCCGGAGCAAAGGTTGCGCCACCGGAGCTGGCAATGGGAGAAAGGCCGCATGCCCCGGGGAATGGCGTCGATTGACACGTCCGGGAGCCTGCGAAAGCGTCTGCGGTTCCGTCATGACGACCCAGTCCGCCCAGGCTCCGTTCGATTCCGTTGAGGATGCGATCCGCGAGATCGCTGCGGGCCGGCTCGTGATCGTGACCGACGATGAAGGCCGGGAAAACGAGGGCGACCTGATCATGGCGGCCTCCCGGGCCACGCCGGAGACGGTCAACATGATGATCCGCTACGGCAGCGGCATCGTATGCGTGCCGACCGTCGAGCACCAGCTAAGGCGGCTCGGGCTCGGACCCATGGTGGCCCGCAACCGGGAGGTGCAGCGCACCGATTTCACCGTAAGCGTCGACGCGGCCGAGGGGATCTCGACCGGAATCAGCGCCTACGACCGCTCGGCGACCATCCGGATCCTTGCCGATCCCGGAGCGCAACCCGAGCAACTCGTGCAGCCGGGCCACGTCTTCCCATTGCGGGCCCGGCCGGGAGGCGTGCTGGAGCGCGCCGGACATACCGAGGCCGCCGTCGACCTGGCGATCCTCGCAGGCCTTCATCCGAGCGGGGTCCTTTGCGAACTCGTCAATGACGACGGCACCGTGCAGCGACTGCCCCAGCTGATCGATTTCAAGCAGCGCTTCGGAATGAAGATGATCTCGATCGCCGCGCTCATCGAATACAGGGCCCGCAAGGACCACCTGGTCGAATGCGTGGCGACGCATCCCTTCCGGTGCGAATACGGCGACTTCACCCTCCACGTTTTCCGGGGAAGCCTTGACCAGCGGCATCACGTCGCGCTGGTGGCCGGGGAAATTAGCCCGGAACCGACCCTGGTGCGGGTCCACAGCGGGAACCTCCTGAGCGACGTCTTCCTGGCGAGTGGAGTCGAAAGCCACCATTCGTTGACGGCTGCTTTTGAGCGGATTGCGCGCGAGGGCCGGGGTGTCGTCCTGTACATGGAACCGTCCCAGGCCGGGGAACTTCTGCTGCGGCGGCTGAAGCAGGGGCCGGATGCGCCGCCGCCGCCCATGGATTTTCGCGACTACGGCATTGGCGCCCAGATCCTGGTGGCCCTCGGCCTCAGCAAGATACGGCTGCTGTCGAACAGCTCACGCAAGGTCGTAGGCCTCGACGGTTACGGGCTTGAGATCGTCGAGCAGGTCGGGCTCTGACGGGCACGGAAACCAAGGCGCGATCAATGCACGTCGGATGGTAAGGAGCCGGTGTGGATTTCGGATTGCGGATTTGCCGTTTGGCAGTGTCGATGACCGGTTCATGAGTCTGAATGCACCCAAGGGGAGGTCGGTTGACGGCACGCTGTTGTCGATCGGCATAGCGGCGGCCCGGTTCAACGGGGAGCTGGTGGATGCGTTGCTGACCCGCACGGTCGCCGTGCTGCGATCGGCAGGAGTGCGGGAAGAGGCCGTGACCGTCGTCAGGGTGCCCGGATCCCATGAGATTCCCTGGGCTGCGCAGATGCTGGCCCGCGGCGGCCGCGATTGCGTGATCGGCCTCGGGGTGCTCATCGGGGGCGACACCTCACACCACGAGCTCGTGGGCCAGAGCGTATCCCATGCCCTGCAGCGTGTTTCGCTTGAGACGCGCGTGCCGGTGATCAATGGCGTGATCGTGGCTGATACCCTCGAACAGGCCCGGGCGCGCTGCTCGGGGACCGTTGACCGCGGCTCGGAATTCGCCCGAGCCGCCCTCGAAATGGCGACGCTCGCCCGGAGGTTTTCCTCATGAGCAAGGCAGTATTTGTCCAGCGACGCGACGGCCGCGTGGTCGCGCTGCAGTACCTCTATGCGTGGAGCATCAACCGGCCGGAGAACCTCGCTGACGACCTCTACACGTTCTTCCAGGGGCAGGAGCAGCCGAGGGACCACTATTCCTACGGGGAGGAACTGATCCACGGCGTGATCGGCCATGTCGACGAGATCGATTCCCAGATCAAGGGACTTGCGCACAACTGGGACTTCGATCGGATCGCCCGCATCGACCTCGCGATCCTCCGGCTCGCGATCTTCGAGATGATCTACCGGAAGGACATTCCTCCCGTCGTCTCGATCAACGAGGCCATCGACCTGTCGAAGCAGTTCTCAAACGCGGACGCCAAGCGCTTCATCAACGGCATCCTCGATAGGATGAAGGACCGGCTGGGCCGCGATGCGCGCAAGGCGGAGTAGGGAGCGGACTCGAATGCTCGGGCTTTTCAGGAAGTTCAGGGACGGATTCTCAAAGACAGTCACGGCGATTGCGGAGAAGACGCACGGACTGTTCGGGGGCGGAAGGATCAGCGCCGCTTCGCTCGAGGAACTCGAGGAGGCGCTCTTCAATGCGGATTTCGGCGTCGAGACCACTGAGGAGATTCTCGAGGAAATCCGGGCGGCGCACCGGAAGGAGCCCGAACTGCGGGGCCAGCAAGCTGCAGCAATAGGAGCCACCGTGTTGCGGCGCGTGCTAGCCGGCGCGGAGGGAAGACTGGAGGTTCCGAAGAGGTCAGGAACAGGTGCCCCGTCCCGCCCGATTGTGATCGCGCTGGTCGGCGTGAACGGCTCGGGAAAGACGACGACATCCGCGAAGCTCGCGTGGCACCTCGGTCAGGACGGTCATTCCGTGCTGCTTGCCGCCTGTGACACTTTTCGTGCGGCGGCCGCCGAGCAGCTCAAGTCCTGGGCCGCTCGCCTGAAGCTCGACATCGTGGCGAGCCACACCGGCGCCGATGCCGCGGCGGTCGCCTTCGACGCCTGGAAGGCGGCCGAGGCGCGGGGCAGGAATGTGCTGATCGTTGACACTGCCGGGCGCCTCCACACCAAGGGGAACCTCATGGAGGAACTGGCGAAGATCCGCCGGGTGCTGGGAAAAAACGATCCCGCAGCCCCACAGCACAGCTGGCTCGTGGTCGACGGCTCCCTGGGGAGCAACTCGATCGAGCAGGCAAAGGTATTCCACAAGAGCTTTGGACTCACCGGACTGGTCGTCACGAAGCTGGATGGCACAAGCCGGGGCGGAGCGCTCGTCGGCATTTTTCGACAGCTCAGGGTGCCGATTTACTTCATCGGACTGGGAGAGCAGCCCGAGGACCTTCAGCCATTCAGCGTCGATAACTACGTGAAGGCGGTATTCGGCGACGGGGCAGCCTGAGCCGTTTGTGGCGCGCCCCTCAGAAAAGGAAGCGCGCGCCAGCGGTGATGCTTCGACCGGGAGCCGGTGAAAACTCGCGCAGGAACGAGATGTGGTCGCGAATCTCGCGATTCGTAAGGTTCGTGCCGCGAATGAACAGTTGCGCGGTCGTTTCACCAAGTTGCACGCGCAGCGATGCCCCGGCATTCAACTCGGTCGTGCCTGGTGATGTGACCTCGCCCGGGGCCACCCGTGTCTGGCTCTCTGTCCGGCGCACCTCGAGATTCAGGCGCCAGCGACTGTCCTCAAAGGCCAGCCCGACTCCGAAACGCACGGGAGGCGTCCGCGGCAGGAAAACGTTTTGGGTCGTCTGCCTTGCCCGCACCAGGTCGCCACTGAGGTCGAGGTGCAGGCGCTGCGCGCCGCGTTCCAGGAGATGCACGGTAAGCTCCGCCTCGACGCCGCTGAACTTCGCATTGCGCGCCACATACTGGTACTCGGCCAGGCCGCCGTCATTTACGTCGGCCGGTATCGTCAGGTCGGGCAGGCGTTCCTCGTAAACATAGTTGCGGAACCGGTTCATGAACACGCCGACGGAACCGGTTATGGCTCCGCTGCGGCGCCGCACGCTCAGGTCGAGGCCCGTCGATTCCTCCTTCGGCAGGGCCGCTGTGCCGACCTCCCATGAGCCCGTGCCACCGTGGGGTCCGTTCGAAAAGCGCTCCTGTGCCGTCGGGAGCCGGACATTTCGGGAAATACTCGCGCCGATCGACCAGTCCTCTGCCGGATAGTAAACGATGCCGATCGAGGTACTCACGGCGGTACCGGCATGCCGTTCCCCGGACTGCGCGGCGTATCCGGGGACAGCCGGCAGGTCGGGATCGACCTCGCCGAGCTTGATGGTCTGGCGCTCGACTCGCGCGCCTCCCTGCAGCGTCCACCCCTCGAAGGCCCATTCCTCAAGGCCGAAAAGCGCGTGCGTGGTCGTCACATAGGGTGGTGCGACGACCTCCTCGCCCATGGCGCTGAAGTCGCTGCGGGACGAGTGGGCCGCGAGCACCCCGCTCGATCTTTCCCCGAAGGAGTGAGGCAGCTCGAACCGGGCCTCCCAGGCATCGTTCTGGAACGTCGTGGTCACGGTGGTGCGGTCCGCGATTTCGCTGTGCTCGTAGTCCCCGAGTCCGGCACGAATGCGGAACCCTCGGTAAATGCCCGCCTCCGCCCGATGCTCCGCCTCGAGGTCGACCCTGCGTTGCTGGAGTTCGATGCTGATCGGCTCGTCGACTGGAACGCCGTATTCGTTCGAATGCGTGCTCAGCGCGATTCCCACATGTCCGTCCGAGAAGAATCGCGAGGCGCCAATCGAACCGGAGCGGCTGCGTACGGCGCTGTTCGGCAGAACCCCGGAAGGCTGGTCAGCCGGGGCGTCGGCATCGATGCGGGCGATACCCGGAATCTCCAGATCGCTCGTGCGTCGATCGAGCAGGTTGAGCTGTATTGCCTCCTCACCGAGTCCGAATGTCAGCGCGGCCACACCCGTGCGCTCTTCGCCTGCGCCAAGGCCGCGTAGTTCGACTGCGCCCGAAAATGGAGCCCCGCTCCGTGCCGACGGGATCGAATTGTCGATCACATTGACCGCGCCTCCGACGGCGGAGCCGCCGTAAAGCAAAGTCGCGGGACCGCGCAGCACCTCGATTTGAGATGCGAACAGCGGCTCGAGCGAGGTGTCATGGTCGGGACTCACGCTCGAAGCGTCGAGGGATCCGACGCCATTGCTGAGTACACGCACGCGGTCTCCGCCAAGGCCGCGGATCACCGGCCGGCTGGCTCCGGGACCGAAGCTGGAGGCATTGACGCCAGGACTCCTCTGGAGGGACTCGGCCAGTCCTGCCGCGATGCTTCGTGCGAGTTCCTCGCCGGCAAGGATCGACGTGCCCTGTGCCAGGTCGAAGGCCGCGCGATCCTCAAGGCCCGCGGAAACGACAAACGTGCTGAGGCGAACCACCTCGCCCGGCGTGGGCGAAACGGCTTCGGCGCCGAAGGATGCACAGAGAGGAAACAGGGAGCAAAGCGCGAGGCGCCGACGAATGCGGACGGCGGGGCGCGACGTGAGCGAGGCCGGCCCGGAATGCCGGGCGTGGGCCGAAAGGAACCTGATTGAGCGAAGCAACGGGGAAAGTTTCATGGAAATCTGGCTGGATGATGGGGAGGTGTGCGCATGCACAGGGTCGACCGCTTGGGTCGCAGGTGCGCGGGAACGCCTCCGGAATTGTCCGGCGGCGGCGGATCTTGGCCGTCAGGCAAGGGGCGGACCGCGCTCAGGCAGTCTGAGAAAACGCGGCTGCGCGACAGCCGGCGCGGCGGGCAATGCCCAGGACTCGGGCAGGCCAAGCAGGGGAAGCGACTCCAGCGCCGCGGAATCCTCCGCCATCGCCAGGCCACCTGCAAAATGATTGACCGGGCAGGTGACGTCGGAATGGGGCGCACCGTCACCATGCATCCAGGCGTGCAGCGTTGGCGATGCCACGAGCGCTGCCAATGCGATCACCAGCATCGTACAGACGGATGCCACGGCCGGGTGCCAGGAGGGGCGGCTGGGAAAGTTCATTGGCCTTCCAGTGAAGAGATGGGGGGACCTTGGGTATTCCCGCAAGCACAGTCGGGAAGGCTCCGGTGCGTGTCGAACCCAGCGAGACCACGGGTCCTATTTTGGGTTCTGGGCAAGTGCGGCCGGGCTATCGGCGGACGATGAGGTAGGGATTGCTGCGGCTAGTGCGATCCACACCTTCGGGGCCATGTCTTCGGAATCTCTTGTGCTGCTGATCCTCGGGATTGCAGCCATTGCGTTCCTGTACTCCTCGGTCGGTCATGCCGGTGCTTCCGGATACATCGCCGTCATGACCCTTGTGGGAATCGCTCCGCTCACGATCCGGCCGGTTGCGTTGACGCTGAACATCTGCGTCGCCTGCCTCACGACCTGGCAGTTCTGGCGGGCGGGACATTTCTCGTGGCGGCTGTTCTGGCCTTTCGCACTGCTCGCCGTACCCGCCGCCTATCTGGGCGGCTATCTGCGTCTGCCAAACGAGGTGCTCCAGGTCATCCTCGGCGCTGTCCTCATGTTTTCCGCGTGGCGGCTGGTGATGAAGCCGATCGCGGAGTCGGAGGCGAGGGTGCCGAGCCTGCCGGTAGCCATCGGTTCCGGGGCGGTGCTCGGCTTCATGGCGGGCCTCACGGGCACCGGAGGTGGCATCTTCCTTACTCCGCTCCTGCTGTTGATGAAATGGTCGAAGACGAAAACCGCCGCAGCTGTCTCGGCGCTGTTCATCCTGTTAAACTCGGCTGCAGGACTGCTTGGAAATCTCGCGGCCACACGAGAGATCCCCTCGATGACAGCCTATCTTGCGCTGGCGGCGGTGACTGGTGGGGCACTCGGCTCCTATCTGGGCAGCAGGCGGTTCGAGGTCATGACCATCAAGCGCCTGCTTGCAGCTGTGCTGCTGGTGGCCGGGCTCAAGCTGCTTCTTACCTGATCCCTGCCCTCCCTGCCAGGGCAACTGCTTTTCCCCGTGATGTAGCCCGCCGCGGTAGCGGCGGGACCGGGCATCGGAATCCCAGCCCACCTGGGCCGGGCGACAAAGGCGATCGACGCCACGGCGGCCCGCTCATA
>JAYQOU010000018.1:0-31728 GCA_038144975.1 Candidatus Salsuginivita brisbanensis | reverse complement strand
CCGCCTCTCGTAGGCCACCTCCCCATCTATTTTGCTAATAGGTAATGCACCATACTTGGGCCGGGTTCGCGGGGGCGAACCGGCCCTTTCATTTGCAGGGAAATTTTGGCTGCGAAATTCGCCAGTCTGACCATGTTTCCCAGCATGAGCCCCCTTCGACCGCTCCTTATGGCCTTTTGCCTGATTCCATCTGTCTTTGCCGCCACCGCGGAGGTGCCGCGGCTGACGCCTGCCGAGGCCGCACAACTCGTGGCCGAGGGCAAGGCGGTGCTCGTCGACTGCCGTGAACCGTCCGAGTGGGCCGAGACGGGCGTCGCAGGCCCGGCCGAGCTTCTCGCCAAGAGCGACTTCGATGGCGACCAAGCAGCCTGGAAGGCCTTCCTCGAGAAGGTCGGCGACAAGCAGATAATCCTCTACTGCCGCTCGGGAAATCGTTCCGGCATCGTTGCCGCGGCCCTCGCCGAGCAGGGTTACAAGGCAGCCAACGCCGGGGCGTTCGCCACCTGGCAGGCCGCAGGACTGCCGGTCCGTCGGCCCTAGCGCGTCGGCTGCGGGAAGAGTCGCCGCAGCGGTTCGCGGATCGACTCGGCAAAGACTTCGTAGCCCTGCGCGTTGGGGTGCAGAAGATCCGGCATGAGTGCAGGAACGACGCTGCCGTCGGCTCGCAGGAACCGCGCGCCGAAGTAATGGTAGGTGACGCTGTCCGTGGTCATTTGGGAAAGCGCTTCGTTGAGCTCGTCGATTTCCCGCGCAGGCGGACCCTTGGGATCTGCGCGCGGAAGGACTCCCAACAGCAGAATACGCGCATCCGGCAGACGGGACTGAAGTGCCTGGAGCACCTTCCGCACGCCCTCAACCGCCTCGGCCACGGTGTTGCGCGGAGTGACAAGATCGCTCTCAAGGCCAAGGTTGTTTGTGCCGATCATCAGCACGATCACACCGGGAGAAATGCCTATGAGTTCACCGTTCTCGATGCGCCAGAGCAGGTGCTGCGTGCGATCGCCGCTGATTCCGAAATTGGCGGCTTTCAGCAGCGCATACTCCCTGTCCCAGATCGCGCGGCCGCGAGCTGGGTCACGCCAGAAGTCCGTGATCGAATCGCCAAGGAAGAGCACATCGATCCCACCCCGGGCCGCCTCGGCAACAAACCCCTCGTGCCGCCTCATCCACGCGGCCCCGGCCTGCGGGGCCGGCTCTATCGCTGACGGCGCAGCCGCAAGGCAGACCGGCAGGACGATCGACAGGAAAGCAATCAGGCGGCTCATGGGGCTTGAGGCTTCCGAAGGTTGGTCGAGTTGCACCGGTCGCTCCATACAAATTCCCCCCCGGTAAACTTGCCTCTTCGGGATTGATCGGCCGGGCGCGCCGCCATACCAAATGAACCGATTCCGCCCCGGTTCCCCACCCCGACCGCCCCATGGAAACGCTGCTCATCGCGCTGATTTCAGGCATCGCCTTCATCGTCGCCTATCACACCTACGGCCGCTGGCTCGGGCGCCGCATCTTCAACCTGGCGGCGGACACCGTCTGCCCCTCGCACCGCCTCAATGATGGCACCGACTATGTGCCGACAAACAAGGCGGTGGTGTTCGGTCACCATTTCACGTCGATCGCCGGCACGGGCCCGATCGTCGGCCCGGCTATCGCCATCATGTGGGGCTGGCTGCCCGCGCTCCTCTGGGTCGTGTTCGGCAGCATCTTCATCGGCGCCGTGCACGATTTCGGCGCGCTCGTCGTGAGCATGCGCAACAATGGCCAGACCGTGGGCGACGTCGCTGGCCGGCTGCTCAACCCGCGCGTGCGCGTGCTCTTCCTTCTGATCCTGCTGATGGCCCTGACGATCGTGCTTGCGATCTTCGGCCTCGTGATCGCCTCGGTCTTCCGGATCTACCCGTCGGCAATCTTCCCCTGCATGATCCAGATCCCGATCGCCGTGGCCATCGGCCTGTGGCTGCACCGAAAGGGCGTCCACCTGCTGCTGCCGTCCGCGATCACACTGGCGCTCATGTACGTCACGGTGATTTACGGCGACCGGGGATTCCTGCACACGATCAACACCACGATGGCCGAGTGGACGCCATGGACCTGGGTCCTGTTGCTGCTGGGCTACTCGTACGTCGCCTCGGTTCTACCCGTCTGGGTGCTGCTCCAGCCGCGGGACTACATCAACTCCCTGCAGCTCGTCTCCACCCTGGCACTGGTCGTGATCGGCCTCGCGGTGGCGGCGACCAGCGGAGGCGCGGCGCTTGTCGACGGCGCCCGGCCGGCGCTCGAACTCGCCGCACCGGTCGTCAACTGGTCGCCCAACGGGGCGCCGATGATCTTCCCGTTCCTGTTCATCACGATCGCCTGCGGGGCGATCAGCGGCTTCCATTGCCTCGTCAGCAGTGGCACGAGCAGCAAGCAGATCGAACGCGAGCCGGATGCCCGGTTCATCGCGTTCGGCAGCATGCTCACCGAGGGTTTCCTGGCCGTCCTGGTCATCCTCGCCTGCGCCGCGGGCATCGGACTCGGCGTGACGCTTGCAGACGGTTCGGTCCTGACCGGCGAGGCGGCCTGGCTTTCACGCTACTCGGTCTGGTCGTCGAGCCTCGGGCCGCTGGTCGGCGCGTTCGTCGACGGCTCGGCGAATTTCCTGAAGTCCTACGGCATACCGGCAAACGTCGCAGTCGCCCTGATGGGCGTGATGGTCGCTTCCTTCGCGGGCACGACGCTCGACACGGCCTGCCGCCTGCAGCGTTACGTCGTGCAGGAACTCGCCGCAGCGGTCGGCGCCATGAGTCCGGCAGCGTCCTCCTCGCTCGCGCCCCTGCGCAACAAGCACGGAGCGACGATCTTCGCTGTGCTGCTGGCGGCGTTGATGGCGGCAGTGCCGCCGACCGGGCAGGAGTGGTCCATGGCAAACGCCGGCCGGGGCGGGCTGATCCTCTGGCCGCTCTTCGGAGCGACCAACCAGCTTCTCGGCGGCCTCTCCTTCCTCGTGATCACCTTCTACCTGTGGCGGCGCCGCAAGCCCGTGTGGTTCCTGGTCGTCCCCCTCGTGTTCATGCTCATCATGCCCGCCTGGGCGATGCTCTGGCAGACCTTCGTGGGTTCGGTCGACAGCCCAAGCTGGTACAGCCAGGGCAACTGGACCCTCGTGCTTATCGCCCTCGCGACCATGGCCCTCGAAGCCTGGATGGTCATCGAGGCATTGCGGCTTTTCCCGCGGGCCAAGGGCGTAATCGAAGCCGGCGCGCTCGACGCACCGGCTGCGTGAGACTCATCCACGGAGCGGCCCCAGCGGGCCGGATCAATTGATCCGGCCTCTGAAATCTCCCGTAGGCAGCTTCCGGCACTGCATCTTATCCACAGATGTCGCGGATGAACGCCGATTCGATCCCTATTCATTTTTGGGGGTCGGCTAAGGCCCGAAATCGCAAGGCAGTTCATCCGCGTAAATCAGCGTAATCTGCGGATAACCCTACCGACCCAAAATCTGTGGACGGTTTCCAGCCCAGCTTATTATCCGCCGATGTCGCAGATTCGGCCGGATCCGATCCGTTTTTCACAATGGTTGGCTGAGGCCCGAGTTCCCCAAAATGAATTTTCTGAATAAATCGGGGCAATCTGCGGATAAATTCTTCCTGCCAATCGATGCCCTCTGCTCGGCGGAGCTCGGTTGAATTGGGATCCCTGCGAATTGGCTGAAAGATCCTGGAAGGAAATTCCGTTTAAAGAAAAGGGCTCGGATCGAGTCCATATGCGAGGCCAGTGACAACAGAATCGACGAGCAATCTCGAGGATCCAGAAACCTACGCTATCCTCGGCGCAGCGTTTGCCGTACATGGCGAACTCGGATGCGGATTCCTGGAGGCTGTCTACCACGAGGCCCTCGACCGTGAGCTCGGTTTGCGCGGCATTTCCCATGACCGGGAGCGTGTTTTCACCATCAGCTATCGGGGAGCGCCTCTGGACCTAGTATATCGGGCAGATTTAGTGTGCTTTGGCGAAATCCTAGTCGAAATTAAGGCACTCACAGACCTCTCATCGACCGAGTTCGCGCAGGTTCTGAACTATCTGAAGGCTTCCGGCTTTTCGCGCGCTCTGCTGATCAACTTCGGCAGACCGCGACTCCAGTACAAACGAATCGTCCTGACCAAGAAACCGTCGGCTCGTCCACCGAGCTAAGAATAATGCAGCCCATTTTCCGCCGATGTCGCGGATGCGATCGGATCCGATCCGTATCACTCTGGGGTCGGTTGAGAACAGGGCTCCGAAAAGCATTTATCGGCGTTAATCGGCGCAATCTGCGGATAAAAGCTCCCTCCACCGATCACCGCTTCCGCGGACTCAGCGTCCTGCAGATCTCGCAGGTATGGCCGTCGCAGCCGCGCGCCGTGCAGTGTTCGCGTCCGTAGTAGATGATGCGGAGGTGAAGCGCATTCCATTCCGATTCTGGAAACAGCCGTTTCAGGTCGCGTTCCGTCTGCACGACGCTCCGCCCACTGCTCAGCTTCCAGCGCTTCGCGAGGCGGTGGATGTGCGTATCGACCGGTAAAGCGGGCACGCCGAAAGCCTGCGACATGACGACGCTCGCGGTCTTGTGCCCAACCCCCGGCAGTGCCTCGAGTTCCTCGAAGGTCCGCGGCACCTTGCCCCCGTGCATCTCCACAAGAATGCGCGAGAGTCCCAGGATCGCCTTCGCCTTGAATGGCGCCAGCCCGCAGGGCCGAACGATGACGTTGATCGCATCGACCGTGAGCCGTGCCATCCGCTCCGGCGTGCGCGCCAGCCGGAACAGCGCGGGTGTCACTTCGTTCACTCGCTTGTCCGTGCATTGGGCGGAAAGCACTACCGCCACGAGAAGCGTATAGGCATCGGTATGGTGAAGCGGTATGGGCGTCTCTGGATAAAGCTCCGCGAGCCGCTTCGCGACAAACGCCGCGCGATCCTCCCTCCTCGCAAAACGACTCTTGGACATCACGCCGGGACTATCCGCACCGTATCGCCCAAGCCAACCGCGAAAGCACTGCCGAACCGATCGCGAAAACGCGGAAGTGCGAAGATGCGAAGGGCGAACCGGTGGATTCAGGTCCAGGTAATTGCCACCGAGGCGCCAAGACACAGAGCTCAACCCAAATGTATCTTGGATCGTTCTCAGTGTCTCCGTGCCTTTCTGGCAAAAACGACCGGATCGAGGCGTTTGCCGTAGCGGCATCAGCGGTTTCGCGCTTTCGCGGTCAATGCTTGAACCAACAACCCCCTCCGCGGTTCCCGCGTCCATCCCTGGGTGTTATCGCGTCATAACCGTCCCTATTCCGCGTCTTCGTGGTCCGACCGGCCAGATCTCGATTGCGCGGCTTCCCGGCTGCCCCATAGCGTGCGCGCGAATGTCCCAGTCGCCAGACCCACTCGCTCCCACGGACTCCTTCCCCCGTCGCCACCATGGGGATTCCGCGACCGAAACGGAGGCGATGCTGGCCTTCCTCAACCACCCGACACTCGACGCGCTCGTGGACGCAGCCGTGCCGGCGGGTATCCGCCGCGGCCCGATGGATCTTCCGGAGGCGATCGGCGAAAGCGCAGCACTCGGCGAACTCCGTTCACTCGCGGCAGAGAACCGCGTCTTTCGCAGCTACATCGGCCTCGGCTACGCCAACACCCACACGCCGCCCGTGATCCATCGGGCGGTCTTCGAGAATCCGGCATGGTACACGGCCTACACGCCCTACCAGGCGGAGATCTCCCAGGGCCGGCTGGAGGCACTGCTCAATTTCCAGACGATGGTGTGCGACCTCACCGGACTCGAGATAGCGAACGCCTCGATGCTCGACGAAGGAACGGCCGCCGCGGAAGCGATGATGCTCTGCCACCGGCTTTCCGACAGCACCACACCGCGCAATACTTTCTTCGTTTCCGAGGGCTGCCATCCCCAGACAATCGACATTGTCCGCACGCGCGCCGAACCCCTGGGCGTCTCCGTGATCGTCGGGAACCACCGCAAGTTCTCCCCGGGGACCGACTGTTTCGGCGCGCTGGTCCAGTATCCAGACACGACCGGATCGATTCACGATTTCGAGGCGTTCTTCACCTTGGCCCACGCTGCCGGGGCCATGACCGTCGTCGCGGCCGACCTGCTCTCCCTCGCAATCCTGAGGGCGCCGGGCGCGTTCGGAGCCGACGTCGCCGTCGGCTCCGCGCAGCGGTTCGGCGTGCCGCTCGGCTTCGGTGGCCCGCACGCGGGATTTCTCGCGACCCGGGAAGCGTTCAAGCGCCAGATGCCGGGGCGACTCGTCGGCGTGTCAAAGGATGTTCACGGGAATCCCGCGCTGCGTCTGGCCCTCGGCACGCGCGAGCAGCACATACGGCGCGACAAGGCCACGTCGAACATCTGCACCGCGCAGGTCCTTCTGGCGGTGATGGCATCCCTGTATGCCGTTTACCACGGTCCGCGCGGTCTTCGTCGCATTGCGGAACGCGTGCACGCTCTGACGCGTGCGCTTGCGAAGTCCCTCGAAAATGTGGGTGCCACTGTGAACAAGGACCCGATCTTCGACACGCTGACCGTCGGCAACGTTTCAGCCACTCGTGTGCACGCGGCCGCCGAGGCGCGAAGGCTGAACCTGCGTTCGATCGACGAGCACACCGTGGGCATCTCGCTCGACGAGACCACCACCGTCGAGGACCTGCGCGACATCATTGCCTGCTTCCGCGAGGAAGCGGTGCTGGAGCCGCCCACCCAATCCGCAGTTTCCGCGCCCCACGCGCGGTCGACTCCCTACCTCACCGCCGCCGTCTTCAATTCGCACCACACCGAGCATGAGATGCTCCGGTACATCAAGCGGCTCGAGGCGAAGGACCTCTCGCTCTGCCACTCGATGATCTCTCTCGGCTCGTGCACGATGAAGCTGAATGCCGCGAGCGAGATGCTTCCCGTGTCGTGGCCGGAGTTTTCGTCGCTGCATCCCTTTGCTCCCGCCGAACAGGCGCGCGGATACGCCCGGCTGTTTTCCGACCTTGAGCAGTGGTTGGCAACCATTACGGGGTTCGCCGCCGTTTCCCTGCAGCCCAACGCCGGATCCCAGGGGGAATATGCAGGCCTCCTCGCCATCCGCGCGTGGCATGCCTCGCGCGGCGAGGGACACCGCAAGGTCTGCCTGATCCCGACTTCCGCCCACGGGACCAATCCCGCCAGCGCGGCCATGTGCGGTTTTCAGGTGGTGCCCGTCGCCTGCGACGTACAGGGAAACATCGACCTTGCCGACCTTGAGGCGAAGGCGGCCGCGCATGCCAAGGACCTCGCGGCGCTCATGGTCACCTACCCCTCGACGCACGGGGTCTTCGAGGACTCGATCATTCAAGTGTGCGAGTCCATCCACCGGCACGGCGGCCAGGTGTACATGGATGGCGCCAACATGAACGCGCAGGTCGGCCTGACCTCGCCGGGCACGATCGGCGCCGATGTCTGCCACCTCAACCTGCACAAGACCTTCTGCATTCCACACGGCGGCGGCGGGCCCGGCATGGGACCGATCGGAGTCGCCGCCCATCTCGCGCCATTCCTCCCGGGTCATCCGCTGGGGAAGGAGCATGGAGCAAGGAGCAAGGGGCGAGTCGGCGCGGTGAGCGCCGCGCCATACGGATCCGCGTCGATCCTGGTCATCTCCTGGATGTACATCCGCATGATGGGTGCCGCCGGCCTCACCGAGGCGACACGACGCGCCATCCTCAACGCGAACTACGTGGCACGACGCCTCTCGAAGTTCTTCCCAGTCCTGTACCGCGGCAAGTCAGGCCTCATCGCGCACGAGTGCATCGTCGACCTGCGCGACTGGAAAAAACACGGCATTGAGGCGGAGGACGCCGCCAAGCGGCTGATGGATTACAACTACCACGCGCCCACGCTCTCGTTCCCGGTGCCCGGCACGTTCATGATCGAGCCGACCGAGAGCGAATCCAAGGTGGAGCTCGACCGGTTCTGCGACGCGATGATCTCGATTCACGGAGAGATGCAGGCTGTGGCAACGGGTGAGTGGGATCGCCGCAACAATCCGCTGAAGCACGCACCACACACCGCCCGCGCAGTGTGCAGCGACGACTGGAACCACCCCTATTCCCGCGAGACCGCCGCCTTTCCGTCAGCGTCGACGCGCGCAAGCAAGTTCTGGCCCGCCGTCGGCCGCGTGGACAACGTCTACGGTGACCGGAATCTCGTCTGTTCCTGCGTAGGCATGGAAGCCTACGCGGACGGCGCGGGCGCCACGTAGGTCGTCAGCCGTAACGCTGGCGCGTTCCGCTACGGACGGCCAGTGGGCGGTAGCGGAATCCGCCAGGATTTCGGCGCCCGACAGTCCCCGTCCCGGATCCACATTCGCCATTCCGGCCCGTCCCGCGCTTGCGTGACTCCGCCTCGTGGCGGTACACTGCCGGTCCCGGAGACGCGGTCATGAAGATCATCCGCCACCTTACACCACAAGGACCCGCCCACGCCGCGCTGCAGCCCGACGGCCGGGTACACCGCATCGAGGGCGACCTCTTCGGCGACTTCCGGGTGCTCAAGGACATCGTCAAGCCCGGCAAGCTCCTGGCTCCTGTCGCGCCGGTTAACATCCTGGCCATTGGGATGAACTACCGGAAGCACGCCGAGGAAGGTGGCCGTAAGGTGCCCGACAGGCCCGTTTTATTCCTGAAGGCCACCAACACCGTCCAGAATCCGGGCGACCCCATCGAGATTCCACTCAAGCTCGCGAGCAGCGAGGTCGATTTCGAATGCGAGCTCGCGGTGGTGATCGGGCGCCGCTGCAAGAATGTCGGCCGCGACCAGGCGCTTGATTACGTGCTCGGCTACACGTGCGCGAACGACGTCTCGGCTCGCGACTGGCAGCAACGATGGGGCGGCGGGCAGTTCAGCCAGGGCAAGAGCTTCGACACGTTCTGCCCACTCGGCCCGATGCTCGTCACACGCGACGAGATCCCGAATCCGAACGAGCTACAGATCCGCACGACGCTCAACGGCCAGGTGCTGCAGGACTGGAACACGCGCGACATGGTCTTCGATGTCCCGGCCCTGATCGAGTTCCTGAGCGGCAGCAAAACCCTGCTGCCCGGAACCGTGATCCTCACAGGCACGCCCCATGGAGTCGGGTTCGCGCGACGGCCGCCCGTCTTCATGCAGGCCGGGGATATCGTGAGCATCGACATCGAGCGAATCGGCACCCTCACCAACCCGGTCGCCAACGAGCGCCTCGATTCCTATCCCCTCTTCGCCGGGAAGTGAACCCTTCGACTCCACTCAGGGCGGGGCCGCTGCATCTTACTCCTACTCGTACACTTACTCGTACTCGGGTGTTTAGGGTTCGAACGGAGAACGAGTACGATGATGACCGAAAGCCTGGCGGCTTCCGCTACCCCCGAAGGCCGCCCGTAGCGGAACGCGCCAGCGTTTCGGCCGGGCACCCCCAAAGTCGGCAGATCGGTAATGACGGGTTTACGAAAACCTGACACGTTTTGCCCCGGCAGTCGGAGACGTTCCTGAAACCCCGCCTCGGCCGGCAGCGTCTTCAAGCCAAACCCCCAACGGCCATGTCGCACGATCACCACTGCTGCGGCTACTCGACGAATCCCGACGACTATTTCCTGACGCGCCGCCAGTTCCTCGGGCGGGTCGGAATGGGACTCGGCGCGCTCAGTCTAGCGTCGCTGCTCGATCCCACGGACCTGCTCGCCGCAGGCGCCCCGGCTGGCAACTCCGCCGCCGGCAGCCCGCTCATGCCGCGGGCCCCTCACTTTCCGGGCAAGGCAAAGTCCGTGATCCATATCTTCGCACAGGGCGCACCTTCACACATCGACACCTGGGATCCCAAACCTGCCCTGACACGTATGGACGGACAGTCCATGCCCGACGGGGGCGTGGCCATGGGCTCGCCCTTCCGCTTCACGCCGCGCGGTCGCTCCGGGATCGAGGTCAGCGAACTCTTCCCCCGGGTCGGCGAACACGTCGACGACATGGCGGTGATCCGCTCGATGTACACCGACATCCCGGCTCACGAAGTCGCCACGGTGTTCATGAACACCGGATCCCTGCGCATCGCAAAGCCGAGCCTCGGCTCCTGGGTGCTCTACGGGCTCGGCTCGGAGAACCAGAATCTTCCCGGCTTCATCTCGCTCCGCAGCGGCGGTCCGCCTCCCGGCGGCGCCTCGAATCACCAGGCGGCCTTCCTGCCCGGCGTTTACCAGGGCACGAGCGTCAACACGCAGGCCCAGACGGTGCAGCAGATGATCCAGAACATCCGCAACCAGTACCTGCCTGAGCAGGAGCAGCGCCGGCAGATCGACTTCGTCAACCAGCTCAACGAGATCCAGGCTCGCAACCTGCAACGCGACGCAGCGCTCGAGACGCGCCTTGAGTCGTACGAGATCGCGTTCCGGATGCAGACCGAGGCGACCGACGCATTTGACATCCAGAAGGAGCCCGCCGATGTCCGAGCCGCCTACGGCGACACCGCCCAGGGCCGCCAGATGCTCATCGCCCGGCGCCTCGTGGAACGCGGGGTGCGCTTCGTGCAGGTCTGGCACACCGGCTGGGACCATCATCAGGACCTCGCGGACCGCATCACCACCAAGGCGAACGAGATCGACCAGCCGTTCGCGGCGCTCCTCGCCGACCTGAAGCTGCGGGGCATGCTCGACTCGACCCTCGTCGTCTGGGGAGGAGAGTTCGGACGCAAGCCGACCCGCGACCGCAACGGCTTCGACGACCCCGGCCGCGACCATAACAGCCGCGCATTCACTACCGTGCTCGCCGGCGGCGGGGTACGCGGCGGCATGGTCCACGGATCGACCGACGAGATCGGCGCGGAGGCCGTCACCGACAAGGTCCATGTGCACGACCTGCACGCGACCATCCTCCACTGCCTCGGGTTCGATCACACCCGGCTCACCTATCGCTTCAACGGCCGCGATTTCCGGCTGACCGACGTCGCCGGAAATGTCGTGCGGCCCATACTGACATGAGCGAGGACATGCCAGAGATTCGGCCGAAACGCTGGCGCGTTCCGCTACAGCGCGATCTTTTGCGTGGCCCGCTGCGGGAGCGGCGGGATGCCTTGCCGCCTTCCCTGCCCTCCCGGGCAGGGCCACAGGGGATCGGGCCGCACCTGCGCCTTACCCTGGTTGCATTGACGTTGTTCCTGCTCCCCTTCGCGCTCCGCGCAGCCGAACCTGCTTCCCCTCCGCCTCCCGTTCTCACGGCAGCTGATGTCGATTTCTTCGAGAGCCGGATTCGCCCGATACTCGTCGAGAACTGCTACAAGTGCCATTCGCGCCAGGCTGACCGGGTGCGTGGCGGTCTGCTCCTCGACTCGCGCGAGGGTCTCCTTCGAGGCGGCGACGATGGTCCGATCGTCGTTCCCGGCGACCCCGAGCAGAGCGTGATGATCTACGCGGTGCGTTACGAGGACCCTGAGTTCCGCATGCCGGAGGACAAGCGACTCACCGACCAGCAGATCGCGGATCTCACGGAATGGGTGCGGCGAGGCGCACCCGATCCGCGCGTCAACGTCGGGGCGGGCGGCACCCATGATTACGGCGGCGTCGGACGCAACTTCTGGTCTTTCCAGCCCGTCCGCGATCCGGCGATTCCCCAGGTGCGCGACACGTTCTGGCCAACCACGCCGGTCGACAACTTCATACTCGCAAAGCTCGAGTCCGAGGGCCTCGGGCCCAATCCGAGGGCCGATCGGTACACGCTGATACGCCGCGTGACATTCGATCTCACCGGCCTTCCTCCGACGGAGGCCGAAGTTCAGGCGTTCCTCGACGACGATTCACCCGACGCCTGGGCCAAGGTTGTCGACCGGCTGCTCGCCTCGCCGCACTACGGCGAGCGCTGGGGTCGTTACTGGCTGGATGTCGCCCGCTACGCCGACACCAAGGGAGATCCGGCAGGTCGCGACGACCCGCGCTATCCTCACGCCTGGACCTACCGGGACTACGTCATCGACGCCTTCAACACCGACAAGCCCTACGACCAGTTCATCCGGGAACAGCTCGCGGCTGACCTGCTCATCGACCCACCGGATGCGACGATACCGCAGCGAGGCGGAAGGGCCGGACGCGCAGGGCGGGCGGGCCGGGCTGCTCTCGGCGATGCTGCTGCGCAGCGACTCGCCGCACAGCAGCAGGCGCTCGCCGCGCGCGGACGTGGCGGGAGGGGCAATGAACCGACACCGATCGATATTCCGACCGGCGCGGATCGCTCCAGTCTCGCCGCCCTCGGTTTCCTCACGCTCGGCGGCCATTTCGACGGAAACGCGCACGACGTAATCAACGACCGGATCGACGTCACCACCAAGGGATTCCTGGGCCTCACGGTCAGCTGCGCGCGCTGCCATAACCACAAGTTCGACCCGATCCCCACTGCCGACTATTACTCGCTCTACGGCATATTCGCCAACAGCGCCACGCCGGCAGAAGTCACGGAGTGGCCAACGATAAGTGAATCTCCGGAGACCGCCGAGTTCAGGGAGTACCTTGCCGAAGTCGCCGCGCTCCGGGAGCAGCAGACGACGATCCAGGCCGAACTGGTGGCCGCACGGCGCGGAGGCGCCCAGGGGGCCAATGGAGTCACCCCTCAGATGCGCCAGCAGTTCCTGCGGCAACAGACGCAGATTGCGCGCGGCCTGACCGACCTTGAGGCAAACCACCCCGGGGCGCCGGCACGGGCGAGCGTGCTCCTCGATCGTCCGCGCGCGCAGGATTTCCCGATCCTTATCCGGGGGGAGGCACAGAACCGGGGCGATGTCGTCCCGCGGCGCTTTCTCGAGGTGCTCTCCGGGGACGACCGCCCCAACTACTCGATGGGCAGCGGACGCCTGGAACTGGCGCGCGACATCTCAAGTCCCGACAACCCACTCACCGCGCGCGTCCTGGTCAATCGTGTCTGGCAGCATCACTTCGGCTCAGGCTTCGTGGCGACTCCCGACGACCTGGGCAACATGTCGGCTCCACCGGTTCATCCGGAGCTCGTCGATTATCTCGCAACGCGCTTTGTCGAGTCCGGCTGGTCGATCAAGAGCCTGCACCGGCTCATCCTGCTGAGCAGCGTCTACCAGGTGAGCAGCGCGCCAAACGCCCAGGCCGTCGAACTCGATCCCGAGAACCGGCTGCACTGGCGGTACAACATGCGGCGCCTCGACTTCGAGGCGGCGCACGACTCCCTGCTCGCGATCGCCGGCACGCTCGATCGGACGGTGGGCGGCCGGTCGATCCCGATCGGCAGCGGCGAGTTCGCCACGCGCCGTGCGGTCTACACCTACATCGACCGGTCGAACCCGGCCGAGATCCTGACCCAGTTCGACTTTCCCGACGCCAACGTCGTGAGCGGTCGTCGCTATGAGACGATCGTCCCGCAGCAATCACTGTTTCTCATGAACAGCCCTCTCGTGATCGAGACTGCGCGATTGCTCACCGAGCGACCCGAGTTCCTCGCGCTGCGGACCGATCCGGAACGCATCACTTCCCTCTATCTGGCGATATTCCAGAGGCCTCCGACGCGCGAGGAGACGGCCCTCGCGCTGCGCTATGTGCAGGCAAACCCGGGTGGCACGTCCACCGCGCAGCCCGCGCCGACGCGGCAGTCCGTTCAGGCCGGCCGCGCCGCGCAGCAGCAGGCCCGTGCCTCGGCACGCGTTTCGCAGAATCCGCGCGGCGGACGTGGCTTCCAGGTTGAACCGGGAGCAGAGGCGTTCACCACGCGCAACCCGCTCAACGCCTGGGCCAAGCTCGCGCACGGGCTGTTCCAGACAAACGAGGCGATGTTCTGGAACTGAGGGGGCTCGCGGTTCTCAGCCGAAACGCTCCCGTCTTCGTCTCGCAAGCGAGACTCCGCCGAGGCAAGGGCACGTTCCGCTACGGCATCGGCGCATTCCGCTACCGGAGCCCTTCCGGTGTGGCGAAAGCCGCCAAGGCTTTCGGAGCCCCTGACCTACCGAAATGCTGGCGCATTCCGCAACGGCAAGGGCGTATTCCGCTACGGTCGACGGTAGCGGAAGCCCTTCGACAAGCTCAGGGTTGGACCGCCGGGCTTTCGGGACATCCGTTACCCGCGCCCAGATGATGGACGATTCGTCCCAGGTGATACGCGGCGCGACCATCACTATCGTACTCTTACTCGTAATCGTACTCGTACTCTGCTGTGCACTCGGCGCTCTCGAGAACGAGAATGAGTAAGAGTAGGAGTACGATTGTGTCCCCCGGGCTACTCCGGAAGGTTCATTACCCGGCGGAGGTTTTCGACCACGAGATCGGACCCCCCGAAGATGTCCGCGGGGAATCGTCGCAGGCCAAGCATCGGGGCGTACATCGCGGAGCCCGCATTGGAGCTGATCTGCAGTCCGGCGAGGTACTGCAAGCGCAGGTTTCGATCCCGGTTGATCTCGGCATCTGCCAGGAATCCCCGGAGATCCTCATCCCTTCCCGCGTACAGGCTGAAGATGTCGAGCACGCTGCCAAAGCCAACGTCCAGCAACGACTGCTGCACTCTCGAATATCCCTGAGAAACGATGCGGTCGTTGATCGCCTCGGCATCGAGAACCGTCGGCTCCTTCTGGCCGAGCATTACCACGTCATAGCCCACACCGCCGAAGTCGTTGCCCCAGATCGTCCCGCCGGGGAATGCCTCGAAAAAGGTGGCCAGCTCGCTCTTCACCACGGCCTCGTCGCTCTGGTAGAACGGCACCCACTGGGTGACGAATCCGCCCGGGTTGAGCCGCTCCTTTACGAGTTCGAAATAGTCCGTCGTGTAGAGTGAGGCCGCGCCCTTTACCCACGGGTGGATGGGATCCGACGTGATGATGTCGAATGTCTCGTTCGAAGTCAGGATATAGTGCCGGGCATCGTCATAGACGATCTCGACCCGCGGGTCGTTCACGATGTCGTAGTTCTGGGCGGAAAAGTGCGGACCGACAAACTGCGGAATCAGAGGCTCGATCTCACAGATGACGATGCGCTCGATGCCGGGGTAGTTGACAAAGCATCCCGCCGTCACCCCCGCACCGAATCCGACGATGAGCACCGATTTCGGGTTTGGATGAAACAACGCCGGAAGGTGACCGAGCATGCGCTGCAGGCGCATGTCCTCAGGCAGCGTCGAGGCCTCCACCTTGCCCGCCACGTGAAACTTGACCACGGAATCCTGCTCCGTGACGCCGACCGTCGCATTCAGCCCTTCGCCGATGTACAGCGTTTCCGATCCCTCAAGGTCGTAGAGCATCAGTTCCCGGCCGTAGGCGACAAGCGACCCGGGAATCGCAGGCACCGTTCCGACCAGCCATATCGCAGCCACGACGGCACCGACCGCTCCCGCCGCCGCACCGATGGCGCGACTTCCCGCCTGGATGCTCCAATGGGAGCCGAAGGCCAGCAGCGCACTGATAACCGTCAGCCCGATCAGGAACTGCTGCGCGTGCTGCGTGCCGATGCCGGGCACGAGCACCAGGCCACCGGCCAGCGAGCCCGCGATCGCGCCGACCGTGTTCGCCGCGTAAGCGCCGCCAACCAACCGTCCCGGATCCTGTCCGGGCGCCGCGAGCGAGGCGAGCGCCAGCGGGAAGCTTGCCCCCCAAAGCAGCGCCGACGGCAGCACCGCATAGGCGCAGCGCACGAGATCCATCTGAAAGCCGATGCTCGAATCCGAGCTGAGGTAGACATCAATCGGCCAGAACGGCAGTACCCGGGCCAGCGCCCCCGCCGCCCAGGCAACCGCCGCCGCCTGGAGTAGCTGGCACCAGCCGAGGACAACCCGGGGGCGCCGTGACACCTGCGCGATCAGCGACCCGACTCCGCTGCCGATCCCCAATCCCGCCAGGAAGACTCCGAGGATCAGGGAAAACGTGTACACCGTTCCGCCCAGCATCAGCGAGAGCAGGCGTGTCCAGATCACCTCGGCGCTGAGCGCGCACAGTCCAGACAGCGCGAGCGTCACGTAGACCGCCCAGGCGAGCGGCGCGCGTGCCCGTTCGTCCCTGGGAGCCTGTGCGCCGGCCGCGCGGTTGGGCGAGTAGAGCGCCAGCGCATAGGCGGCCGCCGCGACGACAAAGTTGAGGCCCGCTGCGCAATAAGTGGCGAACGCCATGTCGTGCACCCGCAGCAGGTAAAAGCCCGCAAGCAGGCAGCCCAGAACCGCGCCCACGATGTTTCCTGCGTAGAAGAAACCCAGCCAGGATATGCCTCGCGGCGTCGTTTCCACCCAGCGCGCAATCACCGGGAGCGTGGCACCCATCATGAACGTCGGGGGAAGCAGGCAAACGGCCGCAACGACAGCGCGCAGGGTGACCCCAGTGAATCCGAGCGAGGCGATGGACGCGTATACATTTCCCGCCAGCGGCAGCGCCATGAGCACCAGGAGTCCGATCACTCCGATTCCCGCCTCAAGCACGGCATAGACCTTGAGCGGATGGCGGCCCTCAGCGACCAGCCTGGGCCAGGTCAGGCTTCCCCAGCACATGCCTCCCATAAATGTCGCGAGCAGGACACCGAGCGACACTGCCGACGAACCGATGACTAGCTGCAGCATCTGGAGCCACACGATCTCGTACATCAAAGCCGCGCATCCACTCCCCACGAAAAGGAGTATCATGAACGGCAGGACGCGGGAAGCCGGGTCGGAATGGGAATCGGCGGGGCTGTTTGACATGAATCAGTAGGAGATTGTTGGCGCGTGCCTCTGGGCGGAACAGCAGCCGGCTGGCACCAGACGTGGACGCATCAGTCGATCCATGGCAGCGGGATGAGGAAAGAATATTTGGCCGGGGGCTGACTGTGGGCGGGGGGCAGGCGGACGACCTGGCAGGTCGTCCCTACCACGGGATTGAATCGTACTCGTGCTCTTAATCTTACTCGTACTCTGCTGTGCACCGGACACCCGAGAGAACGAGTAAGAGTAAGAGTACGATTAAAACTCCGCGCTGCCGGGGGTTCGCGCGAAGGGGATGACGTCGCGGATGTTTGCAACGCCGGTGACGAACATGAGCAGGCGCTCGAAGCCGAGTCCGAATCCCGAATGCGGCACCGTCCCGAAGCGGCGCAGGTCCAGATACCACCCGTACTCCTTCTCGGGAATGCCGTGCTGCCGCAGGTTTTCCATGAGCACGTCGAGCCTTTCCTCGCGCTGACTGCCACCGATGATCTCGCCGATGCCGGGCACCAGGAGGTCCATTGCCCGCACCGTGCGGCCATCATCGTTAACGCGCATGTAGAATGGTTTCAGAGTCCGCGGGTAGTCGAAGAGTGTGACGGGGCACTTGAAATGCTCCTCGGCCAGATACCTTTCGTGCTCCGACTGCAGATTGTCTCCCCAGGAGACCGAATGCTCCCAGGTACGATTCGCCTTCGCGAGGATCTCGACAGCCTCCGTGTAGCTGCAGCGCTGGAACGGTCGCTCGAGGACGAAGTCGAGACGCGCAAGGAGACCTTTGTCGACGAACTTGCCGAAGAACTCCAGGTCCGCAGCACAGTGGGTCCGGGCATCGTGGATGAGGTGCTTCACGAACTCCTCGGCCACCGTCATGTCGCCCTGCAGGTCGCAGAAGGCCATCTCGGGCTCGATCATCCAGAACTCCGAGGCATGGCGCGACGTGTTGGAGTTCTCCGCCCGGAATGTCGGGCCAAAGGTGTACACATTGGAAAGCGCGCAGGCGAAAGTCTCGGCCTCGAGCTGGCCCGATACGGTCAGGTAGGCCTGGCGACCGAAGAAGTCCTTGGTGAAGTCCACCCCGCCGTCCGGCGACTTCGGGGGTGCCGCCGGATCGAGCGTGGTCACGCGGAACAGCTCACCCGCTCCCTCGCAGTCGCTCGCGGTGATGATCGGCGTGTGCACGTAGACGAATCCCCGGCTCTGGAAGAATTCGTGGATCGCAAAGGCAAGCCGGCTGCGCACGCGAAACACCGCCCCGAAGAGGTTCGATCGCGGCCGCAGGTGGGCGATCTCGCGCAGAAACTCCACGCTGTGTCCCTTCTTCTGCAGTGGGTAGGACGCATCGGCCTCCCCGATCACCCGGAACGACTCGGCGACGATTTCCCATTTCTGCCCCGCACCCTGAGAGGCGACGAGCTTGCCCGTCACGTCGACGGAGGCGCCCGTGGACGCTTGCGCGACCGCGGCAAAATCCGGCAGGGACGCATCGACGATCACCTGCATGCCCTTCAACGAAGAGCCGTCGTTGATCTCGACGAATGAGAACGCCTTCGAGTCGCGGCGCGTCCGGACCCAGCCCTGCAGACGCACCGAATCCATCGGTCCCGCGGCATCGAGTGCGTCCTTTACGAGCGTGCGTTGCATGCAGTGCCAGCGAAGCGGTTCGTCCTCCGCATTGCAATTCCAGCGGGGTGCGAGGGTTCCTGCCCTTCCGATAAGGGCCAGGAATGGAGGGACGACCTCCCGGTCGTCCGGCCAGAGCTGACATCTGTATCCTGCCGGCGGACATGACATGTCCGCCCTACCTGTTTATCCGTTCCCCGTGGTAGGGACGGCCTGACAGGTCGTCACTACGCCGAGAACAGACCGCAGGCAGGGCGCGATGTCCCAGCGCGCCGGCACCTCGAACTCGCCGAGCGGGCGGCGAATGACCTGCTGCTCCTCGTGGACAACGTGCTCGACCACTCACGCATCGAGGCGGAATCGGTGGCCATCGACCGTCAGCCGGTCGCCCTGGTCGACCTGATTGCGGGATTGATCGACCTGCACAAAGCCAACGCGAACGCGAAGGGCCTGACGCTCGGATATCGCATCGACGGCCCGGTGCCCTCCACGCTGCTCACCGATCCCTACCGCCTCCGCCAGGTCCTGACGAATCTCATCTCCAACGCGCTGAAGTTCACCCATGCCAGTTCCGTCACGATTGGAGTCTCGGCCGAGACCGTGCAGGGCGCGGAAGCCGGTCCCGGCCGTCGGCACCGCGTGCGATTCAGGGTCACGGACACGGGCATCGGAATTCCGCCGGAACAGCTCGACCGCATCTTCATCCCGTTCACGCAGGCTGCCGCATCCATCACCAGGCGCTACGGAGGCAGCGGCCTCGGCCTGTCGATCTCGCAGAAGCTGGCCGCCATGCTGGGCGGGCGGGTCAGCGTGGAAAGCATACCCGGGGCCGGCTCCACCTTCACTCTCGAGATCGTCGCCGAGCAGGCCGTCCCGGACGCACAGACTTAGAGCGGCACGCCGGCAAGCAGGGCTCGGTGGCTGCCGAACACGGGCCGAAGCGACCGGCCGAGGGAATCGTGGAGCTGTTGGATCTCGCGGTAGAGCCTGCGCGCGGGCTTCCGCGGGTCGCGGCGGCTTCCCGCATCGACGCGCACGACCCGGTCCGCGAGGTTTCCGAGATCCTCGTGCCCGCCTTCCCGCCGTGAGGCGCACCAGGCAGCCTGGAGCGCCGAACCCAATGCCGCAGCCTCGTCGTCCTTCATCGCAACGACCGGCACGCCGAAGGCGTCGGCGAGGATGCCGCGCCAGGCGCTTGACCGCGCGCCGCCGCCTGTGAGCCGGATCTCGCGCGGCCGGATGCCGAGCGCGGCCAGCCGGCGCAGCCCGTAGTTCAGCCCGAAGGTCGCGCCTTCCATCGCCGCCCGGACGAAATGCGCCCTGGTGGCGTTCTTCTGAGTCGCTCCGAAGATGACGCCGCAGGAATCGGGCAGGTTCGGCGTCCGCTCCCCCGCAAGGTAGGGAAGCATCACGAGTCCGCCCGCACCCGGAGGCACTGAGTTCACCGCACGCTCCAAAGCCGCATGGTCCATGCCGAACAGGCCACAGGCCCAGCCCGTAACGGTTGTGACATTCATCGTGCACAGCAACGGGAGCCAGCCACCGGTCGACGAGCAAAACGCGGCAATCTCCCCTCCCCGATCCACCACCGGCTTCCCCGAGTACGCATAGATGGTGCCGCTGGTGCCGAGGCTGGCGGTGACGACACCGGGCCGCACGTTTCCCGTGCCGATCGCCCCCATCATGTTGTCGCCGCCTCCGGCGCTGACGATGACATCGGTCGGCAATCCCCAGGCACGCGCAAGGGCTGGTCTCAACATGCCCGCCGCCTCGTGCGAGTCGATAAGCGCTGGCAGCCAGTCGCGCAGGTTCGGATCGATCGCCCTGATGGCGGCCGCCGACCAGGTCCGCCGCCGAATATCGAAGAGCGCCGTCCCCGAAGCATCCCCAGCCTCCATCGTGGCGGAACCCGTCAGGAAGCGATTCAGGTAGTCGTGAGGAAGGAGCACCTGGCGGAGCCGGCGGTAGTTTCCCGGCTCGTTTCGCCTCAACCAGAGGATCTTCGGGGCGGTGTAGCCGGGAAGGATCGCGTTCCCGACGGCACGAATTGCGCCCGCCGTTCCGCCAAGGCGACTGCTGAGGATGTCGCACTCAGCAACCGTACTCGTGTCGCACCAGAGCTTCGCCGGGCGGATGACCTCGCCCGTGGCATCGAGCGGCACGAAGCCGTGCTGCTGCCCCGATACCCCGATGCCGCGGACCCTCCGTCGATCGACTTTCGACAGTACAGACCGGATCGCGCGCTGCATGGCTGACGCCCATTCCTGCGGGTGCTGCTCCATGTGTCCCGGCGGCAGGCCGCCGATGAGACGATGCGGCTGGCGTGCCTTCGCGATTACGCGGTCGCGACCCAAGTCGAGCGCGACCACCTTCACGCTCTGCGTGCCGGAGTCGACACCGAGAAAGATTCCGTCGGAGGACATTAGCGGATTTCAGGAGTCAGTGATCAGCAGATCGAACCGTTTTACAGAAGGCCGCAAAGGGTATGGGAAGGGGATTTCGGACCAGAAGACCCGAACTCGGAAGACCGACATCGTTCGGGGAATTGGTCCCCAGCTTCGCGAACTTTGCGATCTTCTGTGAAGAACGATCCAGTATCCAGAACTCCGAAACATTCCTTCACAGAAGCACGCAAAGTTCGCGGAGTTCCAGCCGGGCAGCAAAATGGTGATCCGCCCGTTTCCGGAGGCACCCGCTACCCAACAAATACCCCCTTCGGCTCGGTCTTTGCGTCCTTCTGTGAAAAACGCACCGATCGCTGTTCACTCGGACGCCGTGAACTGGGGAATCACATCGCCCTCGGCGAGCCCGAGCGCCCAGCGGATGCCGCCGAGCAGGTGCGCCTGGAACGCCTCGGCGACCTCGGGCGGGTTGCGGCGCTGGCCGCTGCCGTCCGTCCAGTTCGGATCCCACACATCCTCGCGGTGGCCGAACGAGGTGAAGAAGACGCGGCCCTGACCGTACATCTTCGTCCAGGCGACCGGGAACCAGCCGGGTTCGCCGGCGACGCCGAGTCCGTCATCCGGTCGCTCGACCATGCTGATCAGCGAGTGCACCTTCGACCGGTCGTAGTTCGCCCGGAACATGTAGAGCTCGTCGAACACCTCGCGGGACTCGCCCCAGGTCCTCGTCGCCGGGTGCGCCGGGTCGAAGTTGACCATGCGCCCGGTGGCCTGCTGGCCGTGACGCTGGAACTCGCCGCCGAGCATCGCCGCGTATTCCGGTGTCCCGTGCATGGAATCCGACGCGGCGTGGTTGCCCATGACGGAGCCGCCCTCGGATACCCAGCGGAAGAAATCGTCCATGTCCGGGAACGGAAGCTGACCGACCGTGCTGTTGAAATAGATGCCGTCGAACGTGCGCAGCGTCTGCGGGTTCATGTACGTGGCGAGCACCCGGCGGACCTGCTCCGCCTCGGTCGGGGGCTGGACCAGGCCGGCGAGCATCAGGGTCTGGTCGCGCGTGAGCCGCCCCGGCGATTGCTGCATTTGGGCCAGCGCATCGGCGCGCGCCAGGGCGAGCGCGCGCTCGGCGTCGCCGACCGCCGTGGCGCGGGCAGGTACCGAGTTGCGATCCGACAGAGCAGCCTGCAGCAGCGCCTGGCGCGCCTCAGTCAGCCGCTGCGTCGCGGGCGTCACGGCCTCGGTGTACGCCGCCATTGCCGCCTGCTGTGCTGCCGACAAACCCGGCACCTGCACGCCGCCGCGTCCGCCACGGCCTGCACTGTAGCTCGGGTAATCGGGATGCTCGGCGGTTGAGACGATCACGAACTCGCCGGTCTTCGCGGCGAGCTCGCGCAGGACCTTCTCGCCGATCTCGATCGAGCTGTGGCGGAAACCGATGGTTGTCGTGACGAGAAGAATGCGCTTCGGCTCGGCGGCTTCGAGCGCAGCAGACGCTCCGGCGACGAGCAGGAGCAGGGACAGGATTCTGGCATTCATTGGAGTAACGGGGTTGGCGGAAACAAGGTATGGATCGCGACGGCATCACCGTCCCGCGGGTGTTCAATACAAGTAGGAATTCAGCAGGTTTTCGAGGTATTCCTGACGGCCCGAGACCGGCCGGGGCTCGCCCAGGCGGCCGCGGACGAGCTTGTCCAGGTCCTTCAGGCCCACCCTGCCCTTCTCGATGTCGCGTCCGAAGCCGCTGTCGTAGCTTGAGTAGCGCTGGCGCACGAACTCCTCGAGGCGCCCGTCGGCCCGGATCCGCCGCGCGACCCGGAACGCCAGCGCATAGGCATCCATCGCCCCGATGTGGGCGTGAAAAAGGTCCTCCGGATCGATAGAGGGACGCCTCAGCTTGGCGTCGAAGTTCAATCCCCCCGAACCGAGCCCGCCGGCACGCAGGATGGAGAGCATCGCGAGCGTGAGCTCCCGCACGTCGAGATTGAACTGGTCCGTGTCCCAGCCGAGTAGGAGGTCGCCCGTGTTGGCGTCGATCGATCCGAGCATGCCCGCGGCGGCCGCGACCTCGATCTCGTGCTGGAACGTGTGCCCCGCGAGCGTCGCGTGGTTCGTCTCGATGTTGAACCTGAACCGCTTCTCCAGCCCGTAGGCGCGCAGGAAGGCGATGCCGCTCGCGACGTCGAAATCGTACTGGTGCTTGGTGGGCTCCTTGGGCTTGGGCTCGATCAGGAATCCGCCGCGGAAGCCGATCTCGCGCCCATAATCGAGTGCCATCTGCAGGAACCGCGCGAGGTGGTCCTGCTCGCGCCTCAGGTCGGTGTTGAGCAGCGTCTCGTAGCCCTCGCGTCCGCCCCAGAACAGGTAGTGCTCGCCGCCGAGCTCGAGCGTGACGTCCATCGCCTGCTTCACCTGCGCCGCGGCGTAGGCGAATACATGGGCATCGGGATTGGTCGCGGCGCCGCACATGTAACGCGGATGCGAGAACAGGTTGGCGGTTCCCCAGAGAAGCCGTACGCCGGTGGCCTTCTGGAGCTGCTTCGCGTGAGCCACGACCCTGTCGAGGATACGGTTCGTCTCGCCGAGCGTCTTCCCCTCCGGCGCGATGTCGCGGTCATGGAAGCACCAAAACGGCGCGCGGACCTTCACCAGGAACTCGAATGCCGCGTCGAGCCGCGCCTTCGCCACAGAGAGCGCGTCCTTTCCCTTCTCCCAGGGCCTCTGGATCGTGCCCGCGCCAAACGGGTCGGAGCCCGCGCCCCGGAACGAATGCCAGTAGGCAATGGAAAACCTCAGATGCTCCGCCATCGGCTTCCCGTCGATCGACTCGTCCGGATCATAGTGCCGGAACGCGAGCGGATTGGTGGTACGGCGACCCTCAAAGGGGATTCTTCCGGTCCCGGGGAAGTGAGCCTTCTTGCCCATAATACGCCCTCAGGTCCCCAGGAAGCCGCCGTCGACCGGCAGCGTGACGCCGGAGATCATCGAGGCGCCGTCGCCGAGGAGGAACGCGACCACGGTCGCGACTTCGCGGGGCTCGGCGAAGCGGCCGAGTGGGATCTTCGCCAGCATGGGCCCGCTCTTCGCCGGATCCCCCCAGGCCATCTTTCCCATCGGCGTGAGCGTGACCGTGGGATTCACGGCGTTGACCCGGATGCCGTGGGGCCCGAGCTCAAGCGCCATCACCTTTGTAAGCATGTCGATCGCCCCTTTCGACGCGCAGTAGGCAGCGTGGTCGCGGAGCGCGGCCTGCGACGCCTGGCTCGAAAGGTTCACGATCGCACCCTTGTGTCCGCGCGCGATCCAATCGCGCGCAACGTGCTGCGACAACAGCAGCGGCGCGCGGACATTGATCGCGAGCGTGCGGTCGAGCGATTCTGCCGAGGTCTCCAGGAACGGCTCCGGAATCGAGACACCCGCATTGTTCACCAGGTGATCGACCGCCCCCGCCCTCCGGGCTGCGTCCGCGACCTGCGCGGGATCCGACAGATCCGCGTCGATCGTCTCGCAGCCGATCTCCTCCCGGAGGCTGTCGAGGTCGGCGAGCGTCCGGCTGACCGCCACGACGCGCGCGCCAACGCCGTTAAGGTGAATCGCGATCTCGCGGCCGATACCCTTGCCGGCACCGGTTACGAGTATGCGCGCGCCTTTAAGTTCGGTGTTCATGGAAGCTCAATCTGCACCTTCACGCTCTCCGGCCGCGGTTTCACGGCATAGTCGAAGGCGGCGACGGAGTCCTGGAACTCGTAGCGGTCCGTGACGAGCGGCTTCACGTCGATCCGCCCCGAGCCCATCAGCGCCAGCGCCCGCGGGAAGACGTGCGCATAGCGAAAGATGGTCTCGATGCGTGCCTCCTTCACCTGCGCGGCAACGATGTCGAGCGGCACCGGCGACCCCGGCATTCCGATGAACACGACGCAGCCGCCGGGACACAGCGGCTCGAAGACCGACGCGGCCGCGCGGAGGTTTCCCGAAGCCTCGAACACGATGTCCGCGCCCCACCCCTCGGTGAGCTCGCGGACCTGGGAGGCGACGTCGACCTTCGCGCTGTTGACGGGAACGATCGCGGAATTCAGCCGTGCCGCCAGGTCGAGCTTCGGCTCCTGCACGTCGGTCACGAAGACGCGGCTGCATCCGCCGGCGAGCGCGGCGAGTGCCGTGACCATGCCGATCGGGCCGGCACCGAGCACGACGGCCACGTCGCCCGGGCGGATGCGGGCCTTGGCCGCGGCATGCATGCCAACCGCGAGCGGCTCGACCATGGCACCCTCGGCGAAGGTGACGTTGTCCGGCAGGCGGAATGTGAATGCCGCGGGATGGACGACCGAGGGGCGCAGGCAGCCGTGCACGGGGGGCGTCGCCCAGAAGCGCACCGCCGGGTCGAGGTTGTAGAGGCCGAGCCGGGTCGCCCGTCCTTCCGGATCAGGAATGCCGGGTTCCATGCACACCCGGTCGCCCTCGCGCAGGTTTGTCACCGCCTTGCCGACCTCCTCCACCACCCCGGCCGCCTCGTGCCCGAGGATCATCGGCTCGCGCACGACGAAAGGGCCGATCGCTCCGTGCTGGTAGTAATGGACGTCGCTGCCGCAGACGCCGACGCTCCGGATCCGCACGCGCACGTCGTGCGGACCCAGCTTCTCCGGCAGCGGGAAATCCCGCAGCCGGAGCCGCAGCTTTTCCTCGAGCACCAGTGCCTGCATCACCTCGGGGCGGAAGTGCCGGCGCGGCTCAGAGCTCGCGGTAAAGGATGTTGCGGTACTCGACCTTGAAGGGCTGGCCCGTGTGCATCTGGAAACCGAGGACGCCCTCCATCGCGCGGGCGCCTTCGTCCTCGTCGATCATGATCGCCGAGACTCGGCCGTTGAGGATGTGGATCAGCACCGGGCCGCGTGCGATGATGTGGTAGGTGTTCCAGCCGTTCGGGACGAAGCTGCCGCCGATCTCGGCCGGGTCGCCGAGCGTGCCCATGAACTTGTAGGTGTCGTTCTCTGTGAGCCGGATCATCTGGCCGCGCGGCACCATCACGTTGCGGCGGCCGCGCTCCTCGCCCAGCCCGCCGGTGTAGTTGTTTCCGATATCCATGTCCGCCTGGTACCCGCTCAGCACGTGCGGACCTGCCTCGGGCACGACATGGCTGCGGTACTGGATGCCGCTGTTCGTGCCGTTGATTCGAAACTCGGTCTTGAGTTCAAAGTCCCGGAGCGTGCCGCCGCGCCAGATGAGGAACGTGTTATGGGAGACGACCTTCTCGGGCGTGCTTTCGCCGACGATCTTGCCGTCCTCGGCGCGCCAGAAGGTGGTGTCGCCTTCCCAGCCGTTGAGGGTGCGGCCGTCGAAAATCGAGACGAAGCCGTCGGCATCGTCGGCCATGCGCGGGGCCATCAGGCCGCCGCGTCCGCCTCCCGCCGTGCCGAGCCGCGCGATGCCGGGCTGAAGGGCGTCGGGAGCAAGCTGGTTCGGCCCAGCCTGGAACTGCGCAAACCGATCGGCTCTGGCATTCGCGAGCGCCATCTCGGCCTGCCCAAGCTGGTTAGCCCGAAGTCGGAGATCACCGGCATTGACGGGAGAAGCCATGCTGGCCGCGACCAGTGCCTGGCGCGCCGCGTTGGCTGCTCCCGCAAGGTCCGACGTCGATGCAGCGAGCGCGTCAAGCGCATCGCGCTGGGCGACGGTCAGGAGCCCGGCCATCGCGGCCGGACGCGGGGACAGTGCCTCGGAGGGCGGCGGCACGGGGGCACCACCGCGCTGGGCGAAAAGGGCCGATGGAATGAAAAGGAGCAGGGAGCAAGCCGCGATGGACGTGAACGTTGGTCGGGTGGTCATGTTGGGAGTCGGTTGTTATCTATTGGTGTGGAGAGCTGGTGTCACTGCGACGCGCCTTCGATCAGGGTGGCGATGCCGTCGGCGTCGAAGCCCCCGGGGGATGCCTGCATGCCCGCGAACAGCTCAGCGCGCCGCAGCGCCCGGTCCAGCTCGACCTCGGCGAGTTCCCGTGCGCGCACGACGCGCATAGCCTCGTCGCCTTCCGGCGACAGGGCCGCATAGACGAGCGCACGGCGGGCGACATTCGCCGCGCTGTTTGCCGAGGCGAGCAGCGCGTTCATGCCATAGGCCGGGGCATCTACATCAGGCGGAGGACCGCCGCGTGCCCCGCCCTTCGGGTCGAGGTTGGCGCGCATGAGGTCGGTGGTGACTGTGGAGGCAACTCCGCCGGCGGGCACGTCGGCACCGGCCACCCAGAGGATGGCATTGAGCACGAGCTTGCGCTGGTCGTCGTTCGCCCAGTTGGCGTGGTAGTGGCCACCGGTGAACCCGAAGCCGCGGCCACCATCGGCCCGCTCGGTCACCCACATCGTGTGCTGCGGCTCGCGGGCGCGGACAGCAGCCCAGGCCGCCTCGTTGCCCTCGTGGTCCCCGATGCGCGGGGCATCGGGTCGATTGATCGAGCTAAGCGGCGGCACCATCGTGAGAATGGGCGTGATGCCCGCCATCCCATCACGGAACCGGATATAATAATACCATTCGTCGCGGGTCGAGAACGGGCGGACACCTCGGGTCACCGGGTGCGACGGCAAGCTCGAATAGCTGCCGACGAAGATCGGATTCAATGACCGGCGGATCTCGTAGGCGCCGCCGATCCAGTCGAGGAACTCCCTCTGGCCGTTCTCGATGGTCGGCTCGGTCGCATAGTGCAGCATGCCGATGCCGACGCCGCGCGCGACCAGCGCACCGATCTTGGCAAGGCGGTCATCGCGCAGGAACGGGTGCCCGTTGCCACCGCCGTCGCTGTAGACGATGACGGCCGCAGCATCGTCCAGGACGGTCTCGTCCTCGAGCCAGCTCGTGCCCGTCAGGGCATAAACCACGACGTTGATACCGGGGATACCTAAGAGGCCCTGCTGAAGCAGCAACATGCCGGCGCGGTGTTCGTGTTCGCCGGACGGATGACTGGGACGACCGGCAATGAGAACGATCTTTCTGTCAGCGGCACCGAGCGGCGAAGCGGCCAGGGCGGCGAGAAGGACGAGCATGATCGGTTTCATGCCTTGGGGAGGTCGGGGTTGATGTTGGGTTCCGGGGCAGGCCCCCCGGAGGACCGACAAGCTTGGGCCATTCCCAACCCGGATCGAGCCGATTGTTTCCATCAGGAGGATCACCACCGCTTCCCAGCCGATGACATCCTTTCCCGGGCTTTCGCTGAGAATGAACATTGACCGAAGCGGACCCGTGCCGGTTTCTCGTCGGGTGTATTCCATGCGGATTCAGAAAGAACGACGCTGCCTTGCGACTTCGCACCCCGGGCGCCTTGCCGTTGCCCTCGTGGCACTTGCAGCAGCGGACGTGGGTCGCGCCGCGGCGGCTCCGGAGGGGCCAATCACCCGGCTCGCGCCGTTCACGGTGACCGACGTGCCGCTCGAGGAACAGATCCTGCCCACCGCCTTGCCCGTCACCGGCGTGCTCGGGGACAGCCGCAGCATCCTGGAGACTCCACGCTCCGTCTCATTCGTCAACGCGGCGTGGATGGAGCACCGCGGCGTGCGCGACGCGATGGACTTCGGCCAGTTCGCGGCCGGCGTCTACTCGCCCGCCCAGTACGGCATCCCGGCGACTCCCCAGATCCGCGGCGACCTTGGCGAGCTTTATCTAAACGGGCAGCAGATGAAGTTCAGCCGGAACAGCGTGTTCCCTAGCTTCAATGGGATCGAGGCAATGGAGATCGTCCGCGGACCAGGATCGGCCGTCTACGGTCCCCAGGGCCAGGGGCCCGGCGGCTACGTCAATCTCGTATCCAAGCGTCCCTATTTCGACCGGCATCGCACGCAGCTCCGCCTCACGCTCGGTTATTTCGTCCCGGACGGGCAGTCGCACTTCAATCCCGAGTTCCAGATCGACGCCGGCGGACCGATGGGCGAAGGGCTGGCCTACCGATTCAGCTACCTGGGCCGCGACGGGGACGGCTACTACCGATACCAGAAGAACGAGACCCAGGATGCGTATCTCGCCATCTCCTGGCTGGGGCGGAACGGGTTCACGCTGGAATGGCTGGGGCAGTTCTACGCGAGCCGCTTCAACGAGGTCGCCGGCGTCAACAGGGTGACGCAGGCGTACATCGACGACCAGCTTTACGCAGCAGGCGCCGTGCAGCCGCTGAATGCCTTCGGCTCACCGGTCGGGTCGAGCCCGTCTTTTGTCCGCCTCGACCCGGCGACCTATCGCCTCGTGAAGCTGGAGCCCTACCAGACGCTCTCGACCCCGCGCTCATCGGCCCGCGCGAAGCGTCTCGTCACCCAGCTGATCGCCACAAAGACCGCAGGCCCGGATGCCAGGGTTCGCAACCTCACCTATTTCGAGACGCGCACCTCGCGGAAGTTCGAGGCCTACGGCTACGACGAGTACGTGCCGCGCGACTGGGCCCTGAGCAATCGCTTCGAATACCACCGCCGGTTTGCGTCAGACGGACCGATCCGGGGATTCATCGCCGGCGCGGACGTCGAGTTCCAGCGCCTCATCTCCTACCAGGATTTCAGCTCGGAGCCGTTCTTCCTGTACGACCTCACCCAGCCCGCGGAGACTATCCTCTTTCCGCCCTACCCCACGACCGGTACCTTCGGTGGACTTCCGATTCCAGGAAAGCCGGGCTACAGCGGAAATCCCTTCCCCGACTCGGGAAACCAGGACTCGGAGATCCTCGACACGGCTCTCTTCGCGCAGGCCGACCTGAACCTGATGCCGCAGCTGACCGGGGTGATCGGGCTCCGGCTCGACCACATCGACGCTCGAGCGCGCAGCTCGAATCTCGTCGGGCGCCCCACGGGCTCGTTCTACGATGTCGAGGACGACATCCTCAACCCAGGCTACTTCGTCAGCCTGCAGCACACGATCGCTTCGAACGTCTCCGCCTACGCGACCTACAACCGGGTGCACGCGACCACCGGGACAATAATCTTCGGCGGCATCAACGGGGCGAGCAACTCGCGCGAGGGCCTGCGCAACTCGATGCGGGGACTGAGCGAACTGCTGGAGGTCGGGATCAAGGCGAGCCTCTTCCGCGAGTCGCTCTTCGTCTCGGCGGCGCTGTTCGAGCAGACCCGCCAGCGTCCCCAGCTCAACGCCCCCGCGGCCGAGGTTCAGTCGTCCGGCGTGGAAGTCGAGGCGGTGTTCCAGCCATCCACTCGGGTGAGCCTCAGCGCAAACCTCACCTACCAGGAAGCAACGCTGTTCGGCAGGTCGTTCTACCAGCAGACCGGAAACTACCGCGACGGGTATCCATCGACGCTGGTCATCGACGGGCAGCCCGGCACCGGACGCGGCAGCCCGAACTTTACGCGCTACCTGCCTCCCGGCGGGCGCATGCGGGCCACGAGCGTGCCTTCGTTTCTGGCCAATGCCTATCTGACCATCGAGTCCGAGAGCGGCTTCGCGCTCGGCATAGGGCCCCAGTTTACGGGGCGCCAGTACCAGAACGACGAAGGCACGCTCATCATCCCCTTCCAGTACCAAGTCGACGGCTTCCTCGCCTACCGCCGGGCCGGGTGGGACGTGCAGCTCAACGTGCGCAACCTCACCGACGAGAGAAACTACACCCCGATCGATCCCACCTTTGCCGGCAACGACGTGATCTACCCGAATCCGCCGCTCTCGGCCTCGCTGACGCTGCGTACGCGATTCTGACCTGAGAAATTCAGCGCCCCGGCTGGATGAGCGCCTGGCCGGTGAGCTGCGGGCCCTGCTCGCCGAAATATATCCGGGCGGGCGCAATCTCCCCTGCGGCGATCTCGACGCTTCCCAGGTCGCGCCCTGAACCACCTCCCGCCGCGGACAGGATGTTGGTGGAAAGACTGATCACGTAGGGACGGACCACCTTGCCGGTTTCGTCCACCTCGAGGTGCACTTCGCCCGGAAGGGAGCTCGTGAGCATTCCGTTGACCTTTACAGCGCCTCCACGCGCCACCGACTGAACTCGGACAACTGCTACCCGTGCAGGAGTCGTGTCCCAATAGCTCGATCTGGCGCCCTGGCACGCCATTAAGGTTGCCAACGACACTCCGAGGATCACGCCTTGAAAAACGCGGGCAGGCCGCTTCCAACGCACCGACGCGGGGTGAATCTTTTCGGTGTGCCTCATCATCGAAAGAAAGGGGGGTTCGGATGGGCGGCCGGCACCCCGATTGCCGACCGCCCCAATCTGGATAACGGCTTAACGCCGCTGCTGTAAGGATCCAGCTTGTTTACCGAACACACACGTAAAGCGTGTGCGGTGGGATGACGAAGCAGCCGCGTGATTCCGCTAACCTGAATCGTCCTGAATTCTCCGGAACCGAGGGACAACAGGCCCCAAAAAGCAAAGGCCGGCGCCCTTTCCGGCGCCGGCCTCGGATACTTGAATCAAACTTCGCTCAGCGGGTGTTGCCCGAACCACCAAAGGTGTAGGTGGCGGTGAGGCGGAAGTTTATCGGCTCGGTGAAGCGGGCCACCAGGTCAGGCGTCAGCACCCGGTTCGGCTTGGTCAGGTCGCCGTCAGGCTGGCGGTACGTACCGCCGAAGCCCGTGCCGGCATTGCCAGGACCCGCCGCGTCGCCAACCGGCAGCCAGTCATCGTTGATCGGGTTGTTCACCCGAAGCGCCAGGCCCAGCGAGTTGCCGCTGTCCAACCGGAAGGTGTACCGGAAGTTCACCTGCGAGTTGAACGAAACCTTCATGAACCGGAAGTCGAAGTTGTTCACTGAAGGATCGTCGAGAGCGGCTGCCGGGTTGATCGGGTTGATGACCGTCGGGTTTCCGTTGTTGCCAAGGACCACGCGGCCAAAAAAGCAGCCGGCCTCCCCCATTCGGGAGAGGCCGGCTTGATTGAGCCCCTAACGATTCTTACTGGGTGGACCGCTGGGATCCGCCGAAGCTGTAGCTCGCCGTGAAGCGGAAGCTGATCGGCTCGGGATAGCGGGCCACGTTGGCACGCATCAGAACGCGGTTCGGCTTGGACAGGTCGCCATTCGGCTGACGGCTGTTATACCCGTACAGGATCTTCGT
>JAYQOU010000017.1:0-31804 GCA_038144975.1 Candidatus Salsuginivita brisbanensis | reverse complement strand
TGGGCGGCGGGGGGCCGGGCCCAAGCTGCTTCATACCTTACCCCTGCCCCCCCTGCCTGGGAAACTGCTTTTCCCCGTGATGTAGCCCGCCGCGGTAGCGGCGGGACCGGGCATCGGAATCCCTGCCCTCCTGGGCAGGGCTACATAGGCGATCGAAGCCACTGCGGCCCGATCATCCCTCCGCCTTGAGCACGTACACCGTGCCCTCCCGGTTTCCGATCGCGAGCAGGCTGTCGTCCGGCGACCAGCTGAGTCGTGTTGCCGGCGTCGGCATCTTGATTGTCGCGCGCAAGGGCTGCTTGCGCTCGGGACTCCAGAGCATGACGACGCCGTCTTCAGATGCCGAGGCGAGCAACCCGTGCGTATTCTGGAACGCCACGGAGCACACGGGGGCGTCGTGGGGAAACATCAGGGGCTCCCGACCTTCGGGACCAGCGCCCGAGCAGTCCCACACCGAGACATCGCGTCCGCCGCTGGTTGCCAGCCAGCGTCCGGTATGGTCGAAGCTGAGATGCTTCACCTTGTTCTCGTAGCCGCTCATGTGCAGTTCCTCGTTCTCGGCCGGAATCCAGAGGTGGACGGACGGATCCTGGTTCCCGGAGACCAGCCACCGACCGTCGGGAGACCAGGCAAGTGCCTGGATGCCGTTTGCGTAGGCGTATTCCTTCGCGGCCAAGCCGTCGCCTGTGTTCCAGAGGCAGACTCCGCCGAAGTAGGCGACGGCGAGAATTGGCGAAGGGCGAGGGGCGAGGGGCGAGGGGGGCGACCAGGCTAGCGCGGTGATGGTCTTCGGGGCGGGTTTGAACGTGTGCTGGAGCGAGCCGTCGGGGTTCAGCAGCACGAGGGTGCGCCCGGCGGCAGCGGCCAGGATCCGTCTGCCCTCTGCCTTCGGCCCTCCGCCTTCCGTGTTTAACATCCAGGCGATGTGTTCGACCCAAGCTCCGTCGAGCGCGGCGGATGCGATGTGCTGGCCGGCGGCGGGGTCCCAGAACTTCACGGCGCCGTCCTGACCCGCTGATGCGAGAATGGTGGTGGCCGGCGGCGCAAACGCGACGGCGTTTGTGCCCTCTTCGTGACCGGGTAGCTCGTGTAGCAGTTTGCCGTCAGTTGACGCGAACAGGGAGATCGGGCCAGCGGTCGACGCCGCGGCGAGCACCGCGCAATCGGGTGACCAGGCCAGGTCGATGACGTAGTCCCCGAGCGTGGCGGCCCAGTGCTTGGTGAGCTTCATCCCGTTTGCTCAGGCGAGCGCTTCGGCGTGCTTGCGGAAGTTGTCCAGGATGCTTTGCCAGCCGGCCTTCTGCATCTCGACCGGGTTCTCCGTTTCGGCGCGAAAGGATTCCGAAACCTTGGTGCCGCCGTCAACCGGCTCGAAACGCATGCTGACCTCCCGGCCGTCATCCATCGCATAGGCGATCTGTCGTTGTGGCTCGACGCGAGTGTAGGTGCCCTCGAAGTCGAACCCGGCCGATCCATCGCGCGCCTCCATGCGGCATTTGAATCGTCCGCCGACCCTGAGATCGTTCGTCGCGGATGGGGAATGCCAGTCGTCTGACGCGGCATTCCACTTCGTTATGTGCTCGGGAAGCGTCCAGGCGTTCCAGACGCGGTCGATGGGGGCCTTCACGACTGTCGAGACGGTGATGATCGGGGCGCTCATGGGGAAATCCTCTGATTCACTGTTCAGTGCGCAGCCAGGCACTTGCGGAATGCTTCGGTGAGCTCGGTCCTTTCGAGATTTCGGCCGATGAATACGAGCGTGTTCTGACGGGGCATGTCGCCCCAGTCGCGGTCGAACTTCGCGTCGAAAAGCATGTGCACGCCCTGGAACACGAGACGCTGTGCGGAACCCTTCACGCTCAGCACACCCTTCATGCGGTAGATGTCGCCGCCCCGCACGCGAAGCAGCTCGCTGATCCAGTCGTTGAGTCGCTTGGGGTCGAGGTCGCCGGGCTGCACGATCGAAACCGACGAGACCTGCCCACTGTGCGTGTGGGACGCGTGGAAATCCTGCTGCCAACGGGGCTTCACGACCTTGCCTTCCGCCAGGAGGTGCAGCGGATGCTCGCCGCATCCCTCGAAGACGAGGTGAAGTCCGGCGGTCTCCACGGGGACGCGATAGCGTCCATTGCCTTCCTGTAATTGCAGGCGGTGCAGCGTGTTCCCGGGCTGAACGTTTTCGCCCTCGCGAACGCGGTTCTCCCAGCCGGCGAACAGCTCGACGGCACGCGCCGTCGCCTCCTTGTATGCCTGCTCGGCGGCGGACGAATCCGGCTCCACGCCGGCGGGCAGCGCTACGGGCAGGATCGCGATATCGAGCTCATTGGGGTTGCCGTGGTGGTGATGGGTATGATCGCAGGCGGCGTGCGCGCTGTGGTCATCGTCCACATGCCCGATCTCCAGTTCGAGTGTGCCTGCCGGCAGGGGATAGGCGCCGGCCCACTCGAACGGGTGCTCCGGCTCCAGGAACTTCGGATCGAGCTCGCTGGCTCGCTCGAGGTTGAAGCCGCCGATGTCGAGGACCCGGTCGAGCGGCACGGTGCAGTTCGTGGTGCGGTGGATGCGGGCGACGGCGTTTATCGAGCGGATGCGCTGCTCGAGCGAGTCCAGGTCGGTGGCAGAGACGAGGTCCGCCTTGTTGAGCAGGATCACGTCGGCGAAGGCGATCTGCTTCACGGACTCGTCGTCGCGGTCGAGGTGCTCAGCCACGTGCTTCGCGTCGACCACGGTGACGATGGCGTCGAGCCGGAACGCGCGCCGCATCTCGTCGTCGGTGAAGAACGTCTGCGCCACCGGGGCGGGGTTGGCCAGGCCGGTGGTCTCGATCAGGATGCCGTCGAGCGGATCCTTGCGCTTGAGCAGCCGGCCGAGGATGCGGATCAGGTCGCCACGCACCGAGCAGCAGATGCAGCCGTTGTTCATCTCGAACAATTCCTCGTCGCCGGAGATCACGAGCTGATGATCGACCCCGACCTCGCCGAACTCGTTCTCGATGACGGCGATCTTGCGCCCGTGCTGCTCCGTCAGGATCCGGTTGAGCAGGGTGGTCTTTCCGGCGCCGAGAAAGCCGGTGAGGACGGTGACGGGAATCATCGAATTGCCGATTTTGGAATGCGGATTGCGGAATGCAAAGGGCAGCTTGCCAGTGTGAGGGGCCCTGCGGGCGTGCTATGAGCGCACGGAACTAGACCGGGGGAGTCGATCCCAGGCTGCGCTCGACGCAGACCCGCCGGACTCGTTCCGAGACGACGTCGACCGCCGTCAGGGCATAGTCCCCGACGACGATTGTCTCGCCTCTCCGCGGCGCGCGTCCGATCGGGCGGGACATCCAGGTGGTGACGGTATCGCGGGGTTGCCATTCCAGCGGCCAGCCGGTCTCGGCCTGGAGCTCGCGCATCGTGAGGCCGCCGCTGACCACGATGAAGTAGGCGCCTCGCTCAAAGATCGGGCCGACGCCGATGTCGAACTCGTCGCGGATATCACCGACGATCTCCTCGAGCGCATCCTCGAGCGTGATGATGCCGCTGAAGCGTCCCTCCTTGTCCTGCACGACCGCGAGGTGGCTGCGCGCCTTGCGGAACCGCTCGATCATCTCCGGGAGCGTGGTGTCCTCGCCGAAGCGGATGATCGGGCGGATGATCGGGTCGAAGCCGGTTTCCGGTCCGAGCATCTGGATCTGCCAGAGCCACTCGCGGACGAGCACGAGTCCCTTCAGGTTATCGAGCGTTCCCTCGCAGATGGGGAATCGGCTGTGGCCGCTGGTCTGAGCGGTGCGGAGGTTCTCGTGATGCGGCTTGTCGGCCCAGAGCACGACAGCCTGCTCGCGCGGCAGCATGATCTGGCGGGCCTTTGTGCTGCGCACGCGGAGGGACTGCACCATCAGCTTGTTGATGAGGGCGTCTCCAGGGTGGCTGTGCCGGGCGTGGCTGAAGACGTGCTCGAGCTCCTCGGAGCTGAAAGTGTGCTCGCCTTCGCCTGCGGGCTGAAGTCCACCCCAGCGCAGGAAGCGATTCGCGGTTCCGTTCAGGGCCCAGATAAACGGGAAGAAAGCATAATAGAACGCCATCAGTGGCGCCGCGACCCAGAGCGAGACGGCCTTCGGCCGCTGAATGGCAAGCGACTTGGGCGCGAGTTCGCCGAAGACAATGTGCAGGAATGTGATTGTCAGGAATGCGATGGCAAAGGCGATCGAGCTTACAGATCTCTCATCGGTGATCCCCCAATCGGCAAGGACCGGTTCAAGACGATGGGCCAGGAAGGGTTCACCGACCCACCCGAGACCGAGGCTGGCGAGGGTGATGCCCAGCTGGGTGGCCGAAAGGGCTGCGTCGAGGTGCTCGGTTGCCCTGATGGCGAGCCTTACCCTCCAGTTGCCCCCTGACTTCAGCATTGGCCGAAGCTGGCTCGTGCGAATCTTTACCAGGGCAAACTCGGCTGCCACGAAAAAGCCGTTGGCAGCCACTAGGATAAGAATGACGAGTGTTTCGAGGGCGATGCCGAGGAAGGTCGTCATTTAGGGCAGATAACAGATTTACCCCCTCTTATGGGGCAAGTGCCAGCGTTGAAATGATTTCCGGGGAACCGGGCCGGCCTTCAAAAGTGTAACATTCAGGAAAGCCGCGAGTAAGGAAAGTATGGCATCTTTGCGGCATCGAAACTTTCAACCCGGGTGTTCCCTGAGCCGCACAGCACTCAAAGAGCCGTAGAATCGGGGCGCATCCGGAAAATCTGATAATTCAAAGGAGACGACAATGAACATCCACTCATTCGCATCCCCTCGCCGGTTGGTCCTTTCGGCTGCCGGTCTCATCGCTGCGGCTGGCCTGACCTGGGCGGCCGTGCTCGGCACCGGCTCGGCCGGTGGCACGATTCCGGAGATTCGTCTGGATCGGAATCCAATTGCCGCCGGCGATTCGGCGCTTGGCCGCAGCTACGCCCCGATCGTTCGCCGGGTCGCCCCGAGCGTCGTAAAGGTGAAGGTCATCGAGCGGGCACAGGCGATGCAGATGACCGGTGGTATTCCCTACGGAGTTCCGCCGGAACTCTGGGACTTCTTTGGAGGTTCACCCTTTGGCGGCGGCCAGGTACCCCAGCAGCAGGTGCCACAGCAGCAGGGAGTCGGCTCAGGCGTGATCGCTTCCCCGGACGGCTTCATTCTCACGAACAACCACGTCGTCGCCGGGGCCGATACGATTCGCATCGGACTGAGCGACGGTCGCGAGTTCACCGCTCGCGTAGTGGGGTGGGACGAGGCCACGGACCTTGCAGTCGTGAAGATCGATGCGACTGACCTTCCGGCAGTCGTCTTTGCCGACAGCGATACAGTCGAAGTCGGCGACCGGGTGCTGGCACTCGGAAATCCCTTCGATGTCGGCATGACCGTCACAAGCGGCATGGTCAGCGGCCTCGGGCGGCGCACGCCCGGCGGTGGCATCTACTATGAGGATTTCATCCAGACAGACGCGGCCATCAACCCGGGCAACTCAGGTGGCGCTCTCGTGGACGCCGAGGGGCGCCTGATTGGGATAAACACCGCGATCGTGAGCCGCAGCGGCGGATTCCAGGGAATCGGCTTCGCGATTCCGGCAAACCTTGCGGTGAACGTTATGAACCAGCTCGTCGAGAACGGCACGGTCGTTCGGGGCTACCTGGGCGTGCGTTCCCAGGCCGTCGATTCGCTGCTGGCCGAGCAGTTCAACCTCCCTTCGGTTTCTGGTGCCATCATAGTGAACGTAGAGCCGGGAACACCGGCGGACCGCGGCGGACTTCTTTCGGGTGATGTGATCACCCGCTTCAACGGCCGCGAGGTCGCCGACGAGCGCGCACTTGGCCTGATCGTTGCGCAGGTCGCGCCGGGATCGACCGTTTCCGCCGAGGTCTATCGGGACGGGGAGCGGCGCACGATGGATTTCACGGTCAACGAGCGCACGGAAACCGCGTCAAGCGGACGCATGGGTGGAGGACGGGGATTCCAGAATCCGGGCAACAGGCCGACGGATGACGGCACACTGGATGGTGTTGCGGTCACCGACCTGAACAACCGCACGCGCCAGGAGTTCGGGATTCCCAACAATGTCCGCGGCGCCCTGGTCGTGGAAGTCGATCCGACGTCCGAGGCGGCACAGGCCGGGCTCATGCCGGGCGACGTGATCCTCGAGATCAACCGCCAGCCCGTGGGCGATGCCCGCGCCGCGATCAATCTGTCCGCCGAGGCAACGTCCGATCGCACGCTCGTCAAGGTCTGGGGTCGCCAGGGCGGCCAGCAGGGTTTCGAGCGCTTCATAGTCGTCGATGAGTCCGGCAACTGAACGGACGCAACAACATCATTTTGGCATAGGTCTCATTGGGGTCTAAAGGTTGGGGCTCCGGGCCAGGGGTGGCTCGGAGCCCTTCCTTTGGGTGCTGGACCCCGGGATCCGCCTCACCAGACTTCCAATCGCCATGCGAATCCTCGTAGTCGAAGACGATGCCAAGATCGCGTCCTTTGTGGTTCGCGGCCTCAAGGAAGAGGGCTACGCCGTCGATCACGCAGCAGATGGCGATTCCGGCCTCGCGCTGGCGGAGACCACGACCTACGACGCTGCAATCGTCGACATCATGCTTCCCGGCCTTGACGGACTCAGCCTGGTCAGGCGGCTGCGTCTTTCGCGGGCGACGGTCCCAGTCCTTTTCCTCAGTGCCCGTGCGACGGTCGAAGACCGGATCAAGGGACTCCAGGCGGGCGGCGACGATTACCTCACGAAGCCCTTCGCGTTCGCGGAGATGCTGGCACGGCTGCAGGCGCTCATTCGACGCGCGAGCCAGTCTCCGGTCGCGACGCGACTCTTCGTGAAGGATGTCACGATGGACCTGATCGCCCGCAAGGTCACGGTGGCCGGACAGGAGGTCGACCTGCAGCCGCGCGAATTCTCGCTGCTCGAATACCTCATGCGCCACGCGGGCAGGCCTGTCACGAAGACGATGATCCTGGAGCACGTCTGGGACTACAGCTTCGACCCGCAGACCAACGTGGTCGACGTGCTGATGTCGCGGCTTAGAAGCAAGATCGATCCCGACAAGGACCGCATCGAGACCATCCGGGGGGTGGGCTATGTCTTCCACGGGGGTACTTGAACGCTGGCAGCGTTCGCTCGCGGTCCGGCTGAGCGTGTGGTTCGCGCTGCTCTTCACCCTGGGTTTCGGAGCGATCTTCGGCGGGCTCTACTACAAGCTCGGCGCGGAACTTGAAAGCCAGGAGGCGGAGGCGCTCGAGCTCCGTGTGCGGCAGTACGCCAGCGTGTACAATCTCCAGGGACTTGCAGGGCTGAGGTCGCGTCTCGCCGTCGAGGGCGATGATCCGAACGTCCTGAACCTGTTCATCGAGTTCGTCTTCCCGGACGATTCGGAACCTTTCATCGTGAAGGTGCCTCCGAGCTGGATCGAAGGGGAGGTTGACCGCGCGCTGGTGCGCGACATCTCGGGGGCCCTCGTCGAGCAGCGAACCATGTCGGTTCGCGTTCCGGAGAATGAGGACCAGGACGTGCTCCATGCGTTTCAGCCACTTGCCGACGGCAACGGTCTGCACATCGCCCGCACTGCCGAGAGCCGACGTGTCCTGCTGCGCCCGCTGCGCGCGACGTTCCTCTGGATCGGCGCCGGGGTTGTCGTGTTCGGATTCGCCGCGGGCCTGCTGGTCGCGCGGCGTGCGACGCGTCCACTTTCCGACGTCATTGCAACGGCGCGACGAATCATTGCCACCGGGACGATGGAGGCCCGCGTGCCGACGCCGCGGCGCCGGGACGAAGTGGCGGACCTGGTGACGGCGTTCAACACCGTGCTCGACAAGAATGCAGGCCTGCTCCGGTCGATGCGCGAGGCGCTCGACAATGTGGCGCACGACCTTCGCACGCCTCTCACGCGACTGCGTGGCACCGCCGAGGTAGCGCTCCGTGGCGGCGGCTCGCAGGGCGCGGCTAACGAGGCCCTGGCGGACTGCGTCGAACAGGCCGACGACGTACTTCAACTGCTCCGTGTGATGATGGAGATCTCAGAGGCGGAGGCTGGCATGCTCAAACTCGACAGGAAGCCCACCGAGCTCGGTGAACTGGCGCGCGATGCGGCTGACCTCTACAGCGAGGTGGCGGAGGCGAAAAGCGTGCAGCTTTCCTGCGAGCTGCCCATGCCCACGCCGATCGAGGCGGATGTCGTCCGATTGCGGCAGGCGATCGCCAACCTGATCGACAACGCGATCAAGTACACGCCGGAGGGCGGTCGGGTAACGATCGAGACGAGCCGGCAGGCCGGCGAATCGGTGCTGCGGATCAGCGACACAGGCCCGGGGATCCCGGAGGCCGACCAGGCGCGGATCTGGGAGCGACTTTATCGCGGCGACTCCAGCCGATCACAGCGGGGCCTGGGCCTGGGGCTCAGCATGGTCCGCGCGATCGTAGAGGCCCACGGCGGACACGTGTCGCAGTCGAACCGTCCTGAAGGCGGAGCGGTGTTCGAGCTGACATTGCCGCTCAGGCGGTGACTGTTGCACCGCGCTTACAATGAGGGCTTCTGGGGACAGGAATCGGGAATACATTCTCACAGAAGAACGCAAAGTAGGGCGGAAAGATTGGGACCGAAGTCAGATGCCCCCGATCCGGAACACCATTTGGTGTGATCGGTATTCAGGTCGTTGTCTCAACCCCAAACTGGTTCTTCGCGGGCTTCTGTGAAAAATGTCCGGAGCGGACTCCTCAGTTCGCCGGGACCAGTATCTTCAGGCTCGCGGGTCGGATCGTGAATGATACGGGCTGCGGCGCCTGGTGGGTCTCGCCATCGACGTGAAGGAGCCCCTCTTCCGATGCGGTCACCTCGAAGCGGCTTGCACGGATCCGGGTGACGTCCGGGTGACTATCGATCGAGCCGCGCAGGAGCGCCCAGAGCATGCTCACGCTTCGGACATGGCCGAGCTCGGGAATCGCCACAAGGTCCAGAAGCCCGTCGTCTATCTGCGCACTCGGGGCGATTCGGAAGTTGTTTCCGTACTGGCTGCCGTTCGCGACGGTGAGGCTCACTGACGAAACGGAACGGTCACTCCCTTCCCAGGCGATCCGGAAGTCGATCGGGTGGCGCCGGTTCCATGACCGCAGTGTCGCCAAGGCATAACGTGGCAGCCCGCGCTTCTTCAACCGGTTGAAGCGCTCGGCGAGGAGCGCCTCGAAACCCAGGCCGGCGAGATTGAAGAACGGAAATCCGGCGGCAAAGCCCGTGTCGATTTCAGCAACCCGGCCTGTGTGAAGCAGGGAAAGTGAGCGGGCAAGGGATCCGTGTGTGCCGAGGTGCCTGCCCAGGCCGTTCCCGGAACCGCAGGAGACGAGTCCGAGGACCGCCTTCGTTCCGACGAGGCCCGAGGCGACCTCGTTCATCGTGCCGTCCCCGCCGACTGCGACTACCAGCTCGGTGCCATTTGAGGAGAGCTCAAGCGCGAGTTCCCGCGCGTGGCCGCGATGCTAAGTGGCTTGGATCCGCGCCTTGTGCTCCGTCGCCCAGCGCTCAACGGAGGGCAATGCCGCCGCGCCCTTGCCTGAGCGGGGTTTCACGATGATATCGGTCTTCATGGGTCGTCCGGATGGCGGATTGCAAAGCGAACGAGAACGCGAAAGAGATCGGGGATCGAGAACGATTTCATGAAGCTCTATTTTCTCGGCATCTGCGGTACCGCGATGGGCAATGCTGCGCTTCTTGCGCGCGCGGCTGGGCACGATGTGAGCGGCGCCGACGCCGGTTCCTACCCACCGATGAGCACGGTGCTGGCCGAGGCGGGCATCGCGTTCGATGCAGGCTACGACCCGGCCAAGGTTGCTGCAGCGGCGCCCGACCAGGTGATCGTGGGCAACGCCCTGTCCCGCGGCAATCCGGTCATCGAGTGGCTTCTCGACGAACGCCCCGTTCCCTTCATCTCGCTTCCCGCGTTCCTGCACGATTTTGTCCTTAAGGACCGAACCTCGATCGTGATTGCCGGGACCCACGGCAAGACGACGGTGACAAGCCTGACCGCCTTTCTTTTGCGGGAGGCAGGCATCGATCCCGGATTCCTGATCGGAGGCGTGCCGCAGGACCCGCCGACCGGCCAGCATTTTGGGGCTCCCAACTCTCCGGTTGTCATCGAGGGAGACGAGTACGACAGCGCGTTCTTCGACAAGCGCAGCAAGTTCATCCACTACGCGCCGCGGATCGCTGTCCTCAACAACCTGGAATTTGATCATGCGGACATCTTCCGGGACCTCGCGGACGTGCAGCGGAGTTTCAGCCACTTCGTCCGGCTTGTGCCGCGCAGCGGCTGGATCGTGCTCAACGCCGACGACGAGAACCTGAAGGCTTTGGGTCCGATGCCCTGGACCCGCGTTATCCGGGTCGGGCTCGGCAAGGAGGCCGATGTGTGCCTCTCGGGTTTCGAGGAATCTCCCGCTGGCGTCCGATTCCGACTCGAGTGGCGCGGGGCACAATGGGCCGATGTGTCATGGAAATTGTCAGGCCTATACAATGCCCGCAACGCGGCCATGGCCGCGACGGCTGCAGCCCTTGCGGTCAATCCGGATGACCCGGTGTCCTTTCGTCTCGATGCACTGGCGAGGTTCCGCGGCGTGCGCAGGCGACAGGAGATGCTGCATGAATCCGAGTCCCACACGGTCTATGAGGACTTCGGGCATCATCCAACAGCGCTTGCCGAGACGCTCACGGCGCTCCGCGCGCGTCGACCGGGAACATTGCTCACGGCCGTATTCGAGCCGAGGAGCAATACGGCCCGCACCCGCGTCCTTCAGGCCGGTTTCGTCAGGGCCCTGGCCCTTGCGGACGAGGTGTTCCTCGGCGCAGTAAATCGCGCGGAAAGGCTTTCCGCAGAGGAACGCTTCGATCCCGAGGCGGTGGCCCAGAACCTGGAGGCGCAGGGGGTCGATGCCCGCGCGGCTGCCTCGAACGAGCTGCTGCTGGACGACCTGGTCGGGCGGACGTCTCCCGCTGGGAAACAGTCCCGTACCGTGGTGTTTTTCACCAACGGGAGCTTCGATGGCATTATCGGCCGATACGTGGCCTCGCTCAGGCGCTGAAAGGTGGAGGGCGGCGGGCTAAAGCGCCCGGGAAACGGCCTTTGCCGCTTGCCTGATCGGGGATAATGAATGATTTATCGCCAGTGTCGCCCCCGATGTTCAAGCCCTACCGAGGCGGTATCCTGATATCCGCGTGCGTCCTGACTTTGGCACTGCTTTTTGCCTGCACGCGATCGCCGGGCCCGGGCGACGATCGCGTGGAATACACGGATGTCATTCGCCGCGTGTTTCCCTCGATCGTTCGCATTGAGGCGATTCGCGAGGGCCCGAATGACGGCCGGATGATCAAGGCCTGGGTTGCGGGCAGCGGAGTGGTGATCAGCAGGGAGGGGCACGTGCTGACCAACGCCCACGTCGCGACCGATGCCGATTTCTTCCGCTGCTACCTTTATGATGGCGAAGTGATCGAGGCCCGGCTTGTCGGCGAGGATCCGATGACCGACCTGGCAGTCCTGCAACTCGACCTCAGCCAGCGCGCGGCGGGTGCCACGCCCCTTTATGTTGCGCCATTCGGCGACTCTGATACGCTGGATGCTGGCCATACTGTGTTCGCCCTGGGCAGCCCCGGGTTCCTTTCCCAGTCCGTCACGCGCGGCATCGTCGCCAATCCCTCGATGGTCCTGCCGGAGCAGACGGCGGGAAGGCTCTACATCAAGGGGGAGGATGTCGGAATGCTCGTACGCTGGATCCTGCACGACGCCCCGATCTTCGGCGGCAACAGCGGTGGGCCTCTCGTGAACGCCGACGGGGAGGTCATTGGTATCAATGAAATTGGAGTATTCAGCCTGAGCGGAGCCATTCCCGGGAATCTCGCTCGCGAAGTTGCTAGCGAAATTGTCGAACGCGGCCGCGTCATCCGTGGCTGGTCCGGCATGACCGTGCAGGCACGCCTGAAATCGTCGGGCTCGGGCTCCGGGGTTGTCGTTTCCGATGTGGCCCCGGATTCGCCGGCCGATGACGCCGGTGTCCAGCCAGGCGACGTGGTGATCAGCTATGCGGGTCGGCAGATCGAGGACGCCGAGGAAAAGGCGATTGCTCACTTCTACCAGATCGAGACCTCGATCGCACCAGGAAGATTGGTCCCGATGAGTTTTCAGCGGGACGGGACCGAGCGGTCCACCGAGCTCACGCTTTCGGAACGCGAGCCTGCGCAGACCCCGGATGTCCAGCTGGATCCCTGGGGAGCCGTGGTGCGGGACCTGACGGCTGACTTGTCCCGCAACGAACGCCTGCCGGAACGCAGTGGTGTCTGGTTCGCGAGCATCCGTCCAGGCGGCCCGAGCGGCCAGGCGGAGCCCAATCTCAACGTCGGCGACATCCTGATTGCCGTAGACGGGCAGGATGTTTCTTCGGTCGAGGACCTTAGGCGCATCACCGGCAATTTCGACGTCGAAAGCAGTCCGGGTGGCGTGCGCACCGTGCTCGCGACGTTCCGGCGCGATGGTGCCGTGCTCAATTCGGTCGTCGAGCTCCGCCTCGGCAACCCCCGCAACACGACTCCCTCGGCGCGACGGGCCTGGCTCGGGGCGGCATCCCAGCCGCTGACCGCCAAGCTCGCGACCAGCCTCGGCGTGCAGGCCGACGGCGGGGTCCGCGTCACGCGGATCTATCCCGGGACGAAGGCCGCGGACGCGGGGCTGCAGGTGGGCGACGTGATCCTGGCCCTCGACAATATGCCCGTCCTGGCGAGGCGGCCGGAGGATGCGGATATCCTCAACCGCACGATCCGCAATTATCGCGCGGACACGATCGTGGACTTCTCGATCTGGCGCAATGGTTCCAACCTCAACATCCCGGTGACGCTTGAGGCGCAACCCGTGCCGGCATCCGAGCTGGCATTCTGGGAGGACGACGTGCTCGAGTTCGAGGTGCGCAATGTCGCGTTCGAGGACCGGGTGCGCCTCCAGATTCCGCCAGACCTGAATGGCGTGCTGGTGGGAAATGTCGTGCGAGCGGGGTGGGCCGCCCTAGCCGAGCTTCGGGCAAACGACGTCATCCTGGAGGCCGACGGCAGGCCCGTGACCACCGTGAGCGAGTTCCGGGAAGCCCGGGACTCCGCGATCCAGTCCGGCCGCGAATGGCTCGTGCTGCTGGTCCAGCGCCGGGCCCAGACCCAGTTGGTCGAGATTACATTAAAGCCCGCTTCCCCATGAGCCTCGTGCGACACGCCTTCCTGCCCGCGCTTGCCGCGGTTTCCCTTCTCGCAAACTCATCCGCGATCGCGGCGACTTCGGCCGAGATGGCCGCCGGAAATGCCCTGCTGTCGCGCTATGCGGACGCGATCGTCACTGTCGAGCTCGTGGCGGTCATCCCGTCTTCCAGTGGCACGCCCCAGGAGCGGCGGGTCGAGACGAATGCAACGGTGATCTCCTCCGGCGGCCTCACGCTTACCTCGCTCGGCCAGATCGATCCCCGGCTCGGCGGCACGGGAGGCGGCGGTCGCGGTGGCCGCGGCGGGGGATTCGGCAGCGGCGACACGGAGTTCAGGGAGGTGAAGCTCCGCTTCGCCGACAACACGGAGGTCGCGGCCAGGGTTCTTCTCAAGGATGCGGATCTCGACCTGGCCTTCATCGCCCCCGAGATCGGCGCTGCCGACATGCGTGAGTTCACGCATGTCGACCCGGGGCAGGCGGCGGATGCGGCGATCCTGGGTACCTATTACGATATCACCCGCGTGACGAAGCTCCTGCAGCGGGCGCCGATCGTGCAGATGAGCACGATCATCGGCATAGTCGAGCGGCCCCGCCGCGTGATCATCGCGGACCAGCATACGATCGGCTGCCCGCTCTTTGCCGCGGACGGCAGGGTGCTCGGTTTCAGCCTGCGCTACTATTCCGGCGGCGCGCCCATCGGCTCCGTGATCGTGCCGGCAATCGACGTTGCGGACATGGCCAGGCAGGCGACCGAACTGATGCAGGCGGGCGTTCCGGGCGGCATTTGACCCGGGAAGGAAATCCGGGGTCGGCGGACGCTACTGCGCCATGCGCGCGGTCTTGCGGACCTTGGGGCGCACGCCCTCCGGCAATGCCAGAAGGTCGTAGTCCTCGTATCCCGTGATTTTCACCTCGGCGAATTCGCCGACCGGCAGTTCCGGATCCACATAGACGCGGCCGTCGATGTCGGGGGCGTCAGCCTCGCCGCGTGCCACGCCCGGTTCCTCGACCAGCACACGTATCGTGCGGCCGACGAACGAGGCGCTCACCTGTCGCGCCACTTCCTGCTGCAGGTGCATGAGGGAGTGCCAGCGGCTCTCCTTGGTGCGGGCTGGAACCTGCCTGTCCATGCGGGCGGCCCGGGTTCCTTCCTCCTGGGAGTAGCGAAACACGCCGAGTCGCTCGAACCGGGTTTCCCTGATGAATTCCCGCAGCTCCTCGACGTCCTCGGCGGTTTCCCCGGGGAATCCCGTGATGAAGGTCGTGCGGATGGCGATCCCGGGGATGCCTTCCCTCATCCGCCGAAGCAGGTCGCGGATATGGGCCGAGGAAGTCTCCCTTTGCATCGTCGCGAGCATGCGCTCGCTGATGTGCTGGAGCGGGATGTCGACATAGCGCGCCACCTTCGGGCACTCGGCGATCGTCCGGATCAACTCGTCGCTCCAGTGCGCTGGGTGGGTGTAGAGCAGGCGGACCCAGAAGTTGCCCTCGATCGCGTTCAGTTCCCGCAGCAGCGTGGTCAGGGCGGCGCCACGGGCTGAGTCGACTTCGCTGCGCGGACCCGGTCGCTGTTCCCAGGTATCCATCCCGAAAAACGTCGTGTCCTGCGAAATCAGGTTGAGCTCACGCACGCCCTCGGAAACGAGCTGCCTGGCCTCGGCGACGACGCTGGCCACGGTGCGGCTGCGGTGGCGTCCCCGAATCTGGGGAATGATGCAGAAGGTGCAGGGGTGGTTGCAGCCCTCGGCGATCTTGACGTAGGCGAAATGCCGTGGCGTGAGGCGAAATCGCGGGGTGTCGTAGTCGGGAATGTAGGTCGAGCGCGCTGAAACGTGGACTTCAGGGATGCGCGTGGCGGCGTCGCGGCCAACCAGGTCACGGATCAGCGGTGCCACGCTGGTCACCTGGTCGAGGCCGATGAAGGCGTCCACCTCGTCGGACAGCGAGTGCGACAGGTCCTTGGAGAACCGCTGCGCCATGCATCCGGCGACGATCAGCTTCTGGTCGCGGCGCCGCTTGCGCATGCCGCGTTCACGGTGAACCTCGAGGATGTGCCCGATGGACTCCTCCTTCGACGAGTCGATGAAGGAGCAGGTGTTCACGATGACCACGTCAGCCTTCGCCGCCTCGGGCACCACGGTCATGCCCTCCTTCTGTAGGTGGCCGATCATCACCTCGCTATCGACGAGGTTCTTGGCGCAGCCGAGGGAAATGAGGCTGACTGAGATCACCGGAATCGGGGAAAATCAAAAGACCGCGGGTGCACCGCGGTCGCAGCGTCCGGCCGGTATGGCCAGGGTCACTTCTTCTTGGCTTTGGCGGCTGCCGCGTTGCGGCGCTTCATGTACGCCAGCCGGCGCTTCTTCTTGATGACCTTGTTGTATTGTTTGCCCATGTAATTGGAATGGTTGGAGAGAGTTGAAAGTGAAGGCGGCACTCCGTGAGTCAAGGGGGGTTCTGAGTGTGCGACTCATGCCCGATCGGGCCCCCGGCAAGGATCTTTCCGTCGGATTCTTCCCAGCGGCAGACCAGTGGCAGCCTGGTGCGTTCCAGGGTCTTGCACAACGCGTTCGCCGTGCGCCGGGGTGCGTTGAGCTCGCGCAGGCCCGAGTGGCGGCAGTCGAGCAGGCGCACCGAGGGTTTCAGGGATTCGGGACGTCCGATAACGCGGGAAAGGCCCGCATCCTCACCGACGATTTCCGCTTCGGAACGTCGTTCGAGCGCAAGGAAACTGTAGGGCAGGCTTCGAAGGTCGATCCCGGCCCGGTGCCCGAACCGTACCCAGTCAGGATCCCCGAAGATGCCCGGGGGAGGGGGAGCGAAGCTATGGCACCAGTGACGCTCGTTTTCGGGAAGAAACATCGGGCAGGCCCCCTGGTGCGTGCAGGGTGCAAGTACCCGGAAATATCGGCGCAATTGCTCGCGCTCCTCTCCGAGTTGCCTGCTGTCGTCATGGCTTCCCGGCTCCACCCAAAGGATCGCCTCGGATAGCAGGCAAAGTTGTCGCAGCGCATTTCGGGCATCCTCGTCGAGCTCGCCGATCACATGGCTGAGCAGGAGCAGCCCGGGAGATTCGCCGCCATCCAGCATTCCCCGGGTCGCCTGGGTGACCCGTACTTCTGGAAAGGCTTGCCCGGCCGCCTCCGCGGCGAAATCGGCTGCCATCGGCGAGTGATCCCAGACAAGCAGCTCGTCAAAGGTACCTGACGGAAAAGCGGCGATCACGCGGCGTGCGGCAACGCCGCTGCCGCATCCCCAATCGAGGATTCTCCGGGATCTCGGAGTCCAGCCCCTGATGCGGAGTTCGGCGAGAACCTGATCCCATTTCCATCCGATCCGTTCACCATAGGTGGCATCGTAGGCACGCAGGTCCGAAGGATCCCTCCAGTAGGGTCCGGAGGACGCGCCGGAAAGAAACTGCTGCCGCAGTCGTTCGAGGGCCTCCCAGTCGAGCTCTTCGAATTTCATCCGGGGTGAACCGAGATCGGATCAGGAGCCTCCGCCCAGCCGGAAACCGAGCCTGTCGGCCAGCCGCTGCTCGCGTATGCCAAAGAATCCGGCCAGGTCCCTCACGGGCCCTGGATCGCCGCGCTTCGGCAGGGATTCATCGAGCACGGCGGCGATCATCAGGTTCTTCGAGGTGTGCTCGGTTGACACAAACTCGATCGCCCGCGTGCGGTAGCCTGACCACTCGAGGAGCAACGTGCGGAGGGCGTCGGTGGCAAACTCGGCCTGGCGTTCGCGGAAGATGCCGTGCCGCAGGACGGGAGCGAGTGGTCCGGCATCGCCCATCCGGGGACGCACTTCCTTCTGGCAGCAGGGAGCCACGACGATGAGGCGCGAGCCAGAGCCGATCCCGTGCGCGATCGCCTCGTCGGTGGCCGTGTCGCATGCATGCAGGGCGATCAGGACGTCTGCCTTCCGCGTGTCCCCGGCGATGGTATCCTCGATCTTTCCGACCTCGAATCGCAGGTTCGCGATGGAATGTTCCTTCGCGACGCGGTTGCAGAGTTCCACAAGCTCTGGCCGTTGCTCGATCCCTGTGACGGTTGCCCGAGTGCCGAGCAGCGAGGCGACGGCGAAGGTCAGGTACCCTTTGCCACTCCCCATGTCCACGACGCGAATGGCAGTCGGAGATTCAGGAGACTTGAATCCATCGGAGATCAAACCCTGCAGGATCTCGGCGAATTTGTTGATCTGGCGGAACTTGTGAGCCTGCCCTTGGAGCGGCTGACCATGGTCGCCCACTATGCCGAGGCTTCGAAGCCAGGGCGTCATTGCAGGGATCAAGTGCGCCTTTTCCCGGTCGTGTGCGGCTGGAGGAGGTGCCGCGGGGGAATCGGAGGCCGCATGGGATCCAAACCGGGATTTGCCGTTGGTCGCGCCCTGGAACTGGAACACGCGGTCCTGCGTGAAGAGATGGGCATCGAGGAAATCCCCGCCAAGCAGTGTTTCGAAAAGCTGAAGCGCCTCAGCGGACGGCAGGTTCTTGACGATATCGCGGGTCTCGTGGCGCCAGGTGCATGCGACACGCGGACCGGATTTCAGGATCACCTGACGTGCGTGAAGCGTGCGAAGGGTGGAGTCGCTGCCGCGATGCTTGCCAAGCGTCAACTTGACCAGCGTGCCGCTGCCGAGCGTTTCACCCAGCACCTCGAGGAAGCGCTGCCGCGCGGGATCGTTCATCGGGATGTCGGCGGAAGGTTCAGGGCAGAAACTCGGTCGTCATGGCACTTTCGACCGATACACGGCCAGGCTGCAGGATGCCGAGTTCCTCGAGCTGCCCGATCTGGGTCGCAAAACGCTCGCGAGTGATCCTTCCGATGTTCTCGGGTCCGCTGCCGGCATCGCGTCCAGTGACAAGCCGTTCCTCGATGATCCGCCTCCGGGAATAGTCCATGAAGGCATCGGTATTGCCGGGATTGGCCCGCTTCATCGCCTCGTGTGCCGGCGAAGGGTCCCCTTCGAGGTAATCCCTCCAGCCTCGAATGTACGCCCGCAGGAATGCCCGGAGCTCCTCGGGATGCTCGCCGGCGAATTCGCGGCTCGTGACCAGGACCGCGTAGGCGCGGAAGCCGGCGTCCCAGGTCGACAGGAACCGGGGAGTTTGTCCGCCGGCAGCCTCAATGTGATAGGGCTCGGCGATGAAGTACCCCTGCTGGATCGCCTCGCGGTTGCCGAGGAACGCGGCGACGGAGAACGTCTGGGGTACGACGGAGAAGGTGAGGTTGTAGCGGCGTTCGAGAAACTTGAGGAAAGCCCACTCGGGTCGGGCGATCAGGGTCTTGCCCTGCAGGTCCTCGAATCGTCGAACCGAACTTCCCGCGTTCACGATCAATCCCGAGGGGTCGTCCTGGAAAACGGCCGCGATCTGGACGACGGGCAATCCCTGTGCCTGCTGCAGCAGGGTGTTCGTGCTGTCGGCCTGCCCGATCTGGGCGCGGCCCGTGGCCACCTGTGGCATCACGAACGCATTCGGCCCGCCGGGGATGAGCGTGACGTCGAGGTTCTCCTCGCGGAAGAAGCCGCGCGCCTGGGCCTGATAGAATCCACCGTGCTCCGGCTCCGCCATCCAGTCGAGCTGCACGGTGATGGGAAACGGGGCCGATGCCGCTCCTGCCGCGGATGGAACCGCCCAGACAAGGCCGAGAAACAGGGCGAGTATAGCGGGTTTCATGAATCCACCATGCCCGGCTCTCGGCCGGGTGCAACCTGCTGAAAACGGCGCGATCGAAATGCGGAGACGGAAGATCGCGAAAGCGGATAATCGCGGAATCGCCAAAGTGCGGAAACGCCAAGGAAAGATTTGCGGGGGAGAGCTACCCCAGGGTGACATCTGATTGCTAGTATGGACCCGGTACCGAGCGCTCGAAAATCCCCGAGTCCATTCCCTATTTCCGTACTTTCGTGATTCTGCGATCGGTATGGAAATCTGAATTCAGCAGTAATTCAGGCGTTTGTCCTGCCTCGCGGATTTTGCGGTCAGATGCCGTCTACACGTCCTTCCGCTCGTACGAGTCATGCCAGCGGTGCAGTGTCAGCCAGCTGAGGCCGACGACCATGGCAACGAGCAGGAATCCGAGGGCACAGGTGACTGCGGCGGTTGCAAGCAGGGCGGGATAGCGGGCCTGGCTGCTGTAGATCAGGGTCTGGAAGCCGAGTCCGCCTCCGCCTGCGGAGCTACCGGCCGTGTAGTCGCCCACAAGAGCCCCGATCGGCGCGATGGTTGCCGCGATCTTCAGGCCGGTGAAGAAGTAGGGCAGCGCGGCTGGGATCCGCAGGTATCGGAGTTCCTGCAGCCTGCTCGCACGATACATGCGAAAGAGCTCCACGTGGGCGCTGTCCGGCGAGATCAGCCCCTGTGTGGTGTTTGTCACGAGCGGGAAGAAGCAGATGAGGAACGTGATGATGCTCACGCTCCAGAGGCCGGGTCCGACCCAGAGCACGAGCATGGGCGCAAACACGATGATGGGAGTCATCTGGAGGACCATCAGGTAGGGGTAGAAGCTGATGCGAACCAGCCGGGAAACGCCCATTGCGATCGCACAGAGGGCCGAGATGACGGCTGCCAGCAGGAAGCCGAAAACGGCCCCTTGTGCCGTGTTCAGCGAGGCGCGCGCGAGCTCTGCCCGATACTGAATCAGGGCGGCCCAGACCGCATCCGGAGGAGGCAGGAGGAACCTGTCGTTCTCCGGGAGCGCGAGGTGGATCCAACACCACGCTGCGAGCGCAAAGACCGCGACCAGCGCTGGCAGCAACAGGGTCAGTACTTGCTGCCTGCTCGGCTTCATGCGCCACCTCCCGAGCGCCGCAGGGCCTGGGTGACCGTTGCGACAGCAGCGCCGAACTCTGGGGTCAGCCGCGTGTCCGCGTCTCGTTTGTCACTGAGTGTAACCCGTATGTCCGCCGCGACGCGTGCAGGAGAGCCCCCCAGCACGATCACGCGGTCGGCGAGAAAGACGGCTTCCGGCACCGAATGGGTCACGAAGAGCGCGCTCCAACCCTGGAGACGGCGTATCCCCATCAGTTCTTCGTTGAGTCGCTCCCGTGTCATTTCGTCCAAGGCGCCGAAAGGTTCATCGAGCAGGAGGATCCTGGGGGAGAGTGTCAGGGCGCGAGCCAGCGAGACGCGCATGCGCTGTCCCCCGGAGAGTTGGCGCGGATAGGCATCGGCGCGGTCTGCCAGTCCCACCAGCTCGAGTGCCCGCTTGCCGGAGACATTTCGCTCCGTGGGCGGAGCGTGCCTCAGGCGCAGCGGCAGTTCCACGTTTGCTGCGACCCTGGCCCACGGGAGAAGCGTGGGATCCTGAAAGACGCACGCCCGTTCCACGGTGGACGACTCCGGCGATTGACCGCTGACCTTCAGCGTCCCCGATGAAATGGGGCTCAATCCGGCGACGAGCCGGAGCAATGTCGATTTTCCGGAGCCGCTGCCGCCGATGATGCTGACGAACTCCCCGGGTGCTACCTTGAAGCTGACCCCTTGGAGGATGTCTGGTCCCTCGCCGAAGCGCTTCGATACGTCGTTGAACTCGACGATGGCGGTCTCAGGCATGGTTTCAAAGGGAGGCGCGGGCCAATGCGAGTGGCAAGGGGGAACCCGCTTCGCCTCTGTCATCGGATCAATTCTTCCCAAAAACAAAAAGGCCGGCGCCCTGCGAGGGGAGCCGGCCCAATTGCTGTGCTTGGGGGTTATTCGTAGCGAAGGGCCTCGATGGGATCAAGACGTGCCGCCTTGCGGGCGGGATAGAATCCAAAGAAGACGCCGACGGAGGCGCTGAACAGCACGGCGACCACCATTGCAGTTTTGGAGGGCTCGACTGCCCAGCCTTTCCAGGACCCCATGAGTTCGGCGCCGCCGATGCCTATGGCGACACCGAGGATGCCCCCCAGGGAGCTGAGCGTGATGGCCTCGATCAGGAATTGGGTGAGCACGTCCTTGCCGTGGGCGCCGAGCGCCATGCGGATTCCGATCTCGCGGGTGCGCTCGGTGACGGAAACCAGCATGATGTTCATGATGCCGATGCCGCCGACGACCAGCGATACGGCTGCAATGGCGCCGAGCAGGTAGGTCATGGTCTCGGTCGCGGCCGTGCGGGCTGCGGCAATTTCCTGCTGGTTCTGGACGGTGAAATCGGGCTCGCCGCCGCCGCGGCGCTCCATGAGAGCAGTGGTGATATCAGCCTGGACCTGCGAGATGGCATCCGCGTTGGCTGCCTGCACCAGCACCTGGGTCAGGCTGGTGCGGCGGGAAAGGCGGCGCATGTGGCTGGAGTAGGGAATGAAGACGGCATCGTCCTGATCCTGGCCGTTCAGGTTGAAACCCTTGACCGACATCACGCCGATAATGCGGAATGGCACGTTGCCGATGCGCAGCGACTGGCCGATGGGGTCAACGTCAGGATACAGATTGTCGACGATGGTCTTTCCGATGACGGCCACCTTGCCGAGATTCTGTACGTCAACCTCGTCGAAGAAATTGCCCTCCTCGATGCGCCAGCTGCGGATGTAGGGGTAGTCGGGGCCGACACCGTAAACCTGGGCGTTCCAATTCAGGCCGTTGGCAAGAAGCTGGCCGCGCGTAGTCACGTACTCGCTGACGCCGGGAACGTTGAGCACCTGCTGACGGATTGTGGTCGCGTCCTCGGGAGTCAGGGAAGTGAAGCTGCCGCCGCCGCCTCCGCCGCTGCGCACTCCGCCTGCCTGGGTGAAATTGCCCGGGAAGACGGTGATGATGTTCTCGCCGAGGCTGGCAACCTGCGCCTCGACCAGTGCCTTGGCCCCGTTGCCGATACTGACCATCGCAATGACCGCGCCGACACCGATGATGATGCCGAGGGCGGTGAGGACGGACCGCATCTTGTTCCGGCGCAGGGCACGGAACGCCATGCGGATCGTCGTGATGATTCTCATGAGGTTCATGGTAGTGGCGGGTAAGGATGCCTTAGTGTGTGGCGTGGATTAGCTTTGCGGCTGCCTCTGCTTGCTTGAGCTTCTTGATTTCGTTCTCGGCGATCAGGCGATCGACCACGGGTTCGTCGCGGACGATCACTCCATCGCGAAGGATCAGGTTTCGTTTGCAGTAATGGGCGATATCGAGCTCGTGGGTGACCATGACGATAGTGATTCCCTCGTCATTGAGCTTCTGGAAGACCCCCATGACCTCGACGGAAGTCTTGGTGTCGAGATTGCCGGTCGGCTCGTCGGCGAGCAGCACCTGCGGGTCGTTCATCAGGGCGCGAGCGATCGCGACGCGCTGCTGCTGACCGCCAGAGAGCTGGTTGGGCATGTGATCGAATCGCTGGGCGAGGCCGACGATCTCGAGGCAGCGCATGGCCTTCTCGCGCATCTGCTTGTTGGAGACGCGATCGTGGGTATAGAGCCGCGGCAGCTCGACGTTCTCGAGAGCCGTGGTACGGGAGAGGAGGTTGAACCCCTGGAAGACGAACCCGAGCTTCTGGTTGCGGATGTCGGCGAGCTCGTTTCGGTCGAGCTTGGAGACGTCGATGCCGTCCAGAAAGTAGGTGCCGCGTGTAGGACGATCCAGGCAGCCCAGCATGTTCATCAGCGTGGACTTGCCGGAACCGCTGGAGCCCATCAGGGCGATGAACTCGCCCTTGTGGATCTCCAGGGAAACGCCGCGAACGGCATGGACGGGAACATCTCCGGATTCGTAGATCTTGTGGAGTTCCTCGATCTTGACGACCGGTTGAGACATGGTGCTTCGATTCGTGGGAGGTTGCTCAGAATCCACGACCGCCACCGCGACCGCCACCGCCGCCACCGCGACCCTGGTTCGTGTTGAACGGATTCGCGTTCTGGGGCTGGGTGGTGACCGCTGTTGCCGCGCCGGGCATCGTGACGAAGGTGATCAGTTCATCGCCCACGGCAAGGCTGCCGCCGGCAAGGAGCTCGGTGTTCTGGGTGTCGGCGATTCCGATGCGAATCTCGTGCTGCTCGATGATCTTGCGCTCGCCCTCGGTGACCAGCTTGTAAACCGTGCGGGTCTGATTCGTCAGATTCATCCCAGCACCGATGTTGCCGAGATTGGCACCGCCGCCGCGACCGCCGCGACCACCACGGCCACCGCGTCCGCCTTGCTGAGCTGTACCTTCAGGCCCGGCGGCAATGGCACCGCCATTCGTACCGTCGCCGCCACGACCCTGGCGTCCGCCGCCCTCAGGGGGAAGCTGTGCGGCCTGGCCCTGCGGGGCAGCGGGAGCGGCTCCCGTGGCGCCGGCGGCCGGAGTGGCCGAAGCGACGCGGATCTGCTCCTGAAGGTCCGTCGGGATACGGGTGCGAAGGGCGCCGTTCGGGATCGCCACGACATTTGCGCGGTTGGCGATGATGATTGAAACACTTGCGGTCATGCCGGGCTTCAGGACTTCGTCATTGTTGTCGACGTCGATGATTACCGGGTAGGAGACGACGCTCTGGCTGGTGCGGGCCGAATTGCGGATCTGGCGCACCTGGGCGCTGAAAGTCCGCTGTGGGAAGGCGTCGACTGTGAAGGTGACGGGCATGCCGACCTGCACGCTGCCGATATCGGCCTCGGACACGAGGGCCTCGATCTTCATTTCACGGAAGCTGCTGACGATGCGGAAAAGATTCGCGACGTTCTGGCTGGCGTTGACAGAACGGCCTACCTCGACGAGCCGCTCGAGTACGACGCCGTCGATCGGCGAGGTGACCTGGGTCCGGGAGAGATCGTATTCCGCGTTTTCCAAGGCAACCTGGCGCGTGGTAATGGCATTTCGCGCAGCAGCGATCTGATTAATGGCTCGGTCGCGCTCCTGCTCGGTCGCGAGGCCCTGTTCAAAGAGGGACAAGGTGCGCTCGGACTCGCGGATCGTGTTGTTGCTGGAGTTGTTGGTGTTCTCCAGATCAATACGGGCCTGACGCACTCGCTGCTCGTAGGTGCGGGGCTCGATGACAACGAGCAGTTCTCCGGCACTCACCGGGTCGTTGAAATCCTTAGTCACCTGCTCGACCTTGCCGGACACGAGGCTTCCGACCGCCACCTCGGTGCGCATGCTGAGGTCGCCGGTTGCGGTGACAGTCTGCTGAATGTTGGCCTGGGTTACGCGGGTCGTCGTGTAGGTGGGCTCCTGGGGAGTCCGTCCCTTGAAAAAGTACCAGCCGCCGCCGGCTGCCGCCGCCAGCACGACGAGGGTTATGACGATGCCGCCTGCATTGCTCTTTTTAGCCATAAAAGTGTTTGGTCTCTGGTATTAACGTGTGGAGTTCAAGGACGAAGAAAGGGATTCCTGACAGGGCGTCCGCATAGGCCGGCTGCCATGCCGCTAGACGACGGGTCGCTCAAAAGGTGACAACAAATTTGGAGCACGGAATCGCCCACCTGACAGGGAGTTCGGCGACGGGTTGGAAATTGCGTTTGGGATGAATGCTATCCCATCCCGGAGGCTGCCTGATCGACAGGATCGACAGTGGCAATTGTCAGGCGGATTCCCCTGCGGCAAAGCGGGTTCGAAGGGCCTCCGCCACGTTCTCGGGTACGAAATTGGAGACGTCGCCGCTGTACCGGGCGACCTGCTTCACGAGGGTGGAACTCGTATAGCTGAACTGCTCGTTCGGCATCACGAAAAGGGTCTCGATGCGTGGCTCAAGATGGCGATTCATGAGCGCCATGTTGAACTCGAACTCGAAGTCCGACAGCGCCCGAAGGCCACGGATGATGGCCGTGGCGCCCTCCCTGCGGGCGAACTCCACCAGCAGGCCGTCGAATGTCGTGACGGTCACGTTGGGCATCGCTCCGACATTGCTGCGCACCAGTTCTATGCGCTCCTCCGCGGTGAACAGGGGCTCCTTCGGCAGGTTCGAGGCGATCGCAACCGTTACCTTGTCGAACAGGCGCGCGGCGCGCTCGAGCACGTCGAGGTGTCCATAGGTGATCGGATCGAAGGTGCCGGGATAGATGCAGTGGCGCATGTCCGATGCGATCAGACGCAATTTCACCGGCGAAGCGAATCCGATTTTGGCCGCCCGATCCGGCCCGGGCCGAAAGGAGTGGAGGTTACCGGTATTGCCACCGATCGAGAACATGTTTGCAGTCTGATGCTTCCATGAATCTGCCGAATCTCCTGACCATCTCGCGGATTCCGCTGATGTTCGTGATCGTTTGGCTGATGTCCCAGCAATGGCTGGGGGCGGCGACACTGGCTTTCCTGCTCTTCATCGGCGGTGCTGTCAGCGACTGGCTCGACGGCTACCTTGCGCGTCGCATGCGCCTGATCACCACTTTCGGAAAGCTGATGGATGCGCTGGCCGACAAGATCATGGTGATCGGGATAATGGTCGCAATGGTCGTGGAACCCGTGGATTCCTCGCTCGCTGCCGGAGCCTCGATCCCGCTGCCCTTCGTACTGATCACACTTTGCCGGGAATTCCTCGTGTCCGGCATGCGCATGGCCGCGGCATCCAAGGGCGTGATCGTGGCAGCGGATCGGGGCGGAAAGACCAAGACCCTGACGCAGCTGATCGCGATCGGCTTCCTTCTCCTGACGCCGATGGTGGGGCGTGACGTTGCCTTTTTCGTTCCGGGCAACCTCAGCGAGGTGACCGCGGTGCTCCACCGGATCGGCCTCATCGGATTCATCCTTGGCACCTTCCTGGCCGTCTGGTCCGGCTGGAATTACATCTACAGCTATCGCCACGTCGTTTTTGGCGAGGGCAACCCATGACCGACAGCGGGCAGGCGAAGGAGGGCGGGCCGAAACTCGGGGCCGCTGCATTCCTGGCGACCCTCGGCCCGGTCGGCAGGCTGCCGGCACCCGGAACCTGGGGTTCGCTCGTCGGTATTCCCTGGGCGCTGCTGGTTTGGGGGGGAAGCCTGGGCCCGGGAATTCCGTGGGTGCTGCTCTCCGGCAGCCTGGCTGCGGGCGTCCTGCTGTGCGGCATGGCTGAAAAGTCCCTCGGCAGGCGCGATCCCGGTGAGGTGATCTTCGATGAATTCGCCGCGATTCCATTGTGCTTCATCGGCCTGCCGACCTTGACGGAAGGTGTCCCTTCCTGGTTCGTGCTTCTGGCGGGCTTTTCGCTCTTCAGGGTGCTCGACATCCTGAAGCCGGCGGGAATTCGGCGACTGCAGGATCTCCCGGGCGGCTGGGGCGTGATGGCCGACGATGTTGCCGCGGCCTTGGCAACCTGCGCCCTGCTTCATGCAGGCCGCCTGGTTATCGGTGCTGCAGGGTAGGAGGCACTGGGGAATTGGGTCATTCCTCAGTCGCGGGCAGGCGCCGGTGGCGGGTCGTCATGCAACAGGTCAAACTCGAGTCGGACGCCACCTCGAATTCCGAGGTCTCGTCCGTCCGGACCCCAGACCGCGGAGGCGCCGAACGTCAGGAGCACCCGGGTTGTGTCCGAGGACCAGCGTTCGACCGGCACGATCACGCCCGGGCTGACCGTGGTCACCTTGCGGGATTCGTCACTCACGAGGCCGGAATTCGCGTGCGTCACTGTGACGGACGCCTGGGCGCCGCGGATTTCGCGGGCGCCCCCGATCGAAACGGTGAGGGCATTCGAATGCAGCTGGTTGTGCCCAAAGTTCGGAACGATCGAGGTTCCGGCGATCAGGTCGGCGCCGACGGTTGCGTATCCGGTCACCGCCCACATCGGCAGCAGGGGAAATGTCGCGGCTACGTAGGGGATGGTGTGCCGAAAGCCGTCGGTGAGCTCACGGGGCGGTCGGCTCAGGGGGGTCGAGAAGTTTGCCCCTGCGCTGAAGGCGGCCGGGGAATCAGGCAGGATGGGCACCTCGCGCTTTGCGCCGAGCAGCAGGCCTGAGAAACCATATCCGGCGCTGCCAGCCAGGCCGTGCGTGATGTAGCTCTGCAGTTCCAGGCTGCCCTCGATGCCGCGTGCCTTGGTGCGAACGCCGATCGGGACCCTCAGGTAATCCCTCCGGACCAGGTCGCCGAACTTCGGGTTCACATGCAGGCGAACGAGGTTGCGCGTCGCGATATCGGGAAGCGCGAAGTCGACCACCTCCGGGATCCGGTCGACGAACCGGACGATTCTCCGCGCCTGCGCCTCAGCCAGAGCGCGTGCCTGGGGAAGCAGCGTCGTCTCCTGTGCAGTGGTGCACAAGGGGAACGCCGTGGTGAACAGCGCGGCTGGCAGCCGCAAGAGTCGTGTGAAGTTCAAGGAAGCGGAGTCAGGTTCTCCATCGGCAGGCGCACGTGCAGACCCTGGCGCAGCACATACATGGACACCACGATTCCCTTCGGGTTCGTGGGGTCGTCGACGAACCCCTCGACGCCGTGGAGCGGGCCGCCCGTGACGCGAACCCTCCGTCCGCGTACGAGAAGCGGGTGGAGGGAAAGTTCGAGGCCCGATGCCACGATGGCGCGGACGTCCGCGAGCTGCTTGAGGAAGCGAGGCACGTCCTCGACCTCGATCGCGCGCGCCAGCAGTTCCTGCTGGTAGATGCGCGCCTTGAGCGGCAACGGGATGTTGGCGAAGACGTACCCCGGATACAGCGGCTTGGTGAAGCGCTTGGTCTGGTTTCGATAGCGGCGAACGCTCTGGACCAGCGGCAGGTAATGCTCGAAGTGCTCCGCCGACAGCAGGGCCGAGAACTTCTTCTCGCAGCGCGGGCGCGTGTGGCAGACGAACCAGACCGGTTCCCGCTCGTCGACCCGGTCGGACCCGGACGCAGGTTCCATGGTCAGGCCTGCAGCAGGAATCGGACGGCGGCGTGGTAGCCCTCGAAGCCGAGGCCGCTGATCACGGCAATGCAGGCGGGCGCGGTCAGGGACTGGTGGCGGAATTCCTCGCGCCGGTAGATGTTCGAAATGTGCACCTCGACTGCACGAAGATGGGCGCCTGCCAGCGCGTCGCGCAGAGCCACGCTCGTGTGCGTCAGCGCCCCGCCGTTGATTACAACCCCGTCGACCTTCCGGTCCGAGAGGCCCGCGATATGGTCGAGGAGGGCGCCCTCGTGGTTGGACTGGAAGAAATCCAGCTCGGCCCTGTCCTTGAACTCGGCGCGCAGTGCCTTCTCCAGGTCGGCGAGAGACGCCTTCCCATAGATCTCCGGCTCGCGCTTGCCGAGCCGGTCAAGATTGGGGCCGTTGATGATGGAAATGCGCTTCATGAATTCCGGAAAGCCCAATGCTCAATGTCCAATGCCCAAGTTTCAACGTTCATCCATCATTCGGTGGATCGATCCGCCGCTTGCCGTCCTGGACTGCCCTCTCGGCCATTGGCGTTCATTAGCGTGAATTAGCGGTTACGAATTCTATTGTTCCCGTTCAGAGCGGGTTCCCGGTCGCGAGGAATGTCCACGGGAGTCGGAACTTTCGCGAAAGCTCGGCAGCCAGCGCCTGGACCCCGTGCACCTCGGTGGCGTAATGGCCGCAGAGGTAGAGGTTGAGGCTACGTTCCTGTGCGACATTGAACCATTCCTCCCTCAGTTCGCCCGTGACCAGGGTATCGACACCTTCGGCGGCAAGCGCAGGGACGGCACTGTTGCCGCTGCCGCTGCAGAACGCCACTTCCGCAGGCCTCCGCGATCCAAACTCGAGGCAGACCAGTCGCGGATAGTGCCGCGACAGACGCTTCCTGAGATCGAGCCGCGTCAAGCCGCGTGCCGCGGCAATCGTTCCTATCGCCTCGCCTTCGTGACGAAGGAAACGACGTGAAGGGCGCAGGCCGGACTGACGGGCCAGGATCGCGTTATTCCCGAGCGTCGGGTGCGCGTCGAGCGGCAGATGGCTTGAGTACACCGCACAGTTGCCTCGCAGCAGGACCTCGATCCGTTCGCGATAGGGACCGACCAGCGGGCGCGCTGGATCCCAGAACATGCCGTGGTGCACGATGAGAAGGTCGACGCCTGCGTCGACCGCCAGACAGAAGGGCTCCAGGCCTGCGTCAACGGCCGCGCCGATCTTTGTAACGGTTCCGTTGTTCTCCACCTGCAGGCCGTTCCACGCCCCGGGATAATCGGCGAACGCGCTGCGGCGGGTCCGGCGGTCACAGTAGTCGATTATCGTCTTCAGCGTGGGCATGCACCGCCAATCTGGTGCCTCGCGCGAAATTGGGAAGCCCCGGTTTGTCCTGCACGCAATCTAACCCTGCGGCGTGCCTCGTGAATCTCCGCATTTGCCCGAGCGAAACCGGGGCAGGCGGGCATCCAGTATCAGTTCCCGCCGCTATCCCGGTGGGCCACGCGGTTTCCTGCGGCTCAGCTCCCGATCCGGCAGGCGTGGGCGCTGAACCCCGCCCCAAAGCTCACCAGCCAGAGATCTCCACTCTTCGGCATTCCCGAACCAAGCGCCTGCTCGAGCACGAACAGGACAGAAGGGCTGCTGAGGTTTCCAAATCGGCGAAGCACATTCGCGCTGCTTGCAAGCGAGTGGGGGGCAACCACGGGTTCGATGGCCTCGATGACATCCCGTCCGCCCGGGTGGGCGACCACTCCGCCAACCGGCCGCGGGCCGCGCGATGCCCAGAGCTTGCCGACCGCATGCGCCGCAATTTTAGGAACGGTACGGTCGAGGAGATTGCGAAGCTTCCCATCGCGCATCTCGAAGCGGAGTTTATCGCGCTCGTCGGGCATGTGAAGTGACTCAAACCCGAAGCAGCGCAGGCCGCCCGGCCCGGGCGCAGTGCGCCACAAGGTTGCTGCCGCACCATCGGCAAAGAGACAGGCGCTGATCAATACGCCCGGATCGTCATCGAGATAAAAGGCAGCAGAGCAGACTTCGACTGCGATGCAGGCGACGGTCTTCCCCGGGCTTGCAGCGAGCAGGTGGGATGCTGCCCGGAGGGTGGGAATGGCGGCCCCGCACCCGAGGCCCACCAGGTCCTGCATGATGAGGTTGTTCCGAAGGCCGAGTGACTCGGCGACGTAACTCGTCAGCCCCGGGCACAGGTACCCGGTGCAGGTGCAGACGAGCAGGGCGTCGATCTCGGACGCCTGAATTCCGGCGGAGTCCAGGGCCTTCAGCAGTGCCTTTCTTGCGAGCACTGGCGCCGCTTGGCGAAACGCACCGTGCAGTAGGTCGGTGTTCAGGTCGAAGACGTGCTCGATGTCGGGAACCGCAAAGTGCCGGGAATCGATGCCATTGTCACCGGTCAGGATGGCGTGCAGCAGCAGGCGGGACCGGCGCGAGAGGCGCCCCTTTACGCCGGAATTCTCTATGACGCTCCAGCAATCACGCTGTGTGTACCGAGCGTCGGGAACTGCGGTGGCAAGCGCCTGGAGATACATGGACCCGACAATTCAACCCGCGTTTCCTGTCACCGCAACCGTCATGCGGCATACACGAATTCCATCCTTGTCGGAAGTGGTCTCAATGCACGGCTGCGTAGAGCAGGTCGAGGGGAAGCATTCCGGCGCGGTGCAGGTGACCGAGCCAGCGTCGCGGACCCGCGCGGAGCAGGAATGGATGCAGCGTTTGTGCCGTGCCGAGGCGGACCCGGAATTGGCGGAGCAGCGCTTTGCGGATCACGCGTTTCATCGCACTCCACTCGACTTTGCCGCTGGCGTAGGCAATGAGGGGATCCAGTGCGATCGCCGCGGACTGAAAGGCCATCGCCATTCCATTTCCCGTGAATGGCGGGATCATAGCCAGGGCATCGCCGATCTGCAGGCCCCCGTCCGGGCCCGGCATTCGTCCGAATCGGAGTCCCGCGACCGCGCAGAAACTGTGCAGATCGGGTTGCCCCGACATGATCCTTCTCGCGAGTTCGCCGAGGCCAGCCGCCTCGAGGTGTCCATATAGCACATCGATCCCGCGCCCGGAAACCGGACGGTGTCGGAACAGGCCGCAGGCATTAACCCGGCCATCTTCGATGCCCGAAAGCCCGAGATAGGCTCCGGATCCGAGATGAAGTTCCAGGTCATCCTGAAGTGAGAGCTTCCGTAGGTGTACCTTGAGGCCGATCCAAGCCGGGGGTCCCCGCCGGCGTCCGCACGCATTCACCAGTCCAGGGCGATCGCTGAGGTCGGTCGCGCGGGAGCTTGCCTTCAATTCGCCGCCCTCGCAAACGAAAGCTTCTGCGAGTCGGTGATCGAGGAGGTGGCGACTGATGCCGAGTGCCGGTGCCGGAAGGCGCTGGCAGATCGGTCGATCTCCCGGTGCCGGAAACCAGGCGGCCTCGGTGTGGCGTCGCGCATCGGCGAGGAATGGCGACAGCCCAAGCGCGCGGATGGTGCCGGAATCCAGCCCTGTGATGAATTCGCCGCAGACCCGATGCCTCGGGTAGGTTCCGGCCTCGATGATGGTGACGGGTACGTTCGCCCGCCTGAGGGCGAGTCCGATCGAGAGCCCGGCCAGTCCGCCTCCGATTATCTCGATCGGTCGAAGTTCACTCATGGGGAAGGCGTATGTGACTCATTCCCTGCGTCATGCTCCGACTTCACGGCGATCATCCGGTAGGCCCCGAAGGTCGTGGTGCAGCGTGTCTTCCATTTGGGCGCCGTCAGTCCAAGCCGCAGAGGAAGTTCGTCGCCCCGGAATCCGGCGCGAATGCTCACCCAGCCGTCGTGTCGACTGACGCTGCCGACTCCGCCAAGCTGGGCGGCTGCTCCGTAAAGCAACTGGATCC
>JAYQOU010000016.1:0-53445 GCA_038144975.1 Candidatus Salsuginivita brisbanensis | reverse complement strand
CCCCCCGGAAGTAATCTCGGGGGCCGCCTCCGGCGAGCCGCGAGGCGACGATACGGCTGACCGGACCGAAATCGATGCGATCCGCCTCCGGACGCTGCTTGAGCGCCCCGATCACGCGCCCCATCTCCTTGCGTGAAGTAACCCCCAACTCCTTGATCACGGAATCCACAAGGGCCTCAAGCTGAGCGACATTCAGCGATGGAGGCAGGAATTTCTCGAGCAGTCGGATCTCGTTCTCGTTCGCGGCGACAAGATCCGCGCGGCCCCCCCTCGCAAACTCCTCCTTGGCATCCGCCAGGTTCTTCACGGCCTTGCGCAATGTTGCCAGCACCAGCGCATCGTCGATGGGAACGTTGCGGTCGATCGAGGCTTTCTGGATCGCCGCATCGGCGGTTCGCAGGGCAGTCGCAACTGCGGAGTCACGTGCCTTGACGGCCTGGATGATATCCGCGCGCAGCTTCTCGTAGAGTGTAGCCATCAGCACGGGACCTACCGGGACCGGGACCAGATGTCCAGCCGGGCGCTGCCCCAGCGCCGCGGGAGTCGGATCAGAAACCAGCCCCGCCTCTCGGAAACAGCGCTCTGTACGGTCGACCGTCGAGATAGAGGTTCAGGCGGAATCGGGCAGCCGATCTCTGGAAACCGCTCAGTTCGGATTCCAGATACTGCCGCTGAAAGCGCACCGCCTCCTCGAAGTTGCCCGCTTCCGCGTGCGCCGCCGCGAGCGTTGAGATGAAGTCGGGATTCTCCCAATCGGACAATTCGCATGCTCGCAGGGCATGCAGCACCGCCCGGACGCCGTCGCGAAACGCCGCATCCGGACAAACCGCCGCGAGCCACGCGAGCCCATCATGGGCTTCCGCGGATTCCGGCTCGAGTTCAACAGCCCGGCCTAAGTCGGCCAGCGAAAGCGCGAAGCTGCCCCGGCGCCGGTGGGCTACCGCCCGATCGACGAGCACCTCGGACGCATCGGGCATCAGCCGCAGCGCGGTATCGTAATTCGCCAGCGCCGACGTCAGCACGTTTCGTCGACGATAGATGTTGCCGCGGTGGTGATAGGCGCCCGCAAGTTCCGGATTCAATCGTATGGCGGAATTGAAATCCTCCAGCGCACGGTCCCGGTTCTCAATCCGCTCGTAGGCAAGGCCGCGCCGATAATGCGCAATTGCATCGTTCGGATTTTCGCGAATCGCATCCGTGTACTGCGCGATCGCGTCCGCAAACCTGCCCTGCTCCTCCGCAAGCGTCGCCGCACGGTAGTTCTCCGCCAGGGGAACCGCTGCAAATCCTGCACTCGCCGAAAGCAATGCGCCGAGCAGGACAAACAGGGAACTGCCCAGGTATGGCGCAGAATACGCGGACGGGGTGACCCGCACGGGAGAAGCTCACTCCGATCTGGCGGACACTGCAACTGTAAATTATTTCCAATCTCAAAGATGCATCTCCCAGGCCTGGCATCCACATGATCTGGAGCGGCTACTGCGAGTCGATCCCCACCGATCGAAGCAGCGCTCGCGCGAACTGGGAGGAGTCGGGCCGATTCAGCGTGCCCGACATCTGGAACGGCGTGATGAAGCTCGAATAGCCGAGGTCGTCACGTCGCCCATCGAGCAGACCCACCTTCCGCATCTGCTCGGCAAGCTCGCCCCTCACACCGAGTTCAAGGCTGAGCAGCATCTCCTGCCCGGCAAGCGGCTGGCTGAAATCCGCCTTCATCGCACCCGCTCCGTCGATGCGGAACTCCGGCGCGATGAGCGAGAGATCCCGGATGGCCAGGATCTGGTTCGCTCCGCGGACCGCGACGAAATTGAGCTGGTCGAAGGTCATGGCTTCCAGCCGGCCCGCGATCTCGCCGACAATCGCCCCGCGATTTGCAAAATCGGAAAGCCTGTCCTGTCTCGTAACCGCCCCGATGATACCTGCAGCCGTCGAGATCGCACTTGAGGCGTTGCGAAGACGCTCGGAAACGTCGGCACGGAGAAGGCGCGAGACGCCTCCCCGGCTTCTCACACTGAGTTCGACGGCCATGCGTTCGGCAAGCTGCGCGGGCGTCGACCCGGCAGCGCCAAGTCGGGCGCTTGCGGACAGGTTGCCCTGCAGCGTCGGCGGCCTGTCGGGCATCGCCGCGGGAAACAGGCTCGCCATCTCGAACTCCTCGACTTCGAACTCGCCCGCGAACTGATAGGCATCGTCCTCGCCGGGCCGATAGGAGAGCCTGCCGGCTCCAGAGAATCGGCCCGACCCATCGGCTCCCGTTCCAAGGCCATTGATCCTGAGGGCGTCCGGCTCGATGCGCACGGTCGCGCTCACCTGGCCCATTACCAGTCGCTCGCTGAGCAGGAGCCGGTCGGCCGAAAACTGGACGCGGCCGCCGAGCCCGGACCAGAAGGCAACTGCAGCAGTTTCGGATGGCGCTGCCGCTCCAGTCGACGTCGGCCCGGGCCGGAACAGCTGCTGGAACAGGAGAATGTCGGGGACGGCAAATCGATCCCCGTCAACCCGGACATCGAGCGCCCACCCACCCGAGCCTCGCTCGGCATTGCCCGCCAGCACAAAGCGCGTGGCAGCATCGCCGGAGCCAATCGCGAAAGGCAGGTTGAGCGAAAGGTTCCCGTCCTCCTCGCGATCGATTCGAAATTCCGCCTCGACCGGGGGCAGTCGGGCACCGTCGCCCTCAACGACCATCCCCGCGATGCCAATCGTCCCTTCAAACTGATCACGTGCACCCAACGCGGCACGGAACTCGCCGCTTGCCGTTCCAGAAGATAGGCGGATCGCCGCGGCCGCGAACGGCTGCGCACCCAGCGAGAAAAGCTCCCCCGTCCAGAGACCCTGCAGCCGAAGAGGTTCATCCGGTCCCGCGAGCCTTCCGGCTCGCATCGAACCGCGCATCATGACCGTGCCGCTGCTGCGCAACGTCGCATCGGAAATATCGGCCTGCCAGCCGCGCCCGGAAACACTCGCCGTCACAATGCCCGAGAAATCAGAGCGGGAAAGGAGCGGCCGGCCCCCAGATTCCAGCACGATGCCGGTCAGGGATACCGGGCCGTTGCTTGCGAGCGCAATATCTCCGTCGCCCGCACGCATGGTGAACACGCCGCGGAAGATTCCGTCGCCCATGGATACCGGGCCGAGCAGGGCCCCCGTCCAGGCGGCGGGAATGGATCCAAGCTCGAGACGCAGCAATTCCCCGTCCTTGTTCCCCACATCGAGCACGCCTCTCGCAAGGTCGATTCCGAACTCCTGGACCGCTGAAAGGCCCAGCTCCGCCGCTCCAGCGGAAAGCCGGACGCCAAGGCTGCGAACGCGGTACCCCGAGGCCCCGCGGTCGATGTCGAAACGCGCGTCGCCCTCGAGCCGCCCAACGGTCGCAAGCCCTGGATACAGCTGTTCGAGCCCTTCGACGAAACCGCCGACACTGCCGTCGAACCCGAGCGCACCATTCGAGGTAAAACGTCCTCCGCCCCGCACCTCGAATTCGGGAATGCGCCGGCCGAGCAGGAACGGAGTGAGATCGCCGGCTCGCATGTCGACGGACCACGTGCCCGCCCGGCTGACGGCCCCACCCGCTCCCGCGCGAATCGGCGCAGCAGTCAGCGCAAAAAGGCTTCTGCCCGAGGATCGAACCGCGAGGGAATAGCTCTCCCCTAGATTCGCCCTCGAGGCGCCTGCCTCCACCGAAAGGCTTGCAGCCGCAGGCAGCGATCTGCCGCTGGCATCCAGGTCCGCCGAGATCTCGATGGCCGAGAATCGCCGCCCCGAGTCCATGGCGAGCCCAAGTTCGCCGGTCGCCGTCAGTGATTCCACAGCCATTCCCGGAGGCAGGACCGTCTCCGCCTGCACCTGATAGGATCCACGCCTTCCCGCTCCCATGCCGCCGCCCGTGACGTTGACCGTTGCACGTGCCGGGGGCATTCCCTGCGCGGCAGGAAGCACCAGGGTACCGCGCAGGTCCACGGTTTCGACCGAAAGGTCGGCAGGAAGCTCGAGACTCGAAAGCAGGCCCGGAATCAGTGCCACCAGCGCAGGCTCTCCGCCCGACACGTTCGGCGAACCCGGCAATCGGGTGAAGTCCGCGGTCCAGCCGTGAGCCTCGACATGAACGAGTGAAACGCGTCCCGAGAGCAGCCGGAGAACCGGCAGCGAAAGCTCGATCTCAGGGAAGGTGATCACCGGACCCTCCGGACCAGCCAGCCTCAGTTCCTCCAGCCGCACCCGTCCAAATCCAATGTCGACACGCCCGACGCTCAGGTCTGCACCGGGTGTGTCGGGCAGGGCACGGCGCACGAGCCAAGTCTGCACCGGGGACGTAGAGACCAATAGGCCGGCAGCGAGCAGTGCCGCGGCGAGCACGCCGCCTGCAATCGCGGTCCGTCCGAGGCGCTTCATGGGTGATCTATGGGGGAAGACTGCCTAATGCCGCTGCCATTCAACAAAACCGGCCGAGGGGCATCACCGCCCCACTGGCCGGGGGGATCTTCATTCCAGGTAAAAGGGGTCCGTGAGGCCGGTCGCCTTTCTGAGCCGGGCAACCGCCACGTTGTAGTCGTAATTGGCGCGCACGAGGTTCGTCCGCGCCGTCGTCAGGTCGACCTGCGCCTGCAATGAGTCCAGCTGGGTCGCGGTACCCGCGTCGAATCGCGCGATCGCCAGTCGCAGCGCCTCCTCTGCCTGGTTCACGACCTGGGAGGATGCTTCAGCAAGTTCGGAGGCCACCTCGTAGGAGGAGAACGCCGAGCGCACCTCGACCTCAGCCGCAAGCCGTGCCTCGGTGAGCTGGAGGCGCAGCTGCTCGAGTGCCGAGCGGGCCTGCGCTATCTGGCCCGTCGTGGCCCGCCCGTCGAACAGGTCCCATTCCGAGCGGAGCCCAATGAACGCGCCGTCCCTGGAATCGCCGAAGTCCGTCGTCGCTCCGTTCCGAAGCTGCCAGCCGCCGACGAGAGCCAGCGAGGGAAAGCGCGAGGCACGGGAGGCGGTCAGCGTCTCCTCCTGCGCGGCGACGAGGCTGGCCAGCCGGGCCAGGTCGGGCCGGTTCGTCTGGGCCGCCGTGATCGCGGTTTCCAGGGTGTAGGTCGCAGGAACGTATTCGAGCGCACCGAGGAAATCCGGAGTCGTGCGCAGGTTCTCGGGAGTCGTGTTTGTGTAACCGAGCGAGAAGCGAAGCCTCTCGATCGCGAGGCGCAGTTCATTGCGCGCCGTCACGAGCGGTACGCGCGCGTTGGCTACCGCCACCGAGGCCCGCAGGGGCTCGAACGCGGAAACCGTGCCCGCCTGGAACCGGTCGTTCACGTTGCGAAGCTGCTCCTCGAGCAGTGCCAGGTTCTGCTCCTGCACGGCCACCTGCTCGCGGGCCAGCAGCACCGAGAAGAATCCCGTCCGCACCTCGAGCAACGCGTCGTTAATCGTCGCGCGAAGGTCGAGGACCGCCGCCTCCCTTCCCCGCTCCGCCCCGCGCGCCGCGGCGCGGACCCCGCCGCCGGAGAAAAGGACCTGGGAAGCGGTGACATCGAGCGTCCAGGCGCTGTCGAGTGGAGGAAAGGCGGGCGAGAGCTGGGTGGAGTTGCGCTGGTAGGATCCCGTGGCGGTGACGTTCGGGATCTGCCTTGAGCGCACCTCCAGAACGACGCCTTCCTGCTGGCGAATCCGCTCCCGCGCCTGCCGGATCGCAAAATTGTTGTCGAGGGCGAAGCCGATGGCTGTCCGAAGGTCGAGCTGGGCCGGAATTTCAACGGGAACCTCCGCGGCGCGTGCGGGCACCAGTGATTCCGATGCGAGGGCGAGCAGCCCGAGTACCGCGGCCGGGAGGAAGCGTAGGGATGAGATGCGCGGGATTCGATTCATGGCTGGATTATTTTGCCGGCACGACGCCTGCTTCGGAGATCGCGGGAACCGTGGCCTCGGTCGCGGGCACCCGGTGAAGGGAGTGATCGCGGGCCAGAAGGATATAGATCGAGGGAAGCACGAACAGCGTGAACAGCGTTCCGATCGTCATGCCGCCCACGAGGACGAGTCCGATCGAGTTGCGGGCCTCGGCGCCCGCACCCGTGACGAGCACGAGCGGGAAATGACCGGCGATCGTGGCCACGCTCGTCATGAGGACCGGACGCAGGCGGGTCATTGCCGCTTCCTGCACCGCCTCAATCTTGGTTCTTCCCGCCTCCTGGAGCTTGTTGGCGAACTCCACGATCAGGATGCCGTTCTTTGCGACGAGGCCCACGAGCGTCACGAGCCCGACCTGTGCGTAGATGTTCATCGTCGTGGTCCAACCCGCCGTCCAGAACGGCGTGCTCGGATCGGGCATTTTCAGGAACGTGAACGTCAATGCGCCGAACATCGCGAGCGGCACGGATCCAAACAGGATCACGAGCGGATCGCGGAACGAATTGAACTGGACCGCCAGCGCGAGGAAGATGAGCACGATGGCCAGGCCGAGCGCCGGAAGGAACTTGTTGCCCTCGGTTCGCAGCTGGCGCGACTCGCCCGTGTAGTCGATGACGTAGCCCGCGGGCAGGATCTCGTCCGCGACATTCTCAAGGAATGCGAGCGCCTGGTCGAGCGGCACGCCCGATGCGCCGGATATCTTCACGGCATTGAGCTGCTGGAAGCGGTTCAGGGAACGAGGGACCGTCCGGTTCTCGATGGTCGCGATCGCGCTCAGGGGGATGAGCTGGCGATCGGGTCCGGAGATGTAGATGTCACCCAGCTGCTCCGGATTTAGCCGCTCGGTTCTCTCGATCTGCGGAATCACCTTGTAGCTGCGTCCATCGATGTTGAAACGGTTGACGAAGTTGCCGCCGAGGGCCGACGCGAGGTCGAAGCCGACCGTCGAGAGGTCGAGCCCGAGTGCCGCGACCTTCTCCCGGTCGATAACCACCTGGGATTGCGGCTGGTCGTACTTGAGGTCGATCTGCGGCGGGAAGAAAAAGAGCCCGCTCTGGGCGGCGCGGGCCGAGATCTGCTCCGCAAAGGAGAGCAGCTGGCTCGACTCCGCAGTCGATGCGATCACGAACTCGACCGGGAAGTTGCTGCCGCCGGGCAGGGCGGGTGGCGTGGCGGCAAAGATCTGCACGCCGGGGACGTCCGAGAGCTTTGCCTGCACCTCCGGGAAAATCTCGGCAACCGTGCGGTCACGCTGCTCCCACGGCTTTACGACCATTCCCGCGAATCCGTCCGCGCCGAGCCCCGCGCCGAAGGACGCAGGGAACAGGATCTGGAAGGACAGCTCGACGTCGGGGGTCGAGAGGAAGGCGTCCTCGATCGCGAGGCCGAAGTGGCGCTTCTGGCCGGCCGAGGCGTTCGAGGCGGCATTGATGATGCCGAAGATCACGCTCTGGTCCTCTGCGGGCGCGAGTTCCTTGGGCGAGAACATGTACATGGGCATCGTGAGCAGGGACAGCGTCCCCCAGACGAGGTACACGCCCGGCCGCGCGCGCAACGTGCTGGCAACCAGGCGCCCGTAGGTCTCGCGCAACCGGTCGAACCGGTGGTTCACCCACCCCGTGAAGCCCTTTTCCTCGTCAGCCGCGCTGCGCAGCAGCTTGGCCGACATCATGGGCGACAAGGTCAGCGCAACGATCCCGGAGATGGTCACCGCGCCCGCAAGCGTGAGAGCGAACTCCCGGAAGAGCGCGCCAGTGAGCCCCCCCTGCAGCCCGATGGGAGCGTACACGGCCGCAAGCGTGAAGGTCATCGCGATCACGGGTCCGATCAGCTCACGCGCTCCCAACATCGCCGCGTCGAACGGAGTGCGGCCCTCGCGAAGGTGCCGCTCCACATTCTCCACCATCACGATTGCGTCGTCGACGACGAGCCCGACCGAGAGCACGATCGCAAGCAGCGTCAGGAGGTTCAGCGTGAACCCGAAGGCCTGCATCAGGAACACGCCGCCGATGAGGGAAACCGGGATCGCCATGACCGGGACCAGCACCGAGCGAAAGGAGCCGAGGAACAGATAGATGATGATGACGACGATGAGCAGCGTCTCGATGAGCGTCTTCACCACCTCGTTGATCGCATTGCTGATGTACTCGGAGGCGTCGTATCCGACCGTGGCGTCGAGCCCGGTCGGGAGGTCGCGTTGCACCGCTTCCAGCTCGGCCCTGACGCGCTGCACGACATCGATCGTGTTGGCGTTCGGCAGCGGGTAGATCGCCATGAACACCGCGGTCTTCCCCGAAAAGCGGACCTCGGTGTCGTAATCCTCGGCCCCCATCTGCACGTCCGCGATATCCTCGAGACGCACGACGGTGTCGTTCTGCTGCAGCACGGGCAGCCGCCTGAACTCCTCCACGGACTTCAGGTCGGTGTTAGCCGTCAGGTTCACCTGCGTGTAGGTGCCCCGGGTGGTGCCGACGGCGGAAAGGTAGTTGTTGGCCGCGAGCGCCTGGCGCACCTGGGAGGGGCTGATGTTCAGCGCGGCCATGCGGTCCGGCTTGAGCCAGACACGCATCGCAAACGTGCGGGCGCCGAAGATGTCCGCCCGCTGCACGCCCGTGACGGCCGCGAGGCGCGGCTGGACGATGCGCACCAGGTAGTCCGTGATCTCGCTCTGCGAGAGAATGTCCGAGGAGAAGCTCAGGTAGGCGGAGGCGAACTGCGAATCCGCGGACTCGATGCTGATCGCGGGAAGCTCGGCCTCGGGCGGCAGCTCGTTCCTCACCTGGTTCACCTTCGCGCTGATCTCCGTCAGTGCCTTCGTCGTGTCGAAGTTCAGCTTGAGGCGTGCGCTGACGAGCGAGAACCCCTGCAGGCTCTTCGACTCGATGTAGTCGATGCCGTCGACAGAGGCGATCGCGCGCTCGATCGGGCTGGTGACGAACCCGCGGACAAGCTCCGCGCTGGCCCCGATGTAAGCGGTCGAGATTGTGACGGCCGAGTTCTCGCTCCTCGGGTACTGCCTCACGTTGAGGGAACGCCAGGCCTGCACGCCCGCGATCACGATGATGAGGTTGACGACGATCGCGAGGACCGGCCGCCGGATGAAAATGTCTGTGAATGCCTTCATGGCTTCTCGGGAAGTGCGGCGCGGTTCACTCGTTGCCCGGATTCGGCGCGAGCCGGTTTTCCGGCGCGAGCGTGTTGTCGATCGTCACCGGCATTCCCGGCGCGAGCTTGAACGCGCCGGTGGAGACGACCGTGTCCCCGGCCCCGAGTCCCGAGACGACCTGGACAAAATCGCCACGCGCACTCCCGAGGCGGATGAACTGCTGGCGGGCGGTCTGCTGCGGCTGGCCGGTCGACTCGCTCGCCGCCGTTTCGATCACGAAGACCGAGTCGCCATAGGGCGCAAAGAGCACCGCGGTGCTCGGAATGGCGAGCACCCGCTGCCCGCCCGGGAGCACCACGTCTACATTGGCATACATGCCGGGACGCAGGCGTCCATCGGGATTCGAGAGCGTCGCCTGCACGCGCACAGTGCGGGTGACCGGATCGAGCTCAGGATCGACCGCCCCGACGGTGCCCTCGAAGACCGCGCCCGGGGCGGCATCTGTCGTCACGCGGACCCGGGTGCCCGAAACAAGCTGACCCAGGCGCTGCTGCGGCATCGAGAAATTGACGTAGATCGGGTCGAGGGTCTGCAGGCTCGTGATCGGGTCGCCGTCACGGAGCACCTGACCGAGATTCACCTGCCGCAGTCCGACCCGGCCCGAGAACGGGGCGCGGATCGTCTTCTTGGCGATGACCGCACGAATGCCGTCCGCCTGCGCCACCGCCTGCTGGTAGCGCGCCTCGTTCGCATCGAACTCCGAGCGCGCGATCGTTCCGGTGGCGAGGAGGTCGCGGGCACGGGTCAGTTCAGCCTGCGCCAGCTGCGCCGCCGATTCCGCGGCACGCAGCTGCGCTTCTTCCGTCGATATGTCGAGCTGCACGAGGATGTCGCCGGACTGCACGGCGGCTCCCGGCTCGAAAAGAATACGCAATACCTTGCCGGGAAGCTCCGCCGCAACCGTGAGCCCCTGCACGGCGACTAGCGTGCCCGTGAGCCTGAAGGATTCCTCCCATGTCTGCTCGGTCACGGTCGCGGACGTGACGACCTGGGGCGGAACCACCATGGCCGCGTATGCCGCACCCATGGTCTGGAACTGGCTGAGCTTCGTGCCTGCAAGGAAGCCGACGACGAGCACGACGGCGATGACGGAAAGGACAATCTTCTTGGTCATAAGGAAAGTATCTTTGGCGGGGAATCCGGGAATAGAGCCTCACTGCCCTGCACGGGTGGGAGCATCCGCACCAGCACGGGAATCAGCGGTTTCCGCTTTCTGGCGGGATACCTGCGAGGAAATTTTCGTCAGCAGCTTCACGAGCGCGTCCCGCTCGTTCTCCTTCAGGGAGGCCATGACGGAGGACATGATCTGGAAATGACTGGGCAGCATCGCCCGAAGGACTTCATTGCCCTTGGGAGTCAGCGAAACCTGCTGCATGCGTCGGTCCGCCGGGTCGACCCCTCGCTTCACGAGCCCGTCGCGCTCGAGCGTGTCGATAAGGCCAGTCATCGTCGCGCGCGTGACGCCGGCTGCATCCGCGAGGTCCGCCGGGGTGCGGGGCGCGTTGCAGGCGCAATCTCCGTCGCTTCCGGACTTGGCCGCCGGTCGCCAGAGCAGCATCAGCACGCCGAATCGCCCCTGCGACAGACGATGGTTCGAGAAATTGGCCTCAATCACGTCGAAAACGTCGTCCGCGGTCCGCAGCAGATTCAGGAAAACCTCGCACGCCGAAGGATCCATGTCCGGGAACTCTCTCGCCGCCTCGAGCAGGCATTCGTAACGGGGCAGGTCCTTGAGCATCAGGTGGGGCATTGGGCGCGCAGAATAAGGAGGCTTATAGTTAGGAGGCTAACTAAAAATGCAAGCGCAAGGCCGAAATCGTGTCGGTCCGGTAATACTACCCCTCCCAAACAGCAGTCCCCGGCCAGGGCCGGGGATCGTCGTTCAACCCTTCGCTGCGAGGGCGTTGAACTTCGGGGTCAGGTACTCCGCGCTGCTGTCGAGCGAAGCGAGCTGGAGGTAATCCTTTTCAGGAACCTCGATCCCGTGCCGCTTGCGCAACTCCATGACGATGTCGAGGAAGTCCATGCTATCGAGCTCGAGCTGGTCACGCAGGCGCACATCCGGCTTCACCGCGCTGAGATCCTCGTCTGGAGCAATGTCGGCGATGATGCCGAGTACGATCTGCTTGCATTCGTCTTTGGTCATGGTCCGGGTATCAGAGGGCCGCATTACGGTGCAAACCGCCGAACAATCAACGCGGAATTTATGCCGAGCATGCCGAAGGAATTGTTGAGGATGGTGTCGACCTTCGCAACCCGCCTGGGCTGATTTAGCACCAGGTTCGGGAGGGCGCACTGGGGATCGAGATCGTCGACGTTGATCGTCGGGTGCACCACCGGGTCCTCGAACGTCGGGAGGTTCCCGGCAAGCTCGAGCGCGCCGGCCGCGCCCATGCAATGCCCGATGAAACTCTTGGTGTTGTTTACCCAGGTGTCCGGGCAGCCCTCGCCGAAGACCGAACGCAGAGCCTCGCACTCCTGGATGTCGCCCAGCGGCGTCGCGGTCGCATGGGTGTTCACGAGGTGGATATCGCGCGGCTCCAGCCCGGCGTGGACGATCGACTGCCGCACGCATTCCGCCTGGCGGGTGGGATTCGGCAGCACGTAGTCGCTGGCGTCGGAATTCACGCAGTAGCCGGCGATCTCGGCATAGATGCGCGCACCGCGGGCGCGGGCATCCTCGAGCCGCTCCACCGTGTAGAGGCAGCCGCCCTCCGAGACGACGATGCCGTTGCGCGCTAGGTCGAAGGGCCGCGACGCCTTGGCCGGATCCACGTGTGTCGCCAGCGCGTTCTGCGACTTGAAGCCCGCGAAGATTCCGAAGGTGTGGATGCTCTCGCTCACGCCGCCCGCGATCGCGAGGTCGACTTCCCCAAGCCGGAGCATCTGGGCCGCATGGATCAGGCCTAGGTTACCCGCCGCGCAGGCGGCGCCGATCGTGTAGGCGGGCCCGGTCACTCCCAGGTTCAGCGAGGCTTCGCCCGCCGGGTTGTTCGCGACCGTCCTCGGATTGTGGTAGTGCGACCAGTAGCGCGTGTCGTACCCGAACTTCGAGATCGAGTGGATCTCGTTCTCGGTCTCGACGTTTCCGTGCTCGGTACAGCCGATGTAGATGCCGGTCCTCCCGTTCGCAACCCCCTCGGCCGACAGGCCGGCATCGGCCAGCGCCTCGCGCGCACAATAGATGGAGATGGAACCCGCCCTCGTGCCGACGCGCACTTCCTTCCGCTTCTGGTACTTCAACGCATCGTAGTTGCAGACTCCCGCAAGCAGGGTGCCCATGTGGCGCACCTCGAGCCGCTCTACCCCCGACACCCCCGAAAGCAGGTTCGCTCGGAATTCGCCCAAGGTGTTCCCGTTCGGTGAGGTCAGACCGACTCCGGTGATGACGATGCGCGTGGACTTCATGGACGGTGAGCCGACAATCGGTACTCCGAATCCCCCCCGCGTCCACGAAATTGTGCCGCAGCGACCGGACCATTTCCCACAAAGGCCACAAAGCACACAAAGGCGGCGACCGGCTCGAACATTAACCACTGATCCTCACTGATCGGCACTGATTCGAACTGACAATCCCGCGGTTGGCATCGCCGAAACGCTCGCCCGGTTCTCCACAAGGGATAAGGATCGGGGATCTGCGCCAATCGGCGTTCATCTGCGGAAAAAGCAACCTGTTGCTGAAATCCGTTCGCCCTCCAAACACAGGGGAAGCGGTCGGTTCAGATTCATCCGCAGATTCGATCGGATTATCGCGGAAGCGATTCCGCGTTCCACTTGCTTTCGGAGCGGACTGCAGGCACAGGCTGCCGCCAATCCGGATCATGGTTTCGGGCTCGGTATCCATGACGGCGAACCGGCGGATGAAACATCCGGACTAGCCATGGCCGCGAAAGTCGGAGTACATGGCTGTCCATGAACGTCCTGGTCGCCGGGGGAGCCGGCTACATCGGAAGCCATTGCGTGCGCCAGCTGATCGCGGCCGGCCACCGGCCCGTGGTGCTCGACAACTTCTGCCACGGCCACCGGGCCGCCCTCCCCCGCGAGGTGCCCGTGTACGACGCTGACATCGGAGACACCGCCCTCGTGACCGAGATGCTGTCCCACGAGCGGATCGACCTGGTCATGCATTTTGCCGCGTTCTGCTATGTCGGCGAATCGGTGAAGGATCCGATGAAGTACTACGCGAACAACTGCGCGGCCACCTTTCGCCTGTTGCAGGGCATGCTCAAGGCGGGTGTGCGCAGATTCGTGTTCTCGTCGACCTGCGCCACATTCGGCGTTCCCGCGAAGCTGCCGATCGACGAGGCGACCCCCCAGGCGCCAATCAATCCCTACGGCCAGACGAAGCTCGACGTGGAGCGCGCGCTCGTCGCGCTTTCCCACGCACATGGCCTGAGCTTCGCTGCGTTCCGGTACTTCAACGCAGCCGGTGCTGCCGAGGACGGCTCGATAGGAGAGGACCACGATCCGGAGACCCACCTGATTCCCCTGGCGATCGCCGCCGCGACAGGAAGTGGTCCGGCCCTGCAGCTCTTCGGCACCGACTATCCCACCCCCGACGGCACGTGCCTGCGCGACTACGTGCATGTCGACGACCTGAGCCGCGCGCACATGGCCATTTTCGATCGTCTCGAGTCACCCGGAGGGCAGTACTTCTACAATCTCGGCACCGGCCGTGCCACCTCGAACCGCGAGGTAATCCGCGCGGTCGAGAAGGCGACGGGCAAGAAAATCCCCGTGGTCGAGACCGGTCGACGAGAAGGCGATCCGCCAGCCCTGTACGCCGACGCCTCGCTGGCCACGGCGGAGTTGGGCTGGAAGCCGCGATTCAAGGACATCGACTCGATCGTGGCCACGGCCTGGAAGTGGCACTCGTCGCACCCGCGCGGCTACGCAGGCGGCTGAACGACGGAACTCAGGCGACCTTCTGCTTCTTGAGAAGCGCAGCCTTCGTGATGCCGAGGCGCCTTGCGGCGCGCGCCGGATCGTTGCCTTCGGCCGCGAGGGCACGCTCGATCATCGCGCGCTCGAGTCTCGGAAGGATCGGTTCATCTCCGGCGGCGAGCTGCTCGTAGACGGCATCCAGCACATCGCCGCCGCCCGGTCCTGAACCTGCACCGGCAACGGGCTCGGCCGGCAATTCGCCGTGCCGGATGTCTTCCGGAAGGTCGTTCACGAGGATCGCATCCCCCTGCGCGATGACCGCGCTTCGATACACGACATTCTCGAGTTCCCGCACGTTGCCGGGCCAGCGGTGCCGGCGCAGCAGCTGCATGGCTTCCGGGGAAACCTTGCCGACCCGCGCCTTTTTCTGGCGCACGAGGGTCTGGAGGCAGAATTCCACGATCGCCGGTATGTCGTCCTGCCTTTCCCTGAGGGGCGGCATGCGGATCCGCACTACGTTCAGGCGGTAGTAAAGGTCCTCGCGAAAGGTCTTTGCCTGTACCATAGCCTCGAGGTCCTTGTTCGTGGCCGCGAGGATGCGCACGTCGACCCGGATGGTCTCGGTGCCGCCGACGCGCTGGATCTCGCCGGCCTGCAGCACGCGCAGGATCTTTGTCTGCGTCGCGAGCGCCATGTCGCCTATCTCGTCGAGGAAGATCGTGCCGCCGTCGCACAGCTCGAACTTGCCGAGCCGCTGGCCCGTCGCGCCCGTGAAGGATCCCTTCTCGTGTCCAAAAAGTTCGCTCTCGATCAGGTTGTCGGGAATCGCCGCACAGTTGACCGCGATGAAGGGCTTGTTCGCCCGGTGGCTGTGCTTCCAGATCGACCGGGCGACCAGTTCCTTGCCGGTGCCGCTCTCGCCGGTGATCATCACGGTCACGTCGCTGGCGGTCACCTGGCCGATCACCTTGAAGACATCCTGCATCACGGACGATGATCCGACGATGCCCTCCTTGTAGTCCTCGGTGTTGATGGTCGGCCGGAGATCCGTGACGGCGCGCAGGTCGGCGCTGGCCTTCAGCGCCTTCGCGGCGATGGCGATCGCCTTGTCCGGATCGAAGGGCTTCATGATGTAGTCGAACGCCCCGTACTTCATCGCCTCGATGGCCGTCTGCGCCGTGCCGAACGCGGTCATCAGCACCACCGGCAGCTTCGGGCTCGCCGAGCGCAGGTGCTGAAGGGTCTCGATGCCGCCCATGCCTCCTCCCATCCGGATGTCGAGGAACACCAGGTTCGGCGGGTCCTTCTTGACCTGCGCGATTCCCGCCTCGCCGCTCGCGGCCTCCAGGATCTTGAAGGCGCGGGAGGAGAGCACGCGACCCAGGGAATAGCGGATCTCCTTGTCATCATCGATGACGAGGATCCTGGGGGACTGTGACGAGGACTCTGGCATGGCGCGCATTTACGGGTGCGCGCCGCACGGCGTCCAGCCTCCAGACTGCCAGCAGGCCACATCCGGCTGGCGGTTTGGCAGACCGGCCGTTCCCTTGGGACATGCTCCGGTGGTCGCTCAGGCTCGGAAAGGTGTTCGGCATCGAGATTTTGGTGCATTTCACCTTCGCCCTGCTCGTGGCCTACATTGGCTGGTGGGGATGGGATCTCGCCGGGGGACGCGGCATGGTCTGGAGCATCTGCGTGTTGCTTGCGTTCTTCTTCTGCGTGCTGCTGCACGAGCTCGGGCACACCCTCGCGGCACGACGCTTCGGCATCCGCGTGCCCCGGATACGACTCCTGCCGATCGGCGGCATGGCGGAGTTCGAGACGATCCCGCGCGAGCCATCGCGGGAGTTCGTCATCACGATCGCCGGACCCCTGGTGAATTTCGTGATCGCTGGCCTGCTCTGGCTGGTCCCGACGCAGCCGGTCGACTGGGAATCGGCCGAATCCCTCTTGTCCGTGCCGGGTTTCCTGGAGCAGGTCCTGTTCGCCAACCTTGTGATGGGCTGCTTCAACCTGCTGCCGGTTTTCCCGATGGACGGTGGCCGGCTGCTTCGGGCGCTGCTTGCGACGCGCCTGCGCTACGTCCGCGCGACGTTCTGGGCCGCCACGGTTGCCAAGGTGCTCGCACTCGGCGGCATTGCCCTGGCCCTCTACTTCGGGCTCTACCTGCTTGCCGTGCTGTTCAGCTTCATCCTGGTGGTGGGCGAACTCGAATACCGCTCGGTCCGGCGCCGGGAAGTCGAGGAAGCCTATTGGCGGGAACACGCCGCGCGCATGGCGCTGATTTCACGGGCGGCCGAGGAGTATCTCGGAGAGCAGCCGCGCCAGTAGGCTGACGCTCTGACGCAGAACTGCTGCGGTCTACCGAACCTACTGTGCCGGCGGCGCAGGAGTGTCCGACGCCGTAGGAGCCTCGGGTGCAGGCATCGGACCTTCACCGCGGGCTGCTACGCCAGCCGGATCCTGCTGGGGCGCGGACGGGGTCTGACCACGGGAATTCTGCACCCGTGGCGATCGAAGCTGCAGCCGCATGTTCGTGCCGTCTCGGGAAAGGACCACGGTGTTCGAGGCCGCTTCAAAGGACGCGATCACATACCCGCCGAAAGTCTGGCCGACATTAATCCATGCCGAGGACCCGGTGGCATTGTTGACCATACGGACGGAGGTCGTGCCACCCGACACGCGAACGGCGGTTGCCTGTACGGACGGCTCAGCACCCTGCGCGCCATTTGCGATGGCGATCGAGGCAAGCAACACCAGACGAAGCGTCCTGCCGAGGGTCATGGTCTGAGGCGGCTCTTATCTGCCTGACCCCAACCGGAAGCAATCACATTTCGGAAAGTGGTACGGCGTCTTGGAGATAGGCCGCCCTCTGAATTCATCCTTGCGTTCAGGCGGCTGAGACCGATTTTCCACCCTTCCGTAAGACGTTGGGCCCGTAGCTCAGTTGGAAGAGCGCCTCAATGGCATTGAGGAGGTCGTCAGTTCGAACCTGATCGGGTCCACCATCCTTCGTTCCGCGACGCGAAACTGCGGATGGCACGCCCGGTATCTCCACGCCGGTCCCGATAATCCGCAGCCAACCCATCGGATCGAAATACATCTGGCAGGAGTCCCTGCGGCACCACAAGCGGGTGAGTCTCGCCCCCGATGTGACACCGAATCGTACAAAAGGCCGTCGATGACGCGAGAGCCTCCCGGTTGAAGGGGATCTGCGATATCGCGGGGTCCTCGAGGGCTGCGACTACGGTGCCGACATAGTTCTCCGGGCCCAGGGTGACCTGGAACGGCACCGAGTTGGCCAACCCCTGGAGCACCCAGCGGCCGTTCGCTGTCATTTCAACTGTCACCCCGGAAGCAGTGATCATCGGGAACGCGGAGTTCACTACCACTACCACTGTCATCCCGGCCCTGATACTCTCCCACTCGAGCGGCTGCAGCACCAGGATCGTTCCGTTTGGATAAAGCGGTATCATGCCCTCGCCATGACCGACAAACACCTCTCCTCCCGGCACCTCCGACGCTATGCGTTCAGCCCGCGCCCAGGCGTCTTCCTCGACCAGAATCGGCATCGGGCTCATGCCCGATTCGGCTGGACGCAGATCGAGCGCCGAGCAGCACGAGAGGATCAGGACCGAGGCGGACCACGCCGCCGCCAGGAATGCGAACTTGAACCTGATGCTCTTCATTCCGGTGGGCGCCTCGAGGCGCAGCATCGTATCGACTGCGCTTGCTGTCGATGGTCGAAATGTTTCCTGACAGCCCACTTATCGTCCGGGTGGGCTTGCCTCATCTCCCCCATCGGGTTGCATGTCCGGACGACAGGACCCAGGTAAACACGCTATGCGCGATTACTTTCTCCGGCGCTTTCTACTGATTCCCCCGACCCTCCTCGGCATCACGCTCATCGTTTTCATGATAACGAGGATCGTTCCGGGAGGTCCCCTGGAACGGGCGATCATGGCAGCCCAGATGGGCGAGGCCGGAGGCCAGCGGACCACGCGCGACGTGGGCTCCAGCACCCAACTTTCAGAGGCACAGCTCGACCAGCTCCGCGCTTACTACGGCTTCGACCTGCCGCCGCTTCAGGCCTACTTCCGCTGGCTCGGCCGCGTCGTCCAGGGCGACCTCGGCAGTTCCACACGCTACCAGCGACCGGTGCTCGACATGATCATGCAGCGGATCCCGGTGTCGGCGACCTATGGCATCACCACATTGTGCATCGTGTACGCCGTTTGCATTCCGCTTGGGGTGGTGAAGGCCATCCGGCACCGCACCGTCGTTGATAACGCCACGTCGGGACTGATCTTCGCCGGCTACTCGATCCCGGGTTACGCGCTGGGCAGCCTCCTGCTCGTGTTCTTCGCCGCCCGAATGCGATGGTTCCCAATGGGCGGATTCGTAAGCCGGGAATTCGATTTCATGCCGTTTCACGAAAAGGTCCTGGACCTGATTCACCATGGGATTCTCCCCCTCACCTGCTACCTGATCGGCGCATTTGCGGTCACCACGATGCTGGTGAAGAACCAGCTGCTGGACAACCTGGCTGCGGACTACATGCGCACGGCGGTGGCCAAGGGCGTGAGCTTCAACCGGGCGGTCTTCAGGCACGCGCTCCGAAATTCCCTGATTCCCGTGGCAACGACGCTCGGGCAGAGCATCACGCTGCTCGTGGGCGGGTCTATCCTGGTCGAAACGATCTTCGATATCGACGGATTCGGGCTGCTAAGCTTCTCGGCGACACTCGATCGTGACTACCCGGTGATGATGGGACTGCTGCTGATTGGCGCCCTTCTGCTGCTGATCGGGAATATCCTGTCCGACATCATCGTCGCATTCGTGGATCCCCGCATCCGATTCCGTTGACGTGCACCTGAACCCGCTGACCGTCCGAAAGCTCAAGCGTTTCCGCCAGATTCGGCGGGGTTACTGGTCCTTCCTCGTCCTTGCGACGCTCGGTTTCCTGGCGCTGGCCGGCGAACTGCTCGTGAACAGCCGCGCGCTGGTCGTCCGGCACGAAGGTCAGTGGTATTTTCCGACATACGGGGCCGTGATACCCGGCACCACGTTCGGACTGACGTACAGCTACGAGACCGATTACCGCGACCTGCAACGGCGGTTTCGAGAAGCCGACTCCGGCAATTTCGTCCTGATGCCCCCGGTGCCATACAATCCGTATGAGATCGACGTGCCCCCGGGAGCCGTGCCGGCGCGTGCCCCGAGCCTTGAGGCGGGGCATTACCTCGGCACCGACACGATCGGACGCGATATCCTCGCGCGGTTGTTCTACGGATTTCGCGTCGCCCTCATGGTCGCGAGCGTTTTCCTGATCGGCACTTACGTCGTGGGCATTGCCCTCGGATGCGTGATGGGTTACTTTGGCGGCGTTTTTGACCTTCTGGTCCAACGCCTCATCGAAATCTGGTCCAACATGCCCTTCCTGCTCGTGGTGATCATCGTGGCGTCGGTCATGCGTCCAACCATACCCGTGCTGATCGCCATCTTTGTCGCCTTTTCCTGGATGAGCATGACGTATTACATGCGCACCGCCTCGTACAAGGAGAAGGCCCGCGAGTACGTCGCCGCCGCACAGACTCTGGGCGCAGGCCCGGGCCGCATCATCTTTCACCACATTCTCCCCAACGCGCTGTCGACGATCGTGACGTTCATCCCCTTCACAGTCGCGGGGGCCGTGGAGATCCTGACATCCTTGGACTTCCTGGGATTCGGCATACCTCCCCCGACTCCGAGTTGGGGCGAACTGCTGCGTCAGGGAACCCAAAACCTCAACGCTCCGTGGATAGTTGCCTCCGCCTTCGGCGCGCTTGTTACCGTACTGATCCTCGTCACCTTCGTCGGCGAGGCCGTCCGCGAGGCATTCGACCCCAAGAAGTTCACCCTCTACCGATGAAGACATCCCTGATTACCACACTCCTTCCGCTTTGCGCACTCGTGATCGTGGGATGCAGCCGGAGCACTCCGTCCACGTCGTCCAACGGAGCCTACCTGTCAGGCACCAAGGAGCGCAGCGCACCAAACGCAGGCGCCCTCGCCTACTACCGTGAGAATCCCGACTTCTTCATCTTCAGGACAGCAGCGGATGTACCGTCCGATCTTGTCTGGGAAGACGGATCGAACCTCCCCGTCTTTTCCGATCCGGCCGCCAAGCGTGGAGGGACGTACTACAGCGCGATCGAGTCCTGGCCGCCGACGACCCGCACGGTGGGTCCCGACTCCAACAGTTCGTTCCGCACCTACCTGCTCGATGACAACGAACTCGCCCTGGTGCGCCGGCACCCGAATGCCGACGGCTATTTTCCCGAGCTCGCCAGCTCCTGGGCGGTCGCGCCTGACCGACAGACGGTTTATTTTCGCCTGAATCCGGCCGCACGCTGGTCGGACGGAGTCCCCGTGAATGCGGACGACTTCATGTTTATGTTCTACTTCTTCCGTTCCGAATGGATCCAGGCGCCGTGGTACAACAACTGGTACACGGAGGAGTACGAAAGCATCACGAAGTTCGACGACCACACGATTGCCATTCGTCTCCGTGAATCGAAGCCCGATCCCGTCGAACGCGCTGCCCTGCGGGCGATCCCCGAGCACCATTATGCGGATTTCGGTCCCGACTTTCCCCAGCGCTACCAATGGCTGGTCGAGCCCACGACCGGCCCCTACACGCTCCTGCCGGACGGCATGGAGGAAGGACGAGCCATCACATTGACGCGAATCAGTGACTGGTGGGCGAACGACCAGCGATTCATGGCGAACCGTTACAACCCCGATCGGGTCCTTCTCCAGCTCGTACGGGATCGCGACAAGGCGTTCGAGATGTTCAAGCTCGGAGAGATCGACGCGTTCAACCTGCTCCTGCCGCCCCGCTTTTGGTACGACCAGATGGAAATTCCCGAGGTCGATCGCGGATACATCCACAAGACGATATTCTACACCTACCAGCCCGAGGCTCCCTCAGGCCTGTTCATCAACAGCGCCAAGCCCCTGCTCAACAACCGGGACATCCGCCAGGGAATCGCGTTCGCGACCAACTTTGACCGCGTGATCCAGGTGGTGATGCGCGGGGACGCCCGACGCCTGCACCCGTGGGCCGACAGCCATCCACCCTTCGAGCACCCAACGCTCCGGGCGCGTCCGTTTGATATCGACCAGGCCCTGGCTGCTTTCGCCCGTGCCGGATTCGATCGCCGCGGACCGGATGGCATCCTCGTGAACGCATCGGGACAGCGCCTGTCATTCACCCTGACGTTTGGCAGCGCCGCCTACGTGGATATACCCCCGATACTCAAGGAAGAGGCTGCAAAGGCGGGTCTCGAGCTGCAGATCGAGCGTCTCGATCCCACCGCCGCTTTTCAGAAGGGCCTGCAGAAGAACCACGAGATCATGCTCAGCGGCTGGGGCGGCGGTGCGGAGTTCGCGCCGCGCTTCTGGGAATTCTTCCACGGCGTCAACGCCGGCAAGCCCCAGACGAACAACTTCACTGAGACCTCGATACCGGAGCTCGACGAGTTGATCACCCGCTATGATCGCTCGCGCGACAAGGATGATATGGTGGAGCTTTCCCAACGCATGATCCAGATCCTGCACGACGACAGCGCCTACATACCCGGCTTCGTTCAGTCCTACCTTCGCTGGGGACATTGGCGCTGGCTCAAGTATCCCGAATGGCTGAACGTGCGCGAGGCCCAGTACGGCAGCCAGTACGGCGTCCACTGGATCGACGAGGAAGTGAAGGCTGATGTCCTGGCCGCGCGACGGGAAAACCGGAGCTTCGGCCGCCAGGATATCGTCGACACCCGCTGGAAAACCGACTGACGGAGGACGATTGAGCACCCCTGTTCTCTCCATCCGCGATCTGGCGGTCGGCTTCGACACGGATGGGGGACTGCTTCGGGCCGTCGACGGCGTGAGCTTCGACGTCCCGCGCGGCACCACGCTCGGCATCGTCGGCGAATCGGGCTGCGGCAAGAGCGTCACGGCCTTCTCCATCATGCGGCTCCTGCCACAGCCGTCCGGGCGCATCCTCGGCGGGCGGATCGAGTTTCACGACAACGGCAGGTCAGAGGACCTCGCGACGGTGGACCCGGAGGAGATGCACCGAATTCGGGGCAATCGAATCGGCATGGTGTTTCAGGAGCCGCTAAGCGCGCTGAATCCCGTCCAGACCATCGGACGCCAGCTCAGCGAGGTACTGCTGCTGCACCGGACAAATGACAAGAGGCAGGCCCTTGCGATGGCTGTCGAGATTCTCGGCAAGGTCGGTATTCCGTCACCTGAGATCCGCGTGGCGGAATATCCCCACCAGCTCTCGGGCGGCATGCGCCAGCGGGTCGTCATCGCGATGGCCCTGGCCTGCAAACCCGCCCTGATGATCGCCGACGAGCCGACCACGGCCCTCGATGTCACAATCCAGGCGCAGATCCTCGAGTTGATGCAGGAGCTGCAGCGCGAGCTGGGAATGTCGATCATCCTCATCACCCACGATCTCGGCGTCATAGCCGAGATGTGTGACGAGGTTGTCGTCATGTACGCAGGCCGGGTCGCGGAGTCCGGTCCGGTCGCCCGCATTTTCTCGCATCCCTCGCATCCCTACACGCGCGGGTTGCTGAGCTCGATCCCACGGCTGACGACTCCCGGAAAGGCCCGGCTGAACGTCATCGAGGGTATGGTGCCGACGCTCGCCGAGCTGCCGGCAGGATGCCGCTTCCAGAACCGATGCCCGTTCCGAGTCGACGCCTGTTCGAACCAGCCGCCAATCGAGACCATCCAGGACAAACACGAGGTGGCCTGTCATCGCTGGCGGGAGCTACCGCCATTCGCCTAATGAGCCAGGATCGCAAAACCTCCGGAAAATCCGGTCCACTTCTGGAAGTTAAGGACCTGCACATGCACTTTCCCGTACGCGAGGGCGTCTTCCGCAGGGCGCGCCATTGGTGTCGGGCCGTCGACGGCGTGTCGTTGACAGTCGGGCGGGGTGAAACGATCGGCTTGGTCGGCGAATCGGGATGCGGCAAATCCACGCTCGGGAGATGTATTGTCCGCCTGCTCAAGCCCACCTCGGGGAAGATCACGTTCGAGGGCACGGACCTGACTCACCTTCGCCAACGCGAACTCCGGCCACATCGCAGGCACGTCCAGATGGTCTTCCAGGACCCCGTGGACTCCCTCAACTCGCGCCACACTGTCGGCCAGACGCTCGCCGAGCCGTTTCAGATCCACCGGATCGGGGACGCCAGGTGGCGCCGCACGCGGGTGAAGGAACTCCTTGAGAAAGTCGGCCTGCCGGGCTCAGCCGCCGAGCGCTACCCGTTCGAATTCTCGGGCGGGCAGCGCCAGCGCATCGGCATCGCCCGGGCGATCGCCTTGGAGCCAAGCCTGATCATCTGCGACGAACCCGTGTCCGCGCTCGACGTGTCAATCCAGAGCCAGGTGCTCAACCTCCTGCTCGACCTGCAGCGCGACATGAACCTCAGCTACCTGTTCATCGCGCACAACCTGGCTGTGGTGAAACACGTGTCCGACCGCATCGCCATCATGTACCTGGGGCGCATCGTCGAGCACGCGTCATCCGAGACGATTCACCGGAATCCGAGGCATCCGTACACGCGCGCACTCCTGTCGGCGATACTTGAGCCCGATCCCACCCTGAACCGGCAGCGTATTGTCCTGCAGGGGGATGTCCCCTCCCCAATCAGTCCGCCCTCCGGTTGCCCCTTTCATACCCGCTGCCCGCACGTCACCGACCGCTGCCGGACCGAAGTGCCCCTTCTCCGCGAGGCCGCCCCCGGGCATCAGGTTTCCTGTCACTACGACCTCTGAGGCATAAATTTGCCCCGAGAGGGAGCCCCCGAGGCCCCCCGGAAGAATTGACTTGAGATCCCGGCCGGCTGCCTCGAATTTCCGCCGCTCCACAGGCTGGACACGCCCTCATCGTCTATCGGTTAGGACAGGAGATTCTCAATCTTCAAAGCGGGGTTCGATTCCCCGTGAGGGCGCCATCCTTCGCCCCTCGACGAGCTCGGGGCTACGGATGGCACGGCCCCTCGTTCTGCCCGCCAATCCGCGCGCAGGCTTCGGCAAGGGCCACGCAGTCGCTGAGCTGAGTTGGCGTTATGCTGCAGGCGTGAACTCACGGTTCCATCCGTTCGCGCGTTTTCCGCGCGTCGAGCGTTGGGTCGTCGGCGTCGCCTGGCTCCTGATAATCATCAAGTGCTTCGTGGTTGTCTGGGCCATCAGGCACTACCAGGTCCCGATTCACCCATTCTGGATAATCGGCCCCACCCTGGCATTTGCCGGGGTCGCCACGTCCATCTGGCTCGCGCACGAGGAAGACTGAGACCCCAACGTACCCTGTCGCACAAATAATCCGGCCAGCCGGATTATATGAATGCCGTTTTGCACAGAAGCACGCAGAGGCACTTCCGGGCGCTGGCCTCGGGTCACCGATGCAATGGAGGGACGACCTCAGGAGCGCGTCCCTCCACCGGTCACCCGCCGACTTTCATGATGCGCAGGCGGCGCACGCCTCCCGGCGATTCAGAGGCGATTGCATCGCCTTCCGCATTGCCGAGTACCGCCAGTCCCAGCGGCGCCAGGACCGAGATCCGCCCTTCTTCCGGGGTCGCCTGCTCAGGCAGGCAGAGCTCGTAGTCGTCGGTCTCCCCGGATTCGAGATCGCGCAGGCTGACCACTGAGCCTATGCGCGCAACCGTGATCGGCAGCGCCTCGTCGGGCACGACTTCCGCGCGCTCGATTCCAGCCTTCAGGTTGGAGAAGGATCCGTTTGCGGCCCGAGTCTGATCAGCAAGCTGGAGGCGCAAGCGAAGCTGCTCGTGGTCCGTGGTACAAAGTCTGATGGAGGGATTACTCATGATGGTCGCTGTTGGACGGCACGCATTGGCACCGTTCGAGGATTCGTATGGGACCGTCAGCACGGGCGCACATGCGCCCTCCCGAGCCGGTCCAACATCGCCAGTCCGGCTGTCAGCCGGTCTGGATACGTATCACCTCGACATTCACCCATGTGCGTTACGGGTCGCAAACGCTCGGGCCTGTTTTTTCGGACAGCCCAGTCGCGCCGTCTCTAATCCCGATGTAGCCCGCCGCGGGAGCGGCGGGAGCGGAAATCCGATCCCTGCCCTTCCGGGCAGGGCCACATCCGGCACATTGCGACCGTCAGATATGGATCGCCTGGCCGACGCTCGCCGCGGCCGCCTCCATCAGGGCCTCGCTCAGCGTCGGGTGCGCGTGGATCGCGTGGTGCACTTCCTCGGTCGTGGCCTCGAGGTCCATCGCCAGCCCATACTCGGCTATCAGCTCCGTCGCCTCCGAGCCGATGATGTGCGCGCCCAGGATCTCCCCGGTCTTCGCGTCGCTCACGACCTTCACGAAGCCCTCGGACTCCGCCGAGGCGACCGCCTTGCCGGATGCCGTGAAAGGGAATTTTCCTATCGCCACTTCCCTGCCCTTTTCGCGGGCCGCCTTCTCGGTAAGGCCGATGCTCGCGACCTGCGGCTGGCAGTAGGTGCAGCCCGGAAAATGCTTCACGCGTTTCGGTTTTGCGAATCCGAACATGCCGTTGACCGCGTTGACCGCCTCGAACGTCGCCACGTGAGCCAGCCAGGGGGGCCCGATTATGTCGCCGGCCGCATAGACTCCGGGAACGTTCGTCTGGTAGTCGTCGCCGACCTTGAGGTAATTGCGGTCGAGCTCAGGGCGCACTCCCTGGGCAAACACTCCCTCGATCGCGGCCTCGACGCCGATCGCCGAGAGCACCACTTCGGCCTCGACCGTCGTGCGCTCGGAGCCGGCAACCAGGTCGACGGAAACCGAGCCCTTCCCGACCTGGAAATTCTCGCACTTCGTGCCGGTGTGCACGGTGATTCCCTGCTTGGCGAACGAACGCTGCAGCAGCCGCGAGACGTCCTCGTCCTCCACCGGCAGGACCTGCGGCAGCATCTCGACGAGCGTCACCCTCGATCCAAAGGCATTGTACAGGTAGGCGAACTCGACGCCGATCGCGCCCGCGCCGACGATGATCACAGACTTCGGGAGCGTCTTCGAGGCAAGTGCCTCACGCGAGGTCATCACGCGGGCGCCATACACATCGAGGCCGGGAATCCGGCGCATGCGGCATCCGGTCGCCACCAGGATTTGCTTCGCCTTGAGGAACTGGCCCTTTCGATCGCCTTCGGTGAGGGTGACCATGCCGGGCGCGTTCACCTGCGCGCGGCCGACGATGTACTCAACCTTGTTCTTCTTGAACAGGAACTCGACGCCCTTCGCCATCTGGCCGGCGACCGTGCGCGATCGCTCCATCACCTTTGCAAAATCGAATCCGATCTCCCCAACCTTGAGGCCGAACGTGTCCGCCTTTTTCAGCTTCTGGTAGAGTTCCGCACTCTTCAGCAGCGCCTTCGTGGGAATGCATCCCCAGTTAAGGCAGGTGCCGCCGGCCCGTTCGGCCTCGATGCAAGCGACCTTCTTTCCCAGCTGGCCCGCGCGAATCGCTCCCGCATAGCCCGCAGGTCCCCCGCCGATCACGATCAGATCATACTCAACGCTTTCCGACATGCCGCACCGTCGTCAGCGTCCCGAAAGCGGTCAATGGGAAATGCGCCTTGTGACGCGAAGAGCCGCGCCGAAGGCTCGATCAGATATCGATGACGTCCGAGGGGATCTTCCTGCCGCGTGCCGGCCCGCCCGGCCCGGGCGGGCCCGGGGGACGTGGCGGCTTTGGCCCGGCAAGGAGAGCGCTTACAATGATGTTCGTGAGGCTGACGATCACCGAGCACCAGAACGCCGCCCAGAAGGTCGGCACGGAGAATCCCTCAACCAGCCGCCCGACGAGCAGGAACAGGAGCGCGTTGATCACCACCATCCCGAGCCCCATCGTAACGACGATGAAAGGCAGCGTGAATAGAACCAGCAGCGGCTTCAGGAACGCGTTGAACAGGCTCATGAGCACCACCACGGCCAGGAGCGAGCCGGGACTGTCGTACTCGACGCCGTTGACGAGCCGCGTGGCGAGGATCACCCCCAGCGCAAGCACCAGCCAGCGCACGAGCAGATTGACGATCGGGTGGTTCTTCACGGGGATTGTCAGACAGTCCCCCCGAAGGACGGCCGCGCAATGAAAATCATCCTCGTCCAGGACCACCTCCGCAGCGGCGGCACCGAGCGCCAGACCGTCCTGCTCGCGAATGCCTTCGCGGCCGCGGGGGACGATGTGACGCTCATCACCTTCCGCCCGGGCGGTGCGATTGCGGGCACGGTGAGTTCCAACGTGAAACATGTCTCCCTGCAGCCGTTCGACCTCGGCCTCGACTGGGTTGCCCCCGGACTTTTCGGCCGACTCTCCGCGGCAAAGCCTGACGTCGTGCTCTGCATGGGCCGCATGGCCAACTGCTACGCGGGTCGGATCCAGCGTGCCCTTCCCGGGGCACACGTCATCGCAACCCTCCGGACCGGCCGCTCGATCCCCGGGCCTTTCCGCAGCTCGCTCCTCACGGCAAGCCACGTGATCGCGAACAGCCAGGAAGCCGCCGATCTCGCAGTCTCGGGTCTGTCCGTACCTGCCGACCGAATCTCGGTGATCCGCAACGCGCTCGTGTTTCCCGCGAGTGCAGCACCCGACAAGGCTCGTGCCCTTCGCGAGAGCCTTGGTGCCGGCGAAGGAACGACCGTCCTCCTCTGCACGGCGATGTTTCGTCCCGAAAAGAACCAGCGTGAACTGGTCGAGATCGTGAAGGACCTGCCCGAACGGCTCGATTGGGCGCTGTGGCTTGCCGGCGACGGACCCGCGCGCGCCGCCTGCGAAAGGCACGCCGCCGAGCTTGGCCTGGAGGCGCGCGTCCGGTTTCCCGGCTGGCAGGCCGATCCGTCGGCTTTCTATCGGGCCGGGAACATCGCCGTCCACGCATCCCGCAGCGAATCGCTGTCGAATTTCATCATCGAGGCTCAGGCCCAGGGCCTCCCGGCCGTCGCCTGTGAGGCCCTCGGCATGCGCGAGTGCCTGGTACCGGACACCACCGGCTTTGTCGTTCCCCATGGCGACCGCGAGGCGTTCCGCGCCGCGATCCTTCGCCTGGCTGACACACCATCCGAAGAGGTGGCCAGTCGCGCCGAGGCGGCACGGAGATTCGCCCGCGAGGCCTTCGATCCTGCACGGCAGGTCGCCGCTCACCGGGAACTGTTCGCACGCCTGCTTTCTAAGGCTCGCTGACCCGCTCAACGCGCTTCTCGGTTTGTGTTTCGCGGCACTGCGGTCATCGGTGACCGCTCGTGCCCAGGATCTCCAAGTCTCCACCTCCCGAATGCATCCGGCTGCGGGGTGTGCGCCAGAACAACCTCAAGGGAATCGACGTCGATATTCCCCTTGGGCGCTTCGTGGTCGTCACCGGCCTGAGCGGTTCGGGCAAGTCCTCCCTGGTGTTCGAGACGCTGCACGCGGAGGGCCAGCGCCGCTACGTCGAGACGTTCAGCGCCTACACGAGGCAGTTTCTCGATCTCCTGCCGAAGCCCGAAGTCGACTCGGCCGAGAATGTTCGTCCGTCAATTGCCATCGAGCAGACCAACACCGTCCGCACGTCCCGCTCGACCGTCGGCACGATGACCGAGCTGACGGACTACTTCAAAGTCTGGTTCAGCCAGGTGGCCTCCTGCTTCGATCCGTCGACCGGGGAGCGGGTCGACGACGACACCCCTGAGTCCATCTGGGAAAAGGCCCTGGAGGCGCACGACGGACAGACCGTGCACGTGACCTTCGAGGTGGTCCGTCCCGCCAATCTCAAATGGCCGGAGATCCTGGAGAACCTGCGCGCCCAGTCCTACTTGCGCGCGCTCCTGCTTCAGGAGGGCAACTCGAAGGCGGCCCCCGCCCTGCATCGCATCGACGAGCTGCTGGAGAAACCCCGGCCGCTGTCGCGCGTCGCTCGGCTGCATGTCATTCAGGACCGGCTCCGCATCGAGCCGGCCGGCCGCCAGCGTTTCCTGGAGGCTGTCGAGGCGGCACTGCACTTCGGACAGGGAACCGTGCGGCTGTTTCCCGAGCCGCTCGATTCAATGCCGAGCCCAACGATCTTCGCCCGCGGTCTGCGTTCGCCAACGACGGGGCGGTCATTCCGACCCGCGACGCCCGCCCTGTTCTCCCATAATTCCCCGCTCGGGGCATGCCCGCGCTGCCGTGGATTCGGGCGCGTCATCGAGATCGATACCCGGCTCGCACTTCCCGATCAGTCGCTCTCGATCGACGATGGGGCTATCAAATGCTGGGAGAGCGAGGTGTACGGGGATTCCAAGAAGGACCTGCTGAAGTTCACCCGCAGGCTCGGCATTCCCACAGACATTCCGTTTAGCGACCTCACCGAGGAACAGCGTCGCTTCGTGATCGAGGGCGAGCCCGGCTACGGGGAGGAGAACGGCAAGACCTGGCCGAAGTTCTGGTACGGGATCAGGGGCTTCTTCCGCTGGCTCGAGAAGAACACCTACAAGATGCACGTGCGCGTCTTCCTTTCGCGCTACCGGGCCTACAACCCGTGTCCCGACTGTGGAGGCTCGCGCCTCCAGCCCGAGGCGCTCTGCTGGAAATGGCAGGGACGCACGCTCCCGGAGCTCTACGCGCTGCCGGTCTCCGATCTCCTCCCCCTGCTTACCCGCCGAGAACCGAACCCCCATTCGACAATCGGCAATCGGCAATCGAAATTGGCCACCTCCCACTCGGCCGACATCGCATACGACTCCCTGCTCACGCGACTGCGTTACCTCGAGCAGGTTGGACTCGACTACCTGACTCTCGAGCGGCCTTCGCGCACCTTGTCGGGCGGAGAGGTCCAGCGCGTGAACCTCACGAGCTGCCTCGGTACGTCGCTCGTCGACACGCTCTTCGTTCTCGACGAGCCAAGCGTGGGGCTGCACGCGCGCGACACGGACCGGCTGCTTGGAATCATCCGCACGCTGACGGACGCCGGGAACACCGTGGTCGTGGTCGAGCACGACGAGTCGATGATCCGCGCTGCAGACCACGTGATCGAGGTCGGGCCCGGCCCGGGCAGCGGGGGCGGAAGCATCGTTTACTCCGGTCCCCTCGGGGGCCTGCTCGACTGCAAGGAGAGCATTACCGGGGCCTACCTGTCCGGCCGACGACAGGTGGAGCTACGCCCGGACCCGCGTCCAGTCGACGAGACCTCCGGACATCAGCCCTGGCTGAACGTTGTGCGTGCGACGAAGCACAACCTGCGCAATCTCTCCGTGCGCCTGCCTCTGCGCCGCCTGGTCTGCCTGAGCGGCGTCTCGGGGTCCGGAAAGTCCACGCTGATGGACAACGTGATCCTCCAGGGACTGCTGTCCCAGAAGTTCCAGTTCACCGAGGACCCGGCGACGATCGAATCGCTCACGTCAGACCTGCCATTCGCCGAGATCGTATCGGTCGATCAGTCCCCGGTCTCCCGCACGCCAAGGTCGAATCCCGCCGTCTACACCGGGGCGTGGGAAAAGATCCGGGAGCAGTTCGCCGCGGAACCCGCGGCACAGGCCGCCGGACTCGGTCCCTCGAGCTTCTCATTCAACAGCGGCGATGGGCGCTGCGACCATTGCCAGGGACTCGGACACGAGCGCATCGAGATGCAGTTCCTGTCGGATGTCTTCGTCCCCTGTCCCGTCTGCGAGGGGCGTCGGTTCCGTCCCGAGGTGCTCGCCGTGGCTTGGAACGGGCGCACCGTCGCCGACCTGCTGGCCACAACGGTTTCGGACGCCCTGGTGCTCTTCGCGAGCCTTCCGCAGATCCGGGACTGCCTGGCCCCGCTTGAGGAAGTCGGACTCGGCTACCTGACCCTCGGCCAGCCGATGAACACGCTGAGCGGCGGCGAATCGCAGCGATTGAAGCTCGTCCGTTACCTCGGCGCGATCGCATCTGCCGGCCCAGAAACATCGTCGCCAGACTCCGCGGCCGGCAGCCTTCTTCTGCTCGACGAGCCAACGACCGGACTGCATCGCCACGATGTCGCCAGGCTGCTGGGCGTGCTGCACGCCCTGGTCGACCGCGGGCACAGCGTCATCGTGATCGAGCACAACCTCGACGTGCTGCGTTCGGCCGACTGGATCGTCGAGATCGGACCCGGCGCGGGATCCGCCGGCGGACGCATCGTCGCCGAGGGCCCGCCAGCCGCCATCGCCCGGAGCGATACCGAGACCGCCAGGTACCTGGCATTGCCAACCGCCACGGCACGGGCGGCGGCCCCGGGGCAAAGTCACGTATTACGTAACAATACCCTAGTACTGGCGGCCGAGGCTCCAGCGGACTACTCGGGCAATGCCGGCAGCGCCCTGACGGTGACCGGGGCCCGCGAGCACAACCTGCGCAACCTGTCCGTGGCGATTCCGCACAGGAAGCTCTCGGTCGTCACCGGGGTTTCCGGCTCAGGCAAGTCGACGCTGGCGTTCGACATCGTGTTTGCGGAGGGACAGCGGCGCTTCATGGAGTCGATGTCCCCGTACGCGCGCCAGTTCGTGGAGCAGCTGCCCCGCCCCGACGTCGACCGGGTCAGCGGCATCCCCCCTGCCGTCGCGATCGAGCAGCGGATCACGCGCGGCTCGAGAAAGTCCACCGTGGCAACGATCACCGAGGTCGCGCAGTACCTCCGCCTGCTCTACGCCCGCCTGGGCGTGCAGCACCATCCGGAGTCCGGCCGGCCCGTGACTCCGTTGACGCGACAGGCCCTGCAACGGCACCTGCGCTCGGTGCTCCGCACCGCAAAGGTCGGTCGGGGCACGCGGCACTTTCTCTGCGCCCCGATCGTGCGGGGCCGCAAGGGACACCACCAGCCGGTGGCGACCTGGGCGGCGCGCCAGGGATGGACGCTGCTCCGCGTCGATGGCCGATTCGTGAAGGTCGCCGATTTTCAGCGACTCGACCGATACCGTGAGCACGACATCGAGGTCGTCGTTGCCTTGGCTCGCGGTCGGGACGAACCGCAGATCGAGAGAACCGAGGCCGGACCCAAACAGTCGGGCTGGAACAGACTACTCGATCTCGCGCTCGATCTCGGAAAGGGCTCCTGCTTCCTGGCGGGCGAACGCGGCACCGTGCTCGCCTGGCTATCCACCACGCGCACGGATGTGCGGACCGGAGAATCCTTTCCGGAACTCGACCCGAAGCACTTCTCCTTCAATTCACCGCGCGGCTGGTGTCCCTCGTGCCGCGGACACGGCCATGTATTTCCGTGGATGCTCGAGCCGGACGAGGATGACGACAACGACCCCGCCGCCCGACTTCGCGCATTTGGCATCGAGTCAGGCGACGACGTTTCCGAATCGGGCTCGGAATGCCCGGAGTGCCATGGCGCGAGGCTGAATCGTGTCTCGCGGGCTGTGCGGCTGCCTTTGCGCGGCAGGCGCCCCGCCGTTTCCCTGCCGGAACTGCTCCGATTCAATGCACGGGGCCTCATCGATGCCCTTCGCGGCCTGCAACTCGACAGCCGGGGCGTCCTGATCGTTCGCGACATCCTGCCGCAGATCGAGCAGCGCCTGGGATTCCTCGACCATGTCGGCCTCGGCTATCTCTCGCTCGACCGGCCGACCGCCACGCTGTCCGGCGGTGAGGCCCAGCGGATCCGCCTGGCCGCGCAGCTCGGTTCCAACCTGTGCGGTGTGCTTTACGTCCTGGACGAACCGAGCATCGGCCTGCATGTGCGCGACAGCGAGCGCCTCATCGGCACGCTCGAAACGCTGCGCGAAAAAGGAAACACCCTGCTCGTCGTCGAACACGATGACGCAATGATGGACCGGGCCGATCACATCCTCGACCTGGGCCCGGGAGCGGGACGCCATGGCGGCGAGCTGCTCGCCAGCGGCACACCCGCGGAAATTCGCCGTCACGAACGTTCGCTGACAGGACACTTCCTGGCCCGCGGCATCGCCCATCCGCTCATGGGCTCGAGAAGGAAACTGCCCGGCGCATCGGGACCGGACTGGATCCACCTCAAGGGAGTGCGATTCCGCAACCTGCGTGGTTTCCATCTTAGGCTGCCGCTCGGTCGCCTCGTCATGGTAGCGGGTCCCAGCGGTGCCGGAAAATCCACGCTGTTTCGCGACATTCTCGTGCCCGCCGTTCGACACGCCTCCGGCAAGGGGCTGCCCCGTCTGAACGGCCGGGCATTTGCACGGCTTCCCGGTGCCCCCAGGGGCGGGGACGAGCATCCACCCTTCACGGAACTGCGCGGGGCAGCGGGTTTCCGATCCGTCATCGAGGTGGACCAGGCGCCGATCGGGAAGACCCCAAGGTCCACACCCGCGACCTATCTGGGCATCTTCGACCTTATCCGTCAGTTCTTCGCCTCGCTTCCGGAATCGCGCCTGCGCGGCTACACGGCCTCGCGCTACTCCTTCAACACTTCCGGAGGACGGTGCCCGACCTGCGAAGGAGCGGGTCGCATCAAGCTCGAGATGGCCTTCATGCCCGACGCCTACCTGCCATGCGATGACTGCCGCGGGCTGCGCTACGGCCCCGATGTCGCCGACATCACCTGGAAGGGACGCTCGATCGGCGAAGTGCTCCAGCTCACCTTCGAGGAGGCCGCCGACTTCTTCGACTTTCACTCACAGCTTTCCCAGGTCTGCCGCCTGATGGTCGATTGCGGACTCGGCTATCTTACCCTCGGCCAGAGCTCGCCCACCCTCTCCGGGGGCGAAGCCCAACGCCTGAAGCTGGTGACCGAACTTTCCCGGGGGCTGGCCAGCTATCGCGAACGGAGCCGGGGCACGCTCCCCCGGAATTTCTACCTCCTCGAGGAACCCACGATCGGGCTGCACCTGAGCGACTGCGAGAAGCTCATACGCGTACTGCAAGCCCTCGTCGACCAGGGTCACACCGTCGTGGTCATCGAGCACCACCTCGATCTCCTGGCGGAGGCCGATTACCTGGTGGAGCTCGGCCCTGGAGGCGGCCCCGAAGGCGGCCACTTGATCCATCAGGGAACCACCGACGCACTCCTTGGCCGCAAGCGCAGCCCTACCGCGCCCTACCTGGGACCGCTCCTGAAGGCAGGAACGTCCTGAGGCATCCAGATTCTCCTTTTCGCCCCGGGGCGATTGCCTTTGCCTTCCCCTTCCGCCGGAGGGATCCGGCGCCTCCCGATTCTCCGCCAATCGCCGTATGACCTCGTCCGAGTTCCGCCAGTCGTTTCTCGATTTCTTCAAGTCGAAGCAGCACACGATCGTGCCGTCGGCCTCCCTGATGCCGACAGCGCCGAACCTGCTGTTCACGAACGCAGGCATGAACCCGTTCGTGCCCTATTTCCTCGGCGACCAATCGGCGCCGTGGAGGCGCGTCGCCGACACGCAGAAATGCATCCGTGCTGGCGGCAAGCACAACGACCTCGAGGACGTCGGCTTCGACACCTACCACCACACGTTCTTCGAGATGCTCGGCAACTGGTCCTTCGGCGACTACTTCAAGAAGGAGTCGCTCGAATGGGGATGGGAGCTGCTCACCAAGGTCTGGGGAATCCCTCCGAAACGCCTGTTCGCGACGGTTTACGCGCCTGACAAATCCAAGGGCGACCCGGCCGAGTTCGACTCGGAGGCTCACGCGATCTGGACCGGAATCTTCAAGGCCGCCGGCCTCGATCCTGCCGTCCACATCCTCAACGGAAACCGGAAGGACAATTTCTGGATGATGGGAGAAACCGGTCCCTGCGGGCCGTGTTCCGAGATTCATTTCAACCTGCTCGAGTCCGACAACGAGTCCGAAGGGCGCGGCCGCGTGAACGCAGGTGATGCGCGCTGCATCGAGATCTGGAACCACGTCTTCATCCAGTTCAACGCGAACGCGGACGGCACCTACTCGCCACTGGCGGCAAAGCACGTCGACACCGGCATGGGCTTCGACCGCGTCGCCGGCATCCACGCGTCGACCCGTGGCTTCAAGGACTTCAAGCGCGCGCCCTCGAACTACGACGCCGACCATTTCCAGTCGTTGCTTCGCACCGTCGCCGATCTTTCCGGCCGAAAATATGCCGGCACTGTCCCGACAAAGCGGGACGGCCTTTCGGATCAGGAGGCGACGGACGTCGCCTTTCGCGTGCTCGCGGACCATGCACGGTGCGTCTCCTGTGCGATTGCCGACGGCATTCTGCCGGGTAACGAAGGCAGGAACTACGTTATCCGGCGCATCCTGCGCCGCGGCATCCTGTACGGAAAGAAGCTCGGCCTCGAAACAGGCTTCTTCGAGAAGCTTGTTAAGCCGGTCGTCGAATCGCTCGGCAGCGTGTTTACCGAAATCCGGGACCAGGAGGACCTGATCCGCCGGGTGATCCGAAGCGAGGAGGAAAGCTTCGGTCGGACGCTGAATAGCGGTCTGGATTTCTTTAATGCACGCGCTGTATCAAAAACAGAAGCAACAGCACTTTTGAGAGATAGGCTTATTACACGAGCCAGGTTGTTCCAGACCGAAAGATCTCTCACACGAGGACAGAAGCTAAGTGACGAAAGAATTCAGGATCTAATCGATAAGAGCCCGAAGGATCATGAGAATGTCTTTCGAATCATTGGCCGGAACAAAAACCTTACTGATCAAGAAAACAGTTGGTTCTGCAGAGATATTGCCCGCCATATCACGATTCATTTCGAAACGACACCGGGAGATGTACCTGGAGATTTGGCGTTCAAGCTCTACGACACTTTTGGCTTTCCGCTCGACATGACGCAGCTGCTTGCAGCTGAGCGCGGGCTTTCCGTCGATGTCGCCGGCTTCGAGGCCGAGATGGAGAAGCAGCGCGAACGCGGTCGCGCGGCCCAGAAGAAGGAAGTGATCGTGGGTGCCACCGAGGGCGAGGCTTCGGATGCGCGGCCCACGGAGTTCATCGGCTACGCGGTGGACACCCTTCAGGCCTCATCGGCCACCTTGCTCGAGACCGTGCGCACGAAAAAAGACGTGTTCCTGGTCTTCGACCGCACGCCCTTCTACGCGGAGATGGGCGGCCAGGCGGGCGACAGCGGACACGCCCTGATAGCCGGCAAGTCGTTCGAGATCTCGGATACCGTGAAGGACAAGGCGGGCCGGCACTTGCACAAGGTCGCTGTCGCGACGGAGCTAGAATCTGGGAGCAAGGGGCAGGAACTGGCGGCGGGGGCGAAGGCCACGCTGTCGGTCGACGTTCCCCGGCGCCGCGCGATCAGCCGGCACCATTCGGCCACGCACCTGCTGCACTGGGCGCTGCGCAAGGTGCTCGGCACCCATGTCCGCCAGGCCGGCACGCACAAGACGCCGGATCGCCTGCGCTTCGACTTTTCCCACTTCGAGGCCGTCACCCACGTGCAGATCCAGGAGGTCGAGCGGCTCGTCAACGAGCGCGTCATCGACAATGCCTCGGTCGCCAGCTACGAGACCGAATTCGACAAGAAACCCGAGGACACACTCGCGTTCTTCGGCGAGAAATACGGCAGGATCGTGCGCGTCGTCGACATCGGCGGCTACAGCCGCGAACTCTGCGGCGGCACCCATGTCGCCACGACCGGGGAGATCGGCGTCATCAAGATCGTCGCCGAGATGGCGATCGCGGCGGGAACGCGGCGCATCGAAGCGGTCGCAGGACAGGCAGCCTTTGATTACGTTACAGGCGAAGAGTCGGCACTGCGGCTCGTGAGCGCCCGGCTCAATGCAGGCAACCAGGACCTCGCCGAAAAGCTGGAGTCGGTCCTCACCCACCAGAAAGAGCTGGAGAAGCGTCTGAAGGCCTTCGAGCAGAAGGCGGCGGCCGGGCTCGCCGAGGAGCTGGCCTCCAAGGCAACGGTCCGGGACGGCCTGAAGTTCGTATGCGCAGTCGTGAGCACCGAATCGCCGGAAAGCCTGCGGGCCCTCGGCGCACAGGTGCTCGGCAAGATCGGCGAAGGAGTCGTACAACTCGGCGCGGCATTTGGTGAAAAGGCGTCCGTGGTCGCATTCTGTTCCCCCGCAGCAATCAAGGGAGGGCATGCAGCCGGCCGTATCGTGCAGGAGCTGAGCGTGAAGCTCGGCGGCAAGGGCGGCGGCAAGCCCGACTTCGCGATGGGCGGCGGACGGGAGACTGCCCGTCTTTCCGAGGTGATCGAGGGACGCTGACGTCGGTCGCGGCGGTTTGGTTTTGCCTGTGTCCGGCCGCTCTGGCCGAATGCCTTCCATGTCCGCGAACTCCAGCGCCCGCCTGATCGGAACTGTCCTGGCCGCAACGGCCGCCCTGCTAGGATGCACGGCAGTGCCAACACCGGAGGCCGCCGTGGTCGCGGTTCCCGTTGCGGAAACCTCAGTTGGCTCATCGCCGGCAGCCGCGTCCGGCAGGAAGGATCTCCTGGTCCGCGCGATCGCTGACGCGAATAGGATAACGATCGCCCCGGCACGCGGCGGCCAGGGCGCCACAACCGTCCCGGCACCGCAGGACCTTCGAGGCCAGTATCTGGTCGCCGAGTTCCTGGACACCCTGACGTTTGACGAAACCCATGGGGCGATCCGGATCGAGAGCCCCATCGATGCCACCTTCACGTTGCGCCGCGACGACACCGTCATCGGCACGCTGACGATCCGACGGCTGAACTATGTGCGATGGGAAGGCGGCACCTGGGAGGGTGACGCCCTGCTCACACCCGCGGCGGCGCAGGCGCTCGTCCTCTGGACGCGTCAGTCCGGCGCCGACATCACCGGCGTCGTGCAGGCACTCGCGCTCTCGCTGACCGAACGGCAGACCGAGGGGCGCCGGCGGATGCTTTCGAACTTCACCGGAGCGGCACTCGACGAGTTTGGCGAAGCCGATTCGGTCATCTTCAGGAGCCGCCGGCTTCGCTGGGTTGCTACGGACCTACCCGATGCGTTCCCCACCCGAGGCGCACTCGCGGAGTCCGCGCTCCGCGCGCTCGATACGCGCGGCCTCGGCCTTCTTCAGGACGACTGGGGGACAGGTGCCCTGCAGACCGCCCTGCTCGAGATGGAGCCTGACGTGGTGCTCGCGGCAATGGAAGGGCTGTACTCGCGGGACGCGGCCCGACTCGGCATCGCCCGCGTCTATTTTCGCGGCAAGCTCTGGGAACGCCTGAGCGAATCAGAGCGCGACGGCTGGACGGAACGCCTCGCCGATGCCGCCCTTCGTGCCGCGCCGGACAGCGACAAGACCGTAATCCTCGAATTCCTTTCCGAGATTCCCGGTCCGGCGGCTGCGAACTTCCTGCGCAGCGTTGCCACCGGGGAAAGATCCTACGCCTACGCGCCCACCCATGACGACCTCGGCCCGGTTATCGAGGAGCCATCGCTCCGGCCCGCGGCAGCACTCCTCCTCGCCGGAAGGGGCGAGCCTGATCTCGCCCCGGTCCTTGCCGGCATCGAGGCGACGAATCCGTTCGGCCCTGACCGCGCCGCCGTCGAGCTCGCACGCACGCTCCTTGCGTCAGACAGGCGGCCGACGATCGCGCACCTGCGCTACCGTTCGCGACTGCTGGGAATGGCCTCCTTGCGCGCCCTCGAACGACTCCCCGCCTCGGCTATCACCGTCGACCTCGCCGTGGCTGCATCGGAAAACGTCGAGGGCGATGTGCTCACGGCTGTCGATGCGTTGCTGCGGACGCTCGGACTCAAGGCCGGCGAGGAGGGTCCAGTGCCCACGCGTCCCGACGACACGGTCGATCCGCTCATGGCAACCACGCACCCCGAGCGGGCGATTGCCGAAACGACCACACGGATCGCAACTGCACAGGGTCGGAAACTGGCCGAGCTTTATGCCATCCGCGCCGAGGCCCAGTCCTCGCTGCGTCGGTACGCCGAGGCGGAGGTCGATTTCCTGAACGCGGAGCAAACCCCCTGGGCCAAGGATCTCGGCGTGCGCCGCCGCCTCGTCTGGACCCAGTGGTACCTGGGCGATTTCGAGGCTGCGGAGGACACAATCGGCCGCGCTTTGGTCGAGGAGCCTTCCTCGGAATTCCTGCTCCTTCGCGGACTGCTTCATTACAGCCAGGCGGACTTCGGCATCGCGACTGAGGCGGACTTCCTCACGGCGATGATCCTCGATCCAACCGACGGCTATGCCGCGCTGTTTCATCACCTCGCCGCCTCGCTCGGCGGGCGCGAGGATCGCTCGCTCCTCTCGGGACAGATCGCTGCGCCGCTCTATGGACCTGAATGGCCCAGGCATATCATGGCCTTCATGCTAGGGCTCATCGATGCCAACCGTCTCCTGGAACTCGCTGCGGGCGGGGATCCCTCGGAGGTGGGCTGGCATTCCGCTGAGGCGAACTTCTACATCGCCCAGGCCGCGAGGATCGCCGGCCGACGCCAGGAAGAGCGCCGCTACCTCGAGGCATGCATCGCGCTCGACCAGCCGCATGTCGCCGAGTTCTGGCTGGCCCGGTACCGTCTCGAGGAACTCGACGGCGATCGAAGCCCGGCACCACAGCCGCAGCCGGCCCCAACACCCCAGCCCCAGCCTCAGCCGCGGCGTCCGAATCCGGTAATCCCGCAGCCCCAGTCGCCCGCGACGCGGCCGCCTCCGATCTGATCAGAGGTTATCCCAATCGTACTCGTACTCTTAATCGTACTCGTACACATCATCCCAAACTTGAACTTGAACTTTGCCGGCGACCCCAGCGACCAGCCGAGAGAACGAGAACGAGAACGAGAACGAGAACGAGAACGAGTAAGAGTAGGAGTAGGAGTAGGATTAGGACGACCCCGCCGCTTGACCCTTTTTCCGGACGGTGTTGCCTGCATCGAATGGCAGCTGCCGCTCAGCGATCCCCGCTACGCTTCAGCATCCTCGCCTTTGACGGGAGGAATCGCCTTGCCGTAAGTCAGTCCGGTTCGTCGATCGAGCTGCCCTTCTCCGGTTCAGATCTCGAAGCCGCCACTTCGGCACTCGACGCGGCGTTTCCGCGACACACGCGGATCTTCGACGCGATCGAAACACCGGCCGGCAATCGATTCCCGCTGGTGCAGATTGTCGAAGATGCCGCGCCATCGGGAGTCTCTTTCCTTTCGATCGACGCAGTCTCTTCGGAGAAGCTGTCGCGATCGCCCGAACTCGACGCCGCCCTCCAGGCCCTGGAGCCACGGCTCGCGGATATTCCCTACCTGCACCTCGGGGAGGGCGATTTCATCTACAAGTTCCGCCCCGCGGCGGGATCGGATCAGTCAGCTCGGCCTCGCGATCCCGGGGCCGAGGCGCTCTACCAGTCACGCCTGTGCGCCGCGGTGAAGACCGTGGCCCGGCAGAAGGAGCGAACCGCAGGTCCTCCGCGCGAGCTCGACTTCGGCCCGATACGCTACGTCGTGCCGAGCCACTTCGGATTCTGCCTCGGCGTGAAGAACGCAATCGACCGCGCCTACGAAACCCTTGCCGAAAATCCCGGCCGGCGGGTCTTCATGCTCTCCGAGCTCATCCACAATCCATTCGTCAACGAGGACTTACGCCGGCGCGGCCTGCGCTACCTCCAGACGGATCGCGGCATCCCTTTCACCACGGACGACCGGCCTTCCGACGAGGCGCCCGGCGCGCCGCTCCTCTGGGACGACCTGTCCGGCGACGACATCGTGGTCATCCCTGCATTCGGAGCCACCGACGAGGACAAGGCGCGGCTGGTTCGCAAGGGCCTGCCGCTGTTCGCGCACGACGCCACCTGCATGCTCGTCGAGAAAGTCTGGCGTGCCGCGCGCGCCTTCGGCCGCGAGGGCTTCACGATCATCATCCACGGCAAGCATGAGCACGAGGAGACGAAGGCGACCTTCTCGAACGCGAGACGCCATGCGCCCGCCGTCATCGTCCGGGACCTCGCCGAGGCAAAGAAGCTCTCGGAGTTCATCGGGGTCTCCGACTCAGCCAGCCGCGAGCGCTTCGCCGAGGCCTTTGCCGGAAGATTTACGCCCGGTTTCGATCCCGCGCGCGACCTTGCGCGGGTAGCGGTCGTCAACCAGACGACGCTGCTGATGAACGAGACGATCGCGATCATCGAGCACCTGCGGGAGACCTATCGGGACCGACTGGGCGACGCGGGTCGCGTGGGCGGTGGACGCCAGCGCGACACGCTGTGCTACGCGACCCAGGTCAACCAGGACGCGCTCGGACGCGCGCTCGCAGAGCCCCTCGATGCCGCATTCGTGGTCGGAGGTCGCAACTCATCGAACACCTGGCAGCTGTACCGACTCTGCGAGCAGAAGCTGGGGCGAAGGGCTTTCTTCATTCCAAGCGAGGCGGCGATCCGCGGACCCGACTCGGTGGAGCACACCCGCTACGGCAGCGGACCTGGAGCCGGCACCGAGACCCGGCCGCTCTGGCCTGAAGGGGCGCTGGCAACAAAGCCGCGTCGCGTGCTGATCACCGGCGGGGCATCATGTCCCGACGGCGTGCTGCAGCAGGTCATCAACCGGCTAAACGGATTCTTCCCCGGCGAAAGCCTGCGACCCGTCGAGGCCGTACTTGCTGACGTCGCCGCCGGCGATCCCGCGGGAAGCTGACTTTTGGGTCAAAGCCGCGCCGGGCTTGGCCCATCGCCTATCGCCTCCCGCCCATCGCCCTGGGCCCCCACAGGGCCCGCCGTCAGAATCGCACGTTCATGCCGGCGCGGACGCCCTGCATGCTCTTGAGGCTGACGTTGGTCGAATAGTTGGCGGCATCGGTGCCCGCCGTCTGCCTGAAGTCGCCGGTATTCTGGTACACGGCGCCAAGGTAGAGCCCGGCGCGCTCGGTGATCGTCATCTCGACGCTGGCGTCCGCGTAGAATCCGGGAAGGAGAGTATTCTTGTTGCTGAGGACCGTCTCGGAAATGACCGGACCGGTTTCGGGATCGAAATCCTGCTGCACCGAGTAGGTCGTGCCCGCGTAGGCGAGCGCAGCCCCGGCACTGAACATGGCCTGGAAGCGCGAGCCGATGAGGAACTCGACCGTCGGACCGGCACGGAAGGTGAAGTAAGCCCCACGCAGGTCGAACCGGTTGGTGATCGCGTCCTCAAGCAACTCGGTCGTCGTCTCGCGGCTCTCCGGGTCGTGCTCGATGTTGACCACCGTGTCGACGGAGGTGGAAGCCTGGCCCTCGCCGTCGGAGACGGGAAAGCCGTTGCTGTCGACCACCGGAATCGTGAACGGCGGGTTCGGGTACGGCGCATCCGGAGGCGGCGTCCCGTCGAGCGAATAGGTATCCGTGAGCTTGGTCACGCTGGCGTCCTGGGTCGTGACGAGCGACGAGGTGAGCCCGTGGAGGCTTACCCCACCGAGAAACGTGAAGCTCATCCGGTCAGTGCGAAACATGTCACGGCGCATCGTGAGCTCGACTCCGTAGGTGCTGCGCGGGTCCTTGGATTTTGGCGAATCCTCGAGGATCTGGGCCTGGTAGGTGCTCAGCTCGATGTTGCCTTCAGGAGTCACCTGCCCCTGCTCGAGAAACTGCCAGTTATTGGTTTTCCCGTCGGGCTCGATCGGCACGAGGACAAGGTTGCCAGCGCCGTCGTCGACGGCCCGGGTGCGCGCATCCCGGTTGATGGCGCCGTCATGATAGCCGCGCGCGATGGCGCTCTCGGAAAACTCGCCGTGGAGCTGGGTCGATTCGAGATATCCCGCGCCACCGAAGCTGGATTGGGCCCCTGAAATAGTCCGGACGCCGATCGAGATGCGATTCTGGGGCTCGACGACCACGAAGTCGGTGTCGAAGAAAAGGTTCGGGGGAATCTGGATTGGCGGGGCACCGTCCTGGGCAAGCGCGGCGACGGGAAAGGCCAGGAGCAGGAGGGGGCGCAGTTTCATGGGCTAGGATGACGACAGCGATTCAGGGTCCAGGGTTCAAGAAAAGTCATTCATTGAACTCATCGAAGGGCTTTTTCTCCGCCGGCTCGGGATTGGGGGCTTCGCCACCACTGCCTCCCCCCTCCTTCTCCACCAGGCGCTTCTCCCTTGCGGACAAGTCCTCCCCGCGCTGCTCGAGCTCCGTTTCCTTCTCCTGCTGCAGCATCATCTTCTCGAAAAGCTTCGTCTCGTTCTCCTCAAGGAACTGTTCCCGCTCAGCAAGCGTGGCCTTGTGCTCGCGGATTGTGGCCTCCTGGCGGTCGAGTTCTGCCTTGAGCTGCTCCAGGGCGGCCTGCTCCTCCTTGGAGACACCCGCCTTTGGCGCCGCGATCTTCTGCGCGTCGATGATCTTCTGACGCGCGGCGATGAGCGCCTCGGCCTCGGCGAGGTCCCGTTCCCGGTCGGAAAGACGGGCCTCCGCCTCCTCGACCAGGCGTTCGCGCTCGGCGAGCCGCATCTCGATTTCCCGGAGCGATTTCTGCAGGGCGCCGGCCTGCTCGGAGCTGATCGCCGGGGCGCCGGCAAAGGGCGCGCGGGTGGCGGAAACGATATTGTCGATCTGCTTGCGCGCCTCGGCAGATGCCGCGGAAACGTCGAACGGGCTGCGGGTGGAACTTGCCTTCCGCCGCAGGGAAAGGGCCGGCGATGCCGAAGCCGGCCGAGAGGGAAACTTGATCGGAGAGCCGGGAGCTTCCGCCATGGGCGCCTACTTCCCGAAAAGCCGGCCGAAGAAGCCGCCTTTCTTGGCCTGGCCCGCAGGAGCGCCCACATGCGGAGAAAGCAGGGCCGCCACCTTCGCCTCGATGGCGGGATTGCCGAGCACGACCAACTTGCGCGCAAGGTCGGTGCCGCCGGCGATCTCCTGCTTCAGGGCAGCGAGGTCAGACTGGAACCATTCGATGAGCGCAACGACCCGGGGTGCAGGGGCCGCGAGCGACGAGGCCTGCGCCACCGCCTCGACCAGGTGCAGCCCCTTGGTCCCCGGCCTGAAGGGAAGCACCTCGGCGAGCGCCTTCTCGTCGATGTGGGAAAGCGCATTGAGCAGCTTCCGGAATTCGCCGCCGACAATGACGTTCTGGGACATGTTCTGGGCGAAGACCGCGAACTCGCCCAGCGTGGCGAGCTTCTCGAGCTTGCAGAACTCGACCGTGTCGGCACCCAGCGCGGTCAGCGCGATCGGGAAGTTCTCCGGGATCTCCAGGCGGGCGAGGTTCTTCAGGAGCTGGTTGTCCTTCTTCCCGGATTCCTCGGTCTGGGCGACCATGTCGCCGAACGGATCGTCGAACGAGAGCGTCTCCTTCAGGATGCCGACCAGCGTGTCGACGCGTTCCGGCGGCTGCCCCTTGAGCGCGAGCATCTCCACCAGTTCGTCGAACGTGAGGTCGATGTAGCGCGCCGGCGTTTCATCCTTGCCCTTGATGGGCCACTCCGGGCCGTCGAGATTCTGCGCGAGGCTGCTCAGCGCGGTGTTGACCATGATCGACGCGGCAAACGCCGATCGAACCTCGTCCCAAACCTTGGCAGTGTACTTTGACATGGCGAATGCGGGTCAGGCGAGCTGGCCACCCTGGCGGACTATCTCGGAGGCGAGTCGCCGGTAATCGTTCACGACGTTGTCGGTCTGGGTCTCGTCGGCACCCTCCCCCACCAGGATCACCGGCAGGCCGAGCGTGACGGCACGGCGCACGACCATCGCGTCGCGGATCTGCGTCTCGAACAGCTTCGACGTCTGCGCGACGCGCTTTGCCGACCGGAACTGATTCAGGCGAAGCTGCATTCGCATCTTCGGAACCTCGATGTCGACGCCGGTCTTGATGGAATTGAAGATGATGCCCTGCACCTGGGCCGGCACGCCCATGTCGGCGCTCCGGAAGCTCGCCGAAAGCTGGTGAAACTTGCCCAGCTTCTCCACGAGCAGCGTGAATCCGATCAGGCTGAGGGCATCGGGACTTGACGGCACATAGATCTCGTTCGCGGAGAAAATGCCGCACTGGGAGGCCCTGAGTATGTTTGGCGGGCAGTCGAAGAGGATGAAATCGTACCCGCCCTCGATCGCCTTCAGCTGCTCATGGAAGATCACATAGGCTGGCCGCTTGGGATCGCCGACGAACTCGTTTTCCAGGTCGACCAGGTTAAACGTCGTCGGCACCAGGTCGAGGCCTGGAAGCAGCTTCTACCCGCTCTTCCCCTCGATCACGTCCTTCACGAGGATTTCCTTCACCTGCGCCTTGCCTGGATCGAAGATCGAGTAGACCGCTCCCTCGCCCGTAGCGTTGATCTTGTTCCAGCGATCCAGCCGCAGGAGCCAGATGCTCGCGTTGGATTGCGTGTCGAAATCGCAGAGCAGGACCCGCTTGCCCTGCTTCGCAAGGCACGCCGCGGTGTTCACGATCAACGACGTCGTTCCGACACCGCCCTTGTAGTTGATGAATGCTATCTTGCGTGCCTTGCAAGGAATCCGGGCCGGAATCGGACCGGGAGGTCAAACGATGCCAAGCGGCACCCGACGCGCGAGCAAAATTCGTCCGCGGAATTAACCGGAAATTCGCAGTTTCCGCCGTGCCGATTCACCCGAATGTTGCAAGGTGCCCTCCGTCCTGTGACGCAGGTCGCCGAGGATTGGAGCCATGTCCGCCACCGAACTTTGCGTCGACGACGAAGGCGACGTCACCGCCCTGCTTCGCTTTCACCTGAGCCGCGCCGGTTGCCGCGTATTCACCGCCGCCAGCGGCCGCCAGGCGCTGGAGATCGTGGCCAAGGAGACGCCCGACCTCGTCCTGCTCGACCTCATGCTGCCGGACATCGACGGCTTCGGCGTCTGCGAGATCCTCCGTTCCAAGTCGGAAACCGCCCGCATTCCCATCGTGATCCTGTCGGCCTGGACCACCAACGACGCCCGAAACCTGGGCCTCGAGCTGGGCGCGCTGGATTTCATCACGAAGCCCTTCGTGCCACGCGACGTGCTGCGCCGCATCGAGCAGTTGCTCGAAGGCGCTCCCGCCAAGGCATAATCGTACTCTTACTCGTACTCCTACTCTTACTCGTTCTCGTTCTCGTTCTCGTTCTCGAGATCCCAAGCCGAGTACGAGTAGGAGTAAGAGTACGATTACGATTCAAGGCAGCCCCCGGCTTGCCCCCAACATTTTGGGTTCCCGCGGTGGGGTGACGGACTCCAGACTCCGCCCATGATTCGGAGTCTTGCCGTCCCGATCGCCCTTCTCGCGCTGCTTCCACAGCTAGCGCGGGCGGCTGAATTGCCGGCCGAGCTGGAAGCGGCGCTCGACGCGTTCCGCGCCGACGGCCCTCCGGCGTGGAGTTACCTGCAGACCACCACTTCGTCCGGCGGGGAAGCCCTGGTCGAAAGGTTCGATGCCGCCCGGCCGTCCTTCGACCGATGGTCACTGGTTCGCAAGGACGGTCGCGAGCCCACGGATGAGGAGACTCGCGTCTATCGCGAGGGAAAGACGCGCCGCACAGCCGGCCTGCAGCCTCCGCGAATCCAGGACCGGCTCGACCGCGCAAGCGCCGAACGAATCAGTTCCGGGGAAGGCATGGAGCTCTGGCGTTTTCGCATGCTCCCCGGGGGAGCCGACGACCTCGCCGCAGCCGCAATGGCCGTCACCGTGGCGTTCCACGAAGGGACGCGAACCATCACGCGGGTCGAGATCGCCAGCACCGCCGCCTTTTCCCCGGCCCTTGGAGTGCGTATTGAATCCTCCCGCACAACAATGGAATACAGCCTCCCGGCCAGCGGCCTCCCAAGCCTGCCCCAGAGGATCTCGGTACGCCTGCGCGGCCGCGCATTCTGGTTCCGCTCGCTCGACGAGGATCTCGAGGTCACCTATTCAGAGCACCGCCCCGCGACTTTGCGCACTCCCTGAGGGCGTGGAGCGTATCCACGATGCCGCCCAGTTTGCGCTTGAGTCTCGGGTTGAATGATTTTTACGCCTTGGGGCTTTTCTGCATCCCCGTGACGCCCGCACCCCCAGCCGGCGACCCACGAGATTCCCTTCCTGCCTCCACATGATCGAAGTCAAAGGCCTCGTTAAGACCTATGGCACCAATCGCGCCGTCGACGGCGTGACGTTCTCGGTGAAACGCGGCGACATCCTCGGGTTCCTCGGGCCCAACGGCGCGGGAAAGTCGACCACGATGAAGATGATCACGGGTTTCCTGCGACCCGACTCGGGCACCGCCACGGTCGACGGCATCGAGGTGACCCGCGATCCGGTCGGCGTGAAGCGCCGTCTCGGATACCTGCCCGAGAACTCACCGGCCTACGGCGAGATGAACGTCGGCGAGTTCCTGACATTCATTGCCGAGATCCGTGGTTTCCGGAAGGCCGAACGGGCCTCGGTCGTGGAGCGCGCGATCGGGCTGACCCACCTCGAGGGAGTCCGCGGGCAGACAATCGAAACGCTCTCCAAGGGATTCAAGCAGCGCGTCGGCTTCGCCCAGGCCCTGCTCCACGATCCGCCGGCGCTCGTGCTCGACGAGCCGACGGACGGCCTCGATCCCAACCAGAAGAACGAAGTGCGCGCCCTGATCAGGAGCATGGCCGCCGAGAAGGCCGTGGTCCTCTCGACCCACATCCTCGAGGAGGTCGACGCGATCTGCACCCGGATCATCATCATCTCGAAGGGCAAGCTCGTGGTCGACGAGAAGCCCGAGCAGTTCCGCGCGCGCAAACCCGGCGCGAGGCTCGACGAGATCTTCCGCAAGCTGACCCAGTCCGACGTCTGAGCCCGGCCATGAATCACGTTCCCGCCATCTTCAAGCGCGAGTTCCTGGGCTACTTCCGCTCGCCCGTCGCCTACGTCTTCCTCGTCGCGTTCCTCGCGATCTCGGTGTCGCTCGCCTTTTCCCGCTACGGGGCGTTCTTCGAGAACGAGGTCGCTAGCATGGAGACCTACTTCGCGTTCTTCCCCTGGCTGTACCTCTTCCTGGTGCCCGCCGTCGGCATGCGGCTCTGGTCCGAGGAGAAGCGCTCCGGCACGGTCGAGCTGCTTTTCACGCTGCCGATCACCCGCCTCGAGGCGGTGCTCGGAAAATACCTCGCAGGCTGGGCGTTCCTCACGCTCGCGATCCTACTGAGCTTCCCGCTCGCGCTCACGGTGGCCTACCTGGGGGATCCGGACTGGGGCGTCATCTTCAGCACCTATCTCGGGAGCATCCTCATGGCGGGAGGCTACCTCGGTATCTGCTCTCTCACCTCGGCACTCACGAAGAACCAGGTTATCAGCTTCGTGCTGAGCGTCATCGTCTGCGCGATCCTCGTGTTCCTCGGCTACAGCGGATTCTCCGACACGCTCGAGTCCCTCCTGCCGGTCGCGGCGGCAGATGCCATCTCGAACTTCAGCTTCAGCACCCACTTCTACGCCTTTGCCAAGGGCATCGTCGACCCGAAGGACATCATGTTCTTCCTCTCGCTCGCGGCATTCACCCTCTTCCTGAACGTGCTCGTGCTCGAGCGCTGACCGGCCGCCATGAAATCCGGAAACAAGCTCCTCACGATCGTCCTCCTCATTGTCGGGCTCCTGCTCGTCAATTACCTCGCGTCCTCGATTCCGTTCCGGGCGGACCTCACCGACGGCAACATATATACGCTGTCACCCGGCACGAGGTCGCTTCTCGGCAAGCTCGAGGAGCCGGTGGTCATCGACTTCTATTTTTCCCGGAGCGCGAACGCGGTCCCGATCTCGTTCAAAAACTTCGGCGAGCGCATCGAGGAGATGCTGCGGCAGTACGTGCGGGCGAGCGGCGGGCGTGTGACGCTCAACGTGATCGACCCGAAGCCCGACACACTGGAGGAGGAGGCTGCGCTGCGCGCCGGGATTGCCTCGCGCACCCTTCCCGCGAGCCAGGTGTTCCTCGGCCTGGTGGCGACGCAGGCCGACAAGACCCGCAACATCACGTTCATCGCCCCGGAGCGAGAGGGTTTCCTCGAATACGACATCTCCCAGCTGATCCACGAGGTGCAGCAGGTGGAGCGGCCGCGCCTCGGCCTGCTCAGCACGATTACCCTGAGCCCGCCCCCCCAGGCGCCGATGCAGCAGCAGAATTCGCCTCCCCCGCAGGTTTCCGCTGAACAGTGGGGGCGCACCTTCGAGATCGTCCTCGTCAACCCGATCGAGAACGCGCTTCCGGCTGACCTCGACCTGCTGGTGGTCGTGCACCCGCGCAACCTGACCGCGCGCATGCAGTACGCGATCGACCAGTTCGCCCTCCAGGGCGGGCCCGTGCTTCTGGCGGTAGACCCCGCCTCGATCTATTCGCGCTTCCAGGGCCAGTCGGCGGGACTCGTCGAGGCCGTCAGCCCAGCCGTTTCGAGCGACCTGCCTCGCCTGCTCCAGGCCTGGGGCGTCGCATACGATCCGACGAAGTTCATTGGCGATCCGGAGAGCACGCTGAACTCGACCGGGCCGACCGGCCTTCCCGAAGCCAACATCGCCGCGATCCGCGTCGAGAAATCACGGGGCGTCATAAGCGAGGATTCCCAGACGACTGCCCAGCTCAGCGAACTCTGGTTCGTGGAGGCCGGCAGCCTCGGGCCGCTCCCCGGCGCGACCACGACGTTCACGCCGCTCGCGCAGACTGGAACCCGCGTCGGTGAGGCCGAGGCTTCCATCCTCGAGGTCGCCACCAACACGGAGATCAGCCGCCAGCTCAGCCGATTCGGCCGTCGCACCGTGGCCGCCCTGGTCACGGGCAGTTTCCGCACCGCGTTCCCCGAAGGACCGCCGCCGGTGGAGGCGCCGCCTGAGGGCGCCCTCGGCCTGCCGCCGCCTCCCCCGCTGACGGGTCCCTCGCTCACCGAATCCACGGGCACCTCGACCGTTGTCGTGGTCGCCGATACCGACTGGCTGCTGGACAACTACAGCGCGCAGCGAATCTCCACGATCTTCGGCACGGCCGACTTCGTTCCCATCAACGACAACGTCGCATTCGCGGCGAACCTGGCCGAGTTCCTCGGCGGGTCCCAGGATCTCATCTCCCTTCGCGGGAAGGGTTCGACGCTGCGGCCGTTCGAGGTCGTCCAGAGCCTACGCGCCGCCGCGAACCAGCAGTACGAGCAGCGCCTCGCCCAGCTGAACGATGACCGTGAACGGCTCGGCGAGGTGCTTTCGCAGCTCCAGGCCCGCAACGAGGACCAGTTCATGCTCGTCCCCAGCCCGGAGGTCGAGGCCGCCATGGCGACTTACCGTGGACAGCTCGCGGACCTGTCCCGACAGGAACGCGAAATCCGAGCGGAACTCCGCGAGGAGATCGATTCCCTCGAGCGCCGCATGCTCGCGATCAACCTGACCGCAACACCGCTGCTGGTCTGCCTCTTCGGCATCTGGTTCCACCGCCATCGCCGCCAGTCGGTTAAACCCGCCCCCTCGCGATGAAGACAAAGCCACTCGCCATCGCCGTCGCCCTACTGGCTGTCGCGTCCGCCATCACCTGGTTCGTGAGGCGTCCGGCTCCGCCGCCCCCGGCGGATCCGCGCATCGAGCAGCCATTGCTGGAACCGGCATTGCTGCAGCAGGTCGCGCGACTCCGCATCGAGGAGGCCGGCCGGAGCATTGAGATCGTGCGCGGAGCCGGAGGCGCCTGGAGCGTGCCCGCCTTCTACGATCTCCCTGCAAGCTTCTCCAAACTGACCGCCTTCCTCGCCGACTTTACCGAAACGCGCATCGAGCGGCTCGTGAGCACCAGCCCCGATCGCGTCTCGCGCCTCGGATTCGAGGACTCGCAAGTGTCGCTGATCGACGGATCGGGCCGCACCATCTGGAGCCTCACGCTGGGCCGCGCCGGGGAGTCGGGTGGACATTTCCTCCGGTTCGGGGACGAGGAGAAGGCTTATTTCGCCCGCTTGAGCACCTACTTCGACACGGAACCGATCAACTGGTCCGACCAGCAGGTCGTGAAGCAGACGGCGGACGACATTGCCCGCGTGGAACTCGATTTCCCGGGGACCAATGCCACCATGGTCGCGACCCGCCCGAACAAGGATGTCTCTTTTGTCGCGGAAAACCCGCCCGGCGGCCGCGCCCTCTTTCCCGAGACCATTCCCAACCTGGTGAACTCATTCACGGCGCTCCGGTTCACCTGGACTTCCGATCCGGGCGATCCCGACGCCGCCGCGGCACGACAGGCGAACGCGCGACGACTCCGGCTCACGACATTCTCCGGCACCACCTACACCATCGACATGGCACCGAAGATCCAGCCCCCGCCAGCGGCACCGGCGGAGGGAGAGCCTGAGCAAAATCCGGTGCCCCAGGGCCCGGTGTATCTCTGGGTATCGAGTTCCGACGCCGCGGCGCCCATCAACGAGATCATGCAGCGCCGGACTTTTCACATGAACGAATACCTCTTCGCCACGGTCCCGAGGACCCTGGAGGAGATGTTCGTGCCTACGGCCCCGTGATCCTTCCGAAGCACCGGGGTCGTCGCGGCACCACCGCCCGGCACGACGGCGTGACACGCGGAATCCTTTACGCGCCGGAACGAATGCTGTCCGCTCGACCCTGATGGCACCTGACAAGCCGATCTCCGCACTCTTCGGGCAGCTGGGCCGCCCGCTGCGCTCCCTCGAGTTCTTCCCGCCCAAGGACGACGCCGGCGTCGAGGCACTGCGCCGCACTGCCGGCGCGCTTGCGCGGCTGGCCCCCGACTTCGTCTCCGTCACCTACGGCGCCGGAGGCAGCACCCGTGAACGCACCGCCGAGGTATCTTCGCTCCTGAAGAAGGAGCACGGATTCACGGTGATGCCCCACCTGACCTGCGTCGGCCACTCGCGCCCGGATCTCGCAGAGATCGCCGACCGCATCCACGACGGGGGCTTCAGGAACATCATGGCGCTTCGCGGCGATCCGCCGAAGGGCCAGTCGGAGTTCGTCGTCTACAAGGACGGGCTGCGTTACGGAAACGACCTCGTCGCACTGCTCAAGGAAAGGCATCCGGACTTCTGCCTCGGGGTCGGCGGTTATCCCGAAACCCACCCCGAGGCGCCCTCTTCCGAGGCAGACCTCGTGAACCTGAAGCGCAAGGTCGACGCGGGCGCGTCGTTCGTCACCACCCAGATGTTTTTCGACAACGCGCTGTACTATCGATTCGTCGACAGGTGCCGTTCTGCCGGCATCGCCGTGCCCATCGTGCCGGGCATCATGCCCGTGCTCTCACTGAAGCAGATCCAGCGCTTCGCCTCGATGATTGGCGCCTCGCTCCCCGGGGAACTCGTCTCACGTCTCGAGGCCGCGGGGGAGGACCCGGAGGCTATCGAGCGCGTCGGAATCGACTGGGCGCTGATGCAGATCCGGGAACTCATCTCCCGCGGCGTGCCCGGCTACCACCTGTACATCATGAACCGCGCTCGGGCAGCACTGGCGCTGGCCGAAGGGCTGGCGGCCTGAGGGATGGCAGGATGGCGATGGTCCCTGCCCTTCCGGGCAGGGTTACATTGGAGACTGAGGTCGACGTGGCCCGCTCCGGGAGGAGCGGGAGTTCCCTGCCCTTCCCGTCTTCGTCCCGCGGCCGCGGGACTTCGCCGAGGCAGGCCCACCTGGAATATCCGGGCTAGCCTCCGGCGAACACCGGCCGGAACCCGGCTTCCTCAAGAATCCGGGCAACGGTGGGACGCTGGTCGCCCTGGATCTCGATTCGACCGTCCTTGACGGTCCCGCCGCATCCGCAGGCCGCACGCATCCGCTTTGCCAGCGCTTCCTTTTCCGGTAGTCCGATTCCGGTGAAGCCGGTGACCACGGTCACCGTCTTTCCGCCTCGCCCCCCGGTTTCGCGGAGAATGTCCACTCTTCCCCTGTTCCTGGCCGGCGAGACTGGCGGCTTCGCCTGACTTGGAACCGCAGGGCCTCCTGAAGCGCCCGGAGTGGGTATCGCCCCGAACGGATTCTGCCCCAGGTCCCTCCCTCCATCCATTGGAACCCGGCCTGTCCCGCTCATGGGGAGGGCCGACCCTTCAGGCCTCCGCAGACCCCAGCGGGAATATTGAGATCGCCCGACAAATACTGGAGGGCTTTGGCGTAGCTGCGGTTGGTGAGGAAATGGACGAGCTGTGGATTCAGCGCATGGCGCCCCCTCTCAAGAAAGCCGTCGAGGCGGGCCGTCTGCTCGGCGATGGTCATCCCATCGCTACGACGGATGGCCTCCATCAGCAACTCGAGGGATTTTCGAATTTCCGTTTCCATCGCAACGTTCGCGACATTCGGCGGGATTCCTGGGATCGGCAAGTCCCGCAGGTACGAGAGGCGGCCGGTCGTCCGCAGGAAACCGGCCTGATTCAGCCGAGCAGCTCCGCTGCCGCGAAGAACCGGTCAAGCTCGACCCGCGCGTTCTCGTCGCTGTCAGAGGCGTGCACAACGTTCTTCATGACATCCGTGCCGTAGTCGCCCCGGATCGTGCCCTTGGCCGCCTTGCGCGAGTCAGTCGGTCCAAGAAGGTCGCGCACGCGGGCAACGATGCCGGCACCCTTCAGGGCGATGACGATCACGGGACGGGAGCCCATGAACTCCTCGATCTCGGGATAAAAGGGCTTGTTCGCCACGTGGGCGTAGTGTTCCCGCAGGAGGGACGAGCTGAGTTGCAGGAGCTTGCAGCCGACGATCGAGAAACTGGCGCGCTCGAATCGCCCGATGACATCGCCGATATGCCCCTGATCGATGCAGTCCGGCTTCAGGATCACGAGAGTCTTGTCCATAGAACCGGTCACCT
>JAYQOU010000015.1:42579-58894 GCA_038144975.1 Candidatus Salsuginivita brisbanensis | reverse complement strand
TTTCCATCGCAGAGTCCGCGACATTCGACGTGAATCCGTGGATCGGCAAGTCCGGTGGTCCAAAGACCTGGCCGCTTACTCAGCCGAGCAGCTCAGCCGCCGCGAAGAACCGGGCGAGCTCGACCCGCGCGTTCTCGTCGCTGTCAGAGGCGTGCACAACGTTCTTCATGACATCCGTGCCGTAGTCCCCTCGGATCGTGCCCTTGGCCGCCTTTCGCGAGTCGGTTGGACCCAGCAGGTCGCGCACGCGGGCGACGATGCCGGCGCCCTTCAGGGCGATCACGATCACCGGACGGGAGCTCATGAACTCCTCGATCTCGGGATAAAAGGGCTTGTTCGCCACATGGGCGTAGTGCTCCCGCAGGAGTGACGAACTGAGCTGCATGAGTTTGCATCCGACGATCGAGAAACCGGCGCCTTCGAAGCGTCCGATGACATCGCCAATATGCCTCTGCTCGATGCAGTCCGGCTTCAGGATCACGAGAGTCTTGTCCATAGAACCGGTCACCTTAAGTCGCGGTCATCCCGTGGAAAGCCCGATTTTGGCGGGCTCCATGGGCGACTGCGCCGCCGATCAGAGGGAGTCCCTGTAGAGCTGCTCGTAAAGCTTGCAGACCCGCTGCCAGCTGAAATCGCGCTTCATGCCCCGGACTCGTACGGAATCGAGCTGTTTGCGGTCCCCAAAAAGGGCAGCGGCCCGCTCAAGCCCACTCCTGAGGCCCTCCGCCGTGGGGGCGAACATGATGCCGGTGCCATTGGCCGGATCGTCGACCAAGTCCACCACGGTGTCGCACAGGCCGCCGACCCGGCTCACAAGGGGCACGGTGCCATAGGCTTGGGAATACATCTGATTCAGGCCACATGGCTCGAAGATCGAGGGCATCAGGAAGAAATCGCTGCCGGCCTCGATCAGGTGGCTCATCGGCTCGTCGAGCGCGTTGCTTACCCAGACGCGTCCGCCCGAATCGGCCGCCATCTCGCGGATGGCCTGCTCGTACCTTTTTTCACCCGACCCGAGCACCACGAGCCTCACGGCACCCTGTTGGAAGAAGGCGCGGTTCTCGAGCAGCAGGTCGATGCCCTTCTGCTCGGCAAAGCGGCAGACCATGCCGAACACCGTCCCGTCGAATCCCGGTTCGGATGCGGCCCGGCGCAGCAGTTCAATGCGGCAGGTACGCTTGCCCGCGAGGTTCGAGGCATTGTAACGGGCCGGCAGAATCTTGTCGGTGGCTGTATTCCAGACCGCGGTGTCGATGCCATTCGCGATGCCCGCAAGATCCTCGGCCCGTGTCGCCACCACGCCCTCGAGTCCGCAGCCAAACTCGGGAGTCTGGATCTCCTCCGCATAGCGCGGGCTGACCGTCGTGATTCGGTCGGCGTACAGGATGCCTCCCTTGAGGAAGCTCATCTGTGAGTAGAACTCCACGCCATCGATGCCGGTAAGGTCCTCGGGCAGGTTCGTACGGTTGAAGAACCGCATCGGGAAAACCCCCTGGAAGGCGATGTTGTGGATCGTGACGATCGTCCTGACGGCTAGGGTGACGCCGTGGCGTCTCTCGGAGTAGCGCAGCAGTAGCGGCAGCAGCGCCGCCTGCCAATCGTGGCACTGCACAATGTCGGCGGAAAATTCGAGAAGCCGAAGGGTCTCCACGACCGCCTTGGTGTAGAAGATGAACCGATCGTGGTTGTCCTCGAAATCCCGATCCCCTGTCCCGTAAAGCCCCCTGCGATCGAAGTATTCCGGCCGACACACGAGAAAGACCCTCAGGTTCTTTCGCGGTGAGAACACCCGCACCTCTCCCGACTCGTAGGCGTCGCCCATCTCAATCTTGAGCACCAGCTTGCGCGTGCTGTCCGCCACGTCTGGGTGCTCCATCGCCGCCCGGTAGCCCGGAATGAATACCAGCACCTCGTGACCGGCATCCGCCAGCGAGCCAGAGAGAGCGCCCACCGCGTCCGCCAGTCCGCCCGTCTTGACGTACGGGAACATTTCAGAGACGGCCTGGACGATTTTCATCGCGGAACCGTATGGCAGGGAGTTTGTTCAATCAAATCTCAAAGCTCGGCGGCTCGGATGCCCCCGGGACACTGCATGACTCGACGTCCATTTCGGAAGCGCGGCGGTAAGCCGCGCGCCAGCCCCAGAAAAAGCGGCCACAGCCCGCAACACAAACGGGGCGACAGGGACCATCGGCATTCGGCGGCGCGCGAGGAAATCGTCGGAAGGATCCAGTTTCGCGCCGGCGGTTCCGCATTTGTCGTCCCGGAGGGGGCACGAAATCCCTACCGCACGTCGGTCCAGGTCGCAGCCGACGAGACCGGCGTCGCGCTGCCCGGGGACCGCGTGGCAGTCGCCCCGCATCCCGGGGTCCGCGGTCGCCGACCCGGCGAGGCCGTTGGCAGGGTTGTCCGTGTCGTCGAGCGCACGCGAGACGTGATGGTGGGCGAACTGCGCCGCAGCGGGCGCCGCTTCATCGTTGCCGCCGACGATCCCAGGTTCGTCCAGGATGTCCTCGTCGCCGATCCGGCACGTTCGGGCATCCAGCCGGTTCCCGAGCCGGGCGACAAGGTGGTCGTGCGACTCGACGCCTGGACGAGCCGGAACCACCCGCTCACCGGCACGATCGCCTCGCGGCTTGGCCGCACGTTCGAGCCAGGCGCCGAGCTGGCCGGAATCCTGGCAAAGTACGGACTCGATCCGGCATTCCCGGACTCCGTCCGGCATGAAGTCGCCTCCCTGCCGGACTCGGTGCCGCAGGACCAGACTCGCGGACGGCGCGACTTCAGGAAGGTCCCGGTGCTCACGATCGACCCGGACGACGCAAAGGATTTCGACGACGCGCTCTCCATCGAGAACCTCCCAGACGGTTCGACCCGGATCGGAATCCACATTGCGGACGTCTCGGCGTACGTGAAGCCCGGGACGGCGCTGGACCGCGAGGCCCGGCGCCGCGGCAACTCGACCTACCTCGTCGGCTCGGTGATTCCGATGCTCCCCGAGAAGCTCTCGAACGGACTGTGCTCGCTCGTCGAGGGAGAGGACCGGCTGTGCAAGGCGGTCTTCCTCACCTTCAATTCGAACGGGAGGATCGCAGGCACCGAGTTCGCCGAGACGGTCATCTGCAGCCGCAAGCGCCTGACCTACCGGCAGGCGTACGGGCTGCTGTTCGAGGACGACCTGCACAAGGTCCGGGCCATGCCGCTGCCGCCGAAGCACCAGACCGGCTCGACCGGCAGGGCGCTCAACACCCTTTCCGAACGCGAACTCGGGGACCTGCAGCGCTGGGTCCGGCAGCTGTGGTCGATCGCGCGGGGCCTTCGCAGTGCCCGGTTCGCGCACGGCAGCCTCGATCTCGACATGCCTGAGACGAAGATCTTCGTCGACCAGCACGGCTACGCCGACCGGCTGGAACTCATCGAGAACGACGAGAGCCACCAGCTCATCGAGGAGTTCATGCTCGCGGCGAACGAGGCCGTCGCCCGTCTCACGCGCACCCGAAGGCTGCCTTCGCTCTACCGCGTCCACGACAGTCCCGACGAGGACCGGCTGACCGAGTTCCGGGAGGTGCTGGCGACGCACGGGGTTCGTGTTGGTGACCTGTCCCAGCGCAGTGAACTGGTCCGACTGCTCGAGCGCCTGCGCAGTCATCCGCAGGGGCACACGCTTCGCACCCAGCTCCTGCGAAGCCTGAAGAAGGCCGCCTACCGCGAAACGGCCGACGGCCACTTCGGGCTGCACAAGCGGGACTACTCCCATTTCACCTCGCCGATCCGCCGGTACGCCGACCTCGTCGTTCACCGGGTGCTCGCGCATCATCTCCAGTCATCCCGAAAGCAGCAAACCCGGGTTCGGCCGCCATCGGGCGCGGAAGTCGGCAGTCTCGGGGAGCACCTGACCCTGACCGAGATCAACAGCGCCGAGGCCGAGCGCGAGAGCGTCAAGGTGAAGCTCGTCGAGTTCTTCGAGCGCGAGACGACCCGGAAGCCGAGGACAAAGTTCACGGCCGTCATCACCGAGGTGCGGCCGAACGGCTGCTTCATCGAACTCGTCGAGTCGATGGCCTTCGGCTTCATGCCGGCATCGGCGCTGGACGACGACTACTACGTCTTCAGCCACTCGGGGGACGCGCTGGTCGGCCGGCGCCACCATCGGCGGTTCGCTGCAAACCATCGCCTCGACGTCGTCGTTCACGCGGTCGACCGCTACAAGCGCACTATTGATTTCAGGCCGGCCTGAGGCCGATTCCGGCAGAGCCTCCCGCTTGCGGTTGCGCCCGGCGCGCGCCAAGCTCTGCGACCATGAGCACGAAGCACTACGATTTTGCGGCGACGTTCCACGCGCTCTACGACAACGCCGTCACGATCTACGGCACCGGCCAGCGGGGGGCGGATTCCTACTTCTCCGCTGCGGACCAGGCATGGCTCGCCTCCAACGGCATCACGCCGCAGCACATGTATGACTACGCTGAGGACGAGGACAACTACGGCGAACCGGGACGCGACATCGCGCTCGCGATAGAGTCGGTCCGCCGGGACTACTTCCTGAACGCCCAAGGGGGGAAGCCATCGAACAGCGTGCTCGACGAGGCAAAGATGCCCGCAAAGACAGACGCCGTGGACGGCATCGCCTGGCTGCCGCGGTTGATCCCGAAGACGCGGGCGAAGCTCCGCGGCGAACTGCCGCCGTCCCTCATGTATTGCTGTGGAGGCGACCGGAAGTTCTTCCGCGAGCACAACATCTTCCCCGCGGAGTTTCTCAGCGTGGTGTGGCGTGCGGGAGACGACTCCGCAGCGATCGTTCGCTGGGTCGCCGCGCGAATCGCCTCCCGCTGAGGCTTGGGGCCCGCGCGCGGTCGCGGCAATCGTCCCGATTCGGCCGAAGCGGTTTGACCGGCCAGGGATCCTCCCTACGGTGGCGCCAATCCCCGGCGCCGCGAATAAGCGGCGAGCTCGTTCCTTAGCCCCGAATTCTCCATGAGCCTGTACACGATCGCGATCAACGGCCAGTCCCGGACGGTCGACGTCGAGCCGGACACCCCGCTGCTGTGGGTGCTGCGCGACCACCTCGACCTGGTTGGCACCAAGTTCGGATGCGGCATCGGCCAGTGCGGTGCCTGCACCATTCATCTCAACGGATCGCCCGCGCGCGCGTGCCTGACACCGATCTCGGCCGTCGGCTCCGCGGCCGTGACGACGATCGAGGGGCTTTCGCCCGACGGCTCCCATCCGCTGCAGCAGGCGTGGTGCGACCTCGACGTGCCCCAGTGCGGCTACTGCCAGGCGGGGCAGATCATGAGCGCCGCCGCCCTTTTGCGCGACAATCCGCGCCCGACAGATTCCGACATCGACATCGCGATGGCAGGCAACCTCTGCCGCTGCGGCACCTACACCCGAATCCGCGCCGGAATTCACCGGGCCGCCAACCAGGGAGGAACCCGCTAATGAATACCGAGAAGTCCCCCTCGGTCCTCGACCGTCGATCATTCCTGAAACTCACGGCTGCCGGCAGCGGCGGCCTGATCCTGGCCCTATACCTTCGCTCCGACGGAACCGTGCGGGCGTCGGACAGCAATGCCGCGGCCGGTCCCGAGGGCGATTTTGCACCCAATCTCTTCGTGCGCATCGGCCAGGACGGGACCGTGACCATCGTGGCGCACAAGCCGGAGATGGGCCAGGGCATCCGCACCGCCTTGCCCATGGTCCTCGCCGAGGAACTCGATGTCGCCTGGGAGTCGGTCCGGATCGAGGCGGCCCTCTACGATCAGGCCTACGGCAGCCAGAGCGCCGGCGGCAGCCGTTCGACCCCGACCAGCTATGATCCGATGCGCCGACTGGGCGCAACAGCCCGAGCCATGCTTGTCGAGGCGGCCGCCCAGACCTGGGGCGTGCGCGCAGCCGAGCTAACGACCGAGTCCGGCACCGTGATCCATGCAGCCTCCGGTCGCCGCGCCGGCTACGGCGAACTCGTGGCCCGCGCCTCGACTCTGCCGGTCCCCGACGCCAACACTATCGCCCTCAAAAATCCGCGGGACTTCAGAATCATCGGCACCCGGCAGACCGGATACCAGAACCCGCAGGTGGTCACCGGGCAGCCGCTCTTCGGCGTGGACCAGAAGATCCCGGGCATGCGCTATGCCGTCTACCAGAAGAGCCCCGTCTTCGGCGGTCGTGTGCGCAGCGCGAATCTCGAGGAGATCCGCCGCCTTCCAGGAGTGCGCGACGCGTTTGTGCTCGAGGGAACCGACAACCTCACCGGGCTCATGCCCGGAGTTGCCATCGTGGCCGACTCCACCTGGGCCGCCTTCAGCGCACGGCGCCAGCTCCAGGTTACCTGGGACGAGGGCGCCCATGCGTCCGACAACTCAGCCGAATTCGACCGGCGCGCCCGGGAAATCGGCGCCCGCAACACCGGTGAACAGAACGTGCGAACGGAGGGCGACGTCGACGCCGCCCTCGCCTCAGCAGCGCGCACCGTCGAGGCCACCTACTCCTATCCCTTCATCTCGCACACGAACCTCGAGCCGCAGAACTGCACCGCCTGGGTGCAGGGCGACCGCGTCGAGATCTGGGCACCGACACAGAATCCCGGGGCGGGTGCAGGCCTCATCACAAGCGCACTCGGCATCCCGGCTGCGAACATCAAGATCACGATCACGCGCAGCGGCGGCGGCTTCGGCCGGCGGCTAAGCGGCGATTACATGGTCGAGGCCGCTGCTATCTCGGAGCGGGCTGGCGTCCCGATCAAGCTGACCTGGGACCGCACTGACGACCTGCAGCACGACCACTTTCGTCCAGGCGGCTACCACTTCCTCAAGGGCGGCGTGGATGCCAGCGGCCGACTGGTCGCATGGCACAACCACTTCGTGACGTTCGCGGTCAATGGGCGTCCCGGCAGCGGCGGCAGCCTCGATGCAGGCCAATTTCCGGCGAGGTTCGTACCCCACTACCGCACCGTGCAGTCGGCGATCGACTGCTCGATCCCGATGGGCCCCTGGCGCGCCCCGGGCAACTGCGCCTTCGGATTCGTGATGCAGGGTTTCATCGACGAGCTTGCACATGTGGCCGGACGCGATCCGTACCAGTTCCGACTCGAGCTGCTCGGCGACCGCGACATGGTTTCCGATCCCCCGGGTGCGGGCCGCGGCGGACGCGGAGGCGGCGGCTATGACGCCTCACGAGCCCGCGGAGTCATGACGCTGGCTGCGGAACGCGCCGGCTGGGGCCGCCAGCTGCCACGCGGCCAGGGCCAGGGCATCGCCTTCCACTTCAGCCACCAGGGTTACGTTGCTCAAGTTGCCGAGGTCACGGTATCGCGATCCGGCGAACTCCGCGTCGACCGGGTTGTCTGCGCCGCCGATGTCGGCCGCCAGATCGTCAATCTCTCCGGGGCCGAGAACCAGGTGGAGGGATCTATCGTCGACGGACTCGGCACCGCGCTCTACCAGGACCTCACCCTCGAGAACGGACGGATCGTGCAGGCCAACCTCGACGCGTATCCCATGATCCGGATGCCGATGGCCCCGGTACGCATCGAGACCCACTTCCTGACCTCGGACAACGATCCGACCGGTCTAGGCGAACCGGTGATCCCGCCCGTCGCTGCCGCAGTGGCCAACGCCATCTTTGCCGCCACCGGCAAGCGCCTGCGTGAGTTCCCCTTCTCGAAGACCGATCTCAGCTGGAGCTAGATCAGACTGAATTGATTCGCAGCAGGCTTGTTTCGAAAATGTGGCCCGCTCCGGGAGGAGCGGGATCTGAGATCAGCATCCCTGCCCTTCCGGTCTTCGTCCCGCCTGCGGGACTTCGCCGCGGCAAGCCGGGCAGGGCCACATAGTGGCCAATTCGGAACGATTCAGATGGCATCCGCGAATGAACGCTAATTGCCGGGAGGCTCCTCCCCGGGCGACACGAGGCGCGCGGTGACGAATATCACGAGGCTCCGCTTCTGGGTGCTTTCGCCATGGGAGCGAAAGATCCGGCCGAGCAACGGAATCGAGCCCAGTACGGGCACGCGGTCATCGACCCGGCGCGTTTCCTCGCGCGTTAATCCCCCGAGCACGATCGTCTCTCCGTCCGCCAGCGACACCTCGGTTTGCACTTCGCGAACCGAGAAGATCGGCTGATAGAAACCCGGCGGCACGGTTACCGACGTCCCCGCCGAAATGGCGAGGCTCGGCCCGCCGTATTCCATGAACCCGTCGAAATCCGTGACCTTCGGATTGAGTTCGAGACTGATCGCCGAGCCATCGTGCTCCACGCGGGCGGTGACGCGCAGTTCGACACCGACATTGCGGGTCGCGAAATCCTGGGGCGTTCCCGCGGTGATCGTCACGCCGGCCGATCCACCGGAATTGGATCCCGTGCCCGCGGTACCCACCTGGCTCTGGATCTGCCCGTAGCTCTGCGGATACCGCATCTCCTGGGCGACCGTGATGCTCGCCTCCCGGCCCGGAATCACGGCCATCCACATAAAGAATCTCGCCGCCCGGTTTGCCGTGAGCGCCGATCTCTTTCTCGCCTGACCGGCGCGGGCATCACCGCCTTCTCAACAACCGCGGCCCCTGGCGGGCCTCGACTTCCTCGCGGATGTATTGTTCGCGCTCGTCCTTGAGCAGGTCGCGATAGGATTCCAGCGACTCAAGCATGCGCGTGATCGTCTGGGCCGCGATCTGGTGTTGACCCCGGTCGGAATAGATCTGCGCGAGGGTCCGCTGGGCCTCGAGGTAGGTCATCAGTCGCTCTACCCCGCCCGGCGCCTGCGCGAACGCCGCACCGGCCGCCTCGACACTCCTGAGCGCCAGTGCCAGTTCGTCTGGAGGTTGAGGTGCAGCGCCCGGTGGAAACTCCTCGATGACCGGCGGCATGATCGACGAGCCATTGGTCGGCGCCGACCCCGGTGCGGGCAGAGGTGCGGGCGCAAGGGTCACTGGCGGAGGTGCAGGAACGACCGGCTGCGCCGCTGCCGGAGCCTGAACCTGCGGTGTCGGCTGCGATGGAAACAATGCAGGCTGAACAGGCTGCACGATCGGCGCGCTCGCGATCGGAGCCGAGACAACGACAGATGCGGCCGATGGCGGGGTTGCCTGTGCCTGGCGCACCTCGCGCTGCAGCCGGAGGACGGTCGGGTCGGAGGGGGCCACCAAAAGCAGCCGGTCGAGCTGGCGAAGCGCCTCCGCGTTGTCGCCCCGGTCGCGCGCGGCGAGCGCCTCCGACAGCATCTCGATCTTCTCGTCGGTCGTGGCGACCGATGGATCCGTCGGCACGACGGCACTGCGGCAACCCGCGAGGGCCACTAGCGCGATTGCAACTGCCAGCCTGGGAATCATGCGTCAGTCACGGTTCGATCGGTCCATCCAAACACGGGTTCCGCCCGGAATTAAAGTGCGATCGAAACCCAACATCCCCAACAGGGCGGAAAGGGCCAGCGATCGTCTGGACATTGCAGCCGGTAAACCCGTTAATCCGCGCCCATGTCGGCCCCCCTCGGCTACAAGATCGCAGTGCTGGTGTTCCTGCAGAACGCAGAAGGCGAACACCTCATGATGCTGCGCGCCAAGCCGCCGAATCTCGGCGTCTGGAGCCCGATCGGCGGCAAGCTCGAGACGGCCACCGGTGAATCACCGTTCGAGTGCGCAGTGCGCGAGACACGCGAGGAAACGGGCTTCGAGATAGGGTCTTCCGATCTGCACCTGTTCGCCATCATTGCCGAGAAGGCCTACGAGGGACAGTCCCACTGGCTGCTGTTCCTTTTCCGCGTGAAGCGTCCGATCCCTGCCCTGCCCCCGAACATCGCCGAGGGAAGCTTCGGTTTCTTCAGCCGCTCCGCCATGGCAGACCTACCCCTGCCGGAGACCGACCGGACGGCGCTCTGGCCGATCTTCGACGCCTACCGCGACCGCTTCGTGATGCTTAAGGCCGACTGCGCCCCCGACAAGAAGCTCACGATCGAGATCGAGCAGGTCACGCCGGAGACGGCGGGTTGACGCCGGCGTACCCGGACCCGAGGCCGCATACCGTAGCGGAACGCGCCAGCGTTTCAGCCGAACCGACCCCCGAAAGCCTGGCGGCTTCCGCTACGTTGGCTGACCCATGTCACCTCACGGAACGCAGGCGCGTTCCGCTACAGTTGGGATCGGTCGCTCAGACCGTCGTGCCGTTGGGCAGGGTCGCGCCCTTGGGGACCACGAGCACGCCGTCGCGGATGACCACTGCGCCACCCACGTAGACGCCGTCATCCTTGCCCGCCGGGTCGAGTATGCAGCCGTCGCCGATGCGGGCGTTCTTGTCGATGATCGCATGGCGCACCTGGCAACCCTTGCCGATGCCGATCCGCGGCAGGCCCTTGGCCGAGGCGGCCTTGAGCTCCTCCCGCGTCTCGTAGCTGTCGGCACCCATCAGCACGACGTCCTCGAGGGTCGATCCCTCTCCGACATAGCAGCGTGAGCCGAGCACGCAGCGCTTCAGCGTGGAATCCGTCAGGATCGCGCCGTCGCCGATGACGACATGGTCAATCGAGCAGTGATTGAGCTTCGAGGCCGGCAGGTAGCGGTCCTGCGTGTAGATCGGCGCAGTGGGGTCGAAGAAATCGAAGGGCGGCAGCGGCTGCGCGAGCGACAGGTTTGCCTCGAAAAAGGCACGCACCGTTCCGATGTCCTCCCAGTATCCCTCGAACACGTGGGCGAAGAGCTTCTTTTTCCCGAGCAGCGACGGGATGACCTCCTTGCCGAAGTCGGTCATCGAATTGTCGAGCGCCTCCGCGAGGGCATCGCGGTTGAACACATAGATACCCATCGATGCGAGGCAGCGCTTCTCGTCGGACTCGGTCGTCAGGCGCTTCTCGAGAGCCGGGCTCAGCGCCAGGCTGCGGATGACTTCCGGATCCTTGGGCTTCTCGACGAATTCTTGGATCTGGAGCTTGTCCGAAACGCGCATGAGCCCGAGCCCCTCGACCTTGGATTCAGGAAACGGGATCGCAGCAACCGTGACCTCGGCCTTGTTGGCGATGTGCTCGTCGATGATCCGGTTGAAATCCATCCGGTACAACTGGTCGCCCGAGAGGATCACCACGAGATCATGCTGAAAGGAGCGGAAGTGAACGAGGTTGCGGCGCACCGCGTCGGCCGTGCCCTGGTACCAGTCAGTGCGGGTCTCGGTCTGCTCGGCTGACAGGATATCCACGAAGCCGCCGCCGAACGGATCGAAATTGTACGTGCTCTGGATGTGCCGGTGCAGCGACGCCGTGTTGAACTGGCTGAGGATGAATATCCGGTTGAATCCCGAGTTGATGCAGTTGCTGATCGGGATGTCGACGAGCCGGTACTTGCCTCCAAGCGGCACCGCGGGCTTGCAACGCTCCAACGTGAGGGGGGAAAGCCGGGTACCCCGGCCGCCACCCATGATCACAGCCAGTACGCGCTTGTCGGTAACCATAAAATAGTCCTCACGGAGCTTGCTCCACCTTTGGGCGCGGCACTTACTTTCGCCAAACAAAAATCCAAAAATATGTGCGGCATCGTTGGCTACGTAGGCAGGCAGAAGGCGGCCACGGTCCTCCTGGAGGGCCTGAAGCGGCTTGAGTACCGCGGCTATGACTCGGCCGGGGTCTGCGTGCTGCAGGACGGCCACCTCGAGGTCGCGAAGAAGGCCGGGCGGGTGGAGGTGCTCGCCAAGGCCGCGGCCCAGCACAAGTTCAAGGGAACCACCGGGATCGGCCATACCCGTTGGGCGACCCACGGCGGCGTTACCGACGCCAACGCCCACCCGCATGTGAGCAGCGACGGGAAGTTCGCCCTGATCCACAACGGCGTGATCGAGAACTACGCCCAGATGAAGACCTTCCTCGCGGGCAAGGGATACACGTTCAAGTCCGAGACCGACACCGAGGTGCTCTGCAACCTGATAGCCTACCACTACGCGAAGGAGGCCAGCGAGAACGGCGCGCGGTTCCTTGAGAGCGTGCGCAAGTCGCTCCGCCACGTCGAGGGCACCTACGGCATTGCCGTGCTCTGCGTGGACCATCCCGGCGAGATCGTCGCCGCGCGCAAGGCCTCACCCCTCCTGCTCGGCGTCGGCGACGGCGAACACCTTCTTGCCAGCGACGCCTCCGCACTCATCAGCCGCACGCAGAACGTCGTCTACCTCAAGGACGGCGAACTCGTGCACCTCACGCCCGCCTCCTTCTCGATCACCACGCTCGACCAGGCCGACGTGACCGCGGTCGTCGACACGATCACCTGGTCGATCGATGACGCCGAGATGGGCGACTACTCGCACTTCATGGAGAAGGAGATCTTCGAGCAGCCGCTGGCGCTCGAGAACACGATGCGCGGGCGTTTCTCCGAGGACGGCAGCACGGCCCAGTTCGGCGGACTCAACCTTTCGCCCGCGGAGTTCCGGCTGATCGACCGATTCATGTTCTGCGCATGCGGCTCGGCCTGGCACGCCTGCCTTGTCACCGAGCACCTGATCGAGCGCTTCGCGCGCGTGCCGGCGGAAGTGGATTACGCCTCAGAGTTCCGCTACCGAAACTCCCCCCTCGACCGGAACACTCTCTTTTTCGTCGTCAGCCAGTCGGGCGAGACGATCGACACGCTTGCCGCCATGCGGGAAGCGAAGCGCAAGGGCTACCGCGTGCTCGCGATCAACAACGTCGTCGGATCAACCATCGCGCGCGAGGCCGACGGCGGCATCTACCAGCACGTCGGGCCCGAGATCGGCGTCGCCTCAACCAAGGCGTTCACCTCGCAGCTCCTGCTCGGCGCGATGATCGCGCTCTACGTCGCCCGCCAGCGCGACATGAGCTACAGCGACGGACTCGCCTACGCGGAGGCCCTGCGCGGTGTCCCGGACCTCGTCCGCCGCGTGCTTGCGCAGGCCGGTTCGATTCGCGAGATCGCGAAGCGCTACGCGCGCCACGCCGACTTCCTGTTCCTCGGCCGCCTGTCGCTGTTCCCGATCGCCCTCGAAGGCGCGCTCAAGCTCAAGGAAATCTCCTACATCCACGCCGAGGGTTACCCGGCCGCGGAGATGAAGCACGGGCCGATCGCGCTCATCAGCGAGGAATGCCCGAGCGTGTTCTTCGTGCCCAAGGGCGAGATCTTCGGGAAGATCATTTCGAGCATGCAGGAGATCAAGGCGCGCAAAGGGAAGGTTATCGCCGTCGTCACGGAAGGCGCGGACTCGGAGCTGCCCCCCGGACTCGCCGACGATGTCATCACGATCCCGGACTGTCACGAGGCGGTCCTGCCCATCGTCGCAACGATTCCCGTGCAGCTGCTCAGCTACTATATCGCGGTGGAGCGCGGCTGCGACGTCGACAAGCCCCGCAACCTGGCGAAATCGGTGACCGTGGAGTGACCCGTCCCCGACGATGAACCTCCAGCCCACCCGCGAGGCGTTCCTGCGCCTGGCCGCACAGGGAAACGTCATCCCCGTCTATGCCGACTTCATGGCGGACTTCGAGACGCCCGTGTCAGCCTATGCGAAGCTGCGTGCGGCGGGACCCTCCTACCTGCTCGAGTCGGTCGAGGGCGGGGAGCGGCTGTCGCGCTACAGCTTCATCGGCTGCCGTCCCCGGAAGATCCTGGCCTGCGGTCCCGAGACCACGGAGATCCGCGAGCCCGGCAAGTCACCACAGGTCATCCCGACCCCGAGCGACCCGCTGACCCTGATCGAGAAGGAGCTGGCGGGCTATCGCCCAGTGGCACTGCCCGGCCTGCCAAGATTCACAGGCGGCGCCGTCGGGTTCGTCGGCTACGAATACGTCACGCGCATCGAGCCCACCGTGCCCGCCGCACCGCGCGACGAACTCGGCGTCCCCCTGCTCTATTTCCTGATCTCCGACTCCCTGGTCGTCTTCGACCGCGCGAAGCAGACGATCCGTCTCTGCGTCAACGCCCACCTCTCCGGGAAGAGCGGAAAGGTTGACCCCGGCCAGGCGTATGACGCCGCCGTGGCCGAACTCGAGGTGCTGCACGGACTGCTGCGCCAGCCCCGCGGGCTTGCCCCGGCACCCCTGGTCGAGCCCCCTCCCCCCGAGATCCCGCCGGGCAACTTCAAGCGCGCGGAGTTCGAACAAGTCGTCCGCGACTGCCAGGAGTTCATCCGCGCCGGCGACATCATCCAGACGGTCCCCTCGCAGCGCTTCAGCCGTCCCTTTGCCCGACCGGCACTGGATCTCTACCGGGCGCTCCGGACGGTTAACCCGTCCCCCTACATGTTCCTGCTTGAGACCGGCGACTACTCGATCGTCGGTGCGTCCCCCGAGGTGCACGTGCGCCTGACGGACCGGCTCGTCGAGATCCGGCCGATCGCCGGCACCCGGCGACGCGGGGCGACGCCTGCCGAGGATGTCGCCCTGGAGAAGGAGCTGCTCGCCGACGAAAAGGAACGGGCCGAGCACCTGATGCTCGTTGACCTGGCACGCAACGACATCGGCCGAGTGTGCGAGTTCGGCAGCATTCGCGTCCCCGAGTACATGGTCGTCGAGCGGTACTCGCACGTCATGCACATCGTCTCCCAGGTCGAAGGCACCATCGCTCCCGACCGCACCGCTTTCGACCTCATGCGGGCGACATTCCCGGCGGGCACCGTTACCGGCGCGCCGAAAGTCCGTGCAATGCAGATCATCGCCCAGAAGGAGCCCGTGCAGCGAGGCTTCTACGCAGGCGCACTCGGCTATTTCGGATACGACGGAAACAGCGACACCTGCATCATGCTCCGGACATCGCTCATCAAGGACGGCATCATCCATGTCCAGGCCGGCGCGGGTATCGTCGCCGACTCCGTGCCTGAATCGGAATACCTCGAGACCATCGGCAAGGCCTCCGCCCTCTTCAAGGCGATGGCGCTCGCCGAACGTTTCTCGGACGAATCTCCGTCCTGAAGTCGGCTGCATTCCGGCGTTTGGAAATATTCCGCCGGATTCCGATTCGCTTCGAATCGGCGTTCCGCGCCCCATACCTGCGCCACGCAGGCGGGCGCCGTCCCACTCGGTGAGCCAGTAATTCCCGCCTTCTCCCGCGAGAATTTTGAAACCCCGAGGCGCGCCCGGGGACTAAGCCATTGGAACGATTTAGGCTAATCCCCTCGGAATAGATGACAGCAGTCATGCTCCCATCCGCATAGCCAACGGCATACTTTTCACCATGCCCGCACGAACCAAGACACGATACACCGACGAAAACGAGCAGTCCTCCGATTCGGTTGCCGCGACGGCCGTGCAACCTCTCGATGCGCCTCCCTCATTCCTCGAGAAGCCGGAACCCGCTCCTTCGCAGCCGGCGCCCCTCGAACGCTCCAATCTCCAGCTTTACCTCCAGGAGATCGGCAAGACGCCGCTCCTGACCATCGAAGAGGAGGTCGCGCTCGCGAAGCGCATCCGGCGCGGCGACAAGGCCGCCCGAGACAAGATGATCTCCGCGAACCTTCGCCTCGTCGTGAAGATCGCGATGGACTACAAGGATTTCGGCCTGCCCCTGCTCGACCTGATCAGCGAGGGCAACATCGGCCTCATCAAGGCGGTCGAGCGCTTCGACCCGCGCAAGGGCGGCAAGCTCTCAACCTACGCCGCGTGGTGGATCAAGCAGTCAATCAAGCGCGCCCTCGCGAACCAGTCCAAGACGATCCGCCTGCCGGTCCATCTCGTGGACAAGATCTCGCGCATGCGGCGCACCGCGATGGCCCTCACCGAGCAGCTCGGCCGCGAGCCGACCGACGAGGAAATCGCGATCGAGCTCCAGATTCCGACAAGCAAGGTCGCACACCTGAAGTCCGTCAGCACCCGGCCGACATCGCTTGATGCACCCATCGGCGACGAGGGCGACTCCGCGACATTCGGGGACATCGTGGGCGACGACAATGCTGTCGATCCCTACGAGAACCTGCGTCACAAGAGCCTCAACGCGGACCTGAGCGCGATGGTGAACTCACTCGACGAGCGCGAGGCCGAGATCATCAAGCTTCGGTTCGGGCTCGAGGGGCGCGACGAGCTCACTCTCGAAGAAGTCGGCAGGCGCTTCAACGTCACGCGGGAGCGCATCCGGCAGCTCGAGTACCTTGCCCTCTCGAAGATCCGGAAGGCGATGACGAGAAACGAGCAACAGCGGTCGTCCGACGAGATCGAGCAGGACGAGCGGGTGCGCCAGCGCATGGCGGTCATCCGCGAGTTCATCGAGTCGAAGTCGCGCAAGGCGGCCGCGGGACACAACTAAGTTTGACAGGGACGTTACGAAACAGGACCGGCGGCTTCGCGGCGGCCCCCGCTGTTTTTTTTAGATACGGTTAGCCGGGCGGGGGGGCCCCCCCCCAAAAAATT
>JAYQOU010000015.1:0-42569 GCA_038144975.1 Candidatus Salsuginivita brisbanensis | reverse complement strand
CGCAAGGCGGCCGGGGCACACAACTAAGTTTGACAGGGAGGTAACGAAACTGCCCCGGCGGCTCCGCGGAGCCGCCGGTTTTGTTTTAGCTGACGGTTGCGCGGCGTGGGGGCACGCCGCCTACAGCTTGGGCACCGGCGACGCTGTAGCCCCGGGTGCCCTCACCCGGGGAAGCACTCAGGACCTGGCTTCCTCATTCTCGTTCCTCGTTCTCGTTCTCCCGTTTGCACAGAGGCATTGTCGGCATCTCGCCAGACCGAGAGTAAGATTACGAGTAAGAGTAGGAGTACGATTTCTAGGAACTCCCCCCGCCGGACCCACTGTAGCCCGGGTGCCCTCACCCGGGGTGCCTCCCCGTCGAAGGACGGCCCCGCCCCCTCACCCTTGCTTCTGCAGGATGTGGAAATTCGCCATCGAGATGCCGCTGAGCATTGCGCCGATGATTCCCAGGAAACCCTGGTCCGTGCCGCAGAGGTAAAGATTGGAAAGGGCTGTCCTGCCCTGGCGGTTCTTCGTGGGCGATCCGTAGACAGCCCCGCCAAGGTGGCCGGTGTACTTCGTGATCGTCCTCGGGGTGAACATGTCGGTCGCGACGGTCGCAGCCGTCGCGGCCGCCTCGGCCCCCGGAGGCAGGAAGCGGGCGGCCGACTTCAGTACCTCCGGAAACCACCGGCGCTTGTCCGCCTGGTAGTCGTCCTCATTGCGCCCGACCCAGCTGTCATGGTTCGCAAGGCAGGTCACCCGGAGCAGGCCCTCCGGCAAGGCGACCCCGTCCGGATATCGGAAATTATTTGGAATGCAGATCACTCCGCTGCGCACGTCGACCTGGACCTGGGGACGGGCGTAGTCGAAGCGCGCGGAATCGTTGAAGAACACGATCGTGTCCGATCCGCAGCCGAGCGCCGCCGGATCGCCGTTCAGCACGGAGATGGTCTCGATGAAGGAAAGACGTCCGACCGGGGACCCGCGATCGGCCGGCAGCGAGGGATCCAGCAGCAGCTCGGTCTCCCGCGCACCGATCGAGGAGATCACGTGGTCAGCAGTGATCTCCTCGCCCGAGTCGAGTTCGAGGACGGCCACCCTGCCCTCTCTCCCGACGATGCGTCGCACGCCGCACTTCATGCGGCGCTCCCCGCCAACGCTCCGATAGCGGTCGAGCAGCGCGCGCACGATCACGCGGACACCTTCCGCGGGTCTCGCGAAGCCCTCGAGAAAGAGCGCCTTGAACATGGTCGCGAACTGCCCGAATTCCATGTCCCGCTCCTGGGCGCTCCCGTAGTACATGATCGGACAGAACAGCATGTCCTCGAGCAACGGATCCCGGATATACCTCCGTACGATCTCGCGGGCAGGCACCTGGGGAGCGTCGAGCGAGACATCGTCGTGCGCCCGCACCGCGGCCACGAGTGCCCGGTATCTATCAACCTCGTTTGGGAACACGCGCGCCACCTCCGACTCAAGGAACACCGGATCGTTCGTAAACCCCAGCGAGGTCTCGCCGCCCGGGCCGAAAGCAATCCGCGATCCAAGCTGCGGGCACAGTGCAAACGCCTCGCGTTCGATCCGGAGCTGACGCAGCAGTTTCCCGAGCGGCGTCCCCTTTACTCCTGTATCGACGAAGTTGGTGACCGCGTGAAGCCCAACATCAAACCGCCGGCCGGCGATGCTGTAGAAGCTATTCAGTCCCCCGACGGCGTTGTGTCGCTCGAAGATGCAGACCTTGCGACCGAAGTGCGCCAGCCGAATGCCGGCCGCAAGTCCCGACATGCCAGCGCCGATGATGGCGACGTCGTAGTGGCTGGCGGTATTCACGATTCCGGATCGTTCCGGTTTCCCATTCCCGGAGGTTAAGCGAGAAGGAAGACCGGGTACGAATTAGCAGCCGCCTAGTCCGGATATTCCATGAAAGACCATGAAATATCCGCCCGTACGGGCCGCGCGAGCGGGACTAGCCCCGCGGCTGCGGCCTGCCTCGTCACACAGGGCGGGATGCGAAGCAGGCGGATTTTTCTCTCTGAGATAGGAGGATTCATGAAAAATCCGGGCTAGAGGCTTCTCGCCGCGGCAACGACGGCGTCCGCAGTGATGCCGAGCTCCTTCATGACGACCGCATACGGCGCGCTGAGCCCGAATCGATCGACGCCGATCACGCGACCTTCCGGACCGACATACTTCCACCAGATGGAACTGACGCCGGCCTCGATCGCCACGCGCCTGCGGCACGAAGGAGGAAGCACGCTGTCCCGGTATTCCTGCGACTGGCGGTCGAAGATCTCCATCGAGGGCATGGATACCACCCGCACCCCGCCTCCCAACTGGCCGGCCGCCGCCACCGCATGCTGCAATTCGCTCCCGGTGCCGATCAGGATCATCTCGAGAGGACCCGTCTCCGTCCGGAACACATAGGCCCCGCGAAGTACACCGCGGCGGCGCTCGTCGGCACTGACCTCGTTGAGCATCGGTACCGCCTGGCGCGTAAGCGAGAGCAGGGTCGGACCGTCCGTGCGCGCAAGCGCAGCGGCGAAGGCCCCGGCGGTCTCCTCCGGATCCGCCGGCCGGATGACATCGAGCCCCGGGATGAGTCGCAGCGACGACACGGTCTCGACGGGCTGGTGGGTCGGCCCGTCCTCCCCGACCCCGATCGAGTCGTGCGTATAGATGTAGAGGACGGGAAGGTGCGAAAGCGCGGCGACGCGCATCGATGGACGCGAATAGTCGGCAAACACCAGGAATGTCGCGCAGGACGCACGGAACAGGCCATCGTAGGCAATGCCATTGCTGATCGCCGCCATGGCGTGCTCGCGGATGCCGTACCGAATGTTGCGTGCCGCCCGGTGCCCCGGGTCGAAATCCGCGTCGCTCTTGATGTAATTGTAGGTCGAGCCGTGCAGGTCGGCGCTGCCGCTCATCAGCAGCGGCAGGGCCTCGGAAACCGGTTGCAGCACATCGCGGGCAGCCGCACGCGTTGCGAGCTTCGCATCGGCCGGGAATGCCGGGATGCGGCCGATCAGTTCCCCCGCATCGGGCCGGATCGCGGCGGATGCGAGCAGCGCCGCGCGCTCCGGGTTCGCCGCGCTCCATGCGGCATGGAGCTTCCGCCAGCGGGAGCGTCGACGACCAAGCCGCTTCCGATGCGCCGCAAAATAGGCGCACACCTCGTCGCTGACGAAGAAGTGGCGGTCTGAGGGAAGTCCGAGACCGGCACGCGCGGCATCGGCGAACTTCGCGCCGCCCTCGCCGTGTCCCTTGGCCGTGCCCTGCACCTCCGGGATGCCGCGGGCGATGATCGTCTTCGCGATGATGAGCTGCGGCTTTCCGCTCTTCGCGCGCCGCGCGCGGTTCAAAGCCTTGAGGATCGCGGCCATGTCGTGTCCATCGGCGAGAGTCTGGACATCCCAGCCCTGTGCCTTGAAGCGCTGGGCCGCATTCTCGCTCTGCGTCTTGTCGGCCATCGCGTCGAGTGTGACGTCGTTCGAGTCGTAGATGAGGATGAGGTTGTCGAGGCGCTGATGGCCGGCAAAGGCGACGGACTCCATGCCGACGCCCTCCTGCATGCAACCGTCGCCGGCCAGGCAGATCACCTTGTAGTCGAAGATCTGGTGCTCCGGGGTGTTGAAGCGCGCCTCGGCCATCTTGCCCGCGACGGCCATGCCGACCGCGTTGCCAACGCCCTGCCCAAGGGGTCCCGTCGTGCTTTCGACCCCGGGAGTCATCGGGAATTCCGGGTGGCCCGGCGTCAGCGAGTGCAGCTGCCGGAACGCCTCGATGTCCGCGATCGAAATGGCGTAGCCGCTCAGGTGCAGCCAGGCGTAGAGGAACATCGAACCATGGCCGGCCGACAGGACAAACCGGTCGCGATTGACCCATTGCGGGTCGGCCGGGTCGTGAACGAGCCAGTTCCCGTAGAGTACCGCCCCGATCTCGGTGGCGCCCAGCGGCAGGCCGAGATGGCCGATGCCGGCCTTGTGCACGGCGTCGATTGCGAGGCCCCGGGCCTGAGAACAGGCCTGGGCGAGAAGATCGTTGTTCAATTTCATGTTTGCCGGAACGCGCGGGACAGCGCCGCGCCCAACTCACGTTCCGAGCAAAAAAAAAGCGAGCCCAGAAAGGCTCGCTTTCCAAAGTTGCTCCGCCGTTCAGGCGGGACGCAGCGATCAGCCGGCCGCAGGCACGGGCTCGGCCTTCGACGCGGAATCCTCAAACCGCTTCTCCTTGACCGCCACCGCCGCCTTGCCCTGGCGTTCGCGCAGGTAGTACAGGCGTGCGCGCATCGGCTCGGACTCGCGCTCGACCTCGATCTTCTCGATGTTCGGAGAATTGACCGGGAAGACACGCTCGACGCCCTCGCCATAGCTGATGCGCCGAACCGTGAAGGTCTCATGGATTCCGTGGCCCTTGCGCGCGATGACGATGCCGGCGAACAGCTGGATCCTCTCCTTGTCGCCCTCGCGCACCTTCGTGTGCACACGGACACCGTCGCCGACCTTGAACGGCGTGACGTCGGTCTTCACCTGGGTGGCGGTGATGCGGCTGATGATCGGATTCATGGGAAAATGTTAGGATAAAAGGTCCGGACGTACCTGGCGGGTTTTCTCCAACTGCCGCGCCCGTCGCCACTTCTCGATCTCGGCATGGTTGCCGGATAGGAGGACCTGCGGCACGGACATGCCCCGAAATTCGGCGGGACGCGTGTATTGAGGAAAGTCGAGCAACTTGCTGTTGAAGGATTCGTGCGTCAACGAATTTTCTTCCCCGAGCGCACCGGGAATGTAGCGCACCATCGCATCTAGGATAACGGCCGCCGCGAGCGTGCCGTTGGTGAGCACGTAGTCGCCGATGCTGATCTCCCTGTCGATGAGGCAATCGCGAATCCGCTGGTCGATCCCTTCGTAGTGGCCGCTGAGGATCACTAGGTGTTCCTGACAGGAAAGCTCCCGGGCCATGTCAGGGCTGAGAGGCTGCCCGTCCGGAGTCGGATAGATGCGCAAGGACCCGGGCCTTGAGAGCTGTTCAAGAGCCGCAAAGACCGGTTCCGGCTTCAGCACCATGCCCGCGCCGCCGCCAAACGGGCGGTCGTCAGCGGTCCGGTGGCGATCCGTTGTCCAGTCGCGCAGGTCGTGGACCTTAACCGTGACCAGTCCGCTTTCGATCGCGCGGCCGAGGATGCTTTCCTCCAGGAATCCCCGGAGCATCCCGGGAAACAGCGTGACGATGTCGATGTGCGGGACTATGGGCACGGCAGGGTGCCGCCGAAATGCGGCTGAAGCCAGACGGCAGTTTTGCTCCCGATGCGTCCCGCGAACACTACGGGCGACGAGTCGACCGCTCAGGCAGCGGCGCCGCGACGGGCCCGCTTGATCATCGAGTGGAGCGTGTCCGAAGGCTTCGCTCCCTTGCTGATCCAATAGTCGATGCGATCGAGACGCAGGTCGACCTGCTTGCCCTTCGAGCCCGGGTCATACGTGCCAAGGACCTCAACGGGATCTCCGTCCCGGCGGGAGCGTGCCTCCGCGACGACAACACGGTACTGGGCACGGTGGACGGCACCGACGCGGGTGAGACGAATCTTGAGAGCCATGGCGATACTTTCGAGAGGGCGTTTTGCCCGGAAAAGAGGCTGAAAAGACCGGTCGACATTCGGCTTGTCAAGCCCCTACTCCCGCCGCTCTCTCGACCTTTCCCATGCTCAAGGCCGGCATCGTAGGGCTGCCCAATGTAGGCAAGTCCACCCTCTTCAACGCCCTCACCCGCTCCCGTAAAGCCGAAGCTGCAAACTACCCGTTTTGCACGATCAGCCCGAACGTCGGTGTCGTCACGGTCCCCGACGCGCGCTTGTCCGTCCTGCAGGAGATCGCGAAGACCAGCGTCGTGATCCCGGCGGCCATCGAGTTCGTCGACATCGCCGGCCTGGTGGCCGGCGCGAGCAAGGGAGAGGGCCTTGGCAATCAATTCCTTGCGAATATCCGGGAAGTCGACGCCATCGTCCAGGTGGTGCGCTGCTTCGAGGACTCCGACGTGGTCCATACCATGGGCGGCATCGACCCGGTCAGGGACATCGAGGTCATCACAACGGAGCTGGTCCTGGCCGACCTTGAGGCCGTGACCAAGCGCATCGAGAAGTCCCAGAAGAAGGCTAAATCGGGGGACAAGGAGGCGGCCGCCGAGATCGCCCTGCTCGAGCGCCTCACGCCGCACCTGGACTCCGGAAAGACAGCCAACACCCTTCAGGCGACGCCCGAGGAGAAGGCACTGATGAAGCTCTTCCAGCTGCTCACAGCCAAGCCGGTCCTGTTCGCCTGCAACGTCGCGGAAGGAGAACTGGCCACAGCGGAACAGAACCCGCACGTGCAGCAGGTAGCCGCCTACGTCCGCACCCATCACGATGCCGCCTATGTCGCCATCAGCGCGAAGATCGAGGCCGAGCTTGTCGACCTTCAGCCCGAGGAGGCCAAGGCCTTTCTCAAGGACCTCGGGGTGGACGACTCTGGAGTCTCGTCCCTGATCCGGGGAACCTACGCCCTGCTCGGTCTCATCACCTACTTCACTGCCGGTGAAAAGGAGGTCCGGGCCTGGACGATTCGCGAAGGCTGGAAGGCGCCGCAGGCTGCCGGGGTCATCCACACCGATTTCGAGAAGGGCTTCATCAAGGCGGAAGTCGTGTCCTATGAGGACCTGAGTCGCCTCGGCAGCGTTGCCGCCGCGCGCGACGCGGGCAAATACCGGCTCGAGGGCAAGGAATACGTCTTTAAGGACGGGGACGTGGCCCTCTTCCGCTTCAATACCTGATACCGGGCATCCCGGGATTCGAATCCAAGGCCGTCGTGATCGCCAGTCGGATTGCCTTCGGGAGGTCCTCGAGCGCGAGTTTCCCGGATCTCAAGCCCGGCCGCAGCGCCGGGACATGAATGAATCCCCCACAAGTCCGATTCCAACCGCCGACTCGCAGGTGGTGCATCAGGTGATAGAAGACGTGATTGCACACGTGCCGGCCGGCGGACCAGGACGCCGCTGCCGGGAAACCCTCGCGGGAAAGCGAGGCCACGATTCCCTTCACGGGAAGCCGTGATCTTCGGGTCAATGGCGCCCCGCTGAATATCTCGCGCTGACGCGGACGCCTGCCGCGGTTGTCAGCAATCGGGGCGTGGTCGAGATTCACGGCGCGATGCTCCGGAGTGATCCGCGTGCGACCTGAAGCCTCGCCGAGGCAGATGACGAGATCCGGCCTGGATTCCTCGACCAGTTCCCGCAGGACCCGTGGCGCCTCGACGAACGCGCATGGCAGCACGGCACATTGTATCGGGCTGCCTGACACGATCGTGCCCTTCAGCCCCTTCACGACGAACTCCGAAGCGTTAAACGACTCACCCCCAAAGGGCTCGAAGCCGGTCAGGAGCACACGGCGCACTGGTTCCAAAATCGTCATTGATAATTCCGCAAAATACGTGGCAACCTTTTCTCTCAACACGTTTCCAAGTTTCCGACCCGAATCCAAACCCCCAAGCAAATGAAGCGAATCTCGATTCTACTCATCTCCATGTTGGCCTGCGCAGTTGCGCTCGCCCAGTTCCGCCCGGCCGACGGCTTCCAGGTGCAGGCCTATGTCGTGCGCGGATCGGAAATCTTCAATACCTGGAATCGTGCGGATGGCCCTCCGATCGAGACCGTCATGGACGGTCGCCGTGGCGAGGAACTCTACGTCATGATCCTTTTCAAGGGCGCGCAGCGCGACGCATCCGGCATCGCCCGGGTGAAGTTCGACATGGCACTGGTCAAGCCGAGCGGCCAGCGCGTTGGCCCGTTCGAGATGACCGCGGGCGAAGGAGCGATGCCGGACGAAGTTCAGCAGAACTGGTATCTCTCGAACACCCGTCCCGGACTCCGCAGCCTGCTCACCGAGGCCGGCGAATACACGGTCGTGCTCACGATCAAGGATCAGATCGGCTCTGAGAACAAGCCGTTCGAGATCAAGTTCCCCATCGCGCAGTAAGCCTGCCGTTAACGCGCACGCCGACTAGGTCGGCTCAAGCGCACGAATCCTTATACCCGCCGCCTGGAGCTCCCGCACCAGGCGGCGCGTCATTTTCAGGGCTCCCGGAGTGTCCCCGTGCACGCAAAGTGTGTCCGCCCTGACGGCGGGTCCACCGGGAATCCGACCGTCCCTAGCGATCGCCAGCGCCTGATCCACCGCCCACTGCTCGTCGAGGATCACTGCACCCTGATCATTCCGCGGCAGCAGCCGGCCGTCCGGCCCATAGGTACGGTCTGCAAAAGCCTCCTCTGCAACGTTCATTCCGGCTGCCCGACCTGCTTCCGGCAATAGGCTTCCCGCCAGGCCGACAAGGATCAATTCGCAGTCCACGTCACGCACCCCCGCCGCCACTGCCTCGGCTGTCCCTGCATCTCGCGCCGCCCGATTGTAGAGCGCCCCGTGCGGCTTCACGTGTTTTAGCGGACCGAACTCGCGGAGTGCGAGTACCTGATCGCGCACGAGCGCACGCACCGCCTCCGGCGCGAGGTTCAGTTCCCTTCTGCCAAAGTTCGGCCGGTCCGCATATCCGGGATGCGCCCCGGCGGCGACGCCATGCCACTGCGCGAGTTCCATTGTGCGCCTCATGGTCCCCTGATCGCCGGCGTGTCCGCCGCACGCAATGTTTACGGACGAGACGAGTTCCATGAGCGCGCTGTCCTCGGCCCCACCCTCGCCGAGATCGCAATTCAGGTCGATGGACAGGGGTGCCGGCATGTGCGTCAGCGCTTCCCGTAGATCCGCGCGACTCCTTCTCGCAGGATCGCGATCCCCTGCTCGCAGGCAAAACGGATCACCTCCGCCTGGTCCTGCGACACTTCTGCAAACTGCACCTCGTTGCCGCCACGGAGCTGGGCGACCACGGGCAGGTCCGGCGCAATCACGTGGGCGAGCCGCGGATAGCCTCCAATCGTCTGCGAGTCGGTAAGCAGGATGATCGGCGCGCCGTCGCCAGGCACCTGCACGGTTCCGGGAGCGACCACGCCGGAGTTTCGATAATCGCCTTCCGCCGATGCCACCGGCGGCCCCTTTAGCCTGACGCCCATGCGATCGAACTGCCGCGTGACCGTGAAGGGAGTCCCAATCCATTTCCCGCCGAATCGATCCGCGTGCGCCCCTCTCAGCACCCGGATCGTGGCCTTCGGGCCGTAGTCGGGCAGCATGCGTCGATCGACGCTCCAGCGCCCGGGCGCATCGCGTCGAAGCGGCCGGTTCACCGGCACCCGATCGCCTGCCGCGAGAACGCGCCCATGAAAACCACCGAGCCCGGCCGGCAGATAAGTGCTTCGGCTTCCCAGGACCATCGGAACGTCGATGCCGCCCGAGATGGCGATGTAGGCGCGACAGCCATTCTGAATTGGGCCGAACGCGATCCTCTCGCCCGCCCTTACCTTGATGGGTCGCCAGAGCGGGATCGATTCGAAGCCGGCTCCCGCCACCGCGATCACGGTATCCTCCGGGAAGACGATTTCCGGGCCAACAAGCGCGCACTCCAGCCCAGCCGCGCTCTCGGGATTACCCACGAGCAGGTTTGCCACCCTAAGGGCAAAGCTGTCCGCCGCCCCCGCCAGCGGCATTCCCGACGCCCTGTGCCCGACCCTGCCAAGATCCTGGACAGTGGTCAGCGGCCCAGCCCGCACCACTTCGAGGCAGGCACCGTCGGCATTCTGGACGGATGCCTCGACCGCCGGCACTTGCTCCGGCTTGAACTCCTCCGGCGTCAGGCACTTGATCCGGACCCGGTCCCCGAGGCGGAACAACGCCGGCTCGTCCAACTCCGGACGAAACAGCCGGCGCGGCGTCCTGCCGATCAGGTTCCAACCGCCCGGGGTCGACTGCGGATAGATTCCCGTCTGCCTCCCGCCGATGCCGACGGATCCCTCGGGCACTCTCGTGCGAGGAGTCGCGTGCCTTGGCGTCACCAACTCGGGCGGCAGGCCGCCGAGGTAGGCGAATCCCGGCGTGAAGCCCAGCGCCAGCACCCTGTAGGAAGCTCCACTGTGGCGCGCGATCACTTCCTCCGGACTCAATCCCGTCTTGGCAGCGACAATCGCCAGGTCCGGTCCATGCGCACCGCCGTAGCAGACCTCGATCTCAACCACCCTTGCGTCATCGAACGGCGCTCCGCTGGCCGACTCAGCCGCCCGGGCCAGCAATGCCTCGCCCACTTCGCGCACTCCCGTCCCTGACTTCACATCGAGGAAGACCGTGACAGTCCCGAACGCCGGCAGCACTTCCACCGTGCCCGGGATCGGAATCCGGCTCAAGGACTCGGCCAGCGTGCGCACCCGGCGCAGGGCTGCCACATCCGGTTCGGCGGCAAGCTCAAGCACCACCGCGGAGTCGCCGAGCGGAAGGAGCTTCATTCCTCGAAACTGGCAGCGGGCTGTTGATTGGCAAGGGTTCGAGGCCTTTGCGCGTTTCGGCATTCTTTCGGATAGGGTTGAAAACCTCGAGCCGACGGGCGATGCATTGCCCTTCCATGAACCGACCGCCACTTGCCGCTGCAATCGCCCTCGCCCTCCTGACGGGTTGCGGGGATTCCCAGGTAACGTCCTACCGTGTACCACGGGAAAAGGACGCCGCGATGCCCGCCGCCGTGTCGGGCGCTCCCGCCTCGGCCGACGCAATGGCGGCGACCCCCGTGGCCACCGCGACGGGACCCGACCTGGTCTGGACAGCGCCGGCGCATTGGCAGGCCCAGGAGGCCTCGGCCATGCGCAAGGGCAGCTACCTGGTGCCCGGCGGTGACGCGGGCGGGGACGGCGACATGTCGATCACCGCATTTCCCGGCGACGCGGGCGGCTTCCTCGCGAACGTGAACCGCTGGCGGGGCCAGATCGGGCTGAGCGCGCTCTCCCAGGAGGCGGCCGGGGAACTCGTGAGCCATCTCGACATCGGCACCCTCCACGTCGACGTCATCGACTTCTCCGCCACCTCGGGCAACCCGGCACAGCGCGTGCTCGGCGGCATCACTTCCTTCAACGGCTCCACCTGGTTCTTCAAGCTCTCCGGTCCCGACCTTCTTCTCGCGCGCGAAAAACCCGCCTTCATGGCCTTCATCCAGTCACTCCGGGCTCCGTGAGCGCATCGCCCGTTCGCATGCATCCGGTCCTGAGCCAGATCCGCGACCTGCTCGTATCGCTCCGCCTGACGGTGGTGCTTCTGGTCGCCTCCCTCATCCTGGTGTTCGTCGCGACACTCGCGCAGACAAACTACGGAATCTACACGGTTCAGGAGGGGTATTTCCGCTCGTTCATCGCGATCTGGCACGTCGGCCCGCTCTATGTGCCCCTGCCCGGCGGCTATCTTGTTGGAGGGCTGCTCTTCATCAACCTGATCGCCGCCCACATGTACCGGTTCAAGCTGACCTGGAGGAAGGCGGGAATCTTCCTGACCCATATCGGGCTGATACTCCTGCTGGTCGGCGAACTGCTGACCGGAATCCTGCAGGAGGATTTCAGCATGCAGATCATCGAGGGCGAGTCCCGGAACTACTCCGAGAGCTTCCAGGATAACGAGCTCGCGATCATCGACGTCACCGACCCGGAATATGAGGAGGTCGTCGCGATACCGGAGTCGCTCATCGCCGATGGCGAATCCATCCAGCACCAGGCGCTGCCCTTCCGGGTCGTGCCGAGACTTTACTACCCGAACGCCCGGCTGCAGCTGCGCAGCAACGTGCCCAACCCGCCCCCCGCTCCGGAGACCGTCGACGTCGGGCGCCAGGTGGTCGCGTTCGAGCAGCCGATCACCTACCGGCAGGACGAGCGGAACTTTCCAACCGCATACGTGGAGCTCGTCGGATCCCAGGGATCTCTCGGCACCTGGCTAGTCTCGACCGAACTCCAGGCGCCGCAGTACTTCGATTATGCCGGCCGGCAGTGGAAGATGCTCATGCGCTTCACGCGGGACTACAAGCCGTTCACCCTCACCCTCAGGGAGGTTCGTCACGACAAGTATCCGGGCACGGAGATCCCGCGCAATTTCTCGAGTCTCGTGCACATCACAACGCCAGGCGGGGGCGACGATCGCGACGCGCTGATCTACATGAACAGCCCGCTGCGCTACGGCGGATACACCTTCTATCAGTACCAGATGGACGCCGCGAGCGACCTGACGGTGCTCCAGGTTGTCCGCAATCCCGGATGGCTGATCCCGTACATCGCCTGCGTGCTGATGGGCCTCGGTCTCTTCTGGCAGTTCTCCTACCACCTCGTCGGATTCCTTCGCAAACAGCGCCGTTCCGCCGCCTGAGCCAGCCATGCGCAAGCAGCTTCCCATTCTCGTACTGTTCCTCGCCATCATCGCGGTGCTCGCCTCGCTGCGTCCGCCTTCCAATCCCGGCGAATACGATGTGGTCGGCTTCGGACGCCTGCCGGTGCTCGTCAACGGGCGCACCAAGCCGTACGACACCGTCGCGCGGACATCCCTGCTTTACATCCAGAACCGGCAGGCCGTGCGAACCCCCGACGGTCGCCGCCTACAGCCGATCGAGTGGCTGCTCGATGTGTTCTTCAAGCCGGAGACAGCGGACACCTACCAGGTCTTCCTGATCGACGATCCGGACCTGCTGGCGCTGCTCGGCCTGCGGCGCGAGGACGGGCTCGGCAATCGGCGGTTCGCATTCACACAGATGTCGGACAGGCTCGCGGAGATCCAACGGCAGGCCGAGCTGGCCGGCCCGGTCGAGCCCGTCACCCGCAACCGTTTCCAGAAGGCAGTCGTCGAGCTCCGCGGTCGGCTCGTGCTCTACCAGCAGCTCAAGCACAGTCTCGTGCCGCCCGATCTAGCCGATCCGCTGGGCTCGCTCATGCGCCTCGAGGAGATCGTGCCGCAGGGAATCGCTGCGGCACAGGCGCGCCAGGCCGGCCAGGCGCATGACGAGGCACTCGTGGAGCAGATGCTGGATTTTGCCGGACGCTTCGCCACCATGCAGGAATTCAGTCACCTGCTTGCGATCCCGCCCGACACAGGCGCAGACCCGACTGCCTGGAAAGGAGCAGGAACGGCCCTTACCGAAGTGTTTCAGGCAGGACGCATTCATCCTTACGCCCTCGTCTTTGCGGGCATGGCCCAGACCTGGCGCAGCGGACCTCCCGACCGCTTCAACGGAATCGTCGAGCGCTACTCCGGCCTGCTTTCCGACCAGCTCGAGAATCGAATCGGACGTGTCCGTCTCGAAGCCCATTTCAACGCCGCAGCCCCCTTCCTGACCGGCATGGTCCTGTTTGCCCTCGCCGGCCTCGGCGGAGTCCTGTCCTGGCTCGTCTGGCCCGAGGCGATACGGAAGTCCGTCTTCGCGCTCGTCGCGATCGGATGGGTGCTGACCACAGTCGGAATCCTGACCCGGATGTGGCTGGAGGGACGCCCCCCGGTGACCAATCTCTACTCCTCCGCCCTCTATGTCGGCTGGGGAGCCGTCGCACTCTGCCTCGTGCTCGAGTGGTTCTTCAAGAATGCGATCGGGAGCGTAGCCGCCGGTGCCATCGGATTCGTCGCCCTCCTCATCGCGCACCATCTTTCGTTCGCGGGCGACACGCTCGAGATGATGCAGGCAGTGCTCGACTCGAACTTCTGGCTCGCGACGCACGTCGTCATGATCACGACGGGCTACTCCGCGACATTCCTGGCCGGCTTCCTCGCCCTGATCTATGTGATCCGCGGCGTGTTCACCCGGTCGCTCGACGGCCCAACGGCGAATGCACTGTCCCGCATGGTCTACGGCATCGTGTGCTTCGCCACGCTGTTCAGCCTGATCGGCACCGTGCTCGGCGGCATCTGGGCTGACCAGTCCTGGGGACGCTTCTGGGGCTGGGACCCCAAGGAGAACGGCGCGCTCATGATCGTGATCTGGAACGCCGTGATCCTGCATGCCCGCTGGGGCGGCATGGCGAAGGCGCGCGGCATCATGGCCCTCGCGATCTTCGGCAACATCATCACCGCCTGGAGCTGGTTCGGCGTGAACATGCTCGGAGTCGGACTGCACAGCTACGGGTTCACCGATGCCGCGTTTCTGTGGCTGTCCGTCTTCATCCTGACGCAGCTCTCGGCAATCGCGGTCGCAATGGTGCCGACGGAACGCTGGAAGAGCTTCGCCGCGCCGACGGCAAACGCGTAAAGTACCCAGCCGGACGGCCTGACAGGCCGTCCCTACCGCCGTTTTCGGGACACGAATGGAGGGACGCGCTTCCGCGCGTCCGCCGGACCGGCAGGGATTGAATGTAGCCCTGCCCGGGAGGGCAGGGACGATCCTCCCGCTCCCGCGGCGGGCTACGGTTCGATCTACCTCGCCAGCAACTCCTCGGCGTGCGCGATCGCCGACTTGGCGCTTCGGTCGCCCAGCATGCGGGCCAGCTCGCTGACCCGCGCCTTGCGGTCGGTCGCGATCGGGTCGATCGAGACGATCGTCCGATCCTTCTTCTGGTCCTTGGTCACAACAAGGTGGTGCGCCGCCTGCGCCGCGACCTGCGGCAGGTGGGTGACGCACAGCACCTGGTGTCCCTTCCCGATTGCAGCCAGCCGGGCACCGACCACCGTGCCGATCTCCCCGCCGACGTTTGCGTCGACCTCGTCGAACACGAGCACCGGGATGCCGTCGAGGTCCGCGAGCACGGTCTTGAGCGCAAGCATCACGCGCGCGAGTTCGCCGCTCGAGGCGATCCGATTCAGCGGCAGCGCGGGCTCACCCGAGTTGGGCGAGAAGTGGAACTCGCACCGGCAATCTCCCGTCGGACCCGGTTCTTCGAGCGCGACGATTCGGATCTGGAAGTCGGCCTTGCGGAATCCCAGCTCCCCGATGCCGCGCGACGCGACGCGCGAGAGGTCGCGACCGGCCTTTTCCCGGAGCGTCCGCAGTGCGCGGGCCTCCTCTGCGAGGCGCTGGCGAGCTGACGCGATCTTCGCATCGAGCCGGGCCAGCGAGCCGGCGAGATCGCCCTGGCGCGCGAGCTGCGACGTCATGGCTTCGCGCGCCGCAACAACGGCATTGAGATCCTTTCCATGCCTCCTCTGCAGCTCCAGCCAGGCATCCATTCGCGCCGTGAGCGCTGCGGCAGTCTCCGAATCGAACTCCAGGGACTCCGCCAGCGACTGAAACTCGGCGCCGAGATCGTTCAGCTCGATGGCCGATGAACTGAGGCGCTCGGCAAGCGCCCGGCTCGCCGGATCGAGCGCCTCGAGTTGACGCGCCAGCCGGAGCAGTTCGCCGACGCGTCGCTGGATTCCGTCCTCACCGGCCAGGCCCTCGCCAAGAGCGCCCGCGATGCCGGACAGTTCCTGGGCTCGATCGAGCCGCCCGAAGTCCCGCTCGAGCAACTCGATTCCCTCCTCCGTCAGGTCCACGGCATCGAAGGCTGCAAGCTGCGTGCGCAGGTAGTCGAGCTGATCGGGAGAAAGTGCCGACTCACCGGCAAGCTGTTCGCGCTCCGCGATCAGCGTCCGCCAGTTCTCGTAGGCCTCGCTGTAACCCGCGAGGGCGCCTGCGGCTCTGCCGTAGAGGTCGAGGAGGTCGAGCTGACACGACTCGCGGAGCAGCCGGCGCGGCTCTCCCGGCCCGTGGAAGTCGATCCACTGTTCCCCAAGTTTCTGCAGCGCCGAGAGCGTGGCGAGGCTGCCGTTCACGGTGATTCGCGGCGCCTTTTCGCGCGAAAGGCTCCGCCGCAGCAGAAGCTGCCCGTCCTCGCAAACGGGCAGTTCCAGTTCGACGAGGATGGCGTCGATAAGCGCCGGATCCTTGAAAAAGAGCGCCGCCTCGACCTCACAGGTTTCGGCTCCCTGCCGGATCGCCGATTTGTCCGCACGCTCGCCAGCGAGCAGGCTCAGTGCGCCGAGCAGGATGCTCTTGCCGGCACCGGTCTCGCCCGTGACCGCCGTAAACCCCGCCTCGAACTCCAACTCCACGGAATCCAGAAGCGCGAGGTTCCGGATGCGAAGCGACTGGAGCATGAATCCGATATGGGCACGAAATGCGCCCACGTTTCAAGCGAGGTTTGCCCGAAACTACGGGCAGGCATCACCGATTGAGCCACCAGATAGCGCCATTGAGCGCCGAGGCGAATGTCACCCAGAGGACATAGGGTGCCCACAGGATTCCCGACAGACGGTCAGCCCGCCAGAAGCGGATGAGCGCAAACACGATCAATGCCCAGAGTACCGCTATATCGACAAGGGCTAGGTCCGGCCTGCGCAGCCCGAAAAACAGAATCGACCAGGCGGCATTGCAGGAAAGCTGGATGCCATAAAGCACGATTACTCGGCTTCGCTCCCCATCTTGGGCGATTCGCCAGACACGCCAGGCCGCGACCGACATGGCAATATAGAGAGCCGTCCAGACCGGACCGAAGAGCCAGCTCGGCGGAGTCCATTGAGGCTTAGCCAAGTCCGGATACCAGGACCGAACGTTCTCCGCGGTTGCAAGGGATCCAATGAGCCCGGCAGCAAAGGTCGCCACAAGAAGACCAACGAGGAATGCAAAATTTTTCGGCCTCGCGCGCATCATCGGAGATCAATCGCACGCGAGCGAAACGCACGGAGAATAGTCATCCTCCCAAGCGCCGCATTACCCGAAAACTCGGTGGGATACGACCCCGATTCCTGGTTCATCGAATCAACTCGGCGGATCCCAGATTTGGATCCATAAGATGCCGATTTATAGATACTTCCGGCAACATTAATACTGATGGTGGACCCTACTGGACTCGAACCAGTGACCTTTTCCATGTCAAGGAAACGCTCTAACCAACTGAGCTAAGGGTCCAATTCTGCGCGTCGGCGCTTAATCCGACCGAAGAGGGCCTTCGCAAGTAAAATGGGGGGGGTGGGACAGTAGTCGGGTGGCTGACCATACGATTGCACAGAAGGTCGCAAAGGAGCGCAGCGAGTATCTCGCTGATTTTGGATGCCCAACTCCAACTTGCGGGCCTAGGATCCCTAAGCGTCATTCACTTGATTCGATGGCAACCAAGCACCGCATCCTCACGACCAGCTTCGTGAAGGTGTATCCCTACTACGTCGCGAAGGCCGAGCGGAAGGGCCGCACGAAGGCGGAGGTGGATGCAATCATCCGCTGGCAGACCGGCTACACCCAGCGACAGTTCGAGGGGCAGTTGAGGAAGCAGACCGACTTCGAAACTTTTTTCGCGAAAGCCCCGAAACCGAATCCCGCGCGAAGCGCCGTCAAGGGCGTGCTCTGCGGCGTCCGGGTCGAGGAGATCAAGGAACCGACTATGCGCGAGATCCGCATCCTCGACAAACTGGTCGACGAGCTGGCCAAGGGCAGGCCGATGGAGAAGATTCTCCGCGTAGCAGGGCAAGAGCATCCCCCTACACCACGTCGCCCAACCGGCTAATGTAACTGTTGTAGCCCCGGGTGCCCTCACCCGGGGGCACCCCGCCTCACTCCTCCGACTGAAGCGCGGTGATGACCGAAAAGTCCTCGAGGGTGGTGATGTCGCCCTTCACGGATCCTCCCGCGGCGATCTCCTTGAGGATGCGGCGCATGATTTTTCCGCTGCGCGTTTTCGGCAGCCCGGCGGCGAACCTCAAGTCGTCCGGCCGAGCCAAGGCACCGATCTCCTTTGCCACGTGCGCACGCAGCGTCTCCTTGAGTTCGGTCGACGGTGCCACGCCGTTCTTGAGAGTCACGAAGCAGACGAGCGCCTGGCCCTTGAGGTCGTCGGGACGCCCGACCACGGCCGCCTCCGCCACGTTGTGGTGCGACACGAGTGCGCTCTCCACTTCCGCCGTGCCGATGCGGTGACCCGAAACGTTGAGCACGTCGTCGATGCGGCCGACCACCCACAAGTAGCCGTCCTCGTCGAAACGCGCGCCGTCGCCGGCGAAATAGAATCCCTTAAGCTCGCTCCAGTACTGGCGCTTGAAGCGATCGTCATCGCCCCAGAGCGTGCGAAGCATCGACGGCCACGGTTTCGCAAGGAAGAGCTTGCCACCCGATCCCTTCGGCACCTCGCGTCCATTCTCGTCGAGCACCTTCGGGACGACCCCGAAGAAAGGCCGCGTGCAGGAACCCGGCTTGGTCGCGGTGATGCCGGGCAATGGCGTGACCATGATCGCCCCGGTCTCCGTCTGCCACCAGGTGTCGACGATCGGGCAGCGTTTCCCGCCGATGACCGTGTGGTACCACATCCAGGCCTCGGGATTGATCGGCTCGCCGACCGTGCCAATGAGTCGCAGCGAGTCGAGCCGGTGGCGCTTCACGTAATCGTTGCCCCAGCGCATGAATGCGCGGATCGCGGTCGGGGCCGTGTAGAAGATCGTGACACCGTGGCGATCGATCATGTCCCAGAACCGGTCCGGCTCCGGGTGATTCGGCGCGCCCTCATACATGAAAACCGTCGCCCCGTTCGCGAGCGGACCGTAAACGACGTAGCTGTGACCGGTGATCCAGCCGATGTCGGCGGTGCAGAAATAAACGTCGGTTTCCTTGAGGTCGAAGACGTACTGGGTCGTGAGCGTCACGCCCAGCAGGTAACCGGCCGTCGTGTGGAGCACCCCCTTCGGCTTTCCGGTCGAACCGCTGGTGTAGAGGATGAATAGCGGGTGCTCGCTGTCGTGTCCCTTGGCCGAATGGCGCGCGTCCGCATCGTCCATCAGCTCGTGCCACCAGTGGTCGCGACCCGAAGTCATCCCGACGGGCTGCCCGGTGCGGCGGAGGACTACGACGTGCGTGACGCTCGGGGTCGAAGGCAGCGCGCGGTCGACGTTGGCCTTGAGCTCGACGATCTTGCCGCGGCGCCATCCGCCGTCCGCGGTGATCACCATCTTCGCCTGGCAATCGTTCACACGGTCCTTGATCGCCTCGGAGCTGAAGCCGCCGAAGATGACCGTGTGGACGGCACCGATACGCGTGCAGGCCAGCATCGCGACGACGGCCTCCGGCACCATGGGCATGTAGATCGCCACGCGGTCGCCCTTTTTCAGCCCAAGGCCCGCGAGCATGTTGGCGCAGCGGCACACCTCGCGATGCAGCTGCCTGTAGGTGAGCGTGCGCACGTCGCCCGGTTCGCCCTCGAAGATCAGAGCCGCCTTGTTCTCCCGCGCAGTGCCGAGGTGGCGGTCGAGGCAATTCTCGGATACATTCAGCTGGCCGCCGAGAAACCACTTCGCATGCGGCAGCTTCCACTGGAGGACTTTCCGGAACGGCTTGCGCCAATGAAGCAAGTCGTTGGCCTGCCGTTTCCAGAAGCGTTCTGGGGAGTTGACAGACTCCGCGTACAGCCTCTTATAGAGGGCTTCACTCCCAATATTTGCTTGGGCTTTGAACTCGGCCGAAGGCCTGAATTTCCGGTGTTCCCGGGATACTGAGGTAATCGTCTGGTCCGTCACGTGAGTGGCTGATTTTCGGGGTTTTGCTGTGCGCCAGAAGACCACACTTATCCCGTCGCGAGTTTCGAGCGTCAAGCGCAGGGGGCGTCTCATTGTCTCCACCATCGTATGGAAAAACCCAGCAGTCCCGCCTCGGCGGGTGAATCCAACCCCGGTTCATCGGGACCGGCCGGCCAGGCCGGCACCGAAACCGCCGAGAACATCGTTCGTGTCGAGGGAATCCTCGAGATCGACGCCTCGCGCGGCGGAAACGGCCAGCTCATAGACATCTCCAAGGGCGGCAAGCGCCGGCCGACGGATCCCTTCGTCCCGAAGGAGCTGATCCGCCGCTTCAAGCTGCGCACGGGCAGCGTGATCTCCGGCACGGCATTCCCGTCCGATGGTCGTTTCCCGAACCCGAAGATGAAGTTCATCGAGCGGGTCGACGGCATGGAGATCGATGCACGGCGCCATGTCCTCGACTACAACTCGCTGACCACTGTGTCCCCCGACCAGCACCTGCGCATGGAGCTCAAGGACGGCCGGCTGACGACACGCGCGGTCGACCTCTTCTGCCCCGTCGGCAAGGGAACCCGCGGCCTCATCGTGGCCCCGCCCCGCACTGGCAAGACGACCCTCCTGAGGGACATGGCCCTCGGCGTGCTCGAGAACAATCCCGAGTGCCACGTCATGATCCTGCTGGTGGACGAGCGCCCCGAGGAGGTCACGGACTTCCGGCGCAGCGTGGATGCCGAGATCTGGGCCTCGTCGAACGACGAACAGATCGAGAATCACATCCGCATCGCCGACCTGTGCATCGAGCGCGCCCGCCGCCTCGTCGAAATCGGCAAGGACGTCGTGCTCTTCCTCGACTCGATCACGCGGCTCGCCCGCGCGCACAACACGCAGCGCAACAGCGGGCGCACCGGCTCCGGCGGCCTCGACGTACGTGCACTCGAGAAGCCCCGCCAGCTGTTCGCCGCCGCCCGGCGCACGGAGGAAGCCGGCTCGCTGACGATCATCGCGTCGGTGCTCGTGGAAACCGGTAGCCGCATGGACGACGTGATCTTCCAGGAGTTCAAAGGCACCGGCAACATGGAGCTCGTCCTCGACCGCAAGTGCGCGGAAATGCGCCTCTGGCCCGCGATCAACATCGCCTCGTCCGGCACCCGCAAGGAGGAGCTGCTCATCGACGCCAAGACGCTCGAGGGCGTGCACTTCTTCCGCCGTGCGCTCGTGCAGCAAAAGATCGAGGAGGCGACCGAGACCATGATCGCCCGGCTCTCGAAGACCAAGACCAACGCCGAGTTTCTCAAGCTCATCGCCCGATAGGCGCATCGGGAGTTCCCTGCGAACTTCCCTCTTGCCCCTCCACTAAACTCAGAAAGCCTCATCCCTTCCGCGCGCGTCCCGCCCGGCTCCTCCTCCCGTCCGGCAAATCCAAAGCATGCACAGTTTTTCCGAGCAATGTCTCGACATGGCCCGATCCATCCTGGGCCACAATCTCGACTCGATCCAGCCTGACGGAACCACCCTCCCCGCACCCGGCGAACAGCCGCGCCCCGACGAGCCGGGCCATGTCGCCTTCAGCCTCGGGGAATACTATCGCGCCACCGGGGAAACCACGCTTGCGGGCTTCGACATCGTCGACCTGGCGGCGCGCTGCATCACGGCCCAGGTCTTCACCGAGCCTGCCGCCGAGAACGGCCTCGCCTACGCCTCGCTCGGGCTTCTCTGCTTCGGGCCGTCCAAGGAACGCAACCCCGTCTGGGAGCGCCTGGTCGAGGAAACCCAGCAGCGCATCGACAAGCAGCTGCTCCACCGGAGCGACTACGACAACCACTGGCAGGCCTTCAACATCGCGAAGGCAGTCGCCCGTTTCAGCTTCGGCCTTTCCAAGAAGGACGAGACCTCGCGCCTGATCGAGCGTATGGTCGAGCGGATCAACCAGACGAGTTCCACCGGCTTTTTCGACGACGCGAGCTCCGGCTTCGGGGGCAACTTCAACCTCTATGGCGTGATGAACTTCGTGTTCATCCGCTCGGCCCTGCAGCTGCACGCCAACGCCGGCGTGCGCGACCGCAAGCTCCCCACTCTCCGCACCTACGCCGAGAAGTACATCAAGATGGTGCCGGACCTCGTCCGCGCGGACGGACTTGGCTGGGCATTCAGCCGCTCAGCCGGGGCCTACGGCCAGATGCACTGCATCAGCCTTATCCTGCAGGGACTCCGGGACGGCTGGATCGGCGACGAGCAGCGCGCGCGCTACTTCGACATCCTGCGCCGCCTTTTCATCTTCTTCTACCAGACCTACCTCGACCAGGAGCACGGCTTCCTCGACCTGCGCGACGAGGAGCGCACCGCGTACGGCAAGCACACGACGCGCATGGCGAACTTCGACGCCGCGCGCTACCTGTGCCAGTGGTCGCGTCTCGCCAAGACCGTGCACATCCCGCCCGCAGCACCGAAGCCGGAGCCCGCGCGCACGAGCGGCCGCTTCGTCATCTTCGACAAGGGCAACCGCAAGGAGCAGGGCCTGTTCCTCTACCGCGCCGGCGAGGGTGGCCTCCATCTCCAGATTCCGTTGATCAGCTCCGGCCGAACACTGACGGCGGACGCCCTGCCCTTCCCTCACAGCCCCGGGGTCTTCGACTGGCCGAACAATGTCTACCTGCCGATCATGCTGCCCGAGCTGACGTTCGGGGACCAGGTCGTGATCCCCGCGTTCTACGGGCGGAACTGCGTGACCGGACTCGGGCTGCGCAACAGCTTCTATTTCCGCTACGAGCAGCCGGAACTCGTCAACCTGAAGGAGGAGTTCGTCAAGGGCCTCGGCAGCGCCAAGGTGCAGTGGACCTTTTCCGGCAACAAGATCGCCTCGGAGTTCGCGTTCACCGTGCGCCAGCAGGTGACGCTCGACAAGTTCCGCTACGTGATCGCCATCGCCGCGCCGCACTCGACCTACCGCGTTGCCGGCTCGCCCACGCTCGGACCGGAGGGGCACCGCTGCAACGTGCAGAAGAACGATTTCCAGGCGGTCTGGCTCGAGACCGAAGTGGTCTCGGCGGACCCCACGTACCGCACGAACTACGGCAAGGTCCACTACCTGCAGTACCTCGTGCGCGATCATCCTCTCGTGATGCGCCCCGGCAACAGCTACCGGCTGGCCGTCGAGTTCGAGCCGGACCTCGCGACGATCGACAGCTGAGGGCGCGCCGAGCGCGCCCGATTTCAGACTGACGGATCGGGGGCTGCGTATCGCAGCCCTAAGCAATTTCCGCCTCGGGCATCCGTTGACGCCCTGGCCCTTCTTCTGTACTAAGCACCCATGCTCTCGCGCCGCATCATACCGTGCCTCGACGTCACGCACGGGCGTGTCGTCAAGGGCGTGCGCTTCAAGGAACTGAGGGACGCCGGCGATCCCGTGCAGTGCGCCCGGGCCTATGATGCCCAGGGTGCGGATGAACTCGTGTTCCTCGACATCACAGCCTCGAGCGACGAACGGGCGATCATGCACGACGTCGTCGCGGCGACCGCCGAACAGTGCTTCATGCCGCTCACCGTGGGAGGAGGACTCCGAACCGTGGCAGATATCGAGGCGATGCTGCGGGCGGGCGCGGACAAGGTGTCGCTCAATACCGCGGCGATCAAGAATCCCGACCTGATCCGCGAGGCCTCCGAGAGATTCGGAGCCCAGTGCATCGTCCTGGCGATCGACGCCAAGCGCGAACCCGACGGAAAGTCCTGGCGCGTCTTCACACACGGCGGACGGAACCCGACGGATCTGGACGCAGTCGCCTGGGCCAGGCGGGGCACCGAGCTCGGCGCGGGTGAGATCCTGCTCACGAGCATGGACCGCGACGGCACCAAGGTCGGCTACGACGTGGAGCTGACCCGGTCGATCAGCGACGCGGTCAGCGTGCCCGTAATCGCCAGCGGAGGCGCAGGCACCCTCGATCACTTTGCCGAGGTCCTGGAAGCTGGTGGCGCCAGCGCCGTGCTGGCGGCCAGCCTGTTTCACTTCGGAACATTCACCATCTCGCAGGTAAAGCAGCACCTCGGCGCCCGGGGCGTGCCGGTGAGACTCTGAGTCGCCTCGGAACGAAGGTATTATGGGTTTGCTGACTCGGGAGACCACTTGCGAGAGTGCCCCTTGGTTCCCACCGCCATGCTTCCGACTCTCCTGAGTGCTGCCGCGACGACTGGCGATTCGTCCGCCCGTTTCTGGATAGCAGTCTGTGTCGGTGTCATCGTGTTGCTCGGCTGGCTGCTCTGAGCGAATCGCCGCCAGTACGTGCTGGCCCTGGCGGACCATGACCGGGCAGCCGCCGAGTCCCTCGACAACGTCCGTCAAAGGGTGGATTCCCTGGAGCGCGAAGGCCGCTCGAAGACCGCGATGCTGAGCAGCCTGAGCTGGGAAGTGCGGGCGCACCTCAACGGCATCATGGGCTCCGCCGACCTGCTGCTCGACAGCGCAAACACCCGCCACGAGCGCGAGCAGCTTTCCGCCCTCCGATCCTCCGCCGAGGCCCTGCATCAATCGCTCAACGACGTCATCGACTACTCACGGATCGAGTCCGGCCGGCTCGAGATCGCGCGCGCGTCGTTCGACATCCGCCAGCCGCTCACGGAAGTGATCGAGCAGCTGCAGCCTCTCGCATCGCGCAAGGGCCTCGAACTCGTGCTGATCATCGCACCCGACGTCCCGGTGCTGGTGACTGGAGACGCCGCGCGCCTGCGCCAGGTGCTCGCCAACCTGATGGCGAATGCCCTCAAGTTCACCTCGAGCGGACGCATCGTGCTGCGTGCGGAGCTTCCCCACGGATACGGCTCGGTATCCCCGGAAGGGGCGACCTGGCTGCACTTCACGGTGAGCGATACCGGATCGGGAATCCCGGAGGAGATGCAGGCCTCGCTATTCGACCGCATCACTCTCGCGGAGTCGGAAATCTCGCCGCAAAGCGGACGAGGCGGCCTCAGCCTCGTGATCTGCAGGCGCTTGGTCGAGCTGATGGGCGGAAAGATCGGGGCCCGGAGCACGTCGGACGGGGGGACAGACTTCTGGGTTGTGCTGCCGCTTCCAGCGGACCGGGAACAGCCCGTGCCCATTCCCGATGGAGAAGTCCACGTGGTGCTCCTCGACGAACTCGCGGTGAACCGGGTCGCCGGGTCGACGCTTCTTACGCGACTCGGGATCGAGCACGATCCCGCCGACACGGTGGAGCATGCCATCGAGCTGCTGCGCGAAGCCCAGGATGAGGACGAAGTCACCCCGATCCTGCTGGTCGATGAAAGTACGGCGGAAAGAAACAGTCCTGCTCTCGGGAACGCCCTGACGGCCGGACATTCCGGCATCGTGCCACGGGTGGTCGTGATGACCCGAGATGCCGAATCGCCCCCGAAACTATCTCTTCACGTCGACGCCTTCATCGCAAAGCCTCTGCTGAAGGAAGAGGCGCTGCACAAGGCCATCACCGTTGCAAGGAGCGGTACGGGCGCCCCAACCCCAGGAGCCGCCAGGCAATCCGCGGGCCCCAAGCCGCTTGTACTCGTCGTGGACGACGACGAGATCAGCCGCTTCGTGAACTCTCAGCTGCTCGGCCGCCTGGGTTGCAACGTTGAGTTGGCCAAGAGCGGACCCGAGGCCATCGAAAGGGCGCGAAATTCACACTTCGACCTCATCGTCATGGACTGCCAGATGCCAGAAATGGATGGCTTTGAGGCCACCGAGAAAATCAGGGCGGAGGCGGGCGACAGGGCCCCGCCGGTCATTGCGCTCACGGCAAATATCACGGCCGAAAACCGGGAGCACTGTTTTGCGGCCGGCATGTGCGATTTCATCGACAAGCCCGTGCGACGCACCGAGCTGGCCCGGGTCCTGAAGCGCTGGGTGCCTCAGGCTTCTTCCGGCGCCTGATCGGCGTCCGGACCTGACCTCGCTCCCCCGACCAGTACATCGAGTTGGGCCTGCACCTGGACGAAGAAATCCCGGTCCATTTCGCCGGCGGGGATCTCGAATCGCTGCCTGCTCCTAAGGTGCTCGAGCACGTCCGCAGCCCCGTCGGGCGTAGAGCCGCGGCGCCTCAGCACACGCTTTCGCTCGAGAAGCAATGCCAGGAACCGGATCAGTCGCGTCACCTCGGGCGTGCGCTCCGTCAGGGGATCCGCGAGTTCGAGAAACAGGTTTTCCGCGGTCAGCTTCATCGCGCGGCCCGGGTCTTCCTCGTGCCGGCGCGGCTTGAACGCGTGGGTCCAGGAGCACACGATCGTCCCCCCGGGGACGAAGCCTTCAGCGGCCTCGCCCGCAACGTCCTGGCGCGCGACCTCGCCAGTCGCAGGGTCGCGCACCAGGAAGCTGGTGATGCGCTCCGCCTCCTCGAAGAGACGCTGTGTCACCGCGCAGGTCGTCGCGGCAGGCTGGAGATGCTGGTCCATTCGCACTTGTTTACTTGTCGCCCCCGGCGAGGCTAGTCCGAATATTCTTCATGAGACATGACCCGGCGGTGCCCTTGCCCGAAAACCCTGGAGACCCTGTCTCGCACGACGGCCGATGAACGGACGCATCATCGCGGTGGGTGACATCCACGGCTGCTCGGGGGAGTTCGCCGCACTGCTGGGAAAGCTGGAGCTGACCCGGGACGACACGCTTATCCTGCTCGGCGATCTCGTAAACCGGGGGCCGGACAGCTGCGGGGTCATCGACCTTGCCCGCCGCCACAAGGCGATCTCGCTGCTCGGCAACCATGAGCTGCGCCTGCTCAACTTCCGCAAGACGAAGGACACTGCATTCCGAAAGGAGTCGGACGAGGTAACGGCGGAAAGCCTGCGACCGGAGGATTGGGCCTACCTCGAGGCCATGCCCCTCACGCATTCTGTCGAGGAACTCCAGGTGGTCTTCGTTCATGGCGGCTTCCTGCCCGGCCAGCCCTGGCAGAAGCAGCCCGCCGAGCTGGTAACCCGCATCCAGGTAATCGACCGCAATGGCAAGCCGCGCAAGCGGGCTGACTCCCCGGATTCACCACCCTGGGCCGATCTCTGGACCGGTCCGCCCTTCGTTGTCTACGGCCACACGCCGAATCCCGAGGTCTATCGCCTCAAGTGGTCGCTGAACATCGACACCAACTGTGTCCGCGGCGGTCACCTCACGGCCTACATCCTCCCTGAGAAACGCATCGTGCAGGTGAAGGCGAAAAAGGCCTATTTCAGCTGAACCGCACTGGGTTCGAGCCCTTCAATCATGCCACCCAAGAAGCGCCGCAGGCCGGAACGCCTCCTCGTCTGCCTCGACGTACAACCCGTGTTCCTTCCGATAATGGCGGGCGGCCATGGCGTGGTGGCGCGCTGCCGGTTCGCCGTCGCGGTCGCCCGCGGACTCGGCATCCCCGTGCTCTTCACGGAGCAGGTTCCCCGGAAGCTCGGCGGCACCGAGCCATCCATCCTCCGTGAGGCACCGGATGCCCCCGTGTGCGGCAAGCTCGCCTTCTCGGCGCTCGCCGACGACGGAATACGGGACCGGATTCGCGAGGCCGGCCCGACCGAGCTTCTAATCTGCGGGATCGAGACCCCCGTTTGCGTATACCAGACTGCCTCAGATGCGCTGGCTGCGGGCTACGGGGTCACGGTCCTCTGCGACGCGATCGATGCACGCCGCCCTGAGGACGGACGCGCAGCGCTTGAGGACCTTGCCCGTCTCGGCGCGAGGATACTGCCGTCGGAAACCGTTTTTTACGCGATTCTGCGCGGCGCCGACCATCCCTTCTTCCGCGACTACACCGCGCTCGTCAAAAAGATGGCATAAGCAGGTCGATCCTTTGTCAAAAATTCGCCCGCGCTCGACTCGCCCGCCCGGCGGATCAAGAGTGCCGCGCCTCGAACATGGCCGACTCCTTTCTCAGCGTTCGCGACCTGAAGGCGCTCCCAAACGGGAACGGCAAGTCATTCCAGGGAGTCTACCTCCTGCGCCGCCTGGCTACCCGAACCGCCTCGAACGGGAACCCGTTCCTGTCGATCGAGCTCGGTGACCGCGGCGGCACGTTCACCTCGACAGTCTTCAACGACAGTCCTGCCTTCGAGGTCCTGAGGACGACCGAGGAAGGTCTGGTGGTGCGCATCGATGGCCGGATCGACCACTACCAGGGTCGCCTGTCCCCGAAGATCCAGAAAGTCGAGGTGCTCGACGAGGAGGACCTGGCCGAGCCAGGTTTGCTCGATACCCTCGTCGAATCCTCCCCGCTCGACCCCGACGCCCTTTGGAAGGAACTCGAGGGCTTCGTTGCCTCCATTGCGAATCCCGAGCTGCGGCAGACGGTCGAGCTGGTTTTCGAGGAGATCGGCGAGACCTTCCGATTCGCCCCGGCGGCAATCGCGATGCACCACGCCTACCGGCACGGCCTGCTCGAGCATTCCGTTCGCATGGCTCGGGCCTGCCGGGCCCTCCTGCCCCTCTATCCAGAGGTCGATGCCGACCTGGCGATGGCCGGCGTTCTCCTGCACGACATCGGAAAGACGATCGAGTACGAAGGCACGCTTGCAACCCGGCGCAGCAGGCGGGGCCTCACCCATGGCCACGTCGTGTTGGGATACCAGATCGCCCGCAAGGCGGGGCTTCGGGCAAAGCTCGATACCGACCGGCTTGAGCGCCTCGAGCACATCATCCTAAGCCACCAGGGCGAACCCGAATGGGGCGCTGCCGTCTATGCAGCGACGCCGGAAGCGGTCTTCGTCGCCAAGGTCGATGACCTCGACGCAAAGATGGGCATGGTTCAGAGGGCGCTGCGCCAGGGCATCGGGGACGACGAGTTCTCCGAACGGCTGCCCGGTCTCAACACCTCCCTGCTGCTGAAACCCGTCGCAGAAGGACAGGCTTCCGCCGGCAATCCGGATCAACCTCAAATCAAATCTCCATGAGACTCTTCGGACGCAAACGCGCGGAACCGGAGGCGGCCAGCGAACCCGCGCCGCGGCACGCACCATCCTGATCGTCGACGACAATCCCCCGTTCCGGGGCATGCTGAAGAGCGTGCTCAGCATGCGCGGCTACACGATTCTCGCCGCAGCCACCCCGGCTGACGGGCTTCAGCTTGCCGGGACGCAGCATATCGACGCCATCCTGGTCGACTACGACATGCCCGGCATGAACGGGCTCGATTTTTGCCGGAAGCTTCGCGAACAGGAATCGGCCGCTGGTCGCGATACGCCGACGTGGATCATGACCGGAGCCCTGCACACCGAGGTCGGCAAGGAGGCGGAAAACGCAGGGGCGCTCTTCGTGCTCCGCAAGCCCTTGAGTGCTGATGACGTCTGCGCGCGCATCGAGGAGGAACTCCTGCGCCGTTCCGGCGGCTGAACGCCCGCCTGATTCCCGATCAGTGATCCCAGGGCAGCCGCGCGGTCACCCGCTCGTGCTGCCAGACTTCGAAGGGCTCGAAGATCTTTCCCGGGTTCAGAATGCCCCGCGGATCGAGGGCCTTCTTGACCGCCAACATCGCACGCACCTGGGCCGGCGAATGCTGGATTCGGAGAAAGGGTGATTTGGCCAGGCCGATTCCATGTTCTCCCGAGATCGCACCGCCGAGTGCCACGACTCCCTTCATCAGTCGCCGTACCGCACGGGCCGCCCTCCGACACTCCGACGGCACCGCACGGTGGTACATGATGTTGACGTGCAGGTTTCCGTCGCCGAGATGCCCGAATACCGGGATCTGCAGCCCCGACTCGCGGCGCAATCGAGCCAGCAGTCGGGCGAACGATCCGTAACTCCGCATCGGGAGCACGACATCCTCGTTCAGCTTCGAATCGCCAAGGGCGAACATCGCTCCCGAGCACCGGCGCCGGAGCGCCCAAAGCGCATCAGCCTCGCCCCGGGTGCGCGCAGCCCGGCGGGCCCGTGCGCAGCGCCGGGCCCATGCAACAACCGCGGATTTCTGCTCGGAAACCTCCGCCGCGCCCCCCGCTAGTTCGATGAGCACAACGGGACGACCGGCCTGGCCGGGAAAGAGCGGGCCATCGCCTGCCGAGACGCCTTCCGCGCAGGCAACCGCCGCTGCATCGAGGAACTCGCAGATTGCCGGCTGGATCCCGGCAGCAAACAGCCGGCGCACCGCGCGGAACGCTGCAGCCTCGTCGACAAATGAAGCCAGCATGGTAAATCGCGACCGCGGCAGCGGGACGAGCCGCAGCGTCGCACCCGTCACCACGCCCAGCATTCCCTCGCTGCCGATCCAGAGGTCCCGCAGGTTGAACCCCGCCGCGAACTTGCGCGTCCGGGTTCCCCACCGTACGAACTCGCCGGTCGGGAGGAATCCCTCGAGAGCCACGATGAAATCGCGGGTCACACCGTATTTCGCACCGTGCATGCCGCCGGCGTTGCAGGCGATAGTGCCCCCGATGGTGCAGTATTCATGCGATGACGGATCCGGCGGGTAGAACCATCCCCTCGCGGCGGCCCGGCGCTGGATGTCCGCGACGCGGGCTCCCGCGCCGACCTCCGCCAGGCCCGCCTCTCCATCGATGCGGATGCCTCGAAATCGTCGCAGGTCGAGCACCCATCCGCCCCTTATCGGCGAGGCGGATCCAGTCAGGGAGGTTCCCCGGCCGCGCACCGTGACAGGTATTCCCCGCTCGTTCGCGAGCGCCATCACCGCGGCAATCTGACTCTTGACGCGCGGCAGGATCAGGGCGGCGGGACCAAAGGCGAGCTTGCTACTGTCGAACGACGCCTCGCGAAGCGATTCCGGATCGGTCCTGACGACGTCCCCCGCAAGGCGGCGCCTGAGCAGGACCGTGGCTGCGCGGAAGCGCCGTGCATTTCCCTGGGCAGATGCCATGCAGCGATCAGAGGGGCCCGGACCGATTTGGCAAGTCGGCCCCGTCCGTAGGCTCGCCGCTCAATATCTAAACAGGCCGCGCCCCGAACGCCGCGGGTCCTCCCCCAGCGGGAACAGCACGCGCGCCGGCAGATTCTCGCCAGACCGAAAGAGAAGGGAGCGCACCTCGGTGGCATTCGGCGCCATCGCGTTGGTTCGCTGATCCACGGAAATCACCACGTCGTCGTAGACAGTGCCGTCCTCGTTCACCTCGAGCGCAACAAGCGTCGGCGTGGTCCCGACACGGATGCCGTTCTTGCGAACGAGTCCCCCCGGGGGCTCCGAGTTGATCTCCACCATGATCTGCGGTCGCAGGCTTCCCTTCGTCGCAGCGGGAGACCAGACATTGCTGCAGGCGGCGATCGCCATCGCGAATGTACAAGCTGCAGCCGTCCGCAACCAAGGCGCGGCTGACCTGAGGGCTCCGGTTTGCATGCCCGCAGACAAACACCTGCCGCCGGAACCGGCGAGGATTAATCCTCTACCGATTTACCCGTCTGCCGTCGCCGCCCACGTGCGAAGGTCCGCTGCCAGCGCGGCAAATCCGGGGAAATCGTATTCAATCCGGCGGGTGTCTCGGGAATGTGCCCGCACTGCCTTGAGCGCATGGCTTGTCTGCAACGCAAGGTTCGGTCGGTCCGTGCCATAGATTCGCTCCTTGAGTTCCCTTCGCGTGTAGGGCGGTCGGGATTCCGACAGCCCGGCACTCCACGCCTCCTCGCTGACGGTCGGGTCGCGCCCGCAAAGGTACCAAGCCTCGATGGCGGGCACGGCCACACCGACACCGCGGAGGACGCGGTGACGTCCAGCCGCCGGCGGCAGCCGGCGCACCGACTGGCGGAACACCGCCCGCAGCTGGCACATCCGGCACTGCGGATGGAAGTAGCCCGGCGCGTCATGAGCCGCCGTGTGGACAGGGGTGTCGTCCGAATCGACGACAACGACGAGGCCATCGGCCTTCGTGCTGAAATGGAGGTGGCGAATCACCGCGGGCAGGATCTGGGCAACCGAAGGCCAGCCTCGTGCACGAAGGCCCGGGGTCACGTATTCGAGCGGGGTGCCGAGTACGGCGCGGACCAGGATCCGCAGGGCCGCTTCGTCCGCGGGTGACTCGCTCAGGATCGCGACCTTCATTCCCGGCCTGGAGCTTCTCCCCCGGGAGTTCCCGGTCCGTCTTCGCCCGTCTCCTCCTCGAACGCGGCCTCCTCCGGCACCCCGCCGAGGATGCCGCTCATCCAGATGTCGCCGAGCGAACCCTCGCGAAGCAGCTCGGGCACATCGGGACGGTCGGCGAGCTTCTGGAAATGCGCGATCGATCCATGCTTCTGCGTGATCACGACCTCCTCGGGATGATCCTTGAACAGGTCCACCATCAACGGCGAATGCGTCGTGGCGATGACCTGCGTCGGCCTCCGCCTGGCGCCGCAGGTTTCCGGATAGCTTAATCGATAGAAGAGGTCCCTGATCTCGCGAAGCATCCGCGGATGGATGCCCCGATCGATTTCCTCCACGCAGACCAGAGCCGGAGGATCGGGATCGTACGCGATGGCCAGCATCGCGAGCGTGAAGAGGGTGCCCTGCGCGAGGTCCTGGGCGCCGACCCGCTCGCCGTCCTGATGCTCCCGGAGAGGGAGTTCGATCGTGACTCCCCCTTCGGGAACCCTGGCAAAATCAATGTCTCGAAACTCCGGGAGCATCCTGACGAACGCGTCCCTTAGCTCCCCGAAAGCCGCGGGCGCCCGCTCCGCGATGCTCGCGAGGACCGCGGCGATATTCGACCCGTTGGGAAGGAGTTTCTCCCCGCTCTCGGGACGCGACGGCTGTGCCATCGAACGATGATCAAGCGCGAATGCCTGCAGCCCGCCGATGGCATCCTTGAGGCGGGGCCAGTCAGGAGCGTCCGGAGGGCTCACGACCAGCAGGTCGCATGTGTAGTCGGATGCACAGCCGATCCTGACGCCGATAGCGTCAAACGGCGGACGAAACCGAAATTCCAGCATGGCCCTGTCAGTCTTGATTGCCGCAGGGTCGCCCGCCGGCCGTCGCGAGAGTGCCTGCAGCCTGAGGACCGCCTCAATCAGGCTCGTCTTGCCGCTCCCGCTCGGCCCGATCACCAGGTTGAACGGAGCGAGTTCCAGCCGAGCCGAGCGCAAGGCCTTGAAGTTATGGAATGCAACCGAGGCGATCACTGGAGGGTTCAATCCATAGCGGCATGCCGTGTGGAATGAACGCCAAATCGGCGGGCGTGCCCCACCCCTTTCCTGACCTACCTGCCCGGCTCAGAAGGTGTGGACGAACAGTCCCGAGCGAAGCTTGGGTTCGAACCATGTGCTCTTCGGCGGCATGATCTGGCCTGCATCCGCGATGTCCATGAGCTGTTCGACCGTCACTGGATAGAGGGAAAAGGCGACCCCGCCGTCGGCATTCACGCGCTTCTCAAGTTCCGCGGTGCCCCGGATTCCACCCACGAAGTCGATGCGCTTGCTCGTCCGGGGATCGTCGATGCCCAGGACCGGCGCAAGCAGACGGTCCTGCAGCACGCTGACATCAAGGCGCGAGACCGGGTCGGCGTCGGGAGCGGCGGCACAGTGCAGTCCGTACCACTTTCCGTCGAGGTACATGCTCACGCTGCCGACCGCAGCCGGCGACGGCACCGCATTTTGTTCGAGTCCGAACTCGGCCTTCACCCGATCCAGGAATGCCGCCGGCGCCTGGCCGTTGAGGTCGGACACGATGCGATTATACGGGAGAATCTTGAGCTCGGAGGCGGGGAACAGAACACAGAGGAACCAATTATAATCCTCGTTGCCCGTGTGCTTCGGATTCCGTTCCCGCCGGAGCCTCGCGACCCGCGCGGCGCTCGCGGCCCTATGGTGACCGTCGGCGATGTAGAATGCAGGCACGCCGGAAAAGGCCTTGGCAAGGGCCTCGCCGCCCGGGATGTGCCAGAGGGTGTGCCGGATGCCATCCGGGGCCGTGAAGTCGTGCCGCGGCGGGCCGGCCGTGATTGCGTCGACCTGTGCCGTGATCGCAGGGACGTCGCGATAGGTCAGGAACACCGGTCCCGTGTTTGCCCCGAGCGTATCGATCAGCCGGGTGCGGTCGTCCTCCTTGTCGCGTCGGGTCTTCTCGTGCTTCTTGATGAGACCGGCGTCGTAGTCCTCGACATGGCAGAGAACCACGAGCCCGCGCTGCCGATGCTCGCCCATGCGCTGCTGGTACAGGTAGAGCGAGGGGCCAGTCTCCCTGCGAAGGACGCCTCCCGCCTGCAGCTTCTGGAAATTCTCGCGAGCCCGCGCATACACCGCATCGCTGTAGGGATCGGTGCCCTGGGGCAGGTCGATCTCGGCCCGGTCGACATGAAGCAGGCTGAGGGGATGGCCGTCGGCGAGCGCGGCCGCCTCGGCGGCGTTGACGACATCGTAGGGCACGCAGGCGACCTCCGCCGCGTGCTCGGGTGCCGGGACCAGTCCCTTGAAGGAGCGAATACGCATGGTCCGGGGACCCTAGGGGGCGCCGGCCCCGAATCACGCGAAAACGTTCATCGCGGCCCGGCTGTTCGTGTCACACAGGGTCGGGAAAACAAAAAAACCCTCCCGGTCGGGAGGGCTTCGATACTAACGACCGCCAAGCGGGCGGTTACTTTCGCGCGCCGCGCTTGAACTTCGAGGTGAACTTCTCGACGCGGCCGGCCGTGTCGACGAGGCGCTTCTCACCGGTGTAGGCCGGGTGCGAATCCATCGTGACGTCACGCAGCACGATGTGGTACTCGACGCCGTCGATCTTTTCCTTGCGCTGCGACTTCATGGGCGAGCGGGTCAGGAATCGCTTGCCGGTCGCGACATCGAGGAAGCAGACGTTGTACAGCTGGGGATGGATTTCGGATTTCACGGGAATCGGGCTGCCGACGTTCGCTCAACCCTGACGGGCCTTGTAGCGCGGGTCGGTCTTGTTGATGACGTAAATCTTGCCGCGGCGCCGCACGACCTGGCAGTCGGGGTGACGCTTCTTGGCGGACTTGATCGAGGAAACGACTTTCATAAATTGTCCAAAACAGGGAGCCCCCTCCGCACTGTCAACCGAACATTTGGAGCCGGACCGAGCGGGATCCGGCGGCCTCATTGCATCCGGCAACGAAACGAACCGTGACCGACTCGGACGGAGGGTCCGTCGATTCCAGTCTCCTGTCGGTCAACTATTTCCGATTTCGCCGGGCTCGTCGGCAGCCAGCTTCCATTCCCAGCCCATGCCGCCGAGCAAGTGCTTCCAGAGCGCCTCCCCACCCTCGAGGTCGAGGACCTCCGGAGCTACCGGGGATACCAGCCAGGCATTCTTACGGATTTCACCCTCAAGCTGGCCCTTGGTCCAGCCGGCATACCCGAGGAATCCGCGGACCTGCACCCCTTCCTCGCCGGCGAGTTCGCCGGCACGGTCGGGCTCGAGTCCAAAGAACAACCTGAACCCCCCGCCCTGGTGTTTCCATCCGGCGAGGATGAGCTGCTCCTTCTGGACAGGCCCGCCCCGAAATACCGGCACGGACGCAATCGGGCTGAACTGAAAGTCGCCACTGAGATCGCCGATCTTCTTGCCCAGAGGACGGTTCAGCACGACCCCCATCGCTCCGTCGCGGCCGTGGGTCGACATGAGGATGACGGTCCGCCGGAAGTTGTCGTCGCGCATCGAGGGATGCGCCAGGAGAAGCGATCCCGCCAGGCCCTTTTCCTCAAAAGTTCCAGCCCTGTCGCGCATGGCGTTTCAGTCGAGCTTTAGCACCTGGATGCCTACCCCGTCGAGCAATCGGGCGACCAGCGGATCGTTCCGGTAGTCCTTGCGGTACTTGATCTGGCCGATGCCCGCTGCCGCGAGGATCTTCGCGCAGGCCAGACACGGATAGTGGGTGATGTAGGCGACGCAGTCGTCCACCGAGCTGCCGCGCCTCGCGGCGTCCGCGATTGCGTTCTGCTCCGCGTGCACGGTTGCCTGTTCATGGCCGTCCCGCACCAGCGAGGCATGGGGTGCCCCGGGCAGGAAGCCATTGTACCCGGCGGCCACGATCCGATTGCGGCGGTCTCCGCCTGTAACGATCACGCAGCCAACGTGCAGGCGCTCGCAGTTCGAGCGCGAGGCGATCAGGGCCGCTGTCGCCATGAAGTACTCGTCCCATGAGGGGCGGTGGGGAAACGTCTCCGCGGCCCGGGTGATGAGCTCGACGGGTTTCGAGGGCCGGCGTTTCGCGACTTTCTTCACTGTTCCTCGAAAAGGATTCCATGACCGTAAAATGGGCAAATCCCAAAATGACGGCCGGGCGCCTTGCTTCCCCGCCTCGCGTGTGCTCGATTGGCCGTAACCTTTCGCCCCCGGGCAGGTCTTTCCAGAAAGCCCCGCATGAAACGAATTCCCCTCATCGTCCTTGCATTGGCGACGCTCGTCTCGGTCGGACTGCTGCTCCGCGAGCGCGGTCGTTCCGCCGAGGCCGCTGCAGCCGCGAACGAGGAACTCTCGACGTTGAGGAAGGCCCGCTGGGATGCCGAGGCACAGATCCAAACACTTCGGGCGGAACTCGCCGCCGCGCAGGCTGCACCTGCCACGGCCGCGCGGGGCGCCGGAGCAGGAGAAAATGCCGCCGGCGGAGCCGCGAGAGGCGGCCGTTTGGGACAGGGGCTTCCCCAGATCATCAACGCCGTTGTCGGCAACCTGACCAGCACCCTCGACGACCCAGAGACGCGCAGGCTCATGGCAATCCAGCAGCGGGCCCAGCTCGACGGAAACTACGCGGACCTCTTTCGACAGCTGAACCTTTCCCCCGAGCAGCTGGATCGATTCAAGACGCTGCTCGTCGACAGGCAGAGCACACCGATCGACCTGATGACCGCCGCAGCGAGCCAGGGCATCAGTCCGCTCTCCGACCCGGAGGCATTTCGCGACCTAGCCCGCCAGAACCAGCAGCAGATCAATGACGAGATCCAGGCCCTGCTGGGAGCTGAAGCCTACAGGCAATTCCAGACTTACGAGCAAACAGCCCCCCACCGGACGATCGCGACGCAGCTCGAGCAGCGGCTGAGCTACAGCGGCGAGCCCCTGACGCAGGCCCAATACGGACAGGTGGTCCAGATCCTGTCGGAGACCAGCCCGGCGCGCAGCAATGACATCACGGGAACGGGCGACTTCACGATGGTGACCGGAACGGCAGCGTTCCAGGCGACGGATGGCGGAAGCTTCCGCGTTGCAACGCCGACCGCGGTGATCGGCGGGGCCTCGATCACTGATGATGCGATCGCCCGGTCGGCGTCAGTACTTTCCCAGTCCCAGGTAGGGGCACTCAGGGAACTGCAGCAGGAGCAGCAGGCCCAGCAGCAGGTGACGGGGACGATGCGCCAGTCGGTCCGCATGAACCTCCGCGAGACCATCGGCGGCGGGCGGCCCTGAGCCCTGGCGTCAGCCTTCGCTGGGGGGCAGGCGAAGCTTCTAGCTTGTCGCTGTTTGCCGCCCGGAATTAAGATCCGGTTCCCGCTCCAACAGCAGCCACCATGATCGTAACCACGGCACAGCTTTTCAAACACGCCTACGGCAAGTACGCGGTCGGCGCCTACAACATCAACAACGCCGAGCAGGCCATGGGCCTGTTCAAGGGCTGCATCCAATCGCGCGCCCCGTTCATCATCCAGATTTCCAAGGGGGCGCGCAAATACACCGACAAGCGCATGCTCGAGGCGATCATCCGGGCGGCCGGCGAGATCTTTCCCGAGGCCATCTTCGCGGTGCATCTCGACCACGGCGACGAGGAGACCTGCTACGACTGCATCAATTCCGGCTTCTTCAGCGCCGTGATGATCGACGCGTCGCACGATCCTTTCGAGAAGAACGTCGAGATCACGAAGCGCGTGGTCGATGCGGCCCACGCAAAGGGCATCTCCGTCGAGGCCGAGCTCGGTATGCTCGGCGGCGTCGAGGAGGATGTGAAAGTCGACGAAGGCAACGCCTGCCTGACCGATCCTGAGGAGGCCGAGAAGTTCGTGAAGCTGACCGGCTGCGACTCCCTGGCCTGCGCCATCGGCACTTCGCACGGCGCCTTCAAGTTCAAGGGAAAGCAGTCCCTGCACTTCGACGTGCTGGAGAAGATCAAGGCGCGGCTTCCAGGTTTCCCGCTGGTGATGCACGGCAGCTCGAGCGTCCCCAAGGAGGAAGTCGACCGCATCAACAAGGCAGGTGGCGCGATCAAGGATTCCATGGGCGTCGACCCGAAGGAGTACCTGCCCGCCGCCAAGCTGGGCGTCACCAAGGTCAACATCGACACCGACGGTCGACTCGTCTGGACGCGCGTGCACCGCGAGTTCTTCCGGGACAAGCCTGGCGAGTTCGATTTCCGGCCGCCGGGCAAGATCTTCATCGAGGAATACGCGAAGTTCATCGCCAGCCGCAACGAGCTGCTCGGTTCAGCGGGACAGCTCGACAGCTTCCGAGCCTCCCTCGGCAAATAGCAGGAAGCGGCCCGCAGGCACGTCCCGCAGAACCTGACGCTTGGATCGGTGTCTGGAACCGTTATGGCTGGGGCAGCAACTCCGCCTTTCGCTTCCATGAACCTAATCCCAGAGGCAGTCCGAGCCGCGTTTCGCGCGGCACCCCGAGGCCTCGCGCCACTGGTGGCCGCCTCGTCGGTCTTCCTGTCGGGATGCGTGACCGAGACAAGCGTGACCGGCGAGCGCGAGCGCTACGCCTATACCTGGGAACAGGAGCGCCAGCTCGGAGCCGAGGCGGATCGCGAGATCATCGCCGAGATGGGCCTTTACCCGGATGACGACATCCAGGAATACGTCTCGCGGGTCGGCCAGGATGTGCTTGAACAGAGCGACCTGCGCGCGCCCGGGGCGCCGACGATGTATCGTGAGACGCCATTCACGTTTCGCGTCCTGAACAGCACGGTCGTCAATGCATTCGCGCTGCCGGGCGGTTACGTCTACGTCACTCGCGGACTGCTCGCCCACGTCCGCAACGAGGCCCAGCTCTCCGTCGTGCTTGGCCACGAGATCGGCCATGTCGCGGCCCGGCATTCATCCGTGCAGGCGCGCCGCGCCCAGCTCGGGACGCTCGGCATGGTTGCGGCGGCGATCGCCGGCCAGGTACTGCTGGGACCGGAGGCGCAGGACCTCACCGGACAGGTGCTCGAGATTGCCGGCCAGGGCATGGGTTTGCTGATGCTGCGCAACGGCCGTGAGGCCGAATACGAAGCCGACCAGCTTGGCGTGCGCTATGCCGCCCGGACCCATTATGCCACGGAGGAGGGCTCCGCCTTCTTCCGCACCCTGCAGCGCATGTCGGAAGCGGAAGGCCGCGTGCTGCCGTCTTGGGCATCGTCGCATCCCGACCCCGGCGATCGCGCAGGCCGCGTGATACAGTTGAGCAACACCTACCGGGTTGCCGGCGAGCGCATCGTCGGTGAGGAAGCCTATCTGGAGCGCATCGAGGGCCTCGTGATCGGCGACAACCCCCGAGAAGGATTTGTCGACGGCGGCATCTTCTATCATCCGGACCTCCGCCTGCAGTTCCCGGTTGCCCGCGGCTGGCAGCTGCAGAACGAGACTTCCGTTGTTGCCCAGCTCGCTCCCGATGGCTCGGCGGTCATCACCTACCAGATCGCTCCCGGATCACGGGCGCGCGAGGCCGCTTCCCAGTTCGTGCGCGACTCCAGCCTTTCCGTGGTTTCCACGGTCGATCGCACGGTCAACGGACTTCCCGCCTTTGTTCTCGTCGGCCAGCTGACGACACAGCAGGGGCCGACGGGGGTGTGGACGGCGTTCATCGAGATGGATGGCCGGGTGCACCAGTTTGTCGGAATGTCGGCCCCCGCTGCGCTCGGCCAGCACCGGAGTACTTTCGAATCCGTCGCATTTGGATTCAGGCCGCTGAACGACGAACGGCGGCTTTCCGTCCTGCCTGCGCGCATGGTCGTCCTGCGAACGGATCGCCCCGGCCAGCTGAGCGAGTTCTTGCCATCCAACCTGCCCGCGGGGCTGACGGTCGAGTCGCTCGCGATCATGAACCAGGTGGAATCGGGCGAAACGATCCCGGCGGGCCGCCTGCTGAAGATTCCCGGCAGCGAGCGCTGAGGTTCGTCAGGTCAGTTTCGAAGCAGCCGGCTCTGGATTTCGATCGATCCCCGGGCAATCCGGGCACCGGATCGGGAAGTGGGCTGCCGTCACGCCGCCGACCGGATAACGTATCGTGGAAAATGTGAGCGCCGCCAGGGTCGGCCGTAGCTCCTCCATTCAGTTTTCCGTCTTCGTGAAAGATTGGGTAAGCGCCGTACTGTTGCCTGAAATCCTCGATGGCCGAGGCCCACTGCTGGAAACGAATCCGAATCTGGGCCCGCTGGGCGGTGGCACCAGCGCCGAGGGTCGCCGGCAGGACAATGCCCGCAAGGATCGCGAGTATCGCGATCACTGTGAGAAGTTCGACCAACGTAAACGCCTGCATGGACGTGATTCCACGTTGACGGTACCACCCGTGATTTTGGCTCGAACCCGCGTTCATCGCTACTGTCCAAAGAACGGAGTTTTGCCCTGAAATCTTTCGAGAGATTTGTGAATTCTTCCTGTTTCACCGGGAAAATTCGATGCTCCTTGATCCGATTTCCATCCTCCGCAACAAGGCCAGCCCGCCGAAGCAATCACCAAGCTAATCAAATGCCCCGCAGGACATGAAAGGCGCTACGCTCGAGAAGATCGCTAATGGCCATTCGTGTACCCTGCCCCGAAATCTAAATGAGTTTCCGATTAGGTGATATGCAACTATCTTACAGGAAGCGCCTTATGTTTCATTTTTCCCCAACATCAACCATCCCGCCAACTTATCCCAAGGGTCGCTGACATACCCGTATCCCTCCGACCATTAATCATTCTTTCCCTGTCCCCGCGCAAAATGAAACCCAGGCATTGAGATCGCAGTTGAACCCCAACTCGATTGACACCCCCTCCCCTCGAAATCACCTTCGAACCTTCACCCCGTATACATGGTCAGTCCCAATCTCAATGAACAGTCCGCAGGCGCTGGCGCGCCGGCCGGCGAACCAACGAAACTGAGCGACGCGGTCATTCGCCTCGCTGGCAATTCCCAGGACGGCATTCAGTCGATCGGCGGCTTCCTGGCCCGCCTTGCCGGTCGCTCGGAGCAGGACGTCATGACCTACATGACGATCCCGTCCACCATCTCGGGGGGACCATCGATCTTCCAAGTGCGGATGGGGACCGGCGACATCCTGTCGGCCGGGGACCGGGCCGACATGCTGGTGGCGTTTTACCAGCACAGCTACGATGCCCATATCGGCTCCGTCCGCCCTGGCGGCGTGGTGATCTATGATCGCGACCACGTGAAGGCGCCCGCGGACGAGAAGGGCTTTGTCCACGTGCCGGTGCCAATCACTTCCGCGACCGTCGAGGCCATTGGAGGCACCGCGAAGGACAAGGGGAAGAACATGTTCGTGCTCGGCCTGTTGGCGCGGGTGTTCGACCTCGATGTGCCGAAGCTCTCGACGCTCGTGAAGGAACGTTTCGGGGGTAAGAGCGAGGACATCCTGCGAAACGCCATGCTCGGCTTCGATGCCGGATACGCCTGGCCGCAAAACAATATCAAGGATCTCTTCTACCGTTTCGACTCCGCGCAGCGCGCGTCGTCGACCGGCAAGCCGCAGATCACGATCGACGGCAACACCGCCCTCGCCTACGGCCTGATCGCCGCCGGCGTGCGGCACGGTGCCGGGTACCCGATCACCCCGTGGTCCTCGATCATGGAAACGCTCCGCACGGAACTGCCGAAATACGGCGGCGTCTTCGTGCAGTGCGAGGACGAGATCGCCTCGGTCTCGACCGCCCTCGGATTCTCCTACGCTGGCAATCTCGCCGTCACGGGCAGCGCAGGTCCCGGACTTTCCCTCAAGATGGAGGCCCTGAGCTGGGCGACCATGGCGGAAATGCCGGTGATCGTGATCAACGTGCAGCGCGGCGGCCCCTCCACGGGCCTCCCCACGAACATTGAGCAGAGCGACCTGATGCAGGCGATCTACGGGAGCCATGGAGACTGCCCCCGCGTCGTGCTCGCGCCCAAGAACGTCGAGGACTGCTTCTTCATCGCGATCGAGGCCGCCCGGATCGCCCGCGAGTACAGCACGCCGGTCCTGATCCTCACCGACCAGGGGCTTTCATCCCGCATCGAGGTTTTTGACGAGCCGGACATCGAAAAGCTCATGGTTGAGCCGAAGCCCGACCTCAGCGAGCGCCCTGCAGGCTTCAAGCCGTACCCGCTCGACAGCATCACTCGCCACGCCCCCCCGGGAACGCGCATGGCGTCCGGCAAGTACCCGACGGTCACCGGACTCGAGCACGACGAGATGGGACACCCGAGCGGCAGCCCGGCGATGCACGTCAAGATGACCGCAAAGCGCCGCGAGAAGCTGAAGAAGCTGGGTGCCTCCCTTCCGGCCCCTGAGCTCAACGGCGATTCGGCCGGGGAGGTCCTCCTGGTCACCTGGGGCTCCAGCTGGGGCCCGGGCCGCGAGGCGCTCGGTCGCATCCGCAACGCCGGCGTCAAGTCAGGCCATCTCCATCTCCGCCACCTGCATCCGCTGCCCGACGGACTCGAGTCCACCTTCTCGCGCTACCACAAGGTCGTTGTCGCGGAACTCAATGACGAGGGACTGTACGGCTTCGGCCAGCTCGCGATGATGCTCCGGGCCCGCTACGCGAACCCCGCCATCGTAAGCTGCACCAAGACCGACGGCCTGACCTTCAAGGTCAGCGAGCTCGTCGAGGGCGTCTCTCAGCACATCGAGAGCAAGTCGCTCGACCCCAAGGCCGGCGCCACGAAGTTCAGTAAACTCGCCCGAAACCAGTCGCCCGCGGTCGCAAAGTCCTGATACTTTCCATCCATCGATTCTCCAATTCGTTCCATTCCCGAAATGCCCGCCTCAGCCCCGACCACCGAACCTTCCCCTAGCAAGCCGGCCTCAGCGCCGGCCAAGGACGGCCAGCCGTCCCCGAACGCATCCCCTGGAGCGGCCCCGCTCACCAAGAAGGTCCTGACCGCAGACCATCCGACCTGGTGCCCCGGTTGCGGCGACTTCGCGGTCCTGGCGGCCTTCTACAAGGTTCTCGAGAAGCTCCAGTATCCGCAGGAAAAGATCGTCACGTTCGCGGGCATCGGCTGCTCCTCGCGCTTCCCCTATTTCGTCAACACCCATGGCGGGCACTTCATCCATGGGCGCGCCCTGCCGATGGCTGCGGGCATCAGCCTCGGCAGGGACGACCTTCACGTGTTCGTCTTCGGCGGCGACGGCGACGGCTTCTCGATCGGCGGCAACCACC
>JAYQOU010000014.1:0-67598 GCA_038144975.1 Candidatus Salsuginivita brisbanensis | reverse complement strand
AACACCGGGTGCACGGCAAACAGCACTCCCGAGAGCCAGGCGACCGGACCGAGGACCGAGGACCGAGGGCCGAGGGCCGACGATCCGTCGGATCGGTCTGATCCGGCTCCAAAAGCCCGCCCCACCAGCATCACCAGCAGGCAGGCGTTCCCGGCGTGCAGCAGCACGTTGCTCAGGTGGTAGCCCAACGCGCTGTCTCCCCAGAGCTGGCTCTGCACCCAGAACACCGAGTGCAGCAGCGGATAGTACTGCTCCGTCGCCCCCACCTCGAACCAGATCCGCCAAAGGCCCCCGAGCGTTCGAAGCTCCGGACGCGTCACGTAGTCCACGTCGTTCCACACGAACCCCGCCGCGTACGTCGGCGCGTACACCAGCAAGGTAAGCACAAGCAGACCGAACCACCCGACCCAATGCCAGGGGGTGCCGGCTGCGACCGGCGTTACCGAGCCTTCCTGTGTACTGTTTCGCCTGCGGGCCATCGGAGCCGTGATAAATGAGCATCGAAACGAGATCCCGCTTCCGCATCAAACACGATTGTCCCAGCCAGACCGCTGCAACTGGACTTTTCTCGCTCGAAATCCCCTGTCCGCTGCGCCTTTTCTGGAGCATGCCCCATGTCCCAGGTCTGCGCAGTCCCTACGCCAAGGTCGGCCGCCTCGTATATTTCGGCCGCATGCTCGACAAGATCCGCGTTCATGCAAGCGGCGAACTACCGGATGACTATGCCGGCAACCTCGGCGAATCGAAGTTCGGCGTGTTCGACGCGCGTTGCTGCAGGTTCCTGCGTGTCGGCTACGAACCGCTGAAGACCCGAGTGCTCGAAGGAGGCTCCGACGAGGAGATTCTCGCCTGGGCGGAACGGACAGGCGGCAAACGCTCCGACGAGGAATGCGAGATCTTGAACGCCTTCCTGTCCAAGCGCGGCTGGCGCGATGTCGCCCGTCAACTCGTCGAGCAGCGCACCCGCGAGGCCGCGATCGACGGCGCAGGCATCGAGACCATGTTCGACTTCCTGGACCGCGACGAGGGCCGGGACCCCGCGGCCGAACGCGCCCGATGGGGCGGTTGAGCCGCGGGTTCGACCGACCGGCTATCGGCTGTTGATAGCGTTGATCAGCGCCGGAACGCGTTCGCGGGTGAGATTGAGATCCCGCTGAAGGGCTCCGAAGCCATCCGCCTGCTTCAACGCGAGCGCCAGCTCCGACGCCGCGAGCGAAGCTGCAAGCGACTGCCGCTCCGCATTGCTGATGTTCGGGTTCAACGACGCCTCGACGATCGAGCGCCGCGCAGCGGCCCGGGCACGGATCTCTGCCTCCATCTGCTCATCAAAGCGGGTCAATGTCGTCAGCTCGACGTCGTTGAACTGCCGATTGAAGCCTCCAACCGGGATGTAGAAACTGGCAGCCGGCGCACCGAGCCCGGGAGTTCCGGCCGCCGCAAACTGGCCGCCGGCTGCTCCGCCACGCCCAGCTCCTCCCCCGCCTCCGGCCGCGCCGCCGCGTCCGCCGCCACCAGCACCACCGCCGCGACCGAGGCCACCGGGAACCGGCTGGGCAATCAGATCGGCCAGGGCCGCACGCTCGCCATCAGAGAGCATCGCGATCGCGTCAGTCTTCATGATATTGGTCCAGTTCGTGCCTCCGCTTCCAAGGAATGTGCTCGGTCCGTTCGCAAACCATTCGAACAGCTCCTGCCTCAGCTCCGGCGTCCATCCCGTGCGCAGCGTGCGCAGCAGCTGCACGTATTGCTGCTGGTCCTCCTGGCGTGCCATGGCCGCCTGGGAAACCCCGATGTTTGGACCCGTGACATCGCCGCGGTCCTGACGCTGGCGCATCTGCGGGTTGATCCACTCCTGGATTCCATAGTATGGCGCCGACGGTGCGTCGCGCAGGAGCGCCATGACCTTGGTCGCCGCGCTCGGCGCCTCGAGATAGATCAGCATCTCCGCGAGCTCCCAGTTGAGCTCGCGCTGCGTCGCCGGAAGGTACGGGTCGAGCCGCGCGATCAGCCGCTGGCGGTCCTCCTCGTCAGGAGGCCCGAGCCGGATGAATGTGAGCTGGTAGGCGCGGAGCAGGTCGAGCTTGTCCTGGAACGGCAGCGCGGCCCAGTTGATGCGGTTCAGGCTCGCAAGCATGCGCTTCACCAGCGCCGGGTTGAAGGTGCGCTCCATCGTCGGCGGCGTGCGATACTGGTCGAGTCCGCTGGAACGCGCGAGGGCGACGATCGCCGCGATGCTACGGCGCGGGTCTGTCTCCGCGAGGGCGCGCTCGCGCCACTGGGCGGTGTCCTGCCATTCCACCGCGAGTCGGGCCGCGTAACGGATCGAGCGGTCATCGTCACCAAGGTACTGCCAGGCTTCGTTGACGGCTGCCGGATCCTGCCGGCCATGGAAGCGCTCAAGGCTCCGACGCAGGTCGCGCATCGCCGCGAACCTCGTGTCGGGCTGAGTCGGCTCCACCGACTCGTTGCCGACGTAGGTCACGCGGTAGAGTTCCGTTCCGGTGGTCTGGATCAGAAGGGATCCGTCCGCCGGGTTCACGATCGCGTTCGAGACCGCGAAGGGCCGGCCGCTGATGAAGGGCTGCGGGTCCGCGCGGTAGGAGGCGCCGTCCGGCGTGATGAACACCGAGTAGAAGTTGCCGAAGGACCAGTCGCAGATGTACAGCGCGTCCTGGTAGCGGGCCGGGAACTTTGCGCCCGTGCCAAAGGTGCTTCCGGTCGGCGAGCCCGAGCCAACCACCGAGATCACCCCGATGTTGTCCATGTAGTAGTAGGGATGAAAACGCGCGGCGGACCGCCAGCCCATGTCGGCGCCGCTCTGCACATGGTAGATGGCGGTCGGACGATACAACGGGGAAAAGCCCATCACGGGTTCGTCGTCCGCGTCCCACACGAACATCTCGCCGTCCTTGTTGAACGCCTGCGAGACCGGGTTGCGCATGCCGATGGCGAACACCTCGACGACCGAGCCGTCGGGGCTGAAGTTCAGCAGGTGTCCGTCCGGCACGACGTTGTTCGTGTTCGGCACGATCAGGCGCTGCACGAGGTTGTCCTCGCCCCAGGAAGTGGGGATGCGGCTGTGCGTGAACTCGGTTATCGGCACGGCGTTGCCGTTGATCATCGAGATCATCGTGCCGTCCGGGGTCAGCTGCAGCGTGTGCGTCCCATGGTCGCCCGAAGCCTGGAGCACCCGGATCACGCGCGTCTGGTCGAAGGACCCGTCGCCGTTCGTGTCGGTCAGCCGATAAAGGCCGCTGCGCATCGACGGACTGCGGTTCAGGTTCAGGTACAGGCTGCCGAACGCATGGAGCACGCCCTCGGCAGCACCCACGGTGGTCGTGTCAATCATCTCGACTCGCACGGGGTCGCTGCTTCCGACCACCGGGATCGTGAGGCGCGCCAGACGGTCGGTGTTGTACGAGGGCACGAGCAGTCGGCCCTGGTCGTCCCAGCCCATCGCGACCCAACTGCCCTCGTCGGGAGTCGGCCGGTACAGCAGCTCGATCTTGAATCCGTCGGCGACTCGAAAGTCGCGCCCGACGAACAGGCCGTCGGGAGACTCGATCGTGCCGTCGGCGACGTTGAGTTCGGCGATCGCGGCGCTGGCGCTAACGGCGACCGACAGTGCAATCAGGGCAAGGAGGATGCGTTTCATGGCAGCAGGGTTGGGAGGAACTGGTCGCCTGACCTGGCAACGTGAGGCGGGGGGCGCTGAGCGAAGATAGAGCACCCATAAATGGCAAGACCCGGCGGGAACCGTCGCCTCAAAACCTCAGGGATTTCTGCTGACGGCCGCGGCCAGCCTGGGACTGAACCAGAATCGAGCGCTCGCCCGGAGTCTGAATTCCCCGTTCCGGAATTGTAAGGAACTGCTGCGAAGATGCTGTGTCGCGAAAATTAGAGGCCCGGCGGTGCCGCATGGCGACACGGTCGCAGTGGCGGCGGAGCGCGCAGCGGTCCCTCCGAGCCCGAACCCGCAAATAGAACCCTGAAAAGTAGAAAGGGCTCCGTTGACGCGAAGTGAAACGAAAGACCATGAAGACAATGATCAATGCAATGCTGATAGGATTACTCGCATTCATCCCCGTTGGGGCATCGGCCCAGGAAAACGAGGAGGATATAGAGCGATTGCCTGCAATTTCCGTGACGGTGGAACAGGACCGCATGACGGACCGGACTCCGGAACAGATATACCTGGATTCCTACGCACGGAAGCCAGTGACGCTGTACCCAACTTCGGTGGAGTTCCCGTACATCAACGGGATCTACGCCGGCAAGGAGCTCGACCTCCAGTTCATGATCGACGACCAGGGCCGGACGCATGATGTGCGCGTGGCCAGTGGAGTCGCCGACATGGGGCTGCTGACGCTGCTCACTTCGGCGATCGATGACTGGCGATTCTCGCCGCTCATCGTCGACGGCGAGCCCGTCGCGACCCATGCCGCACTTGAGGTATCGATCCTCAGCGACGATCCCGGCCCCAATACCTAGGGCACAACTAGGGATTCACGGATCCGACACAGTAAACTCGGGGCGCTCCAACAGGAGCGCCCCTTTTGTGCATTCATATCGCCGCAAACTTCGGAGTACCGAGCCCCATCAAGGACGACCAGCCCTTGCCTCGGCGCACCTGCATGGGCATGTTGCCACATGAATCCCGCAACAATTCCCCTCGCCGCGAAGCTGTTGTCGGAACTCACGCGCGGCGGCTTCCTCAAGGGAGGCGGCGCCACTATCGCAGGCACCACGGTTTCGGCAAACTCGACGGTCGTGTCGAATATCCCAAAATCTGAGGCAGTCGCCATGATTCGCCGCGGCTGCCCCGCGTTTCCCTCCGAATGCGCAGGATTGCTTGAGAAAGCCCTCGTGCCATCCGCTGACACGTCGTTTTGGAGCATTCATCTCGACTTTTCCGACGAGGAAACCGCCCGGGCGGTGGGCCACAGTTCGAAGACCTGATCAAGGGCTGCGACCACGGCTGAATCGGACCTTAGCGTAGCATCCGTCCGCCATAGTCCAACGGGCGACGGCGGAAGCTCCGAAGGGACGAAGGATGGTGCCGGGAGTGGGGGTCGAACCCACACGCCTTTAGGGGGCGACGGATTTTGAGTCCGTTGCGTCTGCCAATTCCGCCATCCCGGCGAACCGAAGCCGGCGCAATCTATGGCGGCGCACACCGCAGTAAAACCTATTCTCGTTTCCCAACCGACTCCACGTCCCGGCAGATGACCGATGCCCAGCGGCAACCTGTCATCACACCATTGGACATTGCCACCCGCTCATTCGTCATTCGGATTTCGTCACCGCCCTCCCCTTCGACTAGGCTCAGGTCAGCCGCCCCCCGAGTTCCGCCTTCCAAATCCAGAATCCAAAATCGGAAATCCAAATTTCAAATATGCCCGACTTCCGCGTCCATTGCTCACCTGCCAACCGCGAACCCGCCGAGATCTCGCTGTCGGCCGACGAGTCACACCACCTCGTGTCGGTCAACCGTGCACGCGTCGGCGACACCGTGGTGGCGTTCGACGGACAAGGACACGAGTGGGTCTGCGAACTCGCTGCCGCAGATCGTTCGGCCGCGCGCCTCAAGGTCCGGTTCCCCCAAAAATTCAAGCCCCTGCCCTACGCCATTACGCTCGGCCAGGCCCTGCCCAAGGGTGCCTCGATGGACTCCATCGTGCGTAAGGCTACAGAGATCGGCGCCGCCGCCATCGTTCCACTCGAGAGCGAACGCACCCAGGTGCATCTCGATTCCGACCGCTCCGAGAAGAAGATCGAGAAGTGGCAGGTCGCCGCCCTTGAGGCAGCCAAGCAGTGCGGCAATCCGTTCCTTCCGGAGATCGCGCCAATCCAGGCGGCAGGCTCTTTCATCGAATCGGCAAAGGGCTACGACCTGAAGCTCATCGCCAGCCTGCAGCCGGGAGCAAAGTCACTGAAGTCCGTGCTGGAGGCCTTCAAGGCCACCGCCAACCGCCCGCCGCAGAGGGTACTCTGGCTCGTGGGCCCGGAGGGTGACTTCACCCCGGCAGAGCTCAGCCAGAGCCGCAGCGCGGGATTCGAGCCGATCTCGCTCGGGCCGCTCGTGCTCCGCTGCGAGACCGCCGCAGTCTACGCACTCAGCATCCTGAGCTACGAACTGCAGAACGCCTGAGACAGCGCACAAGAGACAGTTTCACACATCGATCCGATTTTACAGAAGGCCGCTAAGGTAGGTGAAGAGGGGGTTCGGTTCATCGTGTTTTTTGGGGTGGAGAATCCGATGCCTTTATTCCGCGCTCACGCCGACCGATCCACTGAAATCTACCCCAAAAAAAGTGGTGTTTTATTGGGAGCAAAACCCCCGATGGCTGTGCTCCGTGCTCGGGCCGACCGATCCACTGATTTCTACCTATAAAGGTGGTCTTCCTCTGCGACCTTCTGTGCAAAAATCACCGATCACTTCCTGTCCGTCCCCGGTTTCGGGATCAGGGCCTTCGCCCGTACGTGCAATTCCGTCCAGTGCTCGTCCGGAATGATCGGGCCCATGTGGCGCACGGTCTCCGCGCCGATGAGCGACGCCAGTCCGCCGCAGTCGCGCAGCGGCCAATCGTTGAGGTAACCGTAGAGAAAGCCTGATGCCCATGCGTCGCCCGCCCCGTTGGTGTCGACGGCATCCGCCACGAGGTGCGGCGAGATCAGGTCGACTTCCCCTTCGCGTGCAATGAGCGCGCCGTCCTTGCCGAGCTTCACTGCCGCCGTGCAGCCGCGTTCGGCGAGCCGGCGCGCAAGCGCCGTGTAATCGCGCGCCTCGTCGGGATACATCGCCTGGATCTCATCCTCATTCGCAAAAACGACGTCGAGCCCGGCATCGATCTGCGAGATCAGCCAGTCGCGCGCGCCACGCACGACCTCGAATGAGGCCAGGTCGAGGCTGATCGTGCAGCCCGCAGCCCTCGCCGAGCGCAGGATCGCATCCGCAAGGTCCCTGTTGAAGACCACGTAGCCCTCGATGTGCGCATGGCGGCAGCCCGCAAAGTCCTCGGGACGGATCTCGTCGGGCGTCAGGCTCATCACCGCCCCCAGGTAGGTGCGCATCGTACGCTGCGCATCCGGCGTGGTCAGGATCAGGCAGCGTCCGTTCGGCATCGCACCTCGCTTGAAGCGTGCCGTGTGCACACCCGCGCCGGAAAAGCGCTCCCTATAAACCTTCGCCAGCTCGTCATCGCCGAGTTTGCCGACAAAGGCCGTGCGCAACCCGAGCCGCGTCGCGTTGAATATCGTGTTCGCCGCCGAGCCTCCCGGCGTCAGCCGCGGCTCCGCCGGGAGCAGCTTCACGATACGAGCCATCTCGTCGGCATCCACCATCACCATGCCGCCCTTCTCGCCGCCCGCATGTGACAGAAACGTCTCCGGCACCGCAGCCACGATGTCCATGATCGGTGCACCGACCCCGACGAGGTCGAACGGCTTCCCGCCGGGTGCGTCCAGGTGCCAGACCTCGCCCTCGATGCCGCCCCCGGGCCCCGGCGTATTCTTTTTCGGTTCGTCCATCGGTTTACCGCGCGACGACGCCGTCATATCGATTCCCGGCGGAATTCGCTGCTTCGTTCTTCGCTATTCGTCATTCGCATTATCGATATTCGCAGACTCCGCCACCGGTCCACCCCGAAACTCCGCCGCTTTAATCTCAAACTCCAAGCCCGAATCCGATCGAGTCGGCGTCATCCGCGGATAATACCTCCCCGATCACTCATCCGCAGTTTGCGCAGATTCGAACGGATGGAACTTCATGTGGGTGGTCGGAACGCTGCAGGTTGCATTTCAAGGCCCTGGGCTTCTTGGCCCTTTCACCCTTCCGCCTGCTCCGCCCCAAAGGGGGCGTCTACTGGGTAAGCGTCAGGCTAGTCGCTAGCAGCGGCTCGTCGTCGATCTCCACGAGGATCGCATACTCACCCGGCTGCGGAAACGGAAGGTTTCGGATTTCGTTGATGAGGTTGATCCGCATCAGCGGGCCCTGGGAGTTGAAAGTTCGGTCGATGAACGGCTGCAGCCGGGTCGGATCCAAGCCGATCGAAATCTTCAGCCGACGCTCACCCGCCGAACAATCGGTGATCGTCAGGAACCACACCATGTAGGGATGCGTCACCGGAAAGCGCTGCGCCCGGATGTTCGAGAACACTCCGAGTATCGTGTGCTTCCCCGAGGCGGGATCGATGTGCACCGCATCGCAGGTCAGCCAGCAGAGCAACTGGGGCTTGGAATTCACGCCGGCCACAATGGCGCGCCCGCGCGCCGGGAGTGAAGAGGAAACGAGCCGGCCATTCCTTGCTCCCTGCTCCTTTCCTCCCTGTTCCCTCGTACTCGTAGCGAAGCGAAGACCCGGCGAAGCCCGACAGGGCGAAGCAGGGCGGCCACAGGCAAACTCCTCTTGACATCTACTACATGTGTAGTAGTAATTACTACATGGCTGTCAAACCTGCCCGCACCGTGAAGCCGACCCGGCTCGAAATGGAAATCCTGGATGCCCTCTGGAAGCTGGGCTCCGGCTCGATCCGCGAGATCCAGGAGTCGATGCCAGAGGACCGACGACCCGAGTACACGACGGTCCAGACCATCGTCTACCGCCTGGAGGAGAAAAACGCCGTCCGTCGCACGAGGAAGATCGGTAACGCCCATATCTTCAAGCCGCTGGTCAGCCGTCAGGCCGCGCTCGGTGCGCTGATCGACGACTTTCTCGGCGCAATTGGCGGCGGCACTGCTCCCCTCATGGCCCACCTGGTTGAGTCGGGACGCATCAAGGCTGCCGATCTCAAGGAACTCGAGCGCCTCCTGCGCGAACGGGGGTCGAAGTAGGCGGCAGGCAGTTTACCCCGGAATTTTCACAGAAGGACGCGAAGAAGACGAAAACGCTCCCGATCAAGACCTGAAACTTGTCCGCAGGGCCGGCCCTTGGGCCGTGCCGAAACCTCCCCGCCCCATGAACCCCTCAGTCCTCGCCTTCCCCTGGTCCGCGGCGGACCTGCTCACCCACCTCTGACAGTCAACGGTGGTCGCCCTTGTCATCGTCCTGCTCATCGTCGCCGCCCGGAGGCTCGCGGCACGCACGCGGGCCACCCTCGCCTGGATCGCTCTCGCGAAGTTTGCCGTGCCGGCTGCCCTGCTGTCCTCGCTGGTAACCTCGATCACCGGATCGTCCCCTGCGTGGATTCAATCAGAGGCGATCGTGCTGCCTGCCGTATTCGCTGCCACTACGTCTCAGGCAGCCATGATCGTCACACAGGAACCTCTCGCTGAGACTGCGGCGACTCTCTCGCCAGCCGTTTGGCTTCTGATCCTCTGGGCCGTGGGCGCCATCGCCGTGCTCGCCACGTGGTTGGTCCGCCGCGTCGGGGCGAAGCGCTCGGTACTGGAGGAGTCCCGCGAGGTGCCTTCGGACATCGCGCATTCGATTAATGTCATCGCCGAACGCCACGGATTCCCCGCGCCGCGCGGCCTGCTGGTAACCGCGCCTTGCGGACCGGCCACTCTCGGGATCCGCAATCCGAGGATCCTCCTTCCCAACGGACTCGCAGAATCACTCACGCCCGAGGAGCTCGAGTCCGTGATCCTGCACGAGTTGGTCCACATCCGCCGCCGCGACAACCTCTGGGCATTCGTGCGCATGCTCGTAGTCGCCGCCCTGTGGTTCCATCCGCTCGCCTGGCTGCTGAACCGCTGGCTCAACCTCGAGACCGAGCGCTCATGCGACGAACGCGTGCTGGAACTGACGCAGGATCCCCGCGCCTACGCCGGAGGTATCATGAAGGCGCTGCGCCACGGACTCGGCATTCCGCAGCCGAACCTCGCCGGCATCACCACGCCTCCGATCGTCGTTCGCCTGCGCAGCATCCTCGATCCCAAGCGCCGACCCGAACGCCGCGGAATGCGCGCCATCGCAACCCTCACTGCACTGACACTCGTCGCCCTCGCCGGCCACGCCGGAACCATGGACGCGGCAAGCGAGGCGTCCAGTACCGGGACTCCAGCTGCGTCGGCGACTGCAGCACCGGTTTCCGAGAGCCAGAGCGTGATGCCAAACGCCAACGAGACGATTCGCTTTTCCGGAACCCTGGCACCAGGTCGCCCGTTCAACATCGCCCCACAGGATGCGCCAAATGAACAGAACGAGCGGAATTTCGTAATTCCGGTTCCCAAGTCCGTTCAGGCGCCCACGTTACCCGAAGCGGTTGTAGCCGGAGGATTGAGCGGCGACATAACTGTCCGCTTCATCGTGAATTTCCAAGGCACCGTCGTCCTGCCGAGGGTCATTCAATCCACGCAACGCGAACTCGAGCGGCCAGTATTGAATGCCATCAGCACTTGGACCTTCGATCCGGGGTACTTCGAAGGCCAGTCCGACCGACTTGTTGCTACGCTCGTTGACACGTCCGTTCGCATCGAAGCAAGCGCCCAGAATGTCGACCCGGTTCGCGTCAACGCGTCGCTCGGAGAAGAGGCAGAGATCTCCCAACGCCTCGAGGTTCTGGCAGAGGAGCGCCGGCTCATGGCGAACGCCGCACGGGAACGACTATCGGAGGCCCGCCTTGCCGCGGAAGCAGCTAATGCACAAGCGCGCGAGGCGATGGAACAGCTTGCTGAATTGCGCGCTGCGACAGAGGCCGCCCGGCCAGTACCGCCTCAGGCGCAGCCATCAATGCCCCGTGCCCCGGAAGGTCCAGTGCCGGTGCCTGCGACACCACCCCTCCAGAATTCACAGCCGCCCCGACCGGTCCCCGCAGGCGCCGTTGCGACGGGAACAGTGCCACCTGCGGCAGCCGCGCCCGCACAGCCCCCACAGGCACCAGCCCAACCGGCTCCTGCGCCGCAAGGGAATATTTATGCAGCGATTGGTGAAATTTTCGACCTCGCGCTGGTTGACCGGCAACCGATCCCCGTCGTTCAGGTTAGGCCAGAATACCCAGCCTCAATGCGCAGCCAGAACGTGCGGGGAGAAGTGGTACTTCGCTTCATAGTCGATGTGGAAGGAACGGTTAGGCAGCCGAGGGTTATCAGCTCCACGCAATCGGAATTTGATCGGGCTGCGATCGACGCCATCGCCCAGTGGCGCTTTCGTCCGGCACAACGGCAGGGACAGTCAGTGGCTACATTAGTCGAATTACCGTTCATATTCTCGGCACCCACAGGAGTCGCAGCATCGGAGCAATCGCGGCCCGGGGATTCGGAGTTTGTCGAAGGCGTGGGCCTCGTCATCAGGATCGATCTGCTCGACCAACTGCCGGTGCCACTTGTTCAGGCACGTCCGGTTTACCCGGCCGCAATGCGCAAGTCAGGCGTCCGGGGCGAGGTCGTCACCCGATTCATTCTCGACTCGCGGGGAGCCGTCCGAAACGCGCGGGTTATTTCGTCCAGCCAGCCCGAATTCGATCAGGCAGCCCTGGACTCAATCTCGAAGTGGCGTTTTCGCCCCGGCCGCAAGGACGGCGAGCCCGTCGCGACCTGGGTCGAGGTGCCGATCATTTTCGCGATCCGGTAATGGGGGGACGGCGCCCCCGCCCGGGCAGGAGCCCGGCCCTCCAAGATACCGGCACACTTGGAGGGACGGCGTCCCCGCCGTCCGTTCGTTCCTCCGACCCACCTTATGCTTGCGCGCTGGGAAGGGCGGCGGTTAAGCCTCTCCGATGAAGTATGTGTTCGTGACGGGAGGGGTGGTTTCGTCGCTGGGCAAGGGTCTCACCGCGGCGGCCCTCGGTGCCCTCCTCGAGCTCCGGGGCCTCAAGGTCCGGATCCAGAAATTCGACCCCTACCTCAACGTCGATCCGGGCACCATGAGCCCGTACCAGCACGGCGAGGTCTATGTGCTGGAGGACGGCGCCGAGACCGACCTCGACCTGGGCCACTATGAGCGCTTCACCAGCGGCAAGCTGTCCCGGCTCAACAACCTGACTTCAGGCCAGGTTTACGAGAGCGTCATTCAGAAGGAGCGCCGCGGTGATTACCTGGGCAAGACCGTGCAGGTGATCCCGCACGTCACCAACGAGATCAAGAGCCGCATCTACGCGGGCGGAAAGGATGTCGACGTGCTGATCACCGAGATCGGCGGCACCACGGGCGACATCGAGGGCCTGCCCTTCCTCGAGGCCATGCGCCAGTTCGCACTCGAGGTCGGCCCGCGCGACGTCGTCTTCATCCACGTCACCCTCGTCCCCTACCTGAACGCCGCCGGCGAGCTGAAGACCAAGCCCACCCAGCAGTCGGTCGCCAAGCTGCGCGAGATCGGTATCCAGCCGCACGCACTGGTCTGCCGGACCGATCACCCGCTCGACCACGACCTGCGCGACAAGCTCTCGATGTTCTGCAACGTGCCCGTGAAGGCCGTCATCGAGTGCCGCGACGTCGCCCACTCCATCTACGAGCTCCCGCTCGCCCTCCAGCGCGAGGGCATGGACGAGCTCATTCTCGACCTGTTCGGCATCCGCCGGCCGCTTCCCGAGCGCAACATCTGGGAAAAAATCGTCCGCCGCATCCTCAGCCCGCGCCACGAGGTGACAATCGGCGTCGTCGGCAAGTACATCGAGCTGCAGGACGCCTACAAGTCGGTCTACGAGTCCATCACGCACGCCGGCATCGCTAACAACTGCAAGGTGAACATCCGCCGCATCGACGCCGAGGACATCGAGAAGCCCGGCGGCCGCAACCTGCTCAAGGGGCTAGACGGCATCCTCGTGCCGGGCGGGTTCGGCGACCGCGGCACCGAGGGCAAGATCGCTACCGCCCGCTTCGCCCGCGAGAGCAAGGTCCCCTACTATGGGCTCTGCCTCGGGCTCCAGATTGCCGTGATTGAGTTCGCGCGCAACGTGCTCCGGCTGTCCGGCGCCAACAGCACCGAGTTCGACCCCAATGCCCGCCATCCGGTGATCAATATGATGGAGGAGCAGAAGAAGATCATCGACAAGGGCGCCACCATGCGCCTCGGCAGCTACGAGTGCGCGCTGACCCCCGGTTCACGCGCCGCCCGCGCCTATCGCGCAGAGAGCGTCCGCGAACGCCACCGTCACCGCTACGAGGTCAACAACGCCTACGTCGGCCAACTCCAGCGCAATGGCATGCTCGTCAGCGGCATCAACCCGCGCCGCAACCTCGTCGAGATCGTCGAGATCAAGGACCATCCGTGGTTCCTCGCCGTGCAGTTCCACCCCGAGTTCCAGTCGAAGCCCGACGACGCCCACCCGTTGTTCGCCGCCTTCATCGCCGCCGCCATCCGCCAGGGGCGGGGGGCCGGTGGCCGGTCGCCGGTGGCCGGTCGCCGGAAGTCGAAGAGCCCGAAGGTCAAATCCCGGAAACGGTCCTGAGCTGGTCGTACATCGTAAATCGTACATTCAGTCCCGTGCTTTTCGACCCCAAGAAGCTCCTGATCATCGCCGGCCCCTGCTCGCTTGAGAGCGAACAGGTCTGCCGCGCCGTCGCGACCGCCCTCCGCCGCATCGCCCGCGTGCGCCCGGCGATCAAGTTCGTGTTCAAGGGATCCTTCGACAAAGCCAACCGCACCTCGCTGGCAGGCGGACGCGGCACGGGCATCGAGGCCGGGCTCAAGCTGCTCGCGCTCGTGCGCAAGGAATACGGTTTTCCGGTGCTGACCGACGTGCACGAGACCTCCCAGGTCGCCCGGGTGGCCGAGGTTTGCGACGTCATCCAGATCCCTGCGTTCCTGAGCCGCCAGACCGACCTGCTGCTCGCCGCCGCGGCCACCGGCCGCGCAGTCAACGTGAAGAAGGGCCAGTTCATGGCGCCGCAGGACATGACCCATGTGGTCGAGAAGCTGCGCCACGGGCGCTGCCCCGAGATCTGGCAGACCGAGCGCGGCACCACCTTCGGCTACCAGAACCTCGTCGTCGACATGCGGTCCTTCCCGATCATGAAGCGGAACCGCTGCCCGGCCATCTTCGACGCCACCCACAGCGTGCAGCTGCCCAGCGCCGCGGGCGGTCGCAGCGGCGGCCAGCGGGAGTATATTCCGACACTTGCCCGCGCAGCACTCGCCGCCGGGGCCGACGGTCTCTTCATCGAGACCCACCCCGATCCCGAGCACGCCCTCAGCGACGGACCCAACATGATCCCGCTCGCAGAGCTGCCCGACCTCATCGAGACCTGCCTCGCCATCTGGCGCGTGGCCCGGAAATAGGCCGCGCCGCTGGCGCCGCGCCAAGAGTTCGGGCCGAGCTGCGACGTCCACATTTGCCCTCAAATATCGGCGCTTCCGCCCTTCCGCGCCTCAGCGATCGTACGAAGCTCTCCGCGATTTCCGCGATTGAGTTCCCCTCCTCCGCGGTCCCAACTGGGCACACAGACATGACTCCGTTCCTCATCGAGATCCCGATGCCGTCCATGGGCGCCACGGTCAACGAGCTGACCGTCATCAGCATTCGCATCAAGGACGGAGACAGCGTGGCTCGCGGCCAGAAGATCGCCGAGCTCGAGAGCGACAAGTCCATCTTCGAGTTCGAGGCGCCCTGCGACGGCACCATCCGCCGCATCCTGGTCGCCCCAGGCGACGTAAAGGCCGCCGGCGCACCTTTCCTGCACGTAGAGACAACCGACGATTCCCTCCGCCATCTTGAGACCCACGGCACCGAAGGCCGAGGGCAGAAGGCCGACGGAAGCAGCCCTCAGCCTTCGGCCGTCCGCTCCCTGGTCTGGACCCCCCGCGCGACCAAGATGGCCCAGGAAGCCGGTCTCGATCCGTCGAAGATCACCGACATCGAGGCCACCGGGCCCGGAGGACGCGTCTCGGGTGACGATGTCACCGCCTATCTGGCCCGCCGCAAGGGCTGACCCCCGGGGCACCGCCCGGCGGGAGCCCATGGATTTGGAGTTTTCATTTGCCGGGGATTCGTGTGTTTCGTGGGGTCGCATCCCTTGAATCCCTTATCCGCTGAAACTGTCTGCATCGCCGGCGTGGGCTACGCCGTGCCGGCCAAGGTCCGGGCCAACAGCGAGATCCTCGCCCATTTTCCCCAGCGAACGGAGGACGAGGTGGTCCGGCTCACGGGCATCAAGGAACGCCGCTACGCCTCGGAGAACGAGAGCGCGACCGACCTGGCCGTGATCGCCGTCCAGCACGCGCTCAAGCAGGCCGGGATGACCGCGTCGCAGATCGACGGTGTCATAATGGCCACGCTGATTCCCGACCAGCCCGTGCCCTCGATGGCCAGCGCCCTCGCCCGCCGGCTCGGCATCCCGCGTGCCCTCGCATTCGATCTCAACGCCGCCTGCTCCGGCTGGCTCTACGCGCTCGAGGTAGGCCGCACGTTCATCCTCGGCGGCACCGCTCGCAACCTAATCGTCGTCACCGCCGAGCTGCTGTCGCGCATCACGAACCCCCAGGACCACCATACCGCCTTCCTGTTCGGCGACGGTGCCGGCGCGGCGATCCTGACCGCCGCGGACGGCGGCCACCGGCTCCATCGGCTCGGGCTCGCAGGCGACGCCGAGCAGTTCGAGGCCATCCAGCGCCCGGGAGGCGGTGCCCGCATGCCCGTGCCCAATCCTTCGGGCAGCGACCTCAAGAACTTCTTCCTGCAGATGGACGGCCCCGCCGTCTTCAAGCACGCCGTCACGGGCTTCGCCGACGAGATCAACCAGACGCTCGCACGCGAAAAGCTGACTCCGAACGACATCGCCTGGATCGTGCCGCACCAGGCCAATGAGCGCATCCTCAAGGCCGTCAGCCGCCGGGTCGGAATCCCCTACGAGAAGTTCGTGGTCACCATCGCCAAGTACGGCAACACGAGCGCCGCCTCGGTATCGATGGCACTCGGCTGGGCCGCCGAGGAGGAGATCTTCAACCCCGGCGACAACATCATCTTCTGCAGCGTCGGCGCCGGCCTCACATTCGCCGGCGGCCTCGTGGTGTGGTGACGAGTTCGCTTTCCGCGAATTCCCTATTTTCCGACTCCTGACTCGTAGCAAAACGCGCCCTTGCCGCGTCATAGACCCGCATCGGCGGGTCGGCGACGGGAGCGTTTCGGCCTGGTGCGGGTTCCCTTGGCATTGTCACGTATTACGTGACAATCCGCCCCCGGCAGGGGCACGTTTTCGTTCGTGAGTTTCTCCCGAGGCGTGATTTATTCGCCCTTCCATGTCGGAGGACCTCGATCAACTGACCCGGAGCATTGCCCAACGCGCCCGCGCGGCGTCGCTGGCGCTTGCGAACGCCTCGACGGCGGCGAAAAACGCCGCCCTGGAGCGGCTGGCCGGGCTGATCGACGCTTCCCATGTGTCGCTGATCGAGGCGAACCGCCGGGACCTGGCCTCGCCCGAGGCAACTGCGCTCAATGCCGCCGCGCGGGATCGCCTCACCCTGAACCCGGATCGCCTGAAACACCTCGCGGAGTCCGTTCGCCAGGTCGCCGGACTCGAGGATCCCGTCGGCCAGACGCTTGAGGATACCGTCCGCCCGAACGGCATCCGCATACGCAAGGTGCGCGTGCCGATCGGAGTGATCGCCATCATCTACGAGTCCCGCCCCAACGTGACCGTCGACTGCGCCGTGCTCTGCCTGAAGTCGGGCAACGCCTGCATCCTCCGCGGCGGCAAGGAAGCGTTTCACACCAACACGGCGCTGGCGGCGCTCATTCGCACGGCATTGCAGGAGCAGGGCATTCCCATCGACGCCGTGCAGCTCGTGCCGACCACGGATCGCGCGGCGCTCACGCACCTGCTCAAGCTGGACGAGCTTATCCACTGCGTGATCCCCCGCGGCGGGGAGGCGCTGATCCGCTTCGTTGCGCAGAACAGCACCATTCCGGTCATCAAGCACTTCAAAGGCGTCTGCTTCGTTTACCTCGACCGCGCGGCCGACGCCGCGATGGCCGAGTCGATCGTGCTCAATGCAAAGGTCCAGCGCCCGAGCGCGTGCAACGCCGCCGAGCAACTGCTGGTTCACCGCGAGGCCGCCCCTGCCCTGCTGCCCCGGATTGCCCGCGCGCTCACGGCCAAGGGTGTCGAGCTGCGGTGCGATTCCGAGAGCGCAGCGCTGCTCGCCGCACAGAAGATCGATTCCGCTCCCGCGTCGGCCTCCGATTTCACCACGGAGTTTCTCGACCGCGTGATCGCCATACGACTCGTCGGATCGCTCGACGAGGCGATCGCCACGGTCAACCGCGACAGTTCCGCACACAGCGATGCGATCGTCACCGCCGACGAGACCACCGCCCGGCGATTCCTCGCAGAGGTGGACAGCGCCACGGTCTACTGGAATGCCAGCACGCGTTTTACCGACGGGTTCGAGTTCGGCTACGGCGCCGAGATCGGCATCAGCACCGACCGCCTGCACGCCCGCGGACCGATGGGACTGCGCGAGTTGTGCTCCTACAAGTTCCTGATCGAGGGCACCGGACAGGTCCGCGCCTGAAGGGCCAAACTCCGCTGCCCCGCGCCACAGGGCTCCGAAATTTCGAGTCGATTGTGTTCCCGCAATGACTTGAACTGTAAACGGATGTTACACAGTTCCGATCTCGGCAGTCAGCCGCACTCCGGCTTTCGCGCCGACACTGCAGCCAACGGACTCGAGGTGATCTCGGCACTCGAACGCCAGGAGTACGATATCATCCTCATGGACGTCCAGATGCCGGAACTCGATGGGGTCGAGACCACGCGTCGGATCCGCGAATCCCAGCAACCCGGGAAGCCGGCACCGTGGATCATCGCCCTGACGGCCAATGCGATGGTCGGGGATCGCGAGGAATACCTGCGCAAGGGAATGGACGACTACCTCAGCAAACCCATCAAACTCTCCGACCTGGCAGCCGCGCTGAACAAGGGCCGAAGTGTCACCTTGGGCGCGGAAATCTGAAGGCCCGCCTCCTGCCTGACCAAGGCCGCCCCGCGACCCCTTCTCCAATGTTCACCGAATTTTCCGCGGCGCAGAATCAAAGTTGCACGGAACTTCCAGGCAGTGCACCTTTACTCATGAGCATGAAGCTGGCCCCTGCACTCCTGCTCCTGGCAGCCCTGCCCGTTGCGGCTCAGCAACCGGCTCCGGAGCGTTCCCCGATCGCGCCCGAGGTCGTGGCAGAGACACCCGCGGCAACGGAGACGCCGGCACTGAATGCGCTCCGTCGCAGGGAAATAAACGTCTCGCAGCAGTTCGTCACCGCCGTCACGGGTGCGCTCGACCTCGCGCTGCCGCCTGCCGAACCCGAGGGGCCTCGTGCACCGGCGGAAGAACTCATCGATATTCCCAACAACGCCGAGATCATCCGCCTCCCCCAGATGACGGTCGTGGGCGAACGCCCGCCGGTATTCCGCGAGACCGACCTCTACTCGCGCGAGGAACTCCAGAAGCTCGCGCTGCAGCGCTTCCGCGGTCTCAACCTCTTTCCGATCGCCTTCCTCAATAACCTCAATCGTCCGATCGCGGAGCAGATCTACCGCCAGGAGGAACGGCTCTCGAACATCTCCAACCTGAACCAGGCCGCGTTCAACGCCGCCGCCGCGGGCGACCGGGAGGGAGCGGAGTTCATCCGCCGGGAAACGATCAGGACCTACAAGTACGATGCGCCCGCGTGGCAGAATCGCATGCGGGATTCGGTCACTCCGCGCTGATCGGGCGTCGGGGGGCTCCCGAAGTGGGGCCCGGCACGGTTGAATCGGGACGGACAAGCGGTTGGTTCGACCTTCGCACTTGCCCGGAATTGCCATTGGCCATTGGTCATTGGCGACCTGCCATCGGTCATTCGATTGCCGTCGATCTCCGCCTCGTGAGCGCATTCCCTCCCACTTCAGCCGCCGAACTGACCATACTCCGCCAGCTTCTCGACAAGGAGCCGGGCTACGTGTCGGGCGCCGCCCTGGCAAGGAAGCTCGGCATCAGTCGCGTCGCCGTATGGCAGCACATGGAGAAGCTGCGGGCGCAGGGATTTCGGTTCGAAGCCGCCCGCAGCAGGGGATACCGGCTCGTGGGGCGCCCCGATGCGCTGAGCAGGCCCCTGGTCGACGCCCACCTCGCCCGGCGCACGCGTGCACGCCTCGTCTGGCTCGACGAGATCGACAGCACCAATGACGAAGCCGCCCGGCTGCTCGCAACGGGCGAATCCGCGCCGTTCGTCGTCATCGCCCGCAGCCAGACCCGCGGACGCGGCCGGCTCGGCCGCTCCTGGCACAGCGCGGCCAACGGCAATCTCTACATCAGCTTTGCCTTTCGTCCCAGTCTCGAGCCCGGCCGCATGCAGACGTTCACGCTGTGGATGGGGGTAAACCTGTGCGACCTCGTGGAGCGGTTCTGCAACGGCCTCAGCGTCCGTCCCGGCGTGAAATGGCCGAACGACCTTGTCTTCGACGGACGCAAGGCAGGCGGCATGCTCACCGAGGCGCGAATGGATGCTGACCGGATCCGCGACCTCGTGTTCGGACTCGGCCTCAACATCGGGAGCACGGCCGAGTCCTGGCCCGCCCCGCTTGCCAGGCAGGCGGTTTCCCTTTCGCAGGTCGCCGGCGAACGCATCGACGCCAGCCGCCTCACCGCCGCTCTCATCGGGAGGATCCTGCTCGCCTACGAGCAGTTCATCGACGGCAGCTACCGCCGGACATTCGCCGACCTTTGGAACCGGTTCGACGCGCTGCGGGGCAGCCGGGTCACCCTCACCGAGGGTAACCGGCAGCACGCCGGCACGGCCCTGGGTATCGACGAGGAAGGATCCCTCCTGCTTCGGGAGGAACGGGGCGCGGTGCATCGATACAGGGCCGGCGACGCGACGTTTTCCAGGCCCGCAGATTGATTCATTCTCCGCGACGCCGGGTCGGCACTCCAGGCCGAACAAGCCCCGCTCACCAGGCCCCGTCTGCCCTTGCCCCGGGACCCCACCGGGCTGAAGCTCGCCCGGAACGACTCATGCCCGATCTCCCGCCCGCCATCGTCGTGGAAAACCTGGTGAAGACCTACGCCGGGGTCGTGGCGGTGAACGACATCAACTTCACCGTCGCGCGCGGCGAGATCATCGGGTTCCTCGGGCCGAACGGCGCGGGCAAGAGCACAACGATGCGCATCCTGACCGGCTACCTCCCCGCCAACTCCGGACAGGTGACGATCTGCGGCCTGCCCGTGACCACCCGGACCGAGGAGGTGAAGCGTCGCATCGGCTACATGCCCGAGAACAACCCGCTGCCCGAGGACATGCGCGTCGGCGAATACCTGTACTACCGCGGGCGGCTCAAGGAGGTCGGCCGCCGCAAGCTCGGCCCGCGCATCGACGAGGTCCTCGAGACCTGCGACCTCAAGCGGGTCAGGCACAAGATCATCGGCAAGCTCTCCAAGGGATATCGCCAGCGCGTGGGCATCGCCGAGGCGATCCTCGCGGAACCCCCGGTGATCATCATGGACGAGCCCACGATCGGGCTCGATCCGCACCAGATCCTTATCGTGCGCGACCTCATCGCGAGCCTGCGGGGTCGCATGGCGGTGATCATCTCCTCGCACATCCTGCCCGAGATCGAGATGACCTGCGATCGGGTCATCATCATCAACGGGGGACGCATCGTCGCCCAGGGCACCCCGGCGGAACTCCGGAGGGAGATCATCGGTCGCAATGCCTACACCCTGGAGATCGCAGCCGACGCCGCCCAGATCGAGCCCGCGCTCGCGGCGGTGGACGCCGCCTTCGAGGTCACCGCGACCTCCGGGCCCGACAACGAGGGATTTCGCACGTTCATGCTCACGACCCCGACCAACGACGACCTCGGCGAGGCGCTGCTGCGCCACTTTGCGTCCGGGGGCGAGTTCCGTGTCCGGGCGCTCAGCAGGGCGCATCCGACGCTTGAGGACGTCTTCCTCGCCGCGACCCGGCGCAGCTGGGACGTCAGGGTCGATGACATCCGCAAGGCCGGAAGCCGACTGCCATGAGGCACCTTCCCACCATCCTGAGCCACGAGATCCGCATGCTGCTGGTGAGCGCCAGCACCTACATCGCCGCCGTCCTCTTCCTCGGGGTCATGGGATTCATCTTCACCGGAATCCTCGAAAGCTACCAGACGCCGCAGGATGTCGCTCCCGCCGCCGTGTTTTTCCAGCTCTTCTGGCTGCCCGTCTTCTTCATGGTGCCCCTGCTCACGATGAAGTGCCTGGCCGAGGAACGCCGCCTCGGCACGATCGAGAGCCTGCTGACCACGCCGGTGTCGACCGCCGAGGTGGTGATCGGCAAGTTCGGCGCCGCCTACCTGATGTACCTCCTAATGTGGGGATCGACCGGGGGATTCTTCTACATTCTCTACCGGTTCGCAGGCGAAGCCTCGGCGCTCGATCCCGGCCCGCTGATCGGCGGTTACCTCTTCATCGCCGTCTCGGGGCTCCTGTTCATTGCGATGGGCCTCTTCGCCAGCTCGCTCTCCCGCAGCCAGGCGGTGGCGGGAATCCTGGGTTTCACGCTCCTGTTCGGCCTCATCGTGGGAGTCGGGTTCCTGCCCCAGGTCAGCGCCCTCGACGCGGAGGTGCTGCAGCCGCTCCGCGCCGTCATCGACTACGCGCAGGTGGGAGAGCACCTACAGGACCTCACCCGTGGCGTCGTGGACCTCCGCCACCTGCTTTTCTACCTCAGCGGCACCGTGCTATTCCTCATCCTCAGCATCCTCGGAGTGGAGGCGAAGCTCCTCCACAGCTGACCGGGCCAAGATGATCCAACGACCGCACTGATGCCGATGCCCGCCTTCGAAAGCTTCCGAGCCGCGCGCTGGATCCGGACCGTCAACCTGATCCTCCAGGCCGTGCTCTTCCTCACGCTCTGCCTCGGGCTGAACTACATCGCATCGAACCATGTCTGGCGCGCCGACCTCACCCGCGACCGGCGCTACTCGCTCTCGCCCGAGACGCACGGCTACCTCGAGCGCCTGGACCAGCCGATCGAGGTGATCGTGACCCTGACGCCCGAACTCGACGCCGAGGCGGCGATTCCCGCGCTGGACGACATCATCGGGCTGCTCAACGAGTACGTTCACCTCACGGAGGCGAACGAGACCGGAAAGATCTCGGTTCGCGAGATCGACGTTTACCTGGAGCGCGCCCTTGCGAACGAACTCCAGATCGACCGGCCCAACCTCGTCGTCTTTCGGTCGGGCGACCGGCGCCGGGCGGTTGCCGTGTCGGAGCTGCACCGCGAGCGTGACGATGGATCGAGGGTGACGGAGTTCCTCGGCGAAAGCCTCTTCACGCAGGCCCTGCTCGAGGTCTCGACGCTGGAGCGCAAGAAGGCCTATTTCCTTGTCGGCAACGGCGAACGGCGCATCGACGACACAACTCCGGCGTTCGGACTTTCGGCATTCGCCGCTGAACTCGCGCTGCGGAATCTCGACGTGGAGACGCTCGATCTCACCAACGGCTCGCCGGTCCCTGCGGACGCGGCCGTCGTGGTCTCCGTCGGTCCGAACCGGGTCGCCAATGAGATCCAGGAACAGCTTCGCCAGTACCTGAACCGCAGCCCTTCGCCCGGCAGCATCATCCTCATGCTGCGCCAGGGCGTGCGCAACGACGACCTCGGCCTCAACTCCCTGCTCAGCGACTGGGGCATCACCGCATACGACAATCTCGTCGTCGACGCCGATCCTCGCAATCAATCCCCCAATGGTGACCTGATCGTGCGCGCCGTGGACCCCGATCATCCCGTGACCGAACCGCTGGTCGACCAGGGGGTACCGCTGGTGCTGGGGCCCACGCGAAGCCTGCTCGCCGTGCCGGGCCGCGCCACGGGAAGCCGCGTCGAAGCCCTGCCGGTGGCGGCGACTTCGGCTCTTGCCTGGGGAGAGACACGCTACCGCGAGCCCCAGCCGGCACAGTTCAATGAGAACGAGGACCAACGCGGGTTTCCGACACTGCGGCCCGAGAACGCCCTGGCGATCGCCGTCGCAAGCGAGCGCGTGCGGCCGAGCTCGGGCCTCGCCTTCAGCGTGCCGAGCGGCCGCCTGCTCGTCGTTGGCACCGACGAACTCGCGACGAACCGGCGACTCGTATCGAGCTCCGGAAACTTCGCCTTTGCCCTCAACGCGGTCACCTGGGCCGTCGGCCGCGAGGTCCAGCTCAACCTTCCAGCCCGCGCGGTGGAGCGATTCCAGATCTCGCTCTCGCGCCAGGAACTCAATCGCCTCCGCTTCAGCCTGCTTTTCGGCGTGCCCGGAGCGGTTGCCCTCCTCGGCCTGCTCGTTTACTGGACAAGGCGGAAATGAGGCCGAATGGCGAATGCATGAACTCCGATACCCAGTCTCTCCGTTCAGGATCCCGTATCCTGGATTCTGAATTCCGTCCACCGGCTACAGGCCACAGTCTACCGTCCACCGGCCACCGGCCACAGTCCCCAAAATGCGCACCAAGGTAACACTCGTCCTGCTGTTCCTGAACGTTGCGCTGTTCTTCTTCATCTTCCGCTTCGAGCGCGGCTGGCAGACGGAACGCGCACAGGCGGAACTGCGCACCTTCGTCCTCGGACCCGAGGCGGCACGGCTCACCCGGCTTGATATCTCGGGCCCGGCTGTCGCGGAACCGGTCGCGCTGGCGCGCACGGATGCGGGGTGGCAGCTGACGCTGCCGATCGCATGGCCCGCCAACACGTTTGCAGTCGAGCGAATCCTGGCCGACCTGGCGCGCCTGGAAGGCCAGCCTCGGTTCTCGGTCGCAGCCCTTGCCGGCAGTGGCCAGTCGCTCGCGGACTACGGACTCGATGCCCCGCGCCTGACGCTCGATTACACGACGGCTGCGGGTACCGACGAGTCGCTGCGCATCGGGAGCGACACTGCCGACCTGAGCCGCATCTATGTGCTGTCTCCCGATGGCCAATGGGTGCATGTCGTCGGCCGGAGCATAACCGCGAGCCTCACCCAGGGCGTCGACGCCCTGCGCGATCCGTCCATCTTCGCGACTCCCGATTACGAGGTGCGGGAACTCCGGATCACCGGCGGCAGTCCTCTCGGCACCCAGGTTAGGCGCGAGGGAGAACGCTGGCAGATGGGATCGCCCGTGACCGCCCGCGCGCGCCGGCGCGCGACGCGCACACTGCTGGCCGACCTGAACGGCCTCCGCGTGAATCGCTTCATTGCCTCCCCGCCGACGGGCGCATTCCCAAACAACGGATACTCGCTTCGTGTCACGCTCGAGGGAAACAACCGGGTCGAGAACGTGAGGCTGGGCAACCCGACGGGCGCCACCTCCTCGGCGGACACCACCGAATTCTACGCCCGCAAGGAGACCGGGAGCGGCAACGAGGACAACACGCAGGTGTTCACCGTTCAGGTTCCGAGCGGCCTGCTCCGGACACTGCAGTCCGCCCAGGTCGACCTTCGCGAACGCCGGATCCTCCCCGACCTCATGCCCCAGTCAGTCACGGGCATCGCGCTCGGCAATGCCGAGACACTCATCGAGCTCCAGCGCCTCGAGCCCACGGCCGCGGGAGGCGCCGGTCGCACCGCCTGGCGGCTCATCATGCGCGGCGGCGCCACGCCGGCCGACGCGGTGGCAGCGGACGAGGCCGCCATCCAGGCCCTCCTCGATCGGCTCACCACGCTTTCCGCCACGGAATTCGCGAGCGATGCGCCGACCCGCGGAGACCTCGAGGACTGGGGTCTCATCTCGCCAACGACCGTCACGCTCACCCTCGCGCCCGCCGCCGGCGGCGCGGCACAGCGGGTGGAACTCCGACTCGGGGGCGATCGCGGCTCCAGCGCCGCCTACGCCCGGATCGGCGAGATCCCACCGTACGTCTACCGGGTGGATCCCGCGCTGTTCAACTACCTGTCCCTCGACCGCAATGTCTGGCGGGACAAGCTCCTGCGCGAGCTGGCCGCCGGGGAACGCATCACCGCCGTCGAAATCCTCGACCTCACCACGAATGTCGCGCTGGCCTCGGAGACGTACCCCGTCGAGGGAGGCGCAAGCGCGGGAACCACGAACCTCGCGCGCTTCGCCGCATTGCTCCGGTCCCTTCGCGCACGTGCATTCGTCTCCGACATGTTCGATCCCGGCGGGGTGGCGACCAGCGGCGTGACGCGCCCGTGGCGCTATCGCGTGTCGATCCGGGTCAACCAGGTCGCGGGCGCGACCGGCACGCAGCAGAGCACCCAGGAACTTTACCTGACCGAACGCCTCGGAGGAGGCCTGCAGCGCGCCGGTGTTGCCGCCTACGGGGTCTTCGACATCGAGCAGCCGTTGATCGACGCATTCAGCCGAGTCGTCGACGCACCCAGGGATCCCGGCCCTCCCTCGGTTCCCGCCTCCCCATGAAGCTCCGCTCCTCGCACCGATCGAGCCTGCGGCACGCATAACCGGCAACACGGCAGCGCATCGTGCCCGAGATCCTGAAGTCCAGCGCCAGGGCAATCCGCCTCGGGTTGGCATGCGTGTCGGGCCTGCTGCATTGGACAGCGTGGCTGGTCCTGAGCCCCCTGCTCCTCTTCCAGGCGTGGATGCTGACGTCGATGGAGATCTCTGTGCCCAGTCCGCTGCGTGAGGCGATCCGCGAGCGCCTCGCCTCCTCGCAGCTTGAGGCGAGCTTCGGTCGCACGCTCTTCGATCCCGCCGGTCATGTCCTGATCGAGAACATCCGCATCGGGGCGCCCGCATTCTCCGAGCCGTTATTCACGGCGCGTGCCGTCTACGCCGAGCTCGACATCAGCGCGCTGCTTGCGGGCGATTTCGTCCCCCGTGTCGTGCGGGCCACCGGGGTGTCCTTCCATGTTCCGGCAATGTTCTCCGCCAGCGGCCTGCCCGAGGAAGTGATCTCGGGTGCCGACTTTTCCGCACGCCTCGGCGAGCGGGAAATCGATCTCGACCACCTGACCGCGCGTCTCGGCCGGCTCACGCTCGCGGTCAGCGGCACGATCCCCGTCGCCGACTGGCGATCCGGCGACACGAGGGGCTTCCCCCTGGCCGATTTTCTTTCCCAGCGGTACCCGCGGATGAGCCGCGCCTTTGCGGATGCGGTCGTCCGCTTCGACGCGTTCGAGGATCCGCTCCTGAAACTTGCGCTTTCTGCGGACCCCGGTGGCATCCTCGCCGCCGAGGCGGAGTTCCAGGCTTCGCGGGCCGCGATCGATGGCCCTGCAGTCGCGGACGCGGAACGGATCGAGGCATCCACGCGTATCCTTTTCGGATCACCCGATCCCTTCGACGCTCCGCTCAGGATCCGTGCGGGACGGCTGGCCCTCCCGGGAGGAATTCGACTCGAGGAGGCGAACGTCCTGCTTCAGGGCCGTGTCGAGTCCGACCCGATTCGATACGAACCCGGCCGCACGCAGCTCATTTCGCACCGGGCATCAGTGGACAGCATAGATATCCCGGTCACAGGACTCGTGGCCACGCTCGATTCTCCGCCCAAGGACGGCCGGGTCTCCGGGGAGATACATGCCCGCGTTGCGGGAGTCGCCACCCGACTCGGTGGTGAGGCGGACTTCGCGCGGGGTTCCGCCGACCTCGAGGCGGAGACGACACTTTCCCCGGAACTGCTCGACCTCGCGGCTGAACATCTGGGCGCCGCCCTGCGCGCCCAGTTGGCACTCCTGGAACCCGTTCCACTGCGCGCCGGCGTCAGGCTCGAGGAAGGCTGGCGGCCGGCGGAGGTCGACACGTGGGTCGAATCGGGTCCGGTCGTGGTGCGCGGAGTCCGACTCGACAGTACCCAGGCGCAAGTGCGCTTTTCGGACGGCAACATGCAGGCGGAAAGGATCGTGCTGACGCGGGGCCCGAACGTCGTGCGCGGCAACTACGGCATGGATGTCGGCACAAACGACTTCCGCTTCCTGCTGGATGGGCAGCTGCAGCCGATGGAGATCGCGGGGTGGTTCCGGGAATGGTGGACCCGCCTGTTTTCCCAGTTCGAGTTCGAGGAGATCCCCGAGGCCGATGTCGACATCCAGGGGCGGTGGGGCGACCGGCTTCGGTCCTCCGCGTTCGTCGGCGTGCGATCGGGGCCGGCAAGCGTGCGGTCAGTCCCGTTCGACCGCGTGGATACGGAGGTCTTTGCACGACCGGGACACACCGACGTGCGGCACTTCCACGGTTGGCGGGACGACGGCGATGCGAGCGGCCGGTTCACCCGGAGCTTCGATGTCCTGACCCGGCAGATGCTGGCCCTGGATTTCGACGTGACGTCGAGGCTGCCGCTTGAGGTGCCGTCCCAGTTGTTCGGCGAACTCGGAACTGCAATCATCGAGCCCTATTCCTTCGAGACACCGCCGCGACTGCAGGTTTCCGGAAGGATCGACGGAGCGGCATCCCCCGGGGGCGGACGCCGCGACATTCGGATCGCGGGCGGAAGCGCAGGAGGTTTCTCGGTGTTCGGCTTTCCCCTGGCAGACGCCTCGTTCGAGGCTCACCTGGTCGATGACCTGCTTGAGATTTCCAATATCGGCTCCGCGTTCGCCAATGGCCGTGCTTCCGGCCAGGTGACACTCTCGGGCCGGGGCGCGGAGCAGCAGATCGACCTCTCGATTTCCCTTTCGGAAGGACGACTCGGGCCGGCCGTCAGCACCGTCTCCCGGTTCCTCGCCGAGCGACGCGGCACCGAACCTCCGGCGCCGGGCACCTATCTCGTGCGTGCCGGCGACCTGCAGCTGGACCTGTCGCTGGCGGCAAGAGGTCCCGCGCACAACCTGCTGGGCTTGACCGGAAGCGGCAGCGCCACGCTCGCAGGGTCCGAGCTGGGCGAAGTTCGGCTGCTCGGGGTACTCTCCGACTTGTTCACGTTTTCGTCTCTTCGATTCACCAGGCTGGCGACCGACTTCAACCTCCAGGGGGCGACCCTCACGTTCCCCAATCTGCGCCTCACCGGCGCCAACTCGGCGGTGGATGCCAGCGGCACCTATGCGATGGACCGCAAGGCGCTCGATATCCGGGCGCGCGCCTATCCATTCCAGGAGAGCAATGCCCTCCTTCAGAGTGCGGTCGGCGCCGTCCTGACTCCACTTTCGGAGATCCTGGAAGTGCGACTGACAGGAAGCCTGGAGAACCCTACCTGGGCGTTCGTGGCCGGGCCGACGAATATCCTTCGCTCACTGGCGGAACCCGCGGGAGCCACGGCCCCGACCCAGGCCGCTCCTGAGGGACCGCCAAGTCAGGCCCCGGCAACCCAGCAATGACCGATGTCACCTTTCCCTCCGGAATCATCATTGCAGAGGGGGGTCGGCTCGATTGTGTAGGGTAAAGCCCCTATGCTGCCCCGCCGTTCCGGCACCGAGCGACTCGCGCTTGGATGGGGCGGCGGTGTCCTGGGCCTGGCGGTCGTCCTGTTCCTGATAAGGCTCGCCGACCCGATGTTCCTGGCGGACCGGCCGCGGCTTACTCCCAGCGAGGCTAACTTTCTGGTCTCCATCGTGGCCCTGTGCGCTGCCTTCTTCGGGCTCGCCATGGGAAAATGGCGCTTTGTCTGGCTTGCAGTTATTCCAGGCGCGATCGGCGTGCTCACACTTTTCGAGCACATCTCCGGGCGGGACATTGGAATCGACCAGCTGATCCTCAGCGATTCCTTCCACGAGTTCTCGGACCCGACAGCGCCGGGCCGTATGTCCGTGCTCGCCGCCGGCTGCCTCGTTTTTGCCACCGTTTTTATCGCGCTCAAGGCTCTGGACCGCGGCAGGCGCCACGTGCTCCCGGCGGCGGTGACCGGGTCGCTCATATTCACCGCAGGGCTTGCCACCGTCCTTGGTCATCTCGCGGACCTTCCAGCCATCTATCTTTGGGGCTCGTTCGAGCCGACCCTCTTGTCTGACGGACTCCTGCTCATGGCACTCGGGCCGGGCATGGTGCTCGGTGCCTGGGTTGAGGATATCGAGCTGACCGGAAAGCTGCCGGCCTGGTTTCCTTTGCGCCCTTCTGTGAAAAGGATCGGGTTCGAAAACCGCTTAACCACTAATCTACACTAATTCTTACTGATTCGATCCCTGGAGATTTGGTTGTAGCCGGGTGTCCGCTGGCATCTGAAAACCACAACAACTCCCCTGGCTTTGGATTAGTGCCGATGAGTGAAGATCAGTGGTTCAAAACCGCTTTGGTTTCCTTCGCGTCCTTCTGTGAAAAAGGTTTAGGCTGTCGACCGACTCCCGGCTTCCGTCGACCCGATCCTCAATCGGTTCACGTCTCCTGTCGGAGCACTTCGAGCGGCGGATGATTCGTGATGCCTCGGCTCGAGAGCAGCCCGGTCGTCAGGGTCACCGCGACGACCGACAGCACCGCGGTCGCGAGCAGGCCCCCGGGGGCCACCGGCGGAAGGTCGAAGACATACCAGGCCAGCAGTCCGTTGCCTACCACCGCCAAGCCGCATCCCATCAGCGCTGCCAGGAGGCCGAGGATCGCGTACTCGACGAGCTGGATGCGCGTGAGCTGTCGCTTCGTCGCGCCAAGCGTGCGCAGAAGCACCGTCTCCCGGATGCGCTGGTAGCGACCGGTCATGACCGATCCCGCGAGCACGATGATGCCCGTCGCGACCGTGAAAAGCGCCATGAACTCGATCACGAACGAGACCTTCGAGAGGATGCCGTCGATCGTCTGCATCACGAGCGTCAGGTCGATCGCCGTGATATTGGGAAACGCGGACACCGCCACGCGCTGCACGCGCGCCGATTCGGCCGGCGACTCCGCCCTCATGGCCGCCACATGAAACTGCGGCGCGCCCTCGAGCACGCCTTCGGGAAACACCACGAAGAAATTCGGCTCAAGCTGCCGCCACTCGACTTCGCGCACGCTGGCAACCCGTGACCGGATCAGCACGCCCTGGACATCCCAGGTGATCTCATCGCCGATCTGCACGCCCATGTCCTCCTGCAGCCCGCGCTCGATCGATATCGGGACGACCGGGTCCCCTGCCGGAGCCTGGCCGATGAAGTCACCTTCGATCAGCCGTTCGGTGGGCGTCAGCTCGCCGCGGTATGTGGACCGGTACTCGCGGCGCAGCGTCCATCCCGCAGGCCCGCGTCCGTCGCCTCCCCGGCCCCGACCGCGGCCCGGGCCGACCAGCTCCTCAACCGGCTGGCCGCGCAATGCCGCGACACGCATCGTGACGATCGCCGCGCGCCGGGTGACAGGAGCACCCTCCGCAGCGGCGAGCCGCACGAGCTCCTCGATCTGGTCGTCCTGCACGTCGAACATCAGCAGGTTGGGTCGCCCGCCTTCGTCCGTCGTCTGAATCTCCCGAAGCAGCGTGGTTCGCGTGAGGTAGAGCGTCAGGATCAGGAACGTCCCGAGACCGAGCGAAAGCAGCAGAAGGACGGTGCGGTTGTTGGGACGATGCAGGTTCGCGATTCCCTGGCGCAGCACGTAGGGCATGCGTCGCGGCGTCCATCGCCGGGCGGCGAACGCGACCCCCCGGGCGAGGGCGGCCAGCAGGGCGAAGCCGAGGAAAAGCATGCCGGCAAACCCGAGGCCGATGTCGACCTCGCCCGTCTGCACGATCGCGAACGTGACGACCGCCGCGGCGATGCCGATGCCGATAAGGATGCGCCAGGGATCCGGGCCCATGCCCTCGACATGGGAGGCACGCAGCGCGACGAGCGGCGAGACGCGTCGGACCGCAAGCAGCGGCAGGAAGGTGAATAGCAGGGAAATGACTATGCCCGCGATCAGGCCCTCGGCCACGGCTCCCCAGGCAACGAAGAAGGACACGGTCACCGGCAGGACTCCCTCGAGGAGCGCGGGAAGCACCAACTGCACCGCGATGCCCAGCGCGGCACCGAGCACCGCACCCGAGAACCCAAGGGCAAGTCCCTGCACCAGGTAGATCGCGAAGCTCTGCCGCGCCGAACTCCCGATGCAGCGAAGGACCGCCACGGTGTTGATCTTCTGGCGCACGTAGACGTGCATCGCGCTCGCGACGCCGACCGCGCCGAGGAAGAGGGCGATGAACCCGACGAGGCTGAGGAACGCCTCGATGCGCTCGAGCGCGCGGCCGAGCTCGCGGCGCCGCTCGTCGACCGTGTCGACCGAGAGCTGCTCCACCGGAAAGCTCGCGCGCAGGTTCCGCTCGACCTCGAGCGGATTGACGGTCTCCGGAAGCGTGAAGAGCAGGCGATGCCGCAGCAGCAGCTCCTGGCCCGGCACGACGAGCCCGGTCGCCTCAAGTGTGGCAAGTGGGATGAACACACGCGGCGCCAGCAGCGCGATCGCGGCCGACTCTCCGGGAATGGCGAGCAGTTCGCCCACGACCGTGAACGTCGTCTGCCCCAGCCGCACCGTGTCGCCGACTCCGACCCCGAACTGCCTGAGGAGCGTCTGCTCCACGATCGCCACGTCGCCGCCGGCCCGGAGCCGTTCCGGGGCATCGGCAGGAAACGTCTCGAAAACGCCGTAGAAGGGAAAACGTCCCTCCATCGCGCGAACCTGAACGAGGCGCGTGCCGTCCTCCGCCCCGGGAAACACCGCCATCGACGAGAAGGTTTGTTCCTCCGCCTGCTCGATCGCCCGCTCCGAGACGAACGCGCGCACCTCCGGGCTGAAGTCCTCGCGGCCAACCACCAGCAGGTCGGCGCCGAGCAGCGTCTTTGCCTGGTCGTCGACGGCGCGACGCAGGTTCGTGCTGAACGAACCGATCGAGACAAGCGCCGCAATGCCCAGAACGATGGACAGCGAGAACAGCACGAGCCTGCGCCGCGAGGCGCGGGAATCCCGCCAGGCCATCGAGAGGATGAAGCGCATGATCGGGTCGCTAGGCGTGGACTTTTGCCGGCTGCGTCCGCTCGTCGCTGACGACCGCGCCACCCTTGAGGCGCAGGATTCGCCCGCAGCGTCGGGCAAGCTCGAGGTTGTGTGTGACGAGCACCAGCGTGGTGTTTCGCTCCCGGTTGATGCCGAAGATGAGGTCGACCATCGCCGCCGCCGTGTCGTCGTCGAGGTTGCCGGTCGGCTCGTCGCAGAACAGGATGCCCGGACGATTCATGAATGCACGGGCCAGCGCCACCCGCTGCTGCTCGCCTCCGGAGAGCTGCAGCGGATAGTGGTCGCAGCGCTCGCCGAGACCCACGCGCCCCAGCAGGGCCGCCGCCTCCGTCTCCGCCTCCTGCCCCCCCTCGCCTCGGAGCTCGAGCGGCACGAGCACGTTCTCGATGGCCGTGAGCGTCGGCACGAGCTGGAAATTCTGGAAGACGAACCCGACATTCTCGTTCCGCACCCGCGCGCGGGCATCCTCGTCGAGCCCGGCGATCGGCACGCCGGCAAGCATGACCTCGCCGCCGCTGGGTCGATCGAGCCCCGCGCACAATCCCAGCAGCGTCGTCTTGCCGCTGCCGCTCGGGCCCACGATCGCGAGCGTCTCGCCCGCCCCAAGCTCGAACGACACCTCCTTCAGTACGGTCAGCGGTCCACCCGGTGCCGCATAAGTCTTTGTGAGCCGCTCGACATTCAGCATGATCTGCGCAGACATTTAAGCTCCCACGAAACACACGATTCGCGGAAAAGAAAGCCTATGCATCAGGATCACAGGCCAAGGCCAGCGCTCAACTTCCTCCACAGGATGGCAGCGATTCTCGCCTTTCTCGGCGCCATGGCGGCGCTCCCCGCGCCGCGGGCATCGGCCGCGGAGACCGGAGATAATCGAACCATAATCTTCTTCGGCGACAGCATCACTGCAGGACTCGGCCTGGATAATCCGGACGGCGATTCCTACCCCGGAAGGATCCGCGGGAAGCTGGCCGAGGCCGGGCTCCCCTACGACGTGGTCAACGCCGGGCTCAGCGGCGACACGACAGCCGGGGGACTGCGCCGCATCGACTGGACGCTCCAGCGCCGCCCGGACATCTTCGTGCTCGCCCTCGGTGCAAACGACGGACTGCGCGGCGTCCCGACCGCGACCACCGAGGCAAACCTCCAGGGAATCATCGACCGTGTGCGCAGTCGCTATCCTGAAGCCAGGATCGTGCTCACCGGCATGATGATGCCCGAAACCTTCGGCAGCACCTACACGACCGCGTTCCGTGAGCTCTTCCCGAGGGTGGCGGAACGGAACGACGTCACCCTCGTCCCGTTCCTCCTTGAGGGAGTTGGAGGCGTTCGGGAACTCAACCAGGGCGACCGAATCCATCCAAACGTGCGCGGCCACGAGATCGTCGCCGAGAACGTCTGGAAAGTCCTTGAGCCGCTGCTCGGTGGCTGAGCCTGATTCGACTATGCAGATCCGGAACCCCCGGCTCGCGGGCCGAGCGCCGGCGCCCTGGGTGCCCGCGATCCTGCTCGCGCTCTCGATCGTCGCCCACGCAGCGGGAGCTTCGGCAAGCCGCACGATTTCCGGGGCGTCCTTCCTGACCTGGAACGACAACGTGACGAACGCCGACCGGGAAACCGACACGGTCGCCGGCCTGGAATTTTAACAGGACGCCATCGCAACCTGGCGCTGGAGCGTCGGACGCGACGATGCGCTCTTCGCCTCGGCCGCGGCGCGCCTCGAGTTGTGGCCGCGATTCGACGGACTCGACCGCGCGGCCGCCGGGGCCCGTTTGGGCTGGCAGCATAAGTTCGGACTCGGCCCATTCGCGCCATTGCTGCGGTTGGACGTTTCAGGCGACCTGGTCGCGGCTCGCGAATCCGGTCGCGCCGGGCGAGCGGGCAGCGCGACCCTTTCGGCCCGCCAGCGCCTCTCTCACTGGGCACTCGCGCAAGTCGCCCATACCTGGACCCGGTACGACGGACGTGCCCACGCATTCGACAGGACGGGCGCCGAGACGGCACTCTCGCTCACCGCCTCCCCAAGCGCCGCCTGGCGCGCCACCATCGGTGTCCGCCGATGGAACGGTGGCGTGCTGTCCTACGCCACGCCGCCGCGCGAGGACCTCATCAAGGAAGGCAAGGCCCTGACGATCGTCTCGACCTTCGACCGGGCGGATCCGCTCGTGGCCTACTATTTCATCGCGCGCACCGAGACGCTGCGGCTTGAGGTCGGACGGACCCTTGGCCCTCGGGCCGAGTTCGCGCTCGGAGTCGAGTGGCGGAATACACGGCGTGGTGCGCTGTCCTATCGCAACCGGATTGTCTCCGCAGGAGTCCTGTTCAACCTCTGATCACGCAATGAACCGCAAAATCTCGACCCTGCCCGCAGGAGCCCTCGCCTGCCTGCTCGCCCTCGTCTCGTTTGCCGGTGATGCGCCAGCTCCCGCGGTCCGCGTCGACATCCGGGACTCACAAGGCAATCCGGTGGAGGATGCCGTCGCCTCGCTGCATCCGCTCGACCGCGAACCCCAGCTGGTTCCGCCAGCAGAGCCGGTTTCGATCGTGCAGCGCGGACAGGAGTTTCAACCCTATGTCACTCCCGTCGTCGTCGGGACGCGCGTCCGCTTTCCCAACGAGGACTCGGTGCAGCACCATGTGTTCTCGCTTTCGAGGGCAATGGCATTCGACCTGCCCCTGTACCGCGGCGAACCGCCCGCGCCCATAGCGTTCGAGCGGGCGGGCATCGTGAGCCTCGGCTGCAACATCCACGACTGGATGTCCGCCTATGTGGTGGTGCTGGCGACGCCGCACTTCGGCAGGAGCGGCGCGGAGGGCGAGGTCTCGATCGACCTGCTGCCGGCAGGCCGCTACCGGCTCGAGGTCTGGCATCCCCGACTGAGGGAGCCGGAAACGCGCGAGATCGTCGTCGATGCCGGACCGACAACGCAGGTCATCTCCGTCACTCTCGGCGCCGACCGCCGGATCCGGCGCGCGCCCGATTCCGGCCCGGGCGGCTATCGCTGATCCGCGTCAAGGACAGGACCCGCCGCCGTGAGGATTCGCTTCAAGAGTTTCGGCACCCGCCTGCTCCTGATGATGGCGCTGGTCGTCGCGGCCACGCAGATCGTCACGGCAACCCTGGTCTCGCAATTCAACCGCCGCCAGGCACGTGCCCTCATCGCCGAGGACCTGGAGTCGGCGGCCCGGGCATTCAGCCAGCTCGTCGAGGAGCGGAGCGCCCTGCTCGCCGCCGGCGCGACGATCGCCGCGAGGGATTACCAGTTGAAGCAGCTGTTCGTTGCCGACGACGCACCGACCCTCGCTTCGGCCCTGGAAAGCGTCCGCCTCGCCCGCGGGACCGAAATCAATCCTATCGGGTTGGCACCGATCCAATCCCAGACATCATGGCCGGATGCGCTCGCGAGCTTTCCTGATACCCCTGGGGGCCTTCGCCCTCCTTTTCGCCGCCGGCTGCGGCAGCCGGCAGACAGCGGCCGAGGAGGGCATCCAGACAGGCACCCTGCTGCTCGGCAACGGCGCGGAGCCTGCCGACCTCGACCCGCACGTGATCACGGCGTTCACCGATGCGAATGTCGCCGCCGCCCTGCTCGAGGGCCTCACCGCGCTGGACGAAAGCACGAGCCAGCCCGTGCCGGCGATCGCGGAGCGCTGGGAGACGAGCGCCGACGGCCTGGTCTGGACATTCCACCTAAGGGAGAACGCCCGTTGGTCCAATGGCGACCCGGTAACCGCCGGCGACTTCGTCTACTCCATCCGGCGCATGCTCACGCCGGCCATGGCAGCCGAATACAGCTACATGATGCATCCGATTCGGAACGCGCGGGCCTACAATGAAGGTCGCGTGACCGATCCGGCCCTCATCGGAGCCGAGGCAGTCGATCCGCGCACGCTGCGCCTGACGCTCGAGGACCCCTGTCCCTGGCTCCTCGCCCTGACAGCGCATGCGACGTGGCTGCCGGTGCATCCGCCGACCATCGAGCGCTTCGGAGCCGCCCAGAGTCGGAGCACGGAGTGGACGAGGGCCGGCAACTTCGTGGGCAACGGCCCGTTCCTTCTCACCGAGTGGACTCCCAACGCGCGTATCGTGGTCGACCGCAATCCGCAGTACTGGGACGCGGCAAACACGACAATTAACCGAGTCGTCTTCTTTCCGAACAACGACATCGCGACCGACGAGCGGAACTTTCGCGCCGGCCAGATCCACGTCACCTACGAGCTGTCTCCCGACAAGCTCGCCGCCTACCGGGAGGAAAACCCCGAGGTGCTTCGCGTCGATCCGTTCCTCGAGACCACGTACCTGCGCTTCAACGTCACACGGCCGCCATTCGACAATCCGCTGCTGCGCCAGGCGCTGGCGCGCGCCATCGATCGCGAGGCGATCGCCCGAAGCGTGCTCCGGGGTTCGCGCGTGCCGGCAACCGCGCTCGTGCCGCCCGGCACCGCCGGCTACACCTCGCGCACCGCCGTGCCCACCGATTTCGACGAGGCCCGCGCCCTGCTCGCGCAGGCCGGCTACCCGGGAGGCCAGGGGCTCGCGCCATTCGAGGTGCAGATCAAGAACGACGACATCCACCGGCTCGTCCTCGAGGCGATTCAGGAGATGTGGAAGCGCGAGCTCGGCGTGACCCTCACCATCTCGTCGCTGGAACAGAAGACCTGGATCGATAACTGGGTCGCCTTCGCCTACCAGGCGAGCAGCGCGCGCTGGATCGGCGACTACGTGGACCCGTCGACGTTCCTCGAGATGTTCGTCACCGGCGGCGGCAACAACCTGACCGGCTGGAGCAGCGCCGAGTACGACCGCCTGATCGCCGAGGCCGCACGGACGCTGGATACCGCCGCCAGACAGGAACTGCAGCAGCAGGCGGAGGCCATCCTGCTGCGCGAAACGCCGATCACCCCGATCTTCCACGGCACGCGCATCTACCTCATCGACCCGGCCGTGCGCGGCTGGGAACCGGCCCTGCTCGGCAACCACCGCTACCAGTACCTGCGCCTGGAAGCGCGGTAGTATCGGGCGATTGGTTGCGCGCTGGCACGCTCCCTACGTGCTCTTAGCGTTGCCCTGATTGTCAGTCCCTTCCAGAATCGCTCCATGCGCCTTCTCCTTCCCGCAATTGCCCCCCTGATACTGGCCAGCTCCCTGGCCGCGGCCGGGGCGGATGCGCGAATCGAGCGGGTCTGGCCGGGCTTCCGCACTGCGGATTCGTTTGCGCGGATACGTGATTACTTCCGCAGCGACGCGATGGACGCCGGCACATACCGCACGCAGCCGGTCGAGCGCGCCGGCTACTACTTCCTCGTTCGGGTCGAGAACGACGGGCTTGAAACCGAGGCGACAATCGTCGCCAGCGTGATTCCCCCCGGGTCGACCGCCGCCATCGACCATCTCTTCCCGGTGCGACTGTCCGAGGGCGGGCAGGCGTTCAACCTCGGGTTGACCGGAACGCACTGGCTATCGCCCGACACGCATCCCCTCGCCTGGCAGATTCGAGTCCTCGCGCCCGGCGGCACTGTCATCGCCGAATCGCACAGCTTCCTCTGGAGCCGGCCGCCGGAGCAGGGAGGGAGCGACTGAGGCATGACGAACCTCTTTTCCCGCTACGAGCTCGGCTCGTTCTATGACGAGATGTTCGCCCAGCCCGGCGTGCCGCGGCAGCATTACGCGCGGCTCGCACAGCGCTTCGGGGAACTCGACGGACGTCGCGAGCTGGTCGAGCGGCAAAAGCTCGCCGACCAGACGTTTCTCCGCCGCGGTGTTACCTTCACCGTCTACAGCGACGAACGCGGCACGGAGAAGATCTTCCCCTTCGACCTCATTCCACGGATCATCCCGGCGGACGAGTGGGCGCACCTCGAGGCGGGCCTGACCCAGCGGGTCCAGGCACTCAACGCATTCCTCGCCGACATCTACGGCGACCAACGCATCCTCAAGGAAGGAATCGTTCCGCGCGACATCGTCGAGACGTCCAAGCATTTCCGGCGAGAGCTCGCGGGCTTCAAGGTTCCGCGCGGGCTGTTCGTCCACATCGACGGGGCCGACATGGTTCGCGACGAACACGGCACCTACCGCGTGCTCGAGGACAACCTGCGCACGCCTTCCGGCGTCTCCTACGTGCTCGAGAACAGGCAGGTCATGAAGCGGGTTTTCCCGAACCTCATCCGCAACTACCAGGTGCGGCCGGTCGAGACCTATCCGAACGACCTGCTCTCCCTGCTGCTGCACCTCGCCCCCGAGCATGTGCCTGAGCCGACCGTCGTCCTGCTCACCCCGGGCGTGTTCAACTCGGCCTATTTCGAGCACAACTTCCTCGCGCGCCAGATGGGCATCGAGATCGTCGAAGGCAGCGACCTCGTGGTGGAGAACGACCGCGTGTTCATGCGGCGTACCGACGGTCTCGCCCCGGTGCACGTCATCTACCGCCGGGTCGACGACGACTTCCTCGACCCGACCGTTTTCCGCAAGGACTCGCTCCTCGGCGTTCCGGGGCTGTTCGAGGCTTATCGCAAGGGCAACGTCGCCCTTTGCAACCCGATCGGGACGGGCGTGGCCGACGACAAGGCCACCTATCACTTCGTGCCGCGAATGATCCGGTTCTACCTGGATCAGGACCCCATCCTGCCAAACGTCGATACCTTCCTGTCCTCCGACCGCAAGGACCTCGACCACATCCTCGCGAACCTGCCGAAGCTGGTCGTGAAGAGCGTCAACGAGGCCGGCGGCTACGGCATGCTGGTCGGACCGCACGCCACCCGCGCGCAGATCGAGGATTTCCGCCGGCGCATCGTCGCCGATCCGCGCAACTTCATCGCACAGCCGACGCTCGGGCTCTCGCGCTGCCCCGTGGTGTGCGGCAAGGCGATCGAGGGGCGCCACATCGATCTGCGCCCATACATCCTGAACGGCGAGACAGTCCGCATCATGCCCGGCGGCCTCACCCGAGTCGCACTGCGCAAGGGTTCGCTCGTCGTTAACTCCTCACAGGGTGGCGGCTCAAAGGACACCTGGGTGCTCGGCGACGACACAGTCGCACCGACGCCAGCCGAACAGGAGAAAGTGATTGTGTAATGCTGAGCCGCGTCGCGAACCTCGTCTACTGGATGGCCCGCTACCTCGAGCGGGCCGAGAACACCGCGCGCATCGTCGACGTGAACGCGCAGCTGGTGCTCGACCTGCAGTCGCGCCAGGCGGCTGACGACCCCGGCTCGTGGGAGCCGCTCGTGTACGTTTCCGGCGGGGACGAGGAGTTCCACGAGGCCCATGGCAAGCAGGCATCGGAACGCACGGTGGTCGACTTCATGCTGTTCGACCGCCGCAACCCGAGCTCGATCGCGTCCTGCATCGCTAATGCGCGCGAGAACGCCCGGTGCATCCGGGACCAGCTTGCAAGCGAGGTCTGGGAGCAGATGAATGCGTTTCACCTGAAGCTCCAGGAGGACGACTACTCGGAGTTCGCCCAGATCGGTTCGGCGGAATACCTCAGCCGGATCAAGGGCCAGATCCAGCTGATCTACGGGATCGCGGAATCCATGCTGCCCCGCAACGAGACCTGGTGGTTCTTCGAGTTGGGACGTCACCTCGAGCGCGCCGACAACACGTCGCGCATCATCGACGTGAAGTACTACACGCTGCTGCCGAGCCGCCATGCGGTCGGCGCCGCGCTCGACATTGTCCAGTGGGCGGCGGTGCTCCGCAGCTGCTCGGGCTACGAGGCATTCCGCAAGAGCCGGCGGGGGCAGCTCAACCTCGAGCGGGTGGTCGACTACCTCATGCTCGACGATAATTTCCCGCGCAGCATCAGCTATTCGCTGCGCCACGCAGCCTTCGCGCTCGACTGCATCACTGCCGAGGCCCCTCACCTCATGGATAACCCGGCCGCGCGGCGCATCGCCGCGCTCGAGAAGACTCTGGCACAGAGCGTCATCCACGAAGTCATCGTCCGCGGCCTGCACGAGTACCTCGACGACATCCAGGTCGAGGTGGCCCGGATACACGACGCCATCCAGGAAACGTTCATCAACTACCCGACCGATGGTGCGCGCATGCTGAGCTGAGCCGAGTACAGTTGTCGGTATGCTGAACCGGATTCTACAGAAGGGCGCAGAGGTGCGAAAGGGAGCCGGGAGGAAGTTGGATCGAGCTCCGAACCGTCTCACCGCTGATTGACGCTGTTGCTCGCTGATTCAATCCGGGGGAATTCCGGTTGAGGTCGGATATCGCCGGATATCTGAGAACCGCTGAAAATTTTCTGGCTTGGGATAAGTGCCCATAAGTGAGGATAAGTGGTTAAAATGACACGTCATTGCTGGATCGATTGGTCTCCGCTGCCCCTGAATCCGCCACCCGCGAACGCGCGGGTCCTGTCGGAGGTCCTCGATGGCGGGCAGGCGTTCCGGTGGTACCCGGTGGACGCGACTTCCTGGCAGGGCACCTGGGCAGGCTGCCATGCCCAAGTTCGACTCGAGGAAGGAAGTCTCCAGTGGCGTGCTCCCTCATCCCTGGCGGATCACGTGCGCTCGGAGATACCACCCTACTTCAATGGCTCCGTCGACTACCGCGCGCTGACCGCGAACCTGCCCGTTGCCACCGACCCCCACCTCGCCCGCTGCGTCGCCCGATTTCCCGGACTGCGCCTGCTGAAACAGCCTTTCGGCGAGACCCTGCTCGCCTACTTCTGCAGCGCCGCCAAGCGAATCGTGCAGATCAAGCAGATGCTCGCGCTTGTCGCCAAGAGCCACGGCAAGGAATTGGTTGGTTCAAACTCGAATCCAGATGGAGCAGCACAGACCCCCGTGCACTCGCTGCCATCCTGGGATGCACTCGCTGAAATATCCGAGTCAGACTTGCGCGGCTGCCGCCTGGGGTTCCGGGCCCGGCATGTCCACCGCACCGCCCTCTTTCTCCGCGAGAATCCCGGCTGGCTCGAACAAACGGAACATGCGCCCTACACGGAGGCCAAGGAGAGGCTCATGACACTTCCCGGCGTCGGCGAGAAAGTTGCCGACTGCGTGCTGCTCTACGGCGGAGGGAAACTCGAGGCCTTCCCTGTCGACACATGGATCCTCAAGGCGATGGCTCGTCGCTACGGACTCGACGGCTGGAAACCCGCACAGGTCTCCCAGTTCGGACGCGCCCACTTCGGCCCGCTGGCCGGACTGGCACAGCAATATCTGTTTGGTTGGGAGCGGGCTCATGCAGATTCTCCGACGCCTTGACGTCATGACGTCATAGCGTCAAGGTGTCCGCCTATGAGACGAGCCACCGTTTACTTCGAAGAGGACCTCCACAAGGCACTCAGGATCAAGTCCCTCGAGTCCGACGTCAGCCTTTCGGATCTCGTCAATGAGGCGGTACGCCAAACATTGATGGAAGATCACGAGGATCTGGCTGCGATCGATTCCCGCAAAGCCGAGAAAACGATCAGCTACGATGGATTCCTGAAGGAGCTCAAGCGCCGTGGCCAGCTATGAGATCGAGTTCAAGAAGTCGGTCTCGAAGGATGTCCGATCCATACCGAGCGCCGACCTCCGGCGGATTCTCTCGCGAATCGACGCGCTGCGCGATGACCCCCGCCCTCCTGGCTGCGTGAAGCTCGCCGGCGAGGAGTATTACCGCATCCGGCAGGGAGACTACCGAATCGTCTACGCGATCGAAGACGGACGGCTGTTGGTGATCGTCATCCGCATCGGCGATCGGAAGGAGATTTATCGGTAGGAGCGCGGGGCGAACGACCTCGCCACCCTCGGCTATCAGCTCTTCTGAATCAGCTCCACTTCGTAGCCCTCCGGGGCGTCGATGAATGCGATGGTGTGGCCACTCGAGGTCTTTGTCGGTCCGTCGCTCAGCTTGTAGCCCTTCTTCTCGATGGCCGCCGCGAACGCGGCGAGGTCGGCAACCTCAAAGGCAAGGTGCATCAGGTCAGGCTGGACCTGCACCGAAGGACTGTTCGGCAACTGGCAGATCTCGATTTCCTCGTCGCTGTTCGGCGTCGCAAGAAAGACGAGCTGGGCCCCGCGAGGCGACGTGTGTCGGCGCGAGATCGTCAGGCCCAACGCGTCCTGATAAAACTTCACGGTGCGCTCGATATCGTTCACACGCATCCGGGTATGGAGCAGTTTCTTGACCATAAACCCCTCCTGCCGGCCAACCCCCCCGACCCACCCCCCGCCCCCCCAGCCTACTGGCTCAACGCCTGCCTCGGCGAAGTCCCGCGGCCGCGGGACGAAGCATGGTGCCCGGGACAGGACTTGAACCTGTACGCCTTGCGGCAACGGCTTCTAAGACCGTCGTGTCTGCCATTCCACCACCCGGGCGAGGATGATTGCGGAATGCGGATTGTGGATTGCGGAATCGGGGTTCGGCAATCCCGGCGTTGAAGGTCCCGCTGTTCACACCTCAATCCGCATCCCGCAATCCCCAATCCGCAATCAGATGGTCCGCATCGCCGTTCCCAGCCGGTCGCCCATTCGCGCATAGGTCTCGGTCTGGTTCCGGGTCTGCTCGACGATGTCGGAATCGAACCGGATTCGGCCGCGCTCGAAAAGCGTGACGACGCAGGAACCACCGAAGGCGAAGTGACCTTTCTCGTCGCCCTTCTTCATCGGTCTTCCAGGCACGAAGCTCTGGCGCACGCTGCCGACATTCGTCGCGCCGATCTCGATCATCGCGACAGCCCCGAATCGCTCGGAGGCAATCAAAGTCACCATGCGCTTGTTCTCCACGAGGTACCGGATGTTTCGCCGCAGTGCGATGGGGCTCACGGAATACAGCCAACCATTGATCAGGAGCGACTCGGCCGGCACGCCTGCCGCCGGGAAGTGGAACCGATGGTAGTCGACCGGGCACAAGCGCGAGATCAGCACCGAGCCACCCGCATATCGGCGCGCCAGTTCGGCATCGCCTAGCAGTTCTTCCAGGCTGAAGCGGACGCCCTTCGCGTAGACACCTTCAGCACTCTCGAAATCCTGGAATGCCAGATGCCTACCGTCCGCGGGAAAGACCGCCAACTCCGGCTCAGACGCAATTGGACGCCGCTCCGGCTTCAGCGCGCGGTAGAAGAACTCGTTGAAGTTCCGGAAATCCCAGGGCTTCTTCACGAAGTCCTCCACGTCGATGTTGTACTTCACGATGAACGGGAGGATCCGGTGAAAGCTGATCTTCTTGTTCATCTGCCATCCGTAGATCATCGAGAACCACGCACGCCGGGCCACCAGCTGCACGAAGAGCCGCCCGACCGGATTGCCGTAGGCCAGCCGCAACCAGCGCTCGCCGTAAACGGCCTCGATCTTCACCGCCTTCGCATAGCGGTCGTAGTAACGGATCGGCTCGGATGCCATGTACCGAGGATTCTAGGAAGAGAACCACTAATCCACACTAATACTCACTGATCAGCTGGTTCAGCCCTATCAGTGCCAATGAGTGAAGATCAGTGGTTTTAGTGCATCGCCAGCGAGTCGTCCTTGACCGTGAACTTTACCCCGCTGCCTTCGGCGATTTCGCCGCCGATGAGCGCTCGGGCAAGCTTGGTCTCGACCTGGCGCTGGAGGAATCGCTTCAGCGGTCGCGCACCGAAGACGGGATCGTAACCCTTCTCCGCGGCCCACTCCCTCGCCTTTCCGTCGAGCTTCACCGTCACGCGCTTCTCCGCTAGCCGGCGGTTCAGGTCGGCGAGCAGCAGGTCCACGATCTTCGTGATTTCCTCAAGTGTCAGGGGCTTGAACAAAATCGTCTCGTCGATGCGGTTGAGGAACTCAGGACGAAACGCCTTGCGCAGCTCCGCGAACACACTCTCGCGCACGGACTCCGGTATCGTGTCTCCGGTCACGCCCTCGAGCAGGTAGCGCGACCCGATGTTCGAGGTCAGGATGATGATCGTGTTCTTGAAATCCACCGTGCGCCCCTGGGCGTCCGTGATGCGCCCGTCGTCGAGCACCTGCAGCAGCACGTTGAACACGTCGGGGTGCGCCTTCTCGACCTCGTCGAAGAGGATCACCGCATAGGGCCGGCGGCGCACCGCCTCGGTGAGCTGGCCGCCCTCGTCGTAGCCAACATAGCCCGGGGGCGCCCCGATCATTCGCGCGACGCTGTGCTTCTCCATGTACTCAGACATGTCGATGCGGATCATTGCCGCCTCGGTGTCGAAAAGGGTTTCCGCAAGGGTCTTCGCGAGCTCGGTCTTGCCGACTCCCGTCGGGCCGAGGAACAGGAAGCTGCCCACCGGGCGCCGCGGGTCCTTGATCCCGCTGCGTGCGCGGAGGATCGCCTCGACGGCAAGCGTGACGGCTTCGTCCTGTCCGATGACCCGCTCATGCAGGACTTCCTCGAGCCTGAGCAGCTTCTCCTTCTCGCCTTCGACGAGGCGCGTGACCGGCACCCCGCTCCATTTCGAGACGATCTCGGCGATCTCCTCCTCGGAGACTTCCTCCTTGAACAGCGTGGTTTCGTTCCGGCCCTTGCTCTCAAGGCGCTTCAGCTCGGCCTCGAGCTGGGGCAGCTTTCCGTGGCGGAGCTCCGCCACCTTGTTGAGGTCGTAATCGCGCTCCGCCTTTTCCATGGCGAGCCGGGTCTGGTCGATCTCCTCGCGCAGCTGCCGCGTCTTCTGCAGCGCCGCCTTCTCCTTTTCCCAGGTGAGCTTGAGTCCCTTCGCCTTCTCGCGTGCCTCGGCGAGTTCCTTGCGAAGCGACTCGAGCCGCCGCCGGCTAGGCTCGTCCTTCTCCTTGCCGAGCGCAGTTTCCTCGATCTCGAGGCGAAGAACGCGCCGGGTGAGCTCGTCGAGCTCCTGCGGCATCGAGTCGATCTCGGTCCTGATCATCGCGCACGCCTCGTCGACGAGGTCGATCGCCTTGTCGGGCAGGAACCGGTCGGAAATGTACCGGTTGGAAAGTGTGACGGCGCTCACAAGCGCGTTGTCCTGGATGCGCACGCCGTGGTGCAGCTCGAAGCGTTCGCGCAGCCCGCGCAGGATCGAAATCGCGTCCTCGACCGTCGGCTGGTCCACGATCACGGGCTGGAACCGCCGTTCCAGCGCGGCGTCCTTCTCGATGTGCTTGCGGTACTCGTCGAGCGTCGTGGCGCCGATGCAGTGCAGCTCCCCGCGCGCCAGCATCGGCTTGAGCAGGTTGCCGGCGTCCATCGCCCCCTCGGTCTTCCCGGCGCCGACGATCAGGTGCAGCTCGTCGATGAAGAGGATGATGCGGCCTTCCGCCTGCTTGATTTCGGAGAGCACGGCCTTGAGCCGCTCCTCGAATTCGCCGCGGTACTTGGCGCCCGCGACCAGCGCCCCCATGTCGAGCGCGAAGATGGTGCGGTCCTTCAGTCCCTCGGGAACGTCGCCCCGGAGGATGCGCTGGGCGAGGCCCTCGACGATCGCCGTCTTGCCCACGCCCGGCTCGCCGATGAGCACCGGGTTGTTCTTGGTCTTGCGCGAAAGGATACGGATGGTACGGCGGATCTCCTCGTCGCGACCGATCACCGGATCCATCTTCCCCTTCCGTGCCTGGGCCACAAGGTCGACGCCGTATTTTTCCAGGGCCTGGTAGGTTGCCTCGGGATTGTCGGTCGTCACCCGCTGGGCTCCCCGGACCTCCTTCAGCGTCTTGAGCACGGCGGCCCGATCGAGCCCGAAGCTCTTGAACAGCTTCTTCAGCCCCTCGGGCTTTCCTGTTTCCAGCAGACCCAGGAAGAGGTGTTCCACCGAAACGAAGTCGTCCTTGAGTGCCTTGGCCTCGTCCTCGGCCTTCGTGAGCGCCTCGTTGACGGCCTGGGTCACATACACCCGAGAGGCATCGACGTTCCCGCTCACCTTGGAAATCCGCTCAAGCTCGCGATCGACCGCGAGCTGCACGGCTGAGGCCGTGATGTTCATCTTTCCGAGCAATCCCGGAACGATCCCGTTCTCCTGCGTCAGCAGCGCGGATAGCACGTGCCACGCGTCGACCTCGTTGTGCTGGAGCCGCCGGGCCAGCGACTGGGCATCGGTTACCGCCTGGCGGGACATGACTGTAAGCTTCGAGGGATCCATGGCTCTCCCCTCCTTCGCATATGCCGCACCAGCCGCCGTCCGGGACATTACCCAGCGGAAGGGCCAATTACACGTGCCACACTGGGCCAATATGGTGGTTCGACGTGGGCAATCCTGCGCCAACTTGTCCGTTCCCGCACATTGATCTACGCATGGCAGTTACGCCTTTCCCGGGCTGGATTCGTTCGCTTGCCCGCGCAAATCTGGACTCGTGAGCAACCAGCCTCCCATCCTCGAATCGGCCATGGCGGACCAGTGGTTCGCCGACCTCGAAGGCGAGGAGGATATTTCGGGAGCCCGGAAGATGTTCTCCCTTCTCACGAAGGACGTCGGAACCCGACTCATAGCCGTCGATCAAAAGGAGGGGGGGCCGGAAGCGATCACCAGGGAAATTCATGCCCTGCGCGGGGCGATCGGGAGCATCGGCTTGGCGGCCTGCGCCGTCGACCTCCACGAACTCGAGAAGAATTGGACGACGCTCACGCCGGACCAGCGCACGACCCTTCTCGCAAGCGCCCGGAAAGCCTTTCAGGCAGGCGTCATCGCCCTGGTGTCGCGCTTTCCCTACCTTGCAAGGTGAACTGATGCGGGCCTTGCGCCGGGAACAACGTCTCAGAACAGCTCGCGCTGGTTGAGCGCGTCTCGCTTCCCCGGATCCAGCGTACTTAGGGCGATCAATTGCGCGGTGCTCAGCGCGGCAGCACGCGGGTCTCGTGCAAGCCTGAGTAGCACGAGCGCGCCGGCCAGCGCGTCGTGCAACGCGGCATGATAGCGGCGCCGGCCGGCCGGGCAGCGTCGCTCCGCCAGCCCGGTCAATTCCTTCTTGAGACCGCAGCGGAGCACGACCTCCTCAAGCCCGGCCGGACCCGTGTCTCCGCTTAGTTGAGGATAGAGCCGCGCGGAATCGACCCAGGGGCCCCAGTCCACGATCTTCTCGCCGGGTCGAACGAAATCAGGGGAAGCGCGGGGATACGGCCAGACCGACTTGATCAGCGAATGTTCAGCACCGGAAAAATGGGCAGCCAGCGGACCAGTCTCCCGAAGTCCGGCAAAGAATTCCCAATCATCCGCGATCGGCGCAGCCCCGCGCACGGCTTCCTCGCGAATCCCATGCACGTCGGTGTCCTTAAGGGAAATCGAACCAGTGGCACCGCACAATCGGGTCCGGACCTGCTCGATCCTGCCCTGAACGATCGTGACCACGCCGTATTCGATTATTCCCGAGCCGGCATTACCCTCGAAATCGATGAAGTGAATCCGTTGGTCGATCCAGGAGTTGCCCACGGCAGGAATCGAACACGCACACACCGCCTGGGCAATCGAAAGGCTGGCGCGGAGCCGGCACGGGCGGACGGAGTTTTTCCGTGTATTCCTCCGGTTTCACGGGCATTTCTCGCTGCGTGGATCCGGCACCCTTTCGCGCTTTCCTGGAGGAACTCGCCACGCTCAGCGGCGATTTCATCCGCCCGCGCTACCGCAATCCCGATATTCCGGTTGAGCTGAAGCGCGACCGCACCGTCGTGACCGAGGCCGACCGCGGCGCAGAGGAACTCATGCGCAAGGCAATCGCGAAGCGCTTTCCCGACCACGGAATCCTGGGTGAGGAGTTCGGACCCGACCGCACGGATTCGGAATGGGTCTGGGTGCTCGACCCGATCGACGGCACACGCGCGTTCGTCGCGGGCGTGCCGCTCTGGGGCACGCTCATCGCCCTGCTCCACCGCGGGCAGCCCGTGCTCGGCTGCATCAATCAGCCGGTGCTCAACCAGCTCGTAGTCGGAGACGGCGAGACCACGACACTCAACGGCAAGCCTGTCCGCCTGCGGCCCTGCACGAAGATCGAGGATGCTCTACTGCTGACGACTAGCACTCATAGTCCGTCACGGCACCAGAATGGCACTGCTTTTGAAGCGCTCTCACGCCGCGTTCAGGATCTGAATACCTGGGGCGACTGTTACAGCTACCTGCTTCTTGCCTGCGGCAATGCCGACATCGCCTGTGACCCTGTCATGAACCCCTGGGACCTGCTCGCGCTGATCCCCGTGGTGCGCGGCGCCGGCGGCGTGATCACCGACTGGCAGGGCAAGGACCCGGTCAAGGGCAGCTCCATCGTCGCAGCAGGTCCGGCGATCCACTCTCAGGTGATCGCAGCGCTGAATTCTGCGCCCGCCAGGTAGTGCGCACCGGCTCGGTGCGTCGGCTGAACTCAGTTCGAGCCGCCGATGGCTGCGGCAGCCGGTCCTGCCACCACCTGTTCCACTTCGAAGCCTTTCGCCCGGAGCGCAGCGAGCAGTCCATCGGGACCGGCAAAGTGGGCCGCACCGACAAGGACCAACTCGGTCGGCTCAGTCGACAACATGCCTTCAATCACCGGCAGCCATTTGCGGTTACGCTCCACGATGAGCTCCTCGTAAACCGAGGGAAATTCCTCACGCATGTCGGCGAGCATGCTCTCTTCGATCTCCTCGACATTGCCCGTTTTCCAGGCCGCGAGCATCGCACCGAACATCTCCGGCAGCTCCCCGAGTTCCTCCAGCGAGCTTAGGATCATCTCGTTCTCGTGACCGGCACCGAGACCTGCCAGATAGTCGAGATGCGCATCAAGCGTCTCCAGGCCGCGCGTTGCCTTCCCCTGCTGCACAGCCCGCTGGAAAAAGTGAACATCCACGCCTTCCTGCGTAATTCCGAGCTTCTGCATCTCGACTGAAGCGATTGCCACGGTGTACATCCACGGGCGCATGCGGCTGACAGCAGAAAGGGGAACGCCCGCGCGCGCACTGTAGGCCTGCACCGCCTGCCACGCCTCGGGGGAAAGCACGCGGTCCAGGGTGGTCCCATCCGTGAACATGCCACGAGCGAGGATCCGCTGCTGCGTCGCCGGGTTCATCATGCCCGCCAGGTCGGTCTCGAAATACAGCTCGCGGCTGGCCGCGTAGGCCGCGTCGAACTCCGCGGGCAGCGGGTAGTCCTGCGGCCGCAGCACGTGACAGGTTCCCCCGAGATAGACGACATTGATCCCGCTCGTGACCTTCCAGACCGAGGACTGGGCAAGTGCCGATCCCGCCGACACAATCATAGCGAGCGATCCGAGGACCAAACGGGCACCATAGGAACTTCTCATGTGTCGCCTTGTGGCCGTGCCCAGAATGCTGAGCCCAAAGCCGGGATCCAGATCTATCGGACTCCCTGAATCCAGAATTGCGCTCAGTCGCCAGCGATTATCCGCAGATTGCGCCGATCAACGCGGATTCGAAGCATCTTCTCCTGGAGTGTCTGCCACTGGTTCACCGATAGCCCATCGGATCGAATCCGCGACATCTGCGGACACGCCTCTTCGTCCGACCACATCCCCGACACCCCCCGGGACCGGGTGAATTGTCACGTAATACGTGACATCATCGCCCTCGCGGACGCTTCCACTCCACTGTTACCCGGGTGGTGAATCCCCCCCGCGCCTTCCAGTCGGCGGTGATCGTCAGGCTTCGCGGCTTGAGCAGCTTACCGAGGTCGTCGCAGATCCGGTTGGTGGCCGCCTCGAAGAAGATTCCTTCGTTGCGAAAGGCGTGGAAGTAGAGCTTGAGCGACTTCAGCTCCACGCACCTGCGGTCAGCAATGTAACGCACCGAGATCGTCGCAAAATCCGGATGGCCCGTCATCGGACAGAGCGACGTGAACTCGTGGTGCGTGTGCTCGATCAAATAGTCGCGCTCAGGAGCAGGATTCGGAAAGGTATCGAGGATCTTCGGGTCGGGCATGGGCTGGCTGGAGGGGTAAGTGATAAGGCGTAAGCCGTAAGGGGGGAAGGATTGGCGAGGCGAAGAAGCGTGCGGCTTACTCCCTTAGTGCTTAGACGCTTACAACTCAAGTGGCCGTCTCGGTAAAACGCGATTCGCGGATGACCGTGATCTTGATCGTGCTCGGGTATTGGAGTTCCTCCTCGATCCGGCGCCTGAGCTGCCGCGCGATGTCCGCCGCCTTTTCATCGGTCACATTTCGCGGCGAGACGACCACCCGGATCTCGCGGCCCGCCTGGATCGCGAACGCCTGCTGCACGCCTTCCATTTCCATCGCGAGCTTCTCTAGGCGCTCGAGGCGCTGCAGGTAGCTCGTCATCGACTCCGCCCGCGCCCCCGGCCTCACGGCCGAGATCGTGTCGGCAAGGATGACCAGCCCGGCATAGACCGACTCCGGTTTCACCTCCTCGTGGTGGGCCGCGATCGCGTTCGTCACAATCGGCGTCTCGCCGTGCCTGCGCACAAACTCAGCGCCGATCAGCGCATGGCTGCCCTCGCGCTCGCCGTCGACCGCCTTCCCGATGTCGTGCAGCAGCCCGGCCCGCTTCGCGACGGCCGGCTCGAGCCCGATCTCGCTGGCGAGCATCGAGGCGAGGAACCCGACCTCGATCGAGTGGTCGAGCACGTTCTGGGTATAGGAAAAACGATACTTCAGCCGGCCGAGCAGCCTGATAACCTCCGGGTGCAGTCCGTTGATCCCGAGGCGCTGCACGGCTTCCTCGCCCGCCTGCTGCGTGCTCTGGTCGATCTCCTCCTCGGCCCGCTTTACGAACTCCTCGATCGTCGCGGGATGGATGCGACCGTCCTTGATGAGCCCGTCGAGCGCGATCCTCGCCACCTCGCGCCGAACCGGGTCGAACGATGAAATGAGCACGAGCTGCGGAGATTCGTCGATCAGCAGCGTGACCCCGGTCGCCGCCTCGAACGATTTGATGTTGCGCCCCTCCCTCCCGATGATGCGGCCCTTCATCTCCTCGTTCGGCAGGTGGACGATCGTCGCGGTGATGTCGTTGTTGGGGCGGCTCGCCATCCGCTGCATCGAGGCGATCAACATGCGCTTCGCCTCGTTCTGGATGTCCTGCTCGGACCGCCCGAGGATCTCCCGGCGCAGCGCGCGCAGCTCGTCCTCGCACTCGGAAACGACCTCCTCGTGCAGAGCCTTGCGGATCTCCTCGCCGTCCATCGAGGCCACACCCTCGAGCCTCTCCCGCAGTGTGCGGGACAGCTTTCGCATCGCGTCGCGGGCCTGCTTCAGCGCGGCGTCCTCGCGGGCCAGTCGCTGCTGCGTCTGCTCGAACTGGTAGTCGAGCATCGCCAGCGATTCCTCGTGCGACCGGATCTCGCGCAGGCGAACATCGGTCTCGATCTCGCGGCGGTCGAACTCCCGGTTCGCTTCGGCCCGCTTCTTCAGAAGTTCCTCCTCCGCCCGCTGCTTCACCTCCTCGGCCGCCACCGCCGCCTCGCGCCGGGCAACCTGAAGCAGCTCGGAGGCCTGGTCATGGGCGGCGCGACGTGTCTGCCGCGTGAAAATCCAAACAATGATGAAGCCCACGAGGCCACCGAACACGAGCGCCAGGGAAATGGACCAGTCCACCGGCGCGACAGCGGCGAGCAGCGTGGTGTCGACGGCTGCAATTGCTGTGGTCAAGGCCGGCGAACCTAGGTCACCCGGACGAAACCTCAAGTTCCGATGAACAGACCATTTCAGGGCAGGCCTCAGGCACCGGTGTCATTGCCGAAAGGCGGCTGGAATGCCGGAAGTGAATGATTCAGAACCGTTTGCATTCGCTGCACGGCGGCCTGTTCCCCGTCCTGAGCATCCGTCTGCATGAGCACATAAGCCCAGCGATCGGCGCGAAACCGGAAGAGGCGATTCAACGCATCGTGTGCGGCCCGGGTCCAGTGTGAGGGCACGACGGCATCGCCCGCCACGAACCAGTAGACCACGACCTGGGGGATGGTCTCGGTGCCTGTTGGGGTCACGATTTCCCGGCGGACATTCAGAAGGGTTGCCTCGAATGTCTCCCCCGTGGCCGGATGCCGGAACTGCTGACGTCCGGTGCCAGTGATCGTCCAGCCCTGGCCGACCAGACAGAGCTCGGGCCGGTGAATGGAGGTACGGTCACGCCCGCTGAGCACGATGGAAAGGAACACCGCGAGAGAGGGATTGCTCAGCGGCACATACTGTTTGCGCGAAAATCCCGTATCCGGTGGAAGGATCTCGCGCTCGACATCGGTGACCTCGACCTGGCGCCCGAACCACTCACCCGCGAGCACGCCCGGCAGGGCAACCGGGTTGAGTCCGTCTGATGCGAGGGTGACTCCCACGCGACCCCGGGGCGGCAGGCCTGCCATCCAGGCCAGCAGGGCCAGTTCCGCGGCACAGAGGATTGCAACGAAAACGGCGGGAACCATCGCACTAGCCAACCGACGGTCGTGGCCAGCGGCTTGAGTAGCGGGATCCGCGTCCTGCGCCGAACCAACGTCCGCGGCTGCCACCGATTTCTCCGGCGCAAACATCTCGAGCAGGCGACCCGCGCCAAATACGCCGCCCAGCACGATGACAAACACCCCGTAGCCCATGATGTCGTGAACGCGCTCGCCCCAGACCTGGCCAGCGATGTCGGCCGCGAAGACGATCGAGGCTATGCGCGCAACATTGCCGACATAGACAAGCGGGAAGCAGAGCAGCAGGAGTAGGCCCCGACGCCACCAGGAGCGAAAGCTCAGGTACCCGGTGAGCAGGGACAGGGCCGATAGCGCCATAAGCGAACGGACACCCGAGCACGCCGCGGCGACGTCGTACTGGTAGCTTCCGTCGGGAGCCAGCAGCTGCGTGCCACTCTGAAGCACGCCTATGCCGGCAGCCTGCGCCATGAGTGCCGTCGCATCGATAACCCCGAGGCGCAGCCAGAAGCCGAGCGAATCGAGCACGTTCATCGGAATGGCAAAGACCAGGAACGCGAGTGGGAATGCCGAGGCGCTTCCCCACCGGCGGCCACCCGCAAGACGCAGCACTCCCCAGGTGAACAGCAGCAGCGCGATGATGGAGATCCGGGCCTGCTGCACCCCGTAGCCGACCACGTGCAGCGCGAGGCCGGCGAGCATGGCGGCCACCGAATGCCAATTGCCGATTGCCGATTGCCGATTGAATTCGGCATTCGGAAATCGACGATCGGAAATCCCCAGGTTTCTCCAGAACAGCCAGCCGCTCAGGACCAGGATCAGCCATCCGTGCTGCGTTTCGGAATCGGCGTTCCACCACTGGAACGTCCACCAATAGAACAGCGAGGCCGTGTCGATGTAGCCGCGGTTCGCATTGCCGAAGAAGTGAAAGACCGCCGCGCCAGCGAGCGCGCAGAGCATCGCAGCTGAGAGGGAGGCTTTGCGGGACGAAGTCACGGATTCAAATGGGGCGCATCCCCGGTTCGGGTCATCAAACACCCCATTCGACAGGGATGAAACTCCATTTCACAGACGGAACGGCACCTCCCTCGGCCACCATTTGCCCCGCTCATCCCGCGAGAGCTCTCTCGATTGCGGCGATCCGCTCGCGGGCTACGACATCCCAGCTGTACAGGCGGGCCCTCTCGATGCCCGCCTCGCGGAGGCTCGATGCAAGCCCATCGTCTTCTGCAATCCGCCGCATCGCCTCGGCCCCCGCATCCGCATCCTCGTAATCGACAAACAACGCGGCTTGTCCCGCGACCTCACGGAAGACTGGGAGGTCCTGCAATACGCACGGACACCCGCAGGCCATGGCCTCGACGATGCTCCTTCCGAAGGTTTCCTCCGAGGACGAGACCACATGTGCACGCGCACCTCGGTAAAGTGCCGGCAAGGATTCGTCCGTAACCCATCCCAGGAAGCGAACCTGGTCAGCGACGCCAAGATCCCTGGACAAAGCCTCGGCCTGGCCGCGGCCGCCCTGCCAATCGCCCCCCGCAAGGACAAGGGGAAGACGGTCACGGAGTTCCGGGGCCAGCCTGGCATAGGAAGTCAGCACCCGGTCGGCCCGCTTGTAGGCATAGAAGTTCCCGACCCAGAGTAAGTATTCTTCCGGGAGTCCCGAAATCGATTTCGCCCCATCGAGATTGAATCGCGTGGAATCCAGTCCCTCGTGGCTCACGATCGCCTTTCCTTCCTCACGCCCAAGCTGCTCGAGTGTCCACTGTGAGTTCGCGATGACGAGTCGGGCGCGACGCAGGCCACGCTCCATGGCGCATCGCCGATACCACGCCCGCAAACCGCCCGGTGCGCTTTGGTGGTGCACGGAGAACGCGTGCATGATGACCGGAAGGCCAGCGTCCCTGAGTGGATGAAAGCCAACCGTGAGCAACGCATCGGCCCCGAGGTTCCGGGCAGCCCGCGGCACGAGGAAATGGTCCGCCCAGAGCCGCGACACCAGGCGGTCGTTTGAGGAATAGTCCCTCACCAGCCGCACGCGCTGATCCGAGATCGGCCAATGATCATCCCGCCCGGCAAATACGATCCAGTGGACATCCGGCCGCTGGCGAAGCCCCGCCGCCACGAACTCCCGGAAGAACGTGCTCAGGCCCGTCCGACACGACGGGTTCTCGCAGAGGGTGGACAGGGCGAGTGTCAGGGACACGGCGGCGCGAATCTTGTACCGGCTGCAAACGGGGCAAAGCAAAAGGAGCCGGGAGTTGTGTCCGCGAGTTCACACTCCCAGTGTTCCGACCGGCAAATGGCGCAACCCTGGATTCTGATCCCCGCGCATAATCGACGTGCAATGACGCTCGGCTGCCTGCGCCATCTCGAGCAGGACCCCGCTTTCGGGAACTGCCGCGTGCTTGTGGTCGACGACGGCTCCTCCGACGGCACTGCGGCGGCGATTCGGTCAGAGTTTCCGCAGGTGGGTCTGCTTGGGGGAAGCGGCGACCTTTATTGGACTGGCGCGATTCGCGCGGGCATGGCCGAGGCCGACCGCAACGGGGCCTCCTCCGTTATCTGGCTGAATGACGATTGTCTCCCAGAAAAGGGCTCGCTTGCGACTCTCATGCAACGCTGCCAAGGCGGCACCCCTGCGCTCGTTGGTGCAACCTGCACCGCCGCTGAGGATTCGCGACCCGTGACCACCGCGTTCATCGGTCGCCTGGCTGTATCCGAGGTTTCCGGCGCTCACCATGATATGCCCGTGGACGGGCTCAGCGGCTTCTGTGTCGCCCTGCCCCGCGCGGTCTGGGAGACGATCGGATTCCCGGACGCCGGGCGTTTTCCGCACTACTATGGCGACACCGCATATTGCCTGTGCGCAAGGCGCGCCGGTTTCGACATCTTGCTTTCCAGTCAATGCCGCGCGAAGCTCGTCAATTATCGTGAGCGGCCAAGGTCCATCCGCGCACTCCTCGCTTCCCAAAGCGTGCCACGGACCTGGGAAGGCGTGTTCCGGTCGCCGAAATCGCCGTTTCGGACAGGCACCCAGTGGCATTACCTTCGGCTCCGGTACGGTGCCCTGGCCGGAACCCTGCTCGCTTGCTACCGGATCGTGTCCTGGCAGCTCAAGTACGCCTCAACGCGCCGCAGCTGAACCTGCCCCTGCAGGCCAAGGAGCGAGTCCGTGGGTCCGCAGCGGGCCGGTGAAGAAAAGGCGCACGGCGTAGGCGGCGTTGGCCGGATCGAGGCGCACCGCCCGCCTGAGGATCGAGAGCCCGCGGACAAAGCTGCGGGTTCCGGGCTCGGCGCCCACCTGCCTACGGGCATGGTACGCGGCAAGTGTCGGCACGCCTAGGGAGAGGCATCGCCCGGCGATCGCCCGGTGGACATCAGCCGCACTCCCGATGTGCAGGAACTCCGCAAGCCACTCCGGCACCCGCTCGATCGGCTCCGCTCTTCCCGCACGCCTGCATGCGGTGAGGATTCGAATCACGCCCTCCGCAGCGATCTGTTCCCGCCGATGCACCCGGGTGGCCTGGCCCGCATGAACCCGGTACTCAAAGAGCACTTCCGGGAGTGCGCCGACCGACCAGCGTTCCGATACTCGCGCCACGAAGTCAAAATCGCTGCTGAAGGGGAACTCCTTCCGGCGTGGAAAGGCCTCGAGGACCTCACGACGAAACAGGTGCGAGCCGAAGTTTGCCGCCTGTGAGTAGGCGGTGAACACAAGGTGCTCGGCAGGCTGATGCAGGGTGAAGTCGCCGCCGATTTCCCTCCCCTCGTCATCGATCAGCCGGGTTCGCGAAGCGATCCCACCCGACTCCGCGTGCCCGCGCAGCCAGGAAACCTGGCTCGCGAGGCGCCCCGGCAGGCACACGTCATCCTGGTCCATCACGGCAACCAGGCGTCCGCCGCACTCGCCAAACGCCCGGTTGATCCCGGCCGCGATTCCGAGATTCACCGGCTCACGGATGATCCGGAAACGCGGATCTCCAATTGTCGCTGCCAGCCGGTCAACGGCGTCGTCCGACGATCCATTGTCGAGCAACACAAGTTCAAGGTCACGGTGAGTCTGACCGAGCACGCTTGCCACCGCCGGCTCCAGGAAGCGTCCCGGGTCATGGGCGACAATCAGGACCGAAACTTCAGGCTGTGTGCTCATAGTCTAACTGGCGTCACGCTCCGCCTTCGACCCGGCGAGCAGGCGCAGTGCCGGCTCGACGACGTCGCCGACGGAAATTCCAAGGATGCAGTGGGGACGCGCCTCGTTGCAGCCATGTCGACATCCCGGCCCTGCTGCGGTCACAGGCCTGACAACCACCACCTCCCCGCCCAGGGGCCGAACCTTCGCAGGGTCGTTTTCGTGGACTCCCTTCGATTCGGATGCATGCGCGGAGACAACCAGCACCCGGTTTCCAGCGGACGCCGCTATGTGCGCCGGCCCACTGTCATTGCCGACAAAAACCCGACAGCCCGCCAAAAGGCGCGCCGACTCGAGCAGGGTTGGATTCTCGAGGAAATGCACCGGGCAATGCGCCTTTCGGACCACCTCGGAAACAAGGTCTCGTTCTTCGGGCGAGGCGATGAGAACGGGGAAAATCGGGGCTCGTTTGGAAAGCGTGTCGATCACCTTTGCGAACCGCTCGGGTGGCCACCGGCGCGCGCCGGTCGATGCCCCGATGCCGAACGCGACCGGGATTGCTCCATCGGGTGCCGATGAAATCAGCGCGACCGACCGCTTCGAATCCACCACGGCGACCCAGGAAACTGGCGAAGCATCCACATCCGGAAGATGCAGGGCGCGGCCGATGGAAAGCCTTCGGCGCACTTCATGAGGCTCGTCGGCACTGGCCCTCACGCACTCGGTGAAGAACGGCCGGCACTGGATCCTGCGGATCGATCCCCAGCCTCCAGATTCATCGGTGAGCGCGATCCGCCTCGGAGCTCGCGACAGCATCGCGACCACTGCCGCCCACCCGAAGTCCGGGTCCGCGCGCGGCACGACGACCAGATCGCAGCCCGCGGCACGGAGCCGTGCGGCAAGGCTTCGCGCCTCCGCGGCGCCGGGCTTCCATTGCAGGACTTCCGACACATGGGGACACTCTGCAACGAACGCCGAGAGTAAGGGCCGCACCGCCACGATCAGGCGCGCCTCCGGATAGCCGAGCCGCATCGCCCGAAGCAGGGGCTCGGTCATGACCACATCGCCGAGGTGCTCGGGAAGCAGGACCGCGAGGACGCGCGGCTGTCGGACCGACTGGAGTACCGGTCTCGGCGCAAGGACCGCATGCACCCAGGCCGGCAGCCAGTAGCCGAGCCAGAATCGTATTCGAGTGCGCACAGAAGTCATGGGGCACGGCGGCGTCAGCCATTCATTCGCTGGGAAGCGAGAATTCTCGGCACGATCACGGCCTGCGCGGGCACGATCACGAAGAGGTACCCAAGCGCCAGTCCGAGCGCGACACCGGCACTGCCCCAGCGTCCCGCGAACATCCAGGCCAGCGTGAGAGCAATCATCACCTGCGCTCCCGCCAGCCACGCCTGGCCGATCAGGAATCGGCTGGCGTTTAGATAGGTGTAAATGCCCGTCGTGACCCCGCCGAGCGCCATCGCCTATGCCAGCCCCGCCAGCTGGGCGGGCGACGGCTCGAAGGCAAGACCGGTCCAAAGCCGAATTATCAGGGAAGCAAACACGGACAGGAGGACGGCCACCCCTATGCCCAGGCCGGCACTCAGAAACACCGAACGCCGCAGCGTCGCGTGCGCCCAACGCACGTCCCCCCGCGCGAGTGCCTCGCCATAGGCGGGCCAAAGTGGGGCAAAGAGCAATGTCGCCAACTGGGGGCCAAGCTGGAACAGCTTCGCGACGATGCTGTACTCGGCCAGTTCCTGAGCCCCGACCCGATGCAGCAGGATCAGCGAGCTGCCGGAAACCAGTACGAGCGCGGATAGCTGTAGTACGAAAAAGCACGCGCCTTCGCCCATGAGCGATCGTGCGGTTGACGCATTCCAGTCGGAGGGACGTGGACGGAGATCCGACCGGGCCCAGACGAACACGCTCAACCATCCGCCCAGCGCGGCTGCAAGCGGACCTGCGGCAGCCGCCCCCGCAAGTGCAACGAGCCCTCCCCCCCTGGCAATCACTGCGAGGAGCAACCCGAGCGACAGCACAGCTCCCAACAGGTCACCGAGTGGATTCCAGTACCCGCGCTGCGCCGCGCCGAGCGTCCGCTGCCAGATCGTGAACGGAAGGCCGACCATGAAGGCCACCGCGAGGACGAGAACCGCACGGCCGCATTCGGCGGTGACCGCCGGGTCTGTTCCCGGGAACCAGGCTCCCCAGGGAAGGAAACCGGCAGCGCCGGCAATGAGTGCAATGCCCGCCAGCGCCACCGCTCCGAGCATCAGAAATGCATTCGAGACAAAGTGGCGAACGGACTCCGGACGATCGGTACCGAACGCAGCCGCGGAACGGTTGAGCAGCCCGTAGCCAAGGCCCAGATCAGCGAATGCAAGCAGGCTCGAGGTTGAGACAATGGCGATCCAGAGCCCGTAGCGTTCCGGTCCGAGGTGGCGCAGTGTCAGCGGAATTGTGACGAGGGTGACGAGGATCCCCGCTGCGCGCCCAGCAAGCGAGGCACCTGCCGTCAGCCAGACCCGGCGCAGCCGGCCCGTGCCGCGGACATCCTCGCCGGCGTCGCCGGGATCCGGGTGGACGGGCGTGGAGCCACTGCGCATCGGGGGATTCGAGCGCTTGAGCGCACCCGGTGCAAGAAGACGCGAGTCGGTTCCAGCATTGAAAAAGGCCGGCGCAGACATGGAGTCGGACCATGAATCCCCGACTGCGGCTCTGGATCGCCTCGCTTGTCGGGATCGGACTCGCGCTCGTCATTGCCTGGGACGTTGCCAACGAGAGCTATGGGCTCGCCTGGCTTTGCGCCCTTCTGGCGCTCTGGCTCGCTGCTGAGTGGATCCGGGGGCCGCTGCCGGACGCCTGGATGCTCGCGGGCCTGCTTGTCGGGTACATCCTGGGAAACCGCGGGTTCGCGCAATGGGTCCTCACCTCCTGGTTCCCTCTGCTGCCCGCCGAGGCGGGCCTCATTGTCTTCAGTTCCGTACTGATCGTGCGGATGGCGCGCAAGCAGGTGCCGGGAATCCGGCGCGACAGCCTGAATCTCGCCGTACTCGCCTGGATAATCGCCGGCACGGTCCGCATCGTGTTCGATTATCGCAACTACGGCTTCGACGCGTTGCGCGATTATGCGACGATCTACTATGCGGCCTTCTTCTTCATCGCCCAGGCACTGGTGAGGCACGACGCCTCCGCGCGGGTCCTGCGTCGCGCACTCCTTGCCGCGTGTCTGGCCCTGCCGCTCAGCTACCTGATCTACTCTAGGCTGCCCGATACATTCCTCACCCGGTTGTCCTTCCGCGGAGTACCTCTGCTCTTCTACAAGGACGACCTCGTGGCCGCCTACCTGTTTGCCGGCTTCTTCCTTTTCCAGACGGTGCGCTCGTGGACGCCCGCCCTGCGCGGAATGGCGGCCGCCTCAGGATATGCCGTCGTCTTCATGATCGACTCCTCGCGCGCGGCGCTGGTCGGCCTGGCCGTCACCTGCGGATGGTGGGCGCTGGCGCGCCGCTGGGAGCCATGGCGACTCCAGGCAATCTTGATTCCCGCCGGCATCAGCGTGCTCGCGTTCCTCGCGGTGGTTCGCGCGACCGACGTCCGCCAGAGCCGACTTTTCGCGATGTACGAGCACATCGTGTCGATCGCCGACGTCACCGGCACCCGGACCTACGAGAGCGAGGATCGAGCCTTCGTGGGCGACAACAACCGCTTCCGCCTCATCTGGTGGCGATCCGTCGCGGACGAGGCCTGGGCGGCAAATCCGGCGCTGGGTCTCGGCTTCGGACACGACCTCGCCGCGCGCTTCATACAGAACTACAATATCGCGATGCAGGGCGACTTCTCCGCGCGGAGCCCGCACAGCATCGCATTCACGGCATTCGGGCGGATGGGCCTGGTCGGCCTTGCCGCGTTTCTCTTTCTCACGGCCGCGATGGTGCGCCGAACGTGGCTTCTGGTCAGTGTCGTTCGCTACGACGATGCCGCGCTTCCCGTGCTCGGCTGGTGGAGCGTCAGTTGGGTGCTCTTCACAAGCGCCTGCTTCGGAGTCGTGCTCGAGGGCCCCATGGGCGCCGTCATTTTCTGGACCGCTCTTGGCGCCGCGAGCCATGGTACTGCGGCACTCGTCGTGAAGGCCGACGGGAAACCTGCGGAGCCAGCCATGGAACACAAGGGTGGCCGAATCTAAGACTTTAAGGGGCCACGCCCAGCTTGCCTCGGCGGGAGGCTCGATCGAATCTTGCCTGGCGCGCGAATTGTTCGGAATCACAGGCGCACTCCCGGGCTCTGATACCTGAAATTCGTCCGCCCACCGCATTCCCCTTGGCCCTTGCTCCCTGCCGCCTGCTCCGCTGACTCTACGGTTCCGTGATCCCCGCCTCGCCCCTCGACTACCTGAGCGTCTTCAAGACGACGACGCGGGGACGCTGGGACGTGATGACGCCGCTCGCCATCGCCGCACTTGGCGTCATCGGCCTGTTCTTCATCTACAGTGCACAGTTTTCATCGAGCGGGGCCTGGTATTCACAGTTCTGGTTCAGGCAGTTCGCCTTTCTCCTGCTCGGCGGGGCCGTCTATGTCGGCGTCTCGCTGATCGATTACCGCTTCTGGCTGAGCGTCGCCCACTGGTTTTACATGGCCGCGCTCGTGCTGCTCGTTCTGGTGCTGACGCCCGGAGTCGGTGAAATCAGGGGCGGCGCCCAGCGCTGGCTGAACCTCGGCATCATTTCGATCCAGCCGTCGGAGCCAGCCAAGGCCGCCGTCATCCTGATGGTCGCAAGTATCTTGATCCGCAACAAGGTAGGCACGATCCGCCAATCCCTAGAAGTGCTTGGTAAATTGGCCCTTGCGGTGGGTGTGCCCATGATCTTGATCTTGCTGCAACCCGACCTGAAATCGGTGATAGTCCTGCCACCGATGGTCTTTTCCATGCTCTACGTCTCCAGGCTTTCGACGCGCTTTTTCGCGGTTGCCTTGGGGGCATTCCTGCTCGTGGTCGCGGTCGTCAGCGTGGATCTCTGGCGCTATGTGGGGTACATGAAGGCGAATGGGTACGCGTTCTCCCGGGAGAACTCCGGCCTGTACGAACCGCATTCGATCCTGCCCTATCTACATGACTACCAGCGCAATCGGATCCTGACATTCGTCACGCCGGAGACCGTCGACCCGCGGGGCACCGGTCCGGCGTGGAACGTCAATCAGTCCCTGATCTCGGTTGGGTCCGGCGGACTCACCGGCAAGGGGTGGACGCAGGGCACGCAGGCGCAGCTCGGCTACCTGCCCTCCGGTGTCGCGCACAACGATTTCATCTTCTCGGTAATCGCCGAGGAAAAAGGTTTTCTGGGAAGCCTCACGGTTCTCGGCCTGTTTAGTCTGGTCCTTGTAAACGGCATTCGCATTGCGGGCCTCGCCCGCGACCGGTTCGGCACGTTGCTCGCCATCGGCGTCACCGCGCTCTTCTCGGTGCATGTGTTCGTGAACATCGCCATGACCATAGGTCTCGTGCCCATAACGGGCATACCGCTTCCCTTTATCAGCTACGGCGGCTCCTTCGTGCTCAGTTGTTGTCTGCTGCAAGGACTGGTCCAGAGCGTCTATCGCTTCCGAAAGGACTTCACATGATGAATGTCCCGACCCGCGATATTGACCGCTCTGCCGGGATTTCCTGCGCCGCAACCGTTGCGCCTGGGTGCCCCACACCAAACCCACACGCATCGCATCATGAGCGTCCCCACGCAGCCCGATTCCGGCGCCTCGGCGCCCCCTCCCTCAGACCCTAACCGGGATCTCGACTCCGAACTCGCCAATCCCCCGCCACTCGCACCAGCGGAATCCATCGATCGAAAGAACCTGAAGGCCGGCGCCGACGAGCGCGCCCGGCAGCGTCCTTTCCTCCAGAAGATTCTCTCCGTGTTCCAGAAGGAGAAGACGTCCTTCCGCGAGCTGATCATCAATTCCGAGCCCCTCGAGAAGCGCGTCGCGCTGCTCGTCGACGGCGTCCTCGAAAAGTTCGAGATCGAGCGGGATTCCGACGACCGCATGGTCGGCGGCATCTACAAGGGTCGCATCAAGAACCTTGATGCCGGCCTCAAGGCCGCCTTCGTCGACATCGGCTACTCGAAGAACGCATTCCTGCACTACTGGGACATGCTTCCCGCCGCGGCCGACTCGTCGGTCGAGGTCGTGCGCGTCAACCGCAAGCGCAACGCCGGCCCACGCCAGGCCGAGCCCACCGTGAAGGACATCCCCGGCATGTACCCGCCGGGAAGCGAGATCGTCATCCAGGTCACCAAGGGCCCGATCGGCTCCAAAGGCCCGCGCACCACGACCAACCTTTCGCTGCCGGGACGCTACCTTGTGCTCATGCCGTTCTCCGACCAGTGCGGCATCTCGCGCAAGATCGAGGACTCGCGCGAGCGCCAGCGTCTCAAGCAGCTCGTCAACGAGCTCACCATCCCCGAGGGCATGGGCGTCATCGTCCGCACCGCCGGCGAGGGCAAGAAGGCCCGTTACTTCGTCCGCGACCTCCACCTCCTGCTCAAGACCTGGGCCAACATCCAGGCCCGGATCCAGAGCGAGAAGGCCCCCGCCTGCCTCTACCAGGAGCCCGACCTCGTCGAGCGCACCGTGCGCGACTTCCTCACCGAGGAGATCGACCGCGTGCTCATCGACAATCCCGACGACCACGCCCGAACCCAGCGTCTCGTGGCCCAGGTCTCGAAGCGTTCAGCCGGCCGGATCGCGCTCTACAAGGACAGCATCCCGATCTTCGAGCGCTTCAACATCGAGCGCCAGATCGAGCAGACGTCCCAGCGCAAGGTGCCCCTGCCCTCGGGCGGCGAGATCATCATCGATGAGACCGAGGCGCTGATCGCGATCGACGTGAACACCGGATCGCACCGCCAGAAGGGCGGCGACGAGAAGAACGTCATCTACTCCGTGAACCTCGAGGCAGCCATCGAGATCGCCCGCCAGATCCGGCTCCGGAATCTCGGCGGCCTGATCATCATGGACTTCATCGACATGAAGGAGCGCCGGCACCGCAACGCGGTGTACGAAAAGATGGTCAGCCTCATGGCGACCGACAAGGCGCGGAACCACATCCTGCCCATCTCGCAGCTCGGCATCATGCAGATGACCCGCCAGCGCCAGCAGGAGTCGCTCTCGTCCAACCTCTACACCGACTGCCCGTACTGCCGCGGCCGCGGCATGGTCAAGAGCGCCACGACCATGTCCGTCGAGCTCCAGCGCAAGCTGTCCTCAGTCGTCCGCCGCCTCCAGCTGCGCAATGACGGCAAGGAGTACTCGCTGCGCGTCCTCGTCCACCCGAGCATCCTCGAGCGCCTCCGCAGCGAGGACGCCGACCTGCTCGTGCGCATGGAGAAGCTCTTCGGCGTGAAACTGGCCTTCCGCGCCGACCCGAACTATCACGTCGAGAACTTCAAGATCATCAACGCCAACACCGGCGAGGAATACCGTTAATCGGCATCTGCATTCCTACTCGTTCCTCGTTCTCTCGTCAGTACACTGAGACCTGAGAACTTCCCCGCACGGCTGCCGTTCATCGGCAGCGGCGTGCCTGAATCACGGGAGGCACTTCGCGTTCTCGGCGTTCTTCTGTGAATCCTTCCGGATTCGCACAGAAGGCCGCAAAGTAGCGCGAAGGGTTGTTAGCCGACTACCATGAAAAGGAATAGTCCGACCCGCAGTCCGACAACCTCCGGAACACCTCCCCCACGTCGCGTCCCTTTGCGCCCTTCTGTAAAATAGTCCGACCCCCGAGTTCCGGCCTGGAATCATGCCGGTGAAGCAACCCCCGCTTCGCGTCCTTCTGTGAAAATGATAGGCCGCTTCAGAAAACTCGCTCCCAGAAATACCCCTGCGGGAAGGCACGGTCGTGGTCCCAGCGAATCCAGTAGGCCGCCGCCACAAGCAGGACAAGAATCCCGATGAGGATCCAGCGGCGGCGGCGAGCGGCGGCCTTCTTGTCCTCGTAGGGATCCTCAAACGACCGTCGCGCGCCTTCCGGCAGCTGCGGCTTCTCGGTCAGCTTTGCGCCAAAGGGTATGTTGATCTTCACGCGCCCGTTGATCGCCCAGCCGCTCGCCTCGAGGATCGGCCCGAGCGTGCGCTGGCGCAGCTTCAGGGCGGCAATGAGCATCGAAGGGAGCGAGATGACCAGCACGACCGCCACAAGGACGAGCGGCAGTTGCCAGGGCGCCAGCGCCGCCAGCCCCGTTGCCAGTGTCGCGATAGCGCCGCCGATCGCGCCCACCGCCACGCCCATTGCCGCAACCGTGCCGACATCCACTTTTTTCGGGGCGGCTCCTGCGGCCGCCGGCGCCGCCTTGTCGAGGTTCGCGGTGCTCTCGGCCGCACTGGAAAGCTTTGCCCCTGATGCAGCCTCCGCAGCCGCGGCACGCTTCGCCACCTGCTCCTCGACAATGCGCAGGAACTTCTTGTACGGCGACCAGAACGCCTGGCGGATGCTGATCGGGTTGTCGACGATGCTCGTGATGATCGCGTACCAGAGCTTCCCCTGCCGGTCGTAGAAGATGCCGTTGCGGCCCACGAACAGGTAGTCTGAGTCGCCCTGCGTGAAACAGGCGGCAATCGTCATCGGCGGGGAGCCGGCCCGCGTGCACGCGCAGTACGCGATGTAGGCCTTGCTGGTCGCGGCCAGCGGGCTCGGGCCCGCAACGCGGATGCAGAGCTCGGTCGAGCGACTGTCGAGATAGAGCGTTCCCGCCTGAAAGGCGGCGTACCGGTCGCGCGAGTAGAAATCAGCGAAGTTGACGAAATTGTGCAGAAGGGCGCGAAGGTCGCGGTGCAGGCGCACCAGCTTCTCCACGTCGCTGATCGCACGGAACTCCGGGGCCAGGCTCGCATCGCGGGCCACGACAGTTGCCGGTGAGGCAAAAACAAAGCGGCGACCACCGGGGCGGTCGCCGCTGAAATCTTAAGACCGAAACGCTGGCGCGTTCCGCTACGGGAATGGGTCGCTTACTTGCAGCTTTCCCAGACGCCGGTCTTGGCCGACTTGAGCACGGCGTCGGTGACCTTGTCGGTTGCGAGGCCGTCCTTGAACGTCGGCGCAACGGGCTTGCCGGTGTCGAGGCCCTGGATGAAGTCGGCGACACCGTGGACAAATGACTCCTCGTAGCCGATCTGCAGTCCCGGCACCCACCAGTTCCCCATGTAGGGATGGTCGCCGTCGGTGACGTGGATCGAGCGCCAGCCGCGCAGGTTGCCCTGGTCGCGGTGGTCGAACCACTGCAGGCGGTGCAAGTCGTGCAGATCCCAGAAGATCGAGGCGTGTTCGCCGTTGATCTCAAGGGTGTACAGGGCCTTGTGGCCGCGGGCGTAGCGGGTCGACTCGAAGGTCGCGAGCGAGCCATTCGAGAAGCGCGCGAGGAAGGCGCTGGCATCGTCGATGCTGACCTTCTCGACCTTGCCCGTGAGGGTGTGCTTGCGCTCCTTGATGAAGGTCTCGGTCATGGCTGTGACCTTGTCGATGCTGCCGTTCAGCCAGAGCGCGGTGTCGATACAGTGCGCGAGCAGGTCGCCCGTGACGCCGGAGCCGGCGACGCTTGCATCGAGGCGCCAGAGGCCGGCGCCGCCCTGCGGCAGGTCGGCGCTGATCGTCCAGTCCTGCAGGAACTTTGCGCGGTAGTGGAAGATCTTGCCGAGCTTGCCCTCGGTGATGAGCTGCTTGGCGAGGGAGACGGCCGGAACGCGACGGTAGTTGTACCAGACCATGTTCGGCACCTTCGCCTTCTCGACCGCGTCGACGATCTTCTGCGCCTCGGCCGCGTTCATCGCGAGCGGCTTTTCGCACAGCACCATCTTGCCCGCGTTCGCGGCGGCGATGGCGATCTCGGCATGGAGATTGTTGGGGGTCGTGATGTCGATTGCGTCGATATCCTTGCGCTCGATCAGCTTCTTCCAGTCCGACTCGACCGACTCGTAACCCCAGTTCTCGGCGAAGTCCTTGACCTTGGCGGCATCGCGGCCACAGACGGCCTTGAGGACGGGCTTGTGACCCAGCTTGAAGAAGTTCGGGGCCTGACGATAGGCGTTGGAGTGGGTGCGGCCCATGAAGCCGTACCCGACGAGTCCGATATTGAGGTTTTTCATAGTGAGGTAATCCGGGTTGTCGGCGGGATCACTCGGACCAGCCGTGGTTTTCGCGGACGGAGATCATGCCGGCGAGCACATCGTTCCAGGTCTGCTGGTTCTTCATCACTGCATTCGAGAACATGCAGCCGTCCCAGCAGATGTGCCGGAACTTCTTCGTGACCGCGTTTTTGTCGTCGCGGAGCCAGTAGCCGGCGTCGCGGGTGACGTTGAGCTTGCCCTTCGGATCACCGATGCGGCAATGCTTGCCGGTCTTCTCGTGCGAGCCGGAGCCATAGGCCGTGCCGTCGTTCTGCGCGACGTGGAAGTCGATGGTCCAGGGGCGAAGTGCATTCGTCATCTTGGTCATCGCCTCGTGGAACGCGCCGGGCTCCCAGTGGAAGTCGGCCGGCACGATCCGGTGCTGCTCGGCGTTGGCGCCGAGGATGTACAGGTGCGTGTGGGACATGTCGGCCTGGAAACCGACGGTGTCGCGCATGCCGACCTGCTCGAGCAGCTCGACCATGTTCTTCCAGCTGTGCATGCCGCCCCAGCAGATCTCTCCCTCGGCGGCGAGACGCTCGCCGTTGTCCTTGGCGATCTTGCCGGCCTCCCTGAAGGTATCGGCGATCAGCTTCGTGTTGCCCTTGGGATCCTTGTCCCAATCGGTGACGCCGGCTGCGCTGTCGATACGCACGACGCCCGTCGGACGAACGCCGAGCTCGCGCAGCTTCTTCGCCGCCTTGACGGTCTTCGCCACGCAGTCGACCCAGCCCTTGCGCTTCTCGGCATCGCCCATGGCGTTGCCGAAGAACCAGACCGGGGCGACGATGGAGCCGATCGTGAGCCCCTTGCTCTTGACCTTGTCGGCAAGCGCCTTGAGGGCGTCGTCGCCCGCGTCGATCGGCGTGTGGGGAGCGTTCAGGAAGATGTCGATGCCGTCGAACTTGACCCCGTCGACCTCCGCATTGGCGGTCAGGTCGATCATCTCGTCGAGGAGGAGGTCCGCCTCTTCGCCGCCCATGCTCTTCTTGCCGACGAGACCGGGCCACATTGCGTTGTGAAGTTTGGGATAGTTGTTAGCCATGATGATGCTGGATTGAGGATGGGGGGATTTACTTAACCACTAATCTGCACTGATCTTCACTAACTCAGGAGCACCGGGCTGTCGGAATCGAAACCGGACATTCTCGGATTCTGTCCAGACCAGCCAGATGACCAGTCAGTGGAGGTAGGTGACAATCAGTGTGAATCAGTGACTGAGATTCAGAACTTGTTGTTGAGGTAGGTGCCCATCTTCGGGGCACAGGGAAAAAAACGGGCGCCCAGTCAAGAGCCCCGGGGGAAACGTTTGCAAACCAAAGTTTTCATGAGGCGCACGCTTTTCATTTTTGAAGGAAATCCGCCACCGAATCGCCACCGCTTGGCGCCTTGATTCCGGACCGGGACAGATCACCGAAAAGCAGAAGGCCGCCGGAAATCGGCGG
>JAYQOU010000013.1:23690-74141 GCA_038144975.1 Candidatus Salsuginivita brisbanensis | reverse complement strand
AAAGCCGGGTGCTCGCCTATCGCAACAAGACAGTCGTATTCGACTGATTGTCAGAGACTGGCGCGGGGGGCGTGGCATTGGGGCATTGGGCTGCCTCAGGCGAAGCTTTCGAGAGACCGATTCGGCGTTTACAGGGCACGCCTCATTTGTTCTTGTTCGCGGTTCCTGAACTCAGACCGACTGAAATGAACAAGCCCCAAGCCGCCGCCAATTCCAGCCCGACCCCGGGATCAGCAACCTCGTCCGGCGTCGATTCCCTGGAAGATCAGCTCATTGCGCTCTGGACCGGGCATCGCCAGAAGATCATGGCCATCACGGCGTTGGTGCTGGTTGCCCTGGTGGTCAGCTACGTATGGGCCTATGTGAGCGAACGTCAGGACGCGGCCGTATCCCGTGCGTTCAGTGCAGCTGCCACGGCTCCGGAGCTCCGCAGTTTCATCGCCGAGCATTCCGGGCACCCGCTGGCCTCGCTGGCCCAGCTCAGCCTGGCACACGACCTGTTTTCCGAGGGCAATTACAGCGAGGCTGCGACAGCCTACGACGAGGCAGCCGGCAATCTGTCGGCAGGCCCGTTTGCCGAGGCGGCTCGCTTGGGTTCAGCCCTTTCCCGTGCTGCAGGCGGGCAGACCGCCGCTGCCGAAGCGGCGCTGCGTCAAATCGGCGACGATGCCCAGGTATCCGTAACCGTCAGGTCGGAAGCGCTTTACCATCAGGTCAACCTCGCGTCGATCGCGGGTCGCATGGAGGACGTCAATCGTCTCTCCGATCAGCTGCTTCAACTGGACCCAAGTGGTGCCTGGGCGCAGCGCGCGCTGCTGATCCGGGCCGACCAGCTGCCGACGGCTGCGGAGTCAGTATCTCCGTCGCCTGCAGGGGTGCTGAACATTCAGGGCGTGCCCTGAAACACCTCCTGCGGCGCGTCGGCGCCGGACGTTGACACAGGATGTTTTTGGGGAGCCTATGGGCTCCAGTTAGTCCCGGGGTGTAGCTTAGCCTGGTAGAGCGCCTGGTTTGGGACCAGGAGGTCGCGAGTTCGAATCTCGCCGCCCCGACCATCCTTCGCTCCTGCGGAGCTATGGATGGCACGGCCATACGCCGGTCTCCTAGTCGGGTTGTCATCCGGGGCGTGGCGTTTGGGGTAGGGCGTATCGCTCCAACCCGGGCAAAAGGCTTGTCGTGCTGCATCATACCGGTCTGTCAGGCAGATCAGCATGATTGCCCTGTCCAATCTCGGCTTGCTTCAACGGTTCATTCCGGTAGTTCTCCGCTACCAATCTCAACCAATCCATGGATACTATTTCACGTGAACCGTCCGGCTCTCCGCTAGCCCTTGTAGGCGTGATTGCCGGCCTGCTCGCCCTCGTCCTCTCGGCGGTCGCGCTCGTCAAGGCGTCCTCGACAGGCAAGCTTGTCACCGAGCAGGAGACCAAGCTTACCCGCATCGACGATATCGATGCCCGCGTCGCCGCCGTGAACAAGATGGCGACCGAAACGGCCAACAGCCACCGCGCCCTGTACAACTCCGCGCAGACGGAGATGAGCAAACTTTTCAACAGCCTCACGATCGTCGAGGAAAAGGTTACCAAGCTTGAGACGACTCCAGTCCGCGCCGCAGCGCCGGCGCAGAAGGCGGGTGCGGCTCCGGTGACCGCGGGTCCGGGAGAGTACATCGTCAAGGCGGGAGACAACTTCACGCGCATCGCGGCAGCGCACGGCGTCACGGTCGCCGACCTCGAGGCGGCCAATCCCGGCGTCAGCTCGACGCGCCTCCAGATCGGCCAGCGCCTCAACGTACCAGGAGCCCGCTGATACCGCACGATTCTTCACTTTTGATCCCTCCCCGCGCGGGGAGGGATTTTTTTTGTACGCACCGAATCTGTCCGCCGGCTGGTGGCATAGCCCCTCAGAATTTCGGTGACCTTTGCAGGGGTTCGTGAACGATCCGCGGCCAGACATGAGCAAGGGCAAGGTGAATCCCGCCCGCTGGGAAAAGCTCGGCGAATCCTCGCTGGCGGAAACCCGCATCTTCGACCTGAGGCATCATCGATACCGGCATCCCGCCAGGGGCACGCAGCGGGACTTCGTCGTCGTGAAGGCGCCCGACTGGGTGAACGTGATCGCGGTCACGCCCGATGGTCACCTGGTGCTCGTGAAACAATTTCGGTACGGCCTGGACGCATTCTCCCTCGAAATCCCCGGAGGCGTCATCGAGCCGAAGGAGGATCCCGTCGCTGCGGGTGTTCGGGAGCTGCGCGAGGAGACGGGCTACGTGGGCACCTCGGCACGCCTTCTGGGCACGGTGCATCCGAATCCGGCATTCATATCCAACTCCTGCCATCTTTTGCTCGTTGAGAATGTTACCTTGGCAGGCGCCGTGCAGTGGGATCACGACGAGGAGATCGAAGTGTCCACAGCGCCCGCAGATGAAGTTTTCCGGTGGGCCCGGACTGGCAGGATTACCCACGGCCTCGTGCTCGACGCGCTCTGGTTCTTCGAGCCGATCTGGGTGGAGATGCGGGCGCGCCTCGGTGGGCAGAAATCCTGATGTCCAGGGCCCGGCGGTTGGGCGCGGGTGGGCCGTTTGACTTCGGCATCACGTGTCCTAGCTTCCGGCAGTTCACAGTCACAAAGCGATGACCCATCCGATTCCACTGTTTGCCAATGCCCTCGGTGTGCCGCACGGCGCGCCGGGCGATCGGCTTCCTGAGAAGCTCGAATCGGAAATCCGCCGGATCTATGAGCGAAGCCCGATCTATGGGCGTCGCTTCCCGCTCCACGAGGAACCGCTTCGATGGAACTGCTATCGCGAGATTCCGTCGCTCTCGAAGGGGGAGATCGTGGATGTCGGCCACCAGGCTTTCTTTCCCGATTATTCCGTGATCGAGCGCGGCCTGCAGGCCCGCGCCTACGAGTACGAGGCCACCTCGGGAACGACGCAGAGCCCGATGACGGTGATCATGGAGCAGGGCTGGTGGGATGCGCAGACCGAGCGGGCATACAGGGCTTCCCCGGCACTGGCCGGCTTCGTGGACACGCCCCACCGCAAGTGCGTGCTGGCGCCGGTGGGATGCTCGAGCAACCTCTGCCCCTACGAGGACCATCCCTATCCGAACCGATACGTTAACGGTACGGTGTACCTCAACCTCTCGAGCGATCCGTTCGCCTTCCCGGAAGGGGAGTGGAATCGCATCCTGGTCGAGCTGCAGGCGACGCAGCCGCAGATTCTCGAGGGCGAGCCCGTCTATCTCTCACTGCTCGCCCGCGCGGCACTTCGCCGCGGCATCAAGGTGCCGAGCATCCGGGCCGTGATCCTCACCTACGGCAAGGCGAGCGTGCAGCACGGCAGGCGCATTGCGGAGGCCTTCCCGGCGCCGCAGGTCGATCTCTACGGCTCGACGGAAGCCGGCTACCTGTTCGTTGGCGACGCGTTCAAGGACAACTCCCGCGCCATCGACGAGAACGCGTTCGTCGAACTCGTGCCCTGGCAATCGGCACTTCCGGATGTCTACGAGATCCTGGTGACCACGCGCGGCCGTGACGCAATGCCGCTGCTCAGGTACAGGGCGGGTGACGTGGTGCGACGATTCGCGACCGGCTTCCGAGTGCTCGGCCGCGAGGCGGGGCTGTACCAGCGCCCGGACGGGATCCTTGTTTCCCCAGCGGAAGTCGATGTGGCGCTGCCGTCCGAGTTCGAGTGCTGGCACTACACGCTCCTGCAGACTGCGGAGCAGCGTTGGGATTTCCACTATGTCGCTGATCAGACTGCGGACCATGAGGCCCTCGCTGAGTCGGTTGCGGTCGTCCTCGGCGAGGGAGTGCGGGTCAATTGCTTCCGCAGGAAGTTTATCGCGCCCGCGGCGAGTGGGAAGTTCTCGCCCCTGAAGCCGCTGCAGCGCCGGGCGGATGCCCGGGCTGCCTGACCGGCTTGAATCGGGGCGAGGCTTCTATGCCTGGCACCCGTCGGGGAGCCTTCTGGTTGGGGTTAGGTTGCCTAATATGCGCATTGGCCCTGAGGGGCGCAGGAGCCGTGGCCTTTACTTTGCCGGCAGCTTTCCGTTAGCAACAGCGCGCATCGTGGCCGTCGCCAGTCGCGGCGCTGCGAGATGCCACGCGATTCTGTCCCCACCCAGATGAGTCTTCTCGGCAACCTCTTCCGTTCCTCCATCGGCCGGAAATTCCTCATGGCCGTCAGCGGGGTGGTCCTGGTCACGTTCGTCGTCGGTCACCTTGCCGGAAACCTCCAGGTCTTCGAGCATCCGGATCGGATCAATGGGTACGCGGCGTTCCTCCACGAACTTGGGCCGTTGCTCTGGGTGGCTCGAATCGGCCTGATCGTGGCGGCCGGGGTGCATATCTGGGCTGCGACGGTGCTGACGCTGGAGAACCGCCGGGCAGCCGGCGGAGAGCCTTATGCCGCCAAGGCCTGGCTGCGCGCCTCGCTGGCCTCGCGCGCGGTGCGGTGGACCGGCTACATCGTTCTCGCGTTCCTGCTCTACCATCTCGCGCATTTCACGGTGGGAGTCGCGCAGCCGGCGACCTTCAAGGGGTCCCTGGCGCAGTACACGATGACATCGGATTACCGCGTCGCCGGTTTTCCGGTCATCCATGCCGGAGACCAGGTGCCCGACGTCCACAGCATGGTAATACTGGGATTTCAGAATCCGATCGTTTCGCTCTTCTACATTGTCGCAGTCGGCCTGCTCTCCCTGCATCTGCTCCACGGGGTTGACAGCCTGTTCCAGACGCTCGGTTGGCGCACCTCCCGTTGGGCGCCGGTCCTTAGGAGAGTGGTGGTGGTGGGCTGCCTGGCCTACTTCGCAGGCAACCTTGTCATTCCGGGATCCGTGCTGATTGGCGCCAAGGGACTGCACAGCGCGGCGGCCGAGGCGGTCATCAGGTCGGCGTCGACGAATCCCTAACCGCGTTACGATCGTCCATGGCCACTCTCGACTCCAAGGTTCCTTCAGGGCCGCTCGCCGACAAGTGGCGCAAGCACAAGGCTGAGATCAAGCTCGTCAATCCCGCCAACAAGCGAAAGTACGAGGTCATCGTTGTCGGGGCAGGGCTCGCCGGCTCCTCGGCGGCTGCGACGCTCGCCGACCTGGGCTACCGGGTGAAGTGCTTCGTATTTCACGACAGCCCCCGCCGCGCCCACTCGATCGCGGCCCAGGGCGGCATCAACGCCGCCAAGAACTACCAGAACGACGGCGACAGCGTCTATCGGCTCTTCTACGACACGATCAAGGGCGGCGACTACCGTTCGCGGGAGGCAAACGTCCACCGGCTGGCCGAGGTGTCGGTCAACATCATCGACCAGTGCGTGGCGCAGGGCGTGCCTTTTGCCCGCGAGTACGGCGGCCTGCTGGCCAACCGCTCATTCGGCGGCGCGCAGGTGAGCCGAACCTTCTATGCCCGCGGTCAGACCGGTCAGCAGCTGCTTCTCGGGGCCTATTCCGCGCTCTCGCGCATGGTCGGCACCGGTGCGGTCGAGCTGCATACGCACAGCGAAATGCTCGACCTGGTCGTCGTCGACGGTCACGCGAAGGGCATCATCGTCCGCGATCTTGTCTCCGGCGAGCTCTCGAGGCATTCGGCGGATGCGGTCGTGCTGGCGACGGGCGGCTACGGCAACGTCTTCAATCTTTCCACTTACGCTCGCGGATCGAACGTCACGGCCGGCTGGCGCGCCTACAAGCGCGGCGCCTGCTTTGCCAATCCGTGCTACACGCAGATCCACCCGACCTGCATCCCGGTGAGCGGCGACTACCAGTCGAAGCTCACGCTCATGTCGGAGTCGCTTCGCAACGACGGAAGGATCTGGGTGCCGAAAAAGGCCGAGGACCGGCAGAAGGACCCGAAGTCGATACCTGAGGCCGACCGCGACTACTACCTTGAGCGCATGTACCCGGCGTTCGGCAACCTCTGTCCCCGTGACATCGCCTCCCGGGCGGCCAAGAGAGTTTGCGACGAGGGCAGGGGAGTCGGTGGCAGCGGACTCGGCGTATACCTCGATTTCTCCGATGCCATTCGCCGTCTCGGTGAGAACGGCGTGAGGGAACGTTACGGCAACCTTTTCGACATCTACCACGAGATCACCGCCGAGAGCGCCTACGAGGTGCCGATGCGCATCTATCCCGCCGTCCACTACGCGATGGGCGGGCTCTGGGTGGACTACAACCTGATGTCCAACGTCCCGGGCCTGTTCGTGCTCGGCGAGGCCAACTTCTCCGACCACGGTGCGAACCGGCTCGGGGCATCGGCCCTCATGCAGGGCCTGGCGGACGGCTACTTCGTCATTCCCTACACGATTGCCGACTACCTTGCCGGCCAGAAGCCGGGAAGCCGCCCCTCAGCGGACGGTGCGGAATTCCGCGGAGCTGAGGAGAACGTGCGCAACATGACGGAGCGCCTGCTTGGGATAAAGGGACGCGAGCCGGTGAGCCATTTCCACAAGCGTCTCGGCAAGATTCTTTGGGAACACTGCGGCATGTCGCGCACGGCCGCAGGTCTCCAGGAGGCGCTGAAGCTGATCCCCGCACTCCGCGAGGAGTTCTGGCAGAACGTCAACGTGCCGGGCTCGCAGGCGACGCTCAACCAGTCGCTGGAACAGGCAGGCCGGGTCGCGGATTTCCTGGAGTTCGGCGAACTGCTCTGTCGCGACGCGCTCACGCGCGAGGAGAGCTGTGGCGGCCACTTCCGCGAGGAGTACCAGCATCCGGATGGGGAGTGCAAGCGCGACGACGCCAACTTTTCACATGTCTCCGCCTGGGAATTCCAGGGCGCCGACAAGGCACCGCTTCTGAACAAGGAGCCCCTGAACTACGAACACGTGAAGATGAGTGTTCGGAACTACAAATAATTTTGTCGCCATGGTAGCTCAGCAATCCACGAAGCAGACGATCTCAGTTACCCTCCGCGTCTGGCGGCAGGCTGGGCCGTCCGAGCCGGGGAAGTTTGTCGACTATCCGGCGTCCAATCTCAGCACGGACATGTCGTTCCTTGAGATGCTCGACGTCGTGAACGACGAGCTGACGAAGAAGGGCGAAGAGCCGATCGCATTCGCGCATGACTGCCGCGAGGGTATCTGCGGCACCTGCTCCTGCACGATCAATGGAAAGCCGCACGGTCCCGGTCATGGCGTTGCCACCTGCCAGGTCTACATGCGGGCGTTCCAGGACGGCGACACGATCGTCGTGACCCCATTCAGGGCGGCACCGTTTCCCGTCATCAAGGACCTGGTCGTCGACCGGAGCGCATTCGACAAGATCCAGCAGGCGGGCGGCTTCATCTCCGTCCGCACCGGCGCTGCGCCGGACGCAAACGCGACTCCCGTTCCGAAGGACGCGGCTGATCTGGCGATGGACGCGGCTGCCTGCATCGGCTGCGGCGCATGTGTCGCGGCCTGCAAGAACGCCAGCGCAATGCTCTTCGTTGCCGCCAAGGTCTCCCAGTTCAGCCTGCTTCCACAGGGCCAGCCGGAACGCGACAAGCGTGTGCTTGCGATGGTCGGCGCGATGGATGCCCTCGGCTTCGGGAACTGCACCAATCAGTACGAATGCAGTGCGGTCTGCCCGAAGCTGATTTCGCACGACTTCATTGGCCGGATGAATCGCGACTATCTCAAGGCCACGCTGCGCGGGGCGTTCAAGTCGACGTCGGCCGCGGCTTCAGGCGGCGCAGGCTGACCTGGACCCAGCCGGATCGATCCGGCGAACGGATCAGAATACCGACAGCGCCTTCGCGCTTTCGACGACGATCCACGCTGCTGCAAGGCCCGCGGCGACCAGTGCACCACGGCGAAGCAGGACCCGGAGCCGAAGCAGGGCATCCTGCAGGTCGGTATTGACCAGCTTGCGATTGGACTGCGCGAGGAAGCTCACGAAACGGGGGTCCCGGAGGCGCCCACGTTCATCGTGGGCCAGGCCAAATCGGACTCGGGGGTAGCCGCGGAGCTTGCTGAAGGCGTCTCGCACGGCGCCAGTTGTCCGGTTTTGGGCGGAACTTTCAAGGCCAAAGGGCTGCCTGACCTGGTTTTAACGGCCTTTTTCAAGGCGACGGACTCAACGTCTGCTTGCCAAATGGGGTCCCTTTCCCGCCAGATCACCCGTTCCTGCGCTTTCCACCGGCCATGCACCATTTCCGTTACGTCTCCAATCACCTGCACTGCGAGTCCGTCGACCTGGCGGCGATCGCGCAGCTCTATGGGACGCCGACCTATGTCTACAGCGCGGCGACGATGGCGGACAATTACACGCGCCTGACCAAGGCGCTTGCCCCCCTCGACCTTCAGGTCTGCTTCGCGATGAAGGCCAACTCGAACCTCGCGGTTCTGCGCCACTTCTCGAACCTGGGCGCCGGCTTCGACCTCGTCAGCGGCGGGGAGATCCGGCGCGTGATCGCGGCGGGTGGAGACGTTTCGCGCAGCGTGTTCGCCGGTGTCGGCAAGTCCGAGGCCGAGATAGCGCTGGCGCTTGAAAACGGAATCTTCGCCTTTCACGTCGAAAGCGAACCGGAGCTTGCCCGCATCAGCCATGTCGCCGGCAAGCTCGGCGTAAAGGCGCCGATCGCGATCCGGATAAACCCCGATGTCGACGCAAAGACGCATGCGAAGATCACCACCGGGAAGAGCGACAACAAGTTCGGCATCCCCTACGAGCACGCCGCGTCTGCCTACGAGGCGGCTGCAAAGTACCCGCATCTCACGATTCGCGGCGTGCAGATCCACATTGGTTCGCAGCTGACCTCCGTCGCCCCGTTTGTGGAGGCGATCACCAAGGTGCTGCCGCTGGTCGCCGCATTGAAGGAGCGACATGGCATCACCTACTTTTCCATAGGCGGAGGCATGGGCATCATCTACCGCGACGCGCTGGCTAGCGGCGAAGCGTCATGGTGGGAGTCGCAGCCAGCGGCGACCCGTCCGCTGACGCCGGAATCCTACGGAGCCGCGCTCGTCCCGCTGCTCCAGCCGCTCGGCCTGCGGATCATCGTGGAGCACGGCCGCTTCCTCGTCGGCAATGCGGGTGCCCTGCTCGCAAGGGTCGAGCATCTCAAGCGCGGGGCCGGGCGGAATTTCCTCGTGGTCGATGCGGCCATGAACGACCTGATCCGCCCTGCCATGTACGAGAGCTTTCACGAGATCGTTCCCCTGCATCGCGACACAACGCGTCGTGCCCTCACCGCGGATATCGTGGGGCCGATCTGCGAGACGGGCGACTGTTTCGCGCGGGACCGACAGATCCAGGAGCTTGGCGAAGGCGAGTACCTGGCCCTCCTCAGCGCGGGCGCGTACGGGTACGTCATGGCCAGCCGCTATAACAGCCGACCGATGCCGGCCGAGGTGCTGGTCCAAGGCTCCTCCTTCGAACTTGTGAACGCACGGGAGACCTTCGAGCACATGATTGCCGGGGAACGGATTCCGGAGTTTCTCAAGTAGGCGGGGGGTCCGGGGGGATTCGCCCGGGATTGGCGTCGGACTCGCGACGATTGGATGGATCCCACGTTTTTTAATGTATTTCGGGGCTTTCGTTGAGTAGCCCTATCCCATGAATTGCTGCGTCGTGGGGGCCGGAGCCTGGGGAACCGCATTTGCGGTTCACCTCGAGCGAAGGGGCCACGCAGTGACTTTGGTTCCCCGGCGTGCTGAGCATGCCGAAATCATCCGGACCTCGCGCGAGAATGCCGACTACCTGCCGGACATCCGGCTGCCGAAGAAAATCGAGGTAACTGTCGATCTTGGAGCGGGGTTGAAATCTGCACAGGCCGTCTTCCTCGCGTGCCCCTCACAGGCGCTGCGTGACACGGTCGCGCGCCTCTTGGCGGCTGAGGCGTCGGGATGGGCCTCGCGCTGGGTGGTCAGCCTCGCAAAGGGACTGGAACTCGGGACGCACCGGCGTCCCTCGCAGGTCATCCGGGAAACGCTTCCGGAGGCGCGCGTCGCCGTCCTGACCGGACCGACCAACGCGGGCGAATTCGCACGAGGACTGCCTGCGGCGATGGTGCTGGGATCGGAACAACCGGCGGCTGCACTTGCCGAACTTCAGGCTGCTTTGAGCGGTTCTCGGCTAAGGATCTACACCAGCGACGACCTCACGGGTGTCGAGTACGGGGGATGCCTCAAGAACATCTACGCAATCGCGGCCGGCTGCAGCGACGGACTGGGATTGGGAGACAATGCCCGGGCGGCGCTGCTGACACGTGCGCTTGCCGAAATGGTGCGGGTGGGCGTGTCGCTCGGTGCGCGCACGGAAACGTTCTACGGGCTCAGCGGTTTCGGGGACCTCGTGGCAACCTGCCATGGCGGCTGGAGTCGCAATCGTGCCTTTGGCGAGGAGATCGGCCGGGGGGCGACCGCAGAGTCGCTCATCGGGCATCGACGCACGGTTGTCGAAGGCTATCGAACCACGGAATCCTTCGCCGGGCTCTGCGTGGAGCGCGGCATCGACGCACCAATCCTGCGCGAAGTCCACGCGATCCTTTTCGAAGGCAAGAAGCCCGCCGACGCCCTGGCCTCATTGATGGCCCGTGAGCTGAAGGCCGAGTGAAGGGCGAAATCTCTCCGAGAAGTTTCAGGCCTGAGATTCCGATTCTTTCGTCAGTGCACCGATCGGCCCGAACATCTCTTCCCAACGCGCAAGTTCGATCGCGATGGCGGCGTCCATGGTATCGAGGGCGCGCTGCGGCGGAGTGCGGCGCCAGCCGATGGCATGAAGCCAGACCTGGAGGTCGAATCGCCCGCCGTGGTCCTGGGGATCATGGGTCCCGGCCGCGTAGTAGTGCTTTGACCAGCGTCGGGCGGCGCAGGCCGCGAGTTCCTTTCGCCAGCGCAGGGTAAGGCGGCGCGTGTTCTGTTCGTCGCGGTCCTTGCGCCCGGATGCGGAACTGACGTGGTGGCGCACCACGCTGCCGAGGGCCACTGCGGTCAGATTCCCGGCCGCCTTCGCACGGAGGCAGAGGTCGACGTCCTCACAGCCGTTGACGAAGCCCTCGTCGAATCCACCAATTTCGTTCCAGAGGGATCGTTTCACCAGGAGGCATGCCCCCGTCACCGCGTCCGAATAGTGAACGCGCGTGAACAGCTCCCTCCAGCCGTGCGGCTCCTCCCGGAGGTGCTCCGGCTTGCCCTTCAGGTTGATGAAGATGCCGGCGTGGTCGATCCGGTCGGAACGCACCTCGCGCTGGACATTGCCCACCACGCCGGCTGCGGAACCCAGCCGCCGGTGCAGGGCGAGCATGGGCTCAAGCCAGCCCGGCTGGAGCACGAGGTCGTTGTTGAGCAGTAGGAGCAGTTCCCCGGTCGCCGCAGCCGCGCCCCGATTGTTCGAGGCGGCATAGCCACTGTTCCTCTCGTTCAGGAGGACCCGGAAAGGTGCGCCGAGGCCGGCGATCCAGTCGCGCGTGCCGTCTGTACTCCCGTCGTCCACGAGCAGGATTTCATGTTCGAGGCCCGCGGGTAGCGTCGCCTGCAGGCTCTCCACCATCGCCTGCGTGAGCGGCAGGCAATTGTAGAGGGGAACGATGAATGAGACTTTCATCGGGGCTTATGCTTTCGTCGTTCTCCTGCTCATTCTCGCGATGAAAGCCTCGAGAACGAAGAACGCGAACGATTCGGGGTATCAAGCCCCTTCGAGGAGCTTTTTCAGGTAGGCCCCGTAGGATGATTTGCCGAGGCGTTCGATGTTCCCCTCAAGGCCGCGGTCGTCGATCCAGCCCTTGGTCCATGCGATTTCCTCGAGACAGGCGATCTTAAGTCCGGTGCGGTGCTCGAGCACATGTACGAACTGCGCAGCCTCGAGAAGGGACTCGTGGGTGCCGGTGTCGAGCCAGGCCGTGCCCCGGCCGAGCAATTCGACGCGCAGGGCCTTCTTGTCGAGATAGAGCCGGTTCAGGTCGGTGATCTCGAGCTCGCCGCGCTTGGACGGCTTAAGTGAGCGTGCCAGTTCGAGCACATTGCTGTCGTAGAAATAGAGGCCCGGGATCGCGTAGCTCGATTTGGGCGCAGCCGGCTTTTCCTCGAGCGAGAGCACCCGTCCGTCCGAAGCGAACTCGACCACGCCATAGGCGGATGGATTGGCCACGCGATAGCCGAATATCGTTGCGCCGGAATTGCGCGCAGCGGCATCCGAGACGCACCGGATGAAATCGCCGCCATGGAAAAGGTTGTCTCCCAGCACGAGGGCGGAGGCCTCCTTGCCGGTGAGGAACCTCGTGTCTCCCGCAATGTGGAACGCCTGGGCGAGGCCCTCGGGTTTCGGCTGCTCCGCATAGGAAAATGACACGCCGATCTGGGAACCGTCGCCCAGCAGCTTGCGGAAGAGCGGCAGGTCCTGCGGCGTCGAGATCACCAGGATCTCCCGGATGCCGGCCAGCATGAGCACCGAGATCGGGTAGTAGACCATCGGCTTGTCGTACACCGGCATGAGCTGCTTCGACACCGCCACGGTCAGCGGGTACAGCCGGGTGCCGGAACCGCCGGCGAGCACGATTCCCTTTCGGGATTTTGGATTTGCGATTTCCGATTTCCGATTGGAGGTCACGGGACGTCAGTTTTTGGGGTGCTCAGGGAGCGGGTTTCTCATTCCGCAGTCTGCATTCTGCAACCCGCAATTGCCTTTGGCTCTGCGGATGCTTGCGGCGATTTTTGGGCTACTGTCCGCTTTTCGCGTATTTCGCCTCGACGGCTTCCTTGAGCGGCTGCCACCAGGCGGAATTGGCGCGGTACCATTCGATCGTGGCGGCGAGGCCGTCTCGGAAGGTCGTGTAGCGCGGTGTCCATCCGAGTTCCTTGCGGAGGCGCGTCGCGTCGATCGCGTAACGCATGTCGTGGCCGGGCCGGTCGTTGACGTGGTCGTACCAGTCTGCCGGCTTCCCCATCAGCTCGAGGATAAGGCTGATCACCGCCTTGTTGTTCTTCTCACCGTCGGCGCCGATCATGAAGTAGTCGCCCGGTTTTCCGCGATCCAGGATCGCCCAGACAGCCGCGTTGTGATCGTCGACATGGATCCAGTCGCGGACGTTCTTCCCCTCGCCATAGAGTCGTGGCTTCCGTCCGGATAGCACATTGGTGATCTGGCGCGGGATGAACTTCTCGATGTGCTGATAGGGCCCGTAGTTGTTCGAGCAGTTGCTGATTGTCGCGTTTACGCGAAAGGTGCGCACCCAGGCCTTCACGAGGAGATCCGAGCCGGCCTTGGTGGCGGAGTAGGGGCTCGAGGGATTGTAGGGCGTCGTCTCGCGAAAACGCTCCGGATCGTCGAGTTCCAGGTCACCGAACACCTCGTCCGTGCTCACATGGTGCAGGCGCTTGCCGTGCTTCCGGACAGCTTCGAGCAGCGTGTAGGTGCCCAGCACGTTCGTCATCACGAAGGGCAGGGGATTTCGGATCGAGTTGTCGTTGTGCGACTCGGCCGCGAAATGGACGACCGAGTCGGCCTCGCCGACCAGACGATCGACGAGGGCTGAGTCCTCAACGCGGCCCTCGACGAACGTGATCCGGTCGCCAGCCTTTGCGAGGCTCTCCCGGCTGCCCGCATAGGTCAGGGCGTCGAGTACCGTTACCCGGGCCTGCGGTCGATGCTGCAGGGTATAATGGACGAAATTAGAGCCGATGAAACCGGCGCCCCCGGTGACGAGTAAGTTCATAAGAGGTGTAAGAGATGTAAGAGGAGTAAGAGGTTAGGAGCGCAGTGAGCGGAGGAGGGAATTCAGCATTTTGGAGGCCTTGGTGTACCGCGTCTCCAAGTCGGCGTAAGTTGCATCCGGCAGCAAACCAAGATCGCGAGCGAGCAGGATCAGGTAACGGGTTTCCTCGATAGACCCACGCGCGATGACTAGGAATTGCCGAAATTCGGCGGCAGTGCCCCGTCCTTTTCCTTCGGCGATGTTCGTTGGAACCGAAGCAGCGGCCCGGCGCAGTTGATCGGTCAGGCGGAAGCGTTCGTCCGCTGGAAACTTACTCGTTGCGCGGTAGACGAGAAGCACCGACTCATGGGCCTTCTGCCAAACCAGCAGCTTCCGCCAGCTTTCGAAGTCACCGCTCATCCGCCTAAGTTTGGCTTACTCCTCTTAAGACATGCCCGCTAAGCCGTGCGCCAGGAGCGCAGCGCCTGGTTCACGGCTTCATGTACCTCGGTAAGTTCGATTCCCACGGAGGCGAGTTTCGATGAGTCCATCACGCAGTTCGAACGGGGCGTCTTGGCGGCAAGCTTCATGAATTCCTCCTCGCTCGCGAAGAACGAGAACTTCTTTGCCGACACGCCGCTCTTGGTGATCAGGTCGACGATCTCGCGGGTCGTGACGGCGCCGGGATTGGTGACGTTGTAGGTGCCGAAGGGCACGCGTTTCTCCCAGCAGGCGAACGTCGCGGCGGCGAACTCGTGGAGCTGCGAGATCGAGTTCGTCGCGTCGAGAAGGCGCTCGTAGCGCATGAGCTTAGTGAGGTAGTTCCGGGGGTTGTCGACGTTGTCGAACGGGATGCGCAGGCGCCAGAGGTACACGTCGGGCTGGCCGGCGAGCACCTCCTCGCCGAGGGCCTTGGTGCCGCTGTAGAAAGAGCATGGCGGCGACCGGAAGGAGAAATTCGGGGGATCGGTTTCCGTGAAGCCGCCACCGTCCGCGCGAGCCCCATTGTAGATGCATCCGGACGAGACATGCCCCCAGGGCACGCCGGCCTCGGCACAGGCCTGCGCGATCCGCCCGGGCAGGACTGCGTTGCCGAACAGCGTCTCGGCCTTGTGAAGCTCGCAGGCATCCACGTTGGGCTTCCCGGTATAACCCGCTGCGTTGATCAGGAACTCCGGGCGGTTATTTCTCAGCTCGGCCAGCAGGACTGCGGGATCGGAATAATCGACCTCGGTGCGCCGAAGATTGCGGAAAGGAATTCCCTTGCGGGTTAGCAGTGCCTGATAGGCCTGGCCCACATATCCGGAGCCGCCGAGAAGGGTGATCATGTGGCGCCAGTGAAGCCCACCCCCCGACCGGGGAACAAGGGTATTGTTGGAGGGCGCCGAATACTCCTGAGCCAGCGGCACGGGCCGAACCCGGTTTGTCACGTAATACGTGACTTTTCGGACTAGTGCTTCCGGCGGTAGTCCCCGCGGCTGAAGTACTTCTCGAGCCAGACGTACATGCAGATGAAGAAGTAACGGCTGCCCATTTCCTTGATCTTCAGCTTTGCGACCCCGTGTTTCCGGTTGTGCCAGGAGATGGGCGTTACCGCCCAGGTATAGCCGCGCACGATCGCCTTTAGGGGGATCTCCACCGTGAGGTTGAAGTGCGGCGACAGGAACGGCCGGCATCCGTCGATGGTCGTGCGCCGGTAGGCCTTGAACGCATTGGTCACGTCGTTGAGGGGGATCGCAAATCCGATCCGTACCAGCAGGTTGGCGAGCCGGTTGATGAAGAGCTTCATGCGTGGGTAATCCACAACGACGCTCCCGGGCATGAATCGTGAGCCGAACGCGCAGTCGTGGCCTTCATTCAGCATTTGCCAGTATTTCACCGCATCGGCAGGCGAATCCGAGGCGTCGGCCATCATGATCACGACCGCATCGCCCTTGCTGTGATCGAGACCGTAGACGACCGCCCGGCCGAATCCATGCGGGCCGGGATTCCTTACTGGTGCGAGCGTTGGTATCTCCTGGCGGAGTTTCTGGAGCACTTCCCAGGTGCCATCCGTGCTGCCGTCGTCGACCACAACGATCTCGTGGGCGATGCCGGCATCGCGCAGCGCCGCAAAGGCGTCACGCACTGTGCCTGGAAGGGCGTCCTGTTCGTCCCTTGCGGGAACGACGACGGAATATAGCCGGATGGGTGGGGCGACGTCTGCCATTCGCGGATCAGAAGCGTGCCGAGAGATCCAGCCAGTTGGGATTGCGCTGCGCGTGTTCCGCAATCTCCTCGAAGATCGTCTTTGTCGAAGTCTGCGGCATCCAGTTCCAGATGCGCGAGGCGCGTGCGTGGTCGAGCACGATCCAAGGCACGTCGAATGGCCGCGGGGTGACATCCGGAGCGACCGGATGCGCTCCGAACCGTGCATCGCACCATTCGGTCATCTGGATCAACGAGGTGGCGGAGGCCATGCCGCCCGAGAGGTTGACTACACGGTCCTCGACCGGGAGTGACGGAGCGCGAAGCTGCGCGTCAATGAGGGGCAGGAGATCCTTCGGATGCAGGCAGTCCCGCACCTGATGACCGTGTCCTCCGAACCCGATGTAGCGCAGGGGACGGCGACGGAGGTGGCTGTTGATCCAATAGGTGAAGATGCCCTGGTCCGCCCGACCAAACTGGCCGGCACCGGCCAGGACCCCGCATCGATTAATGAAGACAGGCAACCCGAACGCCTCCCCATACTCGAGTGCCAGAGCCTCGCTCGCCAGCTTCGTGGCGCCGTAAAGGGAAACAGGAGCTGTCGTCGAAAACTCCTCCGTGACACCGTCGGGGCCGAGTCCCGTCATCTGTGCCCCTGGCGCCGGCCGGAACGCCCCGTCCTGGGCTTTCAGAGGGATGCGCGCAAGCGCGGCGATCGAGTAGACCCGGCTCGTGCTCAGCAGAATGAAGCCGGCTTTGTGGCGCTTGCAGTACTCGAGCAGGTTGATGGTGCCTTCGAGGTTGTATTCGACGAGCTGTCGCGAACTCGTCTGCCCATCCACCCCGGCAAGCACGCTCGGCTTGGCGGCTGCGTCGAGCACCCAGTCGCACGCTGGCATCGAGTCGAGGTCGGCGGCCGCCCTCAGGTCGGCGTAGAAAACCTTCACCCCGAGTCCCGCGAGCTGCTCCCGGTTGATCTCGCTCCCCGCGCGACTGAAATTGTCGAACCCGATCACCTCGTGGCCGCCGCGCTCGACCAACTGGCGTGCGATCGTGCTGCCGGCAAACCCGCAAACTCCGGAGATCAGGATACGCATCCGGCGACGCTTGTTTAAATGGGTCCGGTCGGGAAGTGCGTTTTTCGGCTGCCTGTCAGGCGGACTTTGGCCCGATCAGCGGGCTCGCCCGAGTATTTCACAGATACCGTGAAATATTCGCCCTTCGGGCCGACTCTGCCGGGGCTGGTCAGGGCCGCAGGCCCTTGGCGCGGTCCTCGGCGGCCTTCTTCTCCTCGTAGGCCTGGCGCTGGATCTGGCTGATCTCAAGCAAGTCACTCACAAGCATCCGGGCTTCGCGTTCCGCTATTTCCCGTTCCTCCGGCGAGAGGGGGGCCTCCGCGGGGGGCAGAGCGCCGGATGTGGTGGTTGCGGTAGTGGTTGGTTCCGCCAGCGCGACCGCCCTGAAAAGTTCCTGGGCGGGTGTCAGGCCCCCGCCGCTTCCATTCGAAGCGGACTGGGATTGCGCAGCCCTGGCCCGCTCCTCGGCCTCAGTCCAGGAAATCGGTGTGTGCTCCTGCTGGACAAGCGTGCTCCAGGCTTGGGGCCCGCTGCCCGTGGCAACGGCCGCCGCCTGGGTCGTTTCCCATGCGGACGGTGCCTCGGTCCCGAGCGGAGTCTCGGCGGCCTCGATGCCGGTGCGCGAAGCCCTAAGGCAGAGCGTCATCGCCTGGCCATTCACCCGCACGGTGGCCTCGTCCAATGTCGAATTGTAGGAAACGACCTCGATCCCGTTCTCCGTGCTTCCGGTCGTGATCCACGCCTGGGTCCCGGTGGTCTCGTTGAGAATCAGCACTCGTGTGCCCGAGGCCAGAGCCGAGACCCCGACAAGTCGGAGATCGGGCAAGGCTTCTGCAGTTGGCGGCGTCGCCTCCGGAATGTCAGGGACCACCACGTTTGCACTGGGTGCGGTCGGCGTCGCGACGGCGGCCGGAGTATCCGATTGCGTGCGGCTGCACCCCGCGGCGAGAGCAGCCAGGATAAGCACGGATAGGGTGAACGGTCGGACCATCCGGAACAGTCTGCCCCCGCAACCCGTGGGCGTCAAACCCGGGAACTCCCTCCTCCGAATTGTCACTCAGTCGTGTTGCCGCGCTTCATCGCGTCGAGGAATTCGACCGGGCTGAAGTCATCGGTGAGTATCCTTCCCCGGGCTGCCTGTGCCGCGGGCCATTCGATCCGCTCCCTGCGGATGTCAGCCATGTCGAGCCGGCCCTGGAGGGGCGCGTTCAGGACGGCGGTATCCGGCCAGCTTGCCGGATTTGTGATGTCCGGCGTGCGGTACTTGACCGCAAACGCAATCACGTTGCCCGGGTTGGCGGTCGTGCGAAACAGGACGACCTGACCGAAGATCGAGGACAGCGTCCGGAGGTCGGAATACCAGAGCTCTGTCGTCGCATGCAGGTTGGTAATCAGCACCCCGTCATCGGAGAGCTTCGCGAGAATCTCCCGGTAGAACTCCTCGGTCTTGAGGTGGGGAGGCACATAGCCGCCCCGGTAGGCGTCGAGAATGATCCAGTCCCACGTCTCGGTCGTGCGCTTCACGAACTGGCGTCCGTCCATGATGGTCACGGGGGTGTTTTCCGTGGGCCGGAAATACAGCCTGCTCTGGGTGAGCTCGTTCACCTTCGGGTCGAGCTCCACCGTATGGAGCACCACGTCGGGATAGGCGGCTGCGAACAGTCGATGAAAGCCGGCGCCGCCGAGGCCGACCATGAGCACCTTCTCAGGGTCGGACTTGAAGAACAGGCCGCCAAATAGGGTCCGGGTGTACGGGACCACGAGCCGCAGGGGATCGGCGAGGTCCACCGCGGATTCCCTGAAGTCGCCGGCTCGCGAACGCGCGCGGAGCTCGACGATCGTTCCGCGCCGCTCGACGGTCAGGCTGTTGTAGATGGTGTCGAAGCGCTCCACATAGTCGCCGGCGTCGGCGGCCGACAGCGCACTCGCGAGGATCGGGAGGAGGAGGATTCGGGCTTTCACGGTACCTTGGGTGGAGGCTGGCGCAGGATGAGGATGAGGCCTGCAAGGCTGAATACTGCGACTCCGAGCCACAGGTAGAGCAGGCGGGAGACTCCAAAGTTCGGTATCAGCAGGAATGCGGTGAGCATCACGCCGGCGATGTTTCCCACCGTGCTGATACCATAGATCAGGCCGGAGGCAAATCCGGGACTCGTTCCGCGAACCGCGAGGAACTGCACGCATTGGGGCCCGAACGTCGAGAGCATCGTAACCGGCAGGAAGAAGAGGCCGAGGCAGGACATCAGGAGAGCCAGGTTGGTGCTGTCCTGCTGGATCAGGTACCGGTTCTCGATCCATCCCAGGCTCGACCGGCCCGCCATCGCCGTAAATCCGAACGCCACCACCGCCACGGTTGCGAGGATGACCTGGAACCGGAACCTTAGCACCGCATTGCGGTTGCTCACCCAGCCGCCGACCATCGATCCGATACTGAACGCCAGCAGGAAGGTCGAGATCAGCCAGGCCCACGGGATCAGCGAGGACCCGAAGTAGGGCGACAACAGCCGGGACCCGAGCAGCTGGAAGCCCATGCTGAGGATGCCGAGCACGACCACGAGCGAGTAGAGGGCGAATTGCGTCACGAAGGGCTGAAGGCAACCGCGCGTGGACCGGATTTCAACCTTCCATTCGGGCCCCGATCACCGTCTTACCTGAAAGGGCAGGGCGAACTGGGTGCTTTCCCACATGATGCGGATCAGGCCCCCGCTGGGGGGCACGGAGTCGATGGCGATGGTCAGCTGGTCCACCGCGCGCGGCAGCGTGCTCCGAGCCAGGTCGACCCGGGCGACGTCGCTGTCCACGTTCACCGGGATGCCCCAGCCTCCGATTTTGCGGCTGAACGCGAGCTGGGAGGTGCCCGATTCGGAGGGCACCATGTAAAGCGTGTAGGCGCCGGGCGGGATCGTCACCTCCCCGATGACCAGCGTGTGCTCGGCCAGGAGCAGCGTCGCCTCGTCCGCCCCGAGCCTCCACGGCTCGCCCCAGGGAACCACTCCGCCCCAGATGCTCCGCATCTCCCCTGTCTGGGGATGGCGGCTGTAGGGGCGCCCGTAGACGATCGTCACGCGGCTTCCCGTTCGGAAATCCCCCCCGATGGTCGCCGAGATGATCTCGTTGGGGCTGACCCCCTCGGGAGCCTGCTGGGCCCCTGCCGGAATGGCGAAAGCGAGAGATGTCAGTGTCAGGAGTAGGGTGGCGAGATGGCGTTGCATGGGTGAAAGGAGAGAACCTGCCGTTCGCGGCCGGATGTGGGAAGCGGATTCTCCGACAGCGATGCGTGCCAGGTGTTCGCCTGCATCTCCGTCGACGTCGAACCCGCCGCAGGTGGGACGCGGCTTGCGCCCGAAAATTCCCGATGCGAATCGCGTGTGAACAACCTTTCCCGTTTTTCCATTGCGGGGCCTAGGGGCCATCCTTCAATGGACTTTTTTATCCGGCATGTATCTCCAGGCGCTGAAGCTGCACGGCTTTAAAAGTTTCGCCGATTCCACGACCCTTCGCTTCGAGCCCGGTGTCACCGCGGTTGTCGGACCCAACGGCTGCGGCAAATCGAATATCGCCGATGCAATCCGCTGGGTGCTCGGCGAGCAGAGCGCGAAGGCGCTGCGCGGCGGGCGCATGCAGGACGTGATTTTCGAGGGCACCGACACGCGGAAGCCCGCCCAGATCTGCGAAGTGTCCCTCCTGCTCACGGAATGCGAGAAGCAGCTCGGGAGCGAATTCCATGAGATCGAGATCATGCGCCGCGTGCATCGGGATGGCGAAAGCGAGTATTATTTCAATGGGCAGCCCTGCCGCCTGAAGGACATCCACAAGCTTTTCATGGATACCGGCATCGGCCGGACCAGCTATTCGATCATGGCGCAGGGCCAGATCGACCAGGTGCTGTCCTCGAAGCCGGAGGAGCGGCGCGCGGTGTTCGAGGAGGCCGCCGGCATCACCAAGTACAAGAGCCAGCGCCGGGAGGCCATGAACAAGCTCGCCCTCACCGAGCAGAACATGGCCCGCGTCGCGGACGTCGTGGGCGAGGTCGGGCGGCAGATCGGCAGCATGCGGCGCCAGGCTGCGAAGGCCATCCGCTACAAGCGGCTCGGGCATCGCTATCGCCAGCTCAGCCTGGCGTGGGCCGGACTGCACCATGCCCGCCTGATGGAGAGCGTCGTGGAACTCGAGGCGAAGGTTGCGACGCTCCGGGCCGCGGCCGATGCCCGGCGAGCCTCACTGCAGGAGCGCGAGGGGGCCCTCGTCGAGCGCAGGACGGCGCGCCAGGACCTCGGGCGCCGCGTGCAGGAGGCGCAGCAGGCCGTTTACGATGTTCGATCGCGCATCGAGGCTTCCGGCAACGCGGCGACGCTTGCAGACACCCGACGCGCTGGCCTGGGCGAGCGGCTGGCCGCTTCGCGCGATCACCTCGGCGAGATCGAGATGCAGTTGCGCGAGGTGAGCGAGCAGGTCGACAGCGGTGCCCAGGATCGCCAGATGCAGCTGGGGTTGCTCGGTACGTCCGACGCCACTTTCCAGCAGAGGAATCGCGATGTCGCGGTCGCCGACGGCCAGGTTTCGCGGCTCGAGCAGGACCTGCAGCAGGCACGCTTCGAGTTGCTCCAGCTCGAGAGCACCGTCGCGCGGCTGCGGGCGGATTGTTCGGGATATGAGGTCGAGCAGAAGACGGCAGGCCATCGCCGCGACCTCGTTGCCGGAGAGCTGGCCAAGATCCAGGCGGAGCGTGATGCCGCCGCGACCGCGGTGGCAGGACTCGACGAGCGGGTGGCGCAGTCGCAGGAGGCGAGGCAGCAGCGTCAGGCCGAGGCCGATGCAACTCAGGCGTCAATTGCGGCACTGACCTCGGAATTCCGGGAGGCGCAGCGCCGCCTCCAGGAGACCGATCGTCAGATCGTCCAGCGCGGTGCGCGCCTAAAGCTGCTGCAGCAGCTTCAGGCCCAGGGGGAGGGCTTTGCCAAAGGTGCCAAGGCAGTGCTGCAGGGGCGTCTTGAAGGGACGCTCACGACCAGCCGCGCGGTGCCGATCCTTCAGGGGCTCACGATCCGTCCCGAATGGGGCTCGGCACTTGAGGCGCTGCTCGGCGCGGCTGCGGAGGCGATCTTTGTCGGCGATGCGGCGACGGCGCGCCAGGTGCTCTCCAAGCTCGAGTCCGAGAGGATCGGCTCAGCCGTGCTCCGTGTGCCCGAGATCGCGGCCCGGGAAACGACGTCGCAGGAGATCCCGGCCGGGCTCGTTCCGGCAACGGAAGCCCTCGAGGGCCATGACTCGGATCATCCCGCCGTCGGGCTTCTCGCCGGATGTTACCTTGCCGACGACCTCGGCGCGTTCCTGGACTTTCTCAGCGGGAACCCGGATTTCGTATTCGTGGCGGTGGCAACTCGGAAGGGGGAGCTGGTCGATCGCCGTGGGCTGGTTTCAGGCGGATTCCAGGATTCCGAGCAGCATGCACACAGCCTCGTGCAGCGGGAGATCGACCTGCGCGAGACGTCGCGGCTTCTCTCAGACGACCAGAAGGCCCACGCCGAACGCCGTACGGAGGTGGATGCTGTTTCCGCCAGGCTGGCCGAGGCTGAGCAGCAACTCGAACAACGCCGGGCGGAGCTGCTCGCGGCAACCCAGTCCCACGCCGCGGCCCAGACGGAACACCGGACGGCGGGCAAGGGACTGCAGGAGATCGCGGCCCGCGTCGATCGCATGAATACGGAGCTTGCGGGGCTCGACCAGACCTTTGCGGACGCCCGCCAGCGCTGGGAGCGCGCCCAGGGAGAATTGGCCACCGCGGATGGCACGGTTGCGGCCCAGCGCGAGCGCATTCGCGGGAACGAGACTTCGCTGGAGAACACGCGGGTGGAGCGGGACGGCAAGCGCGAGGCGCTTGCCCAGGCCCGCCTCGAACTCGCCGAACGGCGTCAGAAGGTCGAGGTGCTCGACCGCGGGTTGGGCGAGATGGAGAAACGTCGCCACCAGCTCAGCGACCTGCTCGTCCAGCGTCGCCAGGAGATCGAGGCGTGGGAGCAGCAGATCCGCACGCTGGAGGCCGAGTCGGCCGCCCAGAGGGAACAGGCGGCGGCACTTGGTGCATCGCTCGGTTCGGCCCAGCAGGAAGTCGAGGACGCCCGATCCGAGCTATCGGCGGTCGAGCAGGCGATCGCGGCCCTCGAGGAAGCCCAGGCTGGAATCCGCGCCGAGGCCGATGCCGCCCAGAGCGATCTCGGCTCCCAGGAGGTGCGCCTGGCAGAGCTTCGGCAGCAGGGGAAGTTCCTCGCCGAGGACATGGCGCGGGAATTCGAGGCCGAAGTCGCCGGGCTCGACTGGCGCAGGGAACTTTGGAAGGCGGACGACGAGCCTGAGGGCCTTCGGGCCATGGACCTGGACGACGAGCCGGAAGGGGAGGACGGCAGTCCTGCAACTGTACCGGCTGCCGACTCAGGATCTGCCGCGGAAACTCACGAGAAGGGAAAGCGGAAGCGAAAGGCGCGCGTCCCGCGCGGAGAACCTACGGAGGCGGACCTTAACGCGCTGGATTCGACGGACTGGGAGGCGGTCAAGGCCGAGATCGCCGCGCTCCGCCAGCGGATGCACGGCATGGGTGCCGTTAATCTCGTGGCTATCGAGGAGTATAGCGAACTGAAGCAGCGGCACGATTTCCTCACGGGCCAGTCCGCAGACCTCACGCGGGCGCGATCCGAACTTCTCGGGATGATCGACGAGATCAACCGCACCTCGCTGCGCCAGTTCGAAGTCACCTTCGAGCAGATCCGGAAGAACTTCTCCTACACGTTTCAGGAGCTCTTTGGAGGCGGGCGTGCGGGACTCGAGCTGATCGCGGCCGAGGACGTGCTGGAGAGCGGCATCGAGATCGTGGCGCAGCCGCCGGGAACCCGGCTCAAGAGCATCTCTCTGCTCTCGGGAGGCCAGAAGACCCTCACGGCAGTCGCCCTGCTGTTCGCGCTGTACATGGTCAAGCCGTCGCCGTTCTGCATGCTCGACGAGCTCGATGCCCCGCTGGACGAGTCGAACATCGGCCGGTTCACCGCGCTGCTCGGGAAGTTCGTGAAGGATTCGCAGTTCATCATCATCACGCACAACAAGCGCACGGTCGCGGCCGCGGACGCGATCTATGGCGTGACGATGGAGGAGCGCGGCGCCTCGAAGACGGTGTCGATGCGCTTCAACCACGAGCGCGGCGAGGCCGAGCAGCATTCCCAGAACCTCGCCGAGGCGGTCAGCGGCGCTCGGGCGGGCGCGAACTGAGGAAGGCGGCTCGCCTCAGACGAGGGCGAGCAGCTTTTCCTTGAGCGCGGCCTTGGGCAGCAGGCCGACGATGCTGTCCACGACCTGGCCGCCTTTGAACACGACCATCGTCGGGATCGCCTGCACGCGGAACTCGGCGGCGATGTCGTCGGCCTCGTCGACGTTCAGCTTCGCTATCGTCAGGCGTCCTTCGAGTTCCACGGCCAGTTCCTCGAGGATCGGGGCGATCGCCTTGCAGGGCCCGCACCAGGGGGCCCAGAAATCGACGAGCACCGGCGTGGTGGCGCCTGCGACCGTCGTCTTGAAGTTCTCGGAAGTGAGGTGGGCGATCTTGTCGGACATGATGATTGTGTCCCCAGACGGAACGAAAGGCCTGCGTGGAAGCAAATCGAATCAGCGGGGCGTCGATTTGTGCACGATCTCCGAAAGCTCCTCGGTGCCGACCGTTTCGAGGCGTTTCCGGCGCCGTTCGAGCTCCTCGAAGGTCTTGAGCATTGTCTCTGTCATACGGCCGTGCGTTTCCTCGGAACCCCCGGCGATGATGAACTGCTCGCCCGATGTGATTCGCTTGTGGCCGTCGTTTCCGTCGAGCCCGATGCCGAGGAGCCCCGCACGCTTTGCCGGCTTCTTTCTTCCCGCTGGTTTCTTCTTCACGAGGACACCGTGTCGGCGGGGCCGACGGTTTCAAGCGGGTTCGCCTCATTTACGAACGTGCAGATGATGTCTTCGTAGCGTTCGTCCTGCCGGATCTGCATGCGCCGAAGGCGCGTCAGTTCCAGCATCGCCAGGAAGGTCGCGATGAGGCGACGCAGGCTCACGGTTTCCGTGAAGAGCCTCGAAAAGACGAACGTGCCTTCCGATGCGCCCCGGGCGAGCAGCCATTCCATCTGGTCCGTCACAGTGACCTGCTCGTCGTGGATTTCTCCGATGACAAGCTTCTCCGCGAGGCGCCGCAGCACCAAGTTGAACGTGTTCCAGATGTCCAGGCGATCGACGTTGCGCAGCGGCCGGTCGAGCAGTTCGGGACGAACGCCGGAACCGATGCGGTCCAGCTGGTTCTGGCGCCGGTCGATGCACTCGCCGAGCATCACTGAGGCGTCCTTGAACTTCCTGTATTGGACAAGCTGGTGCACGAGTTCCCAGCGCGGGTCCATCTCTGCATCGTCCGCGTCGGGATCGATCGCCGCCTGCCCGCGCGGCAGAAGCATGCGGCTCTTTATCTCCATCAGCGTCGCGGCCATCACGAGGAATTCCCCGGCGATCTCGAGGTTCAGCTCCTGCATCGCGCGCAGCACCTCGATGTACTGGCGCGTCACCGACTCGATCGGGATGTCGTAGATCTCGAGCTCGTTCTTCCGGATGAGGAAGAGCAGGAGGTCGAGGGGTCCCTCGAAGACGGGAAGGCGGATGCGGTAGTCGGTGTCCGGGACCACGCGGCGCAGCGTTGGGGGGCCGGCGGGCGCCGCAAGCTTGAACGCGTGCTGGGGCGAAAGGAGGACCGAAAGCCTTGGCGGCTTCCGCTACATCGCGGTCAGATCACGGTAGCGGAACGCGCCAGCGTTTCGTTCTGCCCTGTCCTCTAGGATGCCCGAGAGAGGACGTTCACGTAGAATCCGTCCGTGTCATGGGCTGCCGGGAGGATCGTAAGACCCTTGGCCGGCCCGGACAGGAAACCGAAATCACGCGCGGGAGGCACAGGGACAAACTCCGGGTGTTCTTCCAGGAACTTGAGCACCACCTCGGAGTTTTCGAACCGGCTCAGGGAGCAGGTGGCATAGACCAAACGTCCTCCTGGCCGGACGAACTCCGCAAATCTGCTGAGCAGGCCTGCCTGTTCCAGCGAGGCCGCCTCGATCGAGGCCGGTGTGGTGCTGCACTTGAGGTGGGGTGCCCGGCGCCAGGTCCCGGAGCCGCTGCAAGGGGCATCGACAAGCACGAGGTCGTACCCGCCATTCGGTGCATCGACGATTGTCACGGGCGCAGCATCTGTGGTCCCCGAACTCGCGGATTCTCCGTCTTTCCCGATGCTCAATCCCGCCCGTCGGGCCCGATCGCGCAGTTCGGCTAGCGCCCGGCTCCGAACGTCGTGTGCTTCCAGCTGTCCAGTTCGTCCTGCCAGGCGGGCGAGCTGCAGGGTTTTCCCGCCGGCGCCGGCACAGGCGTCGAGGCACCTTGAGCCGGGCTCAATGCCGACTGCTTCGAGCACGAGCTGGGAGCCGAGATCCTGAATCTCGACCTGGCCGTCCTGGTAGGCACGCGTCGACTGGACGGGAGAATCGGGCGGCAGCCTGACTGCGTCCGGAAGTACTCTCGAGACCTGTGCTTCCCAGCCGAGTCCGGCGAATTCTTCGAGCACGGTCCCGGGATCCGTTGTCTGCAGGCGCAGCCAGATCGCAGCCCGGGATAGCATCGCATCGACCTGTTCCGGTTCAAACGCCTCGGGGCAATGGCCCCGAAACCACTCGGGCATTGGTGTCGGGAGCGGACCGGGGATCGCGAGGTGTTCCTGAAGCACGGCTGCCCGGGCAGACGTGCGGTCAGGGCAGGCAGGCCAGCCTACCAGCAGCGTTCTTCGAAAATCACAGGTCGCCGGCGTGTCTGCCGCCAGCCAGGCGATTGCTGCGACCGCGCGGTCCTCGTCGAAATCGAGCTGTGGCTCGATCCAGTCGAGGTAGCGCAACGTGGTGAAAAGAAGCTCCCTGTACAGGCGCCTGTCGCGGGATCCCCATCCCCGATGCTTCGAGAACAGCTCGCGGATCCTCGCGGGCAGGTCTCGATCGCGTCGCCAGTGCGGTCGCAGGTCCGCGAGCAGGCGAAGGAGATTCCGGCGCTGGTTGAGGACGATCATTGGCCGTCAGGCCCTTCCTGCCGATGCCCGCCGTGCTTCAAAAGCCGATGGAACTGACCTTGAAGCGAAAGCTGAAGTCACTTTCGCGCCTGGGGCCATCGTAGACGGCAACTGAATATTCGAGATCCCAGGTGTTGGCGACGTTCTGCCTCAGCGTGAGGCCGAGCTCGTTCAGTCTGTCTCGTCGCGCGTCGAATCGCGCGCGGGCTTGCACCGTGAATATCTCGTTGAAGCGGCGGTCCGCCTCGATCCCGTACTTCTCCGTGTCGCGGCGCAGGTAGTGGTTCAGGAATCGCAGCGACCACGCGTCTCCATCGACGAGCGCGAGCGAGGTGTTCAGCTGCCTGAGGGTGAAGTTCTGCGGCACGAAGCTCTCGTAGACCGTCCACCGCAGCCAGGGAGCGGGCGTGAGCACGAGCTCCGAGTGGATCTCGGAGACATCGGGCTGGCCGGGACTGCGTTCGATCCGGAAGTCGGCCGCCGTATTGAAGGCCACCAGGTTTCGCGAGCCGTATGCCGGGTCGCGGGTCTGCAGGGCGTTGTCGATCCCGAGGCGGACCACGTGCGTGGCGTCGAGGTCGTCGATATTGCGGGTGGCGTCGAGACCGATGGGAGGCAGGTAGGTCTCGAAGGCACGCCGGTCGATCATCGGGATACGATCGCGCCCGCGATCGGCGTCAGGGATGTAGCGATAGCCGATTCGCGGCGTGAGAAGGTGACGCAGGCCATTGATGCGCCAGACGGGATTCTCGTAGTCGAACACCCCGGCGATGCGCATCTCGGCATCGACACCGAGCTCGCCGACGACGCGCGCGTAGCCGCCGGGCGCCGAGGCCCCGCTTGTGTTCTCGTAGCGGGTGAACCGACCTCCCGCGACGGGAGTGACGGCCAGCCAGTCGCCCGCGGTGATCGGGCGCCGCAACCCGTAGTAGATGTCCAGCCGATCGCTGTGCAGGACGGGTCCGGCACCGACCGGGTCGTCGCGCAGTCGCGAGAGGCTCGCGTGGAATTGTTCATAGAGCCCGTGGCCGATATCGTGCGGCAGCAGGTCGAACGTGAACTCGGGAAGGCGTTCCTGCGCCTCGTGAAAGTCGTTTGCCTGGATCCGCGCAAATACGCCGAGATGGTGGTTCCGGCCGGTGTGGAGTGCGGAGACGAAGCTGTCCGGCTGCTGCACTGCGAAGAATGTGTCGGAGTCGAAATCGCGGACGACCTCGGAATCGCTCCAGTAGGTGGCGGTGGCCGCCAGGCTCAGCTGGTCGCTGATTTCCTGCCTGTGGTTCCAGGTGATGTAGCCCCGGTTCTCCGGGACGGGCTTGCCGACGATGTCGAAGAGCTTGTCACCGTGGTCGTTGATGAATCCCGAGTTGAACTCGCCGCTGAGAGCGGCAGCAGACTGCGCCGCGGAATAGCTTGCGGAGGGTCCGAACAGGAAGCCGCGGTCGGTGAAGATGCCGACGTTGGCGCCGAGCTGCAGGGAGGGCCCCACCGGCAGGCGGGTGCCTATGTCGAGATAGGCTCCGAGGGTGTCGCGATAGCCGGACGAGACGGAAAGGTCGGCGACAAGTTCCTGGTCGAACCGGTAGTTGATCTGCGGCACCCGGATGCCGAACCTCGGGCCGACGCCGACACGCATCGAACTCGCACTGATAGTTTCCTCTGTGCGGTTTATTGTCAGGCGCCCTGCTGCCCAGGTCGGTGCAAACGGGCCGGGCTCTCCGAGCGTCACGACCGCATCGTTGATGGCGATCTCGGCATCACTTCCCTCTGCCGACGAACCCTCCACATAGTAAGGGTAGCTTCCGAAACGAACGGATCCCGTGGTGAACGTCCGACTCGCATTCCGGTATTCGAGTCGGTCGGCGAGAAGGCGGTAGGATTCCCAGGTCAGGACGACGTTGCCTGTGATCACGGCAACGCCAGTCCGATTGTCGTAGCGGGCCTCGTCGGCGGTAATCGTGTAGGGTGGGGCGACTGCGCGGACGCCGCCGGTCAGGATGGCGATCTGGGTGTCGGTATCGATCTCGGTGCGTTGCCCGAAGATCTCGATGTACCTGGGAACGGGCGGCGCATCCGCGGCCCTTGCCATAGAGGCCAGCAAGGCTAATGCGAGGAGCAGGCGGCGGATCACGGCGCGCAGCAAAGGCCCCGGTTCCCCGGCGCGCAAGCCTGTGCGGGACGGAGCCCGTCGGTGGTCGATGTTCGGACTAGACCCGCGCCGCTCCGGTCCGCATCGTCGGTCCGAACCGTGCTACTGTCCAAGGCCGAACTCCAGGCGCTGCTCTCGGCGTCCCATGCCACGCCCCACGACTGCCTCGGCATGCACCCGGTGACCCGCGGGAAACGCAAGGGCGTGGTCGTGCGCGCCTTCGTGCGCGATGTCGAGACCTGCGAGGTCGTCGACCTGGCCTCAGAGAAGCGTTACAAGATGACCCGGCTCGCCAACGAGGGGCTCTTCGAGAAGGTGATCCTGGGTCGGGCAGGGGTCTTCCGGTACCAGCTGCGCGTCACCTACCGCGGCGGCGAGGTTCGGCGCTTCTTCGATCCCTATTCTTTCCTGCCGACCCTTGGGCCGCAGGATCTCTATCTCCTCAACGAGGGCAACGAGCACCGGATCTACGAAAAGCTCGGTGCCCACCTGCGCACGGTGGACGGCGTTCCAGGCGTGTCGTTCGCGGTCTGGGCGCCGTCTGCCACTCGGGTATCCGTGGTCGGAAATTTCAATCACTGGGATGGACGCTGTCATCCGATGCGCTCGCTCGGCGGTTCCGGTGTCTGGGAACTCTTCGTTCCCGGGCTCGGCGCCGGCGAACTCTACAAGTTCGAGCTTCGCGACACGGGAGGCGGGCTGCGCATCAAGACGGATCCGTACGGCACCTACTTCGAGTCGCCGCCGAACAATGCATCGATCGTCTTCGATCCTGACACCTACGCCTGGGGCGATGCCGACTGGATGCGCACGCGCAAGGAGAACGCCGGGCGCCTGGACCGGCCGCTCTCGATCTACGAGGTGCATGTCGGCTCCTGGCGCCGCCGGCCGGAGGACGGCGACCGTCCGCTGAACTACCGGGAGCTCGCGCACGAGCTGGCCGACTACGTGACGGAGATGGGATTCACCCACGTCGAACTGATGCCGCTGGCGGAACACCCGTTCACAGGGTCCTGGGGATATCAGGTCACCGGATTCTACGCGCCCTCCCACCGTTACGGGAATCCGAACGACTTCGCCTACCTCATCGACACCCTGCATCGCCGGGGAATCGGCGTGATCCTCGACTGGGTGCCTGCCCATTTCCCGCGGGATGCATTCGCCCTCGCGGAATTCGACGGCACGCACCTCTACGAGCATGCCGACCCGCGGCAGGGTGCGCACATGGACTGGGGGACGCTGATCTTCAATTATGGGCGCAATGAGGTGCGCTGCTTTCTCGTCGCGAACGCCCTCGCCTGGTGCGAGCGCTACCACATCGACGGCCTGCGCGTCGACGCGGTGGCCTCGATGCTCTACCTCGATTACTCACGCAAGGAAGGGCAGTGGGTTCCCAACCGGTATGGCGGACGGGAGAACCTCGAGGCGATCGCTTTCCTCCGCGAGACGAACGACCTCGTGCATCGGTACCATCCCGGGGTCCTCATGATCGCCGAGGAGTCGACCTCGTTTGCCGGGGTCAGCCTTCCAGTCCGCGACGGCGGGCTCGGATTCGACTTCAAGTGGAACATGGGCTGGATGCACGACACGCTCCGGTATTTCCAGAAGGAGCCGGTGCACCGCAAGTGGCACCAGAATGACCTCACGTTCGGCATGCTCTACCAGTACGCCGAGAATTTCATCACCGTCTTTTCCCATGACGAAGTCGTGCACGGAAAGGCTTCGATGCTGTACAAGATGGGGGCCTGGCACATCCCCGAGAAGGCTGCGAACCTGCGCGCCCTTTACGGGCACCTCTGGGGATGGCCCGGGAAGAAACTGCTCTTCATGGGCAGCGAGTTTGCCCAGTCGGCCGAGTGGAATTACGCGACGAGCCTCGACTGGCATCTCTGCCAGTATCTCGACCACGAGGGCGTGCGCCTGCTAGTCCGCGACCTGAACGCGCTGTATCGATCGGAATCCGCGCTGCATTCGACCGACCTCGATCCGCGTGGCTTCCGCTGGCTCTCGTGCGACGATGCAGGCAGCAGCGTGCTGGCCTACCTGCGTTCAAACGCTGACGAATCGGAGCTCGTCGCCGTGGTCGGGCACTTCACTCCCGTCCAGCGCGATGGCTACCGCATCGGCGTGCCGCGGAGCGGGTACTGGCGCGAGGCGATCAACACCAACAGCCAGTACTACGGCGGCAACGGAATCGGCAACGACGGCGGACGCGCGACAGAGGACGTGCCGGCCGGCGGATTCAGCCAGAGCCTGCTGCTCACGCTCCCGCCCCTGAGCACGACGATCCTGAAGTGGCAGGGGTGATTGCCCCGGCTACTTCCGTCCCACAAGACGGTAGGCTGTGATCTTGCCGCGGTGCTTCAGCTCGACGGCTCCGCGCTTCTCGAGCGCAAAGTCCCTCTTCAACAGCTCGGCCGTGACTTCGGAAACCTGGATGAGTCCGGCCTCTCCGTGGGATTCGAGCCGGCTGGCGATGTTCACCGTGTCGCCCCAGAGGTCGTTGGCGAACTTCTTGGAACCGATGATGCCCGCAACCAGCGGGCCCGAGTGCATGCCGATGCGGATCTCCCACTGGATCTTGTTCCGTTCGTTGAATTCTCCCATGGCCTCCATCATTGAGAGTGCCATGTCGGCACATGCCGCGGCGTGGCCGGGCGTCTCGACGGAAACTCCGCTCACGACCATGTACTGGTCGCCGATCGTCTTGATCTTCTCGACGTTGCGCCCCTCCACGAGTCGGTCGAATTCCGAGAATAGCTCGTTCAGCAGGGCGACCGTTCGCCCCGGGGGATGCTCGGCTGCAAACTTCGTGAAGCCCACGATGTCGGCAAACAGCACCGTGGCGTCCGCCACGGCATCGACGATGGTCTCCTCGCCGCTTTTCAGGCGCTCGGCGATCGCCTCCGGAAGCACGTTGAGCAGGAGCTGGTCCGATTTCGCGCGCTCGGCCTTGATCTCGTCGAGGTAGGCGCGTTCCTGGTCGCGCAGACGCTTCTTTTCGAGCGACGCGCCGATACGGGCGCGCAGGATCACCGGATTGAAAGGCTTGGGGACGAAGTCTTCGGCACCCGCCTCGATGCAGCGGACAGTGGCCGAGACCTCGTCGAGCGCCGTCAGCATGATCACCGGGATGTGCTTGAACTGCTCGCTGGCCTTGAGGCGCTCCAGGGTCTGGAACCCGTCGAGCACGGGCATGAGGATGTCGAGCAGCACCAGGTCGAAGTTCTCGGTGCCGATGATATCCAGGGCGTCCATGCCGTTTTCAGCTCCGGCGGCGGTGAATCCCATGCGCTTGAGGCGGCGGATGAGCATCTCGCGATTGAGCGGCTCGTCGTCGACCACCAGCAGGTGGCCGCTGACAGCGGGCGGCGGCTCCGGCGGGGGTGTCACCGGGCGCGGGGCGACGGCGATCGGCGGGGTCGACCCTCCCACGGGGATCGGCGCCCCGAGGTGGTAGCGTTCCGCGAACGATTCCTGCTCAAGCATCTTGCGCAGGTTGCGTGAGGCGTAGCCCACCTTTTCCAGGTCTGCCACGGTCTCCGAGAGGCCCAGGGTCCGCGCCGTTTCCTCGCAAAGGTCCCGGTAGCCCAGGACGCTGTTGAGCGGGCCGAGCAGGCTGCGTCGAAGCGCCACAAGGTCGACCTGCCCGGATTCCACCTTCCACTGCGCCAGCCCCTCGTTGAGCAGCGCGAGTATCTGCCCCGCGGCGGCGTGAAGGCGCTGAAGGTCCTCGGTAAGCGTCGTGGAACCTCCCTCGGCCGCTGTTTCGATCAGCATCTCGGTATAGCCGATGATCTGGTTCAGGGGCGTGCGCAGGTCGTGGCTCATTTTCGCGAGGAAGGCGCTCTTTGCCTGGTTCGCCTCGCGGGCGGCGTTCGTCGCCTTCTGCAGGTCGGCGGTGCGCTCGGCGACCTTAGCCTCGAGCGTCCGGTTCGCCTCGGCGAGTCGCTCGCGTGCCTGCTCCGCCTTGTTCTTTGCCACGAGCAGGTCGGCGTCGCGCTGCTGGATCGTCGTCAGCATCGAGTTGAACGACTCGACAAGGACGGCGGTCTCGCCGCTGCCAGTGGAGCCGGTTCCGGCGCGGACGGAGTAATCCCCCTCGGTGGCGACCTTGCGTGCGACCTCGGCGAGTCGCGTGATCGGATCGGTGATGCCGCGCTGGAGAATGCGCGATACGATCAGGGCGCCGAGCATCGAGAGCAGGAACAATGCGCCGAGCGCACGCAGCGGTTCCAGGAGCTGCTGGCGTTGTTCGTCGGAGGTGCGAACGAGGAGGGCGAGTGTCCCTACCGGTCGTCCCCCATTTGGTCCTCGGAGCGGAAAGGTGAGGGCGACCTCATCTGGGGAAAGGTTGAGATTCAGCGTGCGAAACGAACCGAGCGATGCGCCCGATCCGACCTTTACGGAAAGCCCCATCATCGCGCGGCCGCCCGGCGAGTAAATCGCCGCTGCGACAATCGAGTCGTTGTTGGTGGTCGTCGGACGAAGCGCCTCGCCGATCTCCAGCGTCGTTGCATCGGGCCGTTCCTCGAGCAGGCGCGCCATGGTGAGTCCGAGCTGCACGGCGGTTGTCTCGGCGTTCTCCCGGACACTCTCCCGAAGTTGCCCGAGTGACAGCCAATAGTATCCCGCAAATGTCACTCCGAGCGAGAGACCGCAGACCAGGGTGATCAGCAGCGTCAGGCGTTAGCGGAGGGGAAGGCTGCGCAACATGGGATCAAGTTTATCGGTTTCCGACCGAAGAGGAAGCCCTGCCTGAGGTCATTGCCCCATGGATAATAGGGGGAACTACCTGCACGTAAGGGCAAGCCATTGCCTATGAATACGAAACCCCGGCCGGTGTGGAGTCAACTCCCGCTCCGGCTTGGTATTTAACGTATCCAATTAAGGGGTGTCAGGCCTTGCCGAGAGCGCGATTGACCGCGCTGACGATGGCCTTGATCGAGGCTAGTTCGATGCTGGTGTCGACCCCGGCGCCATAGAGTGGCTTGCCGGCACCGACTTTGCCCTGGATGTAGCTGACCGCGCGGGCTTCGGCACCCTTCCCGAGGGAATGTTCGGAATAGTTGAGCACCTCGAAGGGCGGCAGCGAGGTCTCGGCGAGGGCGTGAACGAACGCGTCGATCGGCCCGTTGCCCTGACCGGTCACATGGTGTGCCTTTCCCTCGATCTCGAGATCCGCCTTGCAGGTGACGCGGTGCGAGCGCTCCGTCGTGCGGAAATCGACGAGCCTGACCGGCTTGTCGAGGTCGATATAGGCGCGGAGCAACGCCTGATGAATCTCCTTCGCGGTCAGCTCGCGCCCGGTGGCGTCGGCGAGGTCGTTGATCGCGCGGCCGATCTCCTTGTGCATGAGCTTGGGCAGCTGGTAGCCGAACTCATGTTCGAGAACATAGGCGACCCCGCCCTTTCCGGACTGGCTGTTGATGCGGATGATGGCCTTGTAGTTGCGGCCGATGTCCGCCGGGTCGATCGGGATGTAGAGCACGTCCCAGGGAGTATCCGGCTTCTGCTTGTCCCAGGATTTCTTGATCGCGTCCTGGTGGGAACCGCTGAACGCGGTGAACACGAGGTCGCCGGCATAGGGGAGGCGAGCGGGCACTTCCATGCGCGTGCACCGCTCGTACACTTCCCGGATCCCGTTGATGTCGCTGAAGTCCAGCCCGGGGTGGATCCCCTGCGTGTACAGGTTCAGCGCGACCGTGACGATGTCGAGGTTGCCGGTGCGCTCCCCGTTTCCGAACAGCGTCCCCTCGACCCGGTCCGCGCCCGCGAGCAGCGCCAGCTCGGTGGCGGCGATCCCGGTTCCGCGGTCGTTGTGGGTGTGCAGCGAGATGATCGTGCTATCCCGCCGCGTGAGGTGGGTGGACATCCACTCGATCTGGTCGGCATGCACGTTGGGCGTCGCATACTCGACGGTGGCCGGCAGGTTCAGGATGATCGGATCGGCGGGAGTCGGCTTCCAGACATCGGTGACGGCCTCGCAGACCTCGAGTGAGAAATCCAGCTCCGTGCTCGTGAAGCTCTCGGGCGAATACTCGAAGCGGAGACGGGTGCCCGCCTCCACGATCGGCCGTGAGTGCGTGCGGACCCACTCGGTTCCCTGGGTGGCGATGCGCAGGATCTCCGGTCGGTTGGCGTTAAACACGTGGCGCCGCTGGGCGGGTGAGGTCGAGTTGTACAGGTGGAAGATCGCGAGCTTCGCGCCGCGCAGCGACTCGATCGTCCGGGTGATCAGTTCCTCGCGGCACTGGCAGAGCACCTGGATCGCGACGCCGTCGGGAATCCGGTCCTCCTCGATGAGGCGGCGGACGAAATCGAACTCGATCTGCGAGGCGGACGGAAATCCCACCTCGATCTCCTTGAAGCCGATGCGAACGAGCATGTCGAAATACTCGATCTTCTCGGCAACGCTCATCGGCTGGGCGAGCGCCTGGTTGCCATCGCGGAGGTCGACGCTGCACCAGATCGGGGCGCGCGTGTGGGTCTTGTCGGGCCACTGCCGGTTCTTCAGCGGAACCGGGGGAAAGGCCCTGTATTTGGTGACTGGCTCGGGTTGCATCTCGGAATCAATTGATAAATGGTACGTTGCGGAAAACTGGAATGGAATCGCAAACATCGACCGGAATGCCGGCGCGATGGAAACCTGGGCCCCACGCACGATCCGCCGCTACGCGGCGCCTTGAGCGATCGTGCGTCTAACTAAGTCGTAGGGCCGTGCCTGCGTACCGCATTGAGTGTGAGTGGAATGACGGACAATCCCCGGCCTGTCAAGGAGCCCGGACCGTAACCGGCGGAGGCGCAACCACGTCTTGATTGTCATGTCTGATAGTGCCTGCATCAAAGTGATAGTATGGTTGAGGAAGAGCCCTCCTTCGACTTGGTTGCCTGTCTGGATCGAGTCCGGAAGCGCGACCAGGCCGCTGCGCGGGAGCTTGTCGAGTATCTGCACCCGATGGTCGTCCGCATCGTCCGGGCCCATTTGCCCAGGCGGGTCCTGGAGGATGACCTGACCCAGGAAGTTTTCATGAAGATGTTTACGCGAATTGACCAGTATCAGGGTGCGGTCCCGTTCACGCACTGGGTCTCGAGGATCGCGGTGACCACCTGCATCGACCACCTGCGGGCGCAGAAGCGCCGTCCCGAGTTCCGCTGGGCCGACCTTTCGGAGAACGAGGCGGAGGTCCTCGATGCGGTGATGACCAACGAGAAGGACGTCGACACCGGTGATGCCCTGGCCGCCCGCGAGCTGGTCGAGAAGCTGCTCAACCAGCTCAAGCCGGACGACCGCCTGGTCATTCAGCTGCTCGACCTGGAGCAGAAGTCCGTCGCGGAGATCAGCGAAATGACCGGATGGAACGGCTCGCTGGTGAAAGTTCGGGCTTTTCGTGCCCGCCGAAAGCTCAATAAATTGTTCCTGGATTTGAAGAGAAAGGAGCGCTCATGAGACCCACCGATCCCAATCATCCCTGGCAACGCCTCGTCACGCTGGCCCGAAAGACCGAGCGCGATACGTCGGCGCCGTTTGGCTTTGCGACACGGGTGACGGCCCGTGCGCTCGCTCAGCCGCGCTGGCAGCCCTCCCTGTTCGAGATCTTTGCACTGCGCGCCCTTGGCATCGCATGCCTGCTCATGCTGGCCAGCATCGCCCTCAATTACCGCGCATTCACCAGCCCGAACGTCGACTGGGAGACGACACTCTCCGAGGAACAGCCGGCGGTCGCCGCTCTTTTTGACGGATCCTGACCATGGAGCACGCCCGGAAGGTTGTCGTCGCATTCATCGGCGTGTTCATCGCCGGTTCGGTTTTCGGCGGCTTCTTCGCGATGCGCATCGGCCAGGCGGTGACAGAACGGCGGGCGGAGCCTGTCTACGACATGCGTCTGCTCAACCAGTACGCGACCCAACTCGAGCTCACGGAAGATCAGCGCACCCGGATTCGGCCGATAGTCGAGAAGGCCGAGCAGGAACTGACGGTGGTTCGCCAGCAGGAGCGGGATTCCTATCTTGCGATCCTGCAGCGTCGCCAGCGCGAGATCGCGGCGATCCTCACTACGGAGCAGCAGGCGACCCTAAGGGACGTTGAACTGCGTCAGCGCGGCCGTGGCCGGGGAGGGCCTGGAAACTTTGAGGGTGGGCGTGGTGGCGGCGGGAATGGCGGTCGCGGTGGCGTTCGTCGGGGCGGGGGGCAACCCCCCGTAGACCAACAGCCGACGCCTCCCCCGCCTGCCGCGCAGGACGCCCAGCCGACGCCAGCGCCCGTCAACTGAGCCCCTGGGCCGAAGGGGCGTTTGGGGTTGCGCGGCCGTCAGGCCGACACATGTTGCGCGTTGGCCAGGTGCCATGCATGGGCAGGCGCGCGAACTCCGCCAGGGCCGGAAGGCAGCAACGGTAGCGACGTTCTTCCAGTGCCGTGGAGTGCCTGGCCACTTTTTTTGCACTGAGCGGGCCGCGATCGGCGATTGGGGATTGAAGCGAACGCTCGGGCGGGAAGGCTGCACTTGGCGCTGGTCATCCGCTCCGCTTCGCCCTTCTTCTTCTGCCTCCAACGTGTCGTCGTCATCGTCCTACCAGGTCATCGCGCGCAAATGGCGCCCCCAGACGTTTGAGGATGTCGTGGGTCAGGGCCACGTCGTCCGCACGCTGCGCAACGCCATTGCGAAGAACCGCATCGCCCATGCCTACCTCTTCGTGGGGCCCCGCGGCACCGGGAAGACCTCGACGGCGCGCATCTTTGCAAAGGCACTGAACTGCACCGACGGACCGAAGGCAGACTTCAAGGCAGATGATCCCGCGTGTGTCGCAATCGCCGAGGGTTCGCACCTCGACGTCATCGAGATCGACGGCGCCTCGAACAACGGCGTCGACCAGGTCCGCGACCTCAGGGAGACCGCGCGCTACGCTCCGGCACAGGGCCGGTTCAAGGTCTACATCATCGACGAGGTGCACATGCTCTCGACGGCGGCATTCAACGCGCTTCTGAAGACGCTCGAGGAACCGCCGCCGCACGTGAAGTTCGTCTTTGCGACCACCGATGTGCAGAAGGTCCTGCCGACGATCCTGTCGCGCTGCCAGCGCTTCGACCTCAAGCCGATTCCGGCGGCGCTCATCGCGGAGCACCTCGGCCGGATCGCTGCTGCCGAGAAGATCAAGGTTTCGGAGTCCGCGCTCGCCTCGATCGCGCGGCTCGCCGACGGCGGCATGCGCGACGCCCAGTCGATCCTCGACCAGATGATCGCGTTCTGTGGCCGCGAGATTTCCGAATCCGACGTGCTCGACGTCTACGGGCTCGTTTCGATCGATGAGATCGCGGCGCTTGCAGGTGCCCTCGCGGCCGGCGACCACAGGAAGCTCGTCGCACTGGTCGATACCTTCGATGCGAACGGACGCGACCTCGTGAGGGTGCTTGCCGACCTGCAGCAGGTCGTGAGGGGAGCTCTTCTCGATTCGATCCAGAAGGATGGAAGCAGCGAAAGCCTCGGCGGAGTCTCCCTGACGACGGAGCAGCTGACGCGCCTGCTCGACGGGCTTCGGGAAGGGGAGGCCAGCGTGAAGCTGGGCCTCGCCGAGCGGGTCAATTTCGAAGTCGCCCTGCTCAAGGCGGTCGAGGCCAGCCGGTCCCGCTCCATCGACAGCCTGATCCGTGAGATCGCCGTGCTCGCGGGGGAGGCGGGTGCCGCGGAGGCTGCCAGCGAAAAAAAAAAGACCTGATTGACCGGCTGGAGGCCAGGCTGACGGCACCTGAGCGCCCGGCGCTGTCGCATGATCGGACGCCGACGCGGATTGCCGCCGACTCCTCCAATCCCGGAAAAGCTGATGCTGAACAAGCCAGCGAGCCGGAGGAACCGCCGACTGACTCCGATTTCGAGCCGGACTCCCCGGGAGGAGAGGAGTTCCGTCGGGAAGCGCCGCCAGAGACCCGTCAGCCCGACGAGAACCTCGATGCCAGGCTCGACGAACTTGTCGGAAGGCTCCCGGCGGAAACGCGGGAGGCCCTGGACGATCTCTTTCGCGCCCGCTTCACGGGGGTTCGAAGACTCCCACCCGCGAAGAGCGGAGGGTGAGTACTCAATCGTACCCGTTCTCTTTCTCGTTCTCGTACTCGAACCGATAACTTCCGAAGAGAGTAAGAGTACGATTAAGAGTACGAGTACGATGTATCAGGCGCCCTCGAAGCACCTCTGTTAGGTAGATTTCGAATTCAGCAATCTGACTTCACACCGGCCAAACCGGGCCGAGGCGGGGCCGGCCCTCAATCGGGCGGTTGTAGATGTAGGTATCCACCATCTCATCGCCGGCCTTGCCGACCAGGGCCACGGGTTCGCGCCGATAAAGCCCCTCTTTCAGACCCTCGAGGCGGTCGAGTCGCGCGAGGCAGGCGTCATCCACCTCCCATACTTCACCCGATATGCCTTCCTTGTCGTCGCTGTCTGGAACCATGCCCGGATAATCCGTGATCCGATACAGCGCGAATCCCGGACTCGTCCACGCCTTGCGGACGAAGCGCTGACCTGTGAGCACCACGTGATTGGTCCCGCCGCGCTTGAGCGTACCATAGACGAATATACGGGTCATGGTGCCGTCGCAGGCGGCTGGGAGGACGAACGATTCGCCATAACCTCGACCACGACAGCGGTCGCATTGTCGCGGCCGGACTCGGCAACCGCCTCCTGGACGATGCGCTGGGCGGCTGGAGCAGCTCCGTCATCGAGCCGCGCGAGTTCGTCGAGTCGGCGGTCCCAAATGCCGTCGATCACGCCGTCGGAGCAGATCAGGAAACGGTCCCCTGCCACGAGTTCGACGGCACCGATCTGCGGATCGATCACCTGGGTGCCGGCCCCGAGGGCCTGCTGGAGCGCGTTGCGTCCCGGATGAGTCCGGGCTTCCCGTTCGTTGATCCTGCCTTTCTGGCGCAGCCATCCGACATGGGTGTCGTCGCGCGTTAGCGGACGGATGCCGCCGGCGGCGGGCAAGTGGTAGAGGCGGCTGTCGCCGATATGGCCGAAGTACAGCCATGCCGGAGCGAACCATGCGAGCGTCAGCGTGGCTCCCATGCCGGAGCATTCCTCGTAGGATCGGGACAAGTTTCCCAGGTCACGGTGAATGCTGGCGAACAGCTCCCCAAGCACGTCTGCGAATCCTGAGGAAAGGCCTGCGGCCGAGAGCCGGAACGCCCGCGGCAGCAGCCGGGTCACCCGTTCCACCGTGATCTTGCTGGCGAATTCGCCGGCCTTGGCGCCACCCATGCCGTCGCTGACTGCAAAGATGAAGTCGTGATCCGAGAAGTCGGATGTCCCGGTTTTGCCCAGGTAGTGGACCTCGTGACCGTCGAACGTGAGTGCGAGGAACACGTCCTCGTTGTTTTCGCGGAAGCGGCCGCGATCGGTGAGCCCGGACCAGCGGACGGCGAGTTCTGTCCGATCCGGCTCCGCGGCCGGGGAACCTGCGGCTTGGGGGGCGTCAGGCATTGGGCGAGGGCTTAAGCGAAACCGTGCCACCGTCGTCCTGTGCCAACGTCGCGAACTCGAAGTCGATCACGCAGAATCGGCCGTCGGAGGCGCGGTAGGTGATGTTTCGGAGGAACGGGTCCTCGTGCCTGACTCCATAGGTCTCCAGTTCCGCGAAGATCTCCTTCTGGCGTTCCTCGCTCAGGTGGTCCACGCGCGAGCCGCAGTTGGTGGTGACCATCCGCAGCGATTCGACGTCGGCCGCGAGAATCTTTGGCACGAAAAGGCACCCGCGGGCCTCGAGGTGACGCAGTACACGCACTTCATGCTCGAATCGCTCCTTCGCCCGGTGCCCGCGGAAGGTCTTGTGCACGCGGCCGTCGTAGCCGATGCGCACAAGTGCCCGGGCGGTGTCCTTCATCTCGTGCATGGTGTTGGGAAAGACTCTCCAGTCACGGGCCTTGCGCAAGTTCGGTTTGCCCGGCGCCACCCTGCCTTCAAGGGGGCGATCCTGCGGCCTGCGAGCAACTTCTGGTTGCCTCTGGCATGCAAGGTGCTGAATTCGTGGTCCCCGATTTCCATTTTCGGCTCCAACGGGCCGCAAAGCTCGGGACATCCAACGTTTCCCGTCCGATCTCCCCAACACAAATAACAATGCCCAAATACAAACTGGAATACATCTGGCTCGATGGCTACACGCCGCTGGCCAATCTGCGCAGCAAGACGCAGATCAAGGAGTTTGCCAGCTTCCCGAAGCTCGCCGACCTGCCCCCCTGGGGCTTTGACGGCAGCTCGACGAAGCAGGCGGAAGGCAAGAGCTCAGACGTGACGCTCAAGCCGGTCGCGGTCTTCGCCGACCCGACGCGCAAGAACGCCGCGCTCGTCATGAGCGAGACCTACCTTCACACCGGAGAGCCGCACCCGTCGAACACGCGCGCGCTCATCCCGGACGATCCGGACACCTGGTTCGGCTTCGAGCAGGAGTATTTCCTGTACAAGGATGGCATGCCCCTCGGCTGGCCGAAGGATGGCTTCCCCGGTCCGCAGGGCGAGTACTACACCGGCGTTGGCTACAAGAACGTCGGCTGCGTCGCCCGCGAAATCGTCGAGAAGCACATCGACATCTGCCTCGAGGCGGGAATCAACCTCGAGGGAATCAACGCCGAGGTCGCCAAGGGCCAGTGGGAGTTCCAGATCTTCGGCAAGGGCTCGAAGAACGCCGCCGACCAGATGTGGGTTGCCCGCTACATCCTGACCCGCCTGTGCGAGACCTACGGCGTCGATGTCGAATGGCGCTGCAAGCCGATCCGCGGTGCGTTCGATGCCCCGCTCGACTGGAACGGTTCCGGCATGCACTCCAACTTCTCGACCGCGCACCTGCGCGATGTCGGAGGCAAGGCCTACTTCGAGAAGCTCATGGAGGCCTTCCGCAAGCACCACGACGAGCATATCGCCGTCTACGGTCCCGAGAACCACATGCGCCTCACCGGACTCCACGAGACCCAGTCGATCGACAAGTTCAACTACGGGCAGGCCGATCGCGGTGCCTCGATCCGCGTGCCGCACAGCTTCGTCAATTCCGGCTACAAGGGCTACCTTGAGGACCGCCGGCCGAATTCGGCCGCCGACCCATACCAGGTTGCCGGCCGTATCCTGAAGACGATCCTCACGGTTCCGACGAAGTAAATCGTCCCAGGTTCGAATCTTTCGGGCGCCGTCCATTTGGGCGGCGCCCTTTTTTTGCTCGGAGCGGAGTTCGAGGCGGACATGATGCACGGCGCCTCGTGTACCGGTTGCTGCCATGACAGGAAACGCACCCCATCGAATGGCCGCGCTGCTGGAATGGCTGCTGGCGGGCCTGCTGCTCGCGAACCTTTGGTGGACGACCCTCTGCCTTGGGGGCTATCGGCCGGAAACCATGGTGGTCACCGTGGTACTCCATGGCCTGTTCTCCGCGGTCTTCCTGCTCGGGGCGATCGCGGGGATTCTCGGTTTCAGCGGGGGTGGGGCGGTGCTACCGCTCGTGCCTTTTGCGGTCTACGCATTCGCCAACGTGCTCTGGGTTACTCCCGTCCAATGGCTCGGATGGCAGGACTGGCTATACTGGGCGCAGTCGCTGCTGGTCTTCTGGGTGGCTTCGTGCTGCCTGCGGCGCGCGATCGTGCGCGAAACTCTCATTGTCGGAATGTTCACCCTGGCGGGGGTTTCAACGGTTCTCGGAATCTATCAGCGTTACCTGAACCCCGAATGGCTGATGCTCGGTCGCGTGCAGGCGGAGCAGTTCGTCGGGCGTTCGAGCGGACCTTTCGGGATTCCCAACAGCCTTGCGGCACTGCTGCTCCTGCTGCTCCCCGCGGCACTCGCCGTCACAATGGTGCGCGGCAAGTTATCTCGAGGCTGGCGCTGGGCGTCAGCTTTCCTGGCCGCACTGCTGGGCTTCGGGCTCTTCCTGACGATCAGCCGCGGCGGCTGGATTTCCATCGTCCTCGCCCTTGGCTGCTGGCCGCTGTTTGTCTCCCGGTGGACTTTGGGGAAGCGGTTCGGAGGTGCGGCAATCGTGTTCGCGGCGCTGGTGGCGGCAACATTTGTCGCCTATCAGGCGTCGCCCCGCGTCCACGATCGGATCGACATCCTTATCCGGGACCGGGGCGAAGTCGTCAGGCCCATCCTCTGGAGGGCCGCACTTGCGATGGCCCGAAGCGAACCGTGGTTCGGCACGGGGGCCGGCAGCTTCAATGTAGAGATCGAGAAGTACCGCCCGGAAGGATTCCGTGACGACCCGCAGTGGGCTCACAACGAGTACCTGAATACGCTCAGCGATTACGGGGTCGTCGGATTCGTCCTGCTTTTTGGTGGAGTTGCGTCGACCGTGGTCGTCGTGATCCGTCGGCGGTCCCGTGGTCGTTCTGCCGGCGGGGAGGAAGCTGAGACTTCGTGGGTCGATGCCCCCCTCGTGCGAACGGCGCTGGGCGTTGGCCTGCTTGCCTTCGCCATGCAGCTTTTCGTGGATTTTCATTTCAAGATCCCGGCTCTCGGAATGGCTGTCGCTGCAAGCGCCGCGTTGCTTGCGGGTGGATCGCAAGGGCGCGGGCAGGCGGGTTTGGGCCCGGATATCCGCGCAAGGGTCGCCGCGGGCGCAGCTCTCGTGATCCTGGTGCTCCTCGTGGGTGTGATCGCGTTGCCTCACTACCGTTCGGAGGCTGCTCGCTATGGGCCGCGGCGCGACATCGATGCGATGGCGCTCCGAAACGAGGCGCTTGGGACACAGCGTCCCGTGGTCGAGCGCGCGAGGGCGGCATTTGCGCGGGCAACGGAAATCGAACCGTCGAACGCACAGGCTTGGTCCGATTTGTCGTACGCCACGGCGCTCTGGTCCCATCAGGAGTCCGAACGATCAGGCACGCTTGGCGCGGAGGCGGAGACCCATGCGCGCCGGGCAATCGCGCTGGCCCCGGAGGTCTTCGAGTTCCATATCCGCCTCGGCGTGGCGCTGGACATGCAGGGCCGCTACGTCGAAGCGGGGGAATCTTTTACCGAGGCTTTACGATTGGCGCCGATGCGTTCCCTCTCGTGGTACCACCTCGCTTTTCATCAGAGCCTGCAGCCTGCGACCCGAAAACTTGCCGCTTCCGCCATTGCCACTAGTTTGCGCCTTGACCCTGGCAACGCCACCGCAGAAGCTTTGCGTCAACAATTGTCCGCCGGAAATTAGGGTTTTCCGAGCAGGACACAAATCCGCCCAACATGCATCGCCGCTTCTTCACCCGGTTTCTGATTGTGGGGCTTGCGGTCTCGTTGGCGGCGATCGGCTGGGGGCAGACCCCCGCCGAGACGACCGACCCGGGGACTATTACGGCGACCGCCGTTCGCGGAAACGTGTTTGCGACCGTGAAAGCGACCGGCGTCCGCTCGCAGATCGCGAATAATGCCGAGTTGCTCCAGGGGACAATCGTGGAGACCGAAGTCGGCGCGAGCGTGATCCTCGTCTTCGAGAATGGTGCAACGGTAAATCTGGCGGAGGATTCGCAGCTCGATATCGAGCAGTTCACAATGGATCCGCTGACGGCGATCGTAAACGTCGCCACGCTGACCACCGAGCCGACCCGGTCAAACACGAGGCTGCGACTGAATCGCGGCGAGATCGTCGGCAAGGTGGCAACCCTGCGCACCAATGAGGGCTCGAGCTTCAACGTAAGCACCCCGGTCGGCGCGGCCGGTATTCGCGGCACCACTTTCCGGATCGTGTTTCGTCCGACGGGCAACGGGCAGGCATTCACCTTCTCGATGACGACACTCGAGGGCGACGTGGAGGTGACGCTTGCGTCCGGTACCGTCGCGGCGCCGGTTTCCGTGACCGACAACCTAGAGATCGTGCTCGCCGAAGTGACGGTCGACATCGATCCGGTCACGAACGTTGTCACGGTCACCACGGCCCAGGGCGCGGCGCCGATTCCTATCGTTGTCGCCGCCTCGGTGGCAACCACCCAGGCTATTCAGGCTGCCGCACAGCAGATTGCAGCAGCAGTCGTGGACGTCGTTATCACGACGACGGGCTCGGTTCAGGGCGGCGGGAATACCGGACAGCAGAATCAGCAGAACCAGCAGAATCAGGAAAACCAGGGGAACCAGCAGCAGCAACAGCAGCAGTCGCCCCCGGCCACCCAGAACGCGCCGCGTACCACAACGGGTGACGGCCGCGCCTAGCAGGCTGTTTTTCTCCTTGGTCGCCCCGCAGGGGTGAGCCACATCGGCTGGGTTTGGCGCAGGGAGTTCGAGCTTCCGTTGCCGGTGGGCGGAATCTAGGTTGCCGCGCCGTGGCCCGATCAGGAAAACGAAAAACGCTCTCGTTCCTGCGTTGGTTGCTGCTTCTCCCGATTCCTGTCCTCTGGTGCGTGATCGAATACGCCGGGACCTTCGAGTTTCTCGAGAACCGGACCATTGACTGGCGGTTCTACGCGCGGGGCGATATCACCTCTCCGGTCAAGGTCGTCTATATCGACATCGATGCCGAATCGATCGAGGCCATCGGAAACTGGCCGTGGACGCGCGACCTCTTCGCCGACGTGATCCGAGGCCTGGTCGACGAGGGCGGGGTACGGGCCGTTGGATTCGACATCGTCATCTCGCCGCAGGGTGCTTCGCAATCGGCTGACATCGATCGATTGATCCAGGGCGATAGGTCGCTCGCAGGGATGATCTTCGCGGTTCCCCCGCGTGTGCCCTATCCGGCGGTGTTCGCCGTTTCCTATGCCGCACGGGGCGGAATTTCCATGGTGGCGACTGACGAGCGCCCCTTGGCCCAGATTCCCGAGCCGGAAAAGTCGGAGTTTGAGATCAGCAACGGCAGCCGCCTCGGCCCGTCCAACCTCGCCCTGATCGACACGCTTTATGGCGGTACCCGCACCGTGATCATGTGGGCGCCAACCGAGGCGAGGAACTACTACACGATGTCCGCCGAGCTCAGCCGGCTGTACTGGGGGCTTCCTCCAGGCTCGATCCAGGTGACGCCGGACTCCCTGGATTTCGTGCGACCCGACGGGACGCTCCAGGCGACAGTTCCGATGCGCGAAGGCCAGCTCACTGATGTGAACTGGTTCTCCCCCTGGCTGTCCGACCAGAACCCGAGGCAGAGTTTCGTCAATGCGCTCGTTTACACCGATATGCTGGCGTCCAACCTTCCCGAGGAACGGGAAGCGGCGAGGCAGTTCTTCGCGCAGGATGCATTTAAGGATGCGATCGTGCTGATCGGGCCCACGGATCCGCTCATGCAGGACATCGCCACCACCTCGGTGGACGGCGAGCAACTCGTGCCGCGGGTCGGCGTGCACGGAAACATGATCAAGACGATCATGTCCGGCCAATACATCCGTCACCTTTCGACCGACCAGAGGCTCGGGATCGTTTTTCTACTGACGCTCTTGGTCAGCTTGTTCGGCGCGGCGGGAGGCGCGGGTGGACTTCGCTCCAAGCTCGCAGCTGGGCTGATACTGACTGCCTACGTGTACCTCGCTTTCCAGCAGTTCGAGACGAACCACCTTCTGCTGCCGCTGGTAACCCCGATCGGTTCCATCTTCACGACGACCTTCTCGGCGATCGTGTGGCAGCTGATCAGCGAGGAGCGACAGAAAGGTCGCATCAAGGGCCTTTTCGGTACCTACCTTTCGCCTGAACTCGTCCAGCGCATGGTCGAATCGGAGGACGACCCGCAGCTCGGCGGCCACGAGCAGGTCATCACGGGCTACTTCTCCGACATCCAGGCGTTTTCGACGTTCTCGGAGAAGATGGATCCGCGTCGGCTCGTCGAGCTCATGAACGAGTACCTGACGGCCTGTACCGACATCATTCAGGAGGAGGGGGGCACGCTCGACAAATACATCGGCGACGCGGTGGTTGCGATCTTCGGCGCGCCGGTGGACCTGCCGGACCACGCGTTCCGGGCCTGCGTCGCGACGCAGCGAGTCCAGCTGCGCATCGCCGAGCTTCGCGAGAAGTGGAAAGGGGAGGGGGATCGCTGGCCCGATGTCGTCCACCGGCTGCGTGCGCGGCTGGGTCTCAACACTGGCGCCGCCATCATCGGCAACATGGGCAGCCGCTCGCGATTCAGCTACACGATGATGGGCGACAACGTGAACCTAGCCGCGCGCATGGAATCCGGCGCAAAGTCCCTCGGCGTCTACACGATGGTCACCGAATCGACGAAGCTGGAGTGCGAGAAGCACGGCGGCGACCGCCTGGTGTTTCGTTTCCTGGACAGAATCGTCGTCAAGGGTCGCTCCCGTCCGGTGCCGGTACATGAGATCGTCGGGCTCAAGGAGAACGTTACCGACTCGACCCGCACCTGCCTCAGCCTTTTTGCTAAGGGCATCGCCAAGTACCAGGCCCAGGAATGGGATGTCGCGGGATCGTTCTTCGAGGAAAGCGCGAAGCTCGAGCCGCTGATTCCCGGCAAGGCGCCGGGCGTCGAATCGAATCCCTCACTGGTATTCATCCGCAGGTGTGCGGAGATGAAGGCTCACCCGCCGCCCGCGGATTGGGACGGCGTGTACGTGATGAAGGAAAAGTGAGGGATCGGCCGGACCGGCTCGTACTCCTACTCTTACTCTTACTCGAACCGAGCGCCGAAAACTTCGACTACGACGACGTTCAAGTGCACGAAGTGGCGGGCGCTGCCCCTTCTGCCTAAGCGTAGCGGAAACCGCCAGGTCTTCGGATGTATGAGTCCGAAACGCTGGCGCGTTCCGCTACCGGCTGCGGCTTACGGTCACTTCAGGATCATTTCCTTCACCGACCGGCCCGCCGGGATCATCGGCAGCACGTGCTCGGTGTAGGGAACGATCACGTCGAGGACGAACGGGCCGTCGTGGTCGAGCATCTCCTGGACGGCGGAGCGAAGGTCCTTTTTCCGGATCACGCGCCGACCCTTGACGCCGAAGCCCTCGGCGATCTTCACGAAGTCCGGATACAGGCCGGCTGGATTGTCGGGCCCGCCAACGTTCTTCTCGTCGCCGAGGATCGTGTTGCCGCGCACGCTGCCGTAGAAGCGGTCCTCCCACTGCACCACCATTCCGAGGTGCTGGTTGTTCAGGATCATCGCCTTCGCGGCGATCTTCTCGATGTAGGCGGTCGCGAGCTCCTGCACGTTCATCATGAACGAGCCGTCGCCGTCGATGTCGATGACCTCGCGGTCCGGGCAGGCGACCTTGGCGCCGAGAGCGGCCGGATAGCCGAAGCCCATGGCGCCGAGGCCGAGGGAGCTGATGAAGCGCCTCGGCTCCTGGAACCGGTAGAACTGGGCGGCCCACATCTGGTGCTGGCCCACGCCGGTGGTCACGATGGCCTCGCCCTTCGTGAGCTCATAGAGCATCGCGACGGCTTCCTGCGGCAGGATGTGCGGGCTCTTGCCGAAGCCGGCCTGGCTGTCGAAGGGCGTCTCGCGCTTCCAGGTTGCGATCTGCTTGTGCCACGCCCCGGTGTCGGGCGCCTTGAAGCGGTTTGCCTCGGCCAGGTCGTTGAGCCGGCCGAGCGCGTACTTGATGTCGCTCGCGATCGGCATCGCCACACGCTTGTTCTTGTTGTGCTCCGACACGTCGACGTCGATGTGCACGATGCGGGCGCCGGCTGCGAACTTGCTGGTGTCGCCGGTGATCCGGTCGTCGAAGCGCGCGCCCACGCAGAGCAGCAGGTCGCTCTGGTCGACCGCCCAGTTGCCGTAGGCGGCGCCATGCATGCCGAACCACTGCATCGAGAGCTTGTGGGATTCCGGGAAGGCGCCCACGCCCATGAGGGTGGTGGCCACCGGGATGTTCGTGCGCTCCGCAAAGGCGAGCAGTTCCTCATGCGCACCGGCCGAGATGACTCCGCCGCCGCAGTACAGGACCGGGCGCTTGGCCTCGGCGATCATGCCGAGCACCTGGCGAAGCTGGTCGTCCTCGGCGTGCAGTACGGCCGTGGCATAGGAGTTGCGGAACTCCACGGCGGTGGGGAACACCGGCTGGAATTTCGTCTGCTGCACGTCCTTCGGGATGTCGATCACGACGGGGCCGGGCCGCCCGCTGCGGGCGAGGTGGAACGCCTCCTTGAAGATCCGCGGCAAGTCGGCCGGGCTCATCACCAGGTAGGAATGCTTCACGATCGGGAGGGTCATCCCGTAGAAGTCCGTCTCCTGGAAGGCCATCTTGCCGATGAACTTCGAGAACACCTGCCCGGTGATCGCGACGAGCGGGATGGAGTCCATGTAGGCGTCCGCGATCGCCGTCACGAGGTTGGTCGCGCCGGGGCCGCTGGTCGCCATGCACACGCCGACCTTGCCGGTGGCGCGCGAGTAGCCCTCGGCCGCGAAGGAGCCGCCCTGCTCGTGCCGGGGCAGGATCGTCCGGATCTTGTCGGTCTTGGCCAGGGCCTGATGCAGCTCGAGCGAGGCACCGCCCGGGTAGGCGAAGATGACGTCCACGCCCTCACGGATGAGGCACTCGACGACACACTCCGCGCCCTTCATTTCGGGGCCGATCTCGGCCTTTGGAAACGCGGTGGGAGACGTGCGTGTCTTTTTCATTGGAGATTCTTCAGGGAAAGTCGGACATCAAAAGGCATTCGACTCCCCGGATGCAAGCCCGGGCTGGGGTATCCTAATGGCAGGCAGGTGGTCACGTTCGATTTGCAAGCAGCCGCCTCCACGCGGGTTGGGGATGTCGCGAGCGACGTGCTCCATCGGATTGGCCGCAGGGATTTCGGCTGGCGCTTCGCATATGCGGGCGCACCGTCGGGGCATGCTGAGAATCCTGTTTATTGGCGACATCGTGGGCCGGCCCGGTCGCGACATTGTCGCCAAGCGCATCCAGCGGATGCGCAGCGAGCTGCAGCTCGACTTCGTGATCGCCAACGCGGAGAACGCGGCGGCGGGTGCCGGCATCACGGGGTCCCTTGCGCGATCGATCCTCGAGAGCGGGGTGGATGCCCTGACACTCGGCGACCACGTTTGGGACCAGCGGGGCTGGGAGACCGAGATTACCCAGATCGATCATGTGTGCCGGCCGGCGAACCTGCCGGCAGCCTGCCCGGGCTGGGATCATGTTCTCCTGGAGTCGCGTGGCTTCAAGCTGGCCGTCTTCACGGTCCTCGGCAGGCAGTACCTGAACCTCAAGGCCGAGTGCCCGTTCGAATGTGCGGACCGCATGATCGAGCGGCTTCGGCCGCAGTGCGACGCGATCCTCGTCGAGGTTCACGCCGAGGCCACTTCGGAGAAGCAGGCGCTCGGCTGGTATCTAGATGGGCGGGTCACTGCCGTGGGGGGGGCCCCCCCCCCGCGGGCGGCCCCCGCCCGCCGGGGGCGGGGGGGGGGGGGGGCGGGGGGGGGGGCGGAAGGGCGGG
>JAYQOU010000013.1:0-23680 GCA_038144975.1 Candidatus Salsuginivita brisbanensis | reverse complement strand
CCGCGGCCACTTCGGAGAAGCAGGCGCGCGGGTGGTATCTCGAGGGGCGGGGCAGTGCGGGGGGCGGCACCCACACGCATGTGCCGACCGCGGACGCCGGGCTGCTGTCGAAGGGAACGGCGTTCATCTGCGACATCGGCATGACAGGACCCTATGCCAGCGTGCTGGGGCGGGAGATCGAGCCGGTGGTTGCGCGTTTTCGCGACGGAATGCCGCGGCGATTCGGGGTTGCTGAAGGCGACGTGCGACTTTCGGCCGTCACGATCGACGTCGAGCCCGGCGCGGCCGATGCCAAGGCGATCCAGCTTCTGACGATCCGCGAAGGGCAGCCCTGAGCCGGGGGGCAGGGCGGGTTTCTCAATCGTACTCTTACTCTTTATCTTACTCGTACTCGAATAGCGCAGTGGTCCGTTCGAGATGGAGTAGGAGTACGAGTACGATTTGTTTCCGCAATCCGCATTCCGAAATCTGCGATCCGTCAGGAATGCAGGGTGCGGGATTCGAGGAATACGCCGAGGTGACGGAATCGCTCGTAGCGGGTCTGCAGCAGCTTTTCCGTGCTGAGGTGCTTCAGGTCGTTGAGGTGCTTGTGCAGCGTGTAGCGGAGCGCTGCCGCGGCATTTTCGGGGTCGTTGTGGGCGCCGCCTGTCGGCTCCGGGATGACCTCGTCCACGACTCCCAACTTCTCCAGCGTGTCCGCATTGAGCTGCAGGGCGGCTGCCGCTTTCGAGGCTGCTGCGGCGTCCTTCCAGAGGATCGCGGCGCAACCTTCGGGCGAGATCACAGAGTAATAGCTGTTTTCCAGGATCAGCACCCGGTCGGCGATGCCGATACCGAGTGCACCGCCTGAGCCGCCCTCGCCGATGACGATCGCGATCGAGGGGACCTCGAGCATGGCGAACTCGCGGAGGTTGACGGCGATCGCCTCGGAAACATGGCGCTCCTCGGAGCCGACACCGGGATAAGCTCCGGGGGTGTCGATGAAGGTGATCAAAGGCAGCCCGAACTTCTCGGCCGTGCGTGCGAGTCGCAGCGCTTTGCGATACCCCTCGGGCTGGGGCATGCCGAAATTCCTGGTGATCTTCTCCTTGGTGTCCCGGCCCTTCTGCTGGGCGAGGATCATGACCGCGCTGCCCTCGAAGAAGGCGATGCCGCCGATGAGGGCCCGGTCGTCCTTGAACTGGCGATCCCCGTGCAGCTCCTCGAAGTCGTCGAAGATCTCCCCGATGTAATCGAGGGCGTAGGGCCGCTTCGGGTGTCGGGCGATCTGCACGCGCTGCCAGGGAGTCAGGTTGGTATAGATCTCCTTTCGGGCCGATTCGATGTCCTCCTCGATCGCGGAGATCTGTTCGTTCAGGTCGACATCGGTTTCGAGAGATTGCTGCCGCAGTTCGTCGAGGCGTCGTGAGAGTTCGCGGAGGGGCTTTTCGAACTCCAGCGCGTAGGAGGGAGCGTCCATTCGGAGGAAGGCTATGGAGCCAACAAGGAACGTGTCAACGGGCCTGCCGCACCGCCTACCCCTTCGACTACGCTCAGTGCTGGCGGCCACTGTCCACCGGCCACAGGCTACCGGCCACCGCCCTCGGGGTTCTGCAACTGCTCCTTCCAGCCCTGGATCCGGGCCTGGGCGCCGAAGTGCTCGGCCTTCTGCTTGTCGCCACGCTCCATCCAGATCCGCGACAGCGTGGTGTTGATGAAGAGGTCGTCCGGCCGAAGTGCATGTGCACGCTCTGCGACGGCAAGAGCCTTCTCGAACTCGCGCAGCGAGAAATGCACCTCGGCGAGCGCGTGCAACGCTGCGAAGGAATCCGGTGCTGCCGCGACCGCACGTCCGAGCTTCTCGATCGCGGCGTCGGAATCGCCTGTCGAGTAGTCGAAGGTGGCGTCGTCGATCAGCGCCTGGAGTTCGGATTCGTTCACGCCTTGGAAGTCTCGGAGGCGCGGCAGAAGAGTCGAGTGGCGAAACGGGGGGGGATTGGGGCAGCCGGGGCGTCTCCCAAAATCGTACTCGTACTCTTAATCTTACTCGCACTCGGCTTGGGAACTCGAGAACGAGAACGAGAATGAGTAAGATTAGGAGTATGAGTACGATTTGCTCGTTGTAGCCCGGGGTGCCCTCACCCCGGGGCCTTACACAATCAGCATCGCATTGCCGTAGCTTAGAAAACGGTACTCCCGCGCAAGTGCCTCGCGATAGAGCTCATGGATCCACGCGATCCCGTCGGTCGATCCCGGTGCAAGGAAAGCGGACACAAGGCAGAGCAGGGTGGACCGCGGCTGGTGGAAGTTCGTGATGAGCGCGTCGACACCGCGAAACCGAAAGGGCGGATGAATGAAGATCGACGCTTCTGCGATGACCGGACCTGAACCGATCGGATCCCGAGCCAGGTGATCCTCGACCGCCCGCACCGAGGTGGTGCCCACCGCGATGCGTCGGCCACCGGGTCGGGCGATCGCCTCAAGCGTCGCTGAGGGGATCTCGTAGATTTCCCGGTGGATCACGTGTTCCTCGATCGTTCCGGTCGTGATCGGACGAAACGTGCCGAGCCCGACGTGCAGGGTCACGTCGACGCTGCGCACGCCGGCAGCGGAGATCTGCTCGAGCAGGGCGGGAGTGAAGTGCAGGCCCGCCGTGGGCGCCGCCACGGCCACGGATCGGGAGCGCTCCGCATAGACGGTCTGGTAGCGGTCCAGGTCCTCTGCGCGATGCGAGGAGTCGGCGCGCTCGATGTAGGGCGGCAGCGGCACGTCGCCGAGGCGGCCGGCAACCGATTCCATGGATTCGTCCCCCGGGGTTTGGAAGCTCACCCGCGCGATGCCGGAGTCGTCCTTCGAAAGCACCGTGCCCTCGAAGGCGGCGTCGGGCCCTGTGAAACGAGAGCCCGGTTCCAGGCGCTTGCCGGGACGCAGCAGGCAGTGCCAGGTTCCGGCCTCGGCGTCGGGGCGGAGCAGGAAGCATTCGACGGCGCCTCCGGTCGGCCGACGTGCGTGCAGCCGAGCCGGCAGCACGGCCGCGTTGTTGCGGATCAGAACATCGTTCCGCCGCAGGTATTCTGGCAGGTCGCGGAAGTGGCGGTGAGTGACTGTACGTGTCGCGCGATCGACGACCATCAGCCGCGACTCATCGCGCCGCGCGGCCGGATGCTGTGCGATCGCTTCGACCGGCAGGTCGTAGTCGAAAAGTGAGGATTCGAGCGGCGGCACGGCGCACACCCGTAGGCAACGGGCATGCCCGGGGAAAGTTCCAAATCGCCGGAGCGCTCAGCCGGCCGGCCGGAAGCTCAGTCCTTGACGTAGAACAGGCCCCTCTGCTGGTAGGCGTCACCCTTGCCGGCGACCCAGTCCAGGTTCTCCTGCTTGAGGTCGCCAACGGCGAAAAGCTCGCCCTCAAGGTGTCCGGCGCCGGCGTTGTCGCGGTAGAATAGTCCCACGCGCTTTGCACCGAGGCCGCCGAGCGCGCCGAGTACTTCGGCTACCTGGGTCGCCTCGATGAAGGTGACGTCCGTCGTCATGCCCTTCTTCTTGTAGTTCTTGTCCCGGGGGGTGAAAAGTCCGACGCGCATGGTTGTAATAGGGATTGGGTTTGAGTGACGGTCTCGCTTGAAAGCGCGACTGAAGTAACGGTTGAGGCCCTGCGAACACAAGCTGGATATCGACGCTTCCCCACCTTCGGAGGAAAGCCGGCCGGTCGTCAGCCGCAGGTTGACCCGGCATGCGAAAATCAGCACCTGTAGTTGCGTACCGATGCACCTGAGCCCGAGGACAACCGGAATTGTCGTGCTGGTCGCTGCAAGTGCCGCCTTGAGCGGCTGCAGGCCACCGGTGCCCACGGCGACGGAGCGCAGGGAGTCGTTCGAGCCCCATGCGGGTCTGATGATGGAAGGCGAACCTGCGCCCGAGTTCATGCGAAGCCGCACGATGATGGTGGTGCGCAACGTATCGGGGATCGAGATCCAGCCGGCGGCGGAGGGAAAGTCGGCGCAGTTTAGGCCGCAGCGTGGGGGCGAGGGATCCGGCCCTGGATCCGCCTCCGCCATCGATGAGCGCGACTACCTGCTCACGGCAGCCCATGTGCTGGAAAATGCGCAGTCGGGCGCCCTGTTCGTGCTAGCTGCGGATGGCGAAAACCTGCGGTCCTGGCCCGCGGAAGTCGTCTGGCGCGCCGACTACAGTGCAGGCGAAGCGGATCTCGCCCTGATCTGGATTCCCACGAGACTCGAACGGGTGTTCAGGCGTTCGGCCGAGGTGATCGAAGGGGAAACGCTGATCGGGATCGGTCCCTTTGCACCAACCAATCCGAGGCAACCGTCAGAACTGAGGCTCGTGAACATTGCCGGTGCAGTGGAGGCCATAGCCTTCATGCGGCCCGGCATGGACTGGCTGGAAGTCGAGCACTCGGCTCCGTCTCGCAATGGCGACAGCGGCGGCCCCCTCGTCAACACGAAGGGCGAACTCGTGGCGACCGTCAGCCGCCGGATCGGGAAGGTGCAAAGGATCGGGCCGATCTCGATCTACAGCAGCGTGACGCGGGATATTGCATCCCGCCCCGCCAACTGGAATGAGCTTCAGGAGATCATCGAAATGGACGTTTCCGCGCGATCGGTGACTCCGGGACTTTGAAGATGGCTCGTGCGGGAGCCGGAATCAGGTCAACGGATAATCAGCCGATTCTCCCGCAGAGCTCGCCGGGACGCAGGGGAAACATTTTTCAATTGGATCCGATCCCGGTTTTCTCAGCGTACCCTGCGCCTCTGCGGGAGAAGAATTCCGGAGGACGGGTTATCCGGCTTCTGTCAACGGCTCCAATCGACTAACGACTCAGTGGGGCATCCGAAGATTTCAGCGCACGAGCGTCGCAGCCATCAGACCCACGATCACTTCGTTCGCGAGCGTCCGGACGGTCAGCGAGCGGAGTTCCTTTTCCGGATCCAGCGCCAGTTCCAGCACGGTGGCGGATCCGCCAGGAACCGTGCCGCCCCGGCCCTTGAAGGTTGCGAGATCGAGCAGGCGAACGGTGCCGGTCTTGAGGTCAACCCGTGGCGGGATCGGTCCGGGCCTGCGGAACTGATAGTCGTCGATGAGGTAGTCCTGGTCGATTGGCCACCAGTTGTCGGGATTGTTCAGCGCCAGTCGGCTCGTCGTGCCGTCGGCATAAGTCACGACCACTTCCCCGTTCTCCAGATGGCTCTGCATCCAGTAGGTCGATCCAGCCATCAGCAGGAATGCCCGGCGCGCTCGTCCTTCCAGCGGCACTACCGCTTCGTCGGGGTAGTTGTCCCAGAGCGACGTAAAGACGATGTTGTTCGCCTCGGTCTCCCCCGGCGTCGCAAACCGGAGTCCGTTCGCAAATGGAAGATATCCTCCGTTCACGCGCGAAACGTCCCGAATACCCGCATCGTCGATCTCCGCGGTGGCATTGACGTGTCCCGCCCAGGCGCCGATGCCCTGTTTCGGCAGGCCGAGAGAGACGTAGGGCGACCGGGGCGACCGGTATTCGTTCCTGAAGATTTGTGTGACCCGATCGTTGAAATGGGAAGTGAGGTCGATCGGATCGAGTGTCACGCCAGCCGCGAGCTCCTGACGCCAGTCCGTGCCGACCTCGCTCACTGCCTCGGGCTCGCGAACCTCGATAGGCACCGGCATCCACCAGGTCAGGGCGCCTTGCCGCACATGGGCAAACAGGGTCCTGGCGCCCGGCGTGCCGCTGACTTCTCCCTCGATGCGTCCTCGTGAGATTGTTGCATCGCGCAGTACGCCCTGGGGATCGGACAGCGCCAGCACCTCGACACCGGGCAGGTCGATGTCAGCGGATGCACCCCGTTCCAGGCTCACCGGAGCCGGTGGCATGGCGACTGAGCCGCCGGTCCAGGTGATGACCACCTCACGGCGCGCGCCGGGTGGAGCATCGATGACAATGCGCGCGACGCCAACGGCGTCGTCCTCATTGCGAAACGGCGTTTCCTGGCCGTCCACGGTCACGCTGATGAGTCCCTCACTTCGGGCCGGCAGCACGAGCCGAAGCGCCTGCGGATTCTGAAAGCGCGACTCGATCGTGTAGGTGTCCACGCTGCCGCTGCGCTGGAACGTGACGTCGATCTCTGGATGGCGAAGGCTCGCATGATCCCAGTGCGCCGGGAAACCGGGTGCGATACGCAACACGCCTTCGAACGCATCCGGGTCGATTCCAAAGAGGCCTTCGATCAGTGCCCGCGACAGTACTCCGCCGCCGTCGGCGAAATCCCGCTGGGATTCCCGTCGGTAGACATCGAGGAAATTCATCGAACCCACGTTTCCCGGACAGATTCCCATGTACATGCTGGCCAGCAGGGAACTCTTCACCAGGCGGTAGGCCTCGTCGTTGCGCCCCGCCTTCCAGTAGCCGAGGGCGGTGTGGACGTTCTCGCCCATGACGACGTTGTTGATCGACCAGGAGTAGGGCATCCAGTTCGACGTCGCCAGTACCTGGTGGCTGTCGTCGGCCGGAACCCCGGGTCCGCGTATCGGGAGATGCGGGATACTTGTATCGACATATCGCGTCAGCTGCCACGCCTCAATCGGCGTGGTTACTCCCGAGTCGATCGCGTGGTAAACAGTCCATAGCGCGGCGCTCGGGTGGGCCATCTGGCGGCCGAGCAGATCCCGGTATTCGGCGAACCAGCCCCGGTCCGGAAGCCAGAGATGTTCGCGCATGGCGTGAGCGATGGCCTCTGCCTCCCGGTCATAGGGAGCCGGGTCGAATCCGAGCAGGCGTGCGAGCCGTGCGGCCTGGCGGTTGTGGTCGAAGTTGTAGGCTGAGGCGTGCGTGACACCTCCGCCGTTGTAGCCGAGATCGTCGCTCGCCCAGATCATGGCGTAGCCCTCATAGAGCGGTGACCCGTCGGGACCGAACGGTCGCCGGAAGAGGCGTCTTTCCCAGGCGAGATGGCGCTCGATGGTTGGCCATAGCTCGCGCGCCAGGTCGAGGTCGCCGGTCCATCGCAGATGACGAAACAGCGCGTCGATGTAGACGGCGTTCATGTCGTAATGCGAATTCGACATGTCGCCATTGCTGTGGAGAGCGGCCTCGGAGCGTGCCAGGTTGCTGTTCTCGTCCGGCGGCGGCAGGGCTGCCGGGACCGGGCTCGTATTCTGGCGGGTCGCCCAGTAGGCGAGGTGACGGCGTGCACGATCGTGCCAGCCGAGGGCATCCTGGGCGTAGGGCCCCCGCCAGCCGAGCAGGCGCGATCGCCACGCGACGGCCCCGTGCATCACGGCTCCCTGGGCTTCGTCCCAAACGGCATCGACCGCGACATTCAGCGCGGCAACCGCGGCGTTCAGGTACGAGTCAGGGGTGTCGATCGACACCCGCTCGCGAAGCTCCTGGAAGTGGCGTGCCGCGTCCGCGTGGACGGCTGGCAGAGAGTCTTGCGGGAATTCCGGGGCCAGTGATCCAACGATCCCGCCGCTTCCGGTTGTCCGCTGTAGTGCCAGGAAGACGGGTTCGCCTTCCGTGAGAGGAACCTGACCGATGGCCACCGGCAATTCCGGAGGTGCGCCCGCTGAAGAGGCTAGCAGCGCATCCCAGGAGTCCCATTGCGTGGCGTCCGCAACCGCGATTGACGATCCCGCGGGGAGATGGCCCACGATTGTTGCGGGTGTGCTGCGCAGAACGAATCTCCGGCTTGAGATCTCGAACGAGTTCCCGGCGCAGTACTCCGGCAGTAGCTGGAAGTATTCGCTGATGGGCACGCGCTCGGTGCCGATGTCGCCATCGCGCACGCCCCGCTGCCCGGTGATCCCGCCGTAGGCCCAGGTGAGTTCGACCGGCGTGGACATGCCGGACAGTTCGGCGCGTACGGTGAGTCCTTCGGTGTCGGCGAGGGCCATGACCTCGACGTGGATCACGCCTGAGGCGCCGAGGGCGGGATCGCTGATCTCGTACAGCATCGAGCCGGGACGATAGCGGGCGACGACGCGGGATGCTTCGAACAGCCACTTCGTGCCGGCGGCAGTCCGAAAACCGAGGCGCAGGTTTCCTCCACGGCCAGGGAAATAGAGCGTGAATTCAGGACGGTCGCCCGCGTCGGCGCGGAAGCCCGTGTTGCCGCCGTACAGCGGGCGATTGAAGAACTCCACTCCGTTCTCGATGACGAAGTCCGTTCCCTCGGGACGATAGCGCAGGGGATGGTCGATCGAGCCCTCGATGTTTGGCGTGATCGTCAGCGCTGCAGGCACCTGCGCGGAAAGCGAGAGCCCCAGAAGCGGCAAAAGTAGCGCCAGGCCCAGCAGGTTGGGCTGACGCAGCCCGGCAATTTGCGAACGAACCTGTCCGGAAACCCGGCTATCGAAGAAAGGGGGCATCGGGGCAAAACCGCGCATCGCGCGAGGGGTTACGAACGACGCTTGGGAATTCCGAACCCGAAGGCAAAGGCATTGCTAGACTGCGTCGTCACTATCATGGGTTCATGGCGTCTACTTGGGAAGCCTCGGAACCCCCACCGCTTCGAACCTGTTCTCATGAGCCCACGATGCCCGATGCCAGGCAGGCTGCTTCTGACGTTTGTCGTATTGATTCAAAGTACCCTGATCGGGGCACCAGCGAGGATTTCAGATGCCGAGACAATTGCGGAAATGCTTGGACTCGGCAGGCGCAGTGGCCGCGAGGTCGTTGGGATGGATAGCGACATTTTTCAGGTCGTCGCCGAGGCAACGGGAAGACTTCGAGTCAGCTGAGGTGGTGGAGCAGGTTCAGGAGGAGGCGGTTCCTGGTGGCGCCATTCAGGGACAGTCAGATTCACGCTGGTCGACGGTGGCTCGACGGAAGGGTACACAAACGCCCTCTGGGAGGCTCTGGTAGAAAGGATCGAGGCCAATGGAGCGACATTTGTCGGCCAGGGATCTCAACGTGTTACAGGTGAAGTGAATTCCCGATACTTCATCTACAATTGGCGGACTCATAGGGCGCTGCTCAATTTCACCGTGGTTGAGGGCGACGGCGAATTCAGCATCGGGTATTCTTTCTACGAGTATGAGCTGTGAGCTCGAACCGAAAGGTTCCCGCTAAGTCATGTCAGCATTTGGAGTACCGATTCGTGCATTCCGGAATGCCTGTTCAAGTTGAGGTCGAGATGCGCAATAGCGCACATGCGATCTACCATTTCTTGGAACGCTGAAACTGACTTGTGACCAAGCTCGTCATGCAAAGGTCGAGCTTGATGCTCTTCGTGCTCGAATGCCGGAGACGAGTAGGGCTGGGCTGCATGATAGTCCCAAGATGGTTCTAGGATGGTGCCGGGATGCTCGGACCCATGTCGGAGCTTGATCGGGGCGTGCCCGTAGACTCCCCGGGACAATATTCCGTATCGGTGTTCCGCCTTGTGCTGGATTCGGTCGATTCCTAACAGCATGTAAGCGCTCGAAGAGTGATTCCATGGCCAAGGCCAAACTCAGTCCACTGCTTGTCGAGCTCCGCGGCACTCTCGGACGCGGCATGGTCCTGCGTCGATCGCCCCGCGGCATTGTGGTCTCGCGCTCCCCCGACATGTCCAAGGTCAAGTGGTCTCCGGCCCAGAAGGCCCAGCGGGAGCTGATGGAGCAGGCCCGCTTGTACTACCGGCAGGAAATGGCAAAGCCCGCCAAGGCCACTCGATACCGTACCCTGGCGCGCAAAGCCGGCATCCCGGTTTCGGCCTACGTGATGGGCGGATTCATGCGCCGCAATAGGCCAGCGAAAAACTCGGAACGCTCTGGCAAGGCCTGACGGATTCTAAGCTTGCCCCGCTCAAGGGCGGGGAGTTTGTTCCGCCCTCTGGTTTCAGCCAGATGCCGAGCTAGCTCAGTTGGTAGAGCAACGCTTTCGTAAAGCGTGGGTCGTCGGTTCAAATCCGATGCTCGGCTCCACTTTAAGACCCCGCAGGTCATTGGCCTGCGGGGTTTTTATCTTCGCGGCCTTCGCGTCAAAAATCAGGCCGAACGCCGCTCAGTTGTCGCCGATGCTGCTGTCGGGCAGGCGGCCCTGGAGGCGGCGCCGGAGCTTGAGCGATTCGATCTCGGCGCGGACCTGACGTGAGAAGAGCTCAAGCCGGTGTCTCACGTCGAGGGTCTCGAGGAGCTTCTGCTTCACGGCAGGGTTCTCGCAGAAGCTGAACGCCGCGATGTCGACGAAGGTCTCGGGGTCGCTGACCGTCTCCAGCAGCTTGTCGATCCCCTTGGGGCCGCGCTCGCCTAGCCGGGCCTTTAGCTTCAGCAGCCGAGCAAGCCGGTTGCGCAGGGTGACGTTTTCATCGGGCGAGCCACCGGCACTACTTGCCAGCGCGCGGACGCGAATGCGGCGATAGGGGTTCTCCGAGACGATTCCCACGACAGCGATCCGTGCGAGTCCCTGAACGATCAGGTCGGAGGTCCCGTTCGCGTTCTTCTGGCAGGCCCGGATGATTCCAACGCTCGCGACGCGATGCGGCGGCTCGAAGGTCGATGCCAGGGTACTGTCGTGGGGACGAATACCCGCGACCGCGAATATCCGGTCGGAGGCCAGCACGTCCTTGAGCATCCGGCGGTAGCGAGGTTCGAAGATGTGAAGCGGCATGACCGTCTGCGGAAACAGGGCGACGTTCGGCAGGGTCATCACCGGCAGTTCCTCGGGGAGCGTGAATTCGAACTCCATGGCGCGCTTGCCCTGTCGGACACACTGGGACGCCGATTGTGCCACGTCCCGCGAAGAGATCAGATCACTGTGACAAAGTGTGACGGAATGTGCCCGGAATTATTTGGCAATTCCCGGCTCGGGCGGGGTGAAGAATTTTAAGTGCTTTGGATACAGAACCCTACGATGCTCGGAATATCGAGGCACAGGCCCTGCTAAGGGGGTGGCATGAGTCGAATTCTGGGCATCGATCTGGGCACCACAAACTCGTGTATGGCGGTCATGGAGGGCGGCGAGCCGGTCGTCATTCCGAACGCCGAGGGAGCTCGCACGACCCCATCGGTCGTTGCCTTCACGAAGTCCGGCGAGCGCGTCGTCGGCCAGGCGGCAAAGCGCCAGGCGATCACGAACCCTCGCAACACCATCTTCTCGGCGAAGCGCCTGATCGGCCGGAAATTCAGCGAGGTCCAGGAGGAGACGAAGCAGCTCCCCTACAAGGTGGTCGAGGGCAAGAACGGCGACGCCTACATCGAGGTGCAGTCGGGCGACAAGACCGAGACCTACGCGCCCCAGCAGATTGCAGCGTTCGTGCTCGGCAAGATGAAGGCCGACGCAGAGGCCTATCTCGGCGACAAGATCACCCAGGCGGTCATCACCGTCCCGGCCTACTTCAACGATTCCCAGCGTCAGGCCACCAAGGACGCCGGCAAGATCGCCGGCCTCGAGGTGCTCCGAATCATCAACGAGCCGACCGCGGCCTCCCTCGCCTACGGCCTCGACAAGAAGAAGGACGAGAAGATCGCCGTGTTCGACCTCGGCGGCGGCACGTTTGACGTCTCGGTGCTCGAGATCGGCGACGGCGTCTTCGAGGTGAAGGCGACCAATGGCGACACCCACCTCGGCGGAGACAACTGGGACGAGGCCCTGATCACGTGGCTCGTCGACAATTTCAAGAAGGAGAACGGCATCGACCTGAGGAAGGACCCGATGGCCCTGCAGCGACTCAAGGAGGAGGCGGAGAAGGCCAAAATCGCTCTGTCCTCGACTCAGTCGGTCGACATCAACCTGCCCTTCATCACGGCGGACGCCTCGGGCCCGAAGCACCTGAACATTCAGCTCAGCCGCTCGAAGCTCGAGCAGATCTGCGATTCGTACTTCGAGCGCTGCAAGCAGCCGTTCAAGAACTGCCTCAAGGACGCCGACCTCACTTCCAGCCAGATCGACGAGCTCGTGCTGGTGGGCGGCATGACCCGCATGCCCAAGGTGGTCGAGATTGCCCGCACTCTCGGCGGCAAGACGCCGCACCAGGGCGTGAATCCCGATGAGGTCGTCGCGGTCGGCGCGGCCATCCAGGGCGGCGTGCTCAAGGGCGATGTCCGCGACGTGCTGCTGCTCGACGTGACGCCGCTGACGCTTGGCATCATGACGGCGGGCGAGGTCGCCACGCCGATGATCCCGCGCAACACCACCATTCCCACGAAGAAGACCCAGGTCTTCTCCACCTACGGCGACAACCAGCCGTCCGTTGAGATAGTGGTCCTCCAGGGCGAGCGCCCGATGGCCCGCGACAACAAGACCCTCGGCACATTCCGGCTCGACGGCATCCCGCCGGCTCCGCGCGGCACGCCGCAGATCGAGGTCACCTTCGACATCGACGCCAACGGCATCCTGCACGTCTCGGCCAAGGATCTTGGCACCGGCAAGGACCAGAAGATCACCATCCAGGGTTCCTCGGGACTCACCAAGGAGGAGGTCGACCGCATGACGCGCGAGGCCGAGGTCAACGCGGCCGAGGACAAGAAGCGCAAGGAGGCCGCGGAGTCGCGCAACCAGCTCGACACTGCCATCTACCAACTCGAGAAGGCCCTGGCGGATGCCGGCGACAAGCTTCCGGCAGACAAGAAGGGTCCCGTCGAGGCCGCACTCGCCGATGCGAAGAAGGATCTCGAGAGCAACGACCCGGATCGCATGAAGGCGGCCCTCGAGAAGCTCTCAAAGCTCGGCGCCGAATTCTACGCCGAGGCGCAGAAGGCTGCCGCCGGGGCACCCGCGCCTGAAGCTGGCGACGCCGAGGCGGCGCCGAAGAAGGAGTCCAAGGAAAAGAAGGCCGACGTGGTCGATGCCGACTTCGAGGTCGTTGACGAGGACAAGAAGCAGCCTTAACTCTAACCCCCCTTTCAGCACCCCCAGCCACCGCGTCCGGGGGTGCGATCCGTTTCCACGCGGGACCGCCCGAACATCCATCTCACAACCCAAAACCAACCACATATGGCTAACGTCAAAATCAAGCCCATCGGCGATCGTGTTCTTGTCGAACACATCGAGGAAAAAGAGCAGGTCCGCGGAGGGATCATCATCCCGGACAGCGCCAAGGAAAAGCCCCAGGAGGCCAAGGTCATCGCCTTGGGCACCGGCAAGAAGAACGACGACGGAAAGGTCACCCCGTTCGAGGTGAAGGTCGGCGACCGCGTGCTCATCAGCAAGTACGGCGGCACCGAGGTGAAGCTCGACGACAAGAAGTTCACCCTCGTGCGCGAGGAGGACATCCTCGGCATCATCGGCTGACGCGGCCTTATCGCTTACTCCTTAAATCTTAAAACTTAGAACTATCACAATGGCTGCAAAACAACTCCTGTTCGACGAAGCCGCCCGCCAGAAGGTCCTCCGCGGCGTCGAGATCCTTTCTCGCGCCGTCAAGGTGACCCTCGGTCCCAAGGGCCGCAATGTCGTCATCGACAAGAAATTCGGTTCGCCGACCGTCACCAAGGACGGCGTCACCGTCGCCAAGGAGGTCGAACTTCCCGACCCCTACGAGAACATGGGCGCCCAGATGGTGAAGGAGGTCGCCTCCAAGACCTCCGACGCCGCCGGTGACGGCACCACGACGGCCACCGTGCTCGCCGAGTCCATCTACAAGGAGGGACTCAAGAACGTCACGGCGGGCTCGAACCCGATCTTCCTGAAGCGCGGTGTCGACAAGGCCGTCGAGGCCGCCGTCGCCGAGCTCGCCAAGATCTCCAAGAAGGTCTCCGACCGCGAGGAGATCCGCCAGGTCGCCACCGTCTCTGCCAACTGGGACGACAAGATCGGCGACATCATCGCCGAGGCCATGGACAAGGTCGGCAAGGACGGCACCATCACCGTCGAGGAGGCAAAGTCCATCGAGACGACCCTCGAGGTCGTCGAGGGCATGCAGTTCGACAAGGGCTACCTCTCGCCGTACTTCACGACGAACGCGGAGAGCATGGAGGCCATCCTCGAGGATGCCTACGTGCTGATCCACGAGAAGAAGATCAGCAGCCTGCAGGACCTGCTCCCGCTGCTGCAGACCGTCGCCAAGAGCGGCAAGCCCCTCCTGGTCATCGCCGAGGAAGTCGAGGGCGAGGCGCTCGCCGCGCTCGTCGTCAACAAGATCCGCGGCACGCTGAACGTGTGCGCCGTCAAGGCCCCCGGCTTTGGCGACCGCCGCAAGGCCATGCTCGAGGACATCGCGATCCTCACGGGCGGCCGCTGCCTCACCGAGGACCTCGGCATCAAGCTCGAGAACGTCTCGGTCAGCGACCTCGGCCGCGCCAAGCGGATCGCGGTCGACAAGGAGAACACCACCATCATCGAGGGCGCCGGAAAGTCTTCCGACATCCAGGGCCGCGTGAAGCAGATCCGCCGTCAGATCGAGGAGACCACCTCGGACTACGACCGCGAGAAGCTCCAGGAGCGCCTGGCCAAGCTGGCCGGCGGCGTCGCCGTCATCAACGTGGGCGCCTCGACCGAGGTCGAGATGAAGGAGAAGAAGGCCCGCGTTGAGGACGCGCTGCACGCGACCCGCGCCGCGGTGGAGGAGGGAATCGTCTCCGGTGGCGGAGTCGCCCTTCTGCGCTGCGCCAAGGTCATCGACGCCCTCAAGCTCGAGGGCGACGAGGCCATCGGTGCGCAGATCGTGCGCCGTGCCATCGAGTCCCCGATCCGCATGCTCTGCGCGAACGCGGGCGTCGAGGGAGCCGTCGTGGTCGGCCAGGTGATCGCCAACAAGGGCAACTACGGCTACAACGTGAGCTCCGGCGAGTACGAGGACCTCGTGAAGGCCGGCGTGGTCGACCCGACCAAGGTCACCCGCACCGCCCTGCAGAATGCCTCGTCGATCGCCGGCCTGCTGCTGACGACCGAGTGCATGATCACCGAGATCCCCGAGAAGGAAAAGCCGGCACCCGCCGGTCCTCCGGGCGGCGGCATGGACTACTGATCCTCCTGCGCTCCTTCGGAGCTACGGAGGACACGGTCCCGCCAATTCAATTCAAAGGCGCTCCCGAAAGGGGGCGCCTTTTTTCTGCCTGCAACGATTGGGGCCTCTGCCGTAGCGGAACGCGCCAGCGTTTCGGAGATCGGCGACCGAAAGCCTGGCCTGAGCGATGTCGAACGGCCTTACCCGGGGAGCAGCTCCCAATCGTACTCGTACTCGAACTGAAATCTTCGAGTACGAGTAAGAGTAGGAGTACGAGTACGATTGCTGCGCGGCGTCGCGAGGTAGGGCGCGCTTGGCAAGCGCGCCGCCTGTTGACTGGGATCCGTAATCAGGCGGCCGGCCTGACAGGCCGGCCCTACCACGGATTGAAGGTAGGGACGACCCGTGGGGTCGTCCGCCAGTTAACAGTTCCCCGAAGTCCAACACCTGTTCGCAAGGCAGGGGCGGCGCGGCCTGCCATGAGCTTGTCAAACGGGCCTGCGCGCCGCCGACCGCCGCCCACCGGCCACAGGCCCACCGGCGACGGGCCACCGGCCCACCGGTTTCCCCTTCCGTGTCGGGCATCGGTCATGCTTCGCTCATGGCATGGAAGTCACGATCCTCGGCACCGGAACCTCGCAGGGCGTGCCGATCATCGGCTGCGACTGTGCCGTGTGCACTTCCAGTGACCCGCGCAACGTGCGCACGCGGTCGTCGATCCACGTGAATCTCGGCGGACTGCACATCCAGGTGGATGCCGCCCAGGAACTGCGACTCCAGTGCCTGCGCAACTCGATCCCATCCGTCGATCTGTTCGTCCTCACGCACGGCCACACGGACCACATCGCGGGCATGGACGACCTTCGTCGCTTCTGCGACCTGAACGGAGGTCGCGCGCTCGACGTTTATTCGACGAGCGCCGGATTGAGCCGCGTGCTCGCGCTGTTTCCCTATGCGATCGTCGACCGGCCGATCACGAAGGGATATCCCGCGTTCAAGCTCATCGAGATGCCGCCGATCCTCGAATTCCCGCAGGGCACGATCCGCTCCACGCTGCTTCCGCACGGCGGTGTAAACACGCTGGGCCTCGTGTTCCGCGATGCCGCCACGGGCGGCCAGCTCGCATACTTCTCGGACTGCAAGTCGGTGCCCGAGGAAGCCCGGGCGCTGGCCCGGGGCTCAGGCGTAGTCGTCCTCGATGGACTGCGTCCCGAACCGCATCCGACCCACATGAGCATCGACGAGGCGGTGGCGGTCGGCCAGGCGATCGGCGCGCCGCGCACGCTGCTAACGCACCTGACCCACCTTACGAACCATGCCGAACTCGCTGCGTCGCTACCGCCCGGAATCGAGCCGGCCTACGACGGCCTGAGGCTGGAATTGTAGTATTCCGAATGCCGATTGCCGAATGGCGGAGTCGAAGGAGCTGATTTCAGGCGGCCGGCCTGATAGGCCGGCCCTACCACGGTTTGAAGGTAGGGACGACCCGCCGGGTTGTCCGCCGGCGCTGTACTCTAAATCGGAACTCGGCGATCGCCGATCGGAATTCAGGGAGCCGGATCGATTACGACGTAGCGCCAGAGGCGGTCGGTCTCCGCCTGGCCAACATACTTCGAGATCTCGCGGTCGAACTGCGCCTTGGTGCGCCAGGGCCGATACTCCTTGAACTCGCGCACCATGCGGCTTCCTGCATTCGGGATGCTGAGGATGTCCGCATCGCTTGCCGTGTTCAGCTTCACGGGAATGAAGACGTACTGCTTCAGCTGGTCGGTGGCTTCCTGGCCGACGTACTTGCTGATCTCGCGGTCGAACTGGGCCCAGCTGACCCACGGACGGTACTCATTGAACTCGCGAACCATGCGGGTGCCGGCGTTCGGGATGAGCAGGATCTCCTCACGGGTGCCGGTGTTCAGGTTCACGTGGATGAACGCCTTGGTGTAGAACTCCATCGCCTGAGCCTGCGTGAGGTTCTGCGAGAGCAGGTAGGCGTTGAGGTCGGTGATGCTGGCAAACGGACGGCGCTGGAGCAGGCCGCTCACGATGGCCGGCGTCATGTGAGGCATCGCGGTGAGGGCGGCCTCGGTGGCGGTGTTCGCGTCGACGACGCCGAGCGAGGGTCCGACCTGTGCGTTGGCGGAGATCGGCGAAAGGGCGGCCAACAGGAATGCGGCCGCAAGACTCAGGGAGAGGGTGGTTTTCATGGATTGGGAGTGATGACTGAGCGACTGACGGTTTCCTTAAAGGGGGACACCGTCAGAGACGACGTCACGCGGCTGAGGTTACTGTTGCTCGCTCCGGCGCGCAAGTGACGGGTGCCGGAAGCAGGCGAGCAGGCCGAAGATCGCGAATTGCACGAGCGCCCCAGGGGCCATTGCCGGCGGCGAGTGCGCCCGCACCACCTTCATGAAGAGTTCCCAGCCCGCGATCTCCGGGTTGATTTCCACCTGGAACTCGCGGTTGCCCTGGAAATGCAGGTACATGCCAAGCAGGCCTCCCGCGAGCAGGAGAAGCATGGCGACCTGCATCAGGCGCACGGTGCCAGCGCGGGGACGCACCAGCAGCGCCAGCGACGCGACCACCGCGAACGCGAGCAGTGCCAGCGGAATCGACATCGATACCCCGTCGTAATGCGCGAGAAGAAGGAGATCCGTCACCGTGCCGGCGAAACCGATCAACAGCACCACAAGGAGCAGTCGGCGAAGGGTCCCGGGTGAGAGTGACTCGTTGCGCGGATTATCCATGATCGGGGTGACGCGGGAAAAGGCCGGCTGGTGACAATCGGGCGGTCCGCAGATCCGCCGTCAGAATGACCAGACTTTCGGAATGACGTACATCGCCACGATGAAGCAGACGAAGTTCAGCGGAATTCCGACCTTGAGAAAATCGGAGAAGCGATAACCGCCGATGCCGTAGACGTAGGTATTCGTCTGGTAGCCTATCGGTGTGGCGAACGCCGCGGAAGATGCGAAGCAGACGCCGACGATGAACGGGCGCGGGTCCAGCCCGGCTTCGGCGGCAATGCCGAGTGCAATCGGCGCCATCAGGGCGGCGACGGCGTTGTTCGAGAGGATCTCGGTCAGGATCATCGTGACGAGGTACAGGCAGGCCAGCATCGCGATCGGCTTCTGGGGCCCGCTCACGAGATGGTCCACGCCTGCGACGACATTGTGCGCGAGCCACGCCGCCGCCCCCGTGTACTCGAGAGCGCGTCCCAGCGCCAGCATGCCGAAGATCACGAACAGCAGCCGCCACTCGATGGATTCGTAGGCGTCCTTCGGCTTCAGGCAGCCCGTGACGCACACAAGCACGGCTCCCGTGATCGCCCCGACCTCGATGGGCACGATGTCGAACGTAGCCGCGAGCACGACGGCCGCGATCGTCGCAAGCACGAGAGGGATCCGGCGGTGCAGCGAGAGCGACGGCAGGGGAGGGCGATCGAAGAGGATGATGTCGTTCCCGTCGCGCAGCGTGTCTATCGCCTGCGGCGTGCCCATCATCAGAAGGATGTCGCCCATCTCGAGCGGGAGCGATTCCAGCTTCTCGCGGACGTTCTTCCCGCCGCGGTGCACGGCGAGGACGATGACGCGGAAGCGCTGGCGGAAGTTGATGGCGCCGATGCTCCGGCCGATCAGCTCGGAGTTCGGGGCAACCGCGCCCTCGAAAATCACGCCCTCGTGCGCGGCAATCTGCTCGAGTCCGGCTTCGGCGGTGAAGTCGAATCCCGGCGTGGCCCGCGCCCGGGCTATGCCCGAGGGCCGGCAAGCAAGGATGAGTCGGTCGCCCTCCTGGAGCGGGGTCGTCTCCGCATTGATCGGGATCGCGATTCCGTCGCGCACGACCTCGATCACGCGGAAGCCGCGCGCACGGGTGAGCGCCGCCTCCTTGAGGCTCTTTCCAATCAGCGTTGAGCCGGAGGGCACGAACGCCTCGGTCAGGTACTCGCGCCGCTCCTCCTCGGAGAGGATGGAGGTCAGCATCTCGCGCACCGGCAGGAGCCATTTGCCGGCGATCGACAGGTAAAGCGCGCCGATGACCGCCGCCGGAACGCCGAGCCAGGCGAGCTCGAACATGCTGATGCTCGGTTCGCCGCGGTCGATGATGATGCCGTTGACGACGAGGTTGGTGCTGGTGCCGATGAGCGTGCACGCGCCGCCGAGCACGGCCGCATACGACAGGGGGATCAGGAACTTCGACGCCGGGAGCTTCATCTTCCGGGCGAGCACCAGCACAACGGGCACGAACACGACCACCACGGGAGTGTTGTTGATCCACGCCGAGGTGATCGCGACCAGTGCGACCAGAAGGAAGAGTACGATCTGGTAGGGAAGGAAGGAGGCCCGCGTGATCCAGCCCGACAGGTAGTCGATGGCTCCGCATTTTACCAGCGCCGCGCTCAGCACGAACATCGCGGCCACCGTGATCGGGGCGGGATTGGCAAAGACCGAGAACGCCTGTTCCCGTGGCACGATGTTGCTGACTAGGAGCGCGCAGAACACCAGCAGCGCGATGATATCGGCCGGAAGGCGTTCCCAGATGAACGCGAGCAGCGCGAGGAGCAGCAGCCCGAGAACAAATCCGATTTCCCAAGTCATGAAAGCGATCAAGTAGCGGCTTTCCCGATGGCCGCCCAGTGCAAACTGCGTCCTATGAAAGGCTTTCGCTCCGTGGCACTTGCCGATGCGCGACAGACTTCGGGAGTTGCCTTGCCGCTTATGTTGTCGGTAATTGGTGGCCGATCACCTCCGGGCGCCCTTTGACCCGTGGTACCGTCCCACCGCCTCAACGCACTCTCATCATGGCCAGAATCTATAACGACATCACGGAAACCATCGGAAACACGCCGCTTGTGCGCCTCAATCGGACGGCTGCCGCCCACGGGGCGGTCGCCGACGTCCTGCTGAAGCTCGAGTTCTTCAATCCGCTTTCGAGCGTCAAGGACCGCATCGGCTTCTCCATGATTGAGGACGCCATCAAGAGCGGGAAAATTAACAAGGACACCGTGCTCATCGAGCCGACGAGCGGCAACACGGGCATCGCGCTCGCCTTTGTCGCCGCGGCGAAGGGGCTGAAGCTGATCCTGACGATGCCCGAGACGATGAGCATCGAGCGACGCAAGCTGCTCAAGATCCTGGGAGCACGGCTCGTGCTCACCGAAGGGCCGAAGGGAATGAAGGGCGCCATCGCAAAGGCCGAGGAACTCGGCCAGAAAATCCCGAACAGCCTCATCTTGCAGCAATTCGCGAACCCGGCGAATCCCGAGATTCACCGCAAGACGACCGCCGAGGAGATCTGGCGGGACACCGACGGCAAGGTCGACTTTGTCGTGGCGGGAGTCGGCACCGGCGGCACGATCACCGGTGTCGGGGAGGTGCTGAAGAAAAAGAACCCGGCGATCCGCATGGTCGTGGTCGAGCCCGATTCGTCACCCGTGCTCTCCGGGGGACAGCCCGGTCCGCACAAGCTTCAGGGTATCGGCGCTGGCTTTGTGCCTGCGGTGCTCAACACGAAGATCTACGACGAGGTGATCCGCGTTAAGGAGGCCGACTCCGGTCCGGTATCCAAGCAGATCAATCAGCTCGATGGCATCCCGGTGGGAATCTCCTCCGGCGCGATCACCTGGGCCGCCCTTCAGGTCGCAAAGCGTCCCGAAAACAAGGGCAAGACGGTCGTGGTCGTGATTCCCTCGAGCAGCGAACGCTACCTCTCGACCTGGCTTTTCGGGGACGTGAACACCGAGAGCGATTCGATCGACGATCTTGTCGTTGCGGCGACGTGACGGTGCGAACGGGCGCACCACGAGGCGCGCCTGAATGCATTGTCAGTCTTGGAATATGGCGAGATCCTGGTGCTCAAACGACGTTGGGGTTCGGCTGGACCGTTTATGGGAGGACGGCCACCGGGTTTCCGGTAGTCCTTTTGTTAGTCAAAACATGCCTAAACATCTCTTAAGAGTATCGTATCTATCATTGATTGTGGGAGTTGCGTCCCTTGGTGCCGCCGAGGGTGGCCCGCCGGTAGCAACCGCAGTGCGGGTGACATCTGCGCCCCGTGTCGACGGCGTTCTCGACGAAGCCGAGTGGTCACAGGCACCTGCATCGACGAGCTTCACGCAGCGCGATCCTCTGGAGGGCCGGCCTGCGTCAAAGTCGACCTCGGTTCGCATCATCTACGATGACACGTCGATCTATGTCGGCGCCCGCATCGAGGATCCGGAGGCCGTGCAGTACCGGCTCGGGCGGCGCGACATGGATATTTCGTCCTCCGACTGGTTCCGCGTGAGCTTCGACACCTTCCGTGACCGGCGGAATGCCGTGCGCTTTGACGTCAATCCGGCCGGCGTGAAGCGGGACGCCACGATCACCGGTAACTACTTCCGCGGTGGTGGTGGCGGCGGCGGCCGCGGTGGTGGCGGTGGGCGCGGTGGTGGTAGCGGTCGTGGAGGCGGCTTTGCGGGCAGCGACGGCGAGCTCGCTTGGGACGTCGTCTGGGATGCCGCTACTTCCATCGACGAAAACGGCTGGACCGCGGAATTGCGCATTCCTCTCAGTCAGCTCCGTTTCCCGGCGGGTGCCGGCGGCGCTGCCGAGGGCGACGGCCGCCCGGCTTTCCTTGCGTTCACCCAAATGAGAACGTCGCCCGGCGAACAGATCTGGGGCGTACAGTTCGAAACGATCGATGCCAGCAGCCAGGAACTGGCCATGTTCGCCTTCACGCCGAAGGCAGAGCAGGGGGGCGTCTCCGCATTCGGCGACCTCGAAGGGCTTCGAAATCTCCGAAGCAGCAGCCCGTTCGAGTTCCTTCCCTACATCGTCGGAACGGGAACCTTCGACTCGACCGGGTCCAATCCGCTCGTTTCCGACAGCGAGTTCGACTTCAAGACCGGGCTCGATGCCAAGTATCGCGTCACTTCAAACCTCACCCTGAACGCCACGGTGAATCCTGACTTCGGCCAGGTCGAGGTTGACCCGGCGACGATCAACCTGAGCGCGTTCGAGACACGTCTTTCGGAACGACGCCCCTTCTTCGTCGAGGGCTCGGGCAATTTCAATTTTGCGCCTGGAGGAGGCATGAACTCCCCGAGCGAACTTCTGTACACACGGCGCATCGGCCGCTCGCCGCAGGTTCGCATGCCCGGCGGTCCGTCGCTGGTGCCGTCGGCGACCGACATCATCGCGGCGGTGAAGCTCACCGGCCAGACCGAGAGCGGCTGGGCGGTCGGCGTCCTCAACGCTTATACGGACGAGATGACCGGCATCTACCTGGACGGAAGCAACAACCGGCAGTCTGCGATCGCCGAGCCGCGCACCAATTACTTTGCGGGTCGCGTGAAGCGCGAGATGCGCGGCGGACAGGCGGCGTTCGGCGTGATCGCAACCGCGGTGAATCGCCAGACCGATGATCCCCTCGTGGCAGCTGCGCTTCCAAAATCCGCCTACTCGGCGGGCCTCGATTTCAACTCCGAGTTCATGGACCGCGTCTGGAACATCGAGGGCTTCCTCGCCGGCAGCCGGGTCGAGGGGTCGACTGATGTACTGACGTCGCTCCAGCGTGCTTCTTCGCGCTACTACCAGCGTCCCGATGCCGAAAGCTTCTCGGTGAATGCGACACGCACGGAAATGTCCGGCGCCGCCGGACAGCTCGAGCTCACCAAGGAGACCGGCGACCACTGGACCGGCAGCGTGGGCGCTGCCTTCGTGACTCCGGGCTACGAGATCAATGATCTCGGGTTCCAGCAGCGCGTCGACCGGAGGTCACTTTCCGGACGCCTTTCGTACAATGAGCGGGAACCGGGAACCGTGCTTCGCAGCTGGAACGCGAACATGAATACTTCATTCGCCCAGAATTCCGACGGCGACTGGATCGACCGCGGGTTCCGCCTAATGTCGAACCTGCGTTTCCAGAACTTCTGGAGCATCGGGCTCGGGTCCAACATCGACCTCGAGGTCTACGACGACCGGCTTACGCGGGGCGGACCCGTGGGCGTCGACCCGGCAAGCTGGAACCTCAACCTCAACGTCAATACCGACTCACGGAAACTGATTACTGGCGGCTTCGGCCTTGGCTTCAGCTCCGATGATGGCGGTGGAAACAGCCAGGAGATCTCGGGCAATCTGTCGATCGCGACCTCCTCCCGCTGGAACCTTTCCCTTAACCCCAGCATGGAATGGTCGGAGGGTGCCGCGCAGTATGTCAGCTCGGTCGCTGACCCGCTGGCCACTGCCACCTTCGGCCGGCGCTACGTTTTCGCTCCGATCGACCGCAAGGACGCGAGCATGACGGTGCGCATGGATATCGCCTTCAATCCGGAGCTGACGCTCGAGCTGTATTCCAGGGCGCTCGTCTCTAACGGCGTCTACGGCGCACCGATGGAGTTCCTGCGTCCGAGGACCTTCAACTTCGCGACCTACGGACGCGACCAGGGCACGCTGGCGTTCGACGGCAGCCGCTACACGGTCGATCCCGACGGCGCCGGCCCGGCTGCCCCGTTCGACTTTGGCGATCGCAGCTTCACGAGGCGTTCGCTTCAGGCAAACGCCGTGCTCCGCTGGGAATTCCGCCCTGGAAGCACGATGTACGCAGTCTGGCAGCACAGCCGCGACAATTCGCTTCATGAGGCCGACTTCAGCGTTCTCGACGGTCTTACCTCCGTCTTCGACGCCGAGCCGATCAACGTGTTCGCGGTGAAGGTCAGCTACTGGTTCGCGCCGTAAGCGGAGCGGATTGGCAGGCCGGAGAACCGTAGCGGAACGCGCCAGCGTTTCGGGCAAATGCGACTGCCCTGAGCAGGTTCGCGGAGGGCCTGCCCTGAGCAGATTCGAAGGGCCTGCGCGACCGAAGGT
>JAYQOU010000012.1:82107-90065 GCA_038144975.1 Candidatus Salsuginivita brisbanensis | reverse complement strand
TTGGCCTATCCAATTTTTTGGCGCCACAATAAAAACCCCAAAAAAATTTGGGGGGGCCGCCACCCCCTAGGCGACCCGCCGTCAGCTTTCTTAGTTACCCCAATTTCTCAACCGCTAGGCGGAGAAGAATGTAACTCAGTCCAGTGTGACGCGCGTATCCGAAAAAGGTTTCATCGGTTTTGGGCGCTTCCTGACGTATTTGTCGGCCCGGACTGACGCCCCACAGGGCATTCTTCGACTCCACGAGAACGAATCGGCCGCCTGCTGCGCATTTCAGGCATAATAATCCGGTAATGCTTGGCGAAAGAACCAGGTGGCTGTCGCTCCCTTCAACCGCGAAAGCGCGAGGAAGTATCTCCGTTGGATGGGCAGCGTCACGGTCACGAAAGTGACGTAAGGATCTATTGCGTAATAGATTATCATGCACGTGGCGGTACTGGTCGCCAGGATGGCACAAACCGTGCGGCAGATGCGTCGAAGCAGCATTACCGGGTCGCCTTCCAGCCCATGGTTGCATTCCGAAACCTCCCTGATAACAGGTATAAGCCGCTCAATCCGAACTTCCCTTACAGCCATGCTCCAGAAATTCAAGGAACAGCTTCCCGCAATTATCATCACCGCCGCCCTGGTTATCGGTGCGGCTTACCTGATGAACCGCCAGACCGTCCAGCAGATGGATACGATGGCCCAGGCGCAGCTCGCCACCCAGCGCGAGGAATTCGACGCGCGCCTGAAGGCGGCGACCGACGACACCCGGCGCCAGATCCAGGCCGTCGATACCCTGCTCAAGGACGCCATCGAGCGCCGGGCGGCGGACGTGTTCATGACCGACGAGGAAGTGGCCCGTCTCAACGAGGAGAAGGTCAACCAACTCGCCGAGGCCATCGCCCAGAAGGTGCAGCCCTATAACCCGCTCCCGAAGACTCCCGAGGAGGCCGAGCAGATGCAGAACGAGCAGATCGACCGTGTCTCGGGACGCATGGTGGACCGGATCCAGCCGATCCTCGACGAGATGTCCGCCGACCAGAACCTCACACGCGAGTCCATCGCGACCTACAGCCAGCGCATCTCAGACCAGGTCGGACGCGTGCTTACCTCGGAGCTGGCGAAGAACCAGCAGCTCAACAACAACCTGATGACCACGCAGGCCATCGCGGAGGATTCGCTGAACCTCTCACACGAGCTCACCGCTCTTTACCTGAGCAACATCAAGGACCAGGGACTGCTGACCCGCCTGCTGTCGCTGCCGGCCAACGTCGTCCGCGACACCGCAAGCATGAGCATCGTCAACAACAGCGAGCGGAAGCAGATCGAGGAGGAACTCATGGCGAAGATGGCCGACATCGAACGCCGCCTCGAGGACATCCGCGCCCAGGCACCAAAGCGCTGACCTGCGCAGCACGTCACCTGACTCGGCCACGCCAACCGGCGTGGCCTTTTCATTCGCACCGACGCAGTGTCAGGAAGATAGCGCCAGGTCCGTGCGCTTCACGTCCTTCACGGGCCACTTGGTCACCGTGAGGCCCTTCGAGGTCCGCGCACTCACCGGAACCCGCGTCAGGTCGAAATCGAGTTCCCGGACACGCGCACCGCTCCTTCCGTCGATGAAGATGCGGACGCCGGCCGGCATCTGCTTCTCGCTGGCGGCAACGTCGAGATACACGACCTTCGAGCCCTCGGATTTCACGAGCGGATACAGGCGATCGCGGGTGAGCCCGCCGATCCGGAAGCGCTTCGCGAAGGCTTTGCCCGTGGCCTTGTCCTGATAGATCATCGTGTACCAGGCAGTGTCACCGTCCTTCGGGAATACCGCACAGTGCCGGACATCGCGTCCCATGAAGATCTTGTCGGCGACGCGGGAGACCTTGAGCGACCCGTCGCCCATGATGCAGAGCACGCTGTCGAGGATCGAGCAGTCACCCACGTACTCGTGCTGCCGCCAGTTGAGTCCGACGAATCCCTCCTCCCTGTTGACGTAGAGTCGCTGGTTCGCCGAGACGACCTCGGCCGCATCGATGCGTTCGATCTCGTCGTAGGTTGTCCGCCGCTTGCGCGAGCCACCGTACTTCTCGACGAGACCCTCGAACCAGGCCACCGCGTAGGCGACGAGGTGCTTCAGGTGGTGACGCACCTCCTTGATCTCCTCCTCGATCTTCCGGATCGCATCGTCCGCCTTGAACCGGTTGTAGGCCGAGATCCGCTTGATCCGGATCTCGGTGAGCCGGACGATGTCCTCCTCGGTGACCGGCCGCTTCAGGCGCTTGGTGAAGGGAGCGAGGCCGTCCCGGATTTCCTCGAGCACGTTTTCCCAGGTCTTCGATTTCTCGATCCGCCTGTAGATCCGCTCCTCGATGAAGATGCGCTCGAGGGAATCCCAGTGCCACTGCTGCTCGAGCTCGCCGAGCCGGATCTCGAGCTCGCGCTTGAGCAGCTCGACCGTGCGTTCCGCGCTGCGTTTCACGATCTCGCGCACACCGAGGAACCGGGGCTTCTCCCCCTCGATCACGCAGGCTGCGGGGGAAACACTGATCTGGCAGTTCGTGAAGACGTAGAGCTGCTGGATGACCTGATCCGCGTCGGCTCCGGACGGCAGATGCACCAGGATATCCACGCGATCCGCCGTGTTGTCGTCGATGTGGCGGATCTTGATCTTACCCTTCGCGTTCGCCGCAAGTATCGACTCGATGAGGGATTCCGTTGTCGTCCCGAACGGCAGCTCGGTGATCCCAAGGAGGTACTTCGACCGGACCTCGATGCGGGCGCGGACCTTCACCTTGCTGCCCCGCTCCCCGTCGTTGTACTCGGAAAAATCCGCGATGCCGCCCGTCGGAAAGTCGGGGAAAATCCTGAAGGTCTTTCCCTGGAGATGATTGATCGACGCCCTGCAGAGGTCGTTGAAGTTGTGGGGCAGGATCTTCGTCGAGAGGCCGACCGCAATGCCCTCCGCCCCTTCCAGAAGGACGAGCGGGAACTTGGCAGGCAGCGTGACGGGCTCCCGATTGCGCCCGTCGTAGCTGAGCTGCCAGGTCGTGGTTTTCGGGTTGAATAGCACGTCGCGCGCGAACGGCGTCAGCCGGGCCTCGATATAGCGCGGCGCGGCCGCCTCGTCGCCGGTGAGCGTGTTGCCGAAGTTTCCCTGTGGCTCGACGAGGTAGCCCCGCTGCGCCATGCCCACGAGGGCGGCGCCGATCGAGGCGTCGCCGTGGGGATGATAGCGCATGCAGGCGCCGACCACGTTCGCGACCTTGTGGAACCTGCCATCGTCCATCTCCCAGAGCGTATGCAGGATGCGCCTTTGGACCGGCTTGAGGCCGTCATCGATATGCGGGACCGCGCGGTCCAGGATCACATAGCTGGCATATTCGAGGAACCAGTCGCGGTAGCTTTGCGCGAGTGGAGCCTCGGGCTCGGCTGCCCGCTTGCCTTCCCCCTTCTTCTTCTGCGCGGCGGCCGCTTTTCCCGGCGCTGCCGGCATTTCGGGCTCGGGAGCTGATTCTGCCTTCGCGGGTGCGGCAGCGTTCCCGTCGCCCTCAAGCTGCAGCTCGCCCTGATCGGATGCGCGGGAACGCTTTTTCTTCGCCATGCGTCCGGCTAATCTTCCCCTGCCGGGGGCGTCGTCAATACCGGGCCCCGCTCCGGCACCGAATTTTCCCCGGCAGGGTCGATCCGGAGCATGGCCGCATCCAGTGCTGGATCCCGATCGGTCCTGAAATCGGCGAGCGTTGCCGGAATAGCCACGTCTGGGGCAACACCCGTTCCTTCCAGACGGAGCCCATCGGGAGTCCGATAGTCGGTGATACTGACCTGGACTTCTCCGCCGTCCGGCAGGGGGAGGAAAATGCTCCCGAGGACCGCGCCGGCCGTGGCCTCGCCGACCAGCGTTCCCCGGCCATGCTCACGGACGACGGCCGCGAAGATCTCGGCGGCGCTTGCCGAGCCGGGGCCGATGAGGACCGCCAGGGGGGGGTCCCGGCGGCGCAGGCCGAGGTGCAGGGCCCTGAGCGAAAAGTCGACGCCGGACCTTGAGGTGAGCTCGCCGCCTTGGCTCCAGGTCGGGAGAAACTCTCCCAGCATCAGGGCAAGAGCGAAGACATGACCGCCGCCGTTTCGCCTGAGGTCGAGTACCACGCCTGGCGCATCCGGGTTCTCCCGGAGCCTGCTCCGCACCCAGAACCATTCGCCGAAAAAGAAGGCATCGAATCGCAGGTAAATGATTCCCCCGGGAAGGATTCGGACCTCCCGGCGCGGCGCGATCGAGAGCAGCCGGGCCTCGAGTTCCAGGGCAACGCGACTGTCTGCTGAATCGAGAAACTCCCAGGTGGCGACCTCTCCGGCCTCCGGTCGGACATCCAAGCCGTCCCCCACAGGGATGCCATTCCGGGAAAGCACGAGCCAGCCCCTCTGCACTCCCGCCTCGGCCGCGGGACTGTCGGGGAGCACCTCCGTCACCACCCAGGTCTCCTCGACACGTTGGTAGCTGAAACCTGTTCGGTTTCGGCGCTCGGTCCGCCGCTCACGCACTGCATCCGGCCCCGATGCACGCACGTGGCTGTCCTCGAGCTCTTCAAACATCTCATTGATCTCGTCGTAGAGGTCCGCACCGCTGGCCGCGGCAGTCGCCTGCGGCCCGTGGGTACGGGCGGCCTCGTCCCAGTCCACCCCATTGAATTCCGGATCGAAGTAGCGGCGATCGACAACGTTCCAGGCCGTATCGAAGATCTGAAGGTTTCTCGTGATCCGATCGCGGTCAGCTGCATCGAGGCCCGACAAGTCGGGTCTTGGCGCCGGCGAAACAGTAGTGCATCCGGGGGCGCCGAGAATCAGCAACGCGAGAAGCCCGCCCGTCCACCAGCGCCTTCCGTGTCCAGACCCATCAGGTCGGGCGCGGGAGCCGCGGATGCCGTTCCCGTTCACGCCTCGACGAGGTCCTTTTCCACGCGGAGGTTTTCGATGATGAAGTCCTGCCTCTCCGGAGTGTTGCGACCCATGTAGAACTCGAGCAGCCCACCGCTGTCGTGCAGGTGGTGGAGGCTCACGGGCTGCAGGCGGATCTCCTCGCCGATGAACGCCTTGAACTCGCCGGCAGAAATCTCGCCGAGCCCCTTGAAGCGCGTGATCTCGTGCCCGGCACCGAGCTTCTCGACCGCTGCCTGCTTCTCCTCCTCCGAGTAGCAGTAGATCGTCTGCTTCTTGTTCCTCACCCGGAACAGTGGTGTCTCGAGCACGTGCAGGTGACCGCGGCTGATCAGCTCGGGAAAGAACTGCAGGAAAAACGAGATGAGCAGGAGCCGGATGTGCATGCCGTCGACATCGGCATCGGTCGCGATGACGACCTTGCCGTAGCGGAGCCCGTCGAGGCCGTCCTCGATCGCCAGGGCGGACTGCAGCAGGTGGAACTCCTCGTTCTCGTAGATGATCTTCTTGGAGAGCCCGTAGGTGTTGAGGGGCTTCCCCTTCAGGGCGAACACAGCCTGCGTCTGCACGTCCCGGCATGCGGTGAGCGACCCGGCCGCCGAGTCGCCCTCGACGATGAACAGGCTCGATTCCTCGGCGCGCTCGTTGCGGTCGCCGAGATGCAGCCGGCAATCGCGCAATTTCCGGTTGTGCAGCGACGCCTTCTTCGCGCGCTCGCGCGCGATGCTCCGGATGCCGGCAAGTTCCTTCCGCTCATGCTCGCTCTCCTGGATCTTGCGCAGGATCGCCGCGGCCGTTTCCGGGTTCTTGTGCAGCATCACGTCCAGGTGCTGCTGGACGAACTTGCCGATGAACTCCCGTACCGTTGCGCCATCTGGGGCCATAACACTCGAGCCGAGCTTGGTCTTCGTCTGCGACTCGAACACCGGCTCGACGACGCGCACCGAGATCGCCGCGACGATGGACTGCCGGATGTCCGCGGCCTCGAAGTCCTTCTTGAAGAAGTGCCGCAGCGTCTCGACGACCGCCTCACGGAACGCCGCCTGGTGCGTGCCGCCCATCGTCGTATGCTGCCCGTTCACGAACGAGTAGTACTCCTCCCCGTAGTGCGACCCGTGGGTCATCGCGATCTCGATGTCCTCCCCCTCGAGATGGACGATCGGATAGAGCGTCTCTCCGGTGAGATTCTTCTCGAGAAGGTCCTTGAGCCCGTTTTCCGACCGGAAGGGCTTGCCGTTGAAATAGAGGGTCAGCCCGCGGTTTAGGAACGCATAGTTCCAGAGCAGGTCCTCGATGAACTCCTGGCGGAAGCGGAAGTCGCGGCCGAACAGCTCGGTGTCGGGGGTGAACGTGATCTCGGTGCCGTTGCGCTCGTCCGATTTCGCCACCCGATGATCCTTGAGCAGCTTCCCGCGCGCAAAATCGACGACCTTTGCCTGCCCGTCGCGAACGGACTGCGCTCGGTACTCGACCGAGAGCGCGTTGACCGCCTTCTGCCCGACGCCGTTGAGACCGACTGCCTTTTTGAAGCTCTCGCTGTCGTACTTCGCCCCCGTGTTGATGACGGACACGCACTCGAGCACCTTGCCGAGTGGAATGCCGCGACCGTAATCCCGGACCTTCAGGGTGCGCTCGGTGAGGAAGATCTCGATCTTCCTGCCGGCCCCCATCGTGAACTCGTCCACCGCGTTATCGATTGTCTCCTTGAGCAGCACATAGATCCCGTCTTCCGCGTGGGCCCCATTGCCGAGGCGCCCGATGTACATGCCGGGCCGGAGGCGGATATGCTCGGTCGAGGATAGGGTCTTGATGCTCGACTCGTTGTACGTGGATGCCATGCGGGTCTTCGCGTGCAGGGCACCGGCGAGCAGGTGCGGTGACAAGTAAAAAGCCCCTCAATGCGCCACGCGGCGCTTGCGAGCGCGGTCTCCCCACCGCATACTGCCGGCCTCTCCGATGAACCGAATCAAGACGATTGCCATGATCGTCGCGGGGGCAAGGGCAGCCCTCATCATCGTGGGTCTGGTCACCGCCCACTTCCTGCTCGGATCGGCTGTCACCCGGGTCGTCAACACCTTCGGGCCCCGTATCACGGGCGCTCCCCTTACCCTCGAGTCGGCATCGATCTCGCCGCTGACGGGTCGCGGCACGCTGCACGGCCTTTTCGTCGGAAATCCCTCCGGCTGGAACTCCCCAAAGGCCTTTTCGGTCGCCCGGATCGACGTCTCCCTCAAGCCGTTCTCGCTCCTCGGCGACACGATCGTGATCAACTCGATCGTCATCGAGCAGCCGGAGTTCGTCTATGAGACCCGCCTCGTCGCGAGCAACATCGGGGATCTGATGCGAGCGATCGAATCAAGCACCGGCGGCGGGGACGCGGCACCTGCGGACTCCGAGGACTCCGGATCCTCCAAGCGTGTCGAGATCGGTCACTTCTCGGTCGAGGGCGGCAGCGTCACGCTAGGAGTCGGGGCGGCAGCGCTCACCGTGCCCATGCCGCCGGTCGAGCTAAACAATATCGGCGGCAATGACGGTGCCTCGCCGGCCGAGGCAACCGCGGCCATGATGCGGTCCATGTCCACAAGCGTGATCACGGTCGTGACGCAGCGGACAATGCCGGCCATGGGCGAAGCGGCTGATGGGGCAGCCAAGGCAGGGGCGGAGGCAGCGCGCAAGGCGGGCAACGCGATCCGCGGCCTTTTCGGCGGCGACAACTAGACGGCGGTGTCAGTAGCGAAGGCGGGTGTTCTCGTGCCCGCATTGCGGGCAAGGGCAAAGATCCCGACCGACCCGCGCGGTATACAGGGAGTCGCACCGGATGCAGTGAAAGGCTGCCCGGCGCAGCTCAACGTCGAATGAACGGCGTTCCCGGCGGTCGAGGCGGACGCTCAGCACCCCGAAGCCGACCAAAAGGACGGCAACGACCAAGGTCGCGGCGTGGCTGAATTCGAGCATGTGCGAGGGATTCGTGATCGATCCTGCAACAAAAAGCGCGCCGGGGGGAAGCCCCGCGCGCCCGAATACGTTGAAAATAGAGGGCGGGT
>JAYQOU010000012.1:9246-82097 GCA_038144975.1 Candidatus Salsuginivita brisbanensis | reverse complement strand
TGGTTCCCCCACCACCAACAAAACCGCGGCGGGGGGACTGCCCGGGCGCGCCAGAATCCTTTGAAAATCGAGGCCTGATCAGGCCTTTGGCTCCGCCTCGGGGGCCGGAGCCGGTGCCGCTGCGGGTGCCTCAGCGGCCGGGGTCTCCGTCTTGGCGGCAGGCGCCTTCTTGGACTTTCCACCCTTGCGACCGCGGGACTTCTTGTAGCCGGCATCGTCGGCCTTGATCAGCTCGATGAGGGCCAGCTCAGCGGCATCGCCGATACGCCGGGCGCCGAGCTTGTAGATGCGGGTGTAGCCACCGCTGCGATCGGTGAACTCCTTGACCTTCTCGTTGAAGAGGAGCGTGACCGCTGTCTCGTCGCGCACGTCGCGCAGCGCCAGGCGGCGCAGGTGCAGGGCATCCTTGCGATCTGACTTGGACGCCGCCCGCTTCGCCTTGGTGATGACCTTCTCGACGAAGGGCCGAAGGGCGCGCGCCTTGGTCAGGGTGGTGCGAATGCGGCCGTGGGTGATAAGCGAAGCGGCGAGATTCGACATCATCGCGCGCCGGTGCTCCCGGGTCACCCCGAGGGACGCATGGTGTTTCTTGTGACGCATGACTGAATTTAAGATTTACGATTTACGATGTACGATTTCCGGGGCGAGCGATGATCAGATCATGATTCACGGTCCGCGACGCACGAGGCGGGGAGCTGATGCAGCCTCTCCCGTTCGTAAGTCGTAAATCGCAAATCGAAGATGGGCTTCAGGCTTCCTTCTTCGTGTCGAGGAGGCGCTCGTCGAACTTCATGCCGAGCGAAAGGCCGAGAGCCTCGAGCTTCTCCTTGATCTCGTTGAGCGACTTCTTGCCGAAGTTGCGGTACTTGAGCATCTCCTGCTCGGTCTTCATCGCGAGCTCGCCGACCGTCGTGATGTTGGCGTTGTTGAGGCAGTTCGCCGCACGGACCGAGAGCTCGATCTCGTTGACGGACATGTTGAGCAGCTTGCGGAGCTTGTTCTGCTCCTCGCTGACCTCGCTCTGCTGGCTCTCGAACTCGTAGACCTCCTCGGAGACGCGGTCGAACACGTCGAGGTGGTGCTTGAGGATGGATGCCGACTGCTTGAGTGCGTCGTCCGGCGTGATGCGGCCGTCGGTCCAAACCTCGAGGATGAGCTTGTCGTAGTCGGTGATCTGGCCGACACGCGTGTTCTCGACGGAGTACTTGACGAGGCGCACGGGCGAGAAGAGCGAGTCGATGGGGATGACGCCGATGACCTGCTCCTCCTTCTTGTTCTGCTCGCCGGGGTAGTAGCCGCGGCCGGTCTTGATCTCGATCTCGGCCTCGAAGGTCCGCTTCGAATCGAGCGTGCAGATGACCTGGTCGGGATTGATGATGGTCACCGCGGCATCGGGCTGGATGTCGGCGGCAGTCACTTTGCCGGCGCGGTTTGCGCGGATCGCGAGGGTGATCGGCTCACGCTTCTGGGTGACAATGAGGACCTTCTTAAGGTTGAGGACGATGTCGGTCACATCCTCGACGACGTTGTCGATGCTCTGGAACTCATGGTTAACCCCGCTGATCTTGATCGACGAGATGGCAGCTCCCTCGATGGAGCTGAGGAGGACGCGGCGAAGCGAGTTGCCGACGGTGTGTCCATATCCGGCCTCGAAGGGTTCGGCGATGAACTTGGCGTAGGTCGGCGTGGATACTTCCTCGACCTTGGTGAGCTTGCTGGGCAGTTCGAACTTTCCAAGACGTTTGGGCATGGCGATGAGACGTTGGATTTGAAATCTGGGATTCGGGTGTGCGGCTTGCGGTAGGCGCTCAGAAGCGCGAGTAAAACTCGACGATAAGCTGTTCGTTGACGCCCTGCTCCATCTCGTCGCGCGTGGGCAGGCGGACCACCGAGGCCTTGAAGGCATCGGCATTGAGCGAGAGCCAGCCCGGCACGGTGCGGATGCGGTTCTCCTCGAGCTGGCGGGTGGCCATCTGGCGGGAGGCCGGACGGTTGCGCACCTCGATTTCGTCACCCGGCTGCACATTGTAGCTGGCGATGTCGACCTTGTGGTTGTTCACGCGGATGTGCCCATGGTTGACGAACTGTCGGGCGGCCGCACGCGTGCGGGCCAGGCCGAGGAGGTAGACGACGCTGTCGAGCCGGGTCTCGAGGAGCTGGAGGAAGCGCTCGCCCGTGACGCCGCGCTCGCGCTTGGCAATTGCGAAGACGCGCCGGAACTGGCGCTCGAGCAGGCCGTAGATGTAACGGAGCTTCTGCTTCTCGTTCAGGCCGACGGCATATTCAGAGACCTTGCGGCGGGATTTCGGGCCGTGCTGGCCGGGAGGATAACCCCGGCGTTCGAGCGCTTTGCCGGAGCCCAGCAGGTGCTGTCCGAAGCGGCGGCTGATGCGGGTGGTGGGGCCGATGTAACGAGCCATGACGTTGTAAGAAGGATTTGGGATTCTTGGTTCGCCGGCGATCAGACGCGGCGCCGCTTGCGCGGCCGGCAGCCGTTGTGGGGCACCGGGGTGACATCGATGATGGAGGTGATCTCGAGGCCGATGGCCTGCAGGGCCCTCACGGCGCTGTCGCGGCCGAGGCCGGGACCGGAGATGCGGATGACGACATCCTTGAGGCCGTGCGACATCGCGTTGCGGGCCGCGTCCTGCGCAACCACCTGGGCCGCGTAGGCGGTCGACTTGCGCGAGCCGCGGAAGTTGCACTTGCCGGCGCTCGACCAGGCGATGACCTGACCCTTGCCGTCCGTGATCGAGACGATCGTGTTATTGAACGAGGCGAGCACGTTCACGATCCCCGAAGTGACGTTCTTCGAGCCCTTCGCCTTGCGGATCTTGATGGCACTCAGCTCCTCCTTGAGAAGATCCTCAGCGGTCGGCTGCTTGGCGACGCCTCCGACCATCTCGGTCGGCTTATCCGCTGGAGCGGCGACGGGAGCCTGATCGGCTGCCGCGGGCTTTTCGCCCTTGGGTTGACGGGCCGCCGGCGCTTCCTTGCCGGCAGCGGCGCCCTCGGCCGTGGTCTTGGGCGCTTTCTCTTTCTTGGGGGCGGACTTTTCTTCAGCCATGGGAATGAATATCAGGCCTCCTTAGCCTTGGTGACACCGACGGTCTTGCGCGGGCCCTTGCGGGTGCGCGCGTTGGTGCTGGTCCGCTGGCCCCGCACCGGCAGGCTCCGGCGATGCCGGATGCCCCGGTAGCACCCAATCGCCTGGAGGCGCTTGAGGTTGGCGGCAATCTCGCGGCGCAGGTCGCCCTCGAGGACCCACTTGTGCTCGGTGATGACGTGCAGGATCTTGTTCAGCTGCTCCTCCGTGAGGTCCTGGGCGCGCATGTCCGCGCTGAGGCTGGCCTCACGGACGATGATGTCGGCGCGCGACGGCCCGATGCCGTTTATGTAACGGAGGGAATAGGCGACTTTCTTTTTCGCCGGGATTTCTACACCGAGGAGACGAGGCATGGAGAACGGGTTGGGTTTGAGATGGAACGGTTGTTTGTTGAGAGGAGGAAAATTGGAGATCAGCGTGAGGCGGTGGCGCCCGCGGGAAGTGCGTGGACACCGGAGGTGACGGGCCGGGGAATCGTGAGGATCTCCGGGCCGTCTTCTGTCGTGAGCACGGTGTGTTCGAAGTGCGCGGCCGGAGCGCCGTCGGCGGTGACGACTGTCCATCCATCATCGAGGGTACGAGTCTTCCAGGTGCCCTCATTGACCATCGGCTCGATCGCGAGGGTCATTCCGGGCCGGATGACAGCGCCGGAATTGCGACGGCCGAAGTTGGGGATCTGGGGTTCCTCGTGCATCGAGAGACCCACTCCGTGGCCGACCAGGTCGCGGACGACGCCGTAGCCATGCGCCTCGACATGCCGCTGGATCGCATGGGAGATGTCGCCGATCCGGTTGCCGGTCACCGCCTGGGCGATGCCGATGCGGAGGGCCTGCTCGGTCACCCCGAGGAGTCGATGGCGGCCGGGCGAGATCGTGCCGACCGGGACAGTCACGGCGTTGTCCCCGATATAGCCCCGGTTTTCGACGACGATGTCGAGCGAGACGATATCCCCGTCGCGCAGAACGCGGCGAAGGGAGGGGATGCCATGCACCACCTCCTCGTTCACCGAGATGCAGGTGTGTGCCGGGTACCGGCGGGAACCGATCGAGTAGCCGTAGCAGGCGCTGCGCGCCCCGAGCCGCTCAATGGCGGCCTGTCCGGCCTCCTCGATGTCCTGCGTGCTGATGCCAGGCCGCACGAGCGCCTTCAGTTCCTGAAGGACAGTCGCAGCGATGGCGCAGGACTCGCGCATGCCGGCGATCTGACGATCGTTCTTGATCGGGATCATTGGCAGCTGTCCGGGGAGTTCCCGGCGGTCGAGTTGGCGCCCGCGCCCGCGATCTCAACGAGACCGAGGGCACGATAGTGATCGAGGGCAGGATGGCCCGGGCCGCGTGCGACGACCCCATCAAGGGCCTCGCCACGGGCTTCGAGCCATTCATCGAACACCTTTGCCTGGAGCAGCGTAGCCGGGAAGTCGGTCAGGACGAATCCCGCATCGGGTTTGCGCGCGAAGAACCAGCGGCGCATGAGCGCCAGGGTTGCGTCGCTGTCCGGGCGGCGCCCGGACGGCGTGCGGCGCGAAATCTCCCGACGCATCAAGCCGGCGGGAGAGACGTGCTCAGGAGAATTCAAAGAACGGGACCGGTCGTCGGAGGCTTCGGCCTGGGGGGCCGGCACATCGAGGATCAGTATCTTGCTTTTGGCGTGAAGGCCGAAAACGGAAAAGAGGCCGGTGATGGCAGCCATCGCGCCTCGAGTAAAGACTAATTGCCGGAGAGCTGGCGCACCCCCCAGATACTGAGGCCGATGAAGAGCAGGCCGACCATCGGGAGGGCAATGCGCATGACCGCATCGGAACTGAGAGCCTCGCCGGTCATGCCGGAAAGCTGGGTACTCCGTGACCGGATCCTGCCCTTCTTGAGGAAGCCGTCGTAATGGCGCTGCAGCAGGAAGGTTTCCACCTGGCGCATGGTGTCGAGGACGACACCGACGGTGATAAGCATTCCCGTGCCTCCGAAGAAGGTCGAGATGCTGTATTGGATGCCCAGGCCGTTGGTTACGATGTTGGGCATGACGGCGATAACCGTAAGGAAGATCGACCCGGCCAGCGTCAGGCGGGTCATGATGAAGTCGAGGAACTGGGCGGTCGGCTCGCCGGGGCGCACGCCTGGGATGTAGCCGCCGTATTTCTTCAGGTCGTCGGCGATCTGGATCGGCTTGAACATCACCGAGACCCAGAAGTAGCTGAAGAACAGGATCAGGAAGGCGAAGAACGAATAGTAGAACCAACCCTGGCCGTTCAGCATGTTCGCCAGGTCCTGGAGGAAGCTGAGGCTCGGGAACCGGCCGGCGAGGTAGAAGAAGATCTGCGCGGGGAACAGGAGGAGCGCGCTCGCGAAGATGACGGGCATGACGCCCGCGTAGTTCACCTTGAGCGGGAGGAACGAGCTCTGTCCGCCCATCACCTTGTTGCCCACCACGCGCTTGGCGTACTGGACCGGGATCTTGCGCTGGCCCTGCACGACCATGATCACGCCCATGGTCACGGCGAAGAAGAGTCCGACCAGGAGCACCGCCTGGGGCAGCCCGAGGCTGTCGACCTCGGCGCCGATCGTGGGGGTGAACATCTGGTAGATGGACGCCAGCGCACCCGGGACGCCGGCAAGAATGCCCAGCGTGATCAGCATCGATACGCCGTTGCCGATGCCGCGCTGGGTGATCTGCTCGCCGAGCCACATCAGCAGCATCGTGCCGGCGGTCATGAAGATCACCGAAGTGACGATGAATCCGAATCCGCCGGTGACGACGATCGAGCCGTAGGTCGCAACATCGTAGTTCTGGAAACCGGGCAGGCGGGCAGGATTGCCGAGGGCGAAGATCGTGAGCGCGCCCTGCACGAGGCAGATGAGCACGGTCGCATAGCGCGTGTACTGGGTCAGCTTTTGGCGGCCGACGTCGCCCTCCTGCTGCAGGCGGCTGAGGGCGGGCACGACCGCGGTCATCAGCTGGAAGATAATGGACGCGCTGATGTAGGGCATGATGCCCAGCGCGCCGATGGCGCCCTGGGTGAGCGCGCCGCCGGTGAACAGGCTGTAGAGGCCGATGATGCTGGCACCTGCGCTCGCGCTGTTCTCCTCAAGGAAGCGGTTGAGGGGCTCCGGATCGATGCCCGGGAGCGGAATCCAGGCCGCCACGCGGGCGATGAACAGCAGGGAAAGTGTGTAGAAGATCCGGGACCGCAGTTCCGGAATCTTCAGCGAGTTGGTGAACGCGGAAAGCATCGTCGGGTATCGGATTGCGGGCTGCGGTTCGCGGGCGGGACGGGACTGCGCGGTGCGTCGATTCGATTCTGGCTACAGCAGTCCCCGTGAAATCAGGCAACGATTGCCTGGCCGCCCGCCTTTTCGATCTTCTCCTTGGCCGCACCCGAGAAGCGCGCGGCGGTGACCTTCAGGGCGCGTGTAAGCTCGCCGTCGCCGAGCACCTTCACGGAGGTCGTCCCGACGCGGACCAGGCCATTGGCGGCGAGTATGCCGGCATCGACTTCCTTGATCGCGGGATCGAGGCCCTCGAGCTTTCTAAGGTTGACCACGGGGATCTCGGTGCGAAACGCAGCCTGGTTGAATCCGCGGTGCGGCAGCTTGCGGTAGAGCGGCATCTGGCCGCCTTCGAAGCCGGGCCGGATGCTGCCACCCGAACGGGCGGTCTGTCCCTTGCCGCCGCGGCCACTGGTCTTGCCATGGCCGCCGCCTTCGCCGCAGCCAACGCGCTTGCGACGGTGGACGGCACCCGGGGTGTTCTTAAGTTCGTGAAGTTTCATGGGATTCCTTGGTGTCGCCCCGACGGACGCGGTCCGGCGGAACTCGGAGGGTGAATTGGATTACTCGGCTTTGCGGGCGCTCTGCACTTCCGAAGGCAGCCTGAGCTGGCGCAGGGCGTTGAGCGTGGCGTTGACGACGGCAATGTGGTTCTTGGAGCCCATCGACTTGGTGAGCACGTTCTTGACGCCAGCCGCCTCGAGGACCGCGCGGACGCCGCCGCCCGCGATCAGGCCGGTGCCGGAGGACGCCGGACGCAGGAGCACCCTGCCCCCATCGCAGACTCCGAGTACGTCATGCGGAATCGTGTCGCCCTTGAGCTTCACCCGCACGAGGTGCTTGTGGGCATGCGCGGTGCTCTTCTTGATCGCATCAGGAACCTCGTTCGCCTTGCCGTAGCCTACGCCGATGCCGCCCTTCTGGTCGCCGACGACCGCGAGCGCCGCGAAGCTGAAACGGCGTCCGCCCTTCACGACCTTGGCGCAGCGGTTGATGAAGACGACCTTCTCGACCATGCCCGGCACGCCCTCAGGCTGCCGGTTCCGATCGTCACGGCGGGGTCCGCGGTTTCCATCGCGGCGCGGGAAACGCGGCGCGGGAGCCGGTGCGGCCGTCTCGGGCGCAGGGGCCGGAGCCGGAGCGACGGGCGTGGAAGTGGAATCGGTTTCGGTGCTCATGAGGTTTGCATCAGAATTGCAGGCCACCCTCGCGGGCAGCCTCTGCGAACTGTTTGACCTTGCCGTGGTAGGGAGCGCCGCTCCGGTCGAACACAACCGCCGAGACGCCGGCGGCCTTCGCCTTTTCCGCGAAGGCGGTGCCCAGGCTGCGGGCGCTCGGGACGTTCGCCTTGAGCTTCTGCTTCCGCATCGCGGGGTCGAGTGTTCCGAGGAAAACGATAGTCTTCCCGGCGGCATCGTCGACCGCCTGCGCGTAGATGTGCTTCGAGGTGAAACGGACGCACAGGCGCGGACGTTCCGCTGTGCCGGTCACCTTCTTGCGAATGCGCCAGCGCCGCTTCTGGAGCAGTTGGGCCTTGTAGATTGTCTTCACGGGATGGTCTGCGGGTTGAGGGATCGTGTTCCGGTCGCGCGGGCGGCCGATCAGGCGACGGTCTTGCCTTCCTTGCGGCGGACGCGCTCGCCGACGATGCGCACGCCCTTGCCCTTGTAGGGCTCCGGCGGATAGAAGCTGCGGATCTTGGCGGTCACGGCGCCGACAAGCTGCTTGTCGCAGCCCTCGACCTTGAGCCGGGTGCCTTCGGTGACGGTGACTTTGATCCCCTCGGGAATGTCCATGAGGATCGGATGCGAGTAGCCGAGCGAGAGATCGAGCTGCTTGCCCTTGAGCGCCGCCTTGAAGCCGACGCCCTGGATCTCGAGCTCCTTTGCATAGCCCTCGGTGACCCCCTTGACCATGCCGGCGACGATCGACCGCGCAGTGCCATACATGGCGCGCGCGAACCGGGTGTCCTCGGTCGGCTTCACCGTCACCTTCTTGTCCGCCAGCGCGAACGAGACGACGGGGGAGAACTGCTTCTGGATCTTTCCCTTCGGGCCCTCGACGTGGACGCTCGAGTCCTTCAGGTCCACCTTGACCTTGTCGGGAATGATAACGGGTTTCTTTCCAATGCGACTCATGGGGATCCTGATTACCAGACGTTGCAGATGAGCTCGCCGCCCGCCTTCTGGCGGCGGCAGTCGGAATCCTTCAGGAGACCGTGGGAAGTCGAGAGGATGCTGATGCCGAGCCCGTTCAGCACACGGGGAATCTCGGAATAGCGATGGTAGAGCCGCCGGCCGGGCTTCGAGACGCGCGCGAGGCCGGTGATCGCGGGTGCACCGTCGAGGTACTTCATCTTCACGACGAGCAGCTTGTGGCCGCGCTCGTCCGTGTCCTCGCCCACTCCGGAAACGTAGCCCTCCGCCTTGAGGATCTCTGCGATACCGGCCTTGAGCCGTGAATGAGGCACGCGGCACTCGTCGAGGCGCGCCTTGCTGGCGTTGCGCAGGCGCGTGAGGAAATCACTGATCGGGTCTGTCATGTTGGATGTCGGTTGGTCGGGCGGCGCGGGTCATATCCCACTCCCATGCCGTCAGGAATAAAGTGGTTACCAGGAGGATTTGGTGACGCCGGGGATCTTGCCGGCGAGGGCCAGCTCGCGGAACTGGATGCGGGAGACGCCGAACTTGCGGATATAGGCGCGGGGCCGGCCGCTCATCGAGCAGCGGTTGCGCACGCGGACCGGGGAGGAGTTGCGCGGAAGCTTCTGGAGCTTCTTCTGCGCGTCGAAGAACTGCTCGTCGCTGGTCGAGGGGTCGGCGAGGATCGCCTTGAGCTCGGCGCGGCGCGCGCGGTGCTTGTCTGCGAGCCGGGCCCGCTTCTTGTTGCGCTCGATGGCAGAGGTCTTGGGCATGGTCAGGCGGCGTTGGGGGTGGTTGCGGACTCGGAACGGCGGAACGGCATGCCGAGGAGCCGCAGCAGTTCGCGGGCTTCGTCATCGCTCTTCGCGCTGGTCACGATGGTGATGTCGAGGCCCATCGACTTCTTGATGTTCTCGATGGTGATCTCCGGGAAGATGCTGAAATCGGTGATGCCGAGGTTGTAGTTGCCCTGGCCATCCAGCTTCGACGACACGCCGCGAAAGTCGCGGATCGTCGGGAGCGCCACCGCCAGCAGCCGGTACAGGAACTCCCACATGGCCGCGCCGCGAAGGGTCACGTGGCAGCCGACGACCTGGCCGGCACGAAGCTTGAAGTTGGCGATCGCCTTGCGCGACTTCGAGAGGACGGGCTTCTGGCCCGCGATCAGGCCCAGGTCGCGCTGGATATCCGCGATCTGGTTCTTGTCCGCGTCGGCGTCGATCCCCGTGTTCAGGGTGATCTTGACGATCTTCGGGACCTCGTGCCGATTCGCATAGCCGCGGCTCTTCACCAGCGCGGGCGCGACCTGCTCGGCGTAAATCTTCTTCAGAACGGGACTGTGGCTGCTCATGGGACAGACCGGGTGCGTGGCCGGATGGATGGATTCAGGGGAAAAGGGTCAATTTCGCGGAGGTGGCGGCGGATTGGCAAGCGCCCATTCAGGCGACCGGCTTGGCCCGGCGAGTCGAGTCGAAGTCCGTCTGCAGCATCAGGTTCGATACGTGGATGGTGCCCTCGCGCTCGGCGATGGCACCCTGCGGGTTCTCCTGAGACTTCTTGAGGTGTCGCTTGATCATGGCGACTCCCTCGACGCGGACGCGCTGTTTCGCCGGTAGCACCTCGAGCACCTGGCCCGACTTGCCCTTGTGGGAGCCGGCAATGACGACGACCTTGTCGCCTCGTTTTACATGGAATTTCTGCATGGCGAAATCGGGAAGGAGTTGCCGGCTCAGAGAACCTCCGGCGCGAGCGAGATGATCTTCATGAAGTTCTTCGCGCGCAGTTCGCGGGCGACGGGGCCGAAGATGCGGGTGCCCCGGGGATTGTTGGTGGCGTCGATGATCACGACCGCGTTGCTGTCGAAGCGTAGGTAGCTGCCGTCGCTCCTGCGCACGGGGGCCTTCGTGCGAACGACGACGGCCTGAGCGACCTCGCCCTTCTTCACGGTGGCGTCGGTGGTGCTCTCCTTGATGTGGACGGTGATGATGTCGCCCACGCCGGCCGAGTCGGTGTTCTGGCCCTTGCGTCGAATCATCGCTGCGCGGCGCGCACCGGTGTTGTCGGCGATCTCGAGAATCGATCGAAGCTGGATCATGGCAGTGGCGGGTTCGAAATGGGTCTGGTAAGCGGCTGGAAAATCACTCCGCCTTCTCGGGCTCGGCGGCGGGTTCCTCGTTCGGCCGGGTCGTCCGGGTCGGGACCTGGGCGGCGACATCGGCCTCGCTGATCGCGACGGCGTCGGTTGTCTCGGCGCGCTGGACGATCGAGATCACGCGCCAGCGCTTGAGGCGGCTGATCGGCCGGGTCTCCATGATCTCCACCTTGTCGCCCACGTTCGTCTCGTTGCGCTCGTCGTGCGCGTGCACGACGGTCTGGCGGTTGACGACCTTGTGGTAGAGCGGATGCGGCGTCTTGTAGGGAATCGTGACCTTGATCGACTTGTCGCCGGAGCGGCTCGTCACGAAGCCGATGAGGGTCTTGCGCTTGTTGCGGGAGGAAGTGGTGCTCATGGGAATGCGGGAAATCAGGCGGCCTTGGCCCCGCGCTGCTTTTCGCGGCGAATGGTCTCGAGCCGCGCGATGTCCTTGCGGAGGGTGCGCAGCTCGTGGGTCTTCTCGACCTGGCCGGTCTGCTTGCGCAGCCGTAGCTGGAGCAGTTGGTCACGGGTCTGCCGGAGGCGGGTGTCGATCTCGGTGATAGCGAGGTCTCGGATTTCCTTGGAAGTCATCGAGGGAGAGGGTCGGAGGTTCAGAGCGCCACGCCCTCGCGGGCGATGAAGCGGCAGTGGAAGGGAAGCTTCGCGTCGGCGAGGCGGAAGGCCTCGCGCGCGATCGAGGCGGGAACGCCGGAAAGCTCGAAGAGCACCGCACCGGGCTTGATGACGGCGACGTAGTACTCCACCGGGCCCTTGCCGGAGCCCATGCGGACCTCGGCCGGCTTCTTGGTTACCGGCTTGTGCGGGAAGACGCGGATCCAGAGCTTTCCCTTGCGCTTCAGGTGGCGGGAAATCGTGACGCGGGCCGCCTCGATCTGCTGGCCGGTCATCGGGCCGCGGGTCAGCGACTGAAGTCCGAATTCGCCGAATGCCAGGGTGTTTCCGCGCTTGGCATTGCCGGCGCGGGATCCCTTCTGGGACTTGCGGTACTTGGTGCGTGCGGGTGAGAGGGCCATGGTAGATTGGGTGTGTTTCGGTCGGATCGGACGGATCGGTCGTATCCGACTGATCGGTCAGATCAGGAGGCGTCGGCCTCCTTCCGGCAGACCCAGCACTTGACGCCGATCTTGCCGTAAAGCGTGCGCGCCTCGGAGAACCCGTAGTCGATGTTCTCGCGGAGGGTATGCAGGGGAACGCGCCCCTTTCGCTGCCATTCGCGGCGCGCGATGTCCGAGCCGCCGAGGCGGCCGGAGCACTGGATACGAACTCCCTCGGCCCCGAGTGCCATGGCCATTTCGACCGCCTTCTTCATGGCGCGCCGGAATGCAATGCGGCGCTCCAGCTGGAGGGCGACATTCTCGGAGATGAGCTGGGCCTCGATCTCGGGCTTCTTGACCTCCTGGATGTCGAGGAGGATCTCCTTGCCGGTCAGCTTCGCGAGGTCGTCCTTGATCTTCTCGATCTCCTGGCCCTTGCGTCCGATGACGATGCCCGGGCGGGCGGTGTAGATCTTCACGCGGACACGGTTGGACGCGCGCTCGATGAAGATCCGCGGGACGGACGCCTGCTTGAGCTTCTCCATCAGCTTGTCGCGGATGATCTGGTCCTCGAGGAGCAGTTTGGGAAAGTCCTTCTTGCCTGCGAACCAGCGGGACTGCCAGTTGCGGTGGACTGCGAGGCGGAAACCGACGGGATTGGTCTTTTGGCCCATGGGGAAAATCAGTTCGAATTGCCGTCGGTGAGGACGATGCGGATGTGGGACATCTTTTTGCGGCGCGGCATCGCGGAGCCGCGTGCGCCCGCCTTGAATCGCTTGAAAACGGGGCCGATCTCGACCACGGCGCTCTTCACGGTGAGGGCGTCCGCCGAAAGGTTGCGGTTGTTCTCGGCGTTTGCGATGGCGCTGCTGAGCGTCTTCGCGATGAGGCGGGCGGATTTGCGCGGGACGAGCTGCAGGTAATCGACCGCCTCGGTGGCCTTGCGGCCCTGGATGGTGCGGGCGACCTCGCGCACCTTCTTGGGTGACATGCGCGCGTACCGGGTGAGTGCTTGGACTTCCATGGGAGGGAGCGGTTGGCTGGGGGCGTTGCTCAGATTTCCTTGCGGGTCATGCCGCCGTGCGACTTGAACACGCGCGTCGGCGAGAATTCGCCGAGCTTGTGGCCGACCATGTTCTCCGTGACGTACACGGCGGTGAAGACGCGGCCGTTGTGAACGTTGAACGTGTGCCCGACGAAGTCGGGCGTGATCGTCGAGCGGCGCGACCAGGTCTGGATCGGCTTTTTCGTGCCGCTTTTCGTCGCCTTCTCGATCTTCTCGAGAAGGTGGTGGTCGACAAAGAAGCCTTTGCGGATGGAGCGGGCCATGGCGGGTGATTCGGGCGGTTACTTGCGGCCGCGCGGTTTGCGGCCGTTGTGATGGACAATGATCTGGCTGTTCGAGGGCTTCGAACGGCGGCGCGTGGGGAAACCCTTGGCGAGCTGACCCCAGGGCGAAACCAGCTGCTGGCGTCCGCCGCCGCCCTTCGACTTGCCCTGGCCTCCACCGTTGGGGTGGTCGACCGGGTTCATCACCATGCCGCGCACCGTTGGGCGTCGGCCGAGCCAGCGGGCACGGCCCGCCTTGCCGAGCGACTGGCGGTTATGGTCGCCGTTGCCGACCATTCCGATGGTCGCGCGGCAGCGGGCGTTGACGCGTCGGAGCTCGCCGGACGGCATCTTGAGTGTCGCCTGGCCATCCTCGATCGCCACGAGCTCGAGACCCGCTCCGGCCGCGCGCGCGATCTGCGCACCGCGTCCCGGGACCAGTTCGACGGCGTGGACCTTCGTCGAGGGCGGGATGATCTCCAGCGGGAAGTTGTTGCCGACGGTGAAGTCGTTGGTGGTCGCCTTGTGCGAGGCGAAGATCGTAGCGCCGACGGTCAGGTCCTCCGGAGCGAGGATGTAACGCTTCTCCCCGTTCGCATAGGCGATCAGGGCGAGGAAGGCGCTCCGGTTCGGGTCGTACTCGATCGCCTGGACGCGGGCCGGGAGGTCGAGGATGTCCCTGCGGAAATCGACCTTGCGATAGAGCTGCTTGTGGCCACCGCCGCGGTGGCGCGACGTCAGGCGACCGTAGTTGTTTCGACCGCCGGACTTCGGCTTGGACTCGGTGAGCCCGCGCTCGGGGCGCTTGCGGGAAAGGATGCCGCGCGCGTTGGTGAGCTCGGTGAACCGGCCTGCGGGCGTAAGGGGACGGAAGGACTTGATGGGCATGGTGCGTTCCTCGGTTTAGACGAGCTCGATCTTGTCGCCGGCCTTCAGGGTCACGATGGCCTTCTTGGTGTCGGACGACATCCCCGGGCGACCGGTGCGGCTGCGCTTGGCCTTGCCCTGGATGTTCTGGATGTTCACGCGGCGCACCGAAACCTTGAAGGTCTCCTCGACCGCGAGTGCGACCGTGTGCTTGGTGGCGTCCGGGTACACGTCGAAGGTGTACTGGCCGAGCGTGGAGCTCAGCTTGTTTGCCTTCTCGGTAAGGCGGACGAGTTTGAGTACCTTGCTCGGGTTCATCAGTTGCTCCCCCCATTTACGCGGGCGAGAATCGCCTCGAGCGCCTTCATGCTGACAATGATCCGGCCGTAGTCCGAAAGGTCGACGGCGTTGAGCTTCGCGGCCTCCTGGAGCGAGATGCGTTCGATGTTCCGGGCGGCGCGGGCGGCCACCTGCAGGAACGGGGAGTCGACGAGCAGCACGCGGCCCTTCGGGGCGATGCGACCGACGACCTGGTTGATGGCGCGCGTCTTTCCTTCGCCGCCCTCGAACGCCTCGATCACTGAAATTTCGCCTGCGGAAGCGCGATCAAAAAGGGCGCGTCGGAACGCCAGTGCCTTCACCCGGGCGTTGATACGCTTCGAGTAATCGCGGGGCTTCGGGCCGAAGACGACACCACCGCCGACCCAGATCGGGGAGCGCGTCGAGCCAGCGCGGGCGCGGCCGGTGCCTTTCTGGCGCCACGGCTTCTTGCCGCCGCCGCGCACTTCGCCGCGGGTCTTCGTGGAGTGCGTGCCCTGGCGATTGTTGGCATTGATGGCGACCACGACTTCCTTGAGCGCCTGGAGTCCCTTGTCCCCATCGAATGTGGGGATGCCGGGAAACTCCTGCTCTCGGGAGCCGGTGCCGTCGGATTTGAATACAGTAAGCTTCATGGCGTGAGTCTCCCGATCAGGCGCTGGCCGCCCGGCGCTGTCCCTTGACGGCGCTGCGAACGATCACGTCGTCCCCGTTGGCACCGGGAATGGCGCCCTTGACGAGGATCAGGTTCTCGTCGGCGATGACCTTGACGACCCGGAGATTCTGGACCGTGCGGCGCTCGTTGCCCATGTGCCCGGGCATTTTCTGGTTCTTCCAGGTTCTTCCGGGCGTCTGGCGCATGCCGATCGAGCCGATGCGGCGGTGAAACATCGAGCCGTGCGCGGCCGGACCACCGTCAACGCGGAAGCGACGGACGACACCCTGGAATCCCTTGCCCTTGGTGATTCCAATTACGTCCACCATCTGGCCCTCAGTGAATGCCGTGACAGTGACGACATCGCCCACCTTGAAGCTGGGAGACTCCGACAGGCGCACCTCTGAAAGCACGCGCGGCGCGGCATCGAGGCCCGCCTTGCCCGCATGCGCGAGTTCCGCGCGGCTGGAGTTCTTCGGCTTCTTTGCCGAGAATCCGATCTGGACGGCATTGTAGCCGTCCGACTCGACCGTCTTGACCTGCACCACGGTGCAGGGACCGGCCTCAACCACGGTGACGGGGACCAGGACGTTTTGAGCGTCGTAGACCTGCGTCATTCCGATCTTTTTTCCGAGAAGCGAGGAGATCATGGGCTAAGCGGTAGGGGGAACAGCGGGATCCCTTGAAGGACCTACTTTAGCGAGAGGCCCGGCGGTTCCGCTGGGCGGAACACGGGCACCTGCTGCGGTTGCGGTTAAAGTGGCTCTGTTGAGGAATGCCGGACTGCTGCCGGTTCAGACGTTGATGGTGATGTCCACGCCCGAGGGAAGATTGAGCTTCTTGAGCTCGTCGACCGTCTGGGCGGTGGGTTCGATAATATCGATGAGGCGCTTGTGTGTCCGCGTCTCGAACTGCTCCATCGACTTCTTGTCGACGTGGGGGGAGCGATTGACCGACAGCTTCTCGATGCGGGTCGGCAGGGGAATCGGGCCGGACACCCGGGCGCCGGAGCGCTTGGCAGTCTCGACGATCTCGGTCGCCGACTGGTCGATGACTCGGTAGTCGAAACCCTGAAGCTTGATGCGGATGCGTTGGCCTTTCATGGCGGCAAAGAACGGAGGTCAGGAACGGGCGGGTGCCTTCGAGGAAGTTTCCACGATCTTCTGGAGCAGGGAGGCGGGAACCTGCTCGAAGTGCGACGGGGTCATCGAGGCGCTGGCGCGGCCCTTGGAAAGAGAACGAATGTCGGTCACGTATCCGAAGAGCGTCTCGAGCGGCACGCGCGAATCGATGATGCACGCGCCGGCCTTGTTCTCCATGCCGTTGATCGTGCCGCGGCGACGGTTGATGTCGCCGATGAGGTCTCCCTGGTATTCCTCAGGCGTGGTGACCTCGACAGCCATGATCGGCTCGAGGAGGATCGGCGAGGCCTTCTTCATCGCCTCCTTGAAGGCGAAGATGCCCGCCATCTTGAACGCGAGTTCCGAGCTGTCCACCTCGTGGAAGGATCCGTCGACGATGTGGATGCGGACATCCACCACGGGATAGCCTGCGACGACACCGTTGTTCGTGCCCTCGAGGATGCCATCGGTTGCAGGCTTGATGAATTCCTTGGGAATGGCTCCTCCGACGATCTCGTTGAGGACCTCCACGCCCTTGCCCTTCTCGTTGGGCTCCAGCTTGATGACGACGTGGCCGTACTGGCCCTTGCCGCCCGACTGCCGGATGAACTTGCCCTCGCCTTCGGCTGCGGCGACCACCGTCTCCCGGTAGGCGATCTGCGGCTTGCCCGCGGTCGCCTCGACCTTGAACTCGCGCTTCATTCGGTCGCGAATGATGTCGAGATGGAGCTCGCCCATGCCGGCGAGGATGGTCTGGCCGGTATCCGGATCCGTCTTGACGCGCAGTGTCGGATCCTCGGCCACGAGACGCTGGAGCGCATTGCCGAGCTTTTCCTGGTCGGCCTTCGAATTCGGCTCGATCGACATGGCGATGACCGGCTCCGGGAACGAAGGGGGCTCGAGGCGAATATCGAAGTCCTCGTCGCAAAGCGTGTCGCCGGTGATGACGTCCTTGACTCCGACGACCGCGCAGATGTCCCCGGAATAGGCGACGTCGATGTCGTCCCGGTCGATTGCGCGCATAAGCACGAGGCGGGAGACACGCTCGCTCCGGCGCGTACGCGGATTGTAGAGCGACATTCCCTTGCGGATCGCGCCTGTATAGACGCGGAAGAACACAAGCTTACCGACGAAAGGATCCGCCCAGAGCTTGAATGCGAGACCCGCGAGCTTGCCCGAGTCATCGACCACTGCCGGAACCTCCTTGGCGTCGCTGTCCTGACCCTTCATCGCCGGGACGTCTATCGGGCTCGGAAGGTAGTTGACCACGCAGTCGAGCAGGCGCTGGACACCCTTCTTCTTGAAGGCGGAACCGGGGATGACACCGCAGAACCGAAGCGACATCGTCGCCTTGCGGACACCGAGCATCAGCTCGTCGACGGTGATCTCCTCGCCGCCGAGGTACTTCTCCGCGATCACGTCGTCAAAGTCCGATACCGCCTCGATCAGCTTCTCGCGGTACTCCTTTGCGGCCTCGAGATGTTCCGCGGGAATCTCGGACGTCACCGGCTCAATGCCGAGCGGATCCTTCGTGTCGTCGAAGATGTAGGCGATCATCTGGACCAGATCGATCATGCCCACGAAGGCGTCCTCCTGCCCGATCGGCAGGAACAGCGCGTGCGCATTGCCCTTCAGCTTGTTGCGGATATCGTCGATCGCGCGGTGGAAGTTCGCCCCAACGCGGTCCATCTTGTTGATGAAAGCTAGGCGCGGCACGGCATACTTGTTCGCCTGCCGCCAGACCGTCTCGGACTGCGGCTGCACGCCGGCGACGGCGTCGAAAACCGCAATGGCCCCGTCGAGGACCCGGAGCGAGCGCTCCACCTCGGCCGTGAAGTCCACGTGTCCAGGGGTGTCGATGATGTTGATGCGCTGCTTGATGCCCTTCCACGGGCCGCACGAGGCATTCCATGCGCAGGAAATTGCGGCCGCGGTGATGGTGATCCCGCGCTCGCGCTCCTGCTCCATCCAGTCGGTGACGGTGGACCCCTCATGGACCTCGCCCATCTTGTGGACGGCACCCGAGTAGAAGAGGATGCGCTCGGTCGTCGTGGTCTTGCCCGCATCGATGTGCGCGGCGATGCCGATGTTGCGCGTCCACTCGAGCGGATACGGACGGTCCTTGGCGTTGGCCGGGGAGACCTTGCCCTTGTCTGTGACGACGGTGATGCTGGAGCTGTCTAAAACGGACATGGGCGAGGGGCCGGCGGTTACCAGCGGAGATGGGCGAACGCGCGGTTCGCCTGGGCCATCTTATGGGTGTCTTCCTTCTTCTTCACCACCGAGCCGGTGTTGTTGTAGGCATCGATGATCTCGGCAGCCAGCGCGTCGCGCATGGGAATGCCCTTGCGGCTGGTCGCGGCAGCGACGATCCAGCGGAGCGCCAGGCTCTCCTGACGCTCGAAGGAAATCTCGACAGGGACCTGATAGGTCGCACCGCCAACGCGGCGGCTCTTGACCTCGAGGCGGGGGCGCGCGTTCTCAAGCGCACCGAGCAGCAGGTCGACCGGATCGCCCTTCTCGAGCTTCTCGGAGACCTTCTCGAAGGCGCCATACACGATGCGCTGCGCGAGGTTCTTCTTTCCACCCTGCATGATGACGTTCACGAGGTGGGAAACCAAGGGGCTCCGGTACCGGATGTCCGGCTGGTGCTGGCGTTTGTCGGCTCGGTGGCGGCGTGACATGGCGAAATCGGGGAAAGAACGGGATTACTTGGCGGCCTTCGGGCGCTTGACGCCGTACTTGGAGCGGCTGCGACGGCGCTTCTCGACGCCCGTCGCATCCAGCGTGCCGCGCACGATATGATAGCGAACTCCAGGCAGGTCCTTAACACGTCCTCCGCGCACCAGCACGATCGAGTGCTCCTGAAGGTTGTGTCCCTCGTCCGGTATATAGGAAATCACTTCCTGACCCGTCGTCAGCCGGACCTTGGCAACCTTGCGAATGGCGGAGTTCGGCTTCTTGGGCGTACGCGTCATGACCTGCACGCAGACCCCGCGCCTGAAGGGGTTGCCTTCAAGGGCAGGCGACTTCGACTTGGCCTTGATCTGCCGGCGGCCTTTGCGCACGAGCTGGTTGATGGTCGGCATGCGGTTTTGACGAGAGCGTTGATTCGAGAAAAGAGGCGGACCCTACCAAGCGAAAAATCACCGGCAAGAACTTTCTCGTGAAAAGTATGCGCCGCGTGAATCCAGGCGTCATTCCCCGGGAAATCGGGCCTGAAAAAGCGCCCAATCGGCGGCTCGTTTCGACCCTTTCCGGCCCGAAAACGAGCGTGGACGCCGCCCGCTCTCAGACCCTGCCCCGAAAGTAGTCGATCGTTCGCTTGAGACCCTCCTCCAGGTCGACTGTAGGCTCCCATCGGATCAGTTTCCGGGCCATGCTGATGTCCGGACGGCGTTGCCGGGGATCATCGGACGGGAGAGGCTTGTGCACGATGCCCGACTTGCCTCCGACAAGGCGCAAGGTGCGTTCCGCAAGTTCCTGCATCGTAAACTCCCCGGGGTTGCCAAGGTTCATCGGGCCAACGGATTCCCCCTGGTTCATGAATCGGATCATTCCCTCGATCAGGTCATCGACGTAGCAAAAGGAGCGGGTCTGCGATCCGTCGCCGTAGACGGTCAGGTCCTCGCCCCGGAGGGCCTGTACGATGAAATTCGAGACAACCCGGCCGTCTGCCTCGTGCATGCGCGGTCCGTAGGTGTTGAAGATCCGGATCACCCGGATATCGACGCGGTTTTCCCGGTGATAGTCGAAGAACAGCGTCTCGGCGCACCGCTTGCCTTCGTCGTAGCAGGACCTCTTGCCGATCGGGTTCACATTCCCCCAGTAGCTTTCCGGCTGCGGGTGCACCGCCGGATCCCCATAAACCTCGCTGGTGCTGGCCTGGAGGATCCGCGCCTTTATGCGCTTGGCGAGCCCTAGGCAGTTCACGGCCCCGATCACAGAGGTCTTGATCGTCTTGATCGGATTATACTGGTAGTGCGGGGGTGACGCCGGGCAGGCGAGGTTGTAGATTTGGTCCACCTCGTACTTAAAGGGGTCCACGACGTCGTGCCGGACAAACTCGAAGGCCGGATTCTCGAGAAGATGGGCGATGTTTGCTTTCCTCCCGGTAAACAGGTTATCCAGGCACACCACATCGTGCCCGGCCGCGAGCAGGCGGTCGCAAAGATGGGATCCCAGGAACCCAGCACCTCCCGTCACGAGAATACGCATGGATCAGGGACTAAGCGAAGCCATGGGTCCAATCCAGCCAAACTTCCCGGACAGCCCGCCGACACCGCCACCGCGGTAAAAGATTTCCCAAACGCCAATGCTTCACGGAAACTTTCTTGGAGCGCCCTGTCGGACGTCCTATGGATAGGCTCCTACGGGATCCGCGCCGGCTCCTGGTTCCTACCGAAAGCTCCCATGAATAAAGCCCTCCGCATCCTCTCCGCTTCGATCGCCTCCATCGTGGCCCTCTCCGGGGCTTTGCATGGACGGGCCGTTACCACCACTCCCCTCCTTATCGGCCAGAGGCACGTCGGCCTCGATTTTTCCTACGCCAATTCCAGCAGCTCCCGAATCGGAAATTCCGACGGAGTTGTCGCCAGTGCAAATCTCCCGCTGACCGCCTCGTTCGATGCCAGTGTCGCCTATGACTACGGTCGGATCAGCGGCTCCGCATATTCCAGCCAGAACCATACCGCGACCGTTTCCCTGCTGCGCTACAACGTGACCGAGTACGGCAAGCCCTACTTCGTCGCGACGCTCGGCCATGGTTGGGATCGCCAGAAAGTCCTTGGGATACGCAAGAGCGACACCGGGGCCCTCTGGGGCCTTGGGGCAGGTGTCGAGTTCTCGATAGCAAACCTGCTCGCGATGGACGGCTCGGTCTCATTCCTGGATGAATTCGAGGGCGACCGCAGCGCGGTCGTGCGCTATCAGCTCTCGGGCCAGCACTGGATTACTCCCGAAGTGGCCGCGCGAGGCTCGATCGGCTACGATCAGACCTCAAAGGGACCTGATGCGGCGACCTTCCGGCTCGGCGTCCGCATGCTGTTCTGAGGTCCGCCCCCTCCGGCTGTCAGCCTTCGGCACCCGCTTGGCGCCGCTCGAGCCCGGTCTCGTAGCGCGCGATCCAGGCGGCGCTCCAGCTCGCAAAGTCCCCGGCACCAATGTGCCTCCGCGCTTGCGCCATGAGGTCGAGGTAGAACCCGAGGTTATGAATTGTCAGCAGGGTGCACCCGAGGATCTCGCCGGAGACGATGAGGTGCCTCAGGTAGGCCCTTGAGAAGGCGGACGCCTCGGTTTCGAAGCCCTCCACGATCGGCCGCGGATCCGTCCGGAATCGCTCGTTCCGGAGGTTGAGGGGGCCATCCGGGGTATAGGCGAGTCCGTTCCGGGCAACCCGTGTCGGCAGCACGCAGTCGAACAGGTCCACCCCGAGCCCGATGAGCTTCAGGAGTTGCGGCGGCGTCCCCAGGCCCATCGTGTAGCGCGGCCGGTCAACAGGGAGGTGGGGCGTGGTGGCTGCCACCTGACGCAACATTTCGGGTTCGGGTTCGCCAACGCTTACGCCGCCGACGGCGAACCCCGAAAACTCGAGCGCTCCGAGCCGTTCGGCCGAGGCTCTGCGCAGGTCCCCATAGGTCGACCCCTGCACGATCGCGAACACGTGGTGCCCCGCCTCGATCGTGCCATTCCCCTGGGCGATCTCCAGGCACTCGCCCGCCCAGCGCTCACTGCGTGCAACAGCCCGCTCGCAATGGTTTCGATCGCTCGGCCAGGGCGGGCACTCGTCGAGCACCATCATGATGTCGGATCCAAGGTCCTTCTGGATGGTCATGACCTCCCGCGGCCCGAGAAACATCTTTGCTCCGTCGAGGTGCGACTGGAACGCTACGCCGTCGTCACGAACCACCCGAAGCTTTGCCAGGCTGAAGACCTGAAACCCCCCGCTGTCAGTCAGGATTGGGCCCTCCCAGCCCATGAATCCGTGCAGGCCGCCAAGGTCTCGGATCAGGCCTGAGCCCGGCCGCAGGCTCAGGTGATAGGTGTTTCCGAGCAGGATCCTTGTGCCAATGGCCCGGAGTTGGGCAGGGGTTACCGCCTTTACGGTTCCTTGGGTGCCAACAGGCATGAAATGTGGCGTCTCGACGACCCCGTGCCGGGTGCGCAGCAGCCCGCACCTCGCCCCTGTCGAAGGATCACGCGTAAGGATGTCGAAATGGCCCGGCATGAGGAACGCCGGCCGTCTATGAGCCCCGGCAGCACCCACCGCAAGCCCCGCGGGCGGTGCGCTTGACCCGCCCCCAGCCCTCGAAGACATTGGCCGATCCCGTGCTCCTGGTCATCGACAACTTCGATTCCTTCACCTTCAACCTGGTCCAGTACTTTGGCCAGCTTGGGGTGGAGCAGCGCGTATTTCGCAACAACGAGATCTCGCCCTCCGATGCACTGGCACTCGAACCCGACCGCGTGCTGATCTCCCCGGGGCCGTGTTCGCCGACCGAGGCGGGCGTGTCGCTCGAGATGATCGGGGCATTCGCGGGGCGAAAGCCGATCTTCGGCGTCTGCCTGGGACACCAGTCGATCGGCCAGCACTTCGGAGGAAAGGTCGTCCGAGCCGATCGACTGATGCATGGCAAGACTTCACCAATCCGGCACGATGGAGCCGGCCTGTTCCGCGGCCTGCCCCAGGGCTTTCCCGCGACGCGCTACCACTCGCTCCTCGTCGAACGCGCCAGCCTTCCCGACTGTCTCGAGGTGACCGCCGAAACCGCGGAGGGCGAAATCATGGGCCTGCGTCACCGCACCTTGCCCATCTGGGGAGTGCAGTTTCACCCGGAATCCATCGCGACCGAGCACGGCATGGAGATCCTGAAGAACTTTCTCGAGCTCAACTGACAGGGAACCATGCGCTGCCCGAAGTGCACGTCCATCGAGGACAAGGTGATCGACTCCCGCATCGGTCGCGAAGGGAACACCATCCGCCGACGAAGGGAATGCCTCGAGTGCGGGCACCGGTTCACGACAACCGAGACCCTCGTGCGCGACGGACTCATGGTCACCAAGCGCGATGGCCGTCGTGAACCGTTCGACCGGGCAAAGCTCACGCAGGCAATCCGCGCGGCGTGCCACAAGAGGCCGGTCGACGAGGAGCAGGTTGCAATGCTGGTCGAGGACGTGCTCGACGCCGTGGAGGGCGAGTACGAGGCCGAGATCCCCACCCGCGCAATCGGCGACCAGGTCATGCAACGGCTGCGGCGCATCGACCAGGTCGCGTACGTCCGGTTCGCGAGCGTGTACAAGGAGTTCCGGGACGTGAACGAGTTTGTGGCGGAGGTCTCGAGCCTCTCGAAGGGGCGCGGCCAGCGTCGCTGACCGCCCCACCCGCTCCCAGGACGATGCCCGCCCTCTCACGCGACGATCTCCGCCGGCTGCACTTCATCAACACGCTGTTCGCGGACCTCACGGGCCACGACCTCTATCTGGCCGAGCAGATCCGCGGCGCCATCGCTTTCAGCCTGTCCGAACTCGCCGCCCAGCCGCCGCCGGCCGCGCAGTACGACGCCGAATTCAATGCAGCCGCCGCCCACCTGCTTGCGAGGCTCTTCGAGAAACGCCCGAACCGGGGGTTCTTCCACTGGGACGCCGCGCTGACGCCGGAGGCTCCGACACCATTGTTCGCGCGCGCCGAGCTGATGGCCGGTCTGCGGCACCTTGCCCCGTTCCGCGAGGCAACCTTGCTCGTCACCAACCTTCGTCCCGCTCTCCTTCCTCCCTCTCGGCGGGTCACGCCGAGGCGACGCAGGGACTACGAGGAGGCGCTGGCATTCATCCGCGCCCTCACCGCCGCACGAACCACACGCACTGCAAACCTGCAGCTGCTCTTTCTTTAGTGCATCGTGCGGTCCGGCCGCCAAGGATCCCGGTCCGGCCGCCGTCAGGCCGGCCGGCTTCCGCTTTTTCGATCCATGGCCAAGACGCTCTTCCAGCGCATCATCGACCGGGAAATCCCGGCCAAAATCGAGCACGAGGACGATCGCTGCATCGCGATCCATGACATCAGTCCGCAGGCTCCCGTGCACCTCCTGATCATCCCGAAGCAGGTCATCCCGAGGCTTGGCCAATCGACTCCCGCGGACGACGCCCTGCTCGGCCACCTGCTCGCGGTCGCCCGCGAGCTTTCCCGGAAGCTCAAGCTGGAAGGCGGGTTCCGGCTGGCGATCAACAGCGGTCCGGACGGCGGCGAGACAGTGCCCCACCTGCATGTCCACCTCCTTGCGGGCAGGCCGATGTCCTGGCCCCCGGGCTGACCGGGAATCGCATTGATGCGGGCAGGGAATGCCGCGAGGCTCCGGCCCTCCCCGTACCCCGCGCCCTCCCGGTACAGTTCCGGACTGGAGCGCAGCCGAACACCCCTCATCCCATGAATGCGACTGCGCTTAGGCGCCTGCAGGCTGCAATGCTGGCTGCTATCTGTCTCGGAATCTCGATACCCCAGCTTCGTGCCCAGGCACCTGCCGGCCGTGGTGGCGGCCGGGGCGGCACAAGCCTCGTCGGCCTCAGCCCGCGCCAGCAGATCGCCATCGGCTCGTTCGAGCAGTCGATGATCCCCCGGATCGCCGCGCTTGCCGAGGTGCGCACCGCCCTCGGCGGCGCAAGCGTCACCCTGCCGCGCGACGAAGCCGAGATCCGCCGGCGCGCCGCGCAAGTGGCCCAGCTCGAGCTCGAGCTTGCATTGGCCAGGGCGGAAGAGTTCGACCGCCTACAGTCCGGCTCGGACCGACTCACCGGCGACCAGTTGCCGATCGCGATCCAGTATTCCATGCGCGCCCTCGGCGGGCGTGGTGCGTCAGCCAACCCACAGGGTGTCGGCCCGCAGGCTGCGCGCGCCCAGGCGGAAGCGCTCGTCGCGGCGCCAGGCACCAGTGCGACCCTGTTCACGTCCGAACCGGCGGTCGCCAACCCCATCAGCATCGACATCGATGCCAGGGGCAGGGTCTGGTCAACCGAGGGGGCAAACTACCGCGCCGTCGCATACACCCGCGGCGAGGGTGACCGCATCATGGTCTTTGAGGATACCGACCGCGACGGTGCCGCCGACAGGTCGACGGTCTTCTACCAGGATCGCATCGTGAACGCCGCGCTCGGCATCCTCGTGCTGGACAACCGCGTGATCGTCACCGCCTCGCCCTGGGTCTTCGTGCTCACGGACACCGATGGCGACACCGTTGCAGACCGCCGGCAGGTCCTTTTCGAGGACAACAGCGCAGGCAATCACGACCACGGTTTTCACGCACTTCACGTGGGTCCCGATGGGCGCCTCTATTTCAATGTCGGCAATTCCGTATCCGAGCTGCGCCGACCTGTCGGCGGACTGCTCGACGTGCCCCTCCATGGCGACATTCCCGAGCATGCGACGGAGGTTGTCTCCGACATTCACGGCCGGCCGGTCCGCACGGACGGTGCGCCGTTCCGCCAGGGAATGGCTCTCCGTTCAGAGATGGACGGCACGCGGGTTGAGGTCCTTGGCTGGAACTTCCGCAATCCTTTCGAGCTCGCGGTCGATTCGTTCGGCCGGCTGTGGCAGTCGGACAACGATGATGACGGCAACCAGGCCGTGCGAATCGTGAACATCATGCGCGGTGGGAACTACGGGTTTCAGGACGAGCTCACCGGCGCCGGCTGGCGAACGGCCTGGACAGAGGCGGGCTCGCCCATCGAGCAGCGGGCATCCTACCATTGGCACGAGCAGGACCCCGGCGTGGCTCCGACCATGCTCGTTACCGGCGCCGGCTCGCCCACGGGAATCGCGGTTTACGAGGGATCGCTGCTGCCCGCACCCTTCCGGGGCCAGGTGCTGCACACGGACGCCCGCCCCGGCGTCACGCGTGCCTATCCAATCGCACGGCAGGGCGCTGGCCTGACGGCTGGGATCGAGAACCTGCTGACACCGCCCGAGGGCGACGAGTGGTACCGACCGAGCGATGTCGCGGTTGCGCCCGACGGATCGGTTTACGTGGCGGACTGGAGCGATGCGACCGTCGGCGGCCACGCGATGGTCGACCAGGTCCTAGCCACGATCTCCGGACGCATTTACCGCGTCGCGCCTGCCGGGAGCCGTCCTTCAGTGCCGACCCTCGACCTGCAGTCCGCCGCGGGCGCAGTCGCCGCGCTTCAGTCGCCAAATCCAAACACGCACTACCAGGCCTGGATGCGCCTGCGCGGCATGGGCAACGCCGCGGAGGCCGAACTGCTCCGTGTCTGGCAGCAGCGCACAGGCGACGATGTCCACCAGCGTATGCGGGCAAGGGCCCTGTTCCTGCTCGCGCGCCTCGGCAACGGCGCCCGGCACATCGACGATGCGCTCGGCGATGCAAACGAGGATATCCGGATCGCCGCCCTGAACGCGGCAAACGCCGCCGGCATGGATCCGATTCCGCTCGTCCGTCGGCTCGTGCAGGACCCGTCAGCCCAGGTCCGCCGCGAGGCGGCGCTCGCCCTGCATCTTAATCCCTCGCCAGCCGTGCCCGAACTATGGACTGCGCTCGCGCGACAGCATGACGGCAGCGATCGCTGGTACCTCGAGGCGCTTGGCATCGGTGCCGAGGGGCGCTGGGACGAGGTACTGCCGGCGTGGCAGACCGCCATCGGCGGCAACGTATCCAGCTCTGCCGCCCGCGACATCATCTGGAGATCGAGGGGCAACGAGCGCACCCCTGGCCTTGTGCTCGCCTCACTCCGCACGCCTGGCACCACAGCCGAGGTCCGCGCGCGTCTCCTCAGGGCGCTGGATTTCGTCTCGGGGCCGACTAAGGACGCTGCCCTACTGGAGCTCCTTACCCAGTGATGCGCCTTGCAGCCGTGGTGCTGGTGGCCTGCCTCGCAGCCGCGCACGCGCCTGCAGGTGAGGCACCGTCGGTTCCTGTAGACGTGCTGCTGCGCATGCGCGGAACCAGCCTGGAATCCAGCCCGGCTGTTCAGGCAGCCCTGCGGCGGGCACTCGAGGAGAACCGCGGAACCCCGCGTTTCCTCGAATTGGTGCGCGCGTTCGACCTGCGCGACCAGCAGCCCGGACTCCTCGAGCTCGCTGCTGCGCTTCCCCGGGAGTCCGCGGGAATCGAGGCCCTGCAGCGAACGCTGGACCAGGACGGCATCGCACCGGTTCGTTCCGCGCTCGCAGGACCGGCCGCAGCGGGACTCATCGACGCGCTCGGCGGCGTTCCCGACGACCGGGTCGTCGACGAACTCCTTCGCCCAATGGTGGCATCCGAAACAGTCACACCGGCACTCCGTTCGGCTGCACTGCAGTCGCTCGCGCGCACCGAGTCGGGTTCCAGGGCACTGCTCGACCTCGCGGCGGATGGCACCCTGACCGGCGAACTGCGCGCGGAGACCGCCCGCCTGCTCAGCAATTCGTTCTGGCCAGCGGTCCGTGAGGCAGCCGCAACCGTGTTTCCGGCTGCTGAGGCGGCAGGTGAACGCGAACCGCTCGCGACACTGCTTGCCCGACCTGCCAGCGCCAGCCGCGGCGAATCCCTCTTCTTCGGAAAGGCCGCCTGCGCCGCATGCCACCTTTCCAAAGGACGCGGCACCGATTTTGGCCCGGACCTGACGACGATCGGGGACAAGTTCGGGAAGCCCGCAATGCACCTGAACATCGTCGACCCCGGCGCGGGCATCGTCTTTGGCTACGAGCCGTGGCAGCTCGAGCTGCGCAACGGCGTCGCAGTGGGTGTGATCTCCAGTGAGACAGCCGACGAAATCACGCTAAAGACCCCAGGAGGCGTCGTCATTCGCCACAACAGAGCGGATGTGCTCAGCGTCACACGACTGCCGGCCTCACTCATGCCCGAGGGGCTGCTGGACTCCCTCGACAACCAGGAAGTAGCCGACCTGCTCGAGTACCTCGCCTCCTTGAGAGCGGTGCCTGCGGCTGGCCGCTGATACTCCCGGCACGATCGACGCTTCTTTCGCGTCGATCCCGCTTCGTACGCGCAGCGGTAATGTCACCCTCCCCCTGCCAAGGTGGAACTTTCCCGAGTCGACGGGTTCCAAGGTGGTGACCTCACGCATCGGGCACCGGCGCATCTCAACCCCGAACGTCCCCAGATCGATGAAAGCCTGCTTCGCCTTGCTCGCGCTCGCGGCACTGCCCGCCCTCGGCCAGGAACTTGTCGTCCCCGTCCAGCCCTCGCCTTATCGTTTCCCTTCGGAGATGGAGGCACTGCCGGGTGACGGGGCCTCGTCCTTTGCGACACGCCTTCGGGCGCTCGTCGCGCGCACCTATGTCGACCTCAACATGGGCGTGACCAAGTCGTATCTCGGCTTCAATCGCCCCATTACGGACGAGGCGATTTACGACGGGGACCCACGCGTCTCGACGACGCTCAATCTCGGTTTCGAGATCAATCCGCACTTCGCAGCGATCCTTGGTTACGCCGATCTGGGCACGACCCGTTATGCCGCCACCGCGAATTGGGGGTCGCTTTCGACAAAGGCCTTCAAGACCGGCGTTGCCGCTTCCGCCCTTGTGACAGACCGGATTGAGATCGGAGTGAAGCTGGGCAGGGCGATCTGGAGCACGAAGCTCCGCGACTCGACGCTGGGCACGCAGAAGGACAACGGCACCGGGAATTTCGCAGGTTTCGGGCTCAACCTTCGAATGAGGGAACGACTCCACTGGACCACGGACTTCGAGGCGATCTTCGACCAAAAGACCGTCACTACCGTTTCAACCGGGTTTCGTCTCAGGCTTTAGGCGGCTTTCCCCGATCACCCATCAGCTGCGAGCCTCGTAGGTGCCGTCGGCCCTGCGACCGACGGCTCCCTTCAGCTCGAGCATGACGAGGGCGGCTGATACCTGCGCCGCCGTCCGGCCCGTTCGCTCCCCAATGACATCTGCGCCCAGGATCTCGCCGCCCTCGAAGCAGGCCAGCATGGCCTTCTCGTCTTCGTTCAGTCCCATCGTCCCGGCTGGCCCGGAGGCACTCGCCTTCTCCGGAATCGGTGCCGGCCGGAGCCCGCCGAGGTAGTTCAGCTCCGAAAGCAGGTCTTCGACGCCAGTCAGCAGCGTCGCGCCATCACGAATGAGCTGGTGGCAACCCGCACTCGTCGCCTGGTCGATCCTCCCGGGCACCGCAAAGAGCGGTCTGCCCTGCTCGCCGGCAAAGCGCGCCGTTATCATCGCACCCCCGCTCACATCGCTCTCCACGACGATCACCGCCTCGCTCATCCCCGCGACGATCCGGTTGCGCATCGCGAAGGACTGGCGGTCCGCGCGCCTACCGAAGGGAAACTCGCTCAGGATGGCACCCGACTCCTCGATCCGACGGTAGAGCGCCAGGTTCTCCGGCGGGTAAATGATATCGATGCCCGTCCCGAGGACCGCCGCAGTGCTTCCCCCGGCCTCGAGGGCCCCTTCGTGCGCCGCGGTGTCGATGCCCCTCGCAAGGCCGCTCACGATGCAGAATCCGAGGCGGGCGAGCTCGGACGCGAGGCTGCGCGCGACCGTCTGGCCATAGAGCGTCGTGCGGCGGGAGCCGACGATCGCGACCGTTGGCTGCCCAAAGGCGCAGGAACCCCTGCGATAGAGCCCGATCGGCGGATCATGAATCTCCCTCAGCAGGGACGGATAGGCGACGTCGTCCCTCACGAGAAACGAAACCCCTGCCCGGCGCATCCGGTCCTCCTCGCGGGCCAGGTTGAAGTGCTCCGCCCAAGCCGAAACAGTTCCGCTGATGGCCGGGCCCACACCCTGCACTTGCTCGAGCTCGGAGCGGCTCGCCCCGAGCACCCGCCTGGGATCGCCGGAGTACTTCTCGAGCAGACGATGCAGCGTGACAGGCCCGATGTTCGGAAGCGCGTTGAGCACCAGCAGCGCCTGGTGCTCGGTCAATTCCGCGCTCATGGCCCGGAAGGAATGCACGTCCCATCCCGCCAACCAAGCGGAAACTGCCGGCCGGCCACCGGCTCACTCGTAGCGAAGCGAAGAACCTGCGAAGCCCTACGGGCGAAGCAGGGCGGCCACAGGCCACCGGCTACTGGATCACCGGCACCCGGCCCTCAGCGCAGGCGCCAGGAAATCCAGAAGGTCAGTCGTGCACACCGCAACCTGTCCGCGCTCCCGCGCGAGCAGGTCTGCTGCGATTCCATGCCAGACCGCCCCGCGACAGGCCGCGCCATCGGGATCCTCCGGATGCTGCGCAAGCAGGCCGGCAACGAGCCCGGCGAGCACGTCGCCCGTTCCTCCACGTGCAAGCACGGGACCGCCAAACGGACTGAACCAGCCGGATCGCGCGCGGGTGATTCCCGTGAGTCGGCCCTTGAGCAGCACGACAGCGTCCTTCGTCGGCTCCCGACTGTGGAAATCATCTCCGACCAGGATGCGACGGTACTCCTCCATATGCGGCGTCACGATTCGAGGCGCCTTCCCAGCGCGGACTATGTCTGGCCGAAGCGCATCGGCATCCATCACGACGGGCTTCACGAGACTGGCGACGAGGTCCTTTGCAAAGGCGAGCGTTTCCGGTTCACGTGACATGCCCGGGCCCAGCAGGACCGCCGTGCTCCGGACTGACCGTTCGTGGAACAGGTGGGCACCCTCGAGCGCGAGGCCGCCCGACGGAGTTTCGGGCCAGCCCACCCAGATCGCCGCGGGAGCCCGGGCAGCAAATGCAGCCGCCAGGGATTCGGGCACAAAGGCGGTCACCAGGCCGACGCCGCTTCGCAGGGCGCCTTCGACCGCAAGCAGCACCGCTCCCGGAAAGCTGCGCGATCCGCCAATAATGAAGAGGTTCCCGTGCGTGTACTTGTGGGACTGCGGATCCCTCAGGCGCCTGAGCGGTTCCAGCACCTCCGGAGTCAGAATGCGCAAACGGGAGGTCCCGGGGTCCCGGTCAAAGAAACCGAGATCGATGTATCGCAGACGACCGACATCACCGGCCCTGGTCCCGTCGATCGCCGGACTCTTCACGATGCCCGTGGCATAGGTGAAGTCCGCTCGCACCACCGCGTTTCCGCCGAGACCGCTCGGCAGGTCGACAGCCGCACGGAGGCGCACGGAGGCACCGTTCACTGCGGCAATCAAGTCGAGCAGCTTTCCGTTTGCCGGCGGACGAAACGAGAAACCGAACAGCCCGTCGAGAAGCAGGTCCCACGGGCCCGAGTTCGACGCCACGCTCCGGGATGTCGCTACGCGGCCGCGTGCCGCGTGACTCAGCTGCCGCCAGGCACGTGCAGCGAGCGGACGGAGCGCACGCTGGCCGAAGGCGAACACCACCTGTGCGGTCGCCCTGGGAAAGCGGGAGAGCAGTGTCTCGGCAGCTATGAGCGCATCGCCGCCATTGTGTCCCTTCCCCACCAGCACGAGGACCCGGCCTTCTTGGGGAAAATCGCCAATCTCGCGGAAATCCTCCTGCACGGCCCCGGCAACCCCGCGACCTGCGCGCACCATGGCATCCCAGATGCGACTTTCGTCGTCCCCGAGGACCGCCCTTTCACGGGCAGCCGCGTCCTCGCACGTGAGGATCGGATGCCCCGGCACGTTCATGGATTGCCCTGCGCCGGCGCGCCGGGATTGGCAGCCGGGGCCTGGGCCGGAGGCGCAGCCGGTCTTGGAGGCCCGCCGAGCACCTGCCGAACCTGCTGCTCGAGCTGCTGCCCACGCCACCGGATACTCTCCTCCTCGGATTCGGTGAATTGAAGCAGGGATTCGTCGGGCGTGTTGCGCGCCCGTATCGGCCGTGAAAGGCCCGGGATCGTGCGGAAATAATACGCGTAGTGGCCTTCGTCGTTCAGCCAGATGCGGCGCACCTCGAAATAGTCGTCGTAGCGGCCGGTCTCGATATTCCACGCCGCAACCTCGGTTCGATCGCCGTCCCACGATGCCAGGTCCCCCCAGCGCTCGAACAGGGCCTCGGCCACCATGAGTCGCGGTGGCGTCTCGGCCACGACCGGCGCCGGGGTCGCCGGGGCCGGACGCACCTCAGGCGGCGCCGAAGGCCTGGGCAGAAGCCAGACAAAGAGCGCGCCGATGGCAAAGCCGACCATCACCCACGACGGTGTCTTTGAGGGCTTTGGCCGGGCGGCCTCCTGGGGCTGCTCCGGGATCTCCGGATCGTCTTCCATGATACTCAGGCTCCGGGATTACCCGGCGCACGCAAGAGCGCGGCAACGGCCATCGCTGCCGATGCGGTGTGGGAAAGGCTGACGTGAATGGCGGTTCCCCCGACGGCTTCCAGAAGCGACCGGCCCTTGTCATCGAGGCGGACCAGGGGCTCCTGTCGCGAGCCATGATAGATGGATACCGATTTCCAGCCGAGGGCCGCGCCGATGCCCGTGGTGAATGCCTTGGCGACAGCCTCCTTGGCAGCCCATCGCGCAGCGAAGTGAAGGTGCGCCTGGGGTCGGGCGCTGCAATAGGCCCTCTCCTCCTCCGTGTACACGCGGTCGAGGAAACTTTCGCCGTGACGCTCGAGCGCATCCCGGATGCGCTGGATCTCGATCAGGTCGCAGCCAAGGCCGAGGAGGATGCCGCCTGGAGGAAGCTCGAGGGTCATAGGAGAAGTACGATGTACGAATTACGATTTGGCAACGTGCTGTCTGCCCCTCGGCAGCATGCAACGGCGGGCAGTCCTCCGCGAACTCGAAAATCGTAGATCGTAAATCGTACATCGCAAATCTCCCATCAGCCCGGGTTCATCAGCGCCTTCATTTCCCTCACCGCCTCCGAGATGCCGGTGAGGAGCGCCCGGCTGATGATGCTGTGCCCGATGTTGAGTTCGTGGAGGTGAGGCACAGCACGCAGCTCGGCAATATTGAGGTAGTTGATGCCGTGCCCGGCATTGACCACCAGGCCCGCGGCAGCGGCGAACCCGGCACCGGTCTCGAGCCGCGCGAGCTCCGCCCGCTGGCGAACGCGGTCCTCCCCCGAGGCGTACGCACCGGTATGCAATTCGACAACGGGCGCACGCACCCCGGCCGCTGCTTCAATCTGGGCAGGATCCGGGTCGATGAAGAGGCTGACCGCGATACCCGAGGCGGTCAGAGCTTCGACGCAGGCGCGGATTCGCTCGCGTTCCGCACGCACGTCCAGTCCGCCCTCGGTGGTCACTTCCTCGCGTCCCTCGGGCACGAGGCAGACGGCTTCGGGCTTCAGGCGAAGCGCGAAGTCGGTCATCGCCGGGGTGCAGGCCATCTCGAAATTGAGCCTCGTCGTCAGCGACTCCCTGAGGCGCCAGACGTCGCGGTCCTGTATGTGGCGGCGGTCCTCCCGGAGGTGCACGGTGATGCCGTCCGCTCCTGCCTTCTCCGCGAGAAGTGCGAGGGCAACGGGATCCGGCTCGGCATTCGCCGTTTCCTCGCGGCCGCGATAGCGGGCCTGCCGCAATGTCGCGGCATGGTCGATGTTGAGGCCTAGGAGGAGCATGGGGTCGGGCAGTGTTAAGGATTTTTGATCGGCGTCCAACTGGGAACTGAATCCCGAGGACGGGCAGACGCGCGACCGAGGGAACTCCCAACGTCAGCCAGGGAAAACCCCGCGTCGGGTCATATCCTTCCTATGCGTGTCATCGCAGCCTCTGAAATGGTTGCAGTCCCGGTCGGGCGCCGCATTGGCTGGTCGGATGCCCCAGCCGGCCCCGAAGCGGGAAAACATCCTCGTCAACCTGATCTGCAACATCGCGATCCCCTCGCTGATCCTCTCGAAGCTCAGCGCCGAGGGCAGGCTCGGACCCGTCTGGGGCCTCATCGTCGCGCTCGCCTTCCCTGTCGGCTATGGCGTCTACGACTTCGTGCAGCGCCGGCGCGCCAACTTCATCTCGATACTCGGCTTCTCCAGCGTCCTGCTGACCGGGGGACTTGGCCTCCTCAAGGTCGATGGCTTTTGGATCGCCGTGAAGGAAGGCACCGTTCCCCTGGTGATCGGCGTCGTGGTGCTGGCCTCCTTGAGGTCGAAGACTCCCGTCATTCGCGAACTCTTCTACAACGACCAGGTGGTCGACGTCGCAAAAGTTGACGCCGCCCTCGCGGCCGGCAGTCACCAGGCCGCGTTCGCCCGCCTTCTCGCCCGGGCAAGCTACTGGCTCGGCGGAGCGTTTGCCGTGAGCGCCGTGCTCAACTTCGTCCTCGCGCGATACCTGCTCAAGAGCCCTCCCGGCACACCGGAGTTCAACGCGGAGCTCGGCCGGATGAACCTGCTGAGCTGGCCAGTGATCGTCGTGCCGAGCACGATCGTCATGATGTACGCGTTCTGGCGCCTCATCACCGGGCTGCGGGACCTGACCGGCCTGACCGTCGACGAGATCTTCCGCGGCGGGAAATGATCCCGTTTTGGATTTTCGATTTCGGATTGCCGATTGAAGATCCAGGATAACCGCCCGCCACTGGCCGCCGCGTCCGATATCCTCTTTCGGAAACCGGCGATTGACATTCGGCATTCAGCTCACTCGTAGCGCAGTGCCTCGATCGGATCGAGTGACGCGGCCTTCCAGGCCGGGTAGAAGCCGAAGCCGACCCCGATCGCAGAACAGACGGCGATGCCGATCGCAGCCCAATCCCAGGGGAAGACGATCGTGGCGTTAAGCATCAGTGCCAGGCCGTTGCCCGCGGCAACTCCCAGTAGGATCCCGGCAACGCCGCCAGTCAGCGAGAGGACCGTCGCCTCGAGCAGGAACTGGGCGAGGATGCTCTTCTTCCGCGCCCCGAGCGACTTTCGCACTCCGATCTCCTTCGTGCGCTCGGTCACGCTCACGAACATGATGTTCATGATTCCCACTCCCGCCGCCAGCAGTGCGATGCCGCTGATCGCGAGCGAGCCCATCTGCAGCGTGTCCGCCACCGTCGCGAACGCTGCGATCAATGAGTCGTTCGAGGAGATCTCAAAATCGTTGTCGTCCTCCGGCACGAGCCGGCGCACCAGCCGCATTGCTCCGATCGCGCGATCGACCGTGTCGTTGTAGAGCCCCTGTCCGGCCGCCTGCGTGGCGATCGTGAGCGACCGACCCCGTGAACCGAGATCGTTCATGAATCGCGTGATCGGGACGATCGCCACCCCGTCCTGCGTCTGGCCGAATGCCGAGCCCTTCGATTCAAGCATTCCGACTACGGTGTAGCTGTGCCCCCGGATCGTGACCCGTCGTTCCAGCGGCGACTCGTTCGGGAACAGCCGTTCCACGAGGTCTCGCCCGATCACGACCACCGGCCGCCCGAACTCCACGTCGTCGCGAAGCAGGTTCCGGCCAGCCTCCAGCGTGTACTTGTTCGCAGCCAGGTAATGCTCATCCGTGCCGATGAGGTTGATGTTCGCGTTGGTCCGCTGACCGCCGTAGGCGGCACGGGAACCGCCCGCGTTGACGCGGAGCGAAACCACGTCGGTTACCCCGGCCATCAGGTCGCGGTAGCGCATTCCCTCGTCGAGCGTGATGTCGGTCCGCATCGCGTAGCGCCGCCAGTTCACCCCCCCGCCCACGAATCCCTGCGGCCATTTCGTGAACTGGAATATGTCCGCTCCAAGCGAGCTGATCCCGGACTCGACGGAGCCGCGCAGCGCCGAGACCGCAGTCATCACGCCGATCACCGAGAACACGCCGATGGTGATGCCGAGCATCGTGAGCGCCGACCGAAGCCGGTTCACCCCGAGCGACCCGAAGGCCATCTTTATGATTTCAGAAGCGCGCATCAGAGGGTCGGGCGAAGTACGAAGTACGATTTACGATGTACGATTGCATCGGAATCGGGCGGCGCAGCTGCGGATATCGTACATCGTAAATCCCAAATCTCACATCATTCATACCTAAGCGCCACCACGGGATCGAGGCGCGAGGCGCCCCAGGCGGGCGCGAATCCGGAGATGATTCCGGTCGCGGTGGCGACCACCATGCTGATCACGACGAGCCCCGGCGAGAACACGATAGGGAACGAGGGAAACGCCGCCCCGGCGGCCTGCGCGATCGCGAAGGTCAGCACAAGTCCGACCACGCCTCCGATGAGGCAGATCGAGACCGCCTCGATCAGGAACTGCAGCAGGATCGTCCGGCGCCGCGCGCCGAGCGCCTTGCGCGTGCCGATCTCGCGCGTCCGCTCCTTAACGCTCACGAAGGTGATGTTCATGATGCCGATGGCGCCGACGAACAGCGAGAGACCCGTGATGAAGAGCCCCGCGATCGCAATGCCCGCCTGCACCGGCGCGAGCTGGGCTCGGAATGCCTGCTGCTCGTTGATCGAGAAATTGTCGCGTTCACCCGGGAGTTGGCCGCGCACGCGCCGCATCGCGCCTGTCAGCTCGTCCCTCGCCTGCGCAAGCCGGAGCTTGTCCATGATCTTCACGCGCAGCTGTGCGCCGCCACCGTTCCCGAAGTAGTGCCGGAAGGCGTTGATCGGGATGATCACCTGGTTGTCGAAGCTGAAGAGTCCGAGGAAGGAACCCTGCCGCGCGAGCACGCCGATCACAGTGAAAGCCTGGTCGTTGATCAGCACGCGGCGGTCGATGGCGCTGATGCCCGGGAACAGGCTCTCGGCAACATCCGATCCGAGCACGGCGACCTGCCGCCCCGAGACGCTTTCCGAATCGCTGAACAGTCGTCCCTCCGCGAAATCGAAGGTGGAGGTCAGCACGTATTCCGACGTCGTGCCGAACATCTGGATGCCGTTGAGCCGGTTGCCCTCGAATCGCACCGAGGCGCTTCGCCGCAGGACCGGCACCGCGACCTCGAGCTGGGAGTCGGCCGTCGTCGCGATGATGTCGTTCAGGCGCTCGGCATCCACGGGCCGGATCTGCGGGCGATTGCGGAAGTTCCACGGGTCCTGCACGCCCGCCCAGGGCCAGCGCTCCACGTAGAGGACGTCCTCGCCGAGCATGTCCAGGCTGTTCTGGAAGCTGCGGTCGATGCCGTTGATCGCCGTGCCCATCAGCGACACCGCCACGATGCCGATGATCACGCCGAGCGCCGTCAGCAGCGATCTCGTCTTGTTGGCCGCGATCTGCGCAAACGCGATCCGGAAGGACTCGGTGATCTCAAAGATCATGGCGCCCGTTCAATCCACGATTCATTGGTCCGATTCGATCAGGCCATCGCGCAGGCGGACGATGCGCCGCGCGTGCTGCGCGATGTCCTCCTCATGCGTCACGACGATGATGGTGTTGCCCTTCTCGTAGAGTTCCTCGAACAGGGCCATGATCTCCATGCCGGTGCGCGAATCGAGGTTTCCGGTGGGTTCGTCGGCGAGGATGATCGAGGGGCCGTTCACGAGGGCGCGCGCGATCGCGACGCGCTGGCGCTGTCCGCCAGAGAGCTCGTTCGGGCGGTGGTGCGCCCGGTCCCCGAGACCCACGCTCTCAAGCGCCTGGCGGGCACGGTCGTGGCGGTCGTGAGGCGGCATGCCAGCGTAGATGAGCGGCAGTTCCACGTTGTGCAGCGCATTGGATCGCGGGAGCAGGTTGAATGTCTGGAAGACGAATCCGATCTCCCGGTTGCGGATGTGCGCGAGTTCGTCGTCCGACATCGCGGCGACATCCTGTCCGTTGAACTCGTAGTGTCCCGAGGTCGGTGTATCGAGGCAGCCCAGCATGTTCATAAGCGTGGACTTGCCGCTGCCGGACGGACCCATGACGGCCAGGTACTCGTTTCGATGGATTCTCAGGTCCACCCCGCGCAGTGCGGCAACGGTCTCCTCCCCCATCTGATAGAGCTTCGTGACCCCGTGGATATCGATGACGAGGGCTCCCTTCGGGCGCACCTCGCGTTCGATCGCGGGAAGCGGCGGCGGTTGGGTCATGGCGGGCCCGGCTATTCTGAGCTCACTTCTTCTCCGGCGGCGTCTCGATCCGGATCTGCGAGCCGTCCCGAAGCTGGCGGGTGATGGCCGTGTAGCTTCCGGAGACGACTTCGTCCCCAGCCCGGAGTCCGCTCTGGATCTCGATGTGAGTCAGGTCGGCGATGCCGGTCTCGACCGTCCGCATCTCCACGGTGTCGTCGTTGCGGACGAAGACCACGCGCTGGAGGCGTTCTCGGTCGCGCCGCGCGAGCTCCCTTTCCGTCTCCGCGTCCAGCTCGTTGCCCGACTTCGCCTTCACTTCCTCCTGCTGCTGCTTCTGGAACTCCTCCGCGTTCAACGTACCCGCGCGCACGGTGACGCTCTGGATCGGCACCGCGACGACCTGGGTCACGGTCCGGGTCTCGATGTCCGCGGTGGCGCTCATTCCGGGCCTGAGTTCGAGCCCGCGGTCCGTTATCGCGATCTTCACGAGGAAGTTGGTCACATCGTCGGCGTTCTGCGCCGTCGTGGTCGTCTGCGGCGAGTTGCTGATCTCGGTCACCCGGCCGTTCACGATGCGGCCCGGCAGCGCGTCGACGTTGATCACGGCGCGGTTTCCGACGCTCACGTTCACGATGTCGTTCTCGTTCACGCGCACCTGGAGTTCCATGTTGTCCAGGTCTGCGACGCGCATCACGTTCGCTCCGCCGTACTGCCCCGTGCCGGCGACACGTTCACCCACCTCGTTGCTGAGGGCGATCACCTTCCCGTTGATCGGCGAGTAGATCACCGTCTTGTTCAACTGGTCGCGCGCCTGGTTCACCGATCCCTCGGCCCGGATGATGCTCGCCTGGGCGCTCTCGTAGCTGGCGATCGCACTCTGGTTCGCAACCCGTGCGGCGGCGAAGTCGGAATCGCTTATAAGTCCCTGGGCATAGAGCTCCTGGCTGCGGCGGAAGTCGTCTGTCGCCTTCTGAAGCCGGGCCTCGCTGTCTGCCGCCGACGCGCGCGCCGAGGCAAGCCCCGCCTCCTGCTGCGTCAGCTGGAACTGGTAGTTGTCGGCGCGGATCCGGACAAGGAGGTCACCTTCCTTGACGTCGGCGCCCTCCCGGAAGGGCAATTCGACGATTTCGCCCGACACTTCCGGGGCGATCTTCACCTCGGTCTCCGGTTGGATCTTGCCCGTTGCGGTGACCAGCTGCGTGATGTTCATGACGACCGCCTGCTCGGTGGTCACCGCGATCGGCTGCTCACCACCTCCACGCCGCTTCGCGATAAATGCGCCGCCGCCAAGCACGGCAATGGCGCCGATGATATACCACTTTGCCCGGGACGGCCGGCGCGCCGATGACGGGTTCTTCACGGTAGGAGATTCGTTGCTTGGGGCCATGAGGGTCTAGGTGAACGCATGTCGGGAGTAACGGCAAATGGATATGACTTTCCGGAACATCCGGAAAACGTCCTTAAACGTTTGGTACAGCCTGTACGTAGGAGACACCCCGGAAGACACCATTCCCCTTTCCAGGTTACAGGGCGGGTGACTTTTGGGCGACGTCCAAGAATCGCCGGATATCACATACCCGGCCAAAAGGAGCCCCGGTCAGCAGGTTTTCTCTCCACTGACGTGCGAGCCAGGGAGCCCAAAGCACGCCCTTTGAACCCAGCGCCGAGCAGACGCCGTTCCCGGGTTGACCGGGCATCCAGCCGGCAAGCGGACGTTTGTCGGGCAATGCCAGCCGAAATCCGGCTTCGTGGCCGAAGATCTCCGCTGAACCTCCCATGAGTTCACCCGCCGAGCGGCTCAGCGCCTCCCTCGCTTCCGGCGTCGGTGCATCGGAGCAAACGCCCCAGGCGTAGCTCGCGCCCACCTTTGCCCGCTTCGAACCCGTCGGCAGCAGCCAGTGATTCCGACTCCTGACAACACCGGCATCGAGCCCCGTCGCGGCGATCGTCAGCACCTCTCCGCGCGAAACCTGCCACGGCAGGTTCTCGAGCGCAGGGTGGAGCCGGACCGCGGCACCCGTGCAGTAGACGATACTTCCGTGTCGTTCACGCTGCGCGGAATCGAAGCGCGTCTCGACCAGCAACCCGCGACCAATCCATCGCGCGCGGGCCGCCGAAAGTAGCGCCGGAAGGTCGACGCACGCAGCCCCCACGATCCAGAAGCCCGCATCGTCCACGGATCCCAGGTACGGGCTGAGGCTCCCTTCCTCACGCCTTCGCTCGATCAAGTCGCGCTCGGCAGAATCGCGGTACAGCCTCCGAATCCGCACCTCCCTCCATAACGGAATGCCTAGGGCCGCCTCTAGCGAGCGGTATCTCTCACGGGCTAGCGGTATCAGTTCCTCTGCCCGCCAGCTTTTCACAAGGCGCCTGCCGGCGATGGGATTCACAAGGCCGGCAGCGATCCGCGACACCGCCCCGGCGTGGCCCGCATCGACGATGCGGAATGGCACTCCCGCCTGTTCCAGTTCCCACGCGAGCAGCGTGCCTGCAATCCCCTGACCGACGATCAGGACTGGCTCGCGGACGGCTGCGTGCGATGCGGCGGGTTTCAACTTCCCGGTCCCCGTCGCATCAGCCTCGCACCGTGACGATTTCGACGTCGAAAGTCAGGTCGACGCCTGCGAGCGGATGATTCGCATCGAGCACCACTTCGTCGCCCTCGACAGCCGCGATTGTGACCACCGGGGCCTGATCGTCCTCGCCCGCCCGGAAGGTGTCACCGGCACGGATCTCTCCGTCCACCGGCAGGAAGCTCCGCGGCACACGTCGAACCTGCCCCGGGTCCCGGGCGCCGTAGGCGTCGACGGACGGCACAACGATGCGCTTTTTCTCGCCTGCCCTCGCGTCCCGCAGGGCCGACTCGAGTCCGTCGATGATCTGCCCGGCACCCTCCGAATAGGTCAGCGGCTCCCGCCCGAGCGAAGTGTCGAGGAGCTTCCCATCGGGACCCCTGAGGGTAAAATGCAGCGTTACCGTGCGCGCCATGGATCAATAGCGACCGACGCAGTACGCCCCACCGCGCTCGATGCCAAGCCCGGTCTCGCTCAGCGTGAATTCGACATCAGCCCGACCCCAGACTTCTCTCTCGAGCGCCGGATTCACAGAACTCTTCTGACTCACACGCCAGTTCCGGCTTTCCACATTCCACCTTCCGCAATCGCCCCGTGCCCATTCCGCCAAAGCCCAAGCCACCCGCCTTTCAGCTTTCCGGACCGAAGGACGGCACCGGATACCATATCTACGTCGAATCGCCCACCGGATCCGGTCCCTGGCCGGCCATTATCTTCCTCGACGGCGACGACCAGTTCCGCGTTGCCGTCGCCGCCCACCAGCAAGCGGTGCGGGCAGGCAAGGCAGAACCGCTGCTGCTGGTCGGCGTCGGCTACGGCGCCTCCTATCGGAGTCCGGGGAATCGCCGGATCCGCGACTACACTCCTTCCGCACTCGAAACCGAGGCAGGCAGCGGCGGGGCGGATTCCTTCCTCGAATTCCTCACCGGCACTCTCTGGCCGGAACTCGCCCGCCGCCATCCCGTGTGCCCCGACAGACGCGGGATCGCCGGTCACTCGCTCGGCTCACTGCTGGTGCTCCACGCGCTTTTCAGGAGGGAACCGTTCTTCGACCGCGCGCTGGCAAGCGCACCCTCGCTCTGGTGGGACAATCGCGCACTGCTCTGCGACATCCAGCGTTTCCAGGACACCGGCGCTCCGCTCGATGCTCGCCTCTTCCTCGGGGTCGGCGACCTGGACTCCGAGTCGATGCTCGGCGACCTGGAACAGTTTGAGCAGCAACTGGCCGCGCGGCCCGTCTCCGGCCTCGCCGTGACCAGCAGCCGCTTCGCCAACCGCGACCACTACAATGTGCTCGTCGACTCCTTCACTGCAGGCCTGGAGGCGCTGTACCCGCGCCGGAATCCCTCCTGATTATCAAGTGCAGGCGCCCGAATGCATATAGGCTGCCTGGCGGCCCCGGATGGGCCCACGACCCATGGACCCTTTGCATCAACTGATTGAGGTTTGGGAGATCCTCCTCGCGGTGGCGTCGGTGCTCGTCGCGCTCTATGCCTCGGTCCACGCGCTGACGCACAAGCGCGACTCGCGTGCAGCCACGCTCTGGCTCGGCTTCATCTGGCTGCTTCCCCTTCTTGGCGCGCTGCTGTACTTCGTCCTCGGCATCAACCGGATCAAGCGGCGGGCGATGAGTCTTCGCGCCGGGATCGAGCGCTACCGCACCGACGCCGCGGTTGACGTGTGCTCGCCGGAAAGCGTCGCCAACCTCCTGCCGCCGGAGAGCGGCCACCTCGTGACGCTCGCCGCAACCACCTGCAAGCTGCTCGATGCTTCATTGCTTCCCGGAAACAGGATCGAGCCGCTCGAGGATGGCGACTCGGCCTACCCAAGCATGCTCGAAGCCATTGCGAAGGCCCGTCACTCGATCGCACTCTCCACCTACATCTTCGACAATGACCCCGTGGGAAAGACGTTCGCGAAGGCGCTCGGCGACGCCGTGCGCCGCGGGGTCGACGTCCGCGTGCTGGTCGACGCGACCGGCCTGCGCTATTCGTGGCCGTCGATCGTCGGAGCGCTGAAGGCCGAGGGCGTGCCGCATGCCCGGTTCATGCGCACCTTTCCCCTGCGCCGGCTGCTCGAGATGAACCTGCGCAACCACAGGAAGATCCTCGTGGTCGACGGAAGGATCGGGTTCGCCGGCGGACTGAACATCAGGGAAGGGCACTGGCTGTCGCGCAATCCCGTCCGCCCGATTCGCGACCTTCAGTTCCGGATCGAGGGTCCGGTGGTCGCCCACCTGCAGGAGACGTTTGCGGACGACTGGCACTTCACGACCGGCGAGGCGCTGCGCGGCGACACCTGGTTCCCCGAGCTACAGGCCTGCGGCTCGATCATCGCGCGCGGCATTCCCGACGGCCCCGACGAGGACTTCGAGAAGATGCGGTGGACATTCAAGGCGGCACTCGCCGCCGCGAAGAACTCGGTGCGCCTGGCGACGCCCTATTTCCTGCCTGAGCCGAGCCTCATCTCCTCCCTCAACCTTGCCGCCCTGCGCGGGGTCGAAGTGGACATCCTTCTCCCGGCGCGGAACAACCTGCCCTTCGTCCACTGGGCATCCCAGGCAATGTGGTGGCAGGTGCTTGAGCGAGGCTGCCGCCTCTGGCTCAGCCCTCCACCCTTCGATCACTCGAAGCTGCTCATCATCGACGACAGCTGGACGCTTTTCGGCTCAACGAACTGGGACCCCCGAAGCCTCCGTTTGAATTTTGAATTCAACGTCGAGTGCTACGACCGCGATCTCGCCAGAGGCCTTGTGCAGTGGTTCGACCGCCGGCGAGACGAGGCGCACCAGACCAGCCTTGCCGAAGTCGACGCCCGGCCGCTGCCCATCCGTGTGCGCGATGGCGCCGCCCGGCTGCTCTCTCCCTTCCTCTGATCGCGGCGAATTCCTTGCGGGCTCGGGTCGATTGCGCTGCTCTACCCGGACCAAACTACCCGAATCCCATGAATGTTCCCCACACGCTTCGCTCTGCAGTCTTCCTTGCCGCCCTCGCGGCGTTTTCCACGGTCGTTCACGCTCAGGCTCCCGCTCAGGGACAGGCTCGCGGCGGACGCGGCGGCGGGGGACCAGGGCTCACGCTGACGACCACGGCCTTCGAGGACGGCGGCATCATCCCCAACCGGTTCACCCAGGCCGATCCGAACACCGTCTCGCCGGCATTGTCGTGGTCCAACGTGCCCGAGGGCACCGTGAGCTTTGCGCTCATCATGAACGATCCCGATGTCACCATCAATCGGTCGACCGATGACGTGCTTCACTGGCTCATCTTCAACATTCCGGGCACCTCGCGGGGACTTCCCGAGAATGTGCCGCTCGAAGCCACCCTGCCCGACGGCTCCATCCAGGGCCTGAATCGCGGCGGCACTCCCGGCTACCGGGGCCCCGGCGCACCAGCGGCCGGCCCGTACCACCACTACACATTCATCCTGTACGCCCTGGACACCCGGCTCGATCTCACGCCCGCCGCCACGCGCGCCGAGGTCATCGATGCGATGAACGGCCACATCCTCGGCAAGGGCGTGCTGTTCGGCAGGTTCCACCGATAGCCCAAACATTCAGCCGGATTCATAAATGTAGCCCGCTCCGGAAGGAGCGGGGGCTCGGATCAGGCTCCCTGCCCTCCCGGGCAGGGCTACCGGACGACCAAGACGCTCAGGTCTCCCTCAGCGCCGCTGCGACGGGAATCCTCGCGGCGCGAATCGCCGGAAACAATCCGCCGAGCAGCCCGATCGCTCCCGAGAGAACGATCGCCTGCAAGAGCAGCGCCGGGGTCACCCGGAACGCAAACATGACCTGGCTGAAGCTCTGGAAGTTCAGCGTCGAGGCGGTGTAGCCATCGAATGCAATGTATGCCGCCACCGCTCCCCCGACGCCTCCCACGAGCGCGACGATCAGGGACTCGCAGAGCACGGCGACAATGACCGGGCTCGATCCGAAGCCGAGCGCCCGGAGCGTCGCGATCTCCCTCACCCTGCCGGCCACCGCGCTGTACATCGTGTTCAGCGCGCCGAAGAGCGCGCCGACCGCCATCATGAGCGCAATGAACACGCCGACACCCTCGATGAAGGTCGACAGCAGGCCGGACTGGTCGGCGTAGAACTCCTCCTGACGCTGCGCCTGCACCGTCAGCTGCGGGTTTGTCGTCAGCCAGTCCTTGAATTCCTGGAATCGCTCGGGCGCGGCGAGGCGAACCATGATGGATTGGTACGTCGACCCCCGCTGGTAGGCCGTCTGCAGGATTGCTGCGTCCGTCCAGAGTTCAGACTCGGAAGCACCGCCCCCCGCGCGAAAAACGCCCACCACCTGCCACTGCTCCTGTCCAAGCGTCAGCGTGTTGCCGACAGTCGCGCCCTCGAGGTTCCGCGCGGCATTGATCCCGACAATCACCTCGCTGCGGCCCGGCTCGAAGTTTCGGCCCTCGACGATCTCGAAGCCGTCCCGCACCTCGAAGGCCGCCGCCGTCACCCCTCGCATCGGCACGTTCGCGTCGCCCCCCGCGTTCCGGGTAGGCAGGTTGATCACGACAAATACCTCGGGCGACGCGAGCGGACCCGAGGCGCCGCGCGCGACGCCCGGACCGTCCCCCACGACCAGCACCTGGTCGCGCGGCAGGATGCTGGCGAGTTCCCCGTTCGCGCTCGCGCGGAGGACGATCGCCCCGTCAGGCGACCCCGAGGAGCGCAGCGTTCCGCTGAACCCCGCCGCGATGGACAACACACCGACGAACACCATGACCACGCCGGCGACGCCCACCGCGGTCGTGATCGCCGCGCCCTTGCGCGCCGGGATCGTCCGCAGGCTGAACAGCGTCACCGACACGATCTGCGCAATCCAATTGGCAAAGGCGTTCATGTCCCGAGCAAACCACTAATTGACGCTAATTGACGCTGATACGAAATCAGTCCGCACCGGGAACATCCGTTTTCTCCGGCAACGGATACTCCGCAAACAACCCAAACTCCATTGGTCGTTTCCGACCTCACCGATATCAATACCTCAGGATCAGCGTTCATCAGCGTCTATCAGCGGATAAGAAAATCTGTGCACCGGGTACCGAGAGCATCGATCATAAGTGCCCATTAGTGTTCATCAGTGGTTAAACATCCGACTCCTCATGCGATTCTCCTGAGTGCATCCGCGGTCCGGAGGCGCATTGCCTCGAGCGCCGGAAGGATGCCGGCGACGAATCCGAGCCCGACCGTCAGCACGAGGCCAAGCAGGATGTCTCCCCTGGTTATGTAGAATCCCGGCAGGTAGTTCGCCACCGTCGGCGCAAACGCCGCGGTGAGACCGAGCGCCAGCCCAAGGCCCGCGAGGCCGCCGATGCCGGCAATCAGGAAGGATTCCGCCAGCACGACGGCGAGCACGCTCTCGTTCGTGAACCCGATCGCCTTGAGCACGCCGAGTTCTCCCGTGCGCTCGCGAACCGACTGCGCCATCGTGTTGCCGGCCACGAGCAGGATCGTGAAGAACACCGCGGAAAGGATCGCGGTCACGAGCGCGGCGATGTCGCCGAACTGCCTGATAAAGTCCTGGGCCATCGCCGACTCCGGCATCGCCTTCGTCTCGGCCGGCGAGTTCAGGAACTCCTCGTCGATGGCCGCGGCAATCGCAGCGGAATTCTCGGGCGAATCCGAGCGCACCAGGTACCAGCCAACGAGCCCCTGGCCGTACGAGCGGGCCTCGTCGAAGTAGTCGTACCGAAAATAGAATCCCGACGTGTCGATGCCCCGCTTTGTCGCGTCGTAGATGCCCACTATGTCGAACTCCCAGGCCTCGTTCGCGCCGGCGCGAGGCCAGATCGGCGAGACCAGCGATATGCGGTCGCCGACCTGCCAGCCGAACCGGTCCGCGAGCTGTCGCCCGGCAACGGCTCCCGTGCGCGACGCGTTCCAGGCATCGAGCTGGTCCTGGGGAAGCGAGAGCTCCGGATACATGTCGAGCAGGCCATCCGGTTCGACGGGCATGCTGGCGAAGAAGTTCTGGGGATCCTGGTAGATGCCGTTGAACCACGTGAGGTGTGTCACGGCCACCACGCCGGGGATGCGCGAGATGCGCGCCTTGTAGGACTCGGGTAGATTCTGGATGATCGATACCCGGTGGCGTATGATCAGCCGCGTGGCATCGGCGAGGTCTATGCCGCCGATCAGCGCCTGCTTGATGGCGCCGAGGAATCCGAAGAGCACGAAGGCAACCGTCACCGAGAGAATCGTGAGCGCCGTGCGCAGCTTGCGGCGCTTCAGGTTGCTCCAGACAAGGCCGACGAACTTCATTCCGGCGCCTCCGAGAACAGACGGCCCTTGTTGAGGTAGACCGTGCGGCTGGCTCGCTGCGACGCATGGGGATCGTGCGTGACCATTACGATCGTCTTCCCGTGCTCCCGGTTCAGGGCCTGAAGCAGCCCAAGGATGTCGTCGCCCGACTTGCGGTCGAGGTCGCCGGTGGGTTCGTCGCAAAGCAGGATCGTCGGGTCGGTCACTATGGCGCGGGCGATGCCGGTGCGCTGCTGCTCGCCGCCCGAGAGCTGCAAGGGCTGGTGTCCTGAGCGATGGGACAGCCCGACGGCCTCGAGCGCCGCGGCGACGTGCTTGCGGCGCTGCGCTTTCGAGAGACTGGTGAGCAACAATGGCAGCTCGACATTCCTCTCCGCCGAAAGAACCGGGAGAAGGTTGTAGAACTGGAAGACGAGACCGATGTGGCGCGCGCGCCAGGCGGCGAGCTGCCGGTCGGAAAGGCTGTCGATCCGATCCCCGCCGATCGCGATCGTGCCGCCGGTCGGCCGGTCCAGGCCGCCGATCAGGTTGAGCAATGTCGATTTTCCCGAACCCGACGGACCCATGAGCGCGAGAAACTCCCCGCGACGAACCTCGAGGTCGAGTTCCTCAAGCACGCGGATCTCCTCCGATCCGCGCCGGAATATCTTCGTCACTTTCTCGACTCGAACCAGGACATCGTCGCTCACGGAGAGTCCTCCGTGACCCGCGACCCCTCGCCCAGCCCGGAGTGTCCCTCGACGACCACACGCTCGCCTGTGCGCAGGCCCGTCTCGATCGTCGTCTCGGAATCGCCCACCGCACGCACGCTGACGGCACGGCGCTCGGCACGCCCGTTGGAAATAACCCAGACCACGTCCCGGCCGTCCACGCGCTGGACTGCCGTGCGGGGCACGACGATCGACGAACTCGTCGGGGCCGCGCTCTCCGTGCTCTGGAAGGCAACCTTGAGGCCCATGTCGGGAAGTATCCGCGCGTCCAGTTCGTCGAACCCGACCCGCACGCGCACGGTTGCCTTCTGGCGGTCCGCCGTGGGCACGATCGCTATCACGCGCGCCGCGATCTGCCAGTCCGGGTAGGAATCGAGCGTGACGACCACGGGCTGGCCCGCTGAGACGCGGTTGATGTAGCTCTCGTTGACGTCGACCTCCACCTCCAGGGACGTCATGTCGACGATCGTGCAAATGCCCGTTCGCGTGAACCCGCCGCCGGCGGAGATCGGAGAGATCATTTCGCCGGCCTGGGCATTCTTCGACACGACGACTCCGGCATACGGTGCGCGGATGATTGTGTCATCCAGCTGCTGCTGCCACAGTGCGACCTGGCGTTCCGCCACCGTGACCTCGGCCCGCTGGCGAAGCAGGCGTGCCTGAAGCGCGTCGCGTTCGGACCGGGCCCGATCGAGTTCGGCGCGCGCTGCGACCGCGGCGCTGGCCAGGCTCTCCGTGCGAAGAAGATTCCGCGAAGCCTCCTCAAGAAGGGCCTCGGTCTCGCCGAGTCCGGACCTCGCCGCCTCCGCCTGCGCCTGCACCAGCCTCAGGTTGGCCTCGACATTCGTGGAATCCAGCCGGGCAAGCACCTGTCCCTCGGCCACGCTCATTCCCTCCTCGATCATCACCTCGACGACGCGGCCGGTGACCTTCGACGATACCGTGGCGAGTCGGCGCGCCGTCACATAGCCCGAGGCGTTCAGGAGTGTGCGCGAACCGCCGGCCTCGGTCACCGACCGGGCGACGGCGGTGCGAACTGCGACAGGGCCGGGACGACTGAGCCACCATCCGCCGCCCGCGAGCAGCACGACAATCACGACGCCAACCAGCACCCAAAGCACGGCACGCGAGCCGCCCCCCGTGTCGGTGCGGTCGATCTTCAGCTGGTCCAGGGTGTCCTTGTCGAGCGGCATGGCTCGCTGCAGCTGCAACTTCCAGAAACTAATGCCATGCGTCCCGGGAGTAAAGGGACAAACGATTGGCAATTGCGGCGCTCAGCCCGACGCCAGCTTCACCCAGCGGGCTCCCAGTAGCGAAGAGCGCACGGCCGCCTCGACGAATGCCAGCCCCGCGATGCCATCCTCGATTCCCGGGAAGTCCACGTGAGCCGGACTTTTGCGCCCGGAGTTCAGCTCGGAAATCGCGCGGCAGGCCTCCTGGTAAATGTTTCCGAAAGCCTCCAGATACCCTTCCGGGTGTCCGCCGGGAGTGCGGGTGAATCGAGCGGCCGGGTCGCCGAGATACCCGTTGCCGCGCCGCAGCACCTGACGGGGCTTGTCTGGATATTTAACGATCAGCTCGTTCGGATGCTCCTGGTGCCACTCGAGCGATGCCTTGGTGCCGTAGACTCGGATGTTGAGGTTGTTCTCCTCGCCCACGCTGATCTGGGACGCGTGGAGGACGCCCTTGGCGCCGCCGCGGTACCGCAGCAGGATGTTGCCATCGTCGTCGAGCCGCCGGCCCTTCACGAATGCGGTCAGGTCGGCGCAGAGCGACTCGATCTTCAGGCCGGTGATGTAGCTGCCGAGGTTCTCGGCATGCGTACCGATGTCGCCGAGACACCCGGCGGCGCCGCTGCGCTTCGGATCGGTGCGCCATGCCGCCTGCTTGTTGTCCTTCTCGATCAGCTCGCTCAGCCACCCCTGTGAGTACTCGGTGACAACCTTGCGGATGGTTCCGAGTGCGCCCTCGCCGACCAGCCGACGCGCATGCTTCACCATCGCATTGCCGGTGTAATTGTGGGTGAGGACGAAGAGCCTTCCGGTTTTGCGGATTACCGCGCGCAGGCGTTTGGCCTCGGCGAGATTCAGGGTCACCGGCTTGTCGCAGACGACATGGAAGCCAGCCTCGAGCAGACACTTTGCCGCCGGGAAATGCTGGTGATTCGGGGTCACGATCACCACGAAATCGAGCCGGTCATCGCCGGTCCGGGCCGACTCGGCCTTGGCCATCTCGCCGAAGCTTCCATAGACGCGATCCGGGTCGAGGCCGAGATCCTCACCCGACGCGCGCGAGCGGGCGGCGTCAGACGAGAATGCGCCGGCGACCAGTTCCGCCTGTCCGTCCATCTGCGCGGCAATGCGGTGAATGGCGCCGATAAACGCCCCTCGGCCGCCGCCGATCATGCCAAAACGGAGTCTCCGGTTCCTTGCCTGTTTCATTGGCGGACCATGCGAACAAAAGCGGAATCAAAGGCAATCGGCGAAGTGCGGGGGCGACCGCGGCAATCGGTAGGGGCCGCGCGACCTGCAAATAGTCACCAGTGTCCGGACGGACGGCCCGGCGGGCCGTCCCTACCATTGTTTTCCGGCCTCACCAATCCGCATTCCGAAATCGCAAATCGGCAATTCAGTCGCCCTCCTTCGTCCCGCGTCCGCAGGACTTCGTAGGGCATACTATCGCATCGCGAAAGTATGGGCCCGCAGGGATTTGAACCCTGAACCAAAGGATTATGAGTCCTCTGCTCTAACCGTTGAGCTACAGGCCCGTCCGGGCAGACTTTGCCGCCGTCGGCCAATCCGTGACAAGTGCAATGCGGGACTACTCCCCGACGATCTTGATCAAGGCACGTTTCCGGCGCTTGCCTTCGAATTCGCCCTCCTTCGTTCGATCGGCCTCGAACTTCGGAGGGCTTGTCATTCACCAATGATCTTTATCAGGGCGCGTTTCCGACGTCGTCCATCAAACTCGCCGTAGAAGATCTGCTCCCAGGGGCCGAAGTCGAGTTTGCCTCCGGTTACGGCCACAACGACCTCGCGGCCCATGATGGTGCGCTTCAGGTGGGCATCGGCGTTGTCCTCGCCCACATTGTGCGCGTACTGGCTGTGCGGCTTCTCGGGCGCGAGTTTCTCCAGCCACTTCTCGATGTCGCCGTGCAGGCCGCGTTCGTCGTCGTTGATGAACACCGAGGCCGAAATGTGCATCGCGTTGACGAGGCAGAGTCCCTCCTTGATCCCGCTCTTCCGAAGTGCCTGCTCGACCTGGGGCGTAATGTTTATCAGTGCCCGCCTTGTCGGCGCCTCGAACCAGAGTTCCTCGCGATGGGATTTCACGGAACAACAGAAGCTGGAACGGACCAGACAGGCCAGAGAAACCGCGAAGGGCACCCCCAGTACTCAACGTTAGCCAATCCGATCGCGGAAACGCGAAGGGGCGAAATCGCAGCCCCCAAACCCATGGCCTCAATCCTGTTGAATTTGCCACAGAGGCGCCGAGACGCTGAGGAACCCCAATACTTTTTGTGCCTTTTTGTGGCCAAGTAATCAGTGCCGATTTTTGCCACAGAGGTACGGAGACACTGAGGTCCGCTTTTCAGCCCTTCAGCGTTTCAGCGATCGTTCGACCCACCGAGCGGGCTTGCGGCTACGCGGTCCCCGCACAAGCTACGCCCATGACGCCTACCCCACGTCCCCTGGCGCGCTGCGCCGCCTTTGCCCTGCTCCTCTCCGCCCCGGCCGTCGTCCGCGCACATCAGGCGACGGAGGACATGCGCATCGCTGCGACCGCCTTCCTCGATTCCCTCGACACCGCCCAGCGTGAGCGCGCCACGTATCCGCTCACGCACGAGGAGCGGGAGACATGGTTCTTCGTTCCCCGCGAACGCAATGGCATCCCGTTCGATGCATTGACCGACGCCCAGCGCATCCGCGCCCATGATCTCCTGCGCTCCGGCCTGAGCCACCGTGGCTACCTGACCGCCACGACGATCTTCGCTCTCGAGATCGTGCTAAAGGAGCTCAACGACGCCCCCGACCTGCGCGATCCCGAGAAATACTACGTGACGGTGTTCGCCACTCCTTCAGCTGACGCCCCTTGGGGATGGAGGGTCGAAGGCCATCACCTCTCGCTCAACTTCACGGTCGTCGATGCCGACCACGTGCAGGCCACGCCGAGTTTCTTCGGCAGCAGCCCCGCTGAGGTCCGCGCCGGACCGCAGCGCGGCCTGCGGGTGCTTTCCGATCAGGAGGACATCGCCCGCGCGCTGGTCCAGTCGCTCGACGAGTCCCAGCGATCCATCGCAGTCATCTCGCCGACAACCCAGCGCGGCATGTCGCCGACGAACCGACCCCGCATCGATCCGCTGAGCCCTGCCGGAATCTCGGTGCGGCAGCTGTCGCCCGCCCAGGGCAGCCGCCTGCTGGACCTCGTGACCGCCTATATCGAGCGCTTCCGATCCGAGATCAGCGAGGAAGCCCTCGGAAAGATCATGGCCGCCGGCTGGGAGAACGTCACCTTCGCCTGGGCCGGCTCAACCGAGCGAGGACAGCAGCACTACTTCAGGGTGCAGGGGCCGACCTTCCTCGTGGAGCACGACAACACCCAGGGACGCGGCAACCACATCCACAGCGTGTGGCGGGACTTCGCAGGAGATTTCGGCCGCGACGTGCTCCAGGAACACTACGATCGGGACCACGCCGACGCAGGGGCCCCGTAAGCCCGACGGACGGCCTGACAGGCCGTCCCTACCACGATTTGTCAGGCGAGGCAGTTCACCGCGAGGTCGCGCAGCACTGCCTCCTCCTCGTCGGGCCGACGCACACATTCCTCGAAGGCCGCCACGAACGCGTGCTGATTGTCAATGAGCCGCCGCAGCGGCGGCAGCTTCGCGCCGGTCACCAGCTTGCCCAGATACCAGGCATTCTGCGTGAAGAGGTTGAACGAGCTCTTCTCGCCCGCCGCCTCGCCCAGCCGTTCGCTGAATCTCGCCGCGACGCGCGGGAGTCCCTCCAGTCCGCGGGCGCCGACGGTTACCTGCCCCGCGTCGATGAGCGCCCGGACCTGCATGAGCAGGCGGTTCCGGTTCTGGAAAGCCGAGATGACCGGACGAGCCGATCCCCCCGTGAAGAAATGCCGCCGGAGCGCGGACAGGGTCCACTGGAGATCGCCGCTGAAGAATGCTTCCGCCGCCTCGAAGAAATCCCCTTCGGCAGCGTTCGGGGTAAGTGCCGAGACATGGGACTCCTCGATCACCACGGGCGCGTCGGAGTCAGCGTTACCCACGGTTGCGACCGTGGCGACCGGACGCGAGGCATAGGTCGCAAGCTTCCTGACCTCCTCGACCAGCAGGCGCGTATTGGATCCGGCCCGCGCAAGGAGCAGCTCGAGCGCCCCGGGTCCGAAGGATGCGCCCTGCTCCTTCGCTTCCTCGCGCGCCACTGCCGCCAGTGCCTCTCCCGCACTCTCGCCCTCGCCGCCCAGGAGAATGAAGTCCGCGTTCTTCTCGCACCATTTCGGGAACGAGCGTCGGCGATCCACCGGCGCCGCTGTGATCAGCACGGCTGTCTCCTCGGGCTCAACCGAGCCGAGCAGCTCCTGCAGGTCGGAAAGCAGGTTGAGCGTGCCCTCGGCCCGACCGGTAACCGTGTCCGCAAGGAAGTTCACGTCCTTCAGCCAAACCACCCGCCTGCCGCCAAACAGCGGCACCGTCAGCACCGCCTCCCGAAAGCGCGCGATCGCCGAGCCGACTTCCGCGACGTTCCCGGCGTAGCCGTCGATGATCTCGGTCGAGAACTCATCCGCCGCCGTCCGGGCAAGCTCGTCAAAACGCTCCTTGGCTGCACGGGTGACCAGGAAGTCGTCCTGGCCGCAGATGAAGAGGAATCGTCTGGCCGCGGGCATGGGGTGACAGGGGGAGGAAGCTTGTGACAAGGAAACCGGCGAGCCGCACGCCTAAAAATCCCGGCCGCGACCGAGCATCGCACCAACTTTCCTCTCCACATTCCGCGCCGGTTTCATCTTCACTGCGGCAGTGGAATCGGATCCCCGCACCGCGCCGACTGCGTCCCCCTCCTGGCGGCGGGACCTCGCGCTTCTGGTCCTGACGGGAGCGATCCTCTTCGGGTTCGGCCTCGGGAGCGCCGACCTCGCGAATCCCGACGAGGGACGCTACGCCGAGATCCCGCGCGAGATGCTCGCCCGGGAAGACTGGGTCACTCCGCAGCTCAACGACGTCGTTTATTTCGAGAAGCCTCCCCTCGTCTACTGGATGGTCGCCCTTTGCCTGAAGGTGTTCGGGCCGAGTGAATGGTCGATGCGCCTCGTGCCGGCCTTGTTTGGTCTGGGCGGACTGCTGATGACCTATGCCGCCGGCCGCAGCCTGTATGGCCGCAACGCCGGCCTTGCCGCTGCTGGCGTGCTCGCCACCTCGCTCCTCTATTTCGCCCTCTCCCGGGTGCTGATCCTCGACATGGTCGTCTCGGTGCTGATGAGCGCCACGCTCTTCTGCTTCATCCTGGGCGTCCGCGCGCCGGTTCCCGGCAAGGGAGAATCGTGGAGCGCCGCACGCCGCTGGCTTTTCTACGGACTCTACGCGAGCGCCGCCATGGCAACGCTGACCAAGGGACTCATGGGCTTCCTGGTGACGGGTGCCGTCATGTTCCTCTGGCTGCTCGTCTTCCGCCAGTGGCACCGGCTCCGCCCGCTGTACCTGCCGACCGGAAGCCTGATCTTCCTCGCGATCGCGGCGCCCTGGCACGTTCTCGCCGCGCTGCGCAATCCCACCTGGACGCACTTCTACTTCGTGCGCGAGCACTGGGAGCGGTTCACGCTGCCCGATCACGGCAAGACGGAGCCGTGGTGGTACTTTGTCCCGATCCTTCTCGTGGGAATCTATCCGTGGACAGGCTTCCTGGCGGCGAGCGTCCGCAACGCCCTCACCGGTGGCGAGACGGCCCAGCCGGGCACCGGAATCGTTTCCAGGCTGAAGTCCTGCTGGGCCGCGCGCGGCCGCCACGTGGACGCCTGGTTCCTGGTCACCTGGGCGGCTTTTGTCTTCCTGTTCTTCAGCAAGTCCCAGTCAAAGATCGCAACCTACATACTGCCGATGTTTCCCCCGCTCGCGGTGCTGATCGGCGCCTGGGTCGCCAACGTGACGCTGCTGCCCGGCTCGGGACCGAAGGTTCGCTGGGGCATGCGGATCTTCGCCTTCGTCAGCGGCATCCTCGCGACCGGCATGCTTGTCGCGATCTTCCGTCCGGGCCTCATCATCAAGTATCCCGAGCAGGCGATCGCGCTCCGGCCCTTTGCGAGTGCGGCCGCAGTGGTCCTGCTCACCGGCGGGATTCTCTCGCCCTGGCTCGGACGCGTGCGCAGCGGGGCCGCCGCGATCGGCGGCATGGGCCTCACGACCGCGCTGTTCTTCGTGGTGCTCGCCCTCGCGGCTCCGGACCTGATGCGTCCCGGCACCAAGCCCCTCGCCCGCCAGGTCGCGGCGCTTGTGCAGCCCGGCGACCGCGTGATGCATTATCACGAGTTCTTCCACGACTTCTTGTTCTACGCCCAGCGCCCGGTCGATGTCGTCGCATTCCAGGGGGAACTGGAGTTGGAAGAGGATCCCGTGGCGCTCACCAGCGGCCGGTTCATCGGGGAGGACGAGTTCCGTTCGCTCTGGGTCGGACCCGGCCGCGTCTTTGCAGTCGCGCGCACCGATCACCTCGGCGAGCTGTTCGCCGATCCTGCGTTCGCTTATCACTTGCTCGGCCAGACCCGGAACCATTCCCTCTTCAGCAATCGCCCCTGATATGACCGACAAACCCCTGCCGTTCACCCGGCCGGACATCGACGAGGAGACGATCGCCGGGGTCTGCGATGTGCTTCGCTCGGGTTGGATCACGTCGGGCCCGCAGGTGAAGGCGTTCGAGGCCGCGCTGTCCTCACATTGCGGCGGCAGACCGGTCCGGGCTTTCAACTCGGGGACTGCTACCATGGAGGTCGCCCTCCGGATCGCCGGCATCGGTCCGGGCCACGAGGTGATCACCACGCCGCTTTCGTGGGTGGCCACCAGCAACGTGATCCTCACGGTCGGCGCCCGGCCCGTGTTCGTCGACATCGAACCCGCGACACGCAACATCGACCTCGATCGGGTCGAGGCCGCGATCACGCCGGCGACCCGGGCGATCCTCCCCGTGGACCTCGCCGGCCTGCCTGTCGACCGCGATCGCCTGCATGCGATCGCCAAGGCGCGCCGCCTGCGCGTGGTCGAGGATGCCGCCCAGGCGTTCGGCAGCACCTGGCGCGGATGCGCCATCGGCTCCTTCGGCGACTTCGTCTCGTTCAGCTTCCATCCGAACAAGAACGTCACGTCGATCGAGGGCGGCGCACTCGTCATGAACGACGAGAAGGAAGCGCGGCTTGCCGAGCAGTACCGGCTGCAGGGCGTGGTGCGCTCGGGTATCGACGGAATGGAGGTCGAACTTGTTGGCGGGAAGTTCAACCTGACCGACGTCGCGGCGCGCGTCGGGCTCGGACAGCTCAAGCGCCTCGGCGAGTTCACCGAGCGACGCCATGCCCTGGCCCGGCGATACTTTTCCGCCTTCGCCGCTGCGGACGCCGAGGAGCTCGGACTCGGGCTTCCGCCGGAAAACTTCACCGACAGCAACTGGCACATGTTCCAGGTCCTGCTGCCTGGCGACCGCCTGAAGTCGCCGCGCGCCGCAATCATGGCCGCGATGCTCGACCGCGGGATCTCCACGGGTGTGCACTACCCCGCCATCCACCTGTTCAAGCTCTACCGCAACCTCGGCTGGAAAGAAGGCGACTTTCCGAACGCGGAGAATGCAGGCCGCAACCTGCTCACCCTGCCGCTGTTTTCCGCGATGAAGGACAGCGATGTGGACCGAGTCGTCGAGGCGCTCATGGCAGTACTGAAGGCAAACCGGGAATAGCAGGATCGCGAAGAAGCGGATCTCTCGATCCAATCGCGATATTGCGAAAGAGCGGAATCGCGAAAGGCAATCCGGCGGGTTTAGTTCGAGGTAGTTGCCGCCGAGGCGCTGAGACACCGAGAACAATCCATATTGAATGGTTCGTATAGGGCTCAGTGTCTCGGTGCCTCTGCGGCAAAATCAACTGGATCAAAACTCTTGCAGCAGGGGCGTTTTCGCCCTTTCGCGCTTCCGCGATCGGCTTGTGCTTCGTTCCCTGTGGCCGACGAAATCGGATTGGAGTCTTCCGCGATGCCTGCTTGGGATAACCCCACGCGATGTCCACTCCGGGTCCCCAGCCCCAGCTCTCGGTCGTCATTCCCGTCTACAACGAGGAGCTGAACCTGCCCCTGCTCTTCTCGCGACTGTACCCGGTGCTCGACGGGCTCGGGCGTTCCTGGGAGGTCGTCTTCACCAATGACGGCTCGAGCGACCGCTCGATGGAACTCCTGCGCGCCCAGCACGCCGCGCGACCGGATGTCACCCGCGTCATCGACTTCAACGCCAACTACGGACAGCACATGGCGATCATGGCCGCGTTCGAGCGGGTGCGGGGCGAGGTCATCGTCACCCTCGATGCCGACCTCCAGGACCCGCCCGAGGAGATCCCAAAACTTCTGGCACTCATCGATGCCGGCCACGATTACGTGGGCGGGTTTCGCCTCAACCGCCGCGACAGCTTCTTCCGCACGGTCGCGTCACGACTGATCAACGTGGTCCGCAGTCGGACCACCTCGATCGAGATGACCGACCAGGGGTGCATGCTGCGCGCCTACCGGAAGACCGTCGTGGAGGCCGTCGTGCGCAGCGGCGCCATCAACACCTTCATCCCGGCCCTCGCCTACAGCTTCGCGGGAAACCCGGGCGAAGTCGGCGTGCGCCACGAGGAACGCCATGCGGGCGTCTCGAACTATTCGGTCTACAAGCTCATCCGGCTGAACTTCGACCTGATCACCGGCTTCTCGCTGGCTCCGCTCCAGATGTTCACGATCTTCGCGGGCCTGAGTTCGCTGGGAAGCCTGACGCTCGTCGCAGTGCTGCTCGTGCGCCGCTTCGCGTTCAACCTCGACCGCGAGACGTTCGGCGTGTTCACGCTCTTCGCGATCCTGTTCTTCCTCCTCAGCGTCGCGATGATCGGCATCGGGCTCATCGGCGAATACGTCGGCCGCACCTACCAGGTGGTTCGGGCCCGCCAGCGCTATCATATCAAGGAGGAGCTGGACGGGCGCTGAATTTCTGAATGCCGATTTCCGATTGGCTCTAGACAGGTTCCCGGGGACTGAAGCGCGACAACCCGTTCGGCAGTCGACATTCGGCAATCGGCAATCACCACACTTCCACCGGCCCCTTGGGCACCGGGATCGCGGCATTCTCCTCCGAGCCTTCCTCCCTCATGAACGAGGCGACCAGCGGGCCTGACTCGTACTTCGGCAGCAGGCGCCCGGACTCGTCGCAGAACTGGGCCCGCCAGGCGAGATAGTCGGCAATCGCAGACTCGAAGTCGTCGCGCGAGCGCATCGTCGCCACCTGACGCTTGAAGGGCTTCACGGGACCGAACCGACGCGCATACCAGGGGGCCACCCGACGGAACTGCCGCGCGCCCGCCTCTTCCCCGTAGAATTCGCAGGCCCGATCGAAATGACGCCGCATCACGTGGAGCCGTTCCTCAAAGCTGGGTTCGGGCAGCAGTTCGCCGGTCCTGAGCAGGTGCTCGGTTCGGCGGAATATCCACGGATCGTAGAATGCCCCGCGGCCGACGCTCACCCCGGCGCAGCCCGTCTCGGCAAACATGTGGCGCGCCGCCTCGGGCGTGGTCACGTCGCCATTGCCGATGACGGGAAGCCCGGGCACCGCCTCGACGACCGCCCGGATGCCGGCCAGGTTGACGCTGCCGCTGAATCCCTGGGCCCTCGTGCGCCCATGCACGAACACCGCTGCAACGCCGGCATCCGCAAGCGCCCGGGCGAGATCGGGTGCGGTCAGGTTCTCGGAGTCCCAGCCGAGCCGCATCTTCGCGGTCACCGGGATCCGCAGCGCCTCGACCATGCCTCGCACCAGCGCAGCGGTCCTGGAAAGCTCGTTCATCATCGCGGAACCGCCGCCGACCGATACCACCTTGCGGACCGGGCAGCCCATGTTGATGTCGACCGCCTGGACTCCCATCTCCTGGCAGATGACCGCCGCGTCGCGCATCTCCTCCGCAACGCTTCCGAAAAGCTGGATCGCGAGCGGGCGGTCCTCGGGAGTGGTCGCCGCCAGCCGTAGCGCAGTCGGGTTGCGCTCGATCAGCGAGCGGGCGTTGATCAGGTCGGTGGTCGCCCAGCCCAGCCCTCCGAGCTCGCGGATCGTGAGCCGCATGGGCAGGTTCGTGTACCCCGCGAGCGGCGAGAGAAACAGCGGCGAACTCAGGTCATGGTTGCCCAGGCGCATTCTGGAGTTTCGGTTTACCGATTACCGGCCCCGGATATTTCCGATCTGCGATTTCCAATCTTCGATTTTCGAATCAGCGCCAGTTCGGGGCGACCCGACCCGAAAACAGGCATTCCCGCGAGTTCCGTTAGCAATATCCCAAATCGGCAATTGGAAATCGCAAATGATCAGTAGGACTTCGTCACGATCGCGCCGCTGCCGTCCTTGAAGATCAGCAGGCGGCGATCCTCATCGACTCCGTCGAACAGGATACCAAGCGCATCGTTCGCAATCTGGCCGGAGCTGATCGCCCGGCCGTTGACGAAGGCGCGCGGCGATTCTCCAACTCTCACGCCACTGACGTTCGCGTTGCCGACCCACTCGCGGAAGGCCGCGCTCGCATCCGGTGTGCTGCCAACGCCCGATGTGGTTGCCGTGAGTCCGCCTCCGAGCGAGACTGTCGCCGAGCTGCTGCCCGGTGCGGGCGGAACCGTCGCGGACGGTTCGGTTCCGCGATCCTCCAAAAGTCCGTCGACCGTCTCGCCACCGGCGCGGCCGGCCACGACATTGGCCGCAGCCTCGACCGCCTGGCCCTGCGCCGATTGCGCGGCCTGGCCCCCGGCCTGGACTGGCGCGGGCGCCTGAGGTTGTGCAGGCGCGGTTGCCGTCGGCGGCCGTGTCGGGGCCGGAGGCGGTATTTCGGGCGCGGCGAAAAACATCAGGTAGGCATAGCCGCCGCCCAGCAGCAGCACGACGCCGGCAAGCATCACGAGCATCTTCTTCGCCGAGCGCTTGGCCTTGACCTTGGGTGGGTTGGGAGGCTGCAGGGGGCCACCCGGCTCGGGCGCCGGCGGGGGTGGCGGGGCCGCCATCTTGAGTTTCGGGGCCGCCTCGGGCTCCGCAGGCGCCTCGGCAGGCGGAGGGGCCGGCGCGGCCTCGGCTGCGGGCGCGACCACCGGCAGGGTCGGGGCGGCCTCGGCACTCCGGGGCTTCAGCTTGAATCCGCCGGCCTTCTGCTCCGCCGGGGCAGCGGCAGCGGGTGGCGGTGGCGGAGCTTCAGGCGCAGGGGCTGCGGCTGGCGGCGCAACGGGGGGCGTCGATCCCGGAGCAGGCTCGGCGGGGGCGGCTGGCTCCGCCGCGATCGAGATTCGTGGCTTCAACCTGGGCTTCTCAGGCTCGGCCGCCGGGGCCGGTGCAGACTCAGCCGCCGCCTTCAGGGGCGGGCTCTCCTCCTTCGTCGGTTCGGATGCAATCGAGAGCTTGGGCTTCAGCCGCGGACGTTCGCCCGCACCGGAATCCGCCGCGGGCGCAGGTGGAGGCGGGCTTGCCGGGGGCGCTTCGGGGGCCTTTGGCTCCGCAGGCGCCTTTGGCCGGAGCTTCACCACGGGAGCCTCAGGGGCCGCGGCCTCACCCGCCGGTTTCTCCGGTTCGGAGGGCGGGCCTCCTGACGATGCCTCTTCCCCCTCAGGCTTCAGGCGCGGGCGCAGTCGAAGCGGTGGAGGATCGTCGCTCATCACTCTCAGCAAAGCGAATTCCGAGTCCCTGCAAAACCAAAAAGATGCGCTGGCAGTCCCCCCTGACCCTTCTCACACTTCTTTACCAGCAATGAATCGTCGCTCCCCCATCGCCCTCGCTGCCTGCCTGCTTGTCGCTACGTCCCTCACCGGCTGCGCCTTGCTGCGCCGCGGCAACGACGAGCCGCGGCCCCGCCCCACAGACGAGCTCGCCGCAGACACCAACGCGATGTTCAGGCAGCTCTGGGTGGCGCAGCGGGTCGACCAGTACGTCACCCAGGGCGTCCCCGCCGGCATCGCCCAGACGCGCGCGAACTCGGATTTCGAGCAGCAGTTCCCCTACGCCCTGCCAAATCCGCGCTGACCCGGGCGTGGCCCGGCCGCTCGGAACTCAGACAGGCAGCTTCTGGAAGCCCGACTCCTTCGCGAGGGCGAAGCAGTCGTCGATCGGGCGGATCGATTCGGAGCAGGTCGCATCGAACAGGCAGGTGGCCGCGACGCTCACGCCGAGCAGCAGGCTCTTGTCCATCGGCCATTGCTCGTGGATGCCGTGCAGCACGCCGGCACCAAATGCGTCTCCCGCGCCAGCCGCCCCCTTGATAAGGTCGTTGCTGATGCGGAGCCCGGCCTGCCAGATGCCCTTGCCCGAACGGTCGCAGGCATAGGCGCCCTCGGGGAAGTGCATCACGACCCACTGGTTGACGCCCGCCTTGATCATCGCCTGGGCGGCGGCGACAACGCCGGCCGGGTCGAGCGCGTCACCCTTGCGCACCGGGATGCCCGTCACGCGCGTCGCCTCGAAATCGTTGACCAGCAGCGTGTCTATCAGCGGCAGGGTCGGCATGACGACCTTCGCAAAGCGGTCCGACGCTTCGCTGACGAGGTCGATTGACGTGCTCAGGCCGGCGGTCCGAGCCGCGGCGAGCACCTCGCACGAGCGCGGCTTGCCGTCCTTGCCCGGTGCATCGAGCGCGTCGAGCAGTAGCAGGTAGCCCAGGTGGAACATTTTCGCCTGCGTGGTGCCGAAGTCGAAATGCTCAGGTGCGAGCTTCGCGTTCGCGCCGCGCTGGTGAAAGAACGTGCGGCGTCCCGTCGATTGCACAGTCATCACGTCGGTGTAGCTCGTTGAGGAACCCTTTGCCGGCTTGAGCTGCCGGGTATCGATCCTGTGCGCCTTGCAGTCGGCCTCGACCCAGCGCCCGAGGTCGTCGTCGCCCACGAGCCCGATCGCCTCGAGCGGGTATTTCGCGCCGAGCTTCGCCAGGTCGCGGAGGATGTTGTACGGCGATCCGCCGCTGCCGCGCTTCTCCGAATGGATGCTGGCAAGCGCATCCTGCGGCGGCCAGATGTCTATGACCTTAACGTTGTCGACGATCCAGTTTCCACCGGAGATGATACCTGTGCGCATTTTGAGGAAGGGGGGATGGGTTGCATCGCGACCCGGGCGGCCGCGAAAGGTTTTTGGATAAGGAGGGGCCGGGCCGCGGCCAAGCCGGAAGTTTCGAGGCGCACGGGGACTCACGACGCCGGAGCAGATGCCACAAGACCGCGGTGGAGCCCGGCAGTAAGCCATGAAAATCGCATCGCGAAAACGCCGAGGTGCGAAAACGCGGGCTCGATCTCGATAATCGGCCGGGAATTCCGCATTTTCGCGCTTCCGCGGTCACTCCGGACGGGATCCGCGGCACCGGCAGCCTGCTAGGGGAACGGGCTTGCGGTCACAGGCGCGCGAATCTCCCGAAGCTGGCGAAGAAGCGCGGTGACCGCCGCCTCGGCGATGGCAGACTGGGCCTCGATGCGCGTCGCCTCCTCGGTCGCCTCGAATCGGCCGGTCTGGACCAGGTGACCGCCATCCGCCGAGCGACGCGCGATGCCCCACCAGGCGAACGGAACCCGGACGCCCCGCGCAGAAACCGGTTCCGCGTAGCCTGTTGTCGCGACCCCGACCGCGGCGCCGAACAGCAGGCTCACGCCGCAGGCCATCTGGCTCGCCACCGCGGCCGACACCGCGTTGACCGGCTCCGCCTGCGCCCGATCGACGCCCAGATGTTTCAACTTCTGTTCCAAAGTATACGTGGTGATGCCGCCAAGGAAGAATTCCGAAGCCCCGGAAATGGAGCCTACCCGCGCCTGGACCAGGCCGCAGGTAACGCTCTCCGCCACGGCAAGCGTCAACCGCGGCGCGCGGAGCATGAGCTCCTTGATCTCGGTATCCATCGGCGTTGCCAACTGTGACAGCCGACAAGCCCGCAAGCCAGCCCCAAGCAGGATAGGTCAGCCCTATCCCGGCACAGGATATCGAGGTAGGGCGGGCCTGTCAGGCCCGCCGCCCGGGCACCATTGACTGTTCGCAGCCGGACGACTCACCGAGTCGTCCCTACCTCTGTCGCAGCAACGACGCACAGGCTACAGGCCACCCCTTCGACTTCGCTGAAAGTCCTGAGCAGCGTCGAAGGGCTCAGGGCAGGCGGCTCACCCCTCGATCTCCAGCCCGACCGGACAGTGGTCGCTGCCATGCACGTCCGCGCTGATCCAGGCGCGTTTGAGAGCCGGCTTCAGCTCGTCGGAGGCGATGAAGTAATCGACTCGCCACCCGATGTTCCGCGACCGGCAGTCGTTCATGCGGCTCCACCAGGTGTAGTGCCCGGGCCCGGGTTCGAAATGCCGGAAGGTGTCCGTAAAGCCGGAATCGAGCAGTTTCGTGAAGTTCGTCCGCTCCTCGTCGGTGAAGCCAGCGTTGCGGCGGTTGCTGCGGGGATTCGACAGGTCGATCTCCGTGTGCGCCACATTGAGGTCACCACAAAAAAGCACGGGCTTCCGGCGGCGGAGCTTCTTCAGGTAGGCGAGAAACGCCGGATCCCAGTCATCCGTCCGGTAGCCGAGGCGCAACAACCCTCGCTGCGAGTTCGGTTGATAGACATTCAGCAGGAAGAAGTCGTCGAACTCCGCGGTGATCACGCGGCCTTCCCCGTCGTGTTCGGCGGCCCCGATGCCGTTTCTCACCGAGCGCGGCTTGACGCGCGTGAACAGGATCGTGCCGCTGTAGCCCTTCTTCACGGCAGGATTCCAGTGCACCTCGTAGCCGCGGGGCCAGTCGACATGCTGTACGTCGCCCGGATGCGCCTTTGCCTCCTGGAGGCAGATCACGTCGGCCTTGGCGGCCTTCATGAAATCGAGCAATCCGGCGCGCAGGGCCGCGCGCACGCCATTCACGTTCCAGGAAACGAGCTTCATCGCGCGCCATGCTTGGCGCCCGGCCGCCGGGCGCACCAAGAAACTTGTCCTCCAAGTCGGAAAAGTGGCGCAGGACTCAGGCCCACTGCCCGAGAATCGCCCCCTGCAGCGCGAAGAGCAGCGTCTCATGCCCGAGGTTGATCCTCAGAAGGCGCGCTGACCGTCCTTCCCAGACCGCCGAGTTGAGCACCCGGGCACCCACGAGCACCGCACCGATGAACGCCCCGAGCAGCGCGCCATCGAGCCAGGATGACGCCGCAGCCGCGTGCAGCACGGTCATCAGCCCAAGCGTGGAGATCAGGGTGAACAGGAATCCTGAGCCAATCAGCCGCCCCATGCGCGGCCCGGCCGCCTTCATGTCGGACTCCGTCAGGCGCATTTCCTGCCGCCAGGCCCGAGAGAAGAGCAGCGGCGAATACCAGATCCAGCCGAAGAGAAAACCGACGACGGTCGCTGCAAGCAACGCGACGACATTGAGATGGGAGAAGACGTGAAACATGGTGGGAGGGGTGTTCCCCACCTTGGATCGATTCCCCGGCCGCCTCAATCCTTCCCGCGGGCCCGGCAGGGCGTGACGAAACTTTCCCGTGTCCTATGGGGCTTCCTGCAGGCCCCGCGTACTTGCCAACGGCATCGCGCTCCCGCCAATCTTGCATTTTTCGCATGTCGGTGTTCGCCCCCATTCCGATCGGACAGCGCATCCCGGACAGCCTGCACGCGGTCTCCTGCAGTCTGCCCACCCTCGCGTCCGTGCGGGGCTATGAGGAAAAGGACCCGGCGATCACCCGCCAGCTCACCTCGGGCTACCCGCGCTTCGTGGTGCACCCGCTCCTGCAGCAGCTGGCGGCCCGCGTAGGCGAGGAATACGGGCTTTCAGGCAAGACGGTCTGGCTCACCTCCTCGGCGCGCATCGCGGACCTGCTCGCGCGCCGCCTCGGGCCAGGCGTCGCCTCGGTCATACGCGAGGAGGAAGGCGCGGGACTCCACGGCGTCGTGCATGACACCACTCCGGAGCACGACGCCGCCGCAAAGCTCTTCCTTCAGAATATCGGCGGATTCATGTCCTCGCGTGCAGCCGAGGACGAGCTCGTGCGACGCGGCCTGCTTCCCTCCGCCGCGCCCGAGCCGAGCTTCGAGGGCAACTCCGTCGCCGAGGTCGAACGCCAGCTGCTGCCTGCGTTTCCCGGCGCCACCCCCGCGGACATTGTTTTCGCGAACAGCGGCATGAACGCCGTCTACGCGGCGTTCCGTTCGATCTCGGAGATCCAGGGCTCCCGCGGCCGGACAGTGTGGATCCAGCTCGGCTGGCTCTACCTCGACACCATCGCGATCCTGCGCCGGCTCACCACCTCGCCCTTCGACTACGTTCACCTGCGCGACGTCTTCGACCTGGGCCCCCTTGAGCGCCTGCTCGAGAAGCGCGGGTCGAAGGTGGCAGGCATCGTCGCCGAGGTCCCCACAAACCCGCTCATCCAGACGCCTGACATCCCCGCGCTCGCGGCTCTCGCCCGACGCCATGGGGTGCATCTCGTGCTCGATCCTTCCGTCAACTCGCCTTTCGCCGTCAACCTTCTCCCGTACGCGGACGTGGTCGTCACGAGCCTCACGAAATACACCGCGAGCGAGGGAGATGTCATCGCCGGTGCCGCCGTGGTGAATGCGGCGAGTCCGGACGCCGACGCGCTGCGCAAGGGGATCACCCGCTGGATCGAGCCGGTTTACCCACGGGATCTCGCAAGGCTTGCGGCACAGATCGGCCAGACGTCGGAAGTGCTCGCAAGGATCCAACGTTCGGTTCCTGAGGTCGTCGCTTTTCTGTCGGGCCACCCCGCGGTTCGCGAGGTGCTCTGGGCGCTCCACCCCGCCTCGAGGGAAAACTATCTCAAGGTCGCGCGCTCTCCGGAATCGGTGGGGAGCATGATCTCCTTCTCCCTTAAGGGCCCGATCGACGCCTTCTACGATCGCCTCGACCTGCCCAAGGGCCCGAGCTTCGGGATGACCCGCACGCTCATCTGCCCCTTCCTCTACCTTGCGCACTACGACATGGTGACCAAGCCCGAGGGACGCTCCGAGCTGCAGGCAAACGGCATCGATCCCGAGTTGCTCCGCCTCTCGGTCGGCACCGAGCCGACAGAGGACATCATCGGCGCACTGCGGACCGCGCTGGACTGAGATCAGGGGACAGTTGGCGTTACACCACTGATCCCAATTCATTTTTCACAGAAGGCCGCAGAGCACCAATCCAAACTTCGAATCCTTCGCGTTCTTCTGTGAAACGGATCGGATCAGTGGTCAGTTCGTTTTTAACCGCTAATCCACGCTAATTAACGCTAATCCGATCCGGGTATTATTGTGGTAGCCGGCTGACAGCCGACGACTGAATACCACCCAAAAAAGCGGTTTGGAAATCAGCGCCTATCAGCGTCCATCAGCGGTTATAGTTTCGGGCTGATCACTGATAACCACCCAAAATACCTCCGGCATTAGTGCCTATCAGTGAGGATTAGTGGTTAGAGTTCAGCCCGATCACTGAAACCCAACCATAAACATGCCTTTGGAATCTGCGTTCATCGGTCCCCATCTGCGGTTAAAATTCCGACTGATCACTGACTACCACCCTAAGAGGCGGTTCGGGCATTAGTGCCCATCAGTGAAGATCAGTGGTTCAACCCGACCTTCGAATCCTTTGCGGCCTTCTGTGAAAATGATTGGATCAACGTGAATCAGTGGTATCTCCTCCGATGATTCCGCCGAACGAGCAAGAATCCCGGCCTTCGTTCACACTGGAGATCCGGGCGGTCCCAAACGCGCCGAAGTCGGCAGTTGCAGGCTGGCACGGAACCGCGCTCCGGATCCGTCTGAAAGCTCCGGCACTTGAGGGACGAGCCAACGCCGAGTTGATCGAGTTCCTGGCGAGAGCCCTCGGCGTGCCGCGCCGTGATCTCGCTCTCATCGTCGGTGAGAAATCGCGCACAAAGACCGTTCGCGTCGCAGGACTCGATCGCGAAAACGCCCTGCGTCGCCTCGGCTGCTGAACCCCCAACCAAACTTCGAATCCTTAGCGCTTTTCTGTGAAATAGATCTGATCAGTGGTCGGTTCGTTTTTAACCGCTAATCCACGCTAATTAACGCTAATTCGATCCGGGTATTATTGTGGTAGCCGGTGGACAGCCGCCCGCTGAAACCCACCAAAAACAACGGTTCGAACATCAGCGCCTATCAGCGTCCATCAGCGGTTAAGGTTCCGACTGACCGCTGCTAACTTCCGTGATCAGTGGTCAGTTTGGTTTTAAACGCTAATCCACGCTAATCCGATCCGGTATTTATTGTGGGAGCCGGTGGACAGCCGCGGCTGAAGCCCACCCAAAAACATGCCTTGGGATTCTGCGTAAGTCGGCGTTCATCTGCGGTTAAAATTCCGGCTGATCACCGAGCACCACCCAAAACAAATGCTCCGGCATTGGTTCCGATTAGTGAGGATCATTGGTTCAATCCAACCTTCGAATCCTTCGCGTTCTTCTGTGAAATGGATCGGATCAGTGCCCATAAGCGTGAATCAGCGGTTGATAGTCCGTTCTGTGTACCGGAGACCTGTACCCTGAAACGTCCGTGACCACGCTCGCGCTCATCCTGGTTCTCATCGCCGCGTTGCTCCACGCGACCTGGAACCTGTTCGCCAAGCAGGCGGGTGGCGGCCTGCCCTTCGTGTGGCTTGTGGGCGGCATCATCTGCCTGCTGTACCTGCCGGTCGTCGCCTGGTGGACCGGAAGCCACGGGTCTTTCCTTTCCGCCTCCGCGGTCGCATGGATCTTCGGAAGCGGGGTCCTGAAATCCGGCTACTCGCTCGTACTCCAGCGTTCCTACCGCAGCGGCGAGTTCTCCGTCGTTTACCCGGTGGCCCGCGGCACGGGTCCCCTGCTCGCGACGACAGCCGCCATCATCTTCCTCGGCGAACGTCCGTCGCTGATCGCGCTCGGCGGCGCCGCGATGATCATAACCGGCGTGTTCCACATCGCAGGCGGCTCGCGCCTGCTGAGGGCAGATCGCGCGCACATGCACGCCGGACTGCGCCACGGCATTGCCTGCGGCATGCTGATCGCAGGCTATACGCTTTGGGACCGACACGGGGTCGCGGCGCTGGCCATTGCACCGATTCTCTACGATGCCGGCACTTCGCTCACCCAATTTGCGCTGCTGACGCCATTCGCGCTGCGCCGCCGCGGCGAAGTCCTGGCCCACTGGAGGGATCACCGGCTTCAGGTTCTCGGAATGGCGATCCTGTCACCCCTCGCGTACCTGCTCGTGCTAAGCGCAATGCGATTCACCCCCGTCAGTGCGATCGCTCCGGCACGCGAGATCAGCATCCTCTTCGGCGCCTGGATCGGAGCAAAAGTGTTGCGGGAGGGGGAACCTTCGCGGAGATTGGCTGCGGCTGGCGCGATGGTCGTGGGCATCATCGCCATCGCGCTCGGTTGAACATGCAAAGCGCCGATCCAAATACCCGCCGCATACGATTCGTGATGATCGGCATCGGCATCGCGACGCTGGTCATCTGGTATCTGACGAAGCCGCAGCCCGAGACCACCTCCGCGCTGCCGCAGACCGAGTCCATACTGCCGGCAGCTGCAAATGTGCCGACCTCCCCCGGTGCGCCGTCACCAGTTCAGGGTCAGGGTCAGGGTGTTCAGGCAACCGGAGCCCAGCTTGAAGGCGGGCAGGTTGTCATTCAGGACGGCAAGACGATCGATTTTTCGAGCGGCGCACCCGTCGTGAGAGACAATGCCCAGGAGAAGGAGATCATCGACCGGGCGCTGAAGGAGATGGAGGAGGCGGCTGCCAACATCACCTTCGGGCCGTCACGTTAACCGCTCACTCCGGCGTTCGCGTCAGCGGCTCAGAGAGGTCCAGCAGGTCCTCCATCAGCACGAAAGCCGTGGCTTCAGTGATCGATCGCACGTCGGCCGCGCCGGACGATATCATTCCGCTGGGAACCTTCGCGAGCAGGTCCGCCGCGTTCGCCTGGCCGACAATGGCCGAGTCGCGGAGTCGCAGCGCAGTGAGTTGAAGGTCCGGCACCGTGACCTCACGGTCGCCCGATACTTCAGTCAAAGTCATCGTCCGCGTGGAAATGAGCACCTCGAGCGCAAGGTCCGCGACTGACGCATAGGACGCGCGCTGGCGTTCGACATCGATCGACGCGAGCGAATCCTCAACCCGGTCACCCGGAGCAGCCGGGCCGGCGCGGGGCGCAGACGAGGCGAGCAGAGCCGCCCGCGCCAGGTCGAAATCGACCAGCACCGCCCCGAACTGCCGAAGCACCCTTCCCAGGAGATACTCGATTTCCCGAACAGTCTGGCGGTCCGCGAGCGAGGGCTCCGGCTGTTCGGTCTTGGTATCGCCCGCCGAGGTCGAGCTCACACTCGCATCACTCGGCGACTCCAGCAGGGGCCGGTTCACATGGATCAGGATCCTCGGCGGCGAATCCGCATCGGCCCCGTAGCGGCCGCGAAACGCATCGACGTGTACCGGATCGATGTCGGGCGTGATAAGCGCCAGGCCGAGCGGTCCGGAGTTTCGTTCGATCCGGGAACTCTGGGCGATGGGTTCACCTGCGATCGGCGACCCCGGCGAGCGCATCGGCTGTCCCGCCACCGCGACGGCGGCGAGGGGGAGCAGCAGCATGCACCGGGCCGTTGGCATCATCGAATCTGTCTTACCTGGATCGTGTAGCTTCGCGCATCCGTGTTCATGGCCGCCACCCGCACCGCCTCGGTCGCATTGGGCGGCAGCACCAGCGTCTGGAACGGTGTCTGATCGAGCACGGAGATTCCATCCTCATTCTCGAACTGCGTGCTGACCTGGACGACGATGCGGCGGCCGGTGCGGTTCTGCACGTTGGCAGTGACTTCCATCCGCCCGTCAGGCAGCACGCGTTCCTGGAGGCCCGTGCACGTAACGGCCCTCTGGGTGACGCGGTCGAGGAGCACGAACTTCCCGGTGCTCGGGATCGTGTATTTCATCGTGTCCTGCGGCAGGTAGGGCGGCCCTCCCGCGGAAACGCAGCCTGAAGCGAGGACGGCGCCCCACAGTGCTGCGGTTGGTAGTACAAATCTAATGGCTCGGTGCATGGTCAGATTAGTTAGACCCCGCGTCACCGCGCTTGTTCGCCTAGAAGAATGACGGAATCCCGGTCTGCAGGACCGATTTGCACGAGCACACGCCTGGAGAGGTCGCCAATGCGACGCTCGGAACTGTCCAGGAACTCGAGTTCGGCCTCGTACTCACCGGGAGGCAGTGCGATCGACCCGAAGCTCAGGTACTGCGGCAGGTTATCCCAGGTTCGAGTGTCAGCCTCCGCAATCGTGGCCACCGACGCGATCTTGCTGATAACGCCGATAACGCCGAGCGCCAGCGCCGCGCGCTCCGCGTCGCGGTCCCGCTCGGGTTCGGCCTTCGGGGCGGCCTCTGCCGCCTTTTCCTGCGGCCCAGGCGTGTTGCCTGCGTTTCGGCGGGACGGCTCGCGCCGCGCCGGCGGTTGCGGCGGCCTCGGTTCCTCGCGCCGCTTGTAGATGTTCTCGGCCGCGATCTGCGCGCCGATCAGCGCCACATCGCCAAACGCGTCCGCCCCTTCCTTGAACACCGCCTTGTTGCCGAGGATGTAGTCCATGACCCGATCCCCCCGCGTCGTCGCCTGGAAATGCAGGTCGTCCCACGGTTCCAGGCGCAGCGTGTGTCCGCCAATCGTGAGCACTGCATGCTTCGCACGCGTCGGACCGCTCCGAAACGTGAGCTTCTCGCCATAGTCACCGGCGGCAACCTTCCGCGGCGCCGCACCAAACTCGACGACGAACAGGGCGTTGCCCAGGTCGGCCGGCGCCGGCAGTTCGCGCTGCGTGCGGGCGGCAGCCCGTGCAATGGCATCGCTGCCGTCCCCGCCGAGCCGCTCGCTCGCAAGTCCGTCGAGATAGTCCAGCAGCACGTAATCGCCGCGATGCTCGGCGTCGTCAGCATCGGCATCCGCGAATTGGGCCGCGCGAAAGCTCGCGCGCGCATTGTCCAGTTCCCCGGCCTGCCAGTAGAGCAGTCCCCGATAGAAATAGGCCATCGCCCTCTCGTAGGGCTCGCCGATGTAGGTCTTCGTGCGTTCGGCCGAGAACAGCGAACGGGCGCGCCGGGCGTTTGCATCGGGCCCGCTGAGAACCCCCTCCGCGCGCCTCAGCGCGGTGTCGAGGAGCACGGCCGCATCCCCGGGGCGGTTCTCCCTCAGCGCGGCAAGCGCAAGCCGGTATTCCCAGAGCCCGCGGTCACGCTCGGGGATTTCCCCAAGGCGCGACTCGATCGGTCCTTCAAGCCCGGCGAGTGTCCGTCGTTCCACGCCGCCATCGGGCGTCACGCATCCGGCCACTGCGACAAGCAGGGTGAACGCCGGGAGACGCGCCGCGCGTGCGAGGCAGCTTCGCCTCAGGGCGCGTCCGCCGGGCCACGAATCGGGGCCGCTCGGCTTCACCGGTACGCCGCGTCCTCGAGGCCCTCCTTCTTGAACTCGCGCATGTCCTCCCAGACGATTTCGCCGGTGCGTGCGTTCGTGAGGTGGAAGCTGTAGAGGACGTAGTCGGCCGTGCCGGCGTCGGCGCGGACGCTGTGTCCCTGGAGTTCGCCCGTGAGGAAATAGTCCGCGCCACGGAACTCGACGACGGTCGGGTCGCTCGTGGTCGTCACCGCCCCGGCGATCCGGAGGTCGCGCTCGCGTTCGAGGGTGGCCATCATCGCCCGGTCGATGAATCGCACGCGGTTCTCCGTGCGGCTGTTCAGCAGCGCGCGGAGCCGGGTGAGGAACACATCGCGGTTGATGGGAAACCGCGTGTTGTTCAGGACAGGCTCGAGGACGATGTTCGGCGGCGTCTGGGCACGGGCGATCTCAGGGATGGCAAGGATGCTCCGGGCCATGAAGTCGGTCACCACGACGATGTCCTGGGACTCCGGCCCGGTGCCCCGCACCCGGCCGGCCTCGTCGGGTCGCAGGTCGGTGACGGTGCGCCCTGAGGCATTGCGCACGCCGGCTGTCGTGCAGCCGGAGGTCAGCAGGAGTACCGCCGAAAAGGCGGCGAATGTGGCAGCGCGGATGTGTTTCATGGCGTAAAGACGTGGAGAATGGATGCGCCGTTTCAGCGGCCGAACAGCGAGTTGGCGTTGCCGAGGCGACCGGACGGACGCGCCGGGCTGTCGAATGTCGGCGCATCCGGCACGCGGCGGGCATCAGGCGCCTCGGTGCGCACGGAGCGAGCTGGCTCGCGAACCGCCTCCCGTGTTTCCGCGACGCGGGCATTGGCCTCGGCAACGGATCCAATCACGTAGCCGGCCCCTGCGCCGATTGCCGCGCCGCGCCAGGCGTTGTGCCCCAGCGACCCGCTGTTGTTGCCGATGATCGCACCCGCGATCGCCCCGATGATCAGTCCGTTGGCTCGGTAGTCGGGCCGGGTCGTGACGACCCGCTCGCGCTCGCGGCGCCAGACATCCTCGCGCTCGCGGATGACGATGACCTCGCGCGGGGCCGCACGGTACCGCCGCGGAACCTCGCGTACGATCACGACCGGCGGCGGTGGTGGCGCACGGCGCACGATCACGACAGGTCGCCGCACGGGGTGGGCCTCGGCAACGGCCGGGGCGAGGAATAATGAAATCGGCAGGAGAAGCAGGACAGTCCGGATCACCGGGGTCGCAAAAGCGGCACGAGAGCGATGTGTCTGATTCATGGCTGGTGGGATTGCTGTTCAGGAAGACAGCTTCCTTGGACCGATGTTTCAGGGCGAACGCCCCGCGGCGCCATCCGCGTCTTGCTTCAGGGCCTTGCGACGTCGATGCTTCTGTCCCGCCCCGCGGCGTTTCCATGAGCCGATTTGTCCTCGCTCTCGACCAAGGAACCACATCTTCGCGGGCAATCGTGTTCGATCGTGCAGGGAAAGCCCGGTCCACGAGCCAGCAGGAATTTGAGCAGCATTTTCCACGCCCCGGCTGGGTCGAGCACGATGCGAACGACCTCTGGGAATCCACGCGCCGGGTTGCGCGGCGAGCCGTGCGGTCTGCCGGGCTGAAGCGCAGCGACATCGCGGCGATCGGAATCACCAACCAGCGCGAGACCACGCTCCTCTGGGATCGGAAGACCGGCGAGCCGCTGCACCGCGCCATCGTCTGGCAGGACAGGCGCACGGCCGAAAAGTGCGCGCAAATCAGGCGCCGGGGCGTCGAGGCGCGCGTGCGCCGCACCACCGGGCTTCTCCTCGATCCCTATTTCAGCGGCACCAAGCTCGCCTGGCTGCTCGATTCCATCCCGGGTGGGCGGCGCCGCGCCGCCCGTGGAGAGCTCGCGTTCGGCACGGTGGATACCTGGCTTCTCTGGAAACTCACCGACCGTCGCCTG
>JAYQOU010000012.1:0-9236 GCA_038144975.1 Candidatus Salsuginivita brisbanensis | reverse complement strand
GGTGCAAACCGGGCTGCTCTGCAACCCCCCCCAGGGCCGCGAGCACGCGACCGACGTCACGAACGCATCGCGCACCCTCCTGCTCAATCTCCGCACAGGCGACTGGGACCCCGCCATGCTGAAACTCCTGCGCATCCCACGCGCCGTCCTGCCGGAGGTCCGTTCCTGCAGCGAGGTGTACGGCGAAGTGACTTCTATCCCCGAATTGCGCGGCGTCCCGGTCGCAGGAATCGCAGGCGACCAGCAGGCAGCCCTCTTCGGCCAGGCGTGTTTCCGCTCCGGGATGGCGAAGAACACCTACGGCACGGGCTGCTTCCTGCTTCTGCACACCGGCAGCCGGCCGATCCTGTCGCACCACGGCCTGCTGACGACCGTCGCTCTCCGCCTGGGACCCGCAGGAAAACTCGAATACGCGCTTGAGGGCAGCGTCTTCATCGGCGGCGCGGTCGTGCAATGGCTGCGCGACAAGCTCGGGATCATCCGGAAGTCCGCTGACGTCATGCCGCTCGCGGCGAGCGTCGAGGACAGCGACGGCGTGTTCTTCGTGCCGGCCTTTGCCGGACTCGGGGCCCCGCACTGGGATCCCGATGCGCGCGGGCTGATCGCCGGCCTGACCCGAGGTTCCACGGCGGCCCATATCGCTCGGGCCGCGGTCGACAGCATCGCCTACCAGAGCGCCGACCTGCTCGCCGCGATGGAATCGGATTCCCGCTCGCGCCTTCGCGAGCTCTGCGTCGACGGAGGCGCGAGCGCCAACGACGCGCTCATGCAGTTCCAGTGCGACCTGCTGCGGGTGACGGTCGTGCGGCCGCGCACGCTGGAGACGACCGCCCTTGGCGCCGCCTACCTCGCGGGCCTCGCCACCGGCGTGTGGAAGGACCGCTCGGAGATCGAGTCCCTTTGGAAGGCCGGCCGCCGGTTCCGGCCCCGCGCCAAGGCGGCGAAAGTCCGGCGGCTTCAGGAAGCGTGGCGCGAGGCGGTGGGGAGGACGCGCACCCCGTGAACCGCGGCGCCGCAATCGAGGTAGGGCGCGCCTGTCAGGCGCGCCGCCGGGGAACTGGTGACGGCTCGCAGGCGGACGACTCACCGAGTCGTCCCTACCGCAGTTGTCCGTAACGGCTACCCCTTCGACAGGCTCAGGGCTACCGTCCCAACAGTCGGTCGTTGCACTTGAGCCAGGCTTCGGCGTCGCGCCAGCCCGGACACACCTGCTCCACGCGCGCCCAGAACCGGTTCGAGTGGTTCATTTCATGAAAGTGCATCAGCTCGTGAAGGATGATGTAGTCGCGCACTTCCTCGGGGGCCTGCACGAGGCGCCAGTTCAAGGTGACCGTGCCCGAAACCGAGCAGGATCCCCAGCGCGAGCGCTGGTTGCGCACGGAAACATTCTTCAGCGGCACACCCGTGAGCGCGGCCAGTTCCCAGGCGCGCGCCGGCAGCTCTATGCGGGCACGATGCGCGAATCGCTTCTCGAGCACCGGCCGCAGATCGCCCTCGAGCGAAGGCAGCCGGAACACATCGCTTGCCAGGCAGACGGACTGATATCCGGACTCGCTTGGCAGACCCGCGCGGATTTCCGTCAGGCTGCCGCGCCACAGGACGCTCGTTCCCGGCACCCAGATCCGCTCGACTGTCGGCCGGCGCGCGAGTCTGGCACGCGCCCGCTCCAACCAGCCGGCATGCCGCTCGACAAAGCGTTCCGCCTCCCGGATCGAACCCCTCGCCGGGACCGTCGCGACCGCAGTGCCATCGCGCCGGAGCGTCAGCCGATAACGTCGGGCGCGCGCACTTCGCCGGAACTGCACCGCGCCGGTCCCGGCCTCACTGCGATGCGCCCGAACCGGTGATGCGTCCAGGTTCACGGCAATTCCGGGTCAGCGCATCTCGAGCAGCTCGACGTCGAACACGAGAGTCGAGCGCGGCGGGATGGTCGGCGGACGCCCCTGAATACCGTAGCCGAGCCAGTACGGAACGATCAGCGTGCGACGTTCCCCTTTGCGCATGCCGAGGAACGCCTCGTCCCAACCTTTCACGACTTGTCCCAGTCCAACCTGGAAAGTGATCGGCTCGCGGCGCTCGAACGAGCTGTCGAATCGGGTGCCATCAAGCAGCCGTCCATCGTAATGGGCGACGACCGTCTGTCCGATCCTTGCCCGCGTCGGATCGAGTCCCGGCGTCCGCACCAGGTACATGAGTCCGGACTGCGTGATCTGTGCGCCCGGGTAGCGTTCGGCAATCAGCGCCTGGTCGGCCTCCGAGATGCGCGGCATTCCCTGGTCCTCCACGGCCTCGCGCATCGCACTGTTGAGCGGCGGTCCGGGATCGTTTCGTGCGAGCATACCGGATCGCACGACGAAGGCCGCCGTCAGGAGAAATGCCCCGAGCAGGGCGAGATAGAGAAAACTGCGTGGCGGCTTGGGCACGGGAGTGATGGGGAATTTTCGAGTTTCGATTTCCGAATGCCGATTTTGGATTCTAAATTCTGAATTCTCGATTCTGGATTCCTGCTCCTTGCTCCCTCTACCCTGCTCCTTCGGCCCACTCCCCCCTCAGAGAAACGTACAGATATACTCGCACAGGCCGCCGGCTACTTCGATATCGAATCCGCTGTTTCCGGGGATCTCGAACGTCGCGTTCGTCGAGTGCTCGCTCCACGCCGACTGACCGTCCAGGCGCACGCGGCAGGAGCCGGCGACGATCTCCATGCACTCCGCAGCCCCCGTCTTGAAATGGTAGCTGCCGGGGCGGATCAGGCCGAGCGTCTTGCGCACATCGCCCGGAAGCATGACGGTGTGGCTCACGACGCCGCCGTCGAAGTAGACGTTGGCCTTTGCGACGACGGTGACTCCGGACAATTTGGTTTCGGCGGGTGACATGGATTCGGTGCGATGGTCTGGCGCGCGGGCCATGGGTTGCAAGCGGGGAAGGAAGTCGGATCGAGGTAGGGACGACCCGCCCGTCTTCGCCCGATGGGCTTCGCCGAGGCAAGCTGGGTCGTCCGCTCAGAACACCGACGTCACCACGCGCCGTCCGCCGGCGATAACCTCTCCGCCTACAAGGCGACCTGCTCCCAGACCGTGATCTTCCCGCCCTCGGCCGAGAGCCAGGCAAAGCCGGCAGCCGATCCGCCCCGCGGCCAGGAAACGCTGCCCGGATTGAGCCAACGGACACCGTCGATCCGCTCGTCCCGCGGCACGTGGGTGTGACCGTGAAGCACGACATCGCATCCCGCCGGCGCGGACATCGGCGGGATATGCGTCAGGTGAAACCGAACCCCACCGCGATCCAGCAGCAGGCTGAGCGGCCAGGTGTATTCGAAATCCCCGTTGCCTCGCACCACGCGGAACGGACACCCGGTATCGTTGATCTCGTCGATCAGGTACGGTGAGCACACGTCGCCGAGGTGCCAGATCTCGTCAGCCTCGCGGAGCAGCCCGAGCAACGCGGGCGGCACGCGATTGTGGGAGTCGCCAATCACTGCAATGCGCACGCTGAGAACGAATTGGCCGACTCAAAACATCACAATCCAAATTCGGTAGCCGTGGCCGGATGATTTTCACAGATGAACACGAAGGATCCGAAATTCGGATTTAACCGCTGATTCACGCTAATTAACGCAAATCCGATCCGGCTTTTACTGTGGTAGCCGGCTGACAGCCGCCCGCTGAAGCCCACCCATAAATATGGATTGGGAATCTGCGTTAATCGGCGTTCATCTGCGGTTAAAATTCCGACTGATCACCGATAACCACCCAAAAAAACGCTTCGAACATCAGCGTCCATTAGCGTGAATCAGCGGTTCAAGTTCCGACTGACCGCTGAAAACTTCCGTGATTAGTAGTCAGTTTGGTTTTGAACGCTAATTAACGCTAATCCGATCCGATGATTCTTGTGGAAGTCAGCTGACAGCCGCCCGTTGAGAACCACAAAAGGCAACGCTTCGAACATCAGCGTCCATTAGCGTGAATCAGCGGTTTAAAAGGAACTGAGCACTGATCCGTTTCCCATGAAGTTTCGGTCGGGGCTCAGCGGCCTTCTGTGAAATACGGACTGGGATCATCGGTCGGCTCAGCCGGCTACACCAGCAGAGCGATCTGCATTCCCGGGCCGTGAACGCCTTCGATCAAGATGCCCTCGACGTCCGCGGTTTTCGAAGGTCCGGTGCACCAGATGATGTTCGGGTCCGCCGGAAGCGACGACACAGCATGCGGGATGTCCACGTAGATCTGGTCGCGCCGGATCGCCGCGACATGCACCCACGGGGCGAGCGCGGCGAGCCGCGTCGGTGTGTCGGCCTCCGAAAGGATCAGCGTGCCGGTCTCGGCGATCGCGCCGGTCGCCCGCGTGATGCCGAAGTCGTAATCGTCGACCCGCGTGCGGTCGAAGCTCGTCTCGATCTTGAAGCTGTCCGGAAACGCGGGCTTCAGCGTCGGCAGTAGCTCGGGATCGCAATAGCCGCGCCTCCATCCCTTCCCGTCCAGCAGCTTCACGAGTTCGGCGGCCGAGGTGAGTGGCGTGCCATTCACGAGCTTCATCCGCTCGGCGAAAAGTGCCCAGGCATCCGTGACGCCACGCGCCTCGCGAAGCACGACGAGATCTGCATACCAGTCAGGGAGCGGAGCGCGCTCCGGAAGCTCCTTCAGCGCCGCCTTCACGCGGCCGAGGATCTGCTCGCGTGAGTCGCTCACGAGCGGTCCCCCTTCGCCGGACGGTTGCGCATCCACTTGCGGAACGCTCCGCCCTTCCAGGCGGGAAGCGTGCGCTGGTCCTCCCAGGCGCGCAGCGCGGGCACCGGCAGCATCTTCGTGGGCAGGATATTCATCATACGGCCGCCGACCAGGGCCGCCTTCCACGCCGCGGGCTGCGAGGCCATCAGCGCCCAGACACCCATCGGGGGCGTTCCCGGCGAGGGAACGTGCTCCTCCTTCGCCTTGTCGCGCAGCCGCAGAAGCAGGTCGGGGATCGGGATGTTCACCGGACAGACTTCCTGGCAGGCGCCGCAGAGCGAGGATGCCTTCGGCAGGTCCGCCTTCTCGGGAAAGCGCTCCTTCATGAGCAGCGGCGACAGTACGGCGCCGACCGGTCCGGGATAGACGCTCCGGTAGGCGTGGCCGCTGGCCTGACGGTAGATCGGGCAGACATTCAGGCAGGCACCGCAGCGGATGCATCGCAGGATGTCGCGGCACTCGGTTGCGAGCACCTCGGTCCGCCCGTTGTCCACGAAGATGACGTGCATCTCCTCCGGACCGTCGGGCCGGCCGGCCGCCTTTGGGCCGCTGATGAATTCCGTGTACACCGTGAGCTGCTGCGCGGTGCCGGAACGTCCGAGCAGGTTCAGCAGCAGGCCAAGGTCGCGGTCGCGGGGCACGAGCTTCTCGATTCCTACCAGGACGATGTGGCACTTCGTCGCCGCGAGACAGAATCGCGAATTGCCCTCGTTCGTCACCAGCACCACCCGGCCGCTCTCGACCGAGACAAAGTTTGCGCCCGTCAGGCCGACATCGGCCTCGAGGTACTTCTGGCGCAGGAACCGGCGGGCGCGCAGCGTGATCGTCTGCGGGTCGTCGTTGTAGTCGCCGAGGCCCTCGCGCTCGAAGCTGGTGGCAATCTCGCGGCGATTCTTGTGGATGATCGGCCGGACAATGTGACTCGGGTGATCGTGGTCGATCTGGACGATGAACTCACCGAGGTCGGTCTCGAGCGCCTCCATGCCCTGCTTCTCAAGGTAGTGGGCCAGTTCGATCTCCTCGCTGACCATGGTCTTGGCCTTGACCATCTTAGTCGCGCCGCGGGCCTTCATAATGCGGTGCACGGCCTCACAGGCCTCCTCGCCCGTCGCCGCCCAGTGCACCTGCGCCCCGTTCGCCTTCAGCTTCGCCTCCACCTGGGGCAGGTAGGTGTCGAGGTTCTCGATCACGTGCTGCTTCACCTCGCCCGCTATTTCGCGGAGCCGATTCGGGTCAGCGTACTGGTCCCAGAGCATCTTGGTCCGCTTCTCGTGCGTGCCCTTGGTGCTCTGGTACACCGATGCCCGCTTGTCACGGGGCAGCGTCGCCGCGAACTGGTCTATCTGCTGATTGGCCATGTCGGGTTGGAGGATCAGAGCAGGCCGCCGTTGCGCAGCGCGTCGCGTAAGACCTGGGAAATATGCTGGGTGCGGATCGGCTTGCCCTCGCGCTCGGCGAGGCCGCCGAGGTGCATCATGCAGCTCATGTCGCCCGAGACGAGCAGGTCGGGCTGCGCAGCCCGGATATGCTCAAGCTTCAGCCGGCCCATGCCGCCGGAGATATTGGGGAAGCTCACCGAGAACGTGCCACCGAATCCGCAGCACTGCTCCCCCTCGCCGAAGGGGATGACGGTCAGCCCGGCGATCGAGCAGAGTAATTGGTCCGCCGCGGTCCCGCTGGCCGTGCCGCGCGAGTGGCAGGAACGGTGAAAGGCGGCCTTTGCCTCGTATTTGCCGGGCCAGGTCTTCACTCCGAGGCCGTTGACGATGAAGTCGGCAAGCTCCCACGCGCGGCGGCCCAGCGCCTCGACCGCCGGGAGGTCCGCCTCTTTCTCGAACTCGAGCGGCGCCCCGTGGAAGAGCATCGCCGCGCAGGAACCCGAGGGGACCACCACGGGCACCTCCCCGGAAAAGGTCCGCACCGTATGGCGCACGACCTTTCGCGACGCCGGCCAGTCGCCGCAGTTGAACGCGGGCTGGCCGCAGCAGGTCTGGCCCTCGGGGAACTCGACCGTACAGCCGAGGTGCTCGAGCACCTGGACGGTCGCCACCGCGACGTCGTCATAGAACGCATCGCAGATGCACGTGGCCATCAGCTGCACGCGCTTGCCTGTGAGGGGGGAGCGGCTCGTGTTAAGCATGGACGGGAGAAGTGTGACCCTGATTTGCCGCTCGACCCTTGCAAATTGAAAAGCGCGGGTGACGGAGAATTTGATAGATTCAATCCGTTTATCGGTTAAGACCGAGCGCGCCCGGGTGCACCGGACGACTTTCCCAGCTACCTCATGCCTTCCACTGCGACAACCTACGCAGCTGCCATCGACCTCGGTGCGACGAGCGGTCGCGTGATCCTCGGTTCTTGGACCGACCAGAGGCTGCAACTCAGCGAGGTGCACAGGTTCAAGAACTCTTTCCGTCCGCTCGGCGGACACGAGTACTGGGATATCGGCAGCCTATGGCACGAGATGCGCAGCGGCCTGGCCAAGGTCCGGCACAAGCTGCCGCGCGAGGGCCACCTTGGCTCCGTCGGTGTCGACACCTGGGGCGTCGACTACGTGCTGCTCAACGACTCCGGCCGCGTCGTCTACCCCGTGCATTCCTATCGCGACGCCCGCACCCAGGCGGGACTGCACAAGCTCGCCGGCACCCGCGCCGCCCTGGACCGCATCTACAAGGCGACCGGGATTCCAAACGTCTTCTACAACACGAGCCTCCAGCTGGCGGAAGTCGTTGCAGCCTGTCCAGCCGTGACCGACATCGCCACGCGCTGCCTCTTCCTGCCCGACTACTTCAATTACCTGCTGTCCGGTCGCATGGAGAACGAGCTCACGATCGCGAGCACCTCCCAGCTGATCGACGTGATGAGCTGCGGCTGGTCGCGCGCGGCGCTCGACCATTTTCATATTCCACCGCACTGGTTCTCGAAGCCGATGCTGCCCCGGGTGAAGCTCGGCCGCCTTCGGGGCGAGGAGAAGGGCGAGTTCGGCAATTCCCACTTCGAGAAGACTCAGGTCGTCTCGGTTCCGGGACACGACACGGCATGCGCATTCGACGCGATGCCAGCGGCTGAGGACGGATCCGATCTTTACCTGAGCTCCGGAACGTGGTCGCTCGTCGGCTTCGAGAGCGACACGCCGATCCTAGGGGCCGAGGCCCTCGCGGCCGGCATCGCCAACGAACGCACCGCCACCGGCGGCTACCGCCCGCTGCGCAACGTCATCGGGCTTTGGCTGCTCGACAACGTGGTGAACGAATTCGACGTGCGTCCCGTTCGCGACTCCGAGTGGGCTGCGCTCATGATCGCCTCGCAGAAGCTGCCCGCACCGGAGGAGCTATTGAACACGGCTGATGCCGCGTTCGGCAACCCGACGTCGATGAAGGACGCGGTCGACGCCCAGCTCAAGCGGCGCGGCATCGCGCTGCCAAAGCACCTCGCCGGCTACACCCGCCTGATTTGCGACTCCCTCGGCCAGGCGCATGCCGATGCGATGCGCACCTTCGAGAAGCTGACCTCGCACAAGTTCAAGCGGATCCTGATCGTGGGCGGCGGCTCCCGAAACGCATTGCTGTGTCAGGCCACCGCCGATGCCGCCGGCATTCCCGTGGTTTCTTTTGCGCTCGAAGGAACGGCTGTCGGAAACCTCGCCAGCCAGTTCATCGCGCTCGGCGCGGTAAAAGACCTCGCCACGTTCCGCGCGCATCTCGCCTCAACCCTTCCGAACAGAGTCTATACCCCAAAGAGCTAACCCCGTCCTACTCGTACTCTTACTCGTTCTCTCCCTCCGATCCCTGCTCTCGGCCCTCCGAATCGTTCTCGTTCTCTTTCTCTTTCTCGTTCTCTCCTCCCGTCCCCCGCCCCCCGCCTACCCCCTTAATCTTAAACTTCGCCTTTCACTCGCCGGCTAGCCGGCCGGCCGGCGCGCTCGCACTTGTGAACTCTCCGCTGGCCTTCAAGCGCCGGAACATCTTCACGGATTCGGTGGATCTTCCATTGCGGCTCCGCCCCGGCCGTCCAGCCAAGAGCGCTGAGGAGAAACGGCGGTCCAATGCCGAGAGGCAGCGGCGATTCAGACTCCGCCAGCGAACAGAGCTGGCCTTGCTGCGGAACCCGGAAGCGCGATTGAGCTAAACCGAGCCGTAGGGATCGGTCGGCCCAAGCTTCGTCGGCTGGCATTTAGGGCAAAGGCCCCAGGCTGCTAACGGGATCCTCGGACGTCCTCGGAGCTACGTCGGAGCTTTGTCGGAGCTACACCGAACCTACACCGAAGGTCCACCCGAACCTCCAGGCCGGCTATCGGCCGCCGGGGATGCGGCCGCAAGTCTTCGGGGTAGGGGCCTCTTGTCCCAATTGGGTCTCAAGCACCTAGTGGCTTGGGTTCCGCAGCTTGCGCAAAAAGTCCTTGCCCGAAGGAACCCGCTCCCTACGTTCCGCAATTCCGCGGTTGGTCCCCATCGTCTAGCCCGGTCCAGGACACCACCCTTTCACGGTGAGAACCGGGGTTCGAATCCC
>JAYQOU010000011.1:88787-98360 GCA_038144975.1 Candidatus Salsuginivita brisbanensis | reverse complement strand
ACCGAGTAGGCAACGGGCGTGTCCTTCAGTTCCAGGCGCAGGCGGGAGCCTGAGCCCACGGACATGGCGCGGAATGTATCATCCTCGCTCTCGATCACCTCGAAGGGATTGAGACGGATGACATCCTCGGAGGACGGCTCGGTGATCTGCGCCGCAAGGGGCAGGGGGCCGAACGTCAGTACCGAGGCGATGCAGGCAAACGGCAACAGGTGCCGGCGAAAGGCGGGGAATTCCCCGCGGGTGCTGCAAGGCATAGTGTCTTGGGTGTTGTGGGGTTGGATTGCGGTCGCCCAGGCAGCCATTGGCTGCGCGGCTGGTCAGGCCTGCTGACGCGACCGGTAGTGAACCCACGATGCGCTCGCGCGCCCAAGCGTTCGAGATTTGCCACCTTATAACATTGATGCCTTACGCATTATAAACATTCCCATGATGAATGATATATAAGTGAAAGGCTGAATATACCCCATCGATCAGTCATCTGACTAACCTTTGGCACAGGCCCGCGCCGGCCTGAATTACCCGTGACTCAGGTTGCGGACTGTCCGAATCGTCGGACTCGATCCAGCCAGCGCCGCCGGCCCTTGGCGTCGGACTCGACAAGCCCGATGAGGCTCTCCCGAACCGGTCGAATGCCGCAGAACGCGAGGATGCTGCGTTCGAGCCCGCGAACGCCGGCGGCTCGAAAGTAGATGCGGTACCAAAGTGCCGGCATTCCCATCGTCACGATGACGCGCGCGCTCCTTCCGGCGAGCCGCCGACGGGGCTGTCGGCCGCCGCCTTCCTCGACCGCGAATCCCGGTCGGAGCACCTGCTCGGGCAGCTGCTGGCAACGGGCCGGGATGACCCGGGCCTGTCGGAGCCGGTGAAGGAAACGCTCGGCTTCGGCGTGGAGTCCGGGCCCTGGTCACTGGGGCGACCCGGATGGCGGGACGTGCCTGAATCCCGACACGGTGACAAGAGGGAGCCTGCTTCCGAGGAAGCCGCGGACGCGGTTTTCGCCAGGAAAGGCCGGGAGGTAGCGCGTTTTCATTTTTCAGACACAGCGCGCCCCGACGCTGCGCAGGAAATCGCTATGCTGCGCCGCCGCGGTCTTGGCGTTGCCATCCTCAGCGGCGATCGCGAGGCGAAGGTGCGGCGACTCGCCGCCGACCTGGGGCTCCCGCCGGAAGCAGGCGTGGCCGGATGCACACCCGAGGAGAAGGCGAGCTGGCTGGAGCGCCACGGCAAGCACGACGCCTTGATGCTGGGCGACGGCGCGAACGACAGCCTCGCGTTCGATCGCGCGCTCTGCCGCGGGACGCCGGTGGTCCACCGTGGCCTGCTCGAGCGCAAATCCGACTTCTTCTACCTCGGGCGCGGCATCGCGGGGATCCGTGCGCTTTTCGACATCAATGCCCTGCGGCGGCGAACGCAGTTCGCGATCCTCGCGTTCTCTGTCGCCTACAACCTGGCTGCGGTGGGCCTTGCCGTCGCCGGCGCGATGAACCCCCTGGTTGCCGCGGTGCTGATGCCCCTCAGTTCGCTGGCGACTCTCGCGATCGTGACGATCGGAATGCGCGAGCGCCGCGTGTCGACTGCCTGAATACCCGCTCCGATCAGGGAGCGAAGCGCTGCATCAGCGTCATCAGCGGCTGAACCTCGGCTGGCGGGCTCACCCAGTCGCTGTAAAGCAGCTCCGGCAGACGGTAATTCGTGTTGTACAGGATGAAGTTGGCGCGGTCGTCGCGGGCGAGCTGCGCCGCCTTGATGGTGGCTCCCGCGTACAGGCCGAGGTTTCGCGAATAGATCAGCACAGGTGCCTCCAGAATCGGACGGTCGGTCCGCTCCGCCTCGGAGGCGAGGGGACCCGCCACGGCCTTCGCGTCCACCCCGACGTTGAAGCGCCGGTTGAAGAGGAGGCGGGGGGTCTCGTCATTCGTGATGATATAGATGCTGTCCACCGTGCTGGCGCCGATCTGGAATCCCAGGCTGCCCTCCGTGGCATCGATGATGACGGGGAGGCTCCACCGACCGGTGGGCTTCTTGACCATCATGACGCCGTAGCCGCCCTGGTAGCCCAGGATGAAGCCGGCCTTGAACTGCTTGACGATGATGATGGCCCTGGCCTGCGCCCAGATGGCGGGTGGGATCGCGGTTTCGGGCCGGAGCTGGAACTCCTGCAGGACGAGTTCGGCGGCCCGGAGGCGCTCGACGAGTTCAGCGCGCTTCTCGGCGTTGTCCTGTGCAAATGCGGGCAGGCACCCGAAAAGGATGGCGGTGGCCAGGAGCAGTTTCTTCATGGTCGGACGGTTAGGATTGGCTTGGGCGACCTAAGCATGGCCGACCCCCGTTGAAAAGCGTGGAGTGTGCCACCTCAGGCGCCTGATTTCCGGCGGGACAGATTCCGCCAGACCCGGGCGGCCTGAAGCAGGGCCACGGGGCCGAAGATCCAGACCACCTGCATGGGGAAAAGTTTCCTGGCTTCGGCCTGATGCCAGGCGGCGAGTCCGGCCGCCACGTAGGCCAGGCGATGCAGGCGCTTCCAGTTCCGCCCGCCCATCAGGCGGATGGCGAGGTTTGAGCTGGTTGCGGCCAGGGCGGTCAGAATCGCCAGCGTGGCCATGCCGATGACCATGAACGGGGTGGTGATATCCGTGGCCAACACCCCGAATCCCCCCTCGTAAAGGAGGTGCATCGTAAAATGCAGGACGCCATAGATGAAGGCGCTCACGCCCACGAGCCGTCGATGTCGGTTGAGCGCGAGCGCAGCCCCGGACCCCGGGAACAGGATTCTCAACGGCGAAAAGCAAAGAACCGTGGCGAGCAGCACGCATGCGGTGAAGCCGAGGTGGAGCAGCACGAATTTCGGGGGATCTGCGAGAGCCGAAGGATCCTGCCGCACGAAAAGCGGCCAGACTGGCCAGAGGCCGAAGACGACGATCAGGGGCAGGACAAAGGCCTTTGATCGGAGGACCCTGACTGGGAACGGAGCGTCTGCGTTGGCCATGCGGAGTGCCGCGGGGTGCCGAAGGTCCGGCCCGAAAGGAGGCTGCCGGGCGGCTTACACCGAAGCGGGACCTGTCAATAGTTGCGCCTCAGGTCGAGCCCCTCGTAAAGGGATGCGACCTGACTCTCGTAGCCGTTGAACATCAGTGTCGGCTTCCGTCCCGGATTGAAGAAGGAGCCCTCGCCGATGATCCGCTCGCTGGCCTGGGACCAGCGGGGATGGGCCACGTTCGGATTCACGTTCGCGTAGAACCCATATTCGTTCGACGCCATGATCTGCCAGGTATTGCGGGGCTGGGTGGCGACGAAGTCGACCTGCACGATGGATTTGATGCCCTTGAACCCGTACTTCCACGGCACCACAAGGCGCAGCGGTGCGCCGTTCTGGTTCGGCATGGGCTTGCCGTAGACGCCGGTCGCTATGAACGCCAGTTCGTTGGTCGCCTCGTCGAGACGAAGGCCCTCGACGTAAGGGTAGGGCAGGTTGCCGCGCGCCTGGCCAATGGCGCTGTCGGGATCGTTGAAGGTGACGAAGCGCACGTAGCGTGCATCCTCTGTCGGATCGGCGAGCTCGACCAGCTTGCGCAGCGCAAAACCGTCCCAGGGCACTACCATCGACCAGGCCTCGACACACCGGTGACGATAGACGCGCTGCTCGATGCCGCCGACGCGGTCGATCAGGTCGTTGACGTCGATGCGGGTGCGGTTGCGGGCGAGACCGGTGATCTCGATCGACCACGGCTCGGTCTCCCAGCCCTGGTTTGCGTAGATCTTCGGCTCCGCCTTGTCCGTGCCGAACTCGTAGAAGTTATTGTAGCTGGTGACGAAATCCTCAGGGGTCAGGCGAAGGGAGGTGTCGTTGAAATTCGGATTCCGCGTCGTTGGGAATCCGCGTGTCGCAGCCGATACGCGTCCCGCGAATGCGGCGCCCGCGATGCCCATGCCGAGCGACTTGAGGAAGGCGCGGCGGTTGCGGAAGTGCTTTTCCGGGGTGGCCGCGGAGTCGGGGAGTTCCCAGTCCTTACGAGAGTGAATGTGCATGGAGTCGCGGTTCTAGGGTGAGCTTGCGTATGAGATGGACGGCTGCAGGGCCTTTTCCATGGCATGGGACAGGCGAAGGCGAGTCGAAGATCCCTGCGATTCGTTCCTGGGCCCAGGCACCGATGGCCGAGAGAATTAGCTCGGCATGGGGTCGGGCATTTGGGATGGATGGCACTTTGTCCGACACAGCTCACGACGATTATGGCAATCTGGGAATACAAGGTCATCAGCAGCGGCCGCGGCGGATTCGCCTCGCCTGCCCACCTGGAGAAATTTCTTAACGATCTCGGCGGCGAAGACTGGGAAATCATCGAGTTCCGAACGCCACCCGACAATCCGCTCGCCTTCTCGGGCCTTGCCCGGCGGCCGACGCAGCGCGACTGGACGCTCGAGGACGCGGCCGCAGCGGCAGCCCGGACTGAGGCCGACAAGCTCCGCGCCGAGTTCGAGGCGAAGTTCAAGGGCCTCGAGGCTTCCGGCTCTATGGCGGCTTCGTCCGCCGAGGCGCCTGCTGCGACCGAGAAGCAGGACGACGGCCTCCGGCAGCTGCGCGATACCGAGCGCGACCAGGATCCCGATGCGCCGGACGAGGAGCCGAAGGACGAGTGGGACCTGCTTCGTTCCGAGGAGGAACTCCCGACATTCTTCGAGGCGATCCGTCCGCACATGCGCCGCAACCAGAGGGGTCCAGGCATGTCGGTCGGCGTCGACTACCTCGTCAAGAAGTGGGAGTTTTCCGAGGACGACCTCAAGGCGGCGCTGCAAGAGTGCGGCTTCACGGTCCCCGACGACGAGGACGCGAAGCCCGAGTACCTCGAGTACGACGGCGATCTCTACTGGGTGAACATGAACCGGCGCGGCGAGCTCTGGATCAACACCAAGGAGAAGCCGCGCCCCGTGTTCCGCGTCGCCCAGGGCCAGCGTGTTGCGCCGGAGGAGACCGCCGAGGGCAACGGTGGCGGCGAGGAAGCTGAAAAGGCCGGTGCCGAGGAAGCACAGGCGAGCGACGGGCAGGACCAGCGCGGCGGAGGCCGGGAGCGCCGCCGCGGACGCGACCGCAAGCGGGGAGATTCAAAGCAGGAGCCTGAAGGTCCGCCGGAGCCACTGCCGGAGGGCCCGGCGCTGCTGGAGAAGCTTTACTCGCTCATGCGCCGCAATCGTCGCAGCCCCGGTCGTTCGGGTAGCACCACTTTCCTTGCCAGGGCACTCAGGTGCCCGGAGGACGACCTCAAGGCGGCGCTTGTCGGCCTTGGGCTGGCCGAGCCAACCGAGGAAAATGCGGAGCCGCCACCAGCGGATATTGGCAGCGGCAGCTGGTTCCTCAACCGCGACCAGCGAGGTGGCCTCTGGATCAACGGGCGGCTCAAGGTCGATGGTGACGACAGGTCGGAGGAGGAAGCCTCAGCTGACGAGCAACCTGCGGCGGATGCTGTGTCGGGTGCCGGGTCGACCGAGGCTCCGGTGCAGCAGCAACCGGACGGGACGGCGGGCCGGGACGCGTTGCTCTCGGCCGTGCGCCCACATCTCACCGAGACGAAATCCGGGAGCCACGGCGCCGAGATCTTCCAGCTTGCGAGCGCGCTCGGCCGCGACGAGCCGGACCTCGTGGCCTCGCTTTCGGAGGCCGGACTCAAGGTGCCCGAGAAGCCCCGGGAGAAGCGCGTGCGCGTCGGCTTCGGTGGGGAGGACTTCTGGTTCAGCCGCAACTCGAAGGGCGAGATCTGGCTGAATGCGAAGGCCTCCAAGTCTGCCGGCGATGCCGGCGAGGAAGATTCCTCGAGCGAAGAGGCCTGATAGGACTCAGCGCGAGATGTCGCGCTGGGTCAGCACCCGGAATCCGTGGTTGCCGAGCGCCTGGGCGGCCACGTCGGCATCCTCCGCCTGCATGGCGATCGCGTGGCGCCCCTCCGGGCGCTTGATGAAGCTGTAGACGTAATGGATGTTGATCTCGGCCTCGAGCAGCGCCGCGAGCACGGAACTCACCGCAGCCTCGTCGGGGATTTCGACGGCCAGGATGTCGTTCTCGGTGTAGGGAAAATCATTGTTCACCATCAGCTCCCGGGCGCGGTCGGCATCGTCGACGACGAGGCGAACGATCGCGCTGTCCGTCGTGTCGAGCACCGTGAGTGCCATGACGTGAACGTTGTGACGCTTGAGCAGCCCCGTCAGGTCGTAGAGGCGCCCCACGCGGTTCTCGGCAAAAACCGAGAACTGCTTCACCGGATCCCGGGCCACGGATGTGGAGGGCGTCGACATGGCGACCCTGCATACATACTCCCGTGGCCGGGACCGGAACAAGCCTGATTCCGGTCCGGGCAAGGCCGTCGATCCTGCGCGGATTCGATGATGTCCGCATCATGTCTTGCCTTGGCTGCGCTGGCACGAACCTTGCGACAATTCTTTCTCGTTCATCGGGCGGCGCGACGTTTCGATAATGCCTGCCAGGCGAAGCAGGGCACAATGCCGCGCAATAACACAAGACCTCTAGCCCGAAACCTTCACCTCAGGCGCTGGGTGCGGAAGATGGCAGAGCTCTGCCAGCCGGCGAGGATCCACTGGGTGGACGGGTCCAAACTCGAGTACGACCGGCTTTGCGCGCAGCTCGTGGAGGCCGGGACGTTCGTCCGTCTAAACCGCAGGAACTGGCCGGGCTGCTTCCTGGCGCGGAGCGATCCGGGTGATGTTGCCCGGGTCGAGGAGCGCACCTTCATTGCCTCGAATTCCCGGGAGGCCGCGGGTCCCACCAACAACTGGGCCGAACCGATCGAGATGCGGCGCAAGCTGCGGGGACTGTTCCGCGGCTCGATGCGCGGGAGGACGATGTACGTGCTGCCGTTCAGCATGGGGCCGGTGGGGTCGCCGCTGTCGCGTGTCGGCGTGCAGCTCACGGATTCGCCCTATGTCGTGGTGAGCACGCGCATCATGGCGAGGATCGGGCTGCCGGTGTTCAGGGAGATCGACCGCGGCGTGCGCGTGGTGCCCTGCATGCACACGGTCGGGGCGCCGCTTGAGCGCGGACGCGCCGACGTTCCCTGGCCCTGCAATCCCGAAAAGTACATCGTGCACTTCCGGGAGACCCGGGAGATCTGGAGCTACGGTTCCGGCTACGGGGGCAACGCGCTTCTCGGCAAGAAGTGTCTCGCACTTCGTATCGCGTCGAACCTGGCCCGTGACGAGGGCTGGATGGCCGAGCACATGCTGATCCTCGGGCTCGAGGACCCGAAGGGCGAGAAGACCTATGTTGCCGCGGCGTTTCCGAGCGCCTGCGGCAAGACGAACTTTGCGATGCTCGTGCCGCCGCCCGTGCTGCAGCGCCGCGGCTGGAAGGTATGGACCGTGGGCGACGACATCGCGTGGCTGCGGCCCGATGCCCAGGGCCGCCTGCATGCGATCAATCCCGAGGCGGGGTTCTTCGGTGTCGCACCGGGCACCTCGGAGGCGACGAATCCGAACGCGATGGCGGCGCTCGCCCGCGACACGATCTTCACGAACGTGGCGCTGACTCCCGATGGGGGAGTCTGGTGGGAAGGGATGACTCCCAAGCCGCCGGCAGATTGCGTCGATTGGCGCGGCCGCCGCTGGACTCCCGCCATTGCCGCGGAGACCGGGGCAATGGCGGCCCATCCGAACTCGCGTTTCACGGCGCCGGCCCGCCAGTGCCCGACGATCGATCCCGACTGGGAGAAGCCCGAAGGCGTGCCGATCAGCGCGATCATCTTCGGCGGGCGCCGGGCTCGCACGCTCCCGCTCGTGTACCAGGCGTTCAACTGGACGGCCGGCGTGTATGCGGGGGCGACGATGGGGTCGGAGACGACAGCAGCAGCCGGTGGATCGCTCGGGCGGGTGAGGCGGGATCCCATGGCGATGCTGCCCTTCTGCGGCTATCACATGGGCGATTATTTCAGGCACTGGATCGCGATGCAGAAGAAGCTCTCCGAAACGCCACGCATCTTTCACGTGAACTGGTTCAGGAAGGACGATGCCGGGCGTTATATCTGGCCGGGCTTCGGGGAGAACCTCCGAATCCTCCGTTGGATTGTGGACCGGGCGCGCGGCCGCACCGTTGGCCGTGAGACGCCAATCGGATGGTTGCCCCGTTTCGAGGATATCGACTGGACCGGTCTCCGATTCCCCAGGGAGCGGTTCGAGGAACTCCAGATCTTCGACAAGGATGCCTGGCGGGCCGAGGTCATCAGTCACGAGGAACTTTTCATCGACCTTCACGATCGTTTGCCGAAGGAACTCATTTACGAGCGGGAGCTGCTGATCTGCCGGATGTAACGGTCGGTCGCTTGCGGAATCGGGGTGCCTCGCCATCGTACGAGGCATGCCCCGAATCGGCATCCTCCTGTTCGTCCTGGTCGGATCCGTGTCGTTCGCCTCGGAGACAGGCGCACCGCCACTGCTCGACGAAGCCATCCGGAAGTGGGTGGCCGACGAGAACCACTGGGCCTACACGCAGGAAGTTCGCCAACGCAGCGGTTCCCGCACCGAGGTGCGGGTGGAACGCTTCGATCCGTCGCTTCCCTACGGCGAGCAATGGCGGCTCGTTCTCAAGGACGGCACGTTCCCGAGCCAGGCGGACGAAAGGCGCTGGCGCCGGCAGAAGGAACGGGAAATGCGCCGCCGGGACAGGATGCCGGTCGCAGAATATTTCGATTTCGCGAATGCCACCATTGCCGAGGAGACCGCGACGATGATCCGCTACGACGTGCCGCTCGATGCGGAGGCCTACCGCCGCCTGCCGCTTGAGAAGTTCGGCGTGTCGATCGTCGTGAACAAGGAGCGCCGTGAGCTGGAGCAGTTCACGGCCGGCCTGCTCGAGCAGTTCCGCATGGCGTGGGGTCTCGCGAAGGTCACGGATGCCGCTGTCGACATCGAGTTCCAGGTCGTGGACCCGCAGTACGCGGCGCAGCCCCGCTCGATCAGCGCGAACGGCGAGGCGAAGGTTGCCTTCTTCTTCTCGCGATCCGGCGACGTGAACGTCACCTGGAGCAACTTCGAGCGCGTGGACCCGTACGACGACCGGTTCGTGGTCGAGATCGGCGAGCTTAGGGCGCTGAATTTCTGACGACCGACCGCCGAGACGCGATAGACGCGAAGTTTCTTAGCAATCGCGGAAACACCGAAGCGCGGAGGCGCGGTTTGGATTGGAAGTCTAAACCGGGAACGGATTGCACTGAAGAAAATCTCTTTTGCGATTCTTCCATTCCGCGTTTCCGCGATCGAGCTGGGGGAGTCCCTGAATACTGGATCGATCGCGGAAGTTCGGAGCTCAGAGCGCATCGCAATAGTGCCAATGCCGGAGGCCGCTGAGGTTAGATCGATCGCGGAAACACTGAAGTGCGGAAGCGCTGTTTGGAAAAGAGGGCAGAGGTGGCAAGGGGTTGAGCCAAAGTGTATGCATTCTGCGATTCAGTCCTTTCGCCTTTCCGCGATTGGTTTGGGAAATCCTGCACTCCGCGTCCTTCCGCCTCTCGGCGATCCGCCGAAACGAAAAGCGGCCGGCCGGTTGGGGGGGGGCGGGGGGGGATGGAGGGGGTTGGG
>JAYQOU010000011.1:0-88777 GCA_038144975.1 Candidatus Salsuginivita brisbanensis | reverse complement strand
TTGGTAAAACCCCCCCCCCGGGGCCCGCCCCCGCGGGGGCGCCCCCCCAAAAAAAACCGCGCGGGCTTTTTGGGCGGGCGCCTGGGTGAAATGCAGTCTTGTCGATTGGCTTACTTGTGACCTCCGGTGAAGTCCGGGTACGCCTCGTTGCCGTGCTCGCCGATGTCGAGTCCCTCGATCTCCTCCTCCGCGGAGACCCGGATGCCCATGGTCACCTTGAGGATGTAGAAGAGGATGAAGGCGAAGAGGAAGGTGAACACGCCGATCGTCACGATGCCCTTGAGCTGGGAGACGACCTGTGCACCACCGGCGAGGTTGCCAAAGAGGCCGACCGCGAGCGTGCCCCAGATGCCGCACACGAGGTGAACGGAGAGGGCGCCGACCGGGTCGTCGATCTTGATCCGGTCGAAGAAGATGACCGAGAAGACCACGATGATGCCGGCGATGGCGCCGATGATCGAGGCGGACATGGCAGCCATCTGGTCAGCGCCGGCCGTGATGCCGACGAGGCCGGCAAGCACGCCGTTCAGGGCCATCGAGAGGTCGGGCTTCTTGGTCACCATCCAGGATGTAAGGCCGGCCGCGACGCCGCCTGCTGCGGCCGCGAGGCAGGTTGTGACCAGCGTGAGCGAGGTGAGACCGGGGTCCGCCGATAGGACGGAGCCGCCGTTGAATCCGAACCAGCCGAGCCAGAGGAGGAACACGCCGATCGTGGCGAGCGGCATCGAGTGGCCGAGGATCGGCTGCATCTTGCCATCCTTGTACTTTCCGATGCGGGGTCCGAGCAGGAGCACGCCGGCGAGGGCGCCCCAGCCACCGACCGAGTGCACGATCGTGGATCCGGCGAAATCGTAGAAGGGCGTGTCCATCGTGTTCAGCCAGCCGTTGCCCCATTTCCACATGCCCGTGATCGGGTAGGAGATGGCGACGAAGAGCGTCGAGAACACTAGGAAGGAGCTGAGCTTGATGCGCTCGGCGACCGCGCCCGAGACGATCGTGGCTGCGGTGGCGGCGAACATGCCCTGGAAGAGGAAGTCGGTCCAGTAGGTGTAGCCCGCGTTGTAGACGTCGGTCAGCCCGGCGACGTCGTCAGTGACGCTGATGCCGAAGCCCGCGAAGCCGAACCACCCGCCGCCGTCGCCGCCCGGGTACATCAGGTTGAAGCCGCAGATCGCGTAGGTCAGCAGGCCGATGCACGGGATCATCGTGTTCTTGAACAGGATGTTCACCGTGTTCTTCGACTGGGTCAGGCCTGACTCGAGAGTCGCGAAGCCGAGGTGCATGATGAACACCAGCCCGGCGCACAGCATCATCCAGATGTTGTTGGCCGTGAAGATCGCGTATCCGCCCGACGCGGAGAACGCTTCGAGGTCGGCGTATGGCGGCGCCTCGGCGGCATCCTGCGCGAATCCGGTGGAGAACAATACCAGCGGGGCGAGGATGGCAGCCATCTTCACCATCGTGCTGGCCGTGGGCTGAGACCTGAGCTTCATAGTGGGTGATTGGGTTTTCGTTTGGTTCCCCGCTTGCGGGTATGTTTGCGGAGCCGGAAAAGCAGACCCTGTGCCAAGGCACCCCGCCAGAAGATCATTGGCGGAAGTGTTTGGCGGCCAGTGGCCTGCGGACTGGATCCGGTGGTGCGGCGCGCCGGTTGCCTGTGGCCGGTGAGCCCATGCGACGGTGTCTGGTTTAACCGAGCGCCTGAGGATCTGAGGATCAAATCAGGTGCCTGTGACGCTCCGGACCTCCGATACCCCGGGCCTCCGGCTACTGGCCACGGGCGTGCCGGTTTGCAGCGGGCTCGCATCGACGCCTCCGTGGCAGCACGCTCGAACCCGTAACTTTTGGGATGGATCGCGTGTTCTCTGCGTGAAAGACGAACCTCCAGTGGAAAAACCCCAGGCGGGGGCGAGTCCCGCCTCCGATTTCACCCGATTCATGCGCAACCATCAGGACATGGTCTACTCCACGTCGCTGCGGATCCTCGCGAACGCCGCACAGGCCGAGAATATCGCCCAGGAGGTCTTCCTCCGGGTCTGGCAGCACTGGAGCGAGCTTGCGGTGAACCCGCGTGCGTCAGGCTGGGTCAAGGCGGTGGCGACAAACCTGTCGCTGAATCACCTGCAGCGCTACAGGCGTCGCTGGAAGTTCCTCTCAGAATTTCGTCGTGAGGACTCCGACGAAGCCGACCTCCCTCCGGTCGAGTTCTCTGCACCCGACCGGTTCTTCGAGGGTATGGATGGGGCAGATCGTCGTGCTCGGATTGATGCAGCCCTCGCGAACCTTCCGGACCACCAGCGCGTGCCGCTCGTGCTGTTTCACTTCGAGGAACTGGCCTACGAGGAGATCGCGCGGCAGCTCGGCATATCGCTGTCCAAGGTAAAGGTGGATATTCACCGGGGACGCGCGGCGCTGGCCGGAATGCTGGGCCAGCCGGAGGAGGGCGCACCATGAATCCGGAGGCATTCGACTCACTGGAGCGTTCTGTCGGAAAGCTGCTGAAGGATCTTCCGCCGGCGCCGGCTCCTTCCGCCCTCGAGGCGAGGGTGCTTCGGGAGATCGCGGGACAGGCTGCGCGCCCCTGGTGGCGCCGGCCCTTCGCGGCCTGGCCTGTGCCGGCGCGAATGGCGTTCGTGTTTCTTTCCGCGGCTGCGGCCGGACTCTGCCTGCTGCCCGTCGTCATGCAGCCTGCGTTGCCTGCCGTGGCCGCGGGATTCGTCGAGCGCGCCGGGGTCGCGGTGGTCGAACTTCGCGAACTGGCCTCTGCCGTGGGCGTTGCGGCCACCGCCTCGGGTGGCTGGATCCGGCCCATCTGGATCTACACTGCCGCTGCATTCCTGTTCCTGAGTTATGCCGGTCTCTTCAGGCTCGGCACCGTCGCCTGGCGAACGATCCGCCCGCGTGCCTGAACTTTTCCCCCAATGATCTCCTCCAATTCAATTTTCCGAACGACCGCGCTTGTTCTGGGCACCCTGATGCTGTGGCAGACGCTGCCGGCGCAGGTGCAGGACCGGCCGGCGCCACAGGCCGAGTCCGAGGCCGAACCAGCGCCAGCGCCAATTCGCCTCCGGCGCGATCCGCTGCTCACGATCCTGGGCGACTCCCATCTCCCGGCGACGGAGACGGCGAGGGACGTCATTTCCATCGGCGGCTCCTCCTGGACCGAGGGAGCAACCTCCTCCGATGTCGTTTCGATCGCAGGCAACACGCGTGTTGACGGGCCGGCGGGTGGCAGCGCCGTGGCGATCATCGGCAATGTCTACGTCAATTCCCGAGTCGGGAACGACGTGGTGGCGATCCTCGGCAACGTCGAGCTGGGGCCGCTGGCGCAGGTGGGTGGGGAAGTTGTCTCCATCGGAGGCACGTTGGATATCGACCCGGCGGCCAGCGTCCGACGGGGGATCGTAAGCCTTCGCCTGGGGCAGCTCGGCACGTCGGCCGGAGCCCTAAACGAGTGGGTCAGGACCTGCCTGATGCTCGGCAGGCCGCTCGCATTCGGCAGCGTGGGCTGGGCCTGGGGCGTCGCAGTAGTCATCCTCCTGGGGTATATCCTGGTCGCCTCCCTCTTTCCCGGGGCGATATCGCGCTGCGCCTCCACTTTCGAGCAGCGGCCTGGGGGCACGATCCTTGCGTCCGTCCTTGCGGCGCTTGCGGCACCCCTGGTCACACTGCTCCTGGTCGGCACCGGCATAGGTATCGTCGTGGTGCCGTTCCTGGCAATCGCGCTGGTCCTGGCGACCTGGTTTGGCAGGGCGGTTTTCCTCGCCTGGATCGGGCGTCGAATATTGCCGGGCAGGGAAGGATCCGCCTCATCGGCCGCCGTGGCGGTGCTGATCGGCGGAGTGATTGTTGCCCTCCTGTACGCGATTCCCGTGCTCGGCGGCGTACTCTGGAAACTGGTCGGCTTCCTCGGGTTCGGCGTTGTGGTCTATACCGTCCTGCTCGAGATGCGTCGGTCGAACGCCGCGGCAACAGCCACGGGATTCCAGATGCCGCAGTCAACGGTAGTGCCGGTCGGCCCGGCCGCCGCAGCCGGTGACCTGTCGGCGCCAACCCTGGCCAGCCCGCCGCCAATACCGGAAAGGGCCTCGATCTATCCCTATGCGGGATTCTGGATCCGCCTGTTTGCCCTGCTCCTTGACGTGCTCATCATCGGGCTGCTGCTCGGGCCGGTCACGGACGGAGTCGGAGTTCTTCCCGGTCTAGCAGTCTATGGCGCCTGCATGTGGAAGCTGCGCGGCACCACGATCGGCGGCATCGTCTTCGGGATCGAGATCATGCGTGTCGACGGCCGTCCCGTCGACTGGACCACCGCGATCGTTCGCGCCCTCGGCTGCTTTCTCTCTGCTGCGGTCGCAGGGCTCGGGTTCCTCTGGGTCGCCTTCGACCGCGAGAAGCAGTCCTGGCACGACAAGATCGCCGGCACGGTAGTCGTCAGGCCCCAGCGGGGCCGGTCGCTGGTGTGATCGCTCACCCCCGGCTTGTAGCCCGCTGCGTGGGCAGCGGGAGACGAGGGCTGAGGCGTCAATCGCACTCCTACTCGTCCCTACCAGACCACCGGAAACCCGAGTTCGAGTAAGATTAAGAGTACGAGTACGATGTCCGGAGACGGCGTCTCAGCCCTCCCCGTCTTCGTCCCGCGCAGGGGACTTCGCCGAGGCAAGCCGGGCAGGGTTAGGAAGAACCTCAAGACCCGGTGCCAAACATCCGTCGGTGCTTGCCACGAGGCGCCGAGCCGCTTGCGTTCAGCGCCATGTCCTCACCACTCGTCGGTATCGTCATGGGCAGCGCGTCGGACTGGGATACGATGCAGCACACGGCCCAAACCCTGGATTCGCTCGGCATCGCCTATGAGAAGCGCGTCGTCAGCGCCCATCGCACGCCGCAGCTCGCCTACGAATGGTTCGGAGGCGCGAAGGGCCGCGGGCTGAAGGTGGTCATCGCCGCCGCGGGTGGCGCAGCCCATCTTGCCGGTGTTGCCGCCGCGCTGACGCCGCTCCCCGTGCTCGGCGTGCCGATCGAGTCGGCCTCGCTCAAGGGTCTCGATTCGCTGCTGTCAATGGTCCAGATGCCCGGCGGCATCCCGGTCGGCACGCTCGCGATCGGCAAGCCCGGCGCGGTGAACGCGGCCCTGCTCGCCGCGGCAATCCTCGCGCTCGGCGACCAGAAGATTGCGAAGGCGGTCGACGATTTTCGCGCAGCGCAGGCGAAGAAGGTCACCGAGGCCAAGCTGCCCTGAGGTGGAAGGACGGAGGGCCGGAGATCCGGAAGTTCCTGAGGACCGGATCGGCGTCACGCCGTTCCCGTATAGTACTCTTAATCGTACTCGTACTCTTACTCCCATCGGTATCGGTTCCCCCGGTTCGAGAGAACGAGAACGAGAACGAGTAAGATTAAGAGTACGAGTAAGAGTACGATTAGGATCTGGCGTGGCGCTGCCAGTCTTCCGGGGTGTCGAGGTCGGCGGCGAGTTCGGGCATCGGCACTGCCGCCACTGCTTCCGGTTTCCCGTTGAGGAGCATTCGGGCACCCTCCTCGCCGGTCAGTAAGTTCAGGGTCTTGAAGTGGTTGCTGAGAAACAGCGCTGGCGCGCCGCATCGACCAGAATAATGGGCGGCCGCAATCGTGCGTTCGCTGCCGTCCAGCGCCTGGAAAAGCCGGGCGATGGAGTTCCTGTCGAACGCCGGCTGGTCGCAGAGCGCGATCAACGCGCCGTCGATTGAACGCGAGAATTGGCGGAGCGTTCCGATCCCGGCGCGGATCGATGAAGCCATCCCTTCCGCCCAGGCCGAATTCTCAACCACCAGGACCGGCTGGCGGGCAAGGGCCGGCCGGATTTCGTCGGCGTGAGCCCCGAGCACGACGACGACCGGCCATGCCGGCGACGCCAGGCATTCCTCCACTACGCGGGCCAGCAGGGGAGTGTTTCCCAACTTCAGGAGTTGCTTCGGCCGGCCCATTCGCGTCGACGGCCCGGCGGCGAGGATCACGATGCCGAATTGCCGGCCAGCGGACGGTTTCCGCCCGGGAGAAGCGGCATCAGCCCCGCCCTCCTTGTCATTTTTGTTCATGTCCCTTTCCCGTGGATGGGGCCGGTGCGCTCGCGGAGGGGACGCCCGTCGCGGCGGCCGAGCACCATTTGCATCTCCGAGAGGATCGAGAGCGCGACCTCCTCGGGTCCGTCCGCCCCGAGATCGAGTCCGACTGGCGCGTGAATTCGGGAAATCTCCCCCTCGAGGCCGAGATCGCCAAGGATGCGCTCGGCCCGCTTGCGCGGCCCAAGCAGGCCGAGGTAGGCAAGGGGCCTTGCGAGCAGGTCGCGAAGAAGCGGTTTGTCGTGCACGTAGTGATGCGTCATCGCGATCGCATACGCGCCGGGCTCGGGGTCCGCACGCGAGACGAGTGATTCCGCCGGGCCTGTGACGATCGAGGCGGCTTCGGGAAATCGGTCGCGCGTTGCCAGTGCGGCCCGCGGATCCGCGACCACGACATGCCAGCCGAGGCCTGCCGCCAGGCGAACCACGGGACGGGCATCGTCGCCTGCACCGAATACGAAGAGCGCGGGTGGCGGAGGGACTGTTTCGCGAAATACTCGGGATTCGCCGCCAGTACTCGCGATCGCCACGGCAAGCATTGTGCCGAGCCTGCCTGGATCGGGATGGCTCCAGACAACCCCCAACCCGGTTTGCGTTCGGCTCTCCAGATTCCTGGCGACGGCCGATGCCCACGCCGGCATTTCGCGTATCGGCTCGAGCAAAACCTTCACGATGCCGTGGCATCCGAGCCCGACGCCCCACACGAGGTCGTTCTCGGAAGTGGTGTCATAGGTGACCAGCTCAGCTCGGCCCGAGGTTGCGACTGCCTTCGCCCGCGCTCGAATGTCTTCCTCGAGGCACCCGCCGCTGATCGAGCCGGAAAGAAATCCCGAGTCCGCCAGAAACAGGCGGGCGCCCTCGCGCCGGTAGGAGGAACCCTCCACCGAGACCAATGTGGCCAGCACGCCCGTTGGGCGTTCGGGAGACTGTAGAAGGCGGACAATGGAAGTGAGGTCGGACATCCAGGGCTCCTGCAGACCATCGGTTGCCTCAGCCGCTTGCAACCCGCAGGAATGGGAGACTTTAGCTCTGGATCATCTTTTCTGAAACTCTTCAGGTGCAGTCGCGTCAAAGCTGACTGCATGCTCCGGTTGGGCCACCGCCCCCCAGGAGGCGAAAGACAACGCTCAGCCCATGATTTCCCGCATTTTACGCCCCGGCGCCTGCCTCCTGGCAGGCCTCGCGGTCCTGTCCCAGATTTCGACGGCGCGCGCGGAGTTTTCCGAGGAGAAGCTTGCCCTCGTCGACCGGCCGCTCCTGGGCGAGCAGATCGCCCTTTCGCCAGATGGCAGGTACCTTGCGTACACCGCCTACGAAGGCCTGCGGCACATGCTGTATGTCGCCGACCTGCCGGCGCGCAGGATCAGGACGCTGCCTCTCGAGGACCCCCTCGAGCCAGACGTGCCATTCCGCCGGCTGACAACGCTCCGATTTGCGACGACGGACAGCCTCGTGCTCCAGAGCTCAGAAGGCGACGTTGTCTCCATGGATCCCGCGAACGCAGCGACGGTCCAGCTCTGGCGCCGGCGTGACGACGGCATCGTCAACGACTACCAGAACATGGCAACCCGGGCCGTCGCGGGGCCCGCCCGCGTGCTGCCATTCCCGTCGAACGATCCGGATTCCATTTACATCGAGAGCTCGGCCCTGATCGGCCCGGACCGGCTGGCCAACCTGTATCGTGCGAACGTTCGCACCGGGGACCTTCAGATTGCGAGTCGCGGCGCACTGTATGTCCCTGACCAGATCGCGCTCTACGGGCCGGGCAACCTGATCCTTCCGCCGCCGGAGCCGGGACCGGCTGACGATCCGCTGCCCCCGGCCCCCCCGAATCCCGAGGCTTCGAGCACCGGCGTCATGATCTACGATCGCACCGGCTGGCCGCGCATCCTGTACGAGACATCGCTGCGACGGGACAAATACCGTTTCTCGTATACGGAGCGTGGGAAGCCCTCGGTCCATCCTTACATCATGCCCACGGCGCTCGATGAACATCTCGGCCAGCGCAGCTTCCGTCAGGAAGTTATCGGAACGCGCGGCGAATTCGACGTGCGGCCCGAGACTTGGTTCGGCGAACGATCCTATCCACTGGCTTTCGATTTCGACCCGGACGTCGTTTACATCGCCTCGAGCATCGGGCGGGACACCTACGGCATCTACTCGCTCAATCTCCGCACGCGCGAGCGCGTGGACTTGGCTCCGGATGTCACGGGCGTGGACCTGGCGAATGGCGACCCGTCCGCGACAAGCGGTATCCTGGTTTTCGACGAGCACGAACGGCGACTGGTCGGCATCCGATATTCTAGCCTGCGTCCCCGCACCCGTTGGCTCGATCCCGAGCTGGCGGAATTCCAGGCCATAGTGGACGCGGAACTCCCGCGCCACGCGGTTGAAATCCTTTCCTGGGACGAGGAACGGACCAGGTTTGTCCTGCGCGTTTCTTCGGAGGAAGATCCGGGCGCCATATATATCTATAACCGGGGGGAAGAGCGCGCGCTGGAACAGTTCCGCAGCAGGGCTCCATGGCTCGCCTCAACGGAGCTCAATGCGTCGACGTCCTTCGCGTTCCGTACGACTGATGGGGTGCAACTCAGCGGCTACGTGACGCTGCCCAAGGATTCGATCGTCGATCCGCCTCCGCTGCTCATCTACTGCGCGCCGGGGCTTTGGGACCGGGCAGCCCCGGGCTTCAATCGTGAGGCGGAAATGCTGGCCGACATGGGGCTCGTCGTGATGCGTCTCAACTACCGTGGTTCCGCCGGCCTCGGGCGCAATCACCTCACCGCGATCCAGGAAGGCATCGACACGATACCGATTCAGGACCTGATCGCCGCGGCGAACTGGCTCGCCGCGTCGCGTCCGGTCGATCTCACCCGCGTGATCGTGATGGGGGAGGGCTTTGGCGGCTACCTGGCGCTCAAGGCTGTGCAGACCCGGCCGGATGTGTTTCGGGCCGCGATCGGGATCAATGCACCCACGAACCTGACGGCCTGGGCGCAGGAGCGTCCCGCGGACTGGGATCAGACGGTCGACTTCTCGGTCATCAACGCGATAGGCGCCACGCAGCTGGCGTCGGGAGGCGATGCTCTCGCAGCGGAAGAGGAGGAAGCCGCGGAACCCGCCAACGAGGTCGACGCAATGCTCATCCAGCCGTCCTTCGACTTCAGCCGCACCTACGATTTCCGGAGCTTGATCCGCACGGAATTCGTCCGGCAGTCGCGGAGAGGCGATGCCGAGCTCGCGGCGGCAATCGACCGAGGGGATTTCTCGAAACCCGCGCTGCTCATCTCGAACAACTTTTCGACGGACACGACATCGCTTGCCTCGCTGATCGGCAGCCTGGGCTTTGGGCTGCAGGGACTGAACGTGCAGCGGATGGTGATTTCCGGATCCTTCGTGAACGGGTCCTTCGAGACCCGTCGCGCCGTGTTCCGGCGGATCGAGGAATTTCTGAACGAAAGCCTCTACGATTTCGGTGCGGACATCGGCGAACTCCGCGAAGTGGACGAGCCAATGCCGGAGTAACGAAGCTGGGCCGGGCTTCGGACGTAGTAGCGGAATGCGCCAGCGTTTCCGTCGGCAGATCCGAAAGCCCGGCGGGCGAGGCAGGGCGGCTTCCGCTACTTCCCGGAGAACTCGAGCGCGATTGCGGCCGTGTTGCGCTCGCGATCGAACCGCGGAAATCCCTTTCGGGGTGCGGCACGCCCGAGCGGCTTCCAGGCGGATGCGGCCCAGCCCTTCGGAACCATGCGCTTCATGCCATCGGTCAGCATGGGCTGGCCGATCCGCACCTGGCCGATCCCACGGATCGCGATGCGAAGCCGGCAATCCGGGGAGGCGACGGGGACGCTGAAAGTCCGGCGAATGTCCGCCCGGGGGCGCGCGCCGGCCGCGAGGAACTCGATCGTGAAGCGGCGGTGCAGCACGGTCCAGCCGCGGTCGGGGCCGCGCTGTTCAACCAGTATCTCCTGGGCGGCGGGACAAACGTTGCGCACGGTGAACGTGAGTTGCCAGACGCCGCAGAAGGGAGTCGCCTGCCGGATCATCGCGGGATGCCGGCGGGCATGGATCAGCCAGTGCTGCCAGGCATGAAGCCTTTCGGAATCGGCATGGAGCTGCGCGAGGTTCGGCCCCTCGGAGTCGGCAGGACGGGTCCTGCGCCACAGGGTGCGTGCCGCGTGGCTTGCCGCCCAGTGCGACGCGCTGAACCGCCGGGCCTCGGCGGCCAGCGAATCGATGGCGTGGTCGACTTTCGCCGCGGACGGCCGGGGTGCCGCCAGCCAGCGGCGGAGCTGGAATACCATGGCGGCATTGTGCCGGATGAAGACGTCGCGCTCGGCGAGGTGGCGGCGAAACGCGATGCTTGAAGCTATCGCGGGCGGCAGGCTGCGCGCGCTGCGCTCGATGCGGTTCAGTGCGACAAGTTCGGCCCCGTGCTGCTTCAGGTCCGACGGTCCGAGGTCCCAACGGAGGTTGCTGTCCCAGCGTGCATAGCCTGAGAAAGGGAATCGATCGGACTCGAGTGCTGTGCGGGCCGAGGCGGCACTGCCCAGCGCACGATCGAATCCGCGCGAGAGCGCTGTGGCGTCGTCCGGGTTGTCCCGGTCGAGCCAGTGAGAGGCGGCGGCGGCGTTCACGACGCTGGTCAGCTCCGTCGCGAGGCGGCTGGGTTCCCAGGATGTGACGAGCATGCCGCCGGCCTTCACGCGGGAGCACCGTTCCCACCAGGAGCGGATATTCGCCATGCGTTCACCGAATACGGGAATCGGCTCGTGTCGGAACGCGCCGTTCATCGGGCACCCCCAGTATTCGATGCCCTGTGCCTGCAGCGGGCGTGCGAGGTCGGATTCGGCAAAGTTGAACAGCTCGACCCTAGGGTGGCGCCCGAAGGCATGGTAGTACCAGTCGTAGGCGATGATGCCGGCAGGGAGCCGCCGGATCGCCTGCGGCAGAAAGTAGAGCATGTCCGCCCACATGCCGAGACGCAGGCCGTGCGCACGGACGAGCGCCTCAAGGCGGCAGACATACCGCGACAAATGTCCGGCGAGTCCGTGGCGCGCGATGTCCGCGCGGCTCAGCGGGTGGCGGCCGAGCTGGAAGGATTCGTCGAGGCCGACGTGGAGTTTGCCGGCCGTGCACCAGGGGACGACGTCCTGGATAAGCCGCTCGGCGACCTCGAGCGTGCGCGGGTGCACCGGACAGACCTGCCCGGCTGACTCGGCGCGGCCGTCCGGTTTCCGGAGCTCGTTCAGGTCGCGCAGCTCCGGCACCTTGATCAGGTACTGCGTGTGGCCGAGCAGGTTCACGATCGGAACCACGCCGATTCCAGCCTTTGACGCCGCCTTCACGAGCCGGTCCATCTCGCGCCGGCGGTAGGCACCCGGGCGGGCCACGCCAGGCAGGCTGGCATACTCGACCGAGTCCTCCAGATGCAGGTACAGCTCCTGGTAACCCCAGTCGGCGTGTCGCGGCAGCTCGCCGATCAGCCACTCCAGCCGCTCCTGCTGGCGCGCGAGATCCCACTGGAAGGCCCGGATGGGCAATGCCGATTGCCGATCGCCAATTGCCGGTTGGGGTTTGCGGTTTGCGGGTTTCATCGGCCGGGAATCGGTTGCCGGGCGTGCCCAGTCTGGAGGGCTCCCGGCTGAATCCAAAGCCATTTTCGGCCGGGCCGGCATCAAGTGGCCTGCCCCGGGACCGGAATTCGGCACTCGCCAATCGCAATTCGGAATTCGCAGATTCTGCGCTCGTGAACCGGGTCTTCATCAAGACGTACGGCTGCCAGATGAACGAACGCGACAGCGAGGCTGTCGCGGCAATGCTGCGTGCGCGCGGCTACCGGATTGTGGGTGACGAGGACAATTGCGACATCCTGCTGCTCAACACGTGCAGCGTGCGCGATGCTGCGGAACAGAAGGCCATCGGCAAGGCGGGCTACCTCCAGGCACGCAAGCGTCGCAACCCCGACTTCATCCTGGGGATCCTCGGCTGCATGGCGCAGAACCGCGGCGCCGAGCTGCTCGAGCGCCTGCCCGACGTCGACCTTGTCATCGGCACTCAGAAGTTCCACCAGGTGCCGGGCTATCTCGACAACTTGAGGGCGGCGCGCGAGGCGGGGCTGCCGGTGGGCAAGTCGATCGTCGACATCGGCGAGGAGGAGGGCTCCCAGAACACGATCCGCGATCACCTGCTTGCCCAGGATCGGGAGACGCTCAATCCGCTCGACAAGCCCGGGGTTGAGCCTGCGGCTCAAGTCAGCGCCTTTGTCTCGATCCAGCAGGGCTGCGACATGCGGTGCGCATTCTGCATCGTTCCGAAGACGCGTGGCGACGAGCGCTCGCGCCCGATGGAAGAGATCGTCGGGGAATGCCGCGTCCTGGCGGCGCGCGGCGTGCGCGAGATCACGCTGCTCGGCCAGATAGTCACGAGCTACGGCCGCCGCGACTACAACCGGCCGGGCGGGGTGTCGCCGTTTGTGCAGCTCATCGAGCGTGTGCACGCAATCGACGGCATCGAGCGAATCCGTTTCACCTCGCCGCACCCGAGGGGATTCAAGGATGACCTGGTCGCGGCGTACGGGAGGCTTCCCAAGCTCTGCGAGTACGTGCACCTGCCCATGCAGTCGGGAAGCGACAGGATCCTTCGGGCGATGAACCGGCCCTACAATCGCGAGCGCTACCGGCAGATCGTCGAGGCGCTGCGAACCGTGCGGCCCGACATGCACTTTTCGACCGATGTCATCGTCGGTTTCCCGGGCGAGACAGATGAGGACTTCGACCAGACGCGTGAGCTGTTCGAGCTGTGCGACTTCGACATGGCATACATCTTCAAGTACTCCGTTCGATCAGGCACTCCGGCGGCGGACATGGCAGACCAGGTTCCGGAGCCGGTGCTGGAGGCGCGCAACCAGGTGCTGCTCGACCTGCTGAAGCGGAATTCCCTGCGGCGTGCTTCCGGCCTGGTTGGCCATACCCAGGAAGTGCTTGTCGAAGGCCCGGATCCGACCGGGACCCATGCGACCGGCCGCACCCGCGGCAACCGGGTCGCGATCTTCGACGCGGGGCCGGAACTGTACGGGACGCTTCAGAGGCTAAGGGTCGAGCGGGCGTCGGTGAGCACGCTGTATGGCGCGCTGGAGCGGGTGTAGGGGGGCTGATCTCCAAATCGTTCTCGTTCTCTTTCCTCGTTCTCGTTCTCCTGCGCCCATGGCTGTCCAATTCGATCATGAAAAGCTCAGGGCCTACCAGGAGGCGCTGCAGTTCGTGGCCTGGGTCGATTCCGTGCTGAAGCGAATCCCGCCACGGACAGCCGCGCGCGATCAACTAGACCGAGCTTCGACGAGCGTCGCACTGAACCTTGCCGAGGGTAACGGGAAACGGTCGTCCGCCGACCGCTGCCGGTTTCTTGATATCGCGAGGGGTTCAGCTGTCGAATGTGCCGCCTGTCTCGACATTCTTACCGTTAAAAATGTCCTGACACCGGATGAGGCGACCGTGGGCAAGACGATCCTGCTGAACGTCGTGTCGATGACGGCCGGACTTATTTCTCGGTTTTCGGGGGAGGTTAGGGAAGAGCAGGCCCCGTACGGAGATCTCGTCGGGATAGCCTAGGTCGATTGAGAATTGCCGGAACGAGAACGAGAACGAGAACGAGAACGATTCGATCCCCCTATAATCCATGTCACTTACTGCTGCCACGTTGATCCCCGGGTTGCTCCTGGTTGCGCTTGGGGGCGGGCTCGCGTCCGGCAGCCGGAGCGTGGCGACGTCGCTCAAGCGGCTGCCGCGCTCGATGAGGGCGGCCGGCATTTTCTTCACGGCCGGGGCGGCGTGGTTTCTTTACCGGATCTGGAATCTGCCCTCGGCGGATTTCGGGGATTACCGGAACCTGCTGCTTGTATTTTTCGCAGTGCTCGCGGTGCTCTCGTTCGTCTGCGTTCCCGATTTCCTGGCGGTGCGCGGGCTCGCGGTGCTCGCGCTGATGGCTGCAACGCCCCTGCTGGATGCAGGGTACATGAATTACGACCACCCGCAGATTTACCTCTACAAGATCCCGGTGTTCCTGGCCGTGTTCGCCGCGATCTGGCTCGGGGCGCAGCCCTGGAGACTACGCGACTTTTTCGATTGGGTATTTCATCCGGGCAACCGCGCCCGGGTTGTTGGCGGAGCCATGTTTGGGTACGGAATTCTGCTCGTCGGCGTGGCGTTCTCGTACTGAGCCGGGTGATCAGGGGCAGAATTTCACAGAAGACCGCCAAGATTGCGGAACCCCATCCCTGTAATCAGTAGTCAGCAGATTTTTTCACAGAAGGTCGCTAAGGGAAGAAATGGTGGGCAGTCGGAAATGCCAAAACGCTGATATACGCTGATGGCCGCCGATTCGGGCCAGTTCAAGTTGACCGGCTGCCAGATATCCGAACCAACATTCTTCTCTGCGATCTCTGCGGGAAAGGATCGAAGCTCGAAGGCTGTGAACCGTGCTCTGACCGGAAAGCGCTCGACTCCCCGGCGTCCGCGATTCGACTGGGCACACTGACGATGTCCGACCCGCAGTCTCCAGCGTCCGCCTCGAATCAGGCCGGCAGTGCCGCGCCGCTTCTGGTCGCGCTCGCCGGCCCGGCGGGTTCGGGAAAAAGCACGCTGTGCGACAGGTTGGTCGGCGCGGGACTGGGCTTCTCGCGGGTCGTTACCGCCACGACCCGCGCACCGCGTGCCGGCGAGCGCGACGGCGTCGACTATCACTTCCTGAGTCCCGAGGCGTTCGAGCAGGGTGTCGCCGCCGGCCGTTTCCTCGAATGGGCGTGGGTCCATGGCGAACGAAGGTACGGCACGCCGGTCGACAGTGTACTTGGTCCGCTGGGCAGCGGTCAGAGCCTCGTGATGAATCTGGACGTCCAGGGAGTCGCGAGCCTGCGGCGGGCATCAGCGACGAATCCGATCCTGAGGCGAGCCCTGGTGGCCGTGTTCGTGCGCATCGAACCGACCCTGTTAGTCGAACGACTTCGGGGGCGCGGACTCGACAACGAGTCAGAGATCGCCCGCCGGCTGGCGACCGCCGAGGCTGAGCTGAAGCAGGCCGAAACATTCGACCATGTCATCGACAGCGGTACCCGCGATGCGGACTTCGAGGCGCTCCTGGCGATCATCCGCAGCCGTAGGACGCGGGCATCAAAGGAATGAAGAAAGAGTCCGTGGGGATTGACCACGGGTATTGCAGGTCGAGCGACGAACCTTTCGATCCTTTCCCGCAGAGATCGCAGAGCCCGCAGAGTAGAATTATGGGTCGGATATCTGGCAGCCGGTCACGTTGAGTTGGCCCGAATCAGCGGTTAAAGCTGCCGGCCACCGATACCCGACCGAATCAGTGCCAATCCGTGTTATCAGTGGTTAAATTCAATCTGAACCACGGATTTCACGGATTACATTGATGGGGTTCCGCAATCTTAGCGCCCTTCTGTGAGAATTCCCGCTGTCCACAGATTTCCCCCAAGAATCGCGTAGCCAGCCGGGCCGGATTTCTCCTACGTTTCGCGTCCCATGGGACGCCAGTGGCTTCACGCAAAACGAGCGATCGTCAACGAGCGCAAGGGAAAGATCGTCGGCAAGCTGGTGAAGGAGATCAGCGTTGCCGCGAAGCTCGGCGGGCCCGATCCCGCGGCCAATGCCCGCCTGTTCGCGGCGCTCGAAAAGGCCCGCAAGGCGAGCGTCACGCGCGACGCGATCGAGCGCGCGGTCAAGAAGGGTGCGGGGCAGGGCGACGACAAGCTCGTCCTCGAGCACCTCATGTTCGAGGGGTACGCGCCCCACAAGGTGCCGGTGATCGTGGAGGTCTACACCGACAACCACCAGCGCACGGCGCCGGAGATCAGGCTGCTGTTCCGCAAGGGCGTGCTGGGTCCGGCCGGCAGCAACAAGTTCCTCTTCGACCATGTCGGACTCGTCGAGGCGCACCATCCGGATGCGAACGTCGATATCGAGGCGGCCGCGATCGAGGCCGGGGCCAATGATGTCGAACCGCTGTCCTCCGATCAGAACGACGACATCCCGGAGGGACGCACGGGGGCGCGGTTCATCACCGATCGGGCAGCGGTCCACTCCGTCTCCACCTGGCTCTCCTCGAATGGCTGGGAAGTGATCACAAGCGAACTGGGCCATCTGGCGAAGACCTATCCCGACCTGGACGAAACAGCCCGGGCCGAGGTCGGCGAATTCCTGCAGGCGCTCGACGACCACGACGACGTGCAGCGCGTCTGGGCTGCGGTGAAGTAGGAGAAGATCAAGCAGCAGCGGATTTACTTGGCGTCGATCTCCGAACCCTGCTGACACTGGTTGACCCCCATGAGACGCCTCGCTCGCCCGGCTGCCGTCCTGCTGCTCGCCGCTATCAGCGTTTCGGTGCGCGCGGATTCGACGCTGCAGGTGCCGACTCTGGCGAACTCAGGCGTTCGCCTTCAGATCTACACTCCCGTCCAGGCATTGCCGGAGTTCGGCTTCCTGCCGGTGCGCGTCAGCGTCCAGAACGGTTCCGCACGTGAGGGCACCTGGCAGGTCCGGTTCCAGTCGGGAAATGCCGCGGCATCGGGAGGGGCGATTGCCAGCCGTTTCGAGATTTCGGCGGGACCTGGGGAGCAGTCGGAATCCTGGCACTTCGTGCCACTGCCTGACGCCGCACCGTCGTTCACCCTCGAGCAGGTGCCGGCGTCGACCCGTGCGGTTCCGATTCCGCCGCGACCGGTGACGCAGGCCGCGGTGGCGGAGACGCCGACCGTAGCCGGTCTCGACGTGCGGGTGCGATCGAAGTTCAGGCTGCCTCCAGGCGTGCGCGTGCCTCCAGGCGGCCTTCAATGGACGACTCGTATCGAGCCGGGGCACCGGCCGGGCGAGAAGATCGGCATTGCGCAGGCGAGCATGTCCATCGGCTTCAACGAGCGACCGCTCACCGGCGACCAGCTGCCGCTCGGGTTTGACGTTGAGGACGAGCTGACCGCGACCATGGGCAGCGTCCGCCGCTTCGTCTACAAAGAGACGATTCCCGATCCGGCGGTTGGCGCCGCCCCGCGCTCGTCGGCCTGGGCCAACCTCAGCTCCTCTGTGACTGCCGAGTCCGCGGCACGCCGTGCGCTCGGCGACACCGGCCTTCTTTCCCTCCCGGGCGGGGTTGAGCAGACGGTTACGGTAACGGCCCTGGCCTACGGAAGACCGGGCGACCCGGTCGCCTGGCTCACGACGTTTCACCAGACCGGCAGTTCCCGGCTGCTGCCTTTCTCCACGGGCCAGCCGCTTCCGCCGGGCACGATCGTGAACCTTCACCGGTCGGGCAGGGAAGGGGAGCTGATTCGCACGATCTCTTTCGTCGAGCCCGCGGCGCTGCTGGCCCTGGACTCGGGCGTATCCGAAGACGGGCAGCCTTCGACCGATCGCATGGCGGCGGAAGCCCGTGCGATGCTGCTTCGCTACGGATTTCTCCAGTCGCGTGACCAGGTGTCCATCTCAACCGAGCCGCCTGGCCAGGCCGATTTCGCGGGATCCCAGCTTCATGAAGGATCAGTGCTCTGGTTCGAGACCGGACCGGAATGGATGCTGCCGAAACCGCTGCTTGGTTCACTGCCACCTGACACCTCAACTTACTTTTTGCCCGGGCCGGTACAGGGCACGGTCGTCCGCGGCTTTGCGGTGGGATCCGTCACCAGGAATCCCGCGCCATCTCCCGCTGCTGGAGGATCGAATGCCGGCATCGCGGCCGTTGACATTGCGGTGACCGGACCGGGCATCGCGGGTGCGGCACTCCTGTCATTCGACGAGATACGTCCGGGCGAGCCAAGCCTTGCGCTTCCCGTTGCGGCAAGCCCTCGCCTGGCACCTCTGCTCGCGCGTGCCTTTCTCACGGGGCGGCTGAAGGGCACTGCGAACGTCACTCCCCTCGCAATCGAAGCGATGCCGGCGGACTGGAGAATCTGGTCGCCGTATCACGCACTGCTGGTTCGCGAAGTGGAGTACGACCGGCTTACAACTGCCCAGCACGAGTCGCTGAGACGCTGGATCCTGCAAGGCGGCCTGCTCTACATCGAGCCGACCGTGTTCGACGATACCGGGCGCGGGCCGCTCCAGTCCCGGGTGCCGCTCGAGGTCGAACGTGTCGGATTGGGGCGCATCACGAGGCTGCCGTTCTCGATGGATGACTATGTGATCTCGGAGGACGTAAACCTCGACGGATCGGCTTGGATCAAGCCGGCCCAGCAGTCCGACCTGATCGCGCTGATGCTGATGCACACGCCGACGACCACGATCCCGTCGCGCGAATTCCTGCGTCCGCAGGCCCCACCTGGAGCGGAAGGATCCGGCAATGCTGCGGGCGGCACGTGGGCCGCGGTGATCATCGCGGGCTTTGCGATCATTGCCGGTCCGCTCAACATCTTCGTGCTGGCTCCCCACGGCCGTCGCCACCGGCTCTTCTTCACCATGCCGGTGCTGACCATTCTCTTCACGGCGGCGCTCTTCGGCTGCATCGTGCTCTGGGACGGCATCGGCGGCACGGGCCGCCGCGACGTCGTGGTTGTGTCGTTTCCAGACAACGAGCAGGCGGTTGTCTTCCAGGACCAGGTCGCGCGGACCGGGACGCTTGGCTCGCGCGGCTTCGCGTTCGAGGACTCCGTGCTCATGGCGAATCTCTCGGTGGAGGATTTCGATTCGACGGGGCGGCCCTCGCTTCTCGAGCGAATTGCGGGCCGTGCCGGAGGCGACTGGTTCCGGAGTCACTGGGCGGGGGCACAGCACATCCGAAGCCTGGTCGCGGCGACCGGAAACCTGACGTTGGTCGAAGGCCGCCCTGCGGGATCGCCCATGGTGCAGTCCACGTTCGCGGCGGAGCTTCGCGACCTGGTTTATGTGGACCCGCTCTACCGAACCTGGATTGCTGCCGAGGTGCCGCCAGGGCGTCCCGTCGCGCTTGAGCGAGGCAACCCGGGACCGCGCTGGCCACCGGTTCTTCCCGAGGGATCACGTCTGCTCGAGAACCTGTTCACCCGGGCCGCGCGCCTCGAGCCGGGACGGTGGATCGCCAATGGCGGATCATCTGGGAACTTTCCCGTGGCAACGCTTCCGTCGGTAACGTGGCAGGACGCAATACTTGTCACCGGCGTCATCGGACCGGGCGATCCGGTGGATCTGCCCGCACTCACCCCTCCGCCGGCTATCGCTGCGCCGCCGTGACGTCGGTGGGCTGCTCCCCGCCTGATCCGACTGTTCAGTGGCCAAGCAGGCGCGCTGGGAGAAATGCGAGTGCGCGCAGCAGGGCAAGCAACCCGCCGAGGACGATGGCGACTGCTCGCAGAGGAATCGAAAGAATCCAGGCGACGAGCCACAGCACCGGCACGACCAGTGCGAGGGCCAGCAAAGGGCGAGGAGGATTGTCCAAGCGATGATCACCAGCAGCAGCTTCATGACGTTGCGAAAGGCAGGACACCCGGGAGCCGTTGATAGTTACGGCCGTCGGTGTCCATTGTCCCTGTATCACCTTGCCAGCTTGCACCGACCGCGGTGATGGAATCTGCTGCATCGATGATCGGTCCGGCACTCCTGATCCTCGCGGCGGGCATGGGTTCTCGCTATGGCGGACTCAAGCAGATCGATCCGGTCGGGCCTTCGGGCGAGATCCTGCTCGACTACGCGGTGTTCGACGCCGTCCGCGCCGGATTCGATCGCGTCGTGTTCGTTATCCGACCGGACATTGCGGACGCGTTTCGGGAGACGATCGGCTCCAAGTACGAGGGCGTGATTGAGGTCGACTACGTGCAGCAGACGCTCGACGCGCTTCCGGAGGGGTTTTCGTCGCATGCGAAGCGCGCGAAGCCGTGGGGAACGGGCCATGCCGTGTGGTGCGCACGTGAGGCGCTCACGGTTCCGTTCATGGTTATCGGAGCCGACGATTTCTTCGGGGCCGACGCCTTTGCGCAGCTCGGTGGATTCCTCTCGGCGCAGCGCGCCGAACAGGAGCCGCTACGCTTTGCCATGGCCGGCTATCGCCTGGATCGGACGCTATCGGAACACGGCGCTGTCTCGCGGGGAATCTGCGAAGTGGCGAATGACGGCATGCTCCGGCACATCGAGGAACACACGGCGATCGACCGTGAAAAGCTCGGGCAATCGGGACTCACCGGGGAAGAGATCGTCTCGATGAACTGCTTCGGATTTACGCCCGGGCTGTTCGCCTCGCTCGACCGCCAGCTTCGCGATTTCCTGGAAGCGCACGGGAACGACCCGAAGGCCGAGTTCTACCTGCCGACTGCCGTGTCGACCATGATCGGGGCGGGCATCGCCACCGTGAAGGTGCTCCCGGTCCGCGGCGATTGGTTCGGCGTCACTCATCGCGAGGAGAGGGCGAGGGTTCAGGCCGCCATCGCCGCGCTGGTCGAGCAGGGGATTTATCCTCCGCAATTGTTCGGAGGAGCGAAGCGATGAGAATGCGGGCAAAAGACTACCCATTTGCCGAAGATGCCCGGTGTCGGGCAGTTGGTTTGAATTTTTCTCTTTCTCTTTCTCGTACTCGTTCTCTCATCGGAAATCCTTATCGATTCCCTTCGAATTCTTTGCAGACGGCACCCAGTTGGCGGTTGTGTTGAGAGAACGAGAAAGAGAACGAGAATGAGTACGATTGCGTGAGCGACCGCCCTTCTGATATCCCGATGAAATTCTCCCGGCCAGATGCGGATGTTTTCGTTCCCTCCGGTGGAAAACCGGAGGCGGCGTTCGGTCGAGTGACTCACCTCTGCATTGCTGCGCATGCCGACGACATCGAGATCATGGCGGCGGATGCGATCCTCGCCTGCCGCGGGTCGCAGGAACTGGCGTTTGGCGGGGTGGTTGTGGCGGACGGTGCCGGTTCGCCACGAACGGGTCCGTTTGCCTCGCTGGACAACGCCGGCATGGTCGCGGTCCGCCGGGAGGAGCAACGGTCCGCCGCGAGCCTGGGGAAATACGCAGTCCAGGTGCAGCTCGGGCACCCGAGTGCGGCGGTGAAGGCAGGAGACCATGCGGTTGCCACCGATCTCGATTCGATCCTCGCCGCTGCGCGGCCGCGGGTGGTGTACCTTCACAACCCGGCCGACAAGCACGACACCCACGCGGCGGTCATGGCGCGGTGCATCGAGGCGTTGCGACGACTGCCTTCCAATCACCGTCCGGGCCGGGTGCTCGGCTGCGAGGTATGGCGAGGCCTCGACTGGCTGGACGACGCCGAAAAGGTGGCGCTCGATTCGAGCGGGGATCCGAAGCTCGCGGCGGACTTGATTGCGGTCTTCCGCTCGCAGATCGAGGGCGGCAAGCGCTACGACCTCGGCACCCTCGGCCGGCGTGCGGCAAACGCCACATTTCACCAGCCCCGGGTAGGCGACGCCGCGACATCGGTCACCTGGGCGATGGACCTGACTCCATTGGCCAGGGACCAGAACCTCTCGATTGCCGAGTTTACCCTCGCGCAAGTGGACAGGCTGAAGGCGGATATCGCGGCGCGCCTCGGGCGTGTCGGCGGGATTTGAGACACGTTTTTCGGTGAGCCCCAGGCACTGCCAGACCGCATTTCCGGGCGCGCGAATAACCTGTCGGCAACCGAACGATAAGCGGCAGCAACTTCCGTTTGCGTCCAGGGGAAGGCGGGCCGAACTTTGAGCAATGACCGATTCTTCGAAGACCCCTTCACGGGGAAAGCGACACGCATCCGCGGCCGGCACCTTCCCGGCGCCGGTGAGCGACAGTCTCTTCAAGACGATCACGAGCGAAGACTGGAAGCGCTCGCTCGCCTCGGCGCGGCGGCAGCGGAATGCGGTCGCCGCGCAGATTCGGACTGCCACCCCGCCCCCCGCGCGCACCACCAAGTTATCCTCCGCGCGGGCGCGGGCGGCGCCTGGGCGGCGCTCGGCGATTCGATCCGTTCATTCCGGGAACTCCTGCCGCTCTGCCGGCTGGAGGACTACGGTTTCCCGGCAGAGGCGGAGAATCCGCTCGAGGAGGCGAATCCCAAGCTGCGCCGCATCGGTGGCGGTGTCGAGGCCTGGGCGTTTGCGTCGGAGGAGGACGGATCCGTGTACAAGTTCTACCTTCCCCGGGAGGAGAAGACAATCGGCAGTGTCTTCGGATTCCGACGTGGCGACGAGGCGCTGCTGCAGGCCGAGGCGCATCTGGGCGACTATCGCGGCCTGCTTGAAAAGCTACTGCTGATCCATGCCCTTGGGGGCGCGGCGACGGAAGTCGTCGGTGTGACCCACGAGGGCATCCTGATCGCGAAGCAGGTGCTCGGGGACACGCTGGCCCAGGGAGAGGACATGTCCCGGAGCCTGCCGCAGGGACTGGCCGAGATTCCCTCCCGCTTCCTTAGGGCGAACCGCGATCACCCGCGGCTCCTGTTCCTCGACGGCGTCCCTTTCCTCGTGGCCGACCTGCATGCCCGCAATTTCGTGCGTGGCACTGACGGCATGCTTCACGTGATCGACATCGTCGCCGCGCCCTGGCCGCTGGACTTCACGGCGCGCGATCCGCTGATGGCACAATGGCTCGAGCGCGTGAGGATCGACCCCGGTGCCGGCCTGCTCGAGGCAGGCAACGACGCCGAGCTATAGAGCCGCGCGGGTGATGCCTGGGAGGCTTGTCCAGGCCCGCAGCGGGGACTCACGACGTACTCCCCGGATTGGCGGACGGTGTGGTCGCTGGCAAAGACACAAAAAAGCCGCCCGCAAGTGATGCGGGCGGCCGAGCGAAGGAAAATGGGTGTCAGCCCTGCGTGTCAGCAATGAACCTCAGGATCACGGCCGCCTGCTCGGTAGTCGTTCCCTGATAGTCGGCATAAATGACTTTGCCGTCCTTGATGAGGTAGGCTGAGCGCTGCGCCACACGAGCTGCGGGAACGCCAAAGGCGTTGACGACCGCTTTCTCGGTGTCGGCGATCAACGTGAAGGGCAGACCGTGCTCCTCCTTGAAACGTCGTTGTTCATCGACGGTATCGAGGCTGACTCCGATGACCCCGATGCCCTTTGCAGTGAGTTCCTCATAGGCATCGCGGAGCGAGCAGCCCTGATCGGTGCATCCCTTCGTGAAGGCCTTTGGATAGAAGTAAACCAAGGTATATTCCTGTCTTCCGTAGAAGTCTCTGAACTGAAGCGGGGCACCGGTTTCGGTGATCCCGATCACGGGGGGTGCATTATCGCCAACCTGCAGCTCGGCGGCTGCGGCGGGCGAAACGGCCGCGAAGGAGGCGGCCAGGACAAGCAGGGTGGGGAATTTCATCGGAAACCCTGAGTTAGCCAAAGCTGTCGCCAATGCAAGCGCGGCGACGTATTGGGGCGGAGGGATGGCGCTAATGGGCCAGCGGATTTGCCGGAACCTTGCTGCGCCCCGGGATTCTAAGGAGCTGGTATCGACGCCCCGGGTGGTCGCCCGCGGACGCCCCGGCTCCTTTGCCATCCGTTCCCTAAGAGTGCTCCCCATCCGGTCTTTCTAGTGGCTTGCGCCCGCCCGCTCTGCCAATAACGCTCCGAATTTCCTGATCGTCGCCAACAGCCCCAGATCCATGCCGCTTCCTTCGATTTCTTGCCCGGCCCTCTCCCGAATTGTCCTTGCTGCCGGGCTCGCACTCTTCGTTTCCCTCCTGCTTCCAGATGCTGCCCTCCGGGCCCAGGCCGGCACGCCGACGTCGAACGATGGCTTCGACCCGAATTTCAACGGCATCGTCTACGCGCAGGTAAAACAGTCGGACGGCAAGTTGTTGGTTGCGGGTAACTTCACCTCGCTTAGCCCGAATGGCGGCTCCGCGGTGTCCCGCGCGGGCGTCGTGCGTATCAACGTCGACGGCACCGTCGACACGACTTTCGGAAATCCGGCGGTCGTCGGCCCGGTTTACACGCTGGTCCTGCAGAATGACGGGCGCGTCCTGATCGGCGGCGATTTCTCCAGCGTGGGTGGTGTCGCCAGGCAGCGGCTCGCGCGCCTGAATGCCGACGGCACGCTCGACACGAGCTTTAACCCGTCGGCGAATGCGCGGGTCAACATTCTCGCGCTCCAGACTGACGGGAAGATCATCGCCGGCGGCGCGTTCACTTCGCTGCAGCCGAACGGAGGAGCTGTCGTTTCGCGCCGCTACCTTGCCCGACTCAACGCGGACGGAACGGTCGACGGCGCCTATAACCCGAGCCCGAACCTCCCCGTGCTTTCGGCCGCCGTCCAGGCCGATGGAAGGGCGCTGGTCGGGGGTTATTTCACCGAGCTTCAGCCCAATGGCGGGGCGGTGGTGTCGCGCAGCCGGCTGGTGCGCCTGAACACGAACGGTACCATCGATCTCAACTGGGATCCGATGCCCGACCGCGAGATCGAGGTCATCGTCATCCAGCCGGACGGCAAGGCGCTCATCGGCGGCGCGTTCACTTCGCTCCAGCCCAACGGGGCGCTTGTCGCGGCGGCATTCCCGTACGCCATGCGTCTGAATATCGATGGCACGGTTGATCGGACGTTCTATCCGAGGCCGAATGGAGCGGTTTCCGCCATCAAGCTCCAGTCGGATGGCAAGATCGTGATTGGAGGCCGGTTCACGACGGTTCGCGTGTTCGGCGTCACCGGGTCCGAGGTTCCCAGGCAGTACCTCGCCCGAATCAATGCCGACGGGACACTCGACACGCTCTACAACCCCACGCCCAACTTTCACATTTACACGATCGAGCAGCAGGCGGACGGCAAGCTCCTCGTCGGAGGCAATTTCAACCAGTTTCGAAATCAGTCCGATTCCGCACAGGCCGTCATTCGCAACCAGTATGCGCGGCTCAACAACGACGGGTCGGTCGACACTACCTTCGATCCGAATACGAACGGACGCGTCCTCGACGTTGCCGTTCAGACCGATGGGAAGTACCTGCTTGCCGGAAACTTCGCCAGCGTCGGCGGATTGACGCGCAACTTCCTCGCGCGTGTCCATCCATCCGGGGCCATCGACACGGGCTTTGCGCCGGTGATCAACGGAGCGGTGACGACCGTCGCCGCCCAGGCGGACGGCGGCGTCCTGATCGGCGGCAATTTCACCGAGGTCAACGGAGTCACCAGGAGCTATATCGCGCGGCTGAATGCCGACGGGACCCTCGACACGGGTTTCGACCCTAAGCCGAACTTCAACGTGTCGACCATCGTCGTCGCCAAGGATGGCAAGATCCTTGTCGGCGGACTGTTCACCTTCCTCCTGCCGAACGGCGCGACGACGCGCGTGGTCCGCAACCATATCGTGCGGCTGAATACGGACGGCACGGTGGACACCAGCTTCGATCCGAACACGAACGACACCGTCCACACCATCCGCGAGATGTCCAATGGACAGATCGTGTTCAGCGGCACGTTCACCGGCGTCGCGGGAACGAATGGCGGCAACCTCGATTTTCCCCGCGACTTCGTGGCCCGGATCAATGCCGACGGCACGCTCGACCACACCTTCACGATCCACCCGGGCGGCGCCACGGGAGGCGGTCGCGCCATCCAGACCCTGGTGGTGCAGGAGGACGGAAAGGTGATCATCGGCGGCGCGTTTGTCAGGGCGGCCGGTTCGTCCGACCCCGACTTCGTCCCGCGCAACCGCATCGCCCGCTACAACGTCGATGGCACGCTCGACTCGAGCTTCAACCCGGATGCAAACGGCCTGGTCAGCCACCTCGCTGTCCAGTCCGACGGGGGAATCCTTGTCGGCGGATCCTTCACCACGATCGGAGGCGTGAGCCGGATGAACGTGGCGCGCCTCAATTCGGACGGCAGCGTCGATACGTCCTACAATCCGAATCCCGAGGGCCAGCTGGGGACGCGGCCCGGTGCGCTTGCGCTGCTGTCGAATGGCCAGGCGCTGCTAGGCGGATCGTTCACCCGGCTTGCCCCGAACGGTGGGGCCCTGGTGCTCCGTACGCAGGTCGCCCGTCTCAACGCGAACGGCACTGTCGATACGGCCTTCGATGCCGGAATCAGCGGCCAGCCGGGCCTCCAGATTGACGCCATTGCCGTCCAGCCCGACGGCAAGACCATCCTGGGCGGAACGTTCTCCTCCCTCGGCGGCGCGCTCACGGCGAATCTCGCCCGCTTCAACACGAACGGTTCGCCGGACACGAACTTCCGGCCGGACGCCAACGGGCCCGTGCACGCGGTTGTCGTCCGCGCGGGAATCACGCCGATCCCGGCGCCGATGGCCAACTTCGCCTGGCTCGACGCGAACGGAGCCCTTCGCACGAGCTTCGATCCCGGTTCGAACGTGAGGATCGAGGGCCAGGTCTTTGCCAGCGCCGTGCAGTCCGACGGGAAAATTCTGGTCGGCGGCGGCTTCAACAACCTCGCCCTGGCGGGTACCAACAATCTGCTGCGGCTCAATTCGGACGGCACGCTCGACACGACTTTCACTCCCTCGCCGGACCTCCAGGTAAGCAGCATCACCGTGCTCCCGGACGGGAAGATCCTGATCGCGGGCGGCTTTACCAGCGTCGGTGGCGTCGGCCGGCAGCGCATCGCACGTCTAAATTCGGACGGCTCGGTCGACCTCGACTTCGTCAACACCAACGCGAGCGGCACCATCATCCAGGCGCACCGCCGCTCGGATGGAAAAATCCTGATCGTCGGAAACTTTGAGACGTTCCGGCCGCCGAATGAGACCGAGGATGTTCCGCGCGTGCGCATCGCCCTTCTCAATGAGGACGGCACGATCGACAAGTCGTTCAATGCGGCCGCCAACGGCACTATCAACACGCTCGCCGTGCAGTCTGACGGGAAGATCCTGATCGGTGGCACGTTCACCGCCGCGCAGGGGACCGGCACGAGCAGTGGCACCGAGCGGCTCGGCATCGCGCGACTGAATGCGGACGGATCGCTCGACTTCGATTTCGACCCGAACCTCGACGACACTGCTCTCAACACGAACATTCTCGCAATCATCGTGCAGTCCGACGGGAAGATCCTGGTCGGCGGCGATTTCAGCTCGTTCGCCAAGGCCTCCCGCCGTGCACTCGTCCGGCTGAACGCCGACGGCACGGTCGACACCTCCTTCACTCCCAATCCGAATGGGATCGTCACGTCGATACAGGAGCAGTCCAACGGGCGCATCCTGGTTGCGGGCAACTATTCCCGGATCAGCGATGTGACGCGCAACAACCTGGCCCGGCTTCTTCCCGGGGGTGCGGTGGACGCCAGCTTCAACCTCAACGTCAACGGCCGAGTCAACAGCGCCAACCTCCTGAGCGACGGCACGGTCCTGGTGGGTGGCCAGTTCACGACCGTGCAGCCCTCGGGCGCGATCATCGCAGGCGGCTCGTACAGCCGCATCGGTGGCATCGACGCGAACAATCTCGCCCTGCTCAATGCCGACGGCACCGCAGGTTCTCCGTTCCAGCCGAACCCCAACGGCGCTGTCTATGCCCTCGCGGCCCAGCCGGACAACCGGATCGTGGTGGCCGGCGCCTTCACGACAATCGGCGGGGGCAGCCGCAACGCCATTGCCCGCATTTCCGAGAACGGTTCCCTGGATGCGTCCTTCAACCCGAACGTGAACGGGACGATCTACTCGATGGCTCTCGCGGCTGACGGCAGCCTCGTGATCGGCGGTTCCTTCTCGAGCGTGGGCGGCGTCGCCCGCACCAACCTTGCCCGCATAACGTCCGACGGCTCGCTCGACGCGGCCTTCAACCCGGCGCCGAACGGCACCGTCTATGCGGTGGTCGGCCTTGCGGGAGGCGGAATCGCGGTCGGTGGCGAATTCACCTCCATCGGCGGCGCAGGTCGCGACCGTATTGCGATCCTTTCGTCGGCAGGCGCAGCGGAGTCCTTTAACCCGGGCGCCAACGGCACCGTGCGTGCCATCGCGCTTCAGGCGGATGGGGGAAGCATCGTCGGCGGGGAATTCACCGTGATCGGGGGCCAGGCGCGCAACCGCATCGCTCGCTTCGACGCCTCCGGCACGCTCGTGTCGACCTTTGATCCCGGAGCGGATGCGCGGGTGTCTGCGCTGACAGTCGCCGAGGACGGGAAACTCATAGTCGGCGGCAGCTTCACGATCATCGGCGGGCGCGCCCGGAATGCGGTCGCGCGGTTCGGAGCTCCGGAGGAGGCAGGATCTTCCATCTCGATCAGCGAGGACCTCACCACCATCACCTGGAGGCGGTCTGGATCCAGCCCCGACCTTTCGGCGGCACTCTTCGAGTCATCGACCGACTCGGTCGAATGGTCGCCGCTCGGCAATGCCACGCGAGTGGGATCGACGGGCAACTGGCGCCTGACCGGCCAGAGCCTCTCGCTCCGCAACGCTCTCTTCATCCGGGCCCGTGGCGTCACGAATGCTTCCCAGTTCAGTTCCTCGGGCCTTGTCGACGAGTTTGCCGGATTCTTCCCGCGTCCTGTCCTGACGAGCGGCGGCACCGCCACCACGACGACTGGCGGAACCTTCCTCTACGCCATTTCGACATCGACCCCGGCGACTTCTTTCAGTGCCACGGGCCTGCCCGCCGGCCTGTCGCTCGACGCCAGCACCGGGATTATCTCGGGCACGGCTCCCGGCAGCGTCGGGTCACACAGCGTCGCGATCACTGCAAACAGCCCGGCGGGATCCGCTGTCTCGAACCTTTCCATCGTTGTGATTGCATCCTCTGGAAGTACGTCGACGGCGGGAAGGCTTGTTGCCCTCGCCACCCGCGCGTTCGTCAACAGCTCGCATCCCCTCATCAGCGGCATCGCGATCAAGGGATCGACGAACAAGTCGGTCCTGTTCCGGGGAGTGGGGCCGGGACTCACGGGGCTCGGAGTCTCGAACGCCCTGCCGAATCCGATCCTGCGGCTGTACGACAGCAACGGCAACCTCGTGCTTGAGAACCACAACTGGGGAGGCACGCAGATCCTGATCGATACCTTCCAGCGCGTGGGGGAATTCCCGCTGGATTCGGGAAGCGCGGATGCGGCGGCCCTCGTGACGCTTTCGCCCGGCAACTACACGGCTCACGTGGTTGACGGCGGCGTGGCCTCGCCCGGTGGCACCGTCCTCGCCGAAGTCTACGATGCGAGCGACAGCAGCAGCACCGATGCCCCACGACTCGGGGCGATCTCGAGCCGCGGCCTGGTGAACTCAACCGGGAACACCCTTGTCGGCGGCCTCGCGATCGCGGGATCGACGTCCCGCCAGTTCATCTTCCGGGGAGTGGGGCCGAACCTGGTGAAGGCCGGTGTCAGCGAAACGCTCTCGAATCCCCTGATCAGCGTTTTCAACAGCAGCGGCCAGTTGATCGCGAGAAACGACAATTGGGAGACACCCGAGACCATCAATTCCTCCTATCCGGCCGCGAGCGCTGCCACGATCGCCAGTTCTGCTTCCTCGGTTGGCCTCACGGCTTTCGATGGAGGCAGTACCGATGCCGCCATCGTGATAACGCTCTCGCCCGGAGTCTACACGATCGAAGTCTCGCCATCCGGTGACCTCGGCGGCACGGGACTGGTGGAGATTTACGAGCTGCCCTGAGAAGCCGGTTTCAGGAGCGGGCCAGGAACTCGTGGAGATCCTGCGCCCGCTTTGGCCCGATCCCGGGAACCCGAGCGATCTCCTCTGCGCTGGCGCGCCGAAGGCCGTCGACGCTGCGGAAACTGGAAAGCAGGGCGGTGCGGCGAACCGGGCCGAGGCCGGGAAAATCGTCCAGCACGCTTTCGCGGATGCGACGCGAGCGCATCGAGGAGCTGTAGGTGTTGGCGAACCGATGGGCCTCGTCGCGCACCCGCTGCAGCAGCTGCAGGGCCGGATCGCTGACCGGTAGATTCAGCGGAGCGCGGGCATCCGGGAACACGATCGTTTCCAGCTTCTTTGCGAGTCCCACCAGGGGAGGCGGCTCGCGATCGAGCGACGCGAACGCCTTGAGCGCGGCGCCGAGCTGGCCCGCGCCGCCATCGATCACGACGAGGTCGGGGAGTTCTCGCCCCTCCCTCATCAGACGCCCATAGCGTCGGGTCACCACTTCCTGCATCGCCCGAAAATCGTCGTTTCCGACGAAGCTCCGGATCTGGAACCGCCGGTAGGCGTCGCGATCCGCCGCGCCCCTTGTGAATCGGACCATCGACGCCACGACGTAGGTGCCCGAGATATGGGAGATGTCGAAGCACTCGATCGTTGCCGGGGGGGAGGTGAGGCCAAGCGCCCGGGCCAGGCTCATGAGGGCTTCCCGCGGCGCCCGCGGCAGCGTGGGATCGCCGCGCGCGAACCGCCGCGTCGGCGCAAGCGTGCGTTCCAGCGCCTCGATCACGTCCCGCAGCTCGGCGGCCTTCTCGTAGGAGCGTCGCGCGGCTGCCTCCGCCATGTTCGTGCGGAGAACGGCGAGCCACTCGCGCGATTTTCCCTCGAGGAAGGTGCAGGCCTCCTCGACACGCGACCGGTACTCCTCCTCGGTGACGGAACCGGCGGATCCGTAGAGTTCGCGCCGGACGTCCCCGTAGAGCTGCCAGCGTCCGTCGGGCATGCGCCGCGGCGTGCCGTCGCCGAGCAGGATGCCGAACTTTCGCCGCATCTCGGCGAGCGTGCGCCGAAGCAGTCCGCTGTGGGCAAACGGTCCGAAAAACCGCGAGTGGCTGTCCTGGCGGAGACGCGTGAGGCGAAAACGGGGCAGGGTCTCCCGCGGGTCGACCCTGACGAGCAGGAAGCGCTTGTCGTCCGTGAAGTCCGTGTTGTAGCGGGGCCGCCACTGCTTGATCAGCTTTCCCTCAAGGAGGAGGGCCTCGGGCTCGGAACGCACCTGGTGGATGTCGAAATCAGCGATGAGTCCGACAAGCGCCCGGATCTTTGGAGTCATCGCTGCGGATCGCGAACGCGAGCGCTGGAAGTACGAGGCCACGCGCCGGCGAAGGCTCTTCGCCTTGCCGACGTAGAGTATCCGGCCGAGCCGATCCTTCATCAGGTAGACACCGGGGCTGTCTGGAAGGCGGCGAACCTTTTCCTTCAGGGTTTCGGATGCGGCCATTTTCACAGGAAATCCGGGACTCCGCCTGTTGCCAAACGCGATCTGGCTGCATCTGCGCGGAGCAGGACTGGCATTTTGCGGGATTTTGCCTAGGGTGCCGTTCCCTTCCCGCATGGTTTCCTCCGTTCCTCCACGACCCCCGGCCGGCCCGGTCCGCATCGAGCTCCTCACGCTTGGCGACGAGCTCCTGCTCGGACTGACGACGAACCGTCACCTCGGATTCATAGGCGCGGAACTGGGTCGCCGCGGAGCATCCCTGCAGAGGAACATCACGGTTGAGGACAACCACGACGCGATTGTCCGGCAGCTGAGCGACAGCTGGGCAAATTCGGATGTGGTCATCACCACGGGCGGACTCGGTCCGACGTGCGACGACCGCACGCGGGAAGCAGCCGCCGAACTCCTGGGGCGAAAGCTCGTCTTCGAGCCTTCCATCGAGCGGGCGATTCATGACCGCTTTGCGCTCTACGGACGGAAGCCGACGCCGAACAACCTGAAGCAGGCCTACGTGGTGGAGGGCGCCGAGGTGCTCCGAAATCCGAACGGAACTGCACCCGGACTCTGGCTAGAGCAGGCGGGCCGCATCCTGTGCCTGCTGCCCGGGCCGACGAACGAAATGCAGCCGATGTTCCTGGAGCAGGTTCTTCCCCGGCTCGTTTCGCGTGGCCTGATTCGCGAGGAAGCGGCCTATCTGCAGCTGAGGACTGCGGGCATCGGGGAGTCGGCGCTCGAGACCTTGCTGCAACCGGTGTTCGATCGGGTCGGACCCGGCCTTCAGGTCGCCTTCTGTGCGCACGAGGGCCTGGTTGATGTCCGCCTCGGTTCCCCGGGTGGAGATCTCGATGCGATTTCGGTCGAGAACGTGGCGGCGGAATGCGTTCGACTGATGGGAGAGGACTTTGTCTGCCGCGGCCACGACTCGCTGCCGAAGGTATGTGCCGACCTGCTCCGCGCGGCCGACCGTTCGCTCGCCGTGGCCGAGGCGGCCACCGGGGGACTGCTCGCCAACGCGTTCTCGGGGGTTTGCGGGGCGTGCAAGTGCCTCGCGGGTGGTGTCGTCTGCCCGACGAATGCTGCGGCCGTGCAGCTGCTCAATGTTCCGGAATGCCTGCTCGCGCAGCACGGCTCCGCGAGCGCGGAGAACGCGGTTGCCATGGCCACGGGCGTCTCCGAGTTGCTGGGCGCCGACTATGCCCTAGCGGTCACGGGGTTCTCCGGACCGAGCGGAAGCCCGGGCGAGAACCCGATCGGCTCGATCTACATCGCGCTCGCCTCGCCGGAAGGAGTCTGGTCCCGCAAGCTGAGTTATCCCGGACCCCGCTGCACGGTGCGTCATCGCGCGGTCAATGCCGCGCTCGACTGGCTTCGCCGCGAGCTCATCCGGGCGCGCACCACGCGGCCCGTTCCCGGCGCCGCGCTTCGCGTGCTGCAGTGATCGAACCCGAGCTCGAGCCGCTTCAGCGACGCAGGCGGGCGATGAGGCGATAGGCGGCGTCCCGAATTGGCCGGGGAACGAGGCGAAGCGCGGCGGCCGTTCGCCGCCGGCCGATCGCTTCCAGCGCCGCCACGATGCCGTCGGTCCTCAGCCTCAGGCTGCCCGGTTGCACGGGATCAGCCGCAGGGACAAATACCATGCTGTCGAAGGTGCCGGGTTCTAGCCCGCCGGTGCGAAGCAGTGCGTCAGTGCCGGGGTCCTGGAGCGGAATGCATTCGATCCGGCCTGTCGGGTCGAGCGCCTGCAGCCGGCGCACGCATGCCCGGCACAGCGAGCACTCGCTGTCGAAGAGCAGTCGTGCGCGCGGGTCGAAGGCAGGCATTGGATGCCTCCGGTCCGGGTCAGGCCGGACCGGTCGGGGTCCCCGAGGCCGGATTCCCGGGTCCGCCGCGCGCGAACTGCCGGGCGAGGTCACCGTCGAAGTGCACAGTCTGCGTGGGGAAGGCGAACGACAGGCCGCGCGCGTCGACCGCCCGCATGATCGCCGTGTTGATCGCCTGCCGCGTCTTCATCGCCTCGTGGAAATCGGGGCTCAGGCAGTTGTAGACCATCCAGATGTCGAGCGACGACGCGTTGAAGTCGCGGAAGTACACGATGACCGAGTCGGGCTTCACGTTCGACTGGCCGCGGACGATGCCGCGGATCTCCTCGACGACGGCATCCATCTGTTCCGGTGGGGTGTCGTAGGTGAGCCCTACGGTCATCTCCATGCGGCGGCCGTCGAAACGCGACAGGTTCGTGATGGATTCCGATGCGACGGTCTTGTTGGGAATGACCATCAGCGACCGGTCGATCAGGCGAATCCGGGTCGACCGGAGCCCGATGTCCTCGATGAAGCCGACATTGCCGCCGATCTTCACGACCTCGCCGGTCTTGAACGGCTGGTCCACGGCGACGACGACCGAGCCGAAGATGTTCGCGATCGTGTCCTGCGCCGCGAGGGCGAAGGCGAGTCCGCCGAGTCCGAGACCGGCGAGCGCCGCTCCGACGTCGGCCCCCAGGCTCTGGGCGACAAGCAGCACCCCGAAGATGGTGAAGATCGTGAGCAGCGACTTCTTTATCCACGGCATGAAGGCCGCGATGCTCGAGCCTCGGGCCTTGGCGACGTCGGTCGCATGATCGAGGGTCGCACCGACGGCGCGGAGAAAGAGCCAGAAGAACGCGAGCGAGAAGGCGACGGTGCTGGCGTAGGCGACGATCCGGTCCGACTGCTCCGACAGCTTGAGCACCCGGAGCGTGGCGAAGATGCCGACCAGCAGCACGAAAGTCCCCGCCGGCGTCTCCAGGGCCGGCAGCAGCCGGTCGTCCAGGTTCGTGCCCGTGCGCTTTGTCAGCCGCCGCAGCGTCCTGAAGACCACCTGGGTCAGCACCCGACGCATGAGCAGGCCGAGGGCGATCAGCACGCCGGCGATGACGTAGTGGGTCACGGTGTTGCCGCTCGCCTCGATGTCGAGTGCCTCGAGTATGACGTCGACGAGGTACTCGACGAAATGGGGCGCCGGCGGAACGTTATCGGTCGCCACAGCGGCGGCGGCCGCGGTCGCGTTGGGGTCTGCTGCGGCTGCTTCCTGGGCCTGGACGACTGGAACGAACGTCAGCAGCAGGAAAAGGAAGGCGTAGGCGGATCGCTTCATCGGGCTATCACCGAAATACCCGTGGGCGGGAATGTCAAAGCCCCCGGACCGTGGAGCGCGTGCGTCCTGATTCCATTTGGCGCATCGTCGCTTGCCGCCGAATGGGGCGGCGGCAAGGTTCTGCGTCGATGTCGTTCGCCTTCCTCGCGGTCATTTCCGAGCTGCCGGTCTGGGCCTGGGTGGCCTTTGCCGTGTTCATCATCGCGATGCTCGCGATCGACCTCGGCATCTTCCAACGCGAGGCGCATGAAGTGAGCATGCGGGAGGCGATCGCCTGGTGCTGCGTGTGGGCGACGCTGGCGCTGGGCTTCAACGCGGGCCTGTGGGCCTGGCAGGGCGCGGAATACGGCCAGCAGTTCCTGGCGGCCTACATCGTCGAGCTCTGCCTGAGCGTGGACAACATCTTCGTGTTCATCCTGGTGTTCGCGTATTTCAAGGTGCCGGCGCGCTACCAGCACCGGATCCTCTTCTGGGGAATCGTCGGCGCGGTCGTCATGCGCACGGCTTTCATCCTGACGGGCGTCAGCCTGATCGCCCGCTTCCACTGGATCCTCTACATCTTCGGTGCGTTCCTCGTGTACACCGGGGTGAAGATGGCCCTGCCGGGAAAGAACGACGGCGAGATCGACCCGGACCACAATCCCGTGGTGCGGCTGTTCCGGCGATGGTTTCCGGTCGCGGCGAAGAACCAGGGCGGGCACTTCTTTGTGCGCGAACACGGGCGCCTTGTCGCGACGCCGCTGTTCATCGTACTGCTCGTCATCGAGACGACCGACGTGATGTTCGCCCTGGACTCGCTGCCTGCCGTGCTGGCGATAACGAAGGACGGGTTCATCGCGCTGACGTCGAATATCTTCGCGATACTCGGGCTGCGCTCGCTCTACTTCGCCCTCAGCGGGGTCATGCAGTTGTTCCGCTTCCTCAAGGTGGGTCTCGCGGCGATCCTGGTCTTCATCGGGATCAAGATGCTCGGCGAGCACTGGTTCGAGGTGAGCACCACGACCTCCCTGAGCGTGATCGGCGCGGTGCTCGTGACCTCGGTGCTGATGTCGCTGCTGATCCGGGAGCCGGCGAAGACGAAGGGCTGAGGGTACGGAAAGCCTTGGCAGCTTCCGCTACGGTTTTCGGAGGGCAACGTGAATCAGGCTTGTGTCGAGCACACGAAAACGGCCGGCGTCCCGAGTGGGACAGCCGGCCGGTTGCGTTCGTGAGATTCGATCAGCTAACGGCGATTCGCCGCGGCTTGGTGGCCTCGTGCTTCGGCAGCGAGACATGCAGGACACCGTCGCGCAGCTCGGCCGCGATCTTGTCGGCGTCGATGGCGTTGTCGTGGGTCAGCACGAGTTCGTAGGGCAGGCCGGTCGTCTCGCGGTGCAGGCAGGCCCAGCCTTCGGGCGCCTTCCAGGGACGGCGGCCGGTGATCCGGACCGTGCCGTCCTCGGCCGTGATCTCGAGAGTGTCGCGACTGACGCCGGGCAGGTGAACCGTGACCCCGTAGGCCTCGTCGGTCTCGCGGACCTCATAGGCCGGTTTGACGGTGGCAGGAGCCTCGGTGCGGTCGGCTTGCGCGCCGTTGCGGCGTGACGGAAGGATTGAGTTGAAGAGTGACATGATGGGATTCTCCTTGGCTGAGAGTTGGGTTGGTGTCGTGCCGGGTTCAGCGGACGTTGACGGTGATGCGGCGGGGCTTCGTCTCCTCGCGCTTTGGCAGCGTGACGGTGAGCACGCCGTTCTCGTAGCTGGCAGACGCCTTGTCGCCCTGGACATTCTCCGGAATTCCGAGCGAACGGCTGAAGGCGGACTCGACTTCCCCGTCGGCGCCCTGCGCCTTGCGGTTGGCGGTCAGGGTGAGGATGCCGTCGGTCACCTCGACCTTGATGGCGTCGCGCTCGACGCCGGGCAGCTCGGCCCTGACGTAGGCGTTGTCCTTGTCCTCGTACACATCGACGGGCACATGACCGGCCTGCGTGCGTGCGGCGAAGTCACCGAGCGTGGTCTCGAACAGGCGCTCGATCTCGGTCTCGAGCCCTGACCATGGCGACCGCTGGAAGCCGAACGGGCGGGAGAGGAACAGGGAGGTATCGGGATGGGTGTATCGAATGAGTCTCATGATATCGGATATGGCTTGAGTGGTTTGTTTGCGCCGGTCGCCGGGTGGCGAAGGGCGCGCTGCTTGATGCCGATATCATTGCACACCGGGTGCCACGATGTGCCCGAAGCCAAGTGGCGTTCGTCCGGAAACTTGCCGAATTGCCTCTCCTGCGGCCGTGAAAAAACGACCCGCGGCAGATGTCACTGCTGGGAAAAAATGTCCGCGCGGTCGTGCCGCGCCTCGCTCAACCGAGCAGGTTCCTCAGCGCTGCGAGATACTTTTCCTGCGTCCGGCCGATTACCTCGGGTGTGAGCTGGGGGACGGGCGGCTGCTGGTTCCACTTGATCGCAAGCAGGTGGTCGCGCACGAACTGCTTGTCGAAGCTCGGAGGGGACTGGTCGGGCGCGTACTGGTCGGCGGGCCAGTAGCGGGATGAGTCGGGAGTGAGCAGCTCGTCGATCAGGATGAGGTTGCCGGCGGCATCGGTGCCGAACTCGAACTTCGTGTCGGCGAGGATCATGCCAGCCTTGCGGGCGCGATCGTGGCCGAACTTGTACAGCGCGAGGCTGGTTGCCTTGACCTTCTCGTACAGCTCCGCGCCGATGGCGGCGGCTCCCTTTGCGTCGTTGATCGGCTCGTCATGCTGGCCCTTGGGGGCCTTGGTTGTCGGGGTGAAGATCGGCTCCGGAAGACGGTCCGCCTGCCTCAGGCCGGCGGGAAGCCGGATGCCACAGACGTCGCCCGTCTTCCTGTAGGAGGACCAGCCGCTGCCGACCAGGTAGCCGCGGACGACGCACTCGATGGTGAGCGGCTTCAGCTTCTGCACGACCATGCTGCGGAGCTGCATGTCGGTCGAGAGCTTGTAGGTGTCGGCCAGCAGGGCGCGCTGGTTTGGAAGCAGGTGGTTGGGGATGATACCGGTGGTCTGGGCGAACCACCAGTTGCTGATCTGCGTGAGGATCGATCCCTTGCCGGGAATTCCGTCGGGAAGGATGAAGTCGAACGCCGAGATGCGGTCGGTCGCCACGAGCAGGAGAGATTCCCCGAGGTCGAAGATCTCGCGCACCTTGCCGGAGGCGAGGTGCGGGTACGGGAGGCCCTCGATGGAGGTGACGGCCTGCTTGGGGAGTGCGGCGGCGATCTCGGCGGCGTTCATGTGCGCGAAGGATTGAACGCCGCCGGAAACGGTCAAGGCGCAACGGGCATCGTGCCCGTTCGATGACTCAGAATCGGCCGGGACCGCCAAGCGCCTGGACCGTGCCGCGGCTTTTCCCGGACAGCTGCTGGTTCACGTACCAGGTGCGGCTGTCGATGAAGTCCCTCGGGTCCGGGCCTCGCCCGAAGCCCTGGTAGGCCATCCACTCCCCGCGAAGACGGGATGCCTCGGATTCGTCGACCATGGCCTCACCGATCGCGGCCTCGATGCGATCGACGATCGCGTGCAGGGACTCCCGGTTGAAGACGGTCCCGACGATTTCCTCCAGGATGGCGTTGTAGCGCTGCTCGTGCTCGGGGAGGGCAAGGAGTCGGGTCAGGAGCACGTTGCGACCGCGGGCGGGCCTGAGCAGGCTGAGGTCGAGCAGGTTGCCGCTTGCGCCGCCGCGCCCCCCGCCGAAGCTGGCGAGCGACAGGTCCTGGTCCCAGGGAATGAAACGGAAGCGGTTGTCGCGCGGGTCGAGGTAGAGGTAATAATTGTGCCGTCCGCCGAGGTAGCTGTCGAGGTTCACGAGCAGGGCGTTCGCGGCGATGAAGCGGAGGAACTCCTCGACATCAAGGAACTCCCCGATCTCGCGCTGGAAATCCGCGTCGGATGACCGGTTCACGAGCCGGGCGAAGTCGATCAGGCGCTCGCGTTCCTCGGGATCTGCTTCCCGTTCCGGCCGGTAGACAGGGGCGTACGCCTTTCAGTTCTCGCCGTGATACGAGATGCCGCTGACCGACCGTTCCGGTTTCAGCAGGAGGCCGTTGCCGGGCGGGAGCACATCGCGGAGGAAGGGTTTCCCGACATTCTCGATGAGCGTGTAGACGCCCACCGGCTCGTCATCGTACAGGCCCGGCACGGTGAGTTTCATCGTGGCGTATGCCGTGCGGGGTGCCGGCACGCCGACACGCCGGAATACCTCGTAGGAGAGGCTTTCACGGATGCGCGAGCGGTCGACGGCGCCAGCGTGCAGGTTCAGGGTCTTCTGTCCTTCGAGGGTTTCGTCCTCGCCGTGGAAATCGAGCTTCACCTTGAAGTTTCGGCGGAGCTGGTTCTGCGAGGCCGTATAGCTCGAGTTGCCCTTGTAGCGCACGCCGACGTTTTGGAACAGACTGCCTCCGATCGTGAGGTCCGCCCGTGCCCATGGAAAGTAGCCGCCGAAGCCGCTCCCGATGTGCACCATGCGGCCATCCTCGCGGACATAGTCCTTTTCTCCTTCCTCGATGAAGCCCGCGTTGCCGCCTCCTCCACGACCCCGCTGGACGAACGTTTCCTCGAGCGCCGCCCACTCGTCCCGGAAGATCTCGAGGCGCATCGAGATCAACCTGCTCAGTCCGAAGGGCTCGACCTCCGGTATCGGATCGATGCTGGAGACCTGCGCCCGCGGGGCGGGTTCGATCCCGGGCACCGAGGAGCCGGTGATCAACAGGGGCGCGGCGCAGGCCAGCGCCAGCAGCGTGGGGCCGACAATCCGCCTCAGGAGGCTTCGCCTCTTCTGGACGCTCGATTCCATGCGAAGGGGATCCCGGCAGCCTGCACGAAAAATGAGTCGGGGCAACCCGCCGATTATCCGAACATGTCCAGCGGGAGTTCGCGCCAGGTGCCGGGCTCCAGGTCGTCGGCAGAGAGGTTGCCGAACCGGATTCGATGGAGACGGAGGACGGTGGCGCCGAGGGCTGCGACCATGCGGCGCACCTGATGATAGCGTCCCTCAGTCAGCGTGAGCTCGATCTCACAAAGTTGGGCGACCTGCAGCTGGGCCGGGGCGCATGGCTTGGTTTCGCCGTCGAGCATGAGGGTCCCGGACTTCAGGATCTCCGCCCACGCCGGGTCCGCCGCACGGTCCAGTGTCGCACGATAAACTTTCTCCAGCTTGTGACGCGGCGAGGTGAGCCGGTGGACGAGGGGCGACTGGTCGGTCAGCAGCAGGGTTCCGCTGGTTTCCTTGTCGAGCCGGCCGACAGTCGTGACGGAGGGGTTGCGTCGCCGCCAGCGTTCCGGAAGGAGATCGTAAACCGACGGTCCCTCGCGTGCGTCGTGCGAGCAGACATGGCCGGTGGGCTTGTGCATGACGATCAGTAGGCCTTCGGGATGGTCCAATGCCTCGCCATCCACGCGAACGTCCGCGGCCGCGACCTTCTCTCCGGGGTCGTCAGCGGATTCCCCTTTGCACGTGATGCGTCCGGCCCGCAGCAGGTCGCGGACTTCGCGGCGCGAACCGTAGCCGAGGCTGGAGAGCAGTTGATCGAGTCGCGGCATCACGGGTGATCCAAATGCCCGCGGGCTCGAATCTCAAAGCAATCTGTCCGCGGATGATAAACTACCGGGATCGTTGATTGGCTTTGCCGGAGTTTTATCCGCAGATTGCGCCGATAAGAACGGATTGAATCGCAAGGGAAATGGATTGGTCACTGATGTCGGGTATCACCCATTCCCATCGGATCGAATCGGCGGCATCTGTGGATAATCCTGCTGAAAGCCGATCCCAGATCGGCGGAAAGTTCAGTCCAATCCCCGGTGCGCGACCTCATCCTCGTCCCAGCCGAGGTAATGACCGAGTTCGTGCAGGTAGGTGAGGCGTACTTCGTCCCGAAAGACCCCGGGATCTCCCTCCGAGTATTCCCAGATGTTTCCAAGGAAGAGGAGAATCTGGGCCGGAAGGGGGTTGTCCGAGGGAGCCTCGCCGTGCGGCTCGCCGCTGAACAGGCCGAGCACGTCGTCCTCGATGCCGTCCGCGACGAGTTCTTCCGAAGGCCATTCCTCCAGGTGCACCGGCACGGCCTGGGCGAGAGGCTGGATCGTGCCTGGCAGGCGCTTCTGGGTCGCAGTGACGACGTCTGACGCCAGGCGAATCAGTTCCTCGCGAGTCATCGGATCGTCTCGTTCGAGAGGTCGAGTTTTTCGAACTGCACCCCGAGCAGGACGACCCCGAGCGCGATCTCGCCGGCGAGCAGGACAGCGGCGCCGCCGATCGCGACCAAAGTTGAGCCCGCGGCTCCGAGGATCCAGGCGGCGGCGAACCAGAGCAGGAAGCCGAACAGCGCGACCGGGCCGAGCAGGCAGAGCGAGACGAGGAACTGGGCGCCCATGACGATCAGGCGTTGTCCCAGCACGTCGATGCCGCGGTCCTTTCCCGGGTTGTGTTGGACCCACGACGGAAACGCGAGCGCCGTGAGGTTGGCGAGCTGCACCTGCACCGTGCACACGAACGGTGCGAGCGCGGCCAGCGAGACGAGCCATGGCAGGCGCACGTTCGCTGGCACGGACCCCTGGGCCATGCCGAGAGCAAGCACGAGTAGAAACAGCCAGAAGAATCCCGTCAGGATCGCGACGGGCGTGAGCAGCTCGCCGATGGCGATGCGCCATGAAGGCAGCGGCCAGCATTTCAGCAGGTCGGCATGATGCAGGTCGGTGCGGAAGTCCTGGCGTGCGAGGTGCGGGCCGATGAGCATCACGTAGACGAGCCCCAGAGTTGAGAAAATGGTGGCACCGGCGACCAGCGCGCGGGCGGATCCGTCTGCCCGCGCGAGAACGAAAAGGACGGCCGTGAGCACCGCGGCACCCGAAAGAAAATTCTTCGGATGCAGCCAGGCCTTCGTCGAAAGCAGGTTTTTCCAGAGTATCGCAACCTCCGGCCTGCCTCCTGCAGGATCGAGGCGGAAGGGCGCCGGCCTCGCCTTGGCCTCGCCGAGCGGGAGGCGTCCTTTCTGGAGCTGCTCGATTTTTTGAGCCCGCTTCTCCGCCTGTGCCACGGCGGCCTCCTCGAAGGAGACCTGCGAGCGCATCACCCAGGCATAATGCAGGCCGAGAAAGGCGATCGACCCGGGAAGGGAGCGGGCGAACTCGCCCCAGTCCGCCGCGATGTAGGGTCCGAGCAGCACCCGGAAAGGAAGAAGCAGGTATCGAAGCAGCCCGGTTTCCGCGGCTTCCTTGACATAGAGGGGGAGCAGGCCGGGACGAAAGATCGCCCCCGACGACGAGTCCTGTCGGGCGGCCAGCCAATCCGGGATGGAGGGCAGCGTGCTGACCGCCGCCCAGATCACGATTCCGCAGAAGACGGCGACTCCGCCGATGATGAATACCCGTCGTCGATCCGCATCGATGCCGGCTCCGCTGAGTTTCGCGACGGTGAACGAGGCGCCGATCGCGTGCAGATGCAGAGTCGAGAACAGGAACCACCAGCCGACGCCGTGCGTGAACGCGTTGCCGCCGAGAATTCCGCCGCGATTGGAGAAGTAGGTGAGCAGCGCCGCGGTGAACAGGATGCCGATCTGTGCGCTCAACAGCTTGTAGTGGACGAGGGTCTTTCGCGTCACTGGCGCGGGGAAGAGGAACGCGATCTCGGCCTCGGTGAACTCGACGCCCGGCTTGGCAAAAGGGGACAGCCAGGCGGCTCCGATACGGATGGCGGCCAGTGCACCCACCATAAGGAACACGACGACCAATGGACCGAAGTCGGGGCGGTCGAGCCCCGGATTCATCTCGGTCTGCATCCGGGCGGCATTGCCGAAGCCGCGAATCAGGAAGAACCAGAGATAAAATCCGCCCGCCAGGGCACCGAGCATGTACTTCGGCTGGCGCAGCCGGGAGATCCTCGCGACGATTCCGTTTCGGAGCGAAACGAAGCGCAGGTAGAGGAGGGCCGGGACCGGACTCGCGGGCAGGCCCGGCGGCAAACCGGCTGGCGGGTTCATGGAGGCGGCAGGGGCGGCGGACCTTCCGCGGGGACCGCGGGCGGTGCCGGTGGCGGGGCGCTGCCGCCTGTTGCCCGGAGGAAAACTTCCTCCAGGTCGACATCGTCCTGCCCGCCGCCGAAACGGGCGGTGATTTCACCGACAGTGCCATCGGCGATCTTCCTTCCGCCCTGCAATATGAGCACGTGCGAGCAGACTTCCTCGAGCAGGTGCAGCAGGTGGGAACTTAGCACGATTGCAGCACCCTCGACGGCGCGACGGCGGATCGAGTCCTTCATGCGCCGGATGCCGAGCGGATCCAGTCCGGTGAGCGGCTCGTCGAAGAAGATGGCGCGCGGCGAGTGCAGGAAGCCGCAGGCGATCGCGAGTTTCCGCTTCATGCCCCGGGAGAGGGCGCCCGGAAGTTCGTTGGCCTTCGGCGCAAGCTCCAGTTCCTCGAGAAGCGGCTCCGCAAGGGCCTCGTGATTCGCGACACCGTAGATGCGCGCGACGAATGCCAGATGCTGCCGGACTGTGAGATAGTCGAACAGGCGCGGTTCGTCGGAAAAGAAGGCGAGTCGTGCTTTCGCGCCGACGGGGTTCTCGGCGAGATCGATCCCGTCGATGTGCACGGAACCCTGGTTCGGCGGAATGATGCCGGCGACGCAGCGCAGGGTGGACGTCTTTCCCGCGCCGTTGGGGCCGACGAGGCCGAGCACCTCGCCGGGTCGGACCGTGAACGACAGGCCCTCCAAGGCGGTGAAATCGCCGTAGCGCTTGGTGAGACCGGCAACTTCAATCACGTGGCAACCATCGTTGCCGCCGACTCTTGAGTAAAGCCGGGAGCCGGTATTAATGGCCAATCCCCAATTACCAGAACCGAGCGATCGACTGGATGGATACATGGGCGTTCCCCTCCGCGATTGCAGGTTCGATTGATTCTGGAAAACGTTGCTCAAAAGCGAATTGAGCAGGAATTGCCGCTAGCGGCCGAGGGATGCCGGCACCGAAGCGATTCTCGATGGAAGCGAGTCCGCTTTCGTGCGCGCGTGCTGGCAAAAAGGCTCGCGTGGGTGCAGGCGGGTCGCAGTTCTGAGGGCATGGACGAAAAGGAATCACTTGCGGAGGCGCGTGAACGGGAGCTGTCGGCGCTGCGATCGCTTGCGCTGCGCTTTCCCAACATCGATGCGGCGGCGGCTGAGATCGCCCGCATAGCTGCTGTCATGACCCTGCCGAAGGGAACGGTCCACGTGATCAGCGACATCCACGGCGAGGACCAGAAGCTGAGGCATGTGATCAACAACGCGTCCGGCACTTTGCGGCCCCTGATCGAGAAGGTTTTTGGCAAGCGGCTTCAGCCGGCCGAATTCCAGGAGTTCCTGACGCTCGTATTCTATCCCAACGAGATGGTCCAGCGGCTCGAGCAGCAGCCGCGGACGCCTGCGGAACTGCGCGCCTTCGCGCTGTCCACGCTGCGCCGGGTGTTCGAGCTCGTCCGCATTCTTGCCGCCCGCTTCAGCCTGAAGCGTGCGATGGAGCTCTTCCCGAAGGAGCACAGGGAGCTTCTCGCTGAGCTGCTTCACGAACCCACCGTCGACCGCGGCAACGCGTTCGCGGCTGCGATTGTCGACGAGCTGATCGCGCGGGGCCAGATCTGGCGCATGCTGCACGTCTCCGTGCGGCTGGTCCGCAACCTTGCGATCCACGAGCTCATCATCGGCGGCGATTGCTGGGACCGTGGTCCCCGTGGCGATCGCGTTGTCGACTACCTCAGGCAGCAGCCGACGGTGTCGTTCATCTGGGGCAACCACGACGTCGCGTGGCTCGGGGCCAGCCTCGGGCACGAGGCACTCATCGCCCACGTCCTGCGCGTCTCCCTGCGCTACCGCCGCCTGGGGCAGGTCGACGAGGGCTATAGTATCCCGTGGACTCACCTCGAGCACCTGGCGAACACGGTTTACGGGGAGGATCCCGCCGAGGTGTTCATGCCGAAGAAGTCGGGAATCCGCCCGAAGATTCTGGTCGCGCGCATGCAGAAGGCCGCCGCGATCATGCAGTTCAAGCTCGAGGGGCAGATGATCGCCCGCCACCCGGAGTGGGGACTCGACCATCGGCGCCTCCTGCACCGGATCGATTTTGCGGCGAAGACCGTCGAGGTGGACGGCAAGGTCTATCCGCTGCGGGATTCGCACCTGCCGACAATCGACCCGGCCGATCCCTACGCGCTGTCGAAGGAGGAAAAGGCCTGCCTCGGGCGCATCCGGGACGCGTTCCTGAGCAGCCAGAAGCTCGGGGAACAGATGCGCTGGCTCGTGAGCCACGGGTCGATGTACCAGCGCCGCGACGAACATCTCATCTTCCACGGCTGCGTACCCGTCGACGGCGCGGGGGAGTTCCAGGCGATGACGATCGACGGCGAACCCCGTCGCGGCCGGGCGCTCTTCGACGCGATCGAGCGCGTGCTTGTACGTGTCATCGACCGTCCCGAAGGAAACGATCTCGACCTGATGTGGTACCTATGGAGCGGTCCCGTTTCGCCGCTGTTCGGCAAGGATCGGATCACGACCTTCGAGCGCGACTTCATAGCCGACAAGCACGCGCACCACGAGACCAAGAACGACTACTTCTCGCTGATCCACGATGCGGCGTTCTGCGAAAAGGTCCTCGCGGAGTTCAAAGTCGATCCGGCAAACGGTCTCATCGTCAACGGACACGTGCCCGTGAAGATCGAGAAGGGGGAGTCGCCGCTGAAGCGAAGCGGCAAGGCCATCACGATCGACGGCGCGTTCTCGGAGGCGTACGGCGACCGGGGCTACACGCTCGTTCTTGAGGCTGCGCGCACTTCGCTCGCGTGTCATCACAGCTTTGAATCCGTCGAGGCGGCCATCCGCAAGGGGGTCGATATCATACCGGCGATCACGGAAGTGCGTACCTGGGACAAGGCGCGGCGCTGGTCCGACACCGAACGCGGCCGGCAATTCCGATCCGAGATCCAGCTGCTTGAGCGCCTGATACTGGCGTATCGGGAGAACGAAATCCGCCAGGTGATGGGTTAGCCGCAGTGCTGTGTCGCAGGGCATGCGATCCCGCGTGGATCCCGGTGGTCGTCGCATTTGACCGCCTTCTGGCGCGAATGGGAGACCGCTGCGATCCAATCGAGTAAAATCTGGACACAAATCATGGCCCAATTGGGACATGATTTGTGGTGGGTGCAGAGGATTTCCGCGGAACGGAATATTTCTGCAATCGGATGACAGCAACCAAGCGTTGGCGGCGGCGTCTTCTTGGATGGAACCCGACAGGCATCCGAAAACAACAAACCCAAATAAGCCATGAAACATGCCTCACGTCCTTTCCTCACTTTCCTCGCCGTTGTCACGGCGATCGCCACTCCGATCTTGCTTGTCGCCGCCGAAGAGGGGGCGACCGACGAGACGACGGTGACCGCCGGCGAACGCGCCGGCCGCGGCGCCGGGCGTGCCGGACGAGGTCGCGGAGAACAACCTGCAGCCGCAGAAGGCCGCGGCGCCCGCGGACTCGGTCGCGGCGGTCTCGGTGCCGGCCAGGTCGAGCGGCTCGATGCCGCGCTCAGCCTGACCGACGCACAGAAGGAACAGATCACTGCCATCTACGAGAATGCCCGCGCTGAAATGCAGGCGGGCCGGCGCGGCGGAAACGCCGAGGCTCCCGACATGGCGACGGTCCAGGCGGCCATCCGCGAGGATGTCCGGGCCGTGCTGACCGCCAAACAGCAGGCCGTGTACGACGAACTCGAGCCTCCAGCACGCGGCCGTGGCGGCCGCGGCAACGCGGAGGGAGCAGGTCGTGGCGGTCGTGGTGGCCGGGGTGCCGGAGGTCCGCGCGGTGGCGCCGATCCCGGCGGCGCCTGACAGGCAATCGTTCCCAGATATTCAAAGGGTCCCGCAGATGCGGGACCCTTTTTCTTTTCGTCGACCACTGCGTCCTTCCGGGTGAGTTTCGGCGTTCCTTCGAGGGCCAGGATCTGCGTGCATCCCTGGCACGAGGAATGAGCGCACGAAACCAGGACGCTGCAGCGCAGGCACGCATCGCCGTCATCGGAGGCGGGGCGGCCGGATTCTTTGGCGCGATAGCCTGCGCGCGGGAGAATCCTTCGGCCAAGGTCGTGCTGCTGGAGGCTACCGCGCATCCTCTCGCGAAGGTCAGGATCTCTGGGGGAGGGCGCTGCAATGTCACGCACGCCTGCTTCGATCCGAGGGAGCTTGTCCGCAGTTATCCGCGCGGGAGCCGCGAACTTCTGGGAGCCTTTCACCGATTCCAGCCGCGCGACACGGTTGCGTGGTTCGAGGCGGAGGGCGTGGAACTGAAGGTTGAGCCCGATGGCCGGATGTTCCCGGTCACGGACGACTCCGCGACGATCGTCGACTGCCTGATGCGGGTGGCGCGGGAAACTGGCGTGGAGTTGCGTACAAGATGCGGGGTGACTCGGGTGGAACTTCGGCGAGTTTCCGGGGATCAGCCCGAACGCGGCGGAGGCACCGCCTCCGCCCTACCTCGAAATGGGCTGTCGGCCGAATGTGACGGGACTTTTGCGGTCCATCTCGTTTCGGGCGAAGTCCTCACGTGCGATCGGCTCCTCCTTGCAACCGGTGGCACGCGTTCATCGGCCGGTTTTGCAATCGCGGCATCGTTCGGCCACGCGATCGAGCCGCTCGTCCCGTCGCTGTTCACTTTCCACGTGGCGGACGCCCGATTGAAGGACCTCGCCGGAGTCTCGGTGGGGCAGGTCGAAGTGTCGCTGGAAGGGCAACGGGAACGGCACACCGGTCCTTTGCTCGTCACCCATGTCGGGCTTAGCGGTCCGGCGATCCTCCGGCTTTCGGCCTGGGAGGCCAGGAGCCTGGCCGTGGCCGGTTACCAGGCGCGGCTTGTCGTCAACTTCTCGCCGCAGCACCGCAATCGGGAGGCGCTGATGGCGGCGCTTGCGGCCGGGAGGGCGAAGTCGCCGCGACGCCAGGTTTCCACGGCATGCCCCCTGGAACTGCCGGTCCGCCTCTGGGAGAAGCTGGTTGCGGCGGCTGGCATCGAGCCAGGCCAGAACTGGGCGGGTGTTTCCAACGAGGCGCTCGATCGACTGGCCGGGCAGGTCGGCGCCGCGACGTTCCCGGTCTCCGGCAAGACGATGAACAAGGAGGAGTTCGTTACCTGCGGGGGAGTCCGGCTCAGCGAGGTCGATTTTCGCACCATGGAGAGCCGCATCTGTCCGGGCTTCCATCTTGCGGGAGAGGTGCTCGACATCGACGGGATCACCGGAGGGTTCAATTTCCAGTCAGCCTGGACGACCGGTTGGATCGCCGGAAAGGCGATGGCCAAGCCAATGACGAATGACCAATGACCAATGGCATACTGCCGAGGTCCAGTGTCATGTTCCCATTGGACATTGATCATTGGGAATTCGTCATCCGGACTTTTGTACTCCGCTTCACGTTATCCTCCTTCCGCTTCCGGTGCCCAGTTACCTCCAGCTCTTCCTACTGATCCTCCCGGTTTTCGTGATCGTCGCGATCGGCATCGTGCTGCGCCGGCTGCACTGGGTTGAAGGGCAGGCCGAGGCGAGCCTGATCAAGCTCGTCGTCAACGTCTGCTTCCCCGCACTCATCTTCCAGACGGTGCTCGGCAACCCTGTGTTCCGGGACACGGGCAACGTGATCTGGCCGCCGCTGCTCGGGTTCGGATTCACGTCGATGGGCATCGTCTTCAGCCTTCTCGCCGGGCGCCTGCTCGGCCTGACAGTGGGCACCGGTCTGCGAACCTTTGCGCTGACGGCAGGAGTCGCCAATTTCGGTTATCTGCCCCTGCCGATCATGGCGGGACTCTGGGGCGAGCAGAGCTGGGGCGTCCTGCTGGTCCACAATGTCGGCGTCGACGCGGCCTTCTGGTCAGTGGGCGTCCTGGTGTTGAGCGGACTCTCTCCGCTGGAGGGATGGCGCAAGGTTGTGAATCCTCCGGTGATCTCGATCATCGTCACCCTGGCACTCAACTTCCTCGGGCTCGCCGATGCGGTGCCTGAGGCTCTGATGGCGGTGGCGCGCCTGCTCGGTGCCTGCGCGATACCGCTCGGTCTTATCATGATCGGCGTGACGATGGCGGAGTACCTGAACGAGCCGGGCGGACTGGTCAGCGTGCGGGTCACGGGCGGCGCCTGCCTGGTGCGCCTGCTTGCCCTGCCGGTCATCATGTTGTCGATCGCGCGCGTGCTTCCGATCTCGGTCGAGATGAAGCGCATGCTCGTGATCCAGGCCGCCATGCCTTCCGCGGTCTTCCCGATCGTCCTTTCCCGGCTCTACGGCGGGCACCCGCGGACCGCGGTGCAGATCGTGCTCGGCACGACGGCCGTCGGATTGGTCGCGATTCCGTTCTGGATCCGGCTCGGACTCTCGTGGCTCGGGGGTTGAGTGACGGTGCCTCGAGCTCAGTTCTCGGATAGCCCGATCTTTGTTTCACGCAGAGACGCTGAGACGTTAGGATCGATACAATCGGTCGCGGCCCTGATGACTTTGGGCCTGAACAGTGATCGGCAAGATTCAACCCCGCGTCTCTGCGTGAAACTTCCGGATCGATATCAGGGCCCTGCCTGCAGGCGTGCGAGATTCTCGCGGGCGAGGGTGTAGTCCGGATTCAGCCGGAGTGCGTTCTCGTACGCGGCGATCGCACGAGCTGTGTCGCCCATCTCCCGATAGGCCGTGCCGAGATTGTTGTACACCTCGGGTGAGTTGGGCTCGATGCGCACGAACGCTTCCCACTGGGCTGCTGCGCCGGCGACGTTGCCTGACTGGGCCAGCGCGTTGCCTAGCCAAAGTCGGGCAGTCGCAAACCCGGGATCGAGCCGCACCGCATCCTGCAGGTTGGCGCGCGCCTGTGGGCCGCGTCCCAGCTGTAGGAGCGCGATGCCCGCCTGCACGCGAACCGGTGCGAGGGAGGGATTGAGCCCGAGGGCGGCCTCGTAGTGCTGGAGCGCCTCGGCGGCGCGCCCGGAGGAGAGGAGAATGTCGCCGAGCACGGCGCGGGCTTCCGCATCCGTCGGATCGAGCGCGGCGGCCCGCTGGAATGGCCCGATGGCCTCGGTGATCCGCCTGTCGCGCAACAGCGCATTGCCGAGATTGAAGTTTGCGTCGGCGTCGTCCGGGTTCAGGCGGAGCACCTCACTATACTCGGAGATCGATTCGGCAACGCGGTCAGTGTTGAGCAGCAGGTTGGCCAGGTCCTTTCTCAGCTGCGCGAACGTGGGCCTGAGTCGCAGCCCCTCGCGGAAATGATCCTCGGCAGCCTCGATCTCGCCCGAACGGGCGAGCAGGCGTCCGATGTTGAAGTGCGCCTCGACGAAGATTGGAAGGCGCTCGATGGCCTGCTCGAACCTCGCCCGCGCCTCGGCATCCCTGCCGAGCTCGACCAGCACCATGCCAAGCGTGTTCATCGCCTGGGGGTTCTCCGGGTTGACGCGGAGCGACTCCTCGAGGGTCTCGACCGCCTCGTCGAAGCGACGCTCCTCAAGGTAGACGATCCCGAGGTTGGCACTGGGCATCCAGGCCGTGGGATTGTCCGCCAGGATGGTTCGGTAGAATGTCTCGATATCCCTGTAGCCGCGCGTTTGTCGCCAGGTCAGTGTTCCGAGTAGAATCAGCACAGCCGCGGCAGCGATGGCGGGTCCGCGGGCGATCGACCCGCGCGAGGTGATCGCACGCGTGGCTATCGCGGCGATGAATACGATTGGGCCGATGCTAGGCAGGTACTGCCAGTGATCGGCCACGTACGAATACGTGAAGCCGAACACATTGAAGAAACCCATCGTCGGGAAAAGCGTCCCGGTGAAGTACAGATAGGCGGCGAGCGGAGCCCGGGAGTGCCGTCGGATCGCCCACAGGGCCGGCAGGGCGGCGACGGCTGCGATGGGGAAGATCCACTGCCAGGCGACGCCGGTGTCGATTTCCCAGCGCGGGTAGTTGAAGACGAGCTCGGACGGCCAGGCCAGCTTGCCGAGGTAGAACCAGATGATGCGGCCGGCGAGCAGGCCGCGCTCGAGGAAGCCGAGGTCGAAGGTCTCGCCGCGTGCGCCGATAAACCGGTGCTCGACCCAGGCCGTGAAGATGCCGACCCCGGCGCCCATCACGAACCAGGGCAGCAGCGGGCGGACATCCTCCCGCCACTTCAGTGAACCCCGGCGCCACCAGATCGCGACCAGCAGTGCCGCGGGCAGGCTTGCGGTGACCGACTTCGACAGGATCGCGCAGAGGAAGAGTCCGGTGGCGAGCCAGTAGCGGACGGCCCGGCGGTCCGTCCCTGCCTTCAGGTAAACGAGCGCCGCTGCCAGGTAGAAGACGGTCGACAGCGTGTTCTTCTGCTCGGTCACCCAGGCAACGGACTCGACGTAGACCGGGTGCAGCGCGAAGAGCAGGGCGGACAGCCAGGCGAACACCTGCGAACGGGGTAGGGCGCCTTGTCCCGAAGGCGCCGGATCTGGTTGTCCACCTTTGGATTTCTCCTTCAGCAACCGGAGCATCACCTGCGCCAGCAGGCAGGCAGCCGTGGCATGCAGCAGCACATTGACGAGATGGTATCCGAAAGGGGAATCCCCCCAGAGCCGGTGCTGCACCCAGAAAAAGGAATGGAGCAGGGGGTAATACTGCTCGGTGGAACCGACCTCGAACCAGATCCGCCAGAGTCCGCGGAGCGACTGGAGTCCGGGCCGAGTCACATAGTCCGGATCGTTCCAGATGAATCCCGCGCCGTAGGTCGGCAGGTAGGCGAGAAGGCAGGCGGCAAAGACGAACAGCCAGCCCAGGAGGTCTGTGGGGGTCCCGCGCGAGGGAGGATTCGGGGCCTGACGCTTCGCCATCGCTGAATCAAAGCCTTGGCCAGCATGCCGGGGCAAGGACGGTTAGGCCCGGAGCTTCGGTGCGTCGGTGGCCGGTGAGGCAGTAGGAATCTGGCGAGAGGCGATGGGGGCAACGTGTCGAACGCGGGGCGATGTTTCCAATCGCTGCATGCGGATTGACCGGGGCCCGGCGGAGGCCAATGACTGCCAACCATGGACTGGATAACCAACCCGGAGATCTGGATTTCGCTGCTTACCCTCACCGCCCTGGAGATCGTGCTCGGCATCGACAACGTGATCTTCATCGCGATCCTTGACGGCAAGCTGCCAAAGGAACAGCAGCCGAAGGCGCGGAAGCTTGGCCTGTCGCTGGCGATGATCACACGCGTGCTTCTGCTGCTCAGCCTGAACTGGGTGATGAGCCTGACCGCGGTGCTCTTCACCCTTCCTGTGCTCGGTGTCGGCATGAGCGGACAGAAGCTGATTCTCCTGATCGGCGGACTTTTCCTGATCGCGAAGAGCGTCATGGAAATTCACGAAAAGCTGGATGCTCCCGACGGACACCTGACAAAGGAAGGCTCGGTTGGCAGGGCGGCATTCGGCGCGGTGGTCTTCCAGATCCTGCTTCTCGACATCGTATTCTCGCTCGACTCGGTGATCACTGCGATCGGCATGGCGGAAGTGATCGGCGTGATGATCGCTGCGGTCGTCATCGCGCTTGTCATCATGCTGGTATTCGCGGGTTCGATCAGCGAGTTCGTGAATCGCCATCCCACGCTGAAGATGCTGGCGCTCAGCTTCCTGATCCTGATCGGCGTAGCGCTCGTCGGTGAAGGGCTCGGACACCACATCCCGAAGGGCTATATCTACTTCTCGATAGGCTTCGCGTTTGCGGTCGAGATGCTCAACCTGCGACTGCGTGCAAAGACCCAGCCCGTGGAGCTGCACCAGCCGTATCGGTAGGAGGGGGAGCAGGGGGCGAAGGGCGGTTGCCGGTGGGCCGGTGGCCGGCAGCCTTGGAGTCAAGGGTAAGTGCGCCGAAATCGGCTCGGGGTGGGGCACCCCGGCTACAGCTTCGGCTCAGTTCCGGCGCGGCTCGGCGCCGAGGTCGGTCCGGAACACGGCAACGGGACGCGGCTCAGCGGCCGCAGAGGCCGGAGGCTCGAATCGGCTCCAGCCCGCATTCGCCACGAAGAAGAATTCGTTTCCCGCCACTGCTCCGAGTGAAGGGTCGCCCATGTTCAGATGGGCGCTTTCGAGAACAGTCACCGACTCGACCGTGGTGTAGGTGGAATTCATGCGGATGCGAAGCACGCGCAACGGACGGGTGCCGTTCTGCACTGCGATGAGTGAGCCGTCGGCAGCCAGCGACAGGCTATCGATGCCGACCAGCGATTCCGAGTAGGGGGGAGCAAGGGATCCGAGCGAGCGCGACCTCAGGTCAATCGCCAGGAGTCCATTGACGTAGTCCGATACCACGAGGGTGCGGTTATCGGGCATGAGCACGATGCCCTGGAGAGAGGCGAAGTCGGGTGACTCTACAAATCGCTCCGCTTCGCCGCTGAACTCCGAAAAGCGCCAAAGGACCGGTGCTGCACTGTCGGTTGCGTAGATGTAGCCGTCGCGCCCCACCTCCAGGTCGCCCACCACATGGTCCTCCTCGTCGATCGGGACGGTCAGGACGCGCCGCACGGCTCCGGTCGAAAGGTTGATGTCGGCGATGCCGGCCAGGTTACGGTGATCATCGGTGTATCCGATCATCTCGGGTCGCCCGGTCACGGCGGCCCAGAGGGTCCGGGTCGACTCGTCGATGCGCAGGCCAAAGACACCCGGGAGCGAGTCATCCTCGGGAGTGAAGCGCGTCACCTGTCCGGAGCCGCTACGCGTCCAGACGGCGCGGTTGTGCACATCGCCAAAAAAGTGGATTCCGGCGCTCTGATGGAACGCGACCGACTCGATGAGTCCGGTATGGTTGCGGAGGACGAACGCGATGCGACCCTCGCCGATCGGGTTCAGGTTCGCATCGAGGCGCCGTGCGACGGCACGGAAGTCCTCGCGATCCCGGATTGGGGCAAAGTCGGAAGACTGCATGACGGCGGAATACAGTCCGAGGTCGGCCAGTTGCCCCAGGGTTGCCACAGCCTCCTCGGGCAGGTCGTTCGCGACGTAGGCTCCGGCGAGATTGACGTAGAGTCGCGGAAAATCCGGACGATCCGCAACGAGCTGCTGCATCAACTCTAGGTAACGCTGGTTGTTCCCCAGCAGGAACTCCTCCACTGCTGCCCGGGATCGATCACGGATATCCGTCGACTCCGGCTGGGCGGCGGTCGGCTCCTGTGCCATCGCCGCAGTCAATGCGAGCGACATGGCTACGGAGATTATCGACTTCGAGATCGGCATGGGGGAGGCGCCAGCTTGAGCGTGGTCCGCGGGCGGTGGCAAGCGATGCAGGCCCGGGGCAGGCGGAGTGATAGGAGCCACGTGACCTCGGGTGAGGTGCCGAAGTTCCGGTCATCTGAAGGGAGATCCCCCTCTCACTGATCGCGAGGCTGGCAATTGTGGGGGATATGCGGCAGGTTTCGTCGATGCGCGCGCTGTCCCCGGCTCTGGCTGCACTTGCCCTACTGAACGCAGGCTGCGCGACTCAGCTGGATTTCGCAATCCCGGAGCGGCCCGCGGAGCAGGTGTCGGCGCCAGTTGCGAACGTCAATGCAGTCCAGGCTGCGTCGACAGCTGTGGCGCGCTGGGGAAATGCGCCGGTTGGCGAGATCGTTCCCCCGCCGGCAGGAAGTCTCTCGATGACCTTCTACGCGCCGGGGGACTTGTCTCCTGTCGTGCGCATGAGTTCAGGGCGAATCGGGCATGTGCTGCGTCCTTCGGGGCGCGAGGAGCCGCTGCTCGCCTACATGGATTACGATCGGGCGGAGACGCTCGTGTACCGGATCGACAATTCGCTTCGGACAAACGACCTGTACGACCTCGCGCATATTCCCGCTTATCAGGCGGAGAACATGATGCCGGGCACTGAGGCCTGGGAGTATCTCGTGCAGTTCATGAGGCCCGGCGACCAGATCTGGTCTTTTGGCGACGTCGAGTGCGGGATCGTGGTCCTGCGCGAGGACCAGGTCTTTTGCGTGATTGTGAGGTCCAGGGCGGATGTGCCGCCCCGGCCCTGAGGGGCATTTCGGGCCGCTTGCAATCGGGCGTCTCCCGATGGATGATTGTCGCCCGTTCTTTGATTGGCTCGCACGCCGATCGGATTCGTCCCTAGTTGCCGGTATCCTCCGGTTTTCCAGGTTTCCACATTTCCATGTTTTCTTTTTTGGGGGTGTTCCGGATTCGACCCTTGGTCGGAGTGCGCCGCTGCCGTTCGAGAGTGACGGTCTCTCGCTAATCCCCCTTCAAAACAATAAAAGGCACATTCGAAGAAATGCCCCTGGCTGCTTAATTAACACAGCCACGTTTGCCCGCTGACGCCTGCTGGGCGGAGCGAACGTCGACAGCAGGCATAGCGCGCGGTGCGACCCGCGGACTGCGCGCCGTATCTTCATCCGGGGGTTGGCTTGGGCTTAAGCGCGCGTGAACGCGTAACCCCGGCGAGATCAATCTCACGCTATAACGGTAGACGCGGTGCGCAAAGGTCAGGGGCACGCGGGTTCAACTCCCGCCACCTCCATTCTTTTCGAAGCGAAAAGAATGCCGCGCCATAGCCCGCAGGGCGACGGCGGGCTTCAGCCATGGCGTACCGCACGAATGGTTCGAAGCGAAAAAAGGCCTCGCCGTGGTGGCTCCTTGGCAAGGCCTCAACCCACCCCGAGCTCAGTCTGCAATCGCATTACCGCCAGTTCCTTGGCTTTCGCTTCCACCTCTACGGTGAGGGGCCAGCCCAGCCACTCCGTCGGAAAGTCGGCCGCCTGGATGTAGTCGTGATGCCGCTCGGGCTTCGGCCCGCTCCAGCCTTCGAGCGGACTGGAAAGGTGAAACAGCGGCTCGGTCTGCCACGTTTGGCGGGCGCGTTGCGTCGCCTTGGCCACGGTCAAGCCGTCCGGCAGGCAGCGATGATGATGCACATCGTAGACCAGCGGCACGCCGGTATCGGCGCAGACCGGGAGAAGGTCGAGCGGGGTGTAGACCTTGTCGTCGTTTTCCAGGGTAAGCCGCGTCCGCACTGCTTGGGGCAGGCGCTCGATCTCCCGGCGCAAGGTCTGCAGCGCCGACGTTTTGTCGCCGTAGGCGCCCCCGCCGTGGATGTTGATGGTATCCGCGCCGACCCATTCCGCGACCTCGGCCTGATAATTCAACTCGGCCAAAGAATGCGTCCGAGTCGCGGAGTTCGGTGAATTGAGCACCACAAACTGGTCCGGATGAAACGACAGCCGCAGCTTGTGCTGACGGGCAAAGGCGCCGCAGTTCTGGAACTGCGCGACGATTTCCGCGCTCCCCGGCAGTTCGCTCGCCTCGTAACCCGCCGTCGGATGCGTCTTCACCGGCAGGACTTGGCTGTTGATGCGAAATGCCCCGATGCCGTGGCGGCTACAGAATTGCAGTGCAGCCAGCAGCGCGTCCGCGTTGGCGCGACAGAGTTCCGCCAGCCGCGCCAGCCGCGCGCGCTTGGCCAGCCGCAGCATCGCCGTCGCCGTTGTGGTGCGAAACTTGATCGGCTCGCGCGAGAATGCGCAGCACAAGCCGAGTCGAAGTTGTGGTGCCGGGGCGCGGCTCATGGCCCCGTCTTCTTTCCGGGGGCGAAGCGCTGCTGCAGCGCGGTGGCACGGTACTGGAAGATCTTCTCAATGTCCGGGCGCACGAGCCAGCGGTGAGTGAGCCAATCGAAGGGCACGGCATAGCGCACCCAGTCTTGGGCTAGGGTGCCACCGTCCCGCGCCGTCAAGGTGTGCTCGTGGATCCACTGCCGGTAAGGCCCGCGGATCTGTTCGTCGACAAAGCGATGGGGCGGCTGCCATTCCCGGATGAGAGTCCGCCAGCGCCAAGGAATGCCGCGGACGCGCAGCCGGTAATCGATCTTGGTCCCGGCCTGCATGATGATGGGCCGTGGCGTGACGATGTGAAAATGCAGCCAGGGCGGCGTGATGGAGTCGAGGTTCGCGGCGTCGGCGAAGAACGGGAACAACCCATCCGGCGGAACCGGCAGCCAGATCTCCGATTTAAACTCCCGGTGGCGCATGGGGGCTCTCTTCAGGTTGCTGGTGAGGCGGGTCGTGGAGGCACGGGGATGGCCGGCAATCTGATCCCGGGTGAACCTAGGGCTGCCTGACTGAGATCAGCTTGTCGGCATCGAATCCGCGTTTCGCGGCCTCGGCGACAAAGCGGGCCCGTACGCTCTCGCCCACCGCGGGGGTGCGGGCCAGGAGCCACAGGTAGGAGGTATTGGGGCCGGAGACAAAAGCGTACTGGTAGTTTTCCTGGTCGAGCTCGAAGACGACATAGGAACCGAAGAAAGGCCCGAAGAAGGACACCTTGAGATGGCCTTGGCTCGGGGAGCCCACGAAATAGGCCCGGCCCTCGGCTTCCTTCCACCGGCCTTGCGCGGGGGAGTAGCCGCGGTTCAAGACCCGCACCCCGCCGTCGGCCCGCATGGAATATTCAGCGGTCACTTGTTCCAAGCCCCGTTCGAAGCTGTGGTCGAGCCTAGCAATCTCGTACCACTTGCCCAGGTAACGGTTGAGTTGGAAGCCTTCGACCGGGGTGACCGTGGCGGGGACCTGCCCGCACCCGGCCAGGCAAAATGAGGTGAGGAGGAGCACGAGGACGCGCATAGTGGGAATGACGTTGATTCCCATTCCCGATCGGGCGGGCCGGAGCAATTGAAATCGGGGTTGCGTGCCCCTGGGTCCCGGTGCGAGGCGCGGCCGCTTGCGGTCTGGAAGTTGATTTGCTTTCGGGCGCGAGTTCGCCTCCTTCGGGGAATGTTCCGATGGTTGCTGCCTTTGCTGCTGTTGCCGCTCACCGGATGCACGACGACGGGTCGGCCGCCGCTCCGGACGGTTCCTTACTTGGACCTCGAGCGGTACCTGGGGGACTGGCACGTCATCGCCCATATCCCGTATTTCTTGGAGCGCGGCAAAGTCGCCACTCTGGACCGCTACGTCGCGCGGCCGGATGGACGCATGGATAACATCTATTTGTTTCGCAAAGGATCCTTCGATGCCCCCGAACAGCAGTGGCGGGGCATTTCTTGGGTCCATGACCACAACACCAACGCGGAATGGCGGGTGCAGTTCATCTGGCCCTTCCGGGCCATCTACCAGGTGATCGATCTCGATCCGGACTACCGCTGGGCGGTGGTGGGGCATCCCTCGCGGAACTACCTCTGGGTCCTGGCCCGTGATCGCTCCCTGCCCGCCGCGGTCTACCAAGGGATCCTGGCGCGAGCAGCCGACCAAGGCTACGATCCTAGCCGGGTGGCCCTGATCCCGCAGTTGCCGGGCGGCTGATCGCAGGTTCTTGAGCCGTCATTCCGAACGCGGGCACCTCCGTAAGCGGGAGTGTGTCATTGTCCCGGGCCCGCACCCGAGGCTTATCCTAAAGCCCGCCTTGTGGAGGCAGGGATGGCCGATGATATAGGCCGCTGCAATGAGCGTTCAGGATATGGATCGAAGTGAAGATTGAAATCGCAACCACGGTGCCTCCACGTAGAAGAACCCCGGGCGGCCAACGCAGGGGCATGGTTTCGCGTACCGGGCGCGGTCTGAGACCCCCCACGCCCATCGGCCCGGCGAAAAGTGTGAATGGGGCGACTGGGAGGCGGACCACAAGACACCGTGGTCAAAAGGTGGTCGAACGACAGTGGCCAACGGACAGGTCGCGTGTCCGATGTGCAACAGTGCCAAGGGTGCAGCATGAGTCATTGGTTGCGAAGGAGGGCTGCGATTCTTGTTACGATTGTGATCAGTTCGAAATGAATACCCTCCGTAGTTCGAAGCGGCCAACGAGCCGCTTCGAACGAAGGAGGGCGGAATGGCTCCGTACGTTTCCGCGTCAGTTCTTTTCCTTGAGCCAGATGTTCCGGAAGCGCTGCTTTCCGGAGCCCTCAATCTGCAGGCCGATCACTCCCCGTGCGCGAAACGAGGCGGCGTTGTCGTCGACGACCATGCTGACCATGTGTCCGTTGATGAAGAGGATCATCGTGTTGCCGCGGGCCATGACGTGATACTGGTTCCACTCGCCGGGCTTGAAGAACGCCCCATCGGCGTCACCCGTGGGAAGAGTGGCAAGGACGCGTACGCTGCGGTCCGCGTTGGCGATCGTGATGTTCCCCGACGTCGTGATGTTTCCCCGCTCGGGCGGAGTGCGGCCCCGAAGGCCGCCTTCCCAGATGTTCCCGACGGCCGGGTAATCGGCCTGGTAGCCTCCCACGTACCAGTGCGTGAATGCCCCGGTGCCCGGGTTCGTCGCTACGAAAGTCCCGCTTTGAGCGAACTGGTTTTTCACCAAGGTAACCTGGGCCTCGCTCAGGCGATTCGCGGAGCCCTGGAGCTGTGACCACATCTCGGCCCGCGCGTTTGCCGAGTTCGACTCGGCGTTGGCGAGTGCCTGTGCCCGCGAGCGTATGGCTGCTGGATCAGCGGGCACGCTCAGCGCCGCCCCGGCGAGGGCGTTCCGTGCCGCCGTCAATGCTGCCGACAGGTCGGCGACGGCAACGTCGATCCCCACGAGCGCGTTGAGCTGCATCTGGTTCATCCAGTCGGGATTGGTCGCGTTGGAGTCGTTCCGGATGCTGCGGAAGTGAATTCCGGTATTTCCACCTTCGCTCAGGATGTCGACCAGCAGGTCGAAATCCGCCGGCTCGGCGCGGGTGTAGATGGCAAAAGTGGTCCCGGGCGGCATCTTCGGGTCATAGCCGGCCACGATCTCGTCGCCCTCGACGCGGAAGATCTCAGGCGGATAGTCCCAGCCGTCGAGCGTGCGACCGTCAAAAATCTGAACATAGCCCGTGTGGTCCGTGTGGTCGTACGGCACCATGCCGCCACCTCCTCCGCGGCCGGCCGCGCCGCCGCGACCGCCAGCCGCCGGCGCGGGTTGGGCAAGCAGGGCCGGCGTGATCGAGCCGAGCAGCAGGACGGCGAGCAACGTGCGGCAGGGAGTTTTTGGGAATGTCGGGGAAGTAGTCATGGCAGGAGTTTCACTTGAGACGTTGCGCGAGGCCCATTTCCGCTAGCAGGCTGCCGATAAATCTTGAGGGCTGGCAGCCTCGGGGTCGTTGGCCCCCGATTCGGGGATTGATACCGCCCCGTGTCAGGCGTCTGCTTTGGGCCTCGTGAAGGCAGTTGCCCCACTGCTTGCCGTCCTGCTGTTCCAGCTACCGCTCACTGCACATGCAGCGGCCGCGGCAACGGATGGCGTGTCGCTGATCCGGCTCGACGATCGCGTGCGCGTCGAGATCGGCGGGCAGCTCTTCACGGAGTATCTCTTTCGGGGCGCGATGCGCCCATACCTTTACCCGGTGCTGGCGGCGGACGGCACTTCGCTGACCCGGGATTTCCCGATGAAGGAAGTTCCGGGCGAGGACACCGACCATCCCCACCATCGCTCGCTCTGGTTTGCGCACAGCAATGTCAACGGGATCGATTTTTGGAACGAGGGAGCCAACGTCGGCACGCGGTTCCCCAAGGGCAGCATCGTCCATGACGGACTCGTCGAGGTTTCCAGCGGCACCGTCGGCGTCATCCGTGCCCGCAATCGCTGGGTCGCCCCGGACGGCGTGCTGATCTGCACCGACGAGACAACGATTCGCATCCGGGAGCTCTCCGGTGGCGGCCGCTTCCTCGACTATGAAGTCACGGTGTTCGCCCAGCCGTCCACCCCGCTGCTGATGGGCGACAACAAGGACGGCACGATGGCGATTCGCGTGCCGCAGTGGATGAACCTCGCCGAGCAGGTGACGCGGCACACGCCCGGCGTCGGGAACATCGTGCTAGGCACCGGCCTGCGCGATGCGGATGCCTGGGGGAAGCGCGCGCCCTGGTGCGACTACTTCGCGGTGCACAACGGCAGGACCTACGGCATCGCGATCTTCGATCACCCCTCGAATCCGCGGCACCCGACCTGGTGGATGACCCGCGATTACGGGCTCTTTGCCGCGAATCCTTTCGGACAAAACGATTTTGAGGCGCTGGGCCGGCCGGGAGCCGGCGACCTCACGATTCCCGCCGGCGGCAGCCTGACTCTGCGGTACCGGTTCTATTTTCACTACGGCGACGCCGAGGAGGCAGGGGTGGCCGGGCGCTACGCGGAGTACGCGGCATCGAGGCAGGCTGGCGCGCCATGAATGGCATCACCCGCAGAAGCTTCCTGAAGCGCGGCGCGATGGCCGCCGCTGGCACCGCGTTCGGCGCGCGCCTGTGGAGCCAGGTTGCGGGTGCGAACGGCGATGTGCGCATCGCGATTGTCGGACTCAACAGCCGGGGCAGGAACCTGCTTCGTGACGCGTCGCAGGTCCCGGGAGTCCGGATTGCCGCATTTTGCGATGTCGACACGGCCGTGCTCGATTCGCTCGCCGGGTCAAATCCGGGAGTCGCGCGTTTTGTGGATTTTCGCGAGATGCTCGAGGCACCGGGCATCGATGCCGTCGCGATCGCGTCCCCCAACCACCAGCACGCGCTTCAGGCGATCTGGGCCATGCAGGCGGGCAAGGACGTCTATCTCGAGAAGCCGGTCACCCACAACCTCTGGGAAGGCAGCCAGATCGTTGCCGCGGAGAGCCGGTACGGGCGCATCGTGCAGTCAGGCACCCAGGGTCGTTCGAGTCAGGCGATTGCCGAGGCGATCGAGTGGACGAGGGCGGGCAACCTCGGCCGGATCACCGCGGCGCGTGGACTCTGCTACAAGCGTCGGACGAGCATCGGAAGAACCACCGGGCCGCAGCCGGTGCCGGCCACGGTCGACTACAACCTCTGGCTGGGTCCGGCTCCAATGGAGCCGCTCCGGCGCACGCGACTCCATTACGACTGGCACTGGCAGTGGCCGACGGGAAACGGCGACATCGCCAACCAGGGCAATCACCAGATGGACATCGCCCTGAGGTTCCTCGGCGAGGAGGCGCTGGCGCCGCGAGTGTTCGCGGCGGCTGGCAGGTTCGGTTACGAGGACGACGGCGACACGCCGAACACGATGGTCGCTGTTTTCGATTACGGCAGCGCGCCCCTGATCTTCGAAGTCCGGGGCTTGCCCGCGCAGCCCGACGCCAGCAGCTCTGTTGCGATCGGAGGGGCGGGCAGCGCGGCGGCCTCGGCGGCGGCGGCAAGCATGGACAGCTACCTCGGCACCTCCGTCGGGAACATCATCCACTTCGAGGGCGGCCATCTCATGATGGATGCGAACAACTACGGGCTCGTCCGCGCGTTCGACCGCGACGGCCGGCAGATCCGGGAGTTCCGTGGCATCACGAGCCACATGGCCAACTTCATCGACGCGGTGCGCAGCCGGAGATCGTCCGACCTGAACGGACCGATCCGGGGAGCCTGCGTCTCGGCCGGACTCTGTCATGCGGCCAATATCTCGTACTGCGTGGGACGCGAGATGCCGGTCGGGGAGATCCGCGAACGCGTCGGTGGCAGTCCAGTCCTCGCGGAGACATTCGGGCGGATGATCGAGCACCTCGGCGTGAACGGGGTCGACCTGGCCGGTGCATCCCAGGCACGGGGAATGCCTCTGACGCTGGACCCGGCGACGGAGCGCTTCACAGGCGAATCCGCCGCAGCGGCGAACGCGCTACATTCGCGCGAGTACCGGGCGCCGTTCGTGGTTCCGCAGATTGCCTGAACGATCGAGCCGCCGGGGCTACTTGACCGGCGAGAAATCGACCGGGACGAGGAAGGTCGACCGGATGCTGTTCTCGACGGTCAGTCGGCCTGCCTGGTTTGCCTCGGCGTAAGGGGCGGTGAAGGCGGCGTCTGACCGGAGGTCCTGCCAGGACCGGTCGGCTGCGGCGCGGGAGGGAAACGCAATGAGGTAGACCAGTTCGCGTCCAGCGCCCTGGTTTGCGTCGAGTGGTTCCCAGAAGCCCATGCCGGTGATGCCGTGCTTCCCGAAGAGACCGAGGAGATGGTTGCGGAAGAATGCCTGAAGTGCGGGAAGCCTGCCTTCCGTGGCGGTATAGCGGCGAAGCTCGAAGGTCCGGGGAGAGCGGAAGGAAACATAGCCGGTGCCGATCCCGGGGGAGAAATCCGTCGCCCTGAGGAAGATTGACTCGGGTGGTCCGACCAGGATCGCGCCTCCTGCTTCTGATGCCGCCCGGGCCGCGACCCACTCGGAATCGGCGAAGAACCGGGCCCAGGAGGCCGCCGCCGCCTCGCGGCTGTCGTGCCTCAGGAAATAGATGAGCGTGCGGCCCGCGCCCTCTGCGCCGGCAGCCGGTGTGAAGTAGCCGAGGTTTCGCATTCCGTGGCGCTCGAAAAGGCGCACGGTGTAGTCGCGGAAACGCGCGAGCAGGTCATCGAACTTTCCCTCGTTGGCGGTGTAGATGCGCAGCTCGTAAACGGGGGTGACGGCATCGGCGGCGACGAGGGTCGACGCTGGCAGAAGACCGACAACAAGAAGGAACAGGAATGAGCGGATGAACGAAGTCATGGGGTTTATGGGGTGGGTGATGCCGACGGTGCCAGAAGTTCCATTCGCATGTCAGGCCTGGAGCAATCGAGACCTATGGCTTCAGCCGGATGACGCAGTCGTCGGCCAGCTTCAGGTCATCATCCATACGCTATGGATTGGGCTCGGCGGACTCTGCGAGCCCTGCGGGAGAAGGTTTGGAAGTTCGAGGCGGCGCGTTGGGGACAACGCGCCCTACCTTCGGGCCTGTGGGGAACAGTCCAGATGGCGGCTACCGGAAGAACCGCTTGAGGTTCTTCAAACCGTTGATCGCGATTTCGTCGCGGGTGGGCTCGATGCGGCGCCAGATGGCGGCGGCCTTGGCGATGATCTCGACGTCCTGGGTGAACGACTCGATCACGATGTCGCCGTTGTAGCGAATCGCTCCCAGGGCGGACACGATGGTCGGCCAGTCGATGTGGTCTGTGCCAACCGTGCCGCGTCCGGATCCCGAGGCATGGACATGCGCGAGCAGCCTGCCACAGCGGCGGATCGCCCGCGCGGGGTTCTTCTCCTCGATGTTCATGTGGAACGTATCGAGCATGATCCGGCAGGCGGGGTGGTCCACTGCCTCGACGAGCTCGATCGCCTGCTCGGCCGTGTTGATGAAGTCGGTCTCGAATCGATTCAGCGGTTCGATGCACAGCGTGACATCGTGCTCGGCTGCAAGGTCGGCGAGGTTCTTCAGGTGGCCGGCAACGAGCTTGAGTTGTGCGCGCCGGGCAGCGGGCGTCTCCGCGTTGGCGCGTCCGACACTGGAGTACATCGGGCCGATCAGGGTCCGGCTTCCCAGAATCGGCATCCGCTCGATGAGCGTCCGAAGATACCTAACGGAAGCGCGCTGGTCGGCTTTCGATCCGCGAAGATCCCTGCCGGGACCAAATGCGGCTGCAAGAGATCCCGCGACGAGCCCGTTTCGGTCGAGCTGCCCGCGCACGTATTCCCAGTCCATGTCGTCCGGCGCGGCGACCGCGATCTCGACGGAGTCGAATCCCCACTTCCGGAATTTCGGAAACCACCGGCAGTGGCGGTCGTTGAAGGGGCAGGCGAAGAGGAACGTGTTGATGCCGAATCGCATGATGGCTTGGGGCAGGGGTGCGCGACTGTCAGCCCCGTGGCTGACAGGAGGCGAAGGCCGCTTCAAGGATCATTGAGGCGCGACCCCAAGAGCGGTCCTCACTGCCCCAGGCTCTCGATGTAGTCGATGAGGGAGGCGAGTTCGGCGACAGTGATCTCGCTGGCCAGTCCCTCGGGCATCATGGAGGTGTCCATCCGAGTGCGGCTCGCGATGTCGGCCGCGGGGATCCTCGTGAGCTGCGAGGTGATGTCGCGCACGTTGACGACCTCGGGTGATTCCTCGACGACGAAGCCGAAGACCGACTCGCCGTTGCGGCGCGTGATCTGGGTCGATGCGAATCCCTGGGCAATCGTGTTGCTCGGTTGGAGGATGGCCTCGGCCATCGCGCGCCGGTTCATGATTCCGGAGACAAGGTTCAGGGGCGGTCCCTTTGGCGCCTCGGCACTGCTTACCGTATGACAGGCAACGCAGCCGAGCTCGCTCACGAGCTGGCGACCGCGTGCAACCGAGCCGCGGGTGTTCGCGACCATATCAATGACCTGTGCGACCGGCAGGGTGCCGACTCGTGGCCCGACGCTCGTTGCTGCCAGCACGGCCGGATCAATCTCAAGCTGGTCCATCGCGAAGCGCGCGGCGCGGGCGACGGCTGCGTCGGAATCATTGGCGGCTGCGACAATCTGGTCGGCGCGGCTGGTGTCGCGCGCTGTAACGGCGGCGAGGATGATCTGAAGCCGGCGCGCGGGATTGTTCCAGCCGGCGTCGAGAGCCTGTGCGGCGGCCTGGCGCGGAGCCTCGGCGCCGAAACGGCGTCCGGCCAGCGTGAGCAGCGCGGCGTCCGCAAGCTGGGACGTGTCGCCATTCAGGCGGGTGGCCTCTTGGATGAACACCGGGTAAACTTCTTCGAGGCGCGGCGAATTGAGGATGGCATTGCGCGCCTGGTTGGCGGGCGTGTTTGCGGCGCCTCCGCGGCCGGCGCCGGCTGTTGCAAGCGTCCCTGCAACCTGACGGGCGGCGATGGGAGCGATCTGCGTCGCATTGAAGCGAGCGACTGAGTCTTGAACCCGCGCGAAAGCGTCGGCCTGCGCATTCGCGAGTGACTGTTCGGCGGAGGCGAGCGCTGCCGCGCGGGCTGTTATCGTCGCTGCGTCGGTGCCGAATGAAGCCTCTAGCAGTGCGCTGCGTGCGTCAGCCACGGCGGCTGCTTGCGAAGAAGTCGAGGCGGCGATGTCGCCGAGCAGCAGTTCCTGGATCGGCGAGCTGCCTGGAATTGCGGCGGGCAGCGCGATGGCTCCGCGTCCGCCTCGTCCCCCACCGCCGCGCCCAGCGGCCGGTGCGGCCTGCTCGAGCGAGGACACTGCGGGCAGCATGGCCGCCCAGTTGTCGCGGGCCGCGGTTCGGGTCAGTGCCGTGATCGCCTCTACGCGGACATCGGCAGGGTGGGTGGTCGTGGTCGCCGCGCGCGTGAGCACGGGGATCGCGTTTGCCGGGATTTCCTCGGCGCCGGCGAAGTAGGAAGTGATCTGCGGCACGAGCGCAGGCTCGGTGTCCGCGATAGCGAGGAACTTGTTGACCGCGGCGCCCGCGGAGACTCCCTGACGCACGAACGCGCGTCCGATCGCAAGGGTTTCCTCCGGACCGGCACGCTCCAGGGTTTCGTTGAGCGCCGTGAGGACACTCTCGGTCTCGCCCCAGGGGGCGGGAGCGTAGTAGGGCCCGACCGTGCTCGGGCGGGTGGCCCACCAGGTGCCGTTCCACTGCGCCTCGGTGTGGGCGAGGCGGGCGAGGGTGCTGACGATGTCGACGCGATGCTCGATCGACTGGTCGTCCCGCAGGCGGAGTTCCAGTGCGTCGGTGACACGCGGCTCGTGGATCATCTGAAGAACGTTGAGGGCGCCCGTGCGCGTCGGACGCGGGGCGGTGCGCGTGTCGACCACCGACAAGGCAGCGTCAACCGCGCGGAGGCTTCCGAGCGCCTGGACCGCGGTGTGACGGACTATCGGATCGGTGTCACCGAGCAGTGCGGTCATCGCGGGTGCGGCGGCCTGCGCGTCGGCCCGGGCGAGGGCGATCAGGGCCTCCTTGCGCGTGCGGGGATCGGGCGAGGAAAGGGCTGCTGTCACCGCCTCGATGGGAAGCGAGCTGGCGAGGGCGAGATCGTCGCCGAGTGCGCGAAGCGCCCAGGCCGCGATGGTCGGGTCGTTGCGCACGAGCTGCTCCAGCGCCGGGGTTGCGGCGGCGCCGCGGAGGAGTCGATCGGTAAAGAGCGCGGCGACGCGGTTGTTGAGCGGACGCGAACGGTTGGCCGCGAGGGCCTGAAGGAGCGGGGCGGCCTGAGCACCGATTGAGGCGCCTCGTCGCACGATAGCGCGCTGTGCCTCGATGCGGCGCACGTGGCTCGGCCCGTCGATGACGCTCACGAGTTCGGCGGCTGAGGCGCGGTCCCAGTCGGGAAGCGGCGCGGGCGTGAAGCCGTTGGGCGACACGCGATACACCATGCCGTGCATGACACCGGCCCAGTTGAAGCCGCCGCCGCGCCAGCTCACGAAGTAGATGTTGCTGTTGCCGTCGACGTCGGCGTCGATCGGGTTGGCGGTCTGAAGGAAGGGCTCGTTGCCGCGCGGGGGGCCGTCGGCCTCCGCCGTGGCGAGCAGCGGCACGCCGTTGACGGAGTTGGCGGTGACCTCGAAGCCGGTCAGCGAGAACGTGGCGCCCTTCGGCGTGATCTCGTGGCGGAAGATTGCGCGCTGTCCCCAGTCGGCCGTGAAGGGTGCGTCGTTCCAGCGCGCCGGGATGCCGGGCTCGTCGAGCCACATGGCGCCGACGCCTGAGCCGCCGCCGAAGTCGGCGAGCGGCGTCACGATCTCGTCGGGAAAGTTGATGAAGTGCGACGGGTAGCCGTGGTTCGTCATCCCGGTGAAGTGGTGCAGGCGCACGTTCCAGCCACCGCCGTCGTTGGTGTTGTCGCGCGCGAAGGCGTCGAGCTGTGGCCCGATTGCGAGGCCGTAGTTGTTGCGCGTGTTCGTGGCGAACACCTCGAGGCCGCTGCCGTCGGGGCGGAAGCGCACGATGCCGCCGGCACGCATCTGCACGGTGCGGCCATCGGAGCCGGTTGCCCGGAGCATGCCGATGTCGCCCAGCGCAAAGTAGATCCAGCCGTCGATGCCGACCTCGACGTTCTGGGTGCTGTGGTCGGCCAGGGCCATCGTGAGCGGGAAGCTGATGCCCGTGACGAGGGTGCGCTTCTCCTCGGCGATGCCGTCGCCGTCGCGGTCGTAGTGGGCGGTGATGTCGGGCGGCGCGAGGACGATCAGGTGGTCGTGGTGCCAGACGACGCCGCGCGGGGAATCGATGTTCGGCACGAACGGCTTGGCCTCGTCGACATCGCCGTCGTTGTCGAGGTCGCGAAGGCGCACGATGCGGCCGAGTCCGCCGGCACCGCCGAGCGAACCGGCGCCGTCGACCGCCACGTAGATGGTGCCGTCGGGCGCGGCGGCGACCGCGGTCGGGTGGTTCACGAGCGGCGGGGTGGCCCAGGCGATGCCCGTGAAACCGTCGGGCACGGTGAGGTCGGCCATCGCAGTCGCCGCGTAGTCGGGCGTGATGATGGGCGTCGTGGCGAAGCTCTCGATCGACGGCTGCCCCTCCGCGGGCGGATTGTTGTAGAGGCCCTCGAGCGAGCCGGTGCGGGTCCAGGCATAGGTGCCGAGGGGGACATCGGTCGACGGATAGGCGCTGCCGTTGACGTTCACGATGTGTTCGCTCGTCACGGAGAATTGCGCGAGGCCGAGCGAAGCTGAGGTGAGGAATGCCGCAGCGGCGAGGAGCGGGCGGGATGGTTTCATGTCTTGGGGGCGGTCAGGGGGTGAAAGTTGCTATGGATGGCGGTCGCTCACAGCCCGAGGGCCCAGAGGATGCCGTTGAGCACATGTTGGCGGTAGGCGGTCGAGACTGTGTCTGGATTCAGCTTTGCGTTGCCCTCAAGTGCCGGGGTGCCGGGCAGCAGGACGTCGTCGCGATGCCCGAGGGCGGTGTAGAACACGCGGCCGCTTTCGTGCTGACGGGACCAGGCCACGGGAATCCGCCGGCCCTCGTCGTCCGCCTCGAGCAACACCTGGACGCGTGCCGGGTCGATGCCGGGAATGCTCGTGCTCTCGACGGCCGGGTTGGGGCGATGGAATTGATAAAACTCGTCGACCACGGCGATGCCGTCGGGCCAGTCGCGTGATGCCGGATGTGTGGCGTTGGCACGGAAGACGCGACGCTCGACCGAGGTGCCCCCGGGAGCCGTTGCGAAGCGGGCGCCGCCGGCGAGCATTCCCATCAGGTCGTCCGGACTGTTGTAGCTCGTGTCCATCGCCGCGTGGATGGCGATGACCGCATGGCCGTCGGCGACCCAACGAAGGAAGGCGGCACGGTCGGGGAGGTGAAGGACGCCGGATGTGTTGAGCAGGATGATGCCGTCGTAGCCAGAGAGGCTTGCCGGCGACAAGTGCTGCGCGAGAAGGTGGGTGGCCTCGTAGGCCGTATCCGGCGCGGCGGGAGCGCCGCCCCCGCGTCCTCCTGCCGGGGCCAGGCCGGCGAGCGACTGGACGAGCGCCGGTGAAAGTCTCTCAGAGGTTGCCTGGACCTGGGCGAGCGCGTCGGCGCGGCTCAGGGCGAGGCGCAACTCTGCGTCGGCCAGCGCGCGTGCCGCGGCGGTGAGGTTGGCCGTGTCGGACAGTGCTACGGTGACCATTTCGCGACGGGCGGCGTCGACTGCGGCAACGAGCGGCGGCAGCGGCCGGGAGGCGAGCAACAGTGCATCCTTCTGGGCCGCAGAGGCGGCCGGGACCTGTCCGGGAAACCCGGAAATCGAAGCACTGCCTGCGCCCGGCATGGCGAGGCGCGAGAACGGATAGCCGGGCGAGTCGGAAACGAAAGTCAGCGTGAACCGGCCGGACGACGCGGCGGCGAGCTCGCGAAGCATCCGTTCCCCTTTGGGTATGGATGCATGGCGGGATCCCGCGGTGGTGCTGACCACGAGCAGGCGGCGGGGCTCGGCGGCGCCGAGGGCCGTGACCAGTCCGAGGAGGATCGCGGCAATACTGAAGAGCGGGCGAGGCATGCAGGGAAGCCGCTCGGTGCTCAGCTGATCTCCTCGGACATGCCGCAGCTGCATTCCTCGGTTGCTGTCGGGATGGTCGTGGGCAGGGCCGAGGTCTCAGGGGTCGTGTTCGTGCCGGGGGCCTCTGCGGTGGCGGCGGGCGCTGGCTTCAGGTAGTCGTCATTCAGGCGGTCGGCGGCCCAGAGCAGTCCGCGGGTGAGCAGGTCGAGCATCTTCGGCTCCTCGAGCACGGCGTTGTTGTGGCCGAGCGTGGTGCCGAACGTGCGGGCGCGTTCCTTGTAGAGGTTGGTCCAGGCGATCACCGTTTGGGCGGATCCCTGTCGTCCCAGCGCGATCGGGTGGGCGGTGGGGAGGATGCCGCCGGTGTAGTTGTTGTAGAGTTCGTCGTTCGAAGTGGTCCAGGTCTCGAGGCCGCGGGTGATGGCGCTGCCGTTGTCGACGAACGAGACCTCGATCGGGAGCTGGGCGCCGTGCCCGCTCGTCTGGAGGCCCGTGAACTCGTACCAAGGCGTGACCGTGCCGGTGTTCCAGCCATCGGTGCGGAAGCTGTGCATGGCGCAGTGGATGAACACTGCGGGAAGGCCGGCTGCGTGGGGTGCCAGGATGTTCCGGATGTAGTCGAGGTCGGTCACCGAGGCGGAGCACTCGTTGTGGATCACCAAGTCGTAGCCCCGCGACCAGTCGGCGGTGCGGTAGAGTTCAAACGTCGTGTCGGTTCCCGTGGCCGGGTTGTAGACGACATCCAGCGTGAGGTTCGCCCGGGACTCGAGGCCTGCCTTGAGGGCGGCTGCCTGGGCAGAGTAATTGTGGCAGCATCCGCCTGTAACCATGAGGACGCGCAGCGGGGCTGCGGCGGCGGCGAACGTGGAGGAACAGACGGCGGCCAGGAAGAAGGCGCCGGCGAAAGCGATGCGCGTGGTGTTCATGGAGCAAGGTACTCTGTCGCCGGGCGGCCGGCTGAGGCAGCCGACGACCGTGGCGTGCGGGTTCGATGAGGGGATTGGGTGGGGGCGGTTGGGGCCGTGGGCCGATCCAACAGGCCGCCAGCCTACCCGATGGCGGGACGTGCGTATTGGAGAATTCCAGCGAAACGTTGGGAGGCGCCGGTCGCTATTGCCTGTCGGTCGATAGTTGGGACAGCCTCTTGATCCCTCCGGATGAAAGCAGCCCCAAACCGCCGCCCCGCAGTCCCACGGGGCCTGTTCAAGTCGATTGGCCTGGCTGTGCCGGAGGTCCTGGAGCTGCTGGATCACATTCCCGGGATCGCCTTCTGGATGAAGGACCGCGACTGCCGGTTCACTTGGGTCAATCTGCCCTGGCTCGTGATGCTCGGACAGAACCAGACGCGGCAGGACATCATCGGGCGGACGGACAACGAGCTGTTCTACCCGATGCTTGTGCTGCAGTACCGGCTGGACGACGAGCGGGTGCTCCGTGGCGAGCGCATCCTCTCGCGCATCGAGCTGATCGGCAGGTACGACCACAACGCCCAGTGGTACGCCACCACGAAGGTGCCAGTCCGCGACCGGAAGGGAAGGATCGTGGGAACTGCGGGTATCTGCATGCCGGTGCCCGGCAAGCTTCCCGAGGCGCTGGAGCTGTCGCCGGTCAGCTCGGCCGTCGGGCTCATCATGAAGCACTACGCGGAGCCGCTCACCAATGGGCAGCTTGCGAAGGCGTGCCACATGTCGACGAGCGACTTCGAGCGGAAGTTCACAGAGGCCTACGGCATCACTCCGCACAACTACGTGCGCAACGTGCGCGTGAGGCTGAGCTGTCATGCGCTGGTGTTCACGCACAAGCGGCTGTCCGAGATCGCGGCGAGCTTCGGGTTCGCGGACCAGAGCCACTTCACCAACGAGTTCCACCGCCTGATGGGCGAGACCCCGGGAGCCTATCGCACAAGGTTCAAGGAGCGCCGGTGACCGGTGCCCAGTGAGCCGGTAGCTTGTTGGCCTGTAAGCCCGTGGCCTGTGGCCTGTGAGACGAGTACTCGCCGGGTGAGGGCACCCGGCCTACAACGGCAACGGGCGTACGGGCCCACCGGCTACCGGCCTACAGATTCCAAACGGTACGCCTCGGCGAGCAGCACCACGGGATGCGCGACGCGCGGCGCATGGCCTGAGCGCTTTCGCAATCCGTTCTCGAGCTGCACCTGGCAGCCGGGATTCGCAGTTGCGATCACTTCGGCCCCGGTTGCATCGATTCTCGATAGCTTGCGCTCGAGCAGCCAGGCGGAGGTGCGGGGCTGGGTGATCGAGTAGATCCCGGCGGCGCCGCAGCACCAGCCGGGTTCGGCGCACTCATTGAGTCGGATTCCGGGAATCGATTCCAGGATGCGCCTCGGCTGTGACGAGATTCCCTGTCCATGGCAGAGGTGGCAGGCATCGTGGTAGGTCGCGGCGACAGGAGCCTGGCTCTCAGCCTGACGCGGTGGCCGGAAGCCGATCTCGACCAGCCACTCCGAGATATCCCGCAGCTTTGCCGACCACTGGGCCGCGCGGCCGGCGTACTGCGGATCGTCAGCGAGCAGTCGGTCGTAGTGCTTCAGGTGCGAGCCGCATCCGGCCGCGTTGGAGATGATCGCATCGAACGACGCGGGGTCGATTGCGTCGATCTGCCGGCGGGCGAGCAGGCGAGCCGTCTCCAGTTCGCCGTTGTGTGCGTGGAGCGAGCCGCAGCACGACTGGAGCCGGGGCGTGACCACTTCGCAGCCGTTCTCGACGAGCACGTCGGCGGACGCGCGGTTCACGTCGGAGAAGACGATGTCCTGCACGCACCCGGTCAGGAGCGCGACGCGGAAGCGGCGCTGGCCTCGCGCGGGCTCGACGGGGGCGATGAGCGCGTCAGTGAACCGGCGCTGGATCCTTGGTGCATCGGGCTCGAGCTCCCGCAGCCGGCGCGGCAGCAGGGCAGTGAGGCGCAGCCGCCTGACCACTGACTCGACCCCGCTCGCTTGGTACAACCAGAGCAGTCGACCGGCGGCACGCAGGACGCGCGGCCTGGTAAACATCCATCGGAGGGTGAATTTCCGGACCAGGCTGCGTGTGGGAGTTGCGGTCACGCCACTCGCCTCGGTGGCGGTGCGGGCGGTCTCGATCAGGGCGGTGTAGTCGACACCCGCCGGACAGGCGGACGAGCAGGCCAGGCAGCCGACGCAGTAGCTCATCTCGTGAGCGAAGGCGGGCGTCACATCGAGTTCCCCATCGGCAACCGCGCGCATCAGGGCGATGCGTCCCCGCGGCGAGCTGCGTTCCAGTCCGCTTTCGACATACGTCGGGCAGGAAGGCAGGCAGAGTCCGCAGTGCATGCATTGCTGCAGTACTGAGTAATCGAGCGACTGGAGCAGGTTGCGGGGTCCGGTGGCCGGTGGCCGGTGGCCTGAGGCCGGTGAGCCGGTTGCCAGGGGGTGCGCCGCATGTGACGGAGATTCCATTGTGCCGGAGCCGGATTCGGCAGCTCAGTCGATGATCTTTCCGGGGTTCAGGATGCCCTCCGGGTCGAGCGTTCGCTTGATCTGGCCGAGGAGCGCGTGGCTCGCGTCGCCGAGCTGACGCTTGAGGAATGGCTTCTTGGCCAGGCCCACGCCGTGTTCGCCGGTGATGGTGCCGCCGAGGGACAGGGCCTTGTCGAAGATCTCCCTCATGGCGGCATCCACGCGGTGCATCTCGTCGGCGTCGCGTTCGTCGGTGAGGAATGTCGGATGCAGGTTCCCGTCGCCGAAGTGCCCGAACGTGGCGATGTCGAGGCGGTGCCTGGCGGCGACCTGTTCGATGAACCGGATCATCTCGGCGAGGCGACTCCGGGGAACGGTGGCGTCCTCGAGGATCGTGGTGGGGCGGCGGCGTGCCAGTGCGGAGAACGCGCTGCGGCGGGCGGTTGCGAGCCGGGATGCCTCCGCGGCGTCGGCGGCCCGGCGCACCTCTGTGGCGCCGTGCTCGCGGCAGAGTGTTTCGATTCGTGTTGCCTCGTCCGCGACCGCCGCCGGGTGGCCGTCCGATTCGATCAGCAGGATGGCCTCGGCGTCGCGCGGCAGGCCGACGCCCGCGTGGTCCTCGACGCAGTTGATGGTCTTGCGGTCGAGGAACTCCATCGTGCAGGGAATGATGCGGCCGGCGATGATTGCCGAGACGGTGCCGGCTGCGGCTTCCATCCGGGAGAATGTTGCCAGCAGAGTCTGGCGGGCTGCGGGGCGCGGCAGGAGCCTGAGGAGCACCTTGGTGATCACGCCGAGGGTCCCCTCGCTGCCGATAAAGAGGTCGCGGAGATTATAGCCGGCGACGTCCTTGACGCATTTGTTGCCGAGCCAGCAGACGGAGCCGTCCGCGAGCACGACCTCGAGTCCCATGACGTAGTCGCGCGTGACCCCGTACTTCAGGCCGCGCAGGCCGCCCGAGTTCTCGGCGACGTTTCCGCCGATCGTGGAGATCTTCATCGATCCCGGATCCGGCGGGTAGAAAAGTCCGGCGGCGTCCGCGGCATCGAAGACCGCCTGGGTGAGTGCGCCTGTCTCGGCGAGCAGCGTGAGGTTTGCGGCGTCGACCTCGAGGATCCGGTTCATCCGCAGCGTACAGAGGACGATCGCGCCGGGCACGGGCACGCTGCCGCCGCTCAGCCCCGTGCCGCTTCCCCGTGTCACCACGGGCACGTGGAACTCGCGCGCCGTCTGGATCACGCGCGAAATCTCCTCGGCCGTCTCGGGGAACACGACGGCTTCCGGGCGCTGTTTCAGGGCTGCCGTGCCATCGTAGCCGTACGCGATCAGGTCCTCCTTCCCCGTGAGCAGGCGATCCCGGGGAAGGAAGGCGGCGAGGCGTTCGACAAATTCGGGGCTCACGGGACGACGAAGGAATGAAGTGACGGATCGGCAGGTGCGGCAAGCGCCGGTGCGCCGGTATGCCTGTCGCCCGTGGGCCGGTGGCCGGTAGCACTGTAGCGGAACGCCAGCGACTCGTGTGGTCCCAGTATCTGATCTCCAATCGTAATCGTACTCTTAATCTTACTCGTACTCTTACTCCTGCTCTTAAACTTAAACTTCATCTTGGAACCGCAGCGTTAAGACGAGAGAACGAGAACGAGTAAGAGTAGGAGTACGAGTAGGATTGGGGAGGGCACCCCCCGGCCCAGATTTTCATCCTCAAACCCCGGCAAACGCATCAGGCTGGCGCGATGATCGATCTTCGCAGCGACACGGTGACGCGTCCGACGCCGGCGATGCTTGAGGCGATGGCGGGGGCGCGGGTGGGGGATGACGTGTTCGGCGAGGACGAGACGGTGAACGTGCTTCAGCGGCGCGCGGCCGACCTGTTCGGCAAGGAGGAGGCGCTGTTCTGTCCGTCCGGCACGATGACCAACCAGGTTGCGATCAAGGTGCACACGCAGCCGGGCGACGAGGTGATCTGTGACCGGCTGAGCCACATCTACAACTACGAAGGTGCGGGCATCGCGTTCAACTCGGGTGCGCAGGTCCGTTTGATCGCGGGCGACCGGGGGCGGTTCACGGCGGAGCAGGTGGCGGAGGTTTTCAATGCCGGGGCAAATCCGCATGCGGCGGCTACACGGCTGGTGGCGATCGAAAACACTGTGAATCGGGCCGGAGGAAGCTGCTGGGAACTCGGCGAGATCCGGCGCATCCGGGAGTTCTGCAGCGGGAACGGGATCGGCCTGCACCTCGACGGGGCGCGGCTGTTCAACGCGATGGCGGCGCGCGGCGGGACGCCTCGCGGGTACGGCGCGCTGTTCGACTCGATCTCGATCTGCCTGTCGAAGGGCCTGGGCGCACCGGTCGGATCCCTGCTGATCGGCTCGCGGGACTTCATCCACCGGGCGCTTCGGGTGCGCAAGGTGCTCGGCGGCGGAATGCGCCAGGCCGGCTACCTTGCGGCGGCAGGGCTGCACGCGCTTGACCACCACGTCGATCGGCTGGTCGAGGACCATTCCCGTGCGAAAGAGATGGCACGCGAACTCCTTACGCAAACCTGGGTTTCCAGGGTGCTTCCGGTCGAGAGCAACATTGTCATCTTCGAGCTGGCCGAAGGGATTTCGTCGGAGTCGGTGGTTGGACACCTGCGTTCGCAGTCGATCCTGATGCTTCCGATGGGGCCAAGGGCGGTGCGGGCGGTCTTCCACCTCGACGTGAACGACGCCCAGCTGGGAAAGGCGCTGGAAACCCTGCGGAAATACAGGGGATGAGGCCGGACGGCGGGTTTAGATGAATCTCGTCCCGACTCTTGTCCGTGGCTGATGGTTCCCCTACGCAATCCGCATGGCAATTGGGGCTATCGCCTATCGTGTGGACCGCGACGACCGGATCCTGAGCGTCAACGAAGGCTGGTCACGGTTTGCCGCCGAGAACGACGCGGAGCGGCTCAAGGGGAAGGCCGTGCTCGGCATAAGCCTCTGGGACTTCATCACCGATACGGCAGTTCGTGACCTCCATGCGCTGATGCTCGAGCGGGTACGCTCGGAACGAACGGTGCGTTATCGGTTTCGGTGTGATGCGCCGGGAAAGTGCAGGCTGTTCGAGATGACGATGGCCCCCGGGGCAGAGGGAGGGGTGAGCTTCTGTTCGGAACTTGTGAGCGAGGAAAACCGGCCTTCCCTGCCGCTCCTGGACCCGAAAAGCTCGCGAAACGGACTATTTCTCAAGGTCTGCAGCTGGTGCCACGCCATGGCCCAACCTGACGGCAGCTGGTCGTCCCTCGAGGAGGTTGCGGCGGGTCTTCAGGGTGAGGCGGCCGTACCAGCTCTCACCCATGGAATCTGCGGAGCCTGCGAGGCCGAAATGCGGAGAGAGCTTGTAGCTTCCTGACGGAAGAAAGGTCCGCGGAAGTTACGATTGTGTGACAACGGGTTTGCCAAACGCTTCCGAGGTTCCCCAGTCTGTCAGCACCCAGCCTACCCACCGTGATCGGAACCTTCTTCGAAATCCTTGGATCCCTCGGGATGTTCCTTTTCGGAATGAAGGTGATGTCGGAGGCGCTGCAGAAGCTCTCCGGCGAGCGCCTCCGGTCGATGATGCGGACGATGACGGGGAACCGCTTCCTCGGATTCTTCAGCGGCTTCTTCGTGACCTGCCTCGTGCAGTCCTCGTCGGCATCGACGGTGATGATGGTGAGCTTCGTGAACGCTGGCCTGCTTTCCGTGGTCGAGGCGATCGGGATGATCATGGGCGCCAACCTGGGCACGACCACGACCTTCTGGATCGTATCGTTCCTTGGCTTCAAGTTCAGCCTGTCCACGATCGCGCTGCCGATCATCGGCGTCGCGATGCCCCTGGTGTTCTCGAGGCGCTCGTTGCTCAAGGATACCGGCGAATTTCTTATCGGCTTCGGCCTTCTCTTCCTCGGCCTCACGTTCTTGAAGGAGGCGGTCCCGGACGTGCAGAACAACCCGGATGCGCTCGAATTCATCCAGCGCTACGCCGGCCACGGCCTGAGCTCGATACTGATCTTCTTCGTTTTCGGCACCCTCCTGACGATCGTCGTGCAATCCTCCTCCGTGGCTGGGGCCATCACGATCACGATGGCGGCAAAGGGGTGGATCGATTTCCCGACGGCGGCGGCCGTGATCCTGGGCGAGAATGTCGGCACGACGATCACGGCAAACATCGCGGCGTTGGGAGCGAATGCGAATGCCAAGCGGGCGGCGCTGGCCCACTTCGTATTCAACATGATTGGGGTGATCTGGGCGATCGCCCTGTTCATTCCCCTTACAAGACTCGTCGATCGCATGGTGCCTGGTGACGCGCTTGTCCCGGAAAACATCCCCTTTCACCTCGCGGCCTTTCATTCGGGCTTCAACCTTCTGAATGCGGCGCTGCTCATAGGCTTCGTATCGCAGCTCGGGCGCCTGGTGCACCGCCTGATACGCGACAGGAAGGCCAGCGGAAGCGACCATGTCACGTTCGAGTCGTCCATCATGCCGCAGACCGGCGAGCTCAACCTGGCGGAGGCCGAGGAGGATGTGCAGAAGATGGTGCAGATAACTCGGGACCTGATCGGAGGCTTTGCGCAGATCTTTCAGGCACCACCCGAGAACCTCGAGGAGCGCATGGCCGAGCTGAAGCAGCGGGAGCAGGACAGCGACCGCATGGCGATCCAGACGACCACTTACCTGCTGCGCTGCTCGGCGGGACGCGTTTCCGACACCTCTATGGCGCGGATCACCTCGCTGCTGCGGGTGATCGCCGAGCTCGAGGACATGTGCGACCGGGGCTACCGCCTGGTGCTGCTGGCCGAGCGGAGGCACCGGAAGAAGCGCGAGCTGCCTTCGGAGACGGCCTCCCAGGTGAAGGAATTCTCGGAGATCCTGCTCCGGTTCATCGATTTCACCTCGGCTTGCATCCGCCGCGGCGGAGTGAAGGAGGCCGACATGGAGACCGCCTACCAGCTCGAGAGCTTCATCGACCAGTTCCGACTCAAGCTGCGCAAGAAGTCGATCCAGCGCATGAAGCAGAGCGGCGACCTCGTGAAGTCGGAAATGCTCTACATCGACGTGCTGAACAACATGGAGGCGATCGGGAACCACTCCCTGAACGTCCTCCAGGCGCTGCGGCACCACGAGTGAGCACCGATGGCCGGATGGCCGGAGTGCCAGAAGGCCGAGGGCCGACGGCCGAGGGCAGAAGGCAGAGCCGCGGCGTTGCGTGACCGCGGTCGTTGTGGCAGGATGACCCGATGTTGTCCGATCTCTTCTCGCCGGTGAATGTGCCGGGAAGCGTCCACCGTCGCTTATCAACCTCGCTGCCGGTTTCGACACGGATGTCGGCCTGTGCAGCGGTCCTGCTGATGGCCGGTTGCGCCAGTCCGGCAGATCCCGTGGCGGAACCCATGGTTGCCAGTGCAGGGGAGATCCGCGCGCCTGCGGGGTCGGAACCGGCTCCGCCGACGCCTGAAGTGTATTTCGGAATGGGCGAGCGCTCGGAGATCCTGCGCATCGTCGTTCGCCCGATGGATTCGCAGATGTGGCTTCTGGAAAGATCCTTCGACGCGATCTACACGCCGCTCCTTGAAAGCGGGGCCCGCGTTGGGACCGACACGATCATTCCCGGGGAGCGGGCGAACCGGACAGCGGTGCTCTATGTCCAGCGCGAGGGCTACGTGCCTGTCGCGATCGAGTTTGTGCCGAATTTCCTGGCGGACCTCTTTCCCGAACTCAGGCCCGTGCCGGAGCCGGGAATCCAGCGGCCTCTCAATGAAGGGGAGGCGCTTGCCGCCGAGGTGTGGCGGGAACTGCAGGCGCAGTTCGGCGCGGGCGGGACGCCGGCGTTCTGAGGGCCGGTCAGGTCTGCCAGGGTGCCGGAGTTGGATCCGCGGCGGCTTGAATCTCGTTCCGGGACAACTGCGATGGTGGCACCGCCGGGAACGGGTGCCCCGACTCCGCGCGGAGCACGTGAGCCCGCATCAGGGCGAGCTGAAACTTCAGCTCCAGTTCATCCGGCGTGAGGGTTCCCTTCGCTTCCTTGAAGACTTCAAGCACGGCATCGAGGCCGAGCAGCATGCGGTGGTATTAGTCGGGGCTCATTGTGGGGCGATTGGTTGCCGATCTAAGCGCGCGGTGTGGGAATCAACGGGAAAAGTTCACCCGGAATTCACGGAGATTCATTACTCTGTTCGCGCCGCTTCAAGCGCGCCGTCGAGGAGGTTGGATACCTGCCGGATCGGAGTTCGCAGGCAGTCCCCGTTCCAGGACGCAGGGTGATTGTTGTGGACAACCCCTTGGCGGATAGGCCCCAATCAGATTAGATCCCGGAAAGCATCGGCATTCCCGATCGCCCAGCCCCCAAAAGACATGATTCCCCAGAAGAGTAACGAAGTTGCCGACTGGTTTGCACGGGAAGTGCTTCCGCATGAGGGTGACCTTCGAAAATTCCTGCACGGGCTCGTTTCCTCGGCCACGATCGACGACATCGTCCAGGAAACTTATCTCCGGATTCTCAAGACCCGCGGACGTGAGGAAGTCCGTTCCCCACGGGGACTTCTGTTTGCGATCGCCCGGAATGCCGTGCGGGATTTATTCCGTCACGATCGGGCGGCGCAGACGAAATCGGTAGCGGAAGTGGAGCAGGTAGGCGTCGTAGATGAGGCCAATGATGTCGCAGAAATCACCAGTCTTCGCCAGGAGATCGCCATTATGGATGCGGCGGTCCGTGCGCTGCCGGAGCGGTGCCGGGCGGTCCTGGTCCTGCGGAAGTACCATGAACTTTCCCACAAGGAGATCGCTGCCCGGCTCGGGATCACCGTGCACACCGTCGAGGCCCAGCTCACAAATGCACTCAGGCGCTGCTCCAAGTATTTCGAAAAATATGCCCCGGAAAGGATACGACGTCGCAGATGAAGGACTCTGATATCTCAGAACAGGACTCCGGGAACGAACTGGGGAATGAAGCGATTGAGGCCGCCTACCGCTGGGTGGTCATGAGGGATCGCGGATTGACGCCAGAAGAAGCGACCCGGCTGGTGCATTGGCTGGAGGCGGACCCGGCGAATCGCTCGGCTTGGGAACAGGCATCGGATCACTGGAGCAAGCTGGACCTTGTCCACGGAGCTGAGCTGCCCATCGAGGAGCGGCCGGCGCGCTGGTGGCGCAGCCGGGTTTTCTTGGGATCTGCCGCTGCTGCTGCGGCGGTGATCGCGGTTCTCGGTGCACTTTGGAGCTTCAGCCCAGGACCGGCCGACCTGCAGCGTCCCGTGGCTTCGGATCCTGCCGCGGCCAACCCGCGGTCCATGCTTCTTTCGGATGGCACCCAGGTGTATCTTGACATGGGCAGCGAGGTCATTGAGCGCTTCACGCCCAGTGAGCGGCGCGTGCTTCTCGTTCGAGGCGAGGCGCGGTTTGACGTCCAGAAGAATGACGGATGGCCCTTTGTCGTGCGCGCCGGCGCCGTCGAGGTCCGGGCCGTCGGAACCGCGTTCAACGTGACAATCGGCAGTGACGAGATCGAAGTCCGCGTGACCGAAGGCCGCGTGCAGGTGAACTCGGATGGACCGCAGTCGAGAACCGACTCAAATGGCGTGCTTGAGGTGCCGTCGCTCCTCGATGCGGGCCAGCGGGCGATCGTTGGAATGGTCGCGGACAGGATCGCGACTTACCAGATCTTCAACATGACCGAGGACGAAATGACCTGGGCGCTCGCGCTGCATGAACCCAGGATGCGCCTGGGTGGATCGACCCTGGCACAGATTGCGCAGGACTTTGAGCGCAGGACCGGCCAGCGGGTTGTGATCGCGGATCCGAAGCTGCGTGACATTCAGTTCGGTGGTACCTTTCGGGGCGATGACCCGCAGGGCTTCGTCTGGCTCCTTGAGGATTCCTACGGAATCGAATCGGAACGTCTCCCGGACGGCACCCTCGTACTCAGGTCGAAACGGTAGCGGAGCCGGAAGATATACGGCCCGTCGATATGTCCGCTCCGAGTTCCCGAGGGCACCGGAAGGCTTGCGCTAGAAAATACTTCCCCCTTGGAATTCCCCAATCCCCAATCCTGCTGTGGTAGGCCCCGACCCCTACGGTGGAACCGCTTCGTCCAAGCGCATCAGATCTGAAAAGGTGACCGGACTTCGGGCTTTTCCGGAACCCTTCTCCTGCATTCTATGCAGAAGTTTGGGACGTCTTGCGGTTCTTTTGCTTGCTTGTGCATTCCCACCCTCCGCCCGGGCTGGGGATGCTGCGGCGCGGCAATTCTCCGTGCCTCCGGGCGATGCCGTTGAGACGCTCGAGCGCTTTGCCCTGCAGGCCGAGGGTCAGGTCGTCTACCAGGTCGACCAGGTGCGCGGGGTCACCACGCAAGGGGTGAACGGTTCCTTCACGGACCTGAATGCGATCGAGGAGATGCTTCGAGGGACGCCGCTCGATGTCCGTTATGATACAGGTACGGGGGCCCTTGCCGTCGTCCGTTTGCAGCAACCGGGGACCGGGAATGGATCCGTACCCGATACGACATTCGGTGCAGGCGGGGCCGAGTCAGGGCAGGAGTCGGCCTCCGGCCGGCGGCAGGGAAGGCCTCGCCTGCTGGAGGCGCTGGCATCGGTGTTTGCCGGGGCTGCCGGCCAGTTTGCCGCTGCGGTGGAATCGGCGCCCGAAAGCGACGAGATCGTGCGCCTGAATCCGTTCGAGGTGCGTGAAGGGCGCGACGACAGCTTCACGTCGAACTCCGTCGGTTCCGGCAGTCGACTGAAGCTGGACCTGCGCGACGTCCCGGCAGCGTATTCGGTCGTGAACCGCTCGTTCATCGACGCGCTCGGGATAAACGACCTGCAGGAGGCGGCGAGTTGGGCGCCCGGACAGACGTTCTTCTACAGCACCAATGGCGACATGGCCATATTCGGTGAGCAGGGCTCCTATGTTTCGCGCGGCTTCATCACGGCGCCCGGCGGGGCGAACGTGAACTTCTCGAGCGGCAACGGGAGCATGCGAAACTTCTACTCCAATTCCACGTCGAACACCGACAGCTACATGGTGGAGACGTTCGATTTCGGCAGGGGACCGAACGCCTCGCTGTTCGGCATTTCCCAGGCACCGACCGGCGCCGTCGCCTCGGGTGCCGGGCTCTCGGGCGTCAACAGCACCCAGACCAAGCGGGTGCGTTTCGACCTCGCGGAGACCCGCATGCAGTTCGAGTTCGGCATCTGGGGCTATCAGCGACAGCATCTCGACCTGAATCGGCCGCTGAACTCAAGGATCGGCATCCGCATCAACGTGGTCAACTCCGATGCCCTGGGGTACCTCGACCACGACCGCAACCGGATGAGGGGAATCCATGTGACCTCGACTTTCAGGCTGGGAGAGGGCACGTCGCTCACTGTCGAAGGCTCGAACGACCAGAGCGCGATCCACCGGGCGGGCATCAATATCGCCGAGCGGCTGTCCGGATGGGACGGCGTGACGGTGTCGCGTGGTCCGTTGACGGATGCGATCTACTCGATGGACGCCACTCCCGGCGCGACAAGCGTCGCGAACGCGAGCTACGGGTCGATCCAGCTGCTCGGCTCGACGGGTCTGACATTTCGCGGGGAGCCGAGCGGGGTCGATCGAATCGGCGGCCCCGCCTATTACTACGATGCCTCCAACGGCACCGTGATGAACTGGCAGAATTTCGCGGTGACGCGGCGGGCCGACGAGACCAGCCGGGTGCCCGTCTGGAGCCGTTCGGCTCCGAACGGTGCATTCTATGTGAGAACCTCGGGCGGCACCGACGCGCAGGGCCAGCCGGTCCCGTTTGGGACCCTGCTCAGCGCCATCTTCGGCGGAGGCCCCACCTGGGAGATGCTCAATGGGCTTCCGGGCGACATGTTCTCCAGGGCCGCGGCGAATTCCAGGTTCCGTATCCCGGGCCGTAGGGAGAACTGGCTCGCCGAGTGGCCCCAGAACGTGCAGCGCGCCCGCGACCTGCAGTTCACGCTCACGCATAGCCTGTCCGACAGCCTGTACCTGGAGGTCGGCGGCGACATCAACCGGATCCATTCCGAAAACCGGAAGAACCTGGGTCACAACCAGCCGATGGTGGACATCAACATGATCCTGCCCAACGGCAGGCCGAACCCAAACTATCTCGATACGTTCGTGGTCTCGCGCATGCAGCTCGAATCGCAATGGACGGAGGAGCAGACGATCCGTGCCAATCTCGCCTACACGCTGGATGCCGGTGCGCTCGGAAACTACACGTTCAACCTCAACGGTAATGCCCAGTCGCGACGTTACCGTGGCAACTCTCATGCCGTCAGCCTGGCGCTGCCGGGCACGGATTCGCGCCGCTGGACCGAGGTGGAGAGCCTACAGTATCTCACCTATTTCAACGGAAGCCGGGGCTATCAGGATCCCCTGACGCGCGGCCCGCTTTCGCTGACGCGGGTCACGTGGGCATCCGGGAATTCGGATCCCGTGGTCGAAGATGCGGTGCCCGTCCAGCCGCGCCTCGTGCTGCGCGGAGGGCAGCCCGAGGCAGTGACGCGATACTACAACCGCTACATGCTGTTCCAGGCCAACGGAGGATGGCTCGATAATCGCGTCGTGCTCTTGGGTTCGCTGAGGCAGGAGCATTCGCGGGCCTATCGCATTTCGGGCGTCGCGCAGGGCGACCTGCCCGAGAACTGGGACGGCGCGACCGAAGTGTACCGTCCCAACTGGCGGGGGCTCGACGCCTCGGTCCACCAGCAAGCGGTGTCTTCCGACGCGCGTGGCTACTATAGCTTCACCTACCAGCCCCTGGACGCTACCGGGAACGCTCAGGGGCCCAGGCGGATCGCCGCGGTGCGGCCCCGCATCGCCGACCCGAGGGGCACGGGATTGATGATAGCCGATCCACGGTATACCGGAGTGCGTCCGGCGGGTTATTCTGGAGCGGTCGGGCCGTATCAGGCATTCCGAAGCGACTTCAACCCGCCCGAGGGAAGGGATCGCGCCAGCACTTACTCGATCGGACTCATGGTCCGCCCGGTCCGTTGGTTTTCGCCGTTCGTCAATGTCAGCGACCAGACCATTCCTCCGACGTTCGGCGAGGTTGACCTGATGCAGGACTTGAGGCGCACGCTCACCGCCCAGGGCGTCGACTTTGGTGCGCGGCTCGACCTCGGGCGGCCGTTGAACGTCAAATACAACTATTTCGTCAACCGGCGCATCTCGGAGCCGGCGGACAATGCGGCGCTCGCCGCCTTCAACGCGCTCGTCAATGCGAACTATTGGTCCGACCCGGTTGCCGACTCGGTAAACGCTCGTGGCGTCCTGCCTCTGCCAGTAAATCCTGACTACCAGCATTCGAGCAACTTCGGCTATGAGCTGGAGATCGCCGGGGAGCCCGCGCCGGGGTTGAGGCTTTCGCTGAATCTCGGATTGAGCCGGCGGGTGATCGAGAACGAGAAGCGGTATCCGCTGACCCGCGGGTTTTTCGACGACGCTGCCACCGTGTTGCGCATGCGGCAGCTGCTCGAGGATGCGGGAGGCAGCATCGACACCACGCAGAAGCCGCTCAACGCCGGCCAACCCGTCGCCCGCGCGCCCGGGCTGGCAGTGGCGGCGCCGGTTTCAGGCTCGATGGCTGGCATCGACCAGGCCGCCGCGGTCGACGCCTACAACAATGTCTGGATCGAGTACGACCGCATCCTGAACGGACCGGAGTCGACACGCAGCCCGAGCCAGAAGTCGGCGAACTTCTATGCCGACTACACAGTGCAGAGAGGCCCGCTCCAGGGCCTTCGCCTGGGAGCGGGGCTGCAGTGGCAGGGGCATCGGCTGGTCGGGAACCGGGCGGGTGACACCGTGCTGGATCCGGCGAACCCCGTTCGATCGATCGACGACCCGGGCGTCGGCCCCGGCAACCAGGTGTTTTCCCGCGGAGCCTACCGCAGCCAGCTGAACCTTTCCTATCCGCTCTCGCTGCCGAGCGGCAACTCGGTGCGCCTGTCGCTCCGGGTCGACAATCCGCTCAACGACACTAAGTCGCTATTCGGATACGGACTTCGCCAGCCCCAGGGCGACCTTTCAAAACCCAACCGCGTGCTGCAGCCTGCTTTCATTGCGCGGATGCGCGAGCCGATCAGCTTCAGGATCACCGCCGAGTTCCGCTTCGGCGGAACCGGCGGAAACTGACGCCGGGCGCGGGCGCCGCAGTGCGGCCATCGGCTGCGCGCGATTTCCCCTATGAGCCCCGAACCGGGGAGGGGTAGGGCCAGACACGTCATGACAGATAGATCAGTCAGGTGTCATTAGGGTCATGCTATAGGCATAATGGTTGTGCGGTCCCTCGAGCGTCTTCCGCGCGACATCAGCACTGTCGGTAGCCCGACAAACCCTACATCAACCCCACTATGAGAATCCCAAGAAACTTCTCGCTCGCGCTCGTTGGTTTTGCGCTTGCGGGCCTGTCTACTGGCGCGCTCGCGCAGTCGACACCGACGACCGAAGAGGTCGTCCGCCTCAACCCGTTCGAGGTCGTCGAACAGCAGGACGACAGCTTCACGACCAACTCGGTCGGCTCGGGCAGCCGCCTGAAGCTCGACCTCAAGGACGTTCCGGCGGCCTACTCGGTGATCAATCGCTCGTTCATCGACGCGCTCGGCATCAACGACCTCCAGGAGGCGGCCAGCTGGGCGCCCGGCCAGACATTCTTCTACAACATGAACGGCGGCATGGCCATCTTCGGCGAGCAGGGCTCGTACGTCTCGCGCGGTTTCACGACGGCCCCCGGCGGTGCGAACGTGAACTTCTCGAGCGGCAACGGGAGCATGCGCAATTTCTACTCCAATTCCACGTCGAACACCGACAGCTACATGGTCGAGACATTCGACTTCGGCCGCGGGCCGAACTCCTCGCTGTTCGGCACGGCACAGGCGCCGACCGGCGCGGTGGCGCAGGGCGCGGGCCTCTCCGGCGTGAACAGCACGCAGACCAAGCGCACGCGGTTCGACGGCGTGCGGGCGACGATCCAGCTGGAGTTCGGCAGCTACGGCTACAAGCGGCAGGCGCTGGACTACAACCGGCCGCTGACCGACCGGATCGGCATCCGCATGAACCTGGTAAACTCCGAGACGCCCGGGTACCTCAGGCATGACCTTGAGACGGTCCGGGGCATCCACCTGACCGGGACCTGGCGGATCACCGACTCGACCACGCTGACGATCGAGGGGTCGAACGACAAGACGACCACGCACGGCGCCGGCGCCAACATCAACGAGAACTTCTCGGGGTGGGATGGCAGCACGGTCTTCCGCGGCCCCGTGGTGGGTTCGATGTATCCGAATGGCGGTGCGGCCGGGGCAACCTCGGTCGCAAATGCGAGCTACGGCACGATCGAGCTGCTTGGCGGCAGCGGCCTGACGTTCCGCGGCGAGACGAGCGGCGTCGACCGGATCAACAACACGAACTATTATTACAACGGCGCGGCGCGCACGATCATGAACTGGCAGAACTTCGGGACGACCCGCCGGGCCGACTCGACGAGCCGGGTTCCGGTCTGGAGCCGCTTCGCCCCGAATGGTGCCTACTACCTCCGCACCACCAGTGGCACCAACGCCAACGGCCAGCCCGTGCAGTTCAACACCAATGCGGGCGGCGGCTTCTTCGGAGGCAGCCCCGTCTGGATGGTCATGGACGGACTTCCCAGCGACATGTTCGCCCGTGCCATCGAGAACTCGAAGTTCACGATTCCCGGCCGCAGGGACAACTGGCTGACCGACTGGCCGCAGAACACCCAGCGTGCCCGCGACCTCCAGTTCAGCCTCTCGCACCGGATCAACGAGAACCTGTTTGTCGAGATCGGCGGAGACATGAACCGGATCCACACCGAGAACCGCAAGAACCAGAACCACAACCAACCGGAACTCGACATCAACATGTTGCTGCCGAACGGGCAACCGAACCCGAACTTCCTGCAGACGTTTGTTGCCACACCAATGCAGCTCGAGTCGCAGTGGGTCGCCGAGCAGACGATCCGCGGCAACATCGCCTACACGCTCGATCGCGGCAATTGGGGCCGGTATACGTTCAACCTCAACGCGAACGCGCAGACGCGCGAATATCACGGCAACTCGCATCGCATTGCGATGACGCTGCCCGGCATCGACTCACGGCGGTGGACGGCGACCGGCAGCGTCCTGTTCCAGAGCTATTACGACGGAGATCGGGCCTACCACGATCCCCTTGAGAAGGGACCGGTCGCGTTCACCGAGGTCGACTGGAGCAATCCGAACAACCCGGTCATCCAGCCGACGGTCCAGATGCAGCCCCGGCTCGTCCTTCGCGGCGGCCAGGCGGAGGCGATCACGAATTACCTCAGCCAGTACCTGCTGCTCCAGTCCAACGCGAGCTGGCTCGACAACCGGATCGTCGTGCTCGGCTCGGTGCGCCGCGACTTCTCCAAGACGTACCGCATTTCCGGCGTAAACACCGGGGACCTGCCGAGGGGCTGGGACGGCAATACTGAGGTCTACATGCCGATCTGGTCCGGCATCCAGGCCAACACCTATCAATCGGCTGCCGGCGCGACGGGCTGGGACTACTACAACTTCACCTACCAGCCCCTGAACAGCGCCGGAAACCCGGTGGGCCAGAAGCAGCTGGCGACGAGCCGTCCCCGTATCCCGGATCCGCTGGGAACCGGGCTGCAGATCGCGGATCCCCGCTACACGGGTGTCCGTCCCGATGGCTACACTGGCGTCGTTGGACCCTATCAGGCGTTCCGCAGCGACTTCAGCGCCCCGGTCTCCCGTACCTATGCCAACACGTACTCGTTCGGCATCACCGTGCGACCGCTGAACTGGTTTTCGCCGTTCGTGAACGTCAGCAACCAGACCATCCCGCCGACCTTTGCCGAGGTGGACCTGGAGAACCGTGAGAAGAGGATCGTCACCGCGCGCGGCGTCGACTTCGGCGCCCGCGTCGACCTCGGAAACCGGTTCAACTTCAAGTACAACTACTTCATCAACACGCGCACCAACGAGGCGGCGAACAACGGCGTGCTCAGCAACATCAACACGCTGATCAATGCCAACCACTGGTCGGACACCGAGACCACTTCGGTGAATTCGCGCGGCGTCCTTCCGCTGCCTGGAAACGCTGACTACCAGGAGTCGAAGAACATTGGCTACGAGATCGAGCTCGCCGGGCAGCCGCTGCCGGGGCTGCGGATCACGTTGAACGGCAGCGTAAGCAGCCGGATCAACGAGCTGAGCAAGCGTTACCCGCTGACCAAGACCTACGTCCTGGATCCGTTCAACCAGGGCGTGTTCAAGCAACTGCTCGAGGATGCCGGTGGCAGCATCGACACCACGCAGAAGCCGCTGAACAACGGCCAGGCGATCAGCTACGCGCCGGGCCTGGCAATCGCGACGCCGATAGCCGGAGCAATGGCCGGCATCGACCAGCAGTCGGCTGTCAATGCCTACAACAGCATCTGGATCCAGTACGACCAGATCATCCGCAACGACAGCGCCAATCGTAACCCGAGCTCGAAGTCGGCGAATTTCTTCGCGGACTACACGCTGCAGCGGGGCACGCTCCGCGGCCTCCGCCTCGGTGCCGGCTTCCAGTGGCAGGGCGACCGAAATGTCGGACATCGCGGCAATGATACCATCATCGATCCGACGAACCCAACTCGCGCGATCGACGATCCGGCGGTGGACAGCAACACCCGTGTTTGGGACCGGGGAGCGTACAACACGCAGATGAACATCTCGTATCCGTACCAGCTGTCGAACGGGAACACGGTGAACCTGGCGCTGCGGATCAACAATCCGCTCAACGACACGAAGATCCTGTACGGGTATAACAGCCGTCAGCCGAATGGCGACCTGTCCAAGCCGAACCGCGTTCTGATGCGTGCGAACGTGGCGCGCATGCCCGAGCCGATCAGCTTCCGATTCACGGCGAGCTATTCGTTCGGCGGTTCCCAGCGAACCACCCAGTAAGATTCAGTTAGGGGCTCAATCAAGCTGGCCTCTCCCGCGTGGGGGAGGCCGGCTTTGCTTTTCCCGACATTTGGTCGACCGCTTGGAGGAAGCATGCGAGGGGCGGTGCCCGGGGAGATTCGTGGCTGTGAAGGGAGGGCGTAATCCAGACATACATGACTGATTTGTCATTCATTGGGTTTGCTGGAAAGCGGCCCGTTGGAGCGTCTCCCGCCCGAGCCACCAAATCTGTGTGCTCCCGGCAGATGCCGAGTGCCCCAGGCGAGTAAACTCCGTTTCCAAGTGAAACGGAGAACTAGCACGGCACCTGGCGACGGTCGGTGCCCCCAATCCTCGCCAACCTACACACTAACCCCATGAGAATACGTGCACTGAAATTGCTCGCGCTCGGCGGCATTCCGCTCGCGCTACTTGCGCAGTCGGTCCCGACCACCGAGGAGGTGGTCCGCCTAAACCCGTTCGAGGTCGTCGAACAGCAGGACGACAGCTTCACGACCAACTCGGTCGGCTCGGGCAGCCGCCTGAAGCTCGACCTCAAGGACGTGCCGGCGGCCTACTCGGTGATCAATCG
>JAYQOU010000010.1:95699-100477 GCA_038144975.1 Candidatus Salsuginivita brisbanensis | reverse complement strand
TTACGGGGGTAGTGTCGTGGAGGGCCGAGAAGCCGCCCTGCAATCCTCGCCGCCCTTCCCTGGACGGTCAGTCGGCGTGATTTTGTCCAAGGCGTTCCCTCAACCATGCCTCGGCACCCGGCTCGTCGGAAAACGCGCCCTCGATCTGCGCGTCATAGGCGGCATCCAGGATCGGGCGAAAGTCAGGCCCCGGCTCCATTCCCAGCTGAATCAGGTGCCGGCCGCCCAGGATTGGGCGGGGCGCTCCCTGCTGGACGCGGAGTTCCCGCGCCCGCTCGCGGAGCAGCTCGATGAGTTGAATCGTATCGGGCGACTCGAGCGGCGGCCGACCGAGATTATCCGCATGCATGACGACTGCCAGATCCTCGACCGTTGCCGGCTCAAGCCGGCGCGACAGGCGCCGGATCTGCGCGTCAGAGAATCCGTTTTGCTGCCCGTCGTGGTGCGCGTGGTGCCTGCTGACGAGAGCCATCACCGGACCGTCGAGGTCGAGAGGCGCTCCGATCCGACGCAGAAAAGAGGCGGCCAGCGGAACGCCTGCGACATCGTGGCCGGGGCTGACCAGCCTCGTCCGACCACCCCGCTCCGCGCGAACCGTCGTCGCTGGCTTCCCAAAATCGTGTGCGAGGACGGCGAAGGTGAGCAGCTGCCGCCGTGATGCATCGAAGGATTTCCAGGCCTCGAGCCCGACAAGCGCATCGAGACAGAACGACGTATGGTCCAGCACGTCGCCTTCCGGATGCCACTCGGGCTCCTGCTGCGTGCCGCGCAGCGCGGCGATCTCGGGGAAGTGCACGAGCCAGTCTGTCTGCTCGAGGACGGAGATGCCTCGCGAAGGACGGATGGACTTGGTCGCCCACTTTTCCCATTCGCCCCACACCCGTTCGACCGGCAGCTCCTGCATCGAGTCCCGAATCGATGCGCAGAGTGTGGCCGTCTCGGGGGCGAGCGCGAAATCGAAACGCGCTGCGAGCTGAAATGCCCGGAGGACCCGCAGGGGGTCCTCGGTGAACGCGGCGCTTGCGTGCCGCAGGACCCGCGCATCGAGATCGGCCTTGCCGCCGAGGGGATCGATGAGGGCTTCCTCGAACGGGTCCCAGGCGATTGCGTTGAGCGTGAAATCCCGGCGCGCTGCGGCTTCAGCGTCGCCAAGGGAGGGATCGGGCGAAATGGCGAAACCTCGGTGGCCTGCCCCGACCTTCGATTCCCGGCGCGGGAGACTGAAGTCGTAGCTGGAGCCGTCGAGGTTCAGCTTGATGACGCCGAAGCTCCGGCCCACCACGTCGGTTGCCCCGAACGGTGCCAGCGCCCGGCGCAGGGTTTCGAAATCCACCCCGGCGACCTCGATGTCGAAGTCGTGATAATCGAGCCCGAGCAGCCAGTCTCGCACGCAGCCGCCGACCAGCCTCGGTCGGCCCACCTTGCGCACCGCCTCGAGCACATTCCGCAGGCTGCCGGGAAGCTTCATTCTTCAGCTTTCAGGGCTCCTCTGGAACGAATGGACAAGAATGCAGGCCCACCCTCCGAGGAACGCCAACCCACCGAGTGGAGTTACAAGGCCGAGAATCGCCGCGGGGCCGCCAAGGGCCAGGGCGTAGAGCGACCCTGAGAACAAGGCGGTCCCGGCAATCCAGAACCGGCCGGCGAGCACGAGCCATCGGCGGCAGTCCCCGGCCATCGATATCGCGAGGAGCGTACCCGCATGAATCAAGTGATACAGTACGGCCGTCTGCCATGTCTCCACCGATCCCCTCTCGGCCAGGACCTCACGGAGTCCGTGAGACCCGAAGGCGCCGAGGGCGACTCCCGTGAGACCTAGGATACCCGCCGCAAGCGAGAAACTCTTCATGGCAGGAGCGTTGAATTTGTCGGACCGAACGCGATACTCTTTCGGTGTTTTCAAACCGGCCAGCATGCATCCGCTAAAAATCCTTTTCGTTGTCCTCACGGGTCTGGTTTGCCCGAGCCTTCGCGCGGCGGATGCCCCGAGGGGGATCTCGGTCATTGGCGACCTCACCTTTGCCTCGGAGTATGTGTTCAGGGGAGTCGAGCGGGCGGCGCAGTCTTTCCAGCCGTCTGTCGAAGTCGGCTACGGAAGCTTTGTCGCCGGCCTCTGGACCAACCAGCCGGTTTCCCGAAGTGAGCACGACGAGGTGAATCTCTATGCAAGCTATCGGTGGGTGACGGGAACTTTGGAGCTCGAGGGTATAGGGACGTACTACTGGTATCCGGAGGCGAAGGAGTCGCTGGGTGAGGTCCGCCAAAGTCAGGAGATCGGCATCGGGGCGCGGTGGCAGATCGGCCGGCTGTCTCCCGGGGTCTCCATTTCCAGGGATTTTGCGGTGAGGTCGGAGTCAGTTCGGGGTGGGCTCACCTATCTCCTCCCGTTCGACGGTTTCGGCCGGTCCAATGTTGAAGTCGGTGTCTTCGGAGGTGCGGTCGACGCCGATAAGCCGATGCCGGGCGCCACTGGAGCGGCCCAAGGCGAGGCGTATAGTTACTTCGGGGCGGACTTCAGGGTGCTGAGGCGCCTTTCCGAGGCTGCCGCCCTCTCGATTGGGGCTCATCATGCCACTTCCCGCGACCTGGGCGACACCCGGACCCCGTCGGGCGGGCGAGCCAGGGAGAACCTCTGGTTCACCGTTGGAGTAACGCTCGGCATCTGAGCCTCGAGGGAGGGTGTCGGGCCGCCTGATCCGCAGGGGGCGCACAAAGCATTTGACAGCATTCCGCCAGAGCCTAGCTCTTGGCCTCTTTTCCCATGAAAACCTTGCTCGCGAAAAAGGGGACAGTGCAGCCCAAATGGTACCTCATCGATGCTGAGGGTCAGGTGCTTGGGCGGCTCGCGGTCAAGGCAGCCAATCTGATCCGTGGCAGGCACAAGGCCACCTACACGCCCAATGCGGACACGGGTGACTTTGTCGTCGTGATCAATGCGGAGAAGGTTGTCCTCACGGGCACCAAGGAGGAGAAGAACGAATACATGTTCTTTTCGGGGTACGTCGGGGGCGAAAGCTATCGTTCCGTGCCGCAGATGCGCCGAAAGAATGCGCCCTTCATGATCAAGCATGCCGTCAAGGGAATGCTTCCGAGGAACCGCCTTGCCGCCAAGATGCTTACCAAGCTCCGGGTTTTTTCGGGGCCGGCCCACGATCACGAGTCCCAGAACCCGCAGAAGATTTCCGTCTGAAATAGCCTACCCGTTACACCATGACCACCACCGCAGCTGAGACCGAGTTCATTGGGACGGGACGTCGCAAGACAGCTACCGCGCGAGTGCGCATCACCGCCGGAACCGGCAAGCTCTCCGTCAACGGGCGCGATTTCGAACGCTACTTTTCACACGACAACTTTGCCAAGCAGGCCTACGCGCCGCTGCTGACGATCGAGCTGCGCGACAAGATTGATGTTAAGGCAAATGTTTCAGGCGGAGGTGTTTCCGGGCAGGCGGGGGCGGTTGCCCACGGCATTGCCCGGGCGCTCCAGCGCATGAATGGCGAGCTTCGCGCCCCGCTCAAGAAGGCGGGCCACCTGAAGCGCGATCCGCGTGAGAAAGAGCGCAAGAAGGCCGGCCGCCCGGGTGCCCGCAAGCGCTTCCAGTTCTCCAAGCGCTGATCGGTGGCGGTTATTGGAACCCGGCGCCGTTGGCTTGGTCTCCGGGGTTGCAAAGAGATCCGCATTCCATTTCACATTTCGCGGGAAATTCGGATTGTCGCCACAGATGGCACGCTCCCTGCATATTTGTTCTCGAACAAATCCCCAAAATCTTGCAGATACCGATGATGGTGCTGGTTATCTGTGATTCCCCGTTCCTTTAGCTTTGCAGCGGCTCGTATTCAGAAACTCCCCATCCACAAACCCAAGTCCTAATGACTAAGAACAAGAAATCCCTGGCGCTGCTGGTTGGCGCCATTCTCGCAACCGCGCTGCCCAGCGGCGCCTTTGCCCAGACGGCGATGCTGCCGGCCGGCGCTTCGCTGTCGGTCACGCCCTCCGTCGTATCCAACTACATGTTCCGCGGCACACGCCTCGGAGGCCTGTCCTTCCAGGGCGCTGCCGAGCTGACCGCAGGCAGCCTCGCCACCGGTGTCTGGTGGAACAACCCGATCGAGCAGGATGTCCCCGGGGTCTCCGATCCCGAGTTCGACGTCTATGCCTCGTACGGCATTCCGCTGAGTGACAGCCTGACCCTCACGCCGGGCGGCACGTGGTACGTCTACCCGAATGCCGACAAGTCGGCAGGATCGTTCAAGCAGACCCTCGAGTTCAGCGCATCGCTCGATTACACCTCGGGCGGCTTCGCAGCCTCCCCGAAGTTCTACTGGGACACCAAGCTCAAGCAGGCCACGCTCGAACTCGGTGCGTCCTACACGATGCCCATCGAGGGCTGGGACACGACTGTCACGCTGAGCGGACTCGTCGGCACCTACCTCGCTGACCGCGCCGCCAACAGCAACGTCGATACCAAGGCTTGGGGAGACTACTACCAGTTCGGCATCAATGCGCCGTACCAGGTCTCGGAGTTCTCCAGCATCGACTTCGGTGTTGCCTACCATGCGGGCTCCAACTCCTACGTGAATGCAAAGGGCAGCGGGAACGTGAAGAACTCGCTCGAGGACGAGCGCGTCGTTTTCTCGGCCGCCTACTCGTTCAACTTCTGATAACAGCAAGTTGACCTGATTTCCGGCGGCCCGCATCGAAAGGTGCGGGCCGCCGCCGGGTTGGCGCCGGGACACCAACCCCCGCGCCCCCGTAGTTATGGGGGGGGGCGGGGGGGG
>JAYQOU010000010.1:0-95689 GCA_038144975.1 Candidatus Salsuginivita brisbanensis | reverse complement strand
ACCTTTTTCCGGGCGGCCCGCATCGAAAGGGGCGGGCCGCCTCGTTTTTCGACCCTGCAAACAAACCGGCGCGCCCAATTCTTTCTGGCGTCTGCCGGGGTGCCCTCAAACCTTCCCTCCATGAAAGTCGGCATTGTCGGTGCCTCCGGGTATTCCGGGGAAGTGCTGGTTCGGCTGCTGCTCGCGCATCCGCGGGTGAAGCTGGCGGCCGTCACGTCGCGCACGCATGCGGGCAAGCCTCTTGCCCGGGTCATGCCCGCTCTCCGGGGGGCAGACCGCGGCATGCATTTCGTCGATTCCGATGCGAACGCGCTCGCCGGCACCGACATTGACCTGTTCTTCCTGGCGCTTCCCCATGGGGCATCCGCGTCGTTTGCACGGTCGCTGGTCGGTGCCGGGAAGCGCGTGATCGACCTCAGTGCCGACTTCCGGATAGCGGATCTCAAGGTCTACCAGCACTACTACGGCGAGCATCATGCTCCGGAACTCCTATCATCGGCCCGGTTCGTCCTTCCTGAGCTGACCCCGGATTCGTGGCGTGCCGAGGCAAAGCTGGTCGCTTCGCCCGGGTGCTATCCGACCAGCATCCTGATCCCTCTTGTTCCGCTGCTTAGGTCGGGAATCGTCGCCAGGGAGCATATCGTGGCCAATTCGTTCAGCGGCGTCAGCGGTGCCGGCAGGAAGCTGGATGAGGCCTACCTTTATGTGGAGCGTGCCGAGAGCGCCAAGGCATACGGGCTCGTGAAGCACAGGCACCTCGCCGAGATCGAGGAGCAACTGCGCCTTCTCGGCGGCGGCGTGCCGACGATCATACAGTTCAATCCCCACCTCGCGCCGATGCGGCGAGGCATCGCGACAACCATCACCGTGCCAGCTTCTCAAGGGGCAACGATCGAGGCGCTTTATGGCGCCTGGGAGTCCGCCTATCGGGGGCGGCCGTTCGTCCAGATCCTCCCCAGCGGGGAGACGCCGGACACGGCAGCGACGGTCGGCACCAATCGGATCGACATTTCTGCCCAGCATGACCCGCGGACAGGCAATTTCGTCATCACTGCTGCGGAGGACAACCTGCTGAAGGGCGCAGGCGGCCAGTCGGTCCAGATCATGAACCTCTGGCTCGGATTCGAGGAAAGCGAAGGACTCCTCTGAACCAAGGCGCCCCGTGACGGGGCATTCTCCTCCGCCGGGGCCTGCAGGTCAGGCGGCGGTGCCGATGGAGAAGGTTTTCTTCGATTCGCCGATCACGGAGAATCGCCGACGGGCATCCCCGCCTTGGGGGGCGATCGTGAAATCCGAATGCCCGAGAAACCGGGCAATCCCTTCCTTCAAGTCGGCCTCGGCTGCGGCAAAAGTCTCCGAACGGTTCGGGGCGAGGGCCCGGTCGTTCACCACGATCTCGAATCGATTGCGGCTCACTGCGATCTGCCCGGAGAATTCGGCCTCGATGAGTGCCGCGGCAGCGGATGCCGAGGCGAGCACCCGGGCGACGCGGTCCGCGTTTGTCCCGTCCTCCGGTGTCTTGCGGCGATACAGGATCGCCCAGTTCCCGCCCGTGCGATCGAGGGCATAATCCGCCTCGTGGCCGACGGCGATAACGCCTGGGCCGGCGGGCACGTGCAGCAGCTCGGCGACGTCGACGAGCATCTCCGGCATCGTCTGGCCCGCGACCCACCGGTGAAACAGGTTCACGCAGTCTGCCGGATTCATCTTGAGCTCGCCCTCCACGGGAAGGCGCGCGACCAGGTGCTGGAGTTCCATTGCGTTGATGGGATTCGACGGCGTGCGTCAGGCCTTCGCGGGTTCGCTGCGCAGGCGGTTGTGGCAGTTGTGCACGGCCTCGATGAACAGCTGCGCCTCCGTGATCTGCTGATGGGCGAGGTCCGCGGTGAATTTCCTGCCGACCGCCGCATGGGCGTCGAACAGGTAGGCGGCGAACTTGGGCCCGGCGAACTGGTCGAAGAAGAGCTGGGTGTCGACGAACCGCTCGCGGAACTCCTGGACGATCTCGGCGGGCTCGTCGGTGACATCGTCGTACTGCATCTGCACCAGGGCCTTTGCACCGCGAAGCATGGCGCGATAGGCCTCCTCCCCGGCGAACTGGGCCCTTCCGTCCTCGAGCATCAGCTGGGCCTCGAAGACCATGCGTTCCGCCGCAGTGGTCTCGAACTGGTAGCGGGTCACGACTTCGCCGGCGCACTCGCCCTTGCCGATGTCGCCGATGCTGTACTGGCGCGGGTCGCCCCAGTCGTTGTAGAACCCGGGATCCTGTTCCGGTGAGGGCAGGTTCTCGGCGAGCGGATCGAGCAGCTTGCGCACCGGCGCCTTCCCGACGCGCTTGATGAAGTCGTGAAAGCTCTCCTGCTTCTGGCGCTGCTCGAGGTAGAACCCGGTGATGCGGTCGATCGCCTCAGGCACGCGCTTCGAGGGGATGGCTACGATCGGCAGGCCATAGGCGCCGGCGTTGTTCTCCCACTGTCCTCCGAGGACGACCTGGAAATAGGGGACCCGGAATCCATTCACGGTCCGACTGTTTCCGTAGAAGCCGAGATCGCCCACATGATGCTGGCCGCAGCTGTTGAAGCAGCCGCTGACCTTGATGTGCAGGTCCTGGATCGCCTGATCCATGGTGAAACTCTTTGCGGCGAGCCGGGTGCGCAGTTCGCCGGCGAGGCCGCGCGACGATGATATGCCCAGCTTGCAGGTGTCGGTGCCCGGGCACGCGGTGATGTCGAAGATATTTCCGGCGCCGGCATCGCCTAGGCCCGCCGCCTCGAGCGCCTCGAAGAGGGCAACGACGTCGGCGCCGCTCACCCAGCGGATCAGGAAATTCTGGTCGACCGTGGTGCGCAGGGTTCCGGCCGTGAATCGGCGCACGATGTCCGCGAGATCCCGCAGCTGGTCCGCGGTGATGTCGCCCAGGGGCAGCGCGACGGTCGCGGTGTAGTATCCCTTCTGGCGCTGCGGCCGTACGTTGCTTTTCACCCAGCGCGCGAGGCGCTCGTTGCCCTTCGGGACGGCGGGCAGGTCGGCGCCCGGCCGTGAGGGCTTCTCGGCCTCCTTCAGGGCGGCATCGAGATAGTCGGTCCAACGAGGATCGGGACGCAGCTTCGCGCGCTCCGCGAAGACCTCCTCCCTGAACTTCTCGATTCCCCACTTGTCGATGAGGAACTTGATGCGCGCCGCGTTGCGGTTGCGCTTCTCGCCATGCCTGCCGAACACGCGGGAAATCGCCTGCGCGAGGGGAAGAAGCTCCTCGACCGGGGCGAACTCGGTCAGCACGCGGGCCTGCCGCGGCACCGCGCCGAGGCCTCCGCCCACGAGGATGCGGAAGCCGCGCTGCACCTTGCCATCAACCTCCCGAGTCGCGGCGATGACTCCGAGGTCGTGCATGTACGCGAGCCCGCAGGGCTGGTCGGCGCAGCCGCTGAACGCGGGCTTGAACTTGCGGCCGAAGTCCTGGGCGTCGGGATGTCCGAGCAGGAAGTAGGTGAGTGCCCTGGCGTAGGGCGTCACGTCGAATGTCTCGCAGGCGCAAACGCCAGCGAGCGGGCAGCCCGTGACGTTGCGGACGGAGTTGCCGCAGGCCTCGCGCGTCGTGATGCCGACCGAGCCTAGCCGGCGCATCAGCGCAGGGGCGTTCTCGATGTGGATGAAGTGCAGCTGGAAATCCTGCCGGGTCGTTACGTGCGCGATGTTGTCCGAATACTCCTCCGCGACCTCGGCCATCAGCTCGAGCTGTTCGGGCGTGACGCCGCCGAAAGGCACCTTGATGCGAAGCATGCCGGGGGCGTCCCAGATGGTGCCCGGGCCCTTCGTCGGCTTGTCCGCGAAGGGCAGCTTCCGGCTGTCTGTGCCGTCATGGCGCTGACCGTTGTCGTAGCGCTGGCCGTAGGCTCCCCGGCGCAGGCGCGTCTCGGCGAAGACCTTCTCGTCGATCTTGCCCTGCTTGCGCAGCTCGATCTCGGTCTCGAATTGGTCGATCTCCGAGGCGAGTGGCTCCGCGATGCGACCCGCGAGCAGGTTTTTCCAAAGGGGATTGCTGGCTTTCATGGGCAATGGGGATCGGGAAAGTGCGTGGCCGGACGAATGCGCGAATCGCTCAACCGCGGTTTGGGCTGGCTCCCGGCGGCTGGCAGATTGTGCTTAGGCGGATACCATAAGACATGCCGAACGATCACTCAAAGAGGATATACGATTCAATCGTCGGAATGTTGTCCAGCGAAGAGAACCCCACGCCGCTCGTGCGGCTGAATCGAGTCGTTCCTTTCAGGCATGCAGTGGTCTACGCGAAGCTCGAGTGGCACAACCCGTTCGGCGCGGTCAAGGACCGCGTAGCCGCCAACCTGATCCGCGACGCCGAGGAGCGGGGTGTGCTCGGTCCCGGTCGCGGGCTGGTCGAGGCGACCTCGGGCAACACCGGCCTGGGCATGGCGATGATTGGCAACGCAAAAGGCTACAAGCTCCAAACTCCGCTCTCGATGGCCATTCCGCAGGAGAAGCGCACGGTGCTGCGCTTTTTTGGGGCGGATGTGGTCGAGCTCGACGATTCGCTGTGCCCCGCGCCGGGTGCCCCGGAGGGCGCCATCGCCCGGGCCCAGGAAACCGCCCGGAACGACCCGGCGAAGATCCTGCTCGACCAGTATTCGAACGAGGCGAATCCCGACAGCCATGTGCGCACGACCGGACCGGAGATCTGGCGGCAGACCGACGGGAAGGTAACCCATTTTGTCGCGGGACTCGGGACCTGCGGCACGATCACCGGCACCGGCCGTTTCCTGAAGAGCAAGCGAAGCGATATCAAGGTGCTCGGCGTCTATCCGGAGGACGGTCACGATATCCCCGGCGTGCGCAGCAAGCGCCAGCTTCGGCAGACGAAGCTTTATCGGCCCGCCGAGTATGATGGCGAGGTCGAGATCAGCAACCGGGAGGCATTCGACCTCTGCCTGCGCCTGAACCGGGAGGAGAGCGTCATCGCCGGCCCGAGTTCCGGGATGGCCCTGGCCGGGGCACTCCGCCTCGTGCCGGACGAGCCGGGTGTCGTCGCCGTAGTGATATTTCCGGACGACATCTTCAAGTATGCCTCGTCGATCTGCAGGCACTTCCCGGAGCTCTGTCCGCAACCGCCTGCCGGCGCAGCGGCAGCAGGGGCGCCAAGCGCCCACGAGCAGCTGTTCGACGCGATGATCGAGAACCTGAAGAATCCTCACGATTCGGTAGCCGTCGCTGCACTCAAAGAGGAGCTTGCGGGGCCCGCGAAGCCGCTGGTCGTCGATGTCCGCCCCAACGACCAGTACACCGATCTTCGCATCCCGGGTTCCGTCAACCTGCCCCAGTCCGACCTTGCGAAACGCGCTGTCGAGCTGCCTCAGGACCGGTCGGCGCCGATCGTCATGGTCTGCGGCATCGGAAAGTTTTCAAAACACACGACCCTCTTCCTGAAATCGATGGGTTACCGGAATGTACGAAGCCTCAAGGGCGGGATTGGAGAATGGGTGCGCAAGGGACAGAAGACGGAGCGCGGTCCCGGCGGCTGAGGCGGCATGCCGGTGGACTGGCCGCTGCGTGCCTGCTCGCGGCGGTCCCTTCGATCGCCCGATCGGAGGAGGCGGTGATTCTGCTCCACGGGTTGGTCCGAACGGACCGCTCGATGGAGCCGATCGCCGCTGCGCTTGAAGGCGCGGGCTACCAGGTCCGGAACGTCGCCTATGACTCCCGCGCGGGAACGGTGGAGGAGATGGCCCAGCGGGTGCTGGCCGACGCATTGGGCGCACCCGGGATCGCGGACGCGACGCGGGTGCATTTCGTGACGCACTCCCTCGGGGGAATCCTTGTCCGAGCCTACCTCGCCCGGAACGCCATCGAACGGCTGGGAAGGGTGGTCATGCTTGGCCCACCCAACCGCGGCAGCGAGCTGGTGGACCGGCTCGGCTCTCTTGCGCTTTTCGGATGGATCAACGGCCCGGCTGGCAGGCAGCTTGGCACCGGCCCGGAATCCGTACCCCTGCAGCTCGGTCCGGTGCGGTTCGACCTGGGCGTCATCGCTGGCGACCGCACGATCAACGGTATCAACAGCCTGCTGATCCCCGGGCCCGATGATGGCAAGGTGTCGGTGGAGCGAACCCGTGTCGATGGGATGGCGGATCATATCGTCATCCACGCGACCCACCCCTACCTGATGCGCAACCGGGTCGCGATCGAGCAGACCCTCGAGTTCCTGCGGACCGGACGTTTCTCACGACCAGATTCCGGCTGACCCTACTGTGTATTTCGTGCAGCGTCCGCATCCAACATGCCGGATAGCCCTGCAAACCTTGAGCACTTGCTGGACCGGCTGATGTCGGCCGCAGAGGACCGGGATCCGGTGCCCCTCGGCAGGATCTTCGAGTCCATCGGAAACCGGTCATTCGGCCCGCTCCTGCTGGCGGCGGGGGTGATCCTTGTTTCTCCACTGAGCGCCATACCCGGCATGGCGACCCTGATGGGCCTGTTCGTCTTCGCGATCGCGGTGCAGCTGCTGATTGCGCGCCGCCATTTCTGGCTGCCCGGCTGGCTGCTGCGGAGGTCTGTCGCGCGCGCAGGCCTGGAGAAGTCGGTCCGTAGGATTCGCCCCTCGGCGCGGGTCGTGGACCGGTACATCCGGCCGCGCCTCCGCATCGCCGTGCAGGGTGCCGGGCTCCACCTGATCGCACTCCTGTGCGTGATCCTCGCAGCGGCCATGCCGATGATGGAACTCGTGCCGTTCTCCGCCTCCGCAGCCGGTTTTGCCCTCACAGCATTCGGGCTGGCGCTCACCGCACGAGACGGATTCCTGGCGGTCGTGGCCGTCCTTTCGACGTCGCTCACCTCCTGTCTGATCGTGACGACCCTGCTTTGACGGCACGGACTTCCCGCGGTCCCAAAAACGCTTGTCAGGCAATGCCGATTGCCGCACTGGTTCGTCCACTTTTGTTTGCCTGCGGAGCGTTTCAGGGGATGGGTCCCCGGCCCGACGGGTGGGCAACGGACGCAGACACATGATCGCATACGACAAGAAAATCCTGTTCGTGGGCTACGGCGCAGTCGCGGAGTGCACGCTCCCGATCCTCCTTCGGCACATCAAGGTGCCCGCGAGGAACATCACGATCATGGATTTCGAGAACAAGCGCGAGAAGCTCGCGCGCTGGACCCGCAAGGGCGTGCGGTATGTGCGCGACCGGGTGACGCGCGAGAACATGGGGCGCATTCTCGCGAAGCACCTCTCGGCGGGCGACCTTCTCATCGACCTGGCGTGGAACATCGATGCCTGCGAGATCCTGCAGCTCTGCCACGACCGCGGCATCCTCTACATCAACACGTCGACGGAGCTTTGGGACCCCTACGCCGGGGGCCCCAATCAGCACCCGACCGAGAAGACGCTTTACTGGCGGCACATGAACGTGCGCCGCATGGTCAAGCAATGGAAGACCCCCGGCCCGACCGCCGTGATCGAGCACGGCGCCAATCCCGGACTCATTTCCCATTTCACCAAGCAGGGGCTCATCGATATCGGGAATGCCGTTCTCGCGAAGAAGAAGGCCACGGGGCGCGCCGCCGAGGAGATCCGCCAGCACATCAAGGACCGCGCGTTCAACTACCTCGCGTGGAAACTCGGCGTGAAGGTCATCCACTGCAGCGAGCGCGACACCCAGATCACCGACAAGCCGAAGCAGGTGGACGAGTTCGTGAACACCTGGAGCATCGAGGGATTCCGCGAGGAGGGGACCACCACCGCCGAGATGGGGTGGGGCACCCACGAGAAGACCCTGCCGAAGCATGCGTTCCGCCATCGGGAGGGACCGCAGAACCAGATCTGCCTGGCCCAGATGGGCATCAACACCTGGGTGCGTTCCTGGGTCCCGAATTTCAGGATCCGCGGAATGGTCGTGCGGCACGGGGAGGCGTTCACGATCTCCGACAAGCTGACCGTCTGGAAGAACGGGAAGGCCGTCTACCGGCCGACCATGCACTACGCGTACTGCCCCTGCGACTGCGCCATCGCCTCGCTCAACGAGATGAAGGGCTACAACTACGAGCTGAATGTCAACCAGCGGATCATGAACGACGAGATCACGAGCGGGGCCGACATCCTCGGGGCACTGCTCATGGGTCACGCGTTCAACTCCTGGTGGACCGGCAGCGACCTCAGCATCGAGCAGTCGCGGAAGCTGGTTCCCCACCAGAATGCCACCACCATGCAGGTCGCGATCTCGGTCGTGGCCGCAGCCATGTGGATGATCCAGAATCCCGACCAGGGGCTCAAGGTGCCGGACGATCTCCCGCACGACATGATCCTCCGCGTTTCGAAGCCCTATCTCGGGCGCTTCATCTCGAAGTCCTCGGACTGGACGCCGCTCAAGGACATCAACCACACGTTCAAGGCCCACAACAAGCCCGACCTCGACTGGAAGGATCCCTGGCAGTTCAAGAACTTCCTGGTGACCGACAGCGAATAGGACTCCCATGCAGCCAAATCGCCTGAAGCGGCTCGCCCAGGAACATGGCACGCCGCTGTTCGTGATTGACCACGCGGCACTCCGGAAGAACTACCGGGACTTCAAGCGCTGCTTCCCCCGCATCCAGGTCTATTACGCCGTCAAGGCGAACCCAGACCCGGAGATCGTCCGCACGCTCTTCAAGGAGGGCTCCAGCTTCGACGTCGCGTCGATGCCGGAGTTCATGATCGTGTACGATAACATCAAGTCGCTGCCGCCGAAGGAGCGCCAGGACTGGATCTGGGACAAGATCATCTACGCGAATCCCACGAAGCCGACCGAGACCCTCGAGGAACTCGACCGCTACAAGCCGCTCGTGACCTTCGACAACCTCGGGGAGATCGAGAAGATCCAGAAGCACGCCCCGAATGCCGGACTCGTGCTGCGGCTCCAGGTGCCCAACACCGGGGCCATGGTGGAGCTGTCGTCAAAGTTCGGAGCCTCGCCGGGCGAGGCGGTCGATCTCATACTCGAGGCGAGCCGACGCGGGCTCGTGGTCGAGGGGATCAGCTTCCACGTGGGTTCGCAGACGACCAATTTCGAGAACTACGTGCAGGCGCTCAGCCTGGCAGCGAACGTGTTCAAGGAGGCCGCCGACCGTGGCTACACGCGGATGAACCTGATCGATATCGGTGGCGGATTCCCGGCGCCGTATGACGCGAGCGTCCGTCCGCTCGCGGACCTGGCGGCGGTCATCAACCAGGAGATCGACCGGCTCTTCCCGGCCAATGTCCAGATCCTGGCGGAACCCGGTCGGTTCCTCGCGGCTTCCGCCGGTTTCGCGGTGTCGAAGGTCATCGGCAAGGCGGTGCGGGACGGGAAGCCCTGCTATTACATCAACGACGGCGTGTACCACACCTACTCGGGCGTGATTTTCGACCACTGCCACTATCCCATCAAGGCGTTCAAGGAAGGCCCCACGCGCCTCTCCTCCGTCTTCGGCCCGACCTGCGACGCGCTCGATGTCGTCTCCATGGCGGAGAACCTGCCCGAGCTTGAGCGGGACGATTTCGTCTACAGCGAGAACATCGGCGCGTACAGCCACGCCTCGGCGACCTACTTCAACGGATTCCCGCCTGCGAAGGTCGTGCATGTGAACGTCTAGTCCGGGGGCCATGTAACGGATTCGAGCACTGCCGCGTCTATGTTACGATGACGTTACAACGCGACCCGGCGGCGGATGCGGCAAGTGCAGGGAGGCACGAAGCCTTCCGGGCCCAGCTTGCCCGCTTCGAGCCCATCACCCTCGAGGAGATGGAGCGCGTCCGGCTCATGAACCGCGTCGACACGAAGTTCGTGTTCTCTCTCGGCGAGCTGCCCGGCATTCTCGAGGCGCTGCAGCCGCACTACCGGGCGCTGGAGACCGCGGGAACGAGGGTCAGCCGGTACGAGACGCTCTACTACGACACGGAGGACTTCGACCTTTACCACCGCCATCAGCTGGGCCGCGCGAGCCGGGTCAAGGTCCGGGCGAGGCGCTATGTCGAGTCCGGCATCTGCTTCCTGGAGGTGAAGCGGAAGAATAACAAGGGGCGCACGATCAAGGAGCGCATCCCGACCACCGGCATCGAGGAGATCGTCTCCCCGGAAGCCGGGGGTCTTTTCCGCGAGCTCACCCATCTCGACCCGGCGCGGCTCAAGCCCGCTATGTGGGTGGGATACGGGCGAATCACGCTCGTGGGCCGAGTGGTTCCTGAACGCCTGACCATCGACGTCGGCCTCCATTTCCACATGGGAGCGCGTCGCGATGACCGCTCGGCGCTCGTGATCGCGGAGTTGAAGCGCGACCAGTCGCCGTCGCGTTCACCGGCACTGGATCTTTTCCGTCATCTCCGCATCAAGCAGGGTTCGGTCAGCAAGTACTGCCTTGCGCTCGCCGCGACAAACGCGGGGGTGCGGTCCAACAACTTCAAACAACGATTCCGGCGCATCGAGCGCATCACCCATGCTGCCTAGGCTACTTCTACTTCTCTTAACGCTATCCCTGGTCCCGCTTGCCGTCACGACCGCCGCCGCCCAGCCCTTTGCCGCGCAGGCGATCGAGGAGGAGGAGATAGATCCCGATCCGCTCGAGGCGGACTTCTTCGAGTTCGGCTTCGACGATTTCGGCGACAAGTTCGTCTACCGCATCGCGGTGGACATCGTTTCGATGATCGTCCTGATCGCCGGCATCTATTACCCGGTCCACCGGAAGAAGGACTACTTTTTCACCTTCTTCATGTTCAACATCACGATCTTCTTCGTGACGCTGCTCATGAACGAGGTTGGCCTGTCGACAGGCGCCGCGTTCGGACTCTTCGCAGTCTTCTCGCTGCTCCGATACCGGACGGAGGACATCGATGCAAAGGACATGACCTACCTGTTCACCTGCATCGCGCTCGGGCTCCTGTCAGCCGTCAACACGGGCAACCTGCTGGAGATGCTGCTGGCGAACGGCATCATCATCGGCACCGCGTACCTGCTCGATGGCCAGTTCCTGCTTCGCACCGAGACCGTGAAGAACATCCAGTACGACGATGTCTCGAAGATCCGGCCGGAGCAGGAGGCGGAACTCATTGCCGACCTGCGCCGGCGAACCGGCCTCGACATCCACCGTGTCGAGGTGGGCCGTGTCGATTACCTGCGCGATTCCGCAAACGTGAAGGTCTACTACTACGAGACCCCGCGAAAGCGCTACTGAGCGAGCTGCGGATCCTCTTCAGCTGCGATAGTCCGCGTTCTCGCTCACGTACTCGTGCGTCAGGTCCGCGCCGAGCACCACGGCATCGGCGGCGCCCAGGCCAAGGTCGATCTCCACTTCGACGCAGCGATCGTGTGGAGGATAATCCACCGGTGGCGAGAACACGCCTTTCTCGTCGGGACCCGTGCTCGAGTAGAGCTCCGCTGACCGAAGATGCTCCACCAGGGCCGTCTCCTTGGTCGGATCGAGACGGAAACCGCCATCCAGGAAGATCTCTATGCCACCGATGCTTGCGCGGAGGCGACTGAGATCCGTCCCCGGTGCATTCGCGCCGACATGCTTGCCGATCGCCTGGACCAGGCGGCCGACGTTCGGGTCGTTGCCGGCAACGGCGCACTTGAAGAGCGGGGCGTTGACGACCGCCTTGCCAAGTGCCCGTGCAAATGCGGCGTCCGGTGCGCGAAGCACGCGGACACGGATCACATGTCTGACGCCTTCGCCATTGCGGACCACATCTCCGGCGAGGTTGCGGCAAACGGACTCGAGCGCGCTCGCGAAGGCGGCGGCGTCGGGGCAGGCGACTTTCCCCGAGGATAGCAGAAGCACGGTGTCCGAGGTGCTGGTATCGCTGTCGACGCTGATCGAGTTGAAGCTCCTGTCCATGATGCCCGGAAGCAGCGCACGCAGCGCATCGCGAGGCACCGCGAGGTCCGTGAAAAGATAGACCAGCATGGTCGCCAGGTTCGGCTCGATCATCCCCGCGCCCTTGGCGATCCCGACAATGCTTCCTTTGCCGCAGGCCGCGCGCCTGACCTTCGGGAAAAGGTCAGTCGTCATGATCCCCTCGGCGGCGGGCAGCAGGGAATCCCCCTGAAGGGAGCCAGGAAGCGCAGGCAAGGCGGCGAGCATCGCGTCGACCGGCAGTCCCCAGCCAATCACGCCTGTCGAGCTTGGGAACACGGCGGTCTGGGGCAGCCCGAGCAGGCGGGCGGCCTCCGCGGCGACCTTTTCGGCGGCCTCGATGCCGCCCGGGGCGCAGACGTTGGAGATCTTGTTGTTCACGAGCACGGCGCCGATGGCGGGCTCGTCGAGGCGTCGGCGCCCGACAAGCACGGGCGCGCCGGGAAAGGCGTTGCGCGTGAACACTGCCGCGAAATCCGGCGTTGGCCGATCGAGCGCGACCAGGGTCAGCGTCATTCTGGCCGGCTTCGGGGCCTCGCGCGGGGTGAACGCAAACTGCGTGACCGCGGTGCGGAACCCGGCGGGAGGAACTGCCTGTGACGCGAGCCAGGCGCGGTGCTCCTGCTTCGAGGAGAAGTTCAGTGACGAGGCGGACACACGGAACCACTGCCGCCGTGCGGCCCGGGTGTGAAGCATGAAAGCGATGGCCTGCTGCATCTCGCGCGTGAGATTGTTGTGGAAATCGGCGAGATGCCTGGGCTAATCAATGCCCGCTTTGTTGAAGACCTTGACCGCTTCCAGCAAACCAGCCGGCGCTGTCCGGCCCCTGCCCGAATTTCCGGACCGATGAATGTCGACGAGCTCACCGCCAAGGCGAAGGTCCTGCTTGAGGCGCTTCCGTACATCCAGGACTTCCGCGGCACGACCTTCGTCGTGAAGTACGGCGGCAGCTTCATGGACGAGCAGGACCCGGAACCGCGTCTGCGCGTTGCGCGCGACATCGCGTTCCTCGCGGCGGTGGGAATCCATGTCGTCCTCATCCATGGCGGCGGCAAGGCGATCAGCCGGGCGATGGAAGAGGCCGGCCTGAAGGCGAACTTCGTCAACGGACTGCGCGTGACCGACGAGGCGACCATCGCGATCGTCAAGAAGACGCTCGACGAGATTGTGAACAAGCAGGTGTGCGAGGATATTGCAGCCGCCGGCGGCCCCGCCAAGGGAATGCCGGGCGACACCGTCCTGGTCTGCGAGAAGCTCACCAAGGACGAGGCGGGGAACACGGTCGACCTGGGATTCGTCGGGGAGGTCACGGAGGTGAAGGTGAAACTCATCCGCAAGGAGATTGCCGACGGATTCGTCCCGGTGATCTCGCCGGTGGCCGAGGACCACGAGGGGCATCCCTACAACGTCAACGCCGATGTCGTGGCCGGTCGCGTGGCGAGCGCGCTGCGTGCACGCCGGCTCGTCTACATGAGCGACGTTCCCGGGCTGCTGGCCTCTCCGCCCGACCCGGAATCGCTCATCTCGACGCTCAAGATCAGCCAGGTGGATGAGCTGCGCAAGAAAGGGGTCATCGACAAGGGGATGCGGCCCAAGGTCGGTAGCGCGGTTCGGGCGCTGGAGGAGGGCGTCCAGCGCGTCCACTTCATCGATGGACGCCTGCCGCATTCGCTCCTGCTCGAGGTGTTCACCGACAAAGGCATCGGCACCGAGATCGTCCACGGGTGATAATCGTTCTCGTTCCTCGTTCTCGAGTGTGAGATTTAGGTGGAGTACGAGAACGAAGAAAGAGAACGATTGCACATGGACCTTCCCAGCATTTCCCGGACGAACGCCGCGGACCTCTATGAGGCCCACGTGCTCCGGAACTATGCCCGCGCACCTCTGACGCTTGTGAGGGGCAGCGGCACGCGGGTCTGGGACGACGAGGGCAATGCCTACTTGGATTTCACGTCGGGAATCGCGGTGAGCGCGCTCGGTCACTGCCATCCGCACTGGGTCGCGGCCGTGCAGCGGCAGGCCGCGGAACTGATCCATGTCAGCAACTTGTTTCGGAATCCGAACCAGGCCGAGCTGGCACGGCGGCTGGTGGGCTACGCCGGCCCGGGACGGGTGTTCTTCTGCAACAGCGGCGCGGAGGCGAACGAGGCGCTGCTGAAGCTCGCGCGGCTTCACGGCATGCGGAAGTCCGGCGGCGTCGAGGGCAGGTGCTACAAGGTGCTCTGCGCGAAGAACGCATTCCATGGACGGACGTTCGGCGGCATGAGCGCCACGCCGCAGGAGAAGGTGCAGAAGGGATTCAGGCCCCTGCTCGACGGATTCGCCTTCGGCGAACTGAACGACCTCGGCAGCTTCGAGCAGCTGGTCGACGAGGGCACCGCCGCGATCTTTGTCGAGACGATCCAGGGCGAAGGCGGCGTGCGTCCGTGCACGCAGGAATTCCTCGTCGGCCTCAGGCAGCTGTGCGACCGCCATGACCTGCTTTTGCTCGTCGATGAAGTGCAATGCGGCGTCGGAAGGACCGGCAGGTTCTACGCCTACGAGCACGCGGGCATCCGGCCGGACGCGATCGGCATGGCGAAAGGCCTGGGCGGGGGCTTTCCGATCGGCGCCGTGTGGATCGGCGAACGTGCCGCTGACATGTTTCAGCCGGGAACCCACGGCACGACCTTCGGCGGCACGCCGCTCGCCTGCGCCGCGGCGCTCGCCGTGCTCGATGTCCTCGAGCGCGATAAGCTGATGGAGCGCGTGAGCCGCTCCAGCGGCCCGTGGATCGGCTCACTCGAGGCGCTTGCCCGCGAATTTCCCGACAGGGTGAAGAGCGTGCGCGGCCGCGGCTTCATGGTCGGCGTGGAGATGACGGGCGACCCGGCTCCATTGATTGCGGCAATGCGAGAACGGGGACTTCTCGCTCCATCCGCGGGAGGCAATGTCATCCGACTGCTGCCTCCGTTGACCGTGTCTGCCGACGAATTGTCACGATCCGTTGACATTCTGCGGGAGTCCCTGCGCGCCACGAAATCGGCCTGAAGGCGCCTGCGTTGGCGCGTTTGGAAAGGGCGATTTTGCGCTGGTCCGGAGCCGGGCCGGTTGCTATGCACTTACCTTTTCTATGAAACATTTCCTCAAGGAATCCGACTTCACGGCCTCCGAGATAGGGGAAGTGTTCGCGCGTGCCCGGGAATTCAAGGCCGATCGGGGGCAGCCGGGACTGGACCAGCTGGCCGGCCAGACCTGGGCGCTCATTTTCTCGAAACCGAGCACCCGCACCCGGGTATCGTTCGAGGTCGGAATCCATGAGCTGGGAGGGCGGCCGCTCTTCCTCAACAGCAACGACATCCAGCTGGGGAGGGGCGAGTCAGTAGAGGACACCGCCCGGGTGCTTTCGCGCTTCGTCCACGGGCTCGTCGTTCGAACCGACGACCACTCGAAGGTCGAGAAGCTCGCCTCCGCCGGGTCCGTGCCGGTGATCAATGCCCTCACCGACCTGCTGCATCCCTGCCAGATCCTCACCGATGCCTTCACGGCGGCGGAGCGCTGGGCCGGGCCGGAAGGGGACCTGATGGCGGCGCTTGCCGGCCGGAAGGTCGCCTTCGTTGGCGACACGTGCTTCAACATGGCCAATTCCTGGATCCTTGGCGCCAGCGTGCTTGGAATGCGGATCGCGCTCGCCGGACCCGGGGAGTTCCGGCCGGGACCGAAGATCGACCAGCTGCTGCGGGGAGAGGGTCGGTCTGTCGACTACCAGTTCACCACCGATCCGTTCGAGGCGGTCGAGGATGCGGATATCGTCTATACCGACGTCTGGACCAGCATGGGTCAGGAGGAGGAAGCGCGGCGCCGGCTGGAGCTGCTCCGCCCGTTCGCCATCACCGGAAAGCTCTTTGCAGCGGCGAAGCCGGATGCCCTGTTCATGCACTGCCTGCCGGCCCACCCGGGAGAGGAAGTCGAGCAGGCGGTTCTCGACAACCCGCGTTCGGTGATTTTCGACGAGGCCGAGAACCGGCTGCACGTCCAGAAGGCAATCCTCGCCCGCCTCGCCGAGGCCCGACGCGCCTGAGTCCCGTCACTGACGGGCTCGCACTGACTTCCGGCCGCCGTGCCGGCCCGGTTCTTTGCGTGTCTTTTCCCGCAATCCATGGTTAACCCAACCTCCCAAACATGAAAATCGTCCTCGCCTACTCAGGTGGCCTCGACACCTCGGTCATCGTCCGCTGGCTCCGCGATGCCTACGACGCGGAGATCATCACTTTTGCCGCCGACATCGGCCAGGAGGAGGAACTCCGAGGCCTGTCGCAGAAGGCGAAGCGCACCGGTGCCGCCAAGCACTACACGCTCGACCTCGTCGAGGAGTTCGCTCGCGACTTCATCTATCCGATGGTGCGCGCGGGGGCGATTTACGAGGGCCAGTACTTTCTCGGCACATCCATTGCACGTCCGCTGATCGCCAAGGCGCAGATCGACATCGCGAAGTGCGAGCGCGCGGACACGGTCGCCCACGGGGCCACGGGCAAGGGCAACGACCAGTGCCGCTTCGAGCTGACCTACATGGCGCTGGCCCCGCGCCTCGAAATCATCGCGCCCTGGAAGATCGCGAAGTTCCGCGAGGAATTCCCGGGCCGCGCCGAGATGATCGAGTACTGCCGGCGCAATCGGATCCCGGTCGAGGCATCCCTGCGCAAGCCGTACTCCATGGACCGCAACCTGCTCCACATCTCCTACGAGGCCGGCATCCTCGAGGATCCCTGGTTCGACCCGACCACGCGTGCGAACCGCTCGATGTTCAAGCTCTCGGTCTCGCCCGAGGATGCGCCGAATCGCGCGGAATACGTCGATCTCGACTTCGTCCGCGGCGATTGCGTTGCGGTCAACGGCAGGAAGCTTTCGCCCGCCGGCGTCCTGCGGACGCTGAACAAGCTCGGTGGCCGGCACGGCATCGGCCGCGTCGACCTTGTCGAGAACCGTTTTGTCGGCATGAAGTCGCGTGGCGTATACGAGACGCCAGGCGGCACGATCCTGATGCACGCCCACCGGCAGGTCGAATCGCTGACTATGGACCGCGAGGTCATGCACCTGCGGGACTCGCTCATCCCGAAATATGCCGAGCTGGTCTACTATGGGTTCTGGTTCGCGCCGGAGCGCGAGGCGCTGCAGGCGCTTGTCGACGAGAGCCAGCGCTGCGTGACCGGCACCGTCCGCCTGAAGCTCTACAAGGGCAACGTCATCACGTGCGGCCGGCGCTCACGCCTTTCCCTATACGACCCGAAGGTTGCCTCGATGGAAGGGGTGTCGAGCTGGTACGACCAGACCGACGCCACCGGCTTCATCAGGCTCAACGGGCTGCGCCTGCGCGCCCGGCACATCGCCCAGGGCGGACCGCGCCGGCGCTGAGCCGGTGCGGTTTCCGACTACTCGTTGCCGTTGATTGCCAGGTAGGCGAGCCCGGCGGCAACGCCGCCCGCCAGGTCACAGACGACGTAGAGGGTGAGCTGCTTGGCCGATTCGAGCCCCATGGCGAATACCCCTAGCCCAACCGCGGGGTTGAACGCGCCACCGGAGATGCCGCCGACGGTGATGGCGCCCGTCATGACCGTCATGCCGATCGCTAGTCCGTAGAAGGAATTGCCGTGGGTGGCCCGGGAGGTCGCGACGTTGAGCACGACCCATGCGAGGGCGAACGTGAACAGGAATTCGACGATGGCGGAGGGAATGGCCCCGTGGAGTGGCGTGTCCGAAGCCGGCATCCCGCCAAAGATGAAGGTGACCAGCAGTGCGGCCACGACCCCGGCGATGAGCTGGGCGATCCAGTAGGGGAGCAGATCCGCTGTCGGGCAGCGTCCGCGGACAAAGACCGCCAGCGTGACTGCGGGATTAAAGTGGCCGCCCGAAATGTGCCCGCCGGAGAAGATCATCACCATCAGGACAGACCCGATCGCCAGGGGGGCCAGGGCCGTGCCGGAGCGCACGCAGACGCCGACAGTGAAAACGAGGAAGAAGGTGCCGATGAATTCGACGAGGTACTTTTTCATGGGGCGGCGGGGTGGGTGCCCGCCATCTACGGTGGATCGGGCCGGGAAGACAACGCGATTTCCGCCAGACACCGGGATCGCGCCGCGGGCGGACGCTTGACCTATATTCCCGTGAAGGCATACGAATGCCCTTCATGAGGCTTGTCCGGATCTACGAGTGCCTGTGCGACGTCACGCGACTTCGCCTGTTGGCGCTGCTCCAGCCGGGCCCCCTCTGCGTCTGCCACCTCCAGCGTGTCCTGCGCGAACCGCAGGTGAAGGTGTCCAAGCATCTCGCGTATCTCCGCAAGCGGGGTCTGGTCAGCTGCCGGAGGCAGGGAAACTGGATGGTATACCGGCTGCCGGACCGCCTCCCGCGCGAGCTGGCCGCGAATCTCGCCTGCCTTCAGGACTGTGCCGTCGAGAATCCCGTCTTTCGGGCCGACCGGGCCCGACTCGACCGGCTGCATCCTGTCATCGCCGCGTCGGGGCCGTGCGCCTGCGGCCCCGTGGAGGCCTCCCGGAATCCCTCACAATGAACTCACATCCCCCTTTCTCGGTCCTCATCCTCTGCACCGGAAATTCCGCGCGGTCCGTCCTCGGCGAGTACCTCCTCCGCGAACGCGGCAGTGGTCGCTTTGAGGTGTTCAGCGCCGGTTCCCAGCCCACGGGGAAGGTGAATCCGTTCGCGGTACGCGTGCTGCGCGACGTCTACGGGATCGATGCCAGTGCCGCGCGCTCCAAGTCGCACGCGGAGTTCAAGGATCGCAGCTTCGACTTCGTGATCACCGTCTGCGACAACGCGAAGGAGTCCTGCCCCATCTGGCCGGGGCAGCCGGTTGTGGCCCACTGGGGCTCTCCCGATCCCGCGGCCGTCACGGGCACCGACGAGGAAAAGTACAAGGCATTCGTCGAGGTGGCCGAACAGATCGCGAACCGGGTCGAGCTGTTCTGCGGCTATTCGGACGAGATGCTGCGGGATGCCGCGGCGGTGCGAAGCGTGGGATGGCGGTTCAAGGAAGGCTCGGGGAAGCGCGCATGAGCGACGAAGCCCCCGAGGCGATTTCGGACTCGCGGCGCCGGTTCACGGGGGAGTGCCTCGGCACCTTCCTGCTGGTGTTCTTCGGCTGCGGCTCGGTGGCCGCCGCGGTGCTGACGGGAGCCCAAGTCGGAATATTCCAGGTCGCAATCGTCTGGGGTCTTGGGATCGCGACGGCGATCTACCTCACGGGATCCCTCAGTGGCGCGCATCTCAACCCGGCGGTGACCCTTGCCCTTGTTGCATCGGGCAGGTTTTCCGGCCGCCGTGCCCCCCTCCATCTTGCGGCACAGTTCCTCGGTGCCTTCATCGCCGCCGGGGTCCTGCACGCCCTTTTCGCCGGACCTCTCGTGGCATTCGAGGCGGCGGGCGGCATTGTGCGCGGCGCCTCCGGGAGCGAGGCGAGTGCGATGATGTTCGGCGAGTTCTTCCCGAATCCGGGTGGCCGGCCGCTCACCGATGAATTGCGGCAGGCTGTTTCCCATCTCGGGGCTTTTCTGGTGGAAGCGGTGGGAACGGCCCTCCTCGTGCTCGTGATCCTTGCCGTCACAGACGAGCGCAACACCTCCCGGCCGAGGGACCTGGCTCCGGCCGCGATCGGGCTCACCGTGACGCTCCTCATCTCGCTGCTCGCCCCAATGACGCAGGCTGGGTTCAACCCGGCGAGGGACCTCGCTCCGAGAATCTGGAGCGCGCTTGCCGGCTGGGGGTCAGTCCCCTTCACCGCCAACGGCATCGGCTGGCTCACGGTGTACGTCCTCGCCCCGATCGCAGGCGGACAAGTGGGCGCCGTCGTCTACAGGCTGGCCCTTCGCCCGGCCTACGCCCCGCTCCAGCGCGGGGCCTGAGTCATAAGGACCTGATTGCCGTTGCAAGCGGGCCGCATTCGGCGTGACGTGCGCGAGCCCATGCAACTCGACATTCCCGACGGCGAATTCGCCGGGTATATCTTCGATCTCGACGGCACGCTCCTCGATACGATGCCGCTGCACTACCGCGCCTGGGATACGGCCATGCGGCGGGCGGGACTCGAGGATCCCCTGGACGAGGACCTCTTCATCTCGCTTGGCGGCGTGCCGACAAGGCGGGTGGCGGAGATCATTGCCGCCCACTACGGGCTGACGGTCGATCCGGACCGCGTGTTCGAGGAGAAGGAATCTCTTTTTTCCGAGATCCAGGGAGAGGCGCCCCCAATCGACGCCACCGTCGCGATTGCGAGGCGCGTCGCGGCAACCCATCCGGTTGCGGTCGCATCCGGCGGACCCAGGACGGTGGTCCGGCGCTCGCTCGACCTGTCAGGGCTCGCCTCGCTCTTTCCTGTTGTCGTGACATCCGACGACGTCGAACGCGGAAAACCTTCGCCCGACATGTTCCTTCTGGCGGCGCAGCTCATGGGCGTGCCGCCCGAGCGCTGCCTGGTGTTTGAGGACGCCGAGCCGGGAATCCTTGCTGCGCGGGCGGCTGGAATGCAGCTCGTCACGGTGCCGAGCTGGCGTGGTGCCGGCGTGCGGCCTCGTCCGTGAGGGCAGGATTTATCGCGTTTGCTTGGTCGGGAATTCGTGCTGAGGTGGCCGGATGAAGGTCGAGTCCCTTGCCAACCCGTCGGTGCTGACGCAACCGGTCTACGAACCGGGCAAGCCCATCGAGTACGTTGCGCGGGAACTGGGCCTCGATCCGGAGGGGATCATCAAGCTCGCCTCCAACGAGAACCCGTTCGGTGCCTCGCCCCAGGCTCTGAAGGCCGCACGCAAGGCGCTCGAGTCGAGCGAACTCTACCCCGACGGAGGCTGCTACGCTCTTCGGGAACGCCTGGCTGCGCGTTACGAAGTCTCGGCGAACCAGTTCGTCATCGGCAATGGCTCGAATGAGATCCTTGAGCTGCTCGGTCATGTGTTCCTGCGTCCGGGCGACGAGGCGGTGATGGGCGAGCGAGCCTTCGTGGTGTACAAGCTCGTGACGCTCCTGTTCGGCGCGAAGCCGGTCGAGGTCCCGCTGAAGGATTATCGTCACGATCTCGCTGCGATCGCGAATGCGGTGACCCCACGTACCCGGCTCGTCTTCGTGGCGACGCCGAACAATCCCACCGGCACGGCCAACGAGGAGGCGGAGCTGCTCGCCTTCGCGCGATCGCTGCCGGACCACGTCGTCTGTGTCTTTGACGAAGCCTACGCCGAGTACCTCGAATCGCCTCCCGACCTGCGTCCGCTGATTCGCGAGGGGCGCAAGGTCATCTGCACGCGAACCTTTTCCAAGATCTTCGGGTTGGCCTCGCTCCGCGTAGGATACGGCTACGCCGAGTCCTCCCTGGCCGCGTTGCTCAACCGGGTGCGCCAGCCGTTCAACGTGAATGCGATCGGGCAGGCCGCCGCACTCGCGGCGCTCGAAGATCGGGAGTTTGCCGACCGATGCCGCCGGGAGAACGCGGCGGGGATTGTGCAACTTGGGGATGGGCTCCGGACCCTCGGACTGGAGTTTGTGCCGAGCGTGGCGAACTTCATCCTCGTTCGCGTCGGCGACGGGGCGGGGCTGTTCGCTGGTCTCCAGGCCCGCGGCATCATCGTTCGCCCCATGGCGTCCTACGGCATGCCGGAGTGGCTCAGGATTACCGTGGGCTCTGCAGAGCAGAACGAGCGAGTGCTCGGCGCGTTGAAGCAGCAGCTGCATCACTGATTCGCGTGCAGGCCTCCCCCACCAGGCGATTCTCCGACCGGGTGGGAGACTACGCCCGCTGGCGTCCGGGGTATCCCAAAGAGGTTCTCGGAGTCCTCTCGCGCCAATGCGGATTTGGGCCGGGGACCATGGTTGCGGACATCGGGAGCGGCACGGGAATCTTCACCCGGCTCCTACTCGACGGCGGTGCCACAGTCTTTGCAGTCGAACCAAACGACGAAATGCGAGGCCGGGCAGAACAGGAGTTCGGATCGCAAACCGGATTTCGGAGCATTGCCGGCGCCGCCGAGCGCACGACACTGGCTAATGCGGCTGTGGACATGGTCGTGGCCGCACAGGCGTTCCACTGGTTCGATGCGGCAGCCGCCCGGACGGAGTTCCGTCGCATCCTTCGGCCGACAGGCAAGGTTGTCCTCGTCTGGAACGATCGCTTGATCGACGCCACGCCATTTACGCGAAACTACGAGGCGCTCTTGAAGCAGCACGGCACCGACTACGAGTTGGTGACACATGCGCGACTCTCGAACAGCGATATGGACGCCTTCTTCGGGACGGGCGCCTGGAAACTGGCCGAGCTGCAGAACGAGCAGGTGCTGGACAGGGAGGGGCTGTCTGGCCGCCTGCGCTCATCGTCCTACGTGCCAGCGGCCGGAAGTTCGGGGCATGAGCCGATGATGCACGATCTCGATCGCCTGTTCGACGAGCATGCCGAAGCGGGCGTTGTCCGATTTCCGTACGCGACGCGCCTCTACATCGGGGGCCCCCGGTAGTTTCAGGACATCATTTCCTGAACAGCCGGTCGAGTGCCGCCAGGTTCTTGATCGGAGCCTCGCGTTTTCCCGAGGCCGGAACGGGAGTCCTCACTTGCGCCTGCGGCTGATGCACTGCCGGCGGCGGTGCGACGGGCGTCGTCACGGGCTTTCCTGCCCGAATGTCGGCGATGAACCGCTCGATCCGGGCAGCGGAAACCGGAAGCGCGGTTCCGAGTTCCTGGGCAAAGAGGCTGACGTGGAACTCGTGGATCATCCATCGCAGAGTCCGAAGGTCGCGCAGTCGTCCGCCAGTCGCGTCCTTCTCGAGCCCCGCAAGCGACTTTCGAAAGCTGCCGAGCTGCTTGTCGCGTTCCGCGTCCTTTTCGGGATTCCTCTTCCAGCGATCCGCCCGCTGCAGGCGGGCCCGCAGGTACCTCGGGAAGTGCGTGAGCTGCGGGTAGGCGGTTTGTCGCAGCAGGTCGGGCGGAACGAGCTCCGCGAGGTCGCGCTCGAGCGAGGGGTAGGGGGAGGGATGGACCTGGAGCTTCTGGCGAAGGGTCAGGATTTCCCGAAGCAGGTCGGTGAGGCGGGGAACGAGTCCCTGAAGAGCCTCGCGGGACTCCTTGAGCGCGGACTCAAAAGCTGCGGTGGGAATCGCCGCATCCCCTCTTGCGCCGGTCTGCTCCCGATCGAGTACCCGCGACGGATCGACGACCCACCTCCAGATGCCCTCGAGCGCGTCCGCCTGGACTGAGGCGACGGGTGCCAGCGTCGCGAGTTCCGGACCGAGCGAGCGAAGATCCCGGAGGTCGCGCTCGAGCCAGCCGAGCTCATGCCGCAGCTGGAGTTCGAGCAGCCGCGCGACACCTGTCCGCATCGCAACGGCCGCATCCGCAGCCGATTGAAACAGGCGCAGCGAGACTCCGCCGGCCGATGCGCGCAGGGCCGGATAGCCGAAAACGGGAACCCCCGCCCGGTCGCAGATCTCGATGCGCTCAGGGAGGTCGCCGAACGTCCAGGAGGTCTGGTCGGGTCGTTCCCATTTGCGGCACGCACGCTTCCAGGCGTCGGTTTCGGCCTGCGGGGCCGCGAGGCTCGCCTCGTCCTGTGCCAGCCGGATTGTCTCGCGCAGGGAATCGAGGTCGCGTCCCGCGCAGATCTCGCGTCCCTCATCGTCGACAACGCGCACCCGGACCCTCAGGTGGTCGGGAAGCGATTTTCCTCCCCAGGATTCAGCCTTCAGCGAAATCCCGAATCGTTCGTGGAGCGCGGTGGCGAGAGATTCGACGAGCCTCTCATGCTGTTCCGTCAGCCGCCTGCGATCAGCGAGCGAGGTGCTCAGCGAGCGTGCTGTCTCGGACAACGGCGCGAACGCGCGGCGGAGGTCCTTCGGTAGGCTTCGCAGGAGATGTTCGACTTTTGCTTCCAGATGACCGGGGACCGCCCAGTCGAGGTCGGCCTCGGACAGGGTTGCCGCCTCCCGGACGCTGACCTGGAGCGTGACGCCGTCGTCCTCTCCGCCGGGCTTGTAGGCATAGGCCAGCGGAAGGGCCCGGTTCTCCAGTTCCATCGTTGTCGGGAACGCCGTGGCATCCGGCTCGGGAACATCCGCGGGCATGAGATCCTCCTGTCGGAGATGCAGGAAGCGCGGGTCGGCCGCTTTCCGCTGGTGGACAAAGTCGACGAGTTCCGCGACCGAGGAAATGCCTCCGCTTTCGCCTGACTCGCCATCGGTGGTTCCTGGAAGCAGGCGGTCAGCGTAGAAGCGATACATCGCCTCGTCGATGTTCATGCCACGGCTGTCGCGCGAACGCGTGAGCAGGTCCTCGATCTCCGACCGGACCTTGCGGTTGTGATCGAGGAAGGGGAACGGCCAGGTAATCGTATCGTTCACGAGTCCCTCGCGGATGAAGATCTCGGTGGCATGGACGGGATCGACGCGGCCGTAGCCTACGGCACGGGACTCGATCTCGAGCCCGTGAAGGCGCGAGCGCCGGCGAACCATCACGCGTCCTTTCGCCTCGTCCCAGAATGGTTCGCTGTGCGAGACGCGCAGCAGGTGGGCGCCGAGGTCGACGAGCCATGCGGGATCGAGCCGCGCGCACGTGCGCGCATAAATCCGGGAGGTCTCGACGATCTCTGCCGAAAGGATCCAGCGCGGGCTCCGCGGTTTTCGCTCCGGCCGTGCCTCTGTGCCCTTCCTGCGCCGGAGCTCGCGCACGAAGAGCGTCGAACCCGGAAACAATGACACCCGGCGGTCATGAGTTGCCAGGTAGCCGCCGCCTTCCTCATCGAGACGCGCGAAATTGCCGAGAAGTCCGGATAGGATGCTCCGATGAATCGCCCTGTAAGGAGGCGTGCCGAAGGCTGAGGATGCCGGATCCTCGCGTGCCACCTGCGAGAAGGCGGAGGTCCATTCGAAGTCCCCGCGTTCCTTGAGCGTCTCGACCAGCTGGACGTGGATGTCCCGCCATTCCCGAATGCGAGTGTAGCTCAAGAAGTGGTCGCGACAGAACCGGCGAAGGCGGGACTGCGACATCGCGTCGAGGTCGCCGTGCGCCGACTCCCAGATGTTGAGCAGCGTGAGAAAATCGGAGTCCGGGTGCGTGAACTGACGATGGGCGGCGTCGGCCTGTGCCTGGCGGTCCAGGGGTCGCTCGCGGGGATCCTGGATGCTGAGCCCGGACGCGATCACGAGAACCTCGGCGAGGGCCTTCTCGCGGCGCGCCTCGAGGATCATGCGCCCGACGGTCGGGTCGACCGGCAGCCGGGCGAGTTCCCTGCCCAGCAGGCTCAGCCCGCTGGGCAGGGTGGATGAAGGAGCACGGGGCAGGGAGCAGGAAGCTGGATCAGAATAGGGATCAACCTGTCCCGCCTCCGGCTTCTCCAGCGCCCCCAGCTCCTCCAGCAGTGCGTATCCGGAACGGATGGCCTTTGCGGCGGGCATGTTGATGAACGGGAAGCGCTCGATGTCCCCGAGCCCGAACGCCTTCATCCTCAGGATGACGTCCGCAAGGTTGGCCCGCTGGATCTCGGGCTGGGAGAAACGCGGCCGCTCAAGGAAATCCTTCTCGGAATAGAGCCGGATGCAGACGCCCTCGCCGACACGGCCGCTGCGCCCTTTGCGCTGATCCGCACTGGACTGGGAGATGGGCTCGATCGGCAGGCGGCGCGTCCGGGCCTGCGGCGCGTACCGGCTCACGCGCGCCAGGCCGGTGTCGACGACAAACCGGATGCCGGGAATGGTGAGGGAAGTCTCGGCAATGTTCGTCGCGATGACGACCTTGCGACCGCCGCCCGTCGCGAAGACCCGCTGCTGCTCGGCCATCGTCAGGCGTCCGAAAAGCGGCACGACGTCAATGCGGTGCGCGCCGGCGGGTTTCCCCTTGGCGGCACTCTTGGGGGCGGCTTTTCGACTTCCTGTGATTCGTCCCTCAAGCAGGTCCACCGTCTCGCGGATGTCCCGCTCGCTCGGCATGAAGACGAGCACGTCGCCCGGGTCGCCCGACTGCAGGATGCGCGAGACCGCCTCGACGGCCCCGTCGATGTAATGAAAGGCCTCTGCCTTTGCCGCCCTGTGCGACGTGGAGTCCGGATCGGGATCCGAAGCCTCGTCGTAGTCGTTCCCGAGTTCGTCCAGCGGCGCGTAGATGACCTCCACCGGGTAGGTGCGACCCTCGACCAGGATTACGGGGGCGTCGTCGAAGGCGCGGCTGAAGGCCTCGGTGTCGATCGTTGCCGAGGTGACGATGATGCGCAGCTCGGGCCGGCGGTGGCGCAGCTGCCTCAGGTGGCCCAGCAGGAAATCGATGTTGAGCGAACGCTCGTGCGCCTCGTCGATAATGATGGTGTCGTACTCGCGCAGGAGAGGATCCCCCTGGACCTCGGCGAGCAGCATGCCGTCGGTTAGGAACTTCACGCAGGTCGCCGACGAGGTTCGGTCCTGGAACCGGATCTTGCAGCCCACCTCACGGCCCCACGCCACCCCCATCTCCTCGGCGACCCGGCGTGACACCGAAAGCGCGGCGACGCGTCGAGGCTGGGTGCAGGCGATCCGACCGCGGGTGCCTCGGCCGGCCGCGAGGCACATCTTCGGGATCTGTGTCGTCTTCCCGGAGCCGGTCTCGCCGGCGAGGATCAGCACGGGATGGGCCTGTATCGCGTCGACGATCTCACCGGCGCGGGAGCTGATCGGCAGATCGTCGGGAAACTCGATACGGTAGGGGAAGGCGGACATTCCTGGCAGGGTTGTGTACGGAATTGGCTGGCGACGCGATCCCTGCGCTGAGTCCACCCCCGGATCGGCGGGCGGCCACTCACCGCTCGACATCGGGCGCTTCGGCAACCAAATCAGGGCGATGCCCCGCAAGGTCCTGATACTCGGCGCCAACGGCTTCATCGGCAGCTCGCTCACGCACGCGATCCTCGAGAAGAAGGACTGGGAGGTGTACGGGATGGACGTCGGCAGCCACAAGTTGGCCGGGAGCCTCGGCAATCCGCGTTTCCAGTTCATCGAGGGCGACATCACCATCAACCGCGAGTGGATCGAGTATCACGTCAAGAAGTGCGACGTGGTTATCCCGCTCGTCGCCATCGCGAATCCGGCCCAATACGTGAAGGATCCGCTCCGGGTGTTCGAACTCGACTTCGAGGCGAACCTTGAGGTTGTCCGCCGGTGCGCCAAGTACGGCAAGCGGCTGATCTTCCCTTCGACCTCCGAGGTCTATGGCATGTCGCCGGACCCCGTGCTCGACGAGGCGACCAGCAACCTCGTTTACGGCCCGATCGACAAGCAGCGATGGATCTACGCCTGCTCGAAGCAGCTGCTCGACCGTGTCATCTACGCCTACGGCGTGCGCGACGGTATGGACTACACGCTGTTCCGGCCGTTCAACTGGATCGGGCCCGGGCTCGACAATGTCCTCGAGCCGAAGGAAGGCAGCTCGCGCCTCTTCACGCAGTTCATCTCGAACGTGATCTTCCGGAAGCCGATCCAGCTCGTGGACGGCGGCCGCCAGGGGCGGTCGTTCACCTACATCGACGACGGTGTCGACGCGCTGCTGCGGATCATCGAGAACCGGCGCGGGGCGGCGTCGCGCCAGATCTTCAACCTCGGCAACCCGGGCAACAACGTGAGCGTCGCGCAGCTCGCAAAGCTGATCATTGCGGCATTCCGCCGGTACCCCGACTACAAGGGCCACGCCGCTGCGGCCAAGGTGGTGGTCGTTCCCTCGGCGACCTACTTCGGCAAGTATTACCAGGACATCCAGCGCCGCGTGCCCTCGATCGCGAATGCGACGAAGCGGCTCGGCTGGAAGCCGAAGGTCGACCTGCGGACGGCGATCCGCAGGACTCTCGACTATCACCTCGCGGGAAGCGACGCCGGTGGGCTGCGCCCCGGCGGCTGATCGGACTGCCGGTCCCCAATGCTTTCCTACCCCGCCCCGCAACCGGCCATCAGGCCATGAGCATCCGCATCGCGCTCAAGGTCGACGTGGATACGGACCGCGGCACGCGTGAAGGCGTGCCTGCGCTGGTCGAGGACTGCACGCGATTCGCTGCCCCCGCCTGCTTCCTGTTTTCCCTTGGGCCGGACCAGACCGGCCGCGCGATCACGCGGATCTTTCGCCCTGGCTTCCTGGGAAAGGTCAGCCGGACAAACGTGGTCGAGCTCTACGGATGGCGGACGCTGATGAACGGCACGCTCCTGCCTGCGCCGGATATCGCGCGCGAGAACGCCTACACGATCCGGCAGGTCCACGAGGCGGGATTTGAGACAGGCATCCACTGCTACAATCACTACCGCTGGCAGGATCACGTGCATCGAATGTCCGAGGAGCAGATCCGCGCCGAGTTCGACGCCGCCCGCGAGGTGTTCCGCGGGCTCTTCGGCCGCGAGGCGCGCGCCGCGGGTGCCGCGGGATGGCAGAGCAACGCTCGCAGCCGACGCGTTTACGACGAGGCGGAGCTCCTGTATTCCAGCGACACGCGCGGCGGCTCCCCGTTCTTTCCGCGAATCGATGGCGAGGTGTTCCGCACGCTCGAGATCCCGACGACGCTGCCGACGTTCGACGAACTACTCGGGCGCCCGGAGTTTCCCGAGCCAGAAATCCCGGAGTACTACTGCTCGCTGCTAAAGGAGGACGCCCTGAACGTGTTCACGCTGCACGCGGAGATCGAGGGCATGGGGCGCCGCGAGCTTTTCCGGAGACTGATGGCCGCCTGGCGCGAGCGCGAGGTCCGGTTCGTCCGTCTCGACGACGTTGCGACGGATCTTCTCAGCGATCGCGACGCGATCCCGGTCCGCGACCAGAAGCTCGCGGAAATAGACGGCAGATCCGGGCTAGTGGCGGTGGGGGCGTGACGCAGGGCGCCTGTCGGACTGCCAGTGCAGGCTGAGCCAGAATGTCGTCGGTTAGTTTCCGGGTCGTGGCCCGCTTTGGGAGGAGCAGGAGCCGGATGCAGCGTCCCTGCTCTCCCGGGCAGGGCTACATGAACTCAGGTTCCCAATCAGCGCCGGTCGACCCGGCGGAAAAGCCAGGCGCCCAGGGCCAGGAAGATAAGGTTTGGCACCCAGAGCAGCAGGTCCGGGCGGAACTCCGGACGCTCGTCCAGCCAGCCGACCATGACCGTCAGGAAGTAATACCCGAGGGCGAGGACCACGGCCAGGCCGAGGTTCGCCGATGTCTCGCGCCTGGATACGGTGATGCCGAGAGGCACTCCGATGACCGCGAAGGAGAACACCGAGAGCGCAAGGTTCAGCTTGTCGTGGATCGTCAGGGAGACGCGCATCAGGTCGCGCTGCTTGATTGCCTCGCCTCCGGGCGCCGGTTCGAGGGCGGCGACGCGAGCCTTCTCGGCCTGCAGTTCGCTCCACGTCATCCACTGCAGCTTTTGCCTTGGAGTCGGCCGCCCGAGCACGCTGTCGAGGGAAAGCCGCAACGGTTCCGTCTGGCCCAGCGTGAGCACGCTCGGCACTCGGGTGAAATTCTCCGGGTCATCCTCGTCCCGCACTTCGATCTGGGCGCGCGTGAGGGTGAGGATGAATTCGTTGACCGACTCCTCGTAGCGCAGGCTGGCCTCCTCCGCGTGCACGATGCGCTGGGCGCGGTTCTCCCGGTCGAGCTCGTAGAGCCAGAAATCCCGTAGCACGTCACCCTCCTTGCTTCCCACGTACACGACGAACCCCGGAAAATCCCGGATGAACGTGTTTGGCACGATGAAGCGAAGCGGATTGGCGCGTATGGCCTCGGTCAGCTTGACGTCGTACACCACGCGGGCCCAAGGCATCGACTGGAAGTTCACGAAGAACGTGGCGATCGCGCCGAGCACTCCGACGATCAGGACCGGCCGTGCGATTCGCAGCGGGCTCAGGCCGGAGGCCCGCATCGCGGTGACCTCGCTGTCGGCGGAAATGCGGCCGAGCACCAGCAGCACGCCGGTCAGGACTCCCATCGGCAGGGCATAGGAGATCACGAACGGAATCAGAAGCAGGACGAGCTCGCCGGTCGTGGCGAACGACAGGTGTCCGACCAGGAGGTAGCCGAGCAGGTCATTGATCGCGTTTCCCAGGATCAGCAGGAACGCGAAGAGCGACACCGCGCCGAGGCAGGTAAGAAGGACTCCCTTGAAGATGTAGCGATCGAGGAGGCTCAAACGGAGGGGCAAGGGGCGAGGGATTAGTTGCGACCTGCAAACCCCGATACATCAATGGGGGGAAGTCGCAATAGGAGATGACAGATGGAATTGATACCGCCGATACCTATCGGTTCCGCAGGGTGACTGCGGCAGACCTGCCCCTCATGGCCGCGTGGCGGAATCGTCCTCATGTTCTTGAATGGTGGGGAGCGCTGACGGTCGAACGGGATGACGAGAAGCTGGCCGATCCGCGCATCGGCGTCTGGATCGTGGAGTTGGCCGACCGACCGTTCGCATTTGTTCAGGATTACGACGTTCACGGTTGGGAACCGCATCCGTTCTCGCACCTGCCGCCCGGCTCGCGGGGAATCGATCTCTATATTGGTGAGGAGGACATGCTTGACCAGGGGCACGGCACGGCCTTCGTCCGTGAATTCCTCCGGCGACTTTTCAGGGAAGGCGTGCCGGCGGTGGGCACCGACCCGAATCCGCGAAACATGCGCGCCCGACGGACCTTCGCAAAGGCCGGTTTCCGTGAGGTATCCGGTCCGGTAATCACCCGCTGGGGAGAGGCGATTCTGATGGAGTGCTGGCCGCTCAACACGTTTTCTCGTGCTGAATTACGCTAACGAGCGGACTGGTATCGTGTTCGACATGGCCAACGCACCCCGACTCCGAAGAATTACGGGCACCGATCTCGCGTCGGTTGTGGCCCTGCTGGACCTTGCGTTTGCGCCGAGCCGGTACGAATCCCGCCTCATCCGGGATATCATGGCAAAGGGTCGGCCTGCGCATCAATGGGTGCTGGACGACGATGGCTCCCTCGTGAGTCACGTCTGCTACACAAGAGCCTACCGGGATGGGCGGCCGATCGGCTTCCACTTGGCTCCCGTCGCGGTCCATCCTGACCGACAGCGCTCGGGTCACGGAAGCCGCCTGATTGCAGACACGCTGAAGTTGGCGCCGCTGGCCGACTCGCCGGTGTTCGTGCTTGGCGACCCCGCGTATTACTCGCGTTTCGGATTCAGGCGCGTCGAGCAGCCGACTTGTCCATTCGACCCGGGCAATGCTCATTTCCAGGCGCTCAGGTACTCCTCCGCCGAGGACTTCGAGGTCGGCTACGAGCCGGAGTTCCTGGAGGCGCCTTGACCACCGAACGCCAAGCAGCATGGGAATTGCGCCCATTCGAGCCGGCGGATGCGGTCCGGCTCGCTGATGTCTATCGCGACGCTGTCCGCTCGGTTGCGCCAAAGCTCTACACGCCGGAACAGGTCGCGGCGTGGGCGTCCTGGCCGGACGACCTCGCAGCGTTTCGGGACAAGATTGCCGCTGGCACGACGCTGGTCGCTGCGGAAGGCGGAGACATCCTGGCCTTTGGTCAGCTCGAGCCGGACGACCACCTCTCACTGCTTTACTGCCGCGGCGCGCACTGTCGGCGCGGTATCGCCACGGCGCTCTGCGATTCCCTTGAGGCCATCGCCTGGGCACGCGGTGTTACCGCGATCCGAACCGAGGCGAGCTGGATCAGCAGGCCGTTCTTTGAGCGCCGAGGCTACCGGCTCATCGAGATCGAGAACCTGCTGTTCGGTGGTGTTGCCTTCGACCGATCCCGGATGAGCAAGGCACGATCCGGGGCTGCGGGCCCGGGAGCGTGAAGTCGCAACTTTCGCTCTAATCAAGCGTTTGCCTGTACCGCTTGATCCCGATCGTCATCACGACGGCGACGAACAGTGCTATCGGCCAGAGCTCGGGGGCGATGTCGGCCGTGCTGGAGCCCTTCAGCAAGATGCCGCGGACGATTCGGAGGAAGTGGGTCAAGGGCAGGGCGGAACCGATGCCCTGCGCCCATTCCGGCATGCCGCGGAACGGAAACATGAACCCCGACAGAAGCAGTGACGGCAGGAAGAAGAAGAACGCCATCTGCACCGCCTGGAGCTGATTGCATGCGAGGGTCGAAAAGGTGATCCCGACGGCGAGGTTCGCGGCAATGAACAGGAGGGCGACTCCATACAGCAGCGGCAGGCTGCCGACCATCGGTACGTCGAACAGGAAGCGCGCCGCGAGCAGGATCAGCGTCACCTGGATGTAGCCGACGAGGATGTAGGGAAGGATCTTGCCGGTCATCACCTCGATCGGCCGCACGGGCGTCGCGAGCAGGTTTTCCATGGTGCCGCGCTCGCGTTCGCGCGTGATGGCGAGGCCGGTGATGATCACCATGGTCATCGTGAGCACGACGCCCATCAGGCCGGGCACGATGTTGTACTGGGTGATGTTCTCGGGGTTGTAGTGCGCATGCACCTGGACGTCCACGGGGCCGGGTGCCGTTGTCAGGTGCGCCAGCGGTCCAGCCAAGTCGCGTTCGAGCAGTCGATCGGAGGCGGCGCGGACGGCCGCGAGTGCAGGTCCGGTCGCCGCCGGATCCGTCGCGTCGGCCTCGAGGAGGATCGTCGGGCGTTCCCCCCGCATGAGTTCCCGGGAGAATTCTGTGGGAATGTTGATGACGAACTGCACCTCGCCCAGGGCGATCAGGCGCTCCGCCTCGTCCTCGGTCAGCGCATCGCCGATGATGTCGAAGTATCCGGTGTTCTGCAGTGCGGCGATAAAGGTGCGCGAGAAAGGCCCCGTGTCCCCGGACAGCACGGCAGTCGGCAGGTGGCGCGGGTCGGAGTTGATGGCGAAGCCGAACAGGATCAGCTGCATCAGCGGGATGCCGACCATCATCCCGAACGTCACCCGATCGCGCTTCATCTGCACGAACTCCTTGAGCACGACGGCCCAGAAACGATGGAACGTGAAGCGGGACATCAGTTGAAGTTGTCCCGTGCCTGTCCCATCAGGCTGATGAACACGTCCTCGAGTCCCGACCGCGTGCGGGTCCAAGTGTGGCGTGGATCGCGGACATCCGCGATTGCTGAGTCGAGCTTGGCGGCATCGTGACCGCTGACGTGCAGGGTGGTGCCGAACACGACGACCTGCTCGACGCCGGGTCGATTGCGGAGCGTGTCTGCGAGCGCGTGTAGCCCTGGCCCTTCGACGACCCAGGTGGTGAGGCGGGCTGTCGCGATGACCTCCGATGTCGTGCCCTTTGCGAGCAGGTCACCGTAGGCGATGTAGCCGAGGCGATGGCAGCGTTCCGCCTCGTCCATGTAGTGGGTGGTGATGAGGAACGTGAGTCCCTCGGCGGACAGCCGGTGAATCTCGTCCCAGAACTCGCGGCGCGCCTTGGGGTCGACGCCGGCCGTCGGCTCGTCGAGCAGGAGCAGGAGCGGGTCGTGGATCAGGCAGGCGGCGAGCGCGAGGCGCTGCTTCCAGCCGCCGGAGAGTTCGCCGGCGAGCTGACCGCTCCGGTTCTCGAGTCCCAAGCGCTGCAGGCTGCGACGCACCGCGGCCTGCCGATCCGGCACATTGTACATGCGGGCGACGAAATCGAGATTCTCGCGGATGCTCAGGTCCTCGTAATAGCTGAAGCGCTGCGTCATGTAGCCGACCTTGCGCTTGATCGCCGCCTGGTCCGTCCGCAGGTCGTGCCCCAGGCAGGTACCGCTCCCGGCGTCGGGCGTGAGCAGTCCGCACAGCATCCGAATGAAGGTTGTCTTGCCGCTGCCGTTCGGGCCGAGGAACCCGTAGATCTCGCCCCGGCGCACCTGGAGGTCGATGCCGTTGACCACCGTCCTCTCGCCGAAGCGCTTAGTGACGCCCCGGACGTCGATGGCGAGTTCGCTGTCTGAAGCCATGCGAGGGATGGCGCGATTCAGCGCGCGACCTCGACCGGCTGTCCGGGATGCAGGCCGGCAGCGTCCGCCGGGTCGAGTGTGGCCTCGATCATGGTGACGAGCTTGGACCGGTTGTCGCGGTTATATAGGACCGGTGGGGTGAACTCCGGCCTCGGCGAGACATAGCTGATGCGCGCCGTCAGGGGCCCGCTCCGTCCGGAGAGCAGCACGCGGACCTCGGCGCCGATTGCCAACGTGGCCGCTTCCGGCTCCGGTGCGAAGAAACGGACCTTGATGGCCTGGGGCGGCAGCAGGACGACTATGGGCCGCGTGGCGGCGACGTATTCCCCGACGCGGTAGAGCGTGTCATGGACGAGTCCGCCGACGGGTGCTCGTGCCCGCTTCTGGTCGACCTGCCAGGCGGCGCGTTCACGGGCAGCCGCTGCCGCGGACACGGCTGCCTCGGCCGCGTTGATCGCGTCGCTCCGCGCGCCCAGGCGGGCAGTCGCGAGCTGAGCGTCGATCTCGTCGACCAACCGCAGGTTGCGCTCGTGGTTGGTTCGAGCCTCGTCGAACACGCGGTCGGTGATGACCCGTGACTCGTGGAGCACGCGCTGGCGATCGAACTCGAGCCGGGAGAGCTCCGTTGCGGCGCGGGCCTGGGCCAGGCGCGCCTCGAGGGCGGCGAGCTCGCTCGGGCGCGAGCCCTTGCGCAGGTCCTCTAGCCGCGCCTCGGCGGCGCGAAGTTCGCCTTCTGCCATGCGCAGTGCTGCGGCCTCGGACGCATCCTCAAGGGTGAACAAGGGGTCGCCCACCGCGACCTGGCCACCGCGAGCCACTTCGAGCCTGTCGAGGCGCCCCCCGAGGGGTGAGGCCACGTAGACGAACTCTCCTTCGAGATAGCCCTGGAATACCTCAGGCTGATCCCGGGCGCAGCCGGCGCCCAGGGCAAGGATCGCGAGGACGGCGAGTGGCGTTCGCATGATGCGGCGTTGTGCCAAACTGGGCAGGTCCATCCAAGGCTGAAAGGGAACATGCCGCTTGAGGGGGGGGTCTGCGTCACTTGACCGGGTCCCCGGACGTCATACAGTCCGGAGTCCACAATATGAATGCGCGGCGTATCCAGAACCTTGCCGCCCTGGCGGCCGCCTTTGCGGCGTGCGCGGGTGTGACTGATGCCGCGGTGGAGCTTGCCCCGAGGTCTCCCTTTGTCCCTGCGGGTTCGCCTGTGCCGGTTGCCCCCGTCGAGGGCGGGGTTATCGAGCTTAGCGGCATCATCGACGGTGGCGCGAACGGTCCCCGTTTCGGGATCACGGAAACCGAAACGAAGAAGTCACGCTGGGTCGGGCTCAATGAGATGGGCGATGGCTATGTCGTCCGGTCGTACAGCAATGTCGGCGGGCGGGACGAGGTGGTCGTGGAGTATCAGGGCCGCCGGCTGACGCTCGGCCTGAAGAAGTCGCGGGTCGCCACGCTGCGCGGTCCGGCAGCGGCCCTTTCCACCGCGGCGAATCCGGCCGCGAACGCAGCGCTAACGCGTCCGGTCACGACCAGTCCGACGCGGGAATCGGAGCAGGCCCGACTCGAGGCGGTTGCCGCCGAACTGGCGAGGCGCCGCGAACTTCGGGCAAACGCCACGAGCGGCCAGTGACCCTCCGGGCAGGACCCGGGCAGTTCCTGCGTTACCTCCGGCGCCGAGTGGCGTCACTACGACTGGAATGACTCACGGCCCCATGGTTTTTCTCGAAACGTGACGAATCCAGGTTAGTTTTTCATCACTGCATGCCCTTCACCGCTTTCAGGCTCGTTCCAGTTGCCGCAGTAATCACGGGCATCGTTGCCCTGCGTGGCGCGGCGGTCGACCTGGCACCGCGCTCTCCGTTCTCTCCTTCATCGGCTCCAGTCCAGGCCCCCGTGCTCTCAGAGGATGCGCCGTTGCAGCTCCGGGGTGTCCAACAGGTCGGCGACGTGGTGCTGTTCGGGATCTTTGCCGAGGAAACCCAGAAATCGGAATGGGTCGCCCTGAACGAGGCGGGCAATCCCTACACGGTGCGCACCCATGAGGTTGTCGACGGGAGCGACCAGGTGACTGTGGATTACCGCGGTTCGACACTGACTCTCGGCCTGAAAAGCCCCCGCGTATCTGCTGCGACAGGGGGAGCACGCGGAGGTCGAGGCGCTGTGGCGACCCTTCGGCCGGCAAATGCCCCTCAAGGTGCGGTCCAGATCGGAATCCAGAATGGAAACCAGGGTAATGCCGGTGCACGCGGCGGCCGAGGTGGCCGTGGCGGAGGCAACGCGGGCGACGGTCAACCCCAGGCGAGTGCCATCGCGCCAGACCAGGCGGCGAGCATCCTCGCGGGTGCGGCCGCAGCCCGAAATCAGCGTGCGATCGCGATCCAGCAGGGTGCTGCGACGCCGCCGGCAACCGACCAGCCTGCCGCCGGGCGGAGGGGCCGCGGCGGACAGTAACCGAAGAATCGGCTCGCTCATCGCGCCGTTTGCCGGCACGGATTCTGCATCCGGGATGCCTGACCGGCGGTGGCGTCCAAGACAGCCCGGCGACAATTTTTCAGATTTTCCTCGGAAATTCAGCGAATCTACCTCTACAAACTCACTGCTTTCAGAGGAAAGCGCCCTACAACCCAAACTCAATATGGCTAAACGTAAACCGAATGCCGCGTTCATGAAACCGGTGACGCCTGACGACAAGCTTGCGGCAGTCGTTGGATCCGCCCCCCTCCCGCGCACAGAGCTGACAAAGAAGCTCTGGGCCTACATCCGCAAGAACGGCCTCCAGGACAAGAAGGTCCGGACTCAGATCAATGCAGATGACAAGCTCAAGGCCGTCTTCAACGGCAAGGGCAAGGTCAGCATGTTCGAGATGACCAAGCTCGTCTCGGGGCACGTCTCCTGATTCCCTCCAAATTTCCCTCGAGCCGCCGCGGATTTTCCGCGGCGGCTTTTTTTGTATCCGCAGGGGAAGCCGCTTCGAGATTGCACGATAGCGGCGCGTCCGCTGCCGGACTGTCCTGCTGCTGCCTGATTCGCTGCGGATGCGGCTGAGGCCGCTGTGGCGCTGTCGACCGGTTCGGGCCGGCGGCCCGGGAGAACGGCGACGAGCGCGATATTGATCGCGAGCGTGCCGGCGAGGATCACGTTGGACATTTTCATGGCGGGGTCGGAGAGGAGGCCGTGACCTGCGGCAATGCAGTGGCCGGCCGGGCGGATGGCCGGCGCAGCGTCCAGTCGGCGCAACGCGGCTGCGGCGCTGGATTCTGGATTCTTGTATCGGGGTTCGATTACCCGGAAAGGGGCTTCCGGGACCTAGGGGACAACGGCTTGGACGCCTAAAACCTAGAAAAGTTTCAATATTATCAGGGATTGGGGGTGTTTTCCCCGGGGTCCTTGGGACTCAGCGGCGCACTTGCCCCGGCACCGCCGCACGTGGAGAGTGTCGGATACATTCCTCAAAATGGCGTTCCGGCTCATATTCCAGGTCCCATTCATCGCGATTGCGCTCTCCGGAGTCGGCGCGCGGGTCGCTGCTGCTGACCTGAGGCCCACTGACGCCGAAACCGATCTTCAGGCGATCATCACCCGGCAGCAGCAGCTGTTCGCCACAGCCGAGGCGGAATCCTTCGACGAGAATGCGTTTCGGCGCGGCATGCAGCGCCTCGCGTTCGATTACGAGGACTTCCTCAAGCTCCATCCCGACTATCCGCCGGCCCTCACTGCATACGGCGTGATGCTTGGCCGCATCGACATGCGGCGCGAGTCCGTCGCCCTGCTGATGAAGGCCGATGGCCTCTTCGCCCAGGCGGCGGAGGACGAGGCAAACCGGACACCGGCATTCCTGCGGACCTGGGCCCTCGCGAAGAACCAGATCGGCAACTATGTCGTGGAAGAGGGCAGGCCCGTCGAGGGCGCCAGCCACTACCTGGCCGCTATCGACCTCGTGCCGGACGAGCCGCTTTACCATTACCAGTTCGGTTCGGTGCTGTACGACGCGAGCGACGAGTTTTTGAGGGAAGGCACCTGGACCCGTGAGTCGATCGAGCGCGCGGTGCACGAGGCGTTTCGGCGGGCGGCGGAGCTCGCCCCGGACCGCATCGAGTTCACCTATCGCTACGCCGAGTCGTTCTACGACATGCAGCAACCCGACTGGGAAGGTGCGCTGGCGGCGTGGACAAGCCTGGAAGAGAAGGCGGAGTCCGAAGTGGAGCGACAGACCATGAGGCTTCATGCGGCAAACGTCCTGATCCGGCAGGGACGCATCGAGCATGCGCGGGCGGTGCTCACCACGGTGACGGATCCCGCCCTCGCCAGTCAGAAGGAAAAGCTGGTTGCCGAGATCCCGGCGCCCTCCGCAGAGTAGCGGGATGCGTTTTTCGATGAATGGTGCCCGCCGTCCCGGCCCGGGCTTCCAGCTGGCCGTGTCGCCCGGCATCCCGGTGTCTGTCGTCCATGGAAATTGACGCGGAGACGATCAGGAACGCGCTGACTGTCCTTGTGATCTTCATTGGCAGCCTGTCGCTGCACGAGTGGGGGCATGCTTGGATGGCGGACCGGCTTGGGGACGACACACCGCGCTCGCAGGGGCGGGTCACGCTCAACCCGATCGCGCACATCGACCCGATCGGAACGATCCTGATCCCGCTGCTCGGCACGCTCGGTTTCTTCGGAATCGTCGGTTGGGCAAAGCCGGTGATGATCAATCCCGCGGCCTACCGGAGAAAGAACTGGGACCAGGCCTGGGTGACGATTGCCGGCCCGGCGATGAACATCCTGATCGGCATCGCAGCTGTCCTGGCACTGGCTGTCTGCGCACGCGTGCTGCCGAACCCGAACAGCAGCGAAATCGTCGCCTTCCTCTTCCAGGTGCTGAGGCTCAATGTGCTCCTGATTGTCTTCAACCTGCTGCCAGTGCCGCCCCTCGATGGTTCGAAGTTCCTGATGTACTGGTTCGGCATGAGCGAGGATGCGTATTACAGCTTTGCGCGCTGGGGCTTCCTGATACTGATCATCCTCGTGAACCTGCCGCCGTTCTGGAGCGTATTTCAGACTCTGATGGCCTACGTTTACGTGCCGTTCGGGATTTTGCTGCAGCTGCTCACATGAAGCCGTGCAAGCCCCGGTCCGCGTCGCGGTCGGTCCATCCGGAAACCCCGGGCGAGTGGCTGAAGTTTGCGATCCGCCGGTACAAGTCGGCTGGAGTCTCGCTCGGGCAGGTCTCGGACACGGCGCATGACGAGGCGCTCTACCTGATCCTTCGCACGCTGCGGCTGCCGCTCGAGAGCGGCCCCGACGTCCTACAGCGCAGGCTGACGGTCGCAGGGCGAAAGCGGCTGGCGGAAGTGTTCCGGCGGCGCATCGAGGAACGTGTGCCGGCGCCCTACCTCGTGGGTGAGGCCTGGTTCGGCGGAGAGCGCTTCCATGTCGACGAGCGCGTGATCGTGCCCCGGAGTTATTTCGTCGAGATCATCCCGGGCCAGCTCGATGCGTGGCTGCGCGATCCCGGGGCCGTGCGACGGGTGATCGATGTCGGCACGGGCTCCGGCTGCCTGGCCGTCCTGCTCGCGCGCCATTTCCCGAAGGCGCGCGTCGACGCGATCGATGTTTCTGCCGAGGCCCTTGCCGTTGCCCGCCGCAACATCCGGGCAAAGCGGCTCCAGGAGCGCATCCGGCTGTTCGAAAGCAGTGTTTTCGACCGGGTGCCGCGGGCGAAATACGACGTAATCCTGAGCAACCCGCCCTACGAACCCAGCGCGCAGGTCGACTCGGTGCCGGTGGAATTCAGTCGCGAGCCCCGGCTGGCTCTCGACGGCGGGCCGGACGGACTAGCGATCGTGCGCAAGCTGCTGCGTCAGTCCGCGGACCGCCTGAAGCCTGAAGGCATCGTGGTCATCGAGGTGGGAGGCCTGCGCGAGGCCATCGACCGCGAGTTTGCCGCCCTGGAGCCGCACTGGCTGCACACGGCCGACGGATCCGACTGTGTCTGCCTCTTTCAGGCCGCGCGACTGAAGGCGGGGTACGGATAACGGAAACAGCGTTTCCAAGACATTCTCACAGAAGAACGCAAAGGAGGCGAAGTGGGGTGGGTAACCACTGATCTGCACTAATTGCCGCTGATTCAGGCCAAGGCATTTCTCACAGAAGGCCGGCAAGGTGGCGTTGGGCCGATACCAGTTGGCTTCCTGGATTCTGGGTTCCTAGCCCGGATTTTTCATGAATCCTCCTATCTCAGAGAGAAAAATCCGCCTGCCTCGCATCCCGCCCTGCGGGACGAGGCAGGCCGCAGCCGCGGGGCTAGTCCCGCTCGCGCGGCCCGTATGGGCGGATATTTCATGGTCCTTTATGAAATATCCGGACTCGGACTCTACCGGGAAGTCTTCCGGCTTCGATCAGTCGCGGGCCTGGGGCTTCTTTGCGCAGGTGCTCCAGCCGAACGGCAGATAGGCGGGGCAGAAGCGTACCGTCGCCGTGGCGATCGGGATGACTCCGATCAGGCCCCACCAGCTCTGGAAATAGTAGCCTGCGCCGAGGATGGCGGCGCCAGCGATGACTCGGAGGGTTCGATCGACGGGTCCAATGTTGGGTTTCATAAGAGATCCTGGGTTGGGTTTGTTGTGAGAGGAATCATGCGCGGGCGGCGGACTCACCGCGGCGGTTCGCCATGAAATATAGCACGGGAACCGCCATTCGGCTGATGAGGAGCGAGGCGATCTCGCCGGCCATCAGGCTGATCGCCAGGCCCTGGAAGATCGGATCGGCCAGGATCACGCTGGCCCCGACGACGACCGCGAGCGCTGTCAGAAGCATGGGGCGAAACCGCACGGCGCCGGCCTCGATGACCGCCTCGCGCAGCGACAGCCCGTGTTCGCGCCGCAGCTCGATGAAGTCGACGAGGATTATCGAGTTGCGGACGACGATGCCGGCGCCGGCCATGAAGCCGATCATCGACGTCGCCGTGAAGAATGCGCCCATTCCCCAGTGGGCCGGCAGGATCCCGATCAGCGAGAACGGAATCGCGGCCATCACGACGAGGGGGGTGATGTAGCTCCTGAACCATCCGACCATCAGCATCGCGATCAGCCCGAGCACGGCGGCAAACGCGAGGCCCAGGTCGCGAAAGACCTCGAGCGTGATGTGCCATTCGCCATCCCACTTCATCGCGGGCTGCATGTCGTCGAAGGGCAGGTTGAGATTGAAGACCGGCAGCCGTTCCTCGATCCCGCCGAATTCGCGCGCGTCAATCTCCCTGATCGACCGGTTCATCGAGAGGAGCGCGTAGGCGGGGCTCTCGACCGCGCCGCCGACATCGGCCGTGACGTACGTGACCGGCTTCAGGTTCTTTCGGTAGCGGTTGCGTTCGGCAGTGCCTCGTTCTGCGCGCACGAGTTCCGAAAGGGGCACGAGCCTTCCATCGGCACCCGCAATGTTGAGCGCCAGCAGCGCCTCCGGCGCCGAGCGCTCGGCGGCCGGCAGCTCGAGGCGGATCGGAACATCCTCGCGCTCCTCGTCGAGGTGCAGGAGGCCCACGGGCAGCCCCTGGGCGGCAAGCGCCAGGGAATCCACGACCTGTCGTTCGGTGACTCCGTGATGCGCGGCCTTTTCCTCATCGACCACGTAGCGCACCTGCGGCTGGGCGGCCTCGACGTACCAGTCGATGTCCACCACGCCGGGCTCGCGCTCCATGATCGCGCGAATTTCCGTGGCCAGGGCGATGCGCTGCTCCTCGTCGGGACCGTACACCTCGGCGACCAGCGTCTGGAGGACCGGCGGGCCGGGAGGCACCTCGGCGACTGCGACGCTGACTCCGTGGCGCTCGGCAACCGCGGCGACGAGCGGACGGATCCGCCCGGCGATCGCGTGGCTTTGTGCACCACGCTCTTCCTTGCCGACCAGGTTCACCTGGAGATCGGCGACATTGGGTCCGGAACGAAGGAAGTAGTGGCGGACGAGTCCGTTGAAATTGAAAGGGGCGGCTGTGCCGGCGTAGATCTGGATGTCCCGCACTTCGGGCTCGCCGCGGATCGCGTCGGCCATCTCCCGCGCGATCCGGGTTGTCTGCTCGAGTGTCGTGCCCTCCGGGGCGTTCACGACGACCTGGAATTCCGACTTGTTGTCGAAAGGCAGCATTTTGACCTCGACGGCGCCGATGCCGACCAGGCCCATCGCGGCGAGCAGCAGGAAAGTCACCCCGCCAAGGAAGGCCCACCGCCAGCGAACCCGATCCAGCAACGGCCCCATGACCCGCATGTAGAGCCGGGTGAACCAGTCGTCCGGTGCATGGTCATGATCCGCTGGTGCCTCGGTCACGGCGCCGGCATTGTCACGTGTTACGTGACTTTCCCCAGCGGGCGCAGAGGCATTCATCGCGGCCGCGCCGGTACGGCGGCGCAGCACCCTGATCGCCGCCCAGGGCGTGACCGTGAACGCGATGCCCAGGGAGAAGAGCATGGCCGCCGTGGATCCGATCGGGATCGGCCGCATGTACGGACCCATCAATCCGCCGACGAATGCCATCGGCAGGATGGCGGCGATCACGGCCCAGGTGGCGAGGATCGTCGGGTTGCCCACCTCGTCGACTGCCTCGAGGGCGATACGGGCCAGGCCCTTGTCGCGCGAACCGGGCAGGCGAACGTGCCGCACGATGTTCTCGACGACCACGATCGCGTCGTCGACCAGGATGCCGATCGAGAAGATCAGCGCGAAGAGCGTGATGCGATTGAGCGTGTAGCCGTACAGGTGAAAGACGAGGAGTGTCAGCGCCAGCGTCGACGGAATCGCGAGCAGCACGACGAGCGACTCGCGCCAGCCGAGGAAGAGCAGGATCAGGATGGCGACTCCGAAGACGGCGATGCCCATGTGGAGCAGCAGCTCGTTGCTCTTCTCTGCCGCCGTGTGCCCGTAGTCTCGGGTGATCGTGACGTCGACCTCGGCGGGCAGCAGGGTGCCGCGCAGCAGGTCGACCTTGGCAAGCGCGTCGTTGACGACGTCAATCGCGTTGGCTCCGGGCCGCTTCGCGACACTCAGCGTGACGGCGGATTCCGGTCCGCCTTCGCTTCCCGGCACATGGAGCACGTAGTCGGTCGGCTCGGCTGCCGTGTCGGCAATCGACGCGATGTCGCGCAGAAAGACCGGTTGGCCAGCATGGACGCCGACCACGACTCCGCCCGCCTCGGAGGCGCTTCGGAGGAACTGCCCCGTCTCTAGTCGGAGCTCCTCGTTCGCGAAGGCGCGAGACCCGGCCTGGCCCTGGGAATTGGCGGACTGCAGCACGGCGGCGACCTGAAGCGGCGTGAGGCCGCGCGAGGTCAGCGCTGCGGAATCGAGCGTGATGCGGAGGCTGCGCCGTCCGCCGCCGATCAGCACGGTTTCTGCGACGGCATCGATCGACTTGACTGCGTCGTCGACCTGGGCGGCCAGTCTGCGCAACTCGACGGAATCCAGCGTCGGGCTGTGAAAGGTGAGTGCGAGCACGGGAACATCGTCGATCGTCCGCGGCTTCACCAGCGGTGCGCTGACGCCGGAAGGAATCCGGTCGAAGTTTCCCTGAAGCTTCTGGTTGAGGCGAACGAGCGCCGCCTCGATGTCGGTGCCGACCTCGAAGCGGACGATGACGAGCGACTGTCCCGGGCTGGACGTGGAGTACAGATACTCGACGCCTGGCACCTCCCAGAGGAGCTTCTCCATGGGGCGGGTGATCCGGTTCTCGACCTCGCTGGGGCCGGCTCCCGGCATGGCAACAAAGACGTCGACCATGGGGACCTTGATCTGGGGCTCCTCCTCGCGCGGCAGCATGAGCACGGCGAATGCCCCTAGCGCGATCGAGACAATGATGGCGATCGGCGTGAGCTTGGAGTCGGCGAAGAAGGCGGCGAGCCGCCCGGCGACCCCGAACGAACTGTCAACCCTTCTGCTCACGGAGTCTGGTTCAGAGGTTGACCGTCCCGAAGCGACGCTGGCGGCGACAGGATTACGGTTTCGCCGGAGTCGAGTCCGGACAGGATCCGGGTTCGGCCGTCCGAGCCGCCGCCGGTGCGGACGATGCGCAGTCTCGCGTGTCCGTCGGATGCGGTGAACACCTGCTCCATCTGCCCCCTGCGAATCACCGCGGAATCCGGAACGAGAAGCGCGCGCTCGGTGCCCGCCGGCCAAAGCACGCGGACGAACTGACCGGAGTGCACGGTTGCGTCTTGCGGCAGATCGACGATCGCCAGGCGCGTGCGGGATGACGGATCGACCGATCGGGAAAGCTCGGCAACGCGGCCGGCGACCTGGCTCGTGCCGATCTCCACGGGCACCTCGATGCCGAGGGCGAGGAGGTCCAGGGATTCGGGAACGGCTACCGAGACCCGGAAGCGGTCGGTTCCCTCGAGTTCGAGCAGGGCGGAACCCGCAGCGGCGAGATCCCCCTGCTCGACGAAGCGCCGGGTGATCGTGCCCGCAAAGGGGGCTGTGATATTGGTGTAGGACCAGAGGGCCTCGGCCTCGGCTACCGCAGCCTCCGCCGCGCGCCGCCGATCGGAGAGCGAGCGCACTTCCTCAAGTGCCGCAGCTCCGCTGGCCTGGAGGGTCGTCGCCTGGGCAAGCTCGCGGTCAAGCTGGGCCATGGTCGCCCTGGCCTGGGCGAGGCGGGCCGCAATCTCCGCGGCCTCGATGGAAATCAAGGTCTGGCCTGCCGTTACCATGGCGCCGAGGGGCGGGGGACGGTTGCTCACCGTGCCCATGACTCGTGCGGCGATTACCGCCTGATCGAAGGGCTGCACGGTGCCGGCGACCGGCTGGCGAAGAACCAGGGTCGGAGCCTCAACGGTCGCGGTACGGACGGCGATCGCCGGCAGCGAGGTGGCCGACGGCGTTTCCTGGTGCCGGCTGCAGCCGGCGAAACCGGCGGCGGCAATGATGAGAAGGATGCGTGCGGTCATGGCTCGGGCCGAAAGGTCGGTGTGATCAGTGGCGTCCACCCCAGTGGATTATGCCGTCATCTCCGAGCCAGCCGATGGCCCGGAGCAGGATGCTGGGCGGACAGAACCCGGTGAATGCGGACTGAAGCAGGTTTGCGCCGACGAAGCCAGTCAGCAGCAGCCACCACGGGCTGACGAACAAGGCAAGGGCGATGCTGATGAGGACCATGGTGCCGGCCAGAGCGCGGATGAAGTTCTCGATTTTCATAGGAAGATGGTTGACTTTATATGCGCATATACTCATATACTTGATCCGATGTCAAGCGGGTATTCCAATTACTGCATGGCAAAGAAGGCGCCCCTGACGGATGCCACGCTCGAGCTCGTGGCCCGGCGTTTTGCCGTGCTGGCGGAGCCGATGCGCCTTCGGCTGGTCCAGGCGCTTTTCGAGGGGGAGCGGAGCGTGAATGAGCTGGTCGCAATCACCGGGGGCACCCAGGCCAACATCTCGCGCCACCTCCAGACGTTGGCGCACTCCGGCATGCTGTCCCGGCGCAAGGCGGGGCTGCAGGTGTTTTACTCGGTCAGCGATCCGACCCTGATCAAGCTCTGCGAGCTGGTCTGCGGCAGCATCGAGAACCACGCCCAGCGCCAGGTGAAGGCGTTCGGGCGCTGACCGAAAGCCTGGCGGCTTCCGCTACGGGGCGGATGTCGGGGCCCGGCCGAAAACCTGGCGGCTTCCGCTACGGGCCGGTTACGGTAGCGGAACGCGCCGGTCTTCGTCCCACGCGTATGGGACTACGCCGCGGCAAGCCAGCGTTTCGGTGACCCGCGCGATCGACGGCGCTACTTCGTCAGGTCATAGAGTGCGTAGCCGGCGAACCAGTTTGGCGCGAAGCGGCAGGGCTGCCGCCAATTTCCGCGCAGGAAGACGCGGCGCGTGATGGCAATCCCGCTGGCGGCGCAGAAGGTCTCGAAATCGGCGATGGAAACCGGGTTCGTGGGCCGGCTCTCGAACCACTCGGTGGTGTAGACTTCGTTGCGCAGCTTCCGGCCGCGAAAGAGCGCGGCGGTGCGGTTCTTCCAGAATGCGTGATTGACAAAACCCACCGTCACCGCGCGACCGACCCGCAGGGCCTCAAGGATCACCCCGCTCGGGTCCTGCAGTTCCTGGACGGTGCGCGAGCAGATCACGCGGTCGAAGTACTTTTCCGGAAAGGCGGACATGAACTGCTTCATGTCGCCTTGGTACACGCTGAGTCCCTTGTGCACGCTTGCCGCGATCCGGTTGAACTCGAGGTCGACGCCGATCGCCTGCACGCCCTTTGTCTGGACCAGGAAGTCCAATAACGAGCCTCGGCCGCAGCCCAGGTCGAGGACGCGGGTTCCGCTTTCGACCCAGTCCGCGATGATCTGCATGTCGACCGTTCGCTTGGGTGCCGGCAGCGGCAGCGGCGCGGCAACGAGCGCGGGTCGGCTGGCATGTCGGGTCGGTGCACTCATCGGGATCGGGGTGCTCAGCGTTCAAGGAATCCGCGCACGAGCCCGTACAGCTCGGGCGACTCCAGCAGGAACGAATCGTGGCCGAGGTCGGTGTCGAGCTCGGCATAGCTCGCGCGCTTGCCGGAGCGGAGGAGGGCGAGCGCGACGGCGCGATTCTGCTCTGGCGTGAATAGCCAGTCGCTCGTGAACCCGACGACCAGGGTCTCGGCCTCTACGGGCGCGAGGGCGGCCTCGAGCGATCCGCCCGCCGTGGCAGCGAGGTCGAAGTGGTCGAGTGCACGCGTGATGTAGAGATAGGAGTTGGCGTCGAAGCGATTGATGAAGCTCTCGCCCTGGTGCCGCAGGTAGCTCTCGACCTCGAATTTCACGTCGAAGGCGTCCGGCTTGTCGGCCTCTTCGGTCGCCTCGCGGTTGAGGTTCGCGAGCTGCTCGTCCGACGGGCCGACCGGTGTCTCTTCGAGCAGGCGCCGGGAGCGGCGGGGATCGTCCTTGGCAACCGTCCGGCGTCCGAACTTCCGGTCCATCGACGCGTCGCTGAGGTAGGTGATGTGCGCCATCATGCGGGCGATTGCCAGGCCGACGCGGGGACCGCCGTCGCGCGGGTAGTCGCCGCGATTCCATGCGGGGTCCTGCATGATTGCCTGGCGGCCGACCTCATTGAAGGCGATCGCCTGGGCGCTTTCCCGGGCTGTGGTCGCCATGGCGATCATGCGCCGGGTGAACTTCGGATAATCGATTCCCCACTGCAGCACCTGCATGCCGCCCATCGAGCCGCCGATGACTGCGTGCAGGGCCTGCACGCCGAGGTGGTCCAGCAGGATCTTCTGCGCGCGCACCATGTCGCGGATGGTCACGAACGGGAAGGAGAGTCCGTAGGGGCGGCCCGTGTCCGGGTTCAGCGACGAGGGACCGCTAGACCCGACGCACCCGCCGAGCACGTTGGCGCAGAAGACGAAGAAACGGCGGGTATCGACGGCCTTTCCCGGGCCGATGAGGTTGTTCCACCATCCCGGCTTGCGGTCTCCGGGAGCGTGAATGCCGGCGCAGTGGTGATCGCCACTGAGGGCGTGCGCGATCACGATCACGTTGTCGCGAGCCTCGTTCAACTCCCCGTAGGTCTCATAGCGCAGGATGAATCCCGGGAGCGTTTGCCCGTTGTCGAAGGTGAACGGTTCCCGGCAGTGGAAATCCTGCGGCACCACGAGCCCGACTTCGCCGGGCGCGTCGTGCGCAGTTCCTTCGGGGTCTGTGTTCGCGTCGGTCATCGGCTGGGCGCTAAAGGTCGTGTGTAAACCAGATCAGATCGCCGATGCCCACCGATTTCTGCGTCTTAACGAACTTGAGTTGTAGCCCCGGGTGCCCTCACCCGGGGTGCGACAGGAAGCTGACACAACGCGGCGTGGGGCACCCCGCCTACAGTCGGCGCACGTTCCTCACCGAGTGGCGTGCGGCACACCGACTTGATAAAAGTCGTTTGGCCCTCGCAACTGGAGCCGAATGACACCCAAGCGGTTGGATTGGCCGATTTCGAGAACGAGAACGAGAACGAGTAAGAGTACGAGGGGATGCTGGGACGCTCAACCGTGCGCCGCGTCGGCCAGGGCGTCGTCCATTTCCTCGTTCGAAAACACGTGCTGCACGTCATCGAGCTCGTCGAGGCCCTCGTGCAGTTTGGCGAGTGACTTTGCCACCTCGAGGTCGGTTACCGGCACCGTATTCGTGGGAATGTAGGCGATCTCGGCGTTCTCGGGGCTGAGCCCCTTGTCCTCGAGCGCGTGTGCCATCCGGTCGTAGTCCGTGATCGCGCAGCGGACCTCGAAGCCATGCTCGCTCGTGATGACGTCCTCGGCGCCGGCCTCGAGCGCGATTTCCATGAGCGCATCCTCGGACGTCCTGTCCTTGGCGATGAGGAACTGGCCGGCATGCAGGAACTGGAAAGTCACCGCTCCGCTGGTCGCCAGGTTGCCGCCGTGCCGGGAGAAAACGGAGCGGACTTCCTGGGCCGTGCGCTGCTTGTTGTCCGTTGCGGTCTTGACGACGAAGGCGACTCCGCCCGGGCCGTAGCCCTCGTAGGTGATCTCCTCGATGGTAATGCCCGGCAACTCGCCCGTGCCCTTCTGGATCGCGCGCGTGACGTTGTCCGCGGGCATGTTGGCGTCGCGGGCCTTGAGCAGGAGCGTGCGCAGCCGCGCGTTGCCGGTCGCATCACCGCCGCCCGATTTCGCGGCGAGCGTGATCTCGCGCGACAGCCTCGAGAACACCTTGCCCTTGCGGGCGTCAGTCACCGCCTTCAGGCGCTTGACCTTCGACCATTTGTTGTGACCGGCCATGTTGCGGAGAGTCGGAGTTCCGGACCGACGGAGGCTCAGCCCTTCTTCTTTTTCGGCGTCACGTTCTTCACCGGTCGGCCGCCGGGCTTCGCGGGTGTCGCGGTCGCCTTGGGAAGGGGATCGGCCATGCGGTTGACGATGAGCTGCTGTCCGATCGTGAAGAGTCCGTTGATGCTGGAGTACAGGGAGAGCGCCGCGGAGAAGTTGTAGCAGAACAGGGTGAACACCCAGGGCATGAGCCTGAACATGGTCTGCTGGGCCTTGTCGGTCGTGACCATGGGCGTCAGCCGCATCTGGATGATCATCGTGGCGCCCATGAGCAGCGGCAGGATATTGAGAGGCATGCCGAAGACGCGCGCGATCGTGTCGGGCGCCGATAGGTCGGACGTCCAAAGAAAAGACGCGAACCGGAGCTCGGCGGTGCTCTGTAGCATGCGGAAGAAGCCGATGAAGAACGGCATCGTGATGAGGATGGGCAGGCAGCTGCCCAGCGGATTCACGCCGTGCTTCTTGTAGAGCTCCATCGTCTCCACCTGCATCTTGCGGGGGTTGTCCTTGTACTTCTCGCGGAGTGCCGCGAACTCGGGCTGCACCTTCTGGAGGCGTTTTGCGGATTTCGAGGCGGAGAGCGTGGGATAGAGGAAGATGACCTTGAGCAGCAGGGTGCTCAGGATGATGGACACGCCCCAGTTGCCGGTGAGCGTGTGAAACAGCTTCATGGTCCACTGCAGTATCTGCGCGCACCAGCGGAAGATCAGCCAGCCGAACTGCATGACCTCGCTCTCGTCTGCCTGGAACACGTTGGCGTTCGCGAGGCGGGTGTATTCCTTCGGCCCGGCGTAGAAGCCGCCTCCGATGGTGGACTCGGCGCCGGGCGCGATGGCAGGCACGTCGAATCGCGCGATTCCGACGAGCCCGTACGCGCGGCGGTCGGTGTCGTCCAGGAGCGGGTCGAGCTTCACGCGCCGGGTGGTGAGCGCCGAAACCGGCGTGTCGGGCGTGAGGATACAGGTGAAGAACTGGTTGTTGACCGCGGTCCAGAGCAGCGGCCCTGCCGTGTCGATCGCGGGAAGCGGTGCGCTGCTGCCGATGCCGATCGCCGCCAGGAATCCGCCGCCCTCGAGCTTCGAGCGCCTCAGGAACGTGGTGTCGCCCGCCTGGTTGTAGCCGGTGGTGAGATAGAGGCCGGCGTCCTGCGCATTGAGCGGGGCCGCCGTCGCGACGCTCATCGAGATCCGGGGCAGGGGAATCACCTCCGTCGAAAGGTTGCGGAGGATCGTCTCATGGCGGATCTGGTAGGGATCTCCGGTGGGATCGCCTTCCTCGGCGAGTCGGTGGCGCCGGAGCACCTCGAGCCGGCCGTCCATGATCGTGGTCCGATAGACGACCTCGCGGTCGGTGCGCGATACCAGCTCGTACCGGGTGCTGCGGTCGAGTCCCGGAAAATCAACGATCGCCAGCGCCGGGTCGGCATGGATCCGGTTGATCACGTAAGGCTCGGTGCCGCCTCGTTCGGCCGTGTATTGCCGGAGAGCCACGTCGAGCAGCGCGCCGCCCTGGTCCGTGAACCGGAAGTCCGCGAATTCGTTCGAGAGCGTGACGATGTTGCCTGTCCCGTCCGTGGCTGCCGCTGCCGCGAAGCTCGTGTCGGGCGGCAACGCCTGAACCGGGGTGGGCAGCGGACCGGGCGCGGTGTTCGTGAGCTCCGGGGCAGGCTGGGCCGGCGCGGCGCGGCGCGAGCTGTAGAACATGCTCGCGAAGGCGGCGCCGAGGAAGATCAGGCCGAGAAAAAGGTTCTTCTTGTCCATCAATTGAGGGCGTGTGAGGCCGGGCGGGAGCGGGCCGGCTCGATGCGAACGACCGAGTAGCGGCGGGCGGGAGGCACGGGATCGAATCCGCCGCGCTGGAAGGGATGGCAGCGGGCGAGTCGGCACAGTGCCAGCCAGCAGCCGCGTGCGGCGCCGTGGGCCTGCAGGGCCCCTGCCGCATACTCGGAACAGGTTGGGTGAAAACGGCAGCCGCAGGCGGGTCCGAACAAGACGGGCAGGGCAGGCGAGATGGTTCGCTGGTAGCCCCGCACAAGCGCGAGCAGGAAGCGCGTGACGCTGCCGCCGGACTGCGTTGTCCGGGGCGCCCCTGGGTTGGCTTGCTCGGTGCTCATGGGATTGCCGCTAGCCTGCGGCAGGACTCGATAAACTTTTGTTCGAGCTGCGGGTAGTCGAGGCGATTCACCGCCGAACGTGCGACGATGAGCAGGTCGCAGCCTGCCGGAACGAGCTCCTGGTGGGACCGGAAAAGCTCGCGTATGCGGCGCTTGGCCCGGTTGCGGGGGACGGAGGACCCGAGCGCGGCCTTGGACGCGGCGATGCCTAGGCGCACGGTGCCGGCCGGCTCCGTGGGGCCGCGGCGGCGGACCCAAAGGGTGAAGGCGCCGCAGTCGATCCGGCGACCCTGCTCCCGCACGGCGCGGAAATCCAGCTGGCGCCGCAGGTGTTGCTCCGGGCGAAAACGCATGAGGCGGGCCCGGGCCGGCGGGGCCGCGGTCAGACGACCGTCAGGCGCTTCCGGCCCTTGCGGCGACGGGACTTGAGAACCTTGCGGCCTCCCTTGGTGGCCTTGCGCGCGCGGAAACCGATCTTGCGGGCGCGCTTCTTGCGGTGCGGACGGAATGTGGGTTGCATGGAAACTCTGGGGGGAAACAGGTCAGGAGAGCAGCGGCCCCTCCGGGCTGTCAACCTCTCCTTGCCCGGCGATTTCGCCGTTGGCCGTTTGCTTTTTGCTTCCCTCGGAATGCGCTTCCGGGGATTTCTTGCGCTTTATGTCCCCAGATACCCCCGCTTCCGGGAAGGACCCCGGCTCCCGGTTCCTGTTCCCGCTGATCCTCCTGTTCGTGGGCAGCGGCTGTGCCGCACTGATCTACGAGATCGTGTGGTTCCAGATGCTGCAGTTTGCCATCGGCTCCTCGGCGGTGTCCCTGGGGGTGCTCCTCGCGACCTTCATGGGCGGCATGTGCGCCGGCAGCCTCAGCTGGCCCCGCCTGGTCGCTGCCGGCAGGCATCCGCTCCGCGTCTACGCGGCGCTTGAGGCGGGAATCGGCGTGATCGGACTGCTCGTCCTCTTCGCGCTCCCCCTGGCGGGCAACCTCTATGCCGCCGTTGCCGCGCTCGGCTTCCCGGGTGTCACGCTTCGCGCTGTCGTCGCGGCGGTCTGCCTCCTGCCCCCGACCTTCATGATGGGCGCGACCCTCCCGGTCATCGCCCGCTGGATCGAGACGACGCCGCGCGGCGTTTCCTGGCTGGGCTTCTTCTACGGCGGAAACACCGCGGGCGCGGTCCTTGGCTGCCTGCTTGCAGGCTTCTACCTGCTGCGCGTGCACGACATGGCGTTCGCCACCTACTGTGCCGCGGCGCTCAACTTTGCCGTGGCGGCGATCGCCTGGCTCCTGGCGGCCCGCGCCCCTCACCGCGCCGTCGAGACGGTCGCAACGGTAGTTCCCGAGCGTGCCGGTGCCGCCCGTGCCTGGGCCGTGTACGTGACCCTGGGTCTCTCGGGGCTGTGCGCGCTGTCCTCCGAGGTCATCTGGACCCGCCTGCTGTCGCTGATGCTCGGCGGCACGGTATACACCTTCTCGCTGATCCTGTCGGTCTTCCTCGCCGGGCTCGGGATCGGGAGCACCGTCGGCTCCATGATCGCCCGCGACGCACGCCGGCCGCGCGTCGCGCTCGGCTGGTGCCAGCTACTCCAGGCTGCGACGATCGCCTGGGCCGCGTACTCGCTCGGCAACACGCTCCCGTACTGGCCGATCGACATGACGCTCGGGGCCGACGTCGGCGTGAACTTCCAGATGGATCTCGTGCGCTGCGCGGTGGCGCTTCTGCCGCCGGCCCTCCTCTGGGGCGCCAGCTTCCCGCTTGCCTTGGCCTCGCTTGCCGCGCCCGGACAGGACCCGGGCCGCCTGGTGGGCGGCGCGTATGCCGCGAACACGCTCGGCGCGATCTTCGGCTCGCTTGCCGGCGGACTCGTGTTCGTGCCCCTGCTCGGGACCCAGCACACGCAGCAGGCGCTGATCGGGCTGACGCTCGTGAGCGCCCTGCTCGCGTTCGGCTCACTCATCGACGTGTCGAATCGCGCGGCTGTCGGGCGGTGGGCCGGGATTGCCGCGGCCTGCGTCGTCGTCGCATTCGGCCTCGTGCGCACGGTGCCCTCGCTTCCCTGGCCCCTGGTCGCCTATGGCCGGCAGCTCATGCTGTATTCGACGGAGGGCACGGAGAGCCTCTATCTCGGCGAGGGTCTCAATGCGACCGTCGGCGTGACCGAGTGGCAGGACGTCCGCAGCTTCCACGTGGCCGGCAAGACCGAGGCATCGACGCTTCCCAAGGACATGCGGCTCCAGCGCATGCTCGGGCACATTCCCGCGCTCTTTCATCCCGCGCCCAAGTCGGTGCTCATCGTCGGCTGCGGCGCTGGCGTGACGGCCGGCTCCTTCCTCAACTACCCAGGCATCGAGCGGATCGTGATCTGCGAGATCGAGCCGCTCATCCCGGCGCGGATCGCGCCGTATTTCGCGGAGCAGAACTACGACGTCGTCAACGACCCGCGAGTGGAGATCGTCTACGACGACGCGCGCCACTACATCCTCACGACCCGTGAGAAGTTCGACATCATCACGTCGGACCCGATCCATCCCTGGGTGAAGGGCGCCGCGACGCTCTACACGACGGAGTACTTCGACCTCGTGAAGCAGCGGCTCAACCCGGGCGGCGTTGTCACGCAGTGGGTCCCGTTCTACGAGAGCGACGCCGCGGTCGTTAAGAGCGAGATCGCCACGTTCTTCGAGGCATTCCCGGGCGGTTCGATCTGGGGCAATGACGAGTCGGGCTTCGGCTATGATGTCGTCATGCTCGGCGGCGCGGAGCCGATGGTGCTCGACGTCGATGCGATCGAGGCTCGCCTCGTGAGAGACGACTTTGCGCCGGTGCGCGAATCGCTCGACGAGGTCGGACTCGGCACGGTGCTCGACCTGTTCGGGACCTATGCGGGGCGCGATGTCGACCTGGGGGACCTGCTCGACGGCGCCGAGATCAACCGCGACCGGAACCTCCGGCTGCAGTACCTCGCAGGGCTCCAGCTCAATTCCGACGAAGGCCGGGCGCTCTACGGCCCGCTGCTCACCTATCGCCAGTTTCCGTCCGACCTGTTCCAAGGCACCACGCAGACCCTTGACGCAGTCCGAGCGGCGACCGGGCTCTGGAATCCCTAGAGGTCAGAGCGGCTGCTGCTCAGGCGGGCGGCTGCACTGGGTCGCGGGCGACGAGTCGGCGGACTGATTCGAGGTTCTCGCGGATGAGCTCGCCCATGGACTCGCAGCGCAGGTAGTCGTTGCGCTTGTAGTGCTCCGCGAGGCTGGCGCGAAGCGTGTGGACCTTGTCCGTCGGCGCGATCGGGTCGTTCGCCATCTCATTGAGCAGGCGGCCGAGCCGCTCTGCGGCCAGGTTCGACCGCTGCAGCATCAGCGTCTGCTCCTCGCGCTGGTATTGGAAGGCGACATTGGGGTGCAGGTGACGGGTGCAGTAGAGCGACAGCTCGCGATTCTCGGGAAAGAACTGCGGCAGGTAGAAGTTCTTCCGCCCGTTGTACGACTGCTGGTCGAAGTCCATTGCCCGGATGCGCAGCTGGGCATCCTCAAAATCCGGGGTCACGACGCACACGAAGTTATACGCGCGCATGTCGCCGAGCAGGCGGATGAAGCAGCGCTCGTTGAACTTCACCAGCTCCTTAGCGACGCGCACCGGCTTCAGGTCGCCGCGGTCGAGCCACTGGGAGATGAAGACATCGCCCGGTATGCCCGGGATGTGCTCCTCGATCAGCGAGCTTCCGCTGATCAGGAAGTTGAGGCGGTTGGGGGACAGCAGGTGTTCCAGCTCCAGGCCGTACACGCGGGAGGCGTCGGCCTTCTTCACGTAGAAGTAGTCCTGGTTATCGTTGTACGCATTCACGATGCGGATGCGGAATGGCATCGAGTTGCCGAACGTGCAAAAGTCGATCCGGTCGATGTACAGGTGCTGCAGGATGGACGAGTCTCCCGCGACCTTCAGCAGGGCGTAGATATGCTTCAGATCCTCGTTGAGCTCGGCCATTTCCGTCTGCTCATAGACGACGGTCTCCCAGAGTGACGGCCGGCCCTTCGAGTCGCTCAGGGGAACGCCCTCGTGGAAGCCCCGGAGGCGCTCGTAGCTCACCGGCAGGTTCATGTCCCGTCCGTATCTGCGGAGGTAGGACCGGAGCCCGTCGCGCACCGGGAAGCTCGGCTTCTTCGGTGTCGGGGGATGGGCCGCTGTGCCCTCGGGAGTACTGGCCATGATGGAGGTTGGAAAATCCCCCGCCGCTAGGCGAGTCCTCGAACGTGCTGCTTGCCGGGGACGGGGCGAATGCAATCAACCGGCGCCGTCCGGCGCGAGCAGCCGGTCGCAGAGGGCGATGAGCCTGGCGCGAAGCGGCTCCGCGCGCGCGGTGGCTGCGCGCTGCAGGGTCTCGTATTTGGCGCGACCGGCCGCTGTTTCGATCGCGATCGGTTCGTAGCCGAGTGTGCGCAGATCGTACGGGCTTGCGCGCATGTCGATCTCCCGGATGTCCCTGGCGAGCTCGAAGCAGTCGGCGACCAGCTCGGATGGGGCGAACGGGGCCAGCTTGAAGGCCCACTTGTAGAGATCCATGTTCGCGTGAAGGCACCCGCGCTGCTCGAGCGCAGGGACGCCGGACCGGGTCGGCTGGATTCGATTCAGCGGCTGCGCCGAGGGCGTGAAGAATCGAAAGGCGTCGAAATGGGTGCAGCGCAGCGGCAGTTCCTCGACGACACGGGCCACCTCCGTTCCGGCAAGGCGCAGCGGGTAATCGGAATGGCGGACGTCGGATGACCCGAGTCCGTGCACCATCGCCCACTCGTGCAGACCGTGGCAGCCGAAGGCGGCCGGGCGGTCTCGCATCCCGGTGAGCAGGGTCTGCAGCCAGGCGATGAACGGCCGCCTCCCTTCAGGGATCCGACGCGTGTCGAGGGCCACGCCATCATCGCGCTCAGCGTAGGCGGGCCAGCGCAGGAAAGCGCGGGCGGCGGTGCCGAGCAGGATGACATCTGGGCCCGGATGCCAGCGCCGCAGCCAGGCAGGGCGGAAACCGTAGTAGGTGAAAAGGAAATCCTGGACCGGATGCCGTTCGCCGCGGGCGGCGCGCTCCTGGTGCGGATCGGTCCACGAGCGAACGCGAATCTCGTGCGCTGCCTGGAGATCGAGCCAGGCAGGCTCGGGCAGAGATCTGAGAACAGTCATCATCGGTCCTATCGGTCGGATCGGACCGATCGGTCCGATCCGTCAAATGAGCCCCAGCCCTACTTCATCGCTGCCAGCATTCGCCGCACGCCCTCGATCGGCGTGCCTTCAACGGGGAGCAGCTGGAGCGGAGACCTTGCGGCAAGCGCCTTTCGGACGATCGGATGAACCAGGATCGGTCCGCTGATCCCGGCAGGAATGGTGTCGAGCAGCGTGGATGTGAACAGTTCCTCGGCCACTCGCACCGCGATATCGAGGAGCTCACTAGTGGACTGGATGACGATCTGCTTCGCCACCTGGTCGTCCTCGTCGGCCAGGCGGAGCACGTCGGCCGCCAGCGCGGCCAGCAGTTTTCCCGAGGAGGGATCGTGGTGGAAGAATCGGGTGATGCCGGCTGCGTCGGGCAGGCCGGTCTTCTCGCGAAGCAGGGCGGCCAGTCGCGAGGACGGTGCCCAGCCCTGGAGGTCGAGCACGGCACGCGCCGCGGCGCGCCGGCCGATGTCGTGTCCGCTGCCGGGGTCGCCGAGCCGCCAGCCGAGGCCGCCGGCATAGTTCACGGAGCCGTCGGATGATCGTGCGACGACGAATGAGCCGGTGCCTGAATGGAGGACGATTCCGGGTCGGCCGTGGGTGGCGAGCTCGAGGACGGGAAGCGAATCATCGACGGCGCTTACCCTCCCAAATCCCTTCAGCTCGCCGGAGAATTCCTGCCAGAAGGAGCGGCTTCCCGCCATGCAAAGTAGGGTATCAGAGACCGGATTCTCCGAATTGCCGGTGTGTGCTGCTGCCTGGGCACGCAGGGAATTGAGGGCGGCCGTGACGATGGATTTCGCCTGCTCCGCGCCGACCACGCTCGGATTCGAGGCGGCACCCACGTGGATCTCGACGACGGATCCCGTCTCGTCGACGAGCACGCACTCCGTCTTCGTGCCGCCACCGTCGATTCCAATTCGCAGTTTCATGCCCGGAAGATGAAGCGCGAACACCCTTCCCTTGGCACGAAAAATCCCGGGCGCTGGGTTCAGCGGGCTGCTCGGCGCTCCAGGTATTCCCGGGCGATGGGAATATCCGCCGGCGCGAGCTCGAGTTCCGTCAGCTTCCTCGGCTCGATCCATTCGATCGCCGCATGTTCCCTCGCACGGGGAACCGGCGATCCCGGGGCGAGGCGACAAAGGAACGGGATCAGCTCGATGACGAGCTCCCGGGCATGGTGCGTGACGGGCGTCAGGGCGGCGCCGACCTCGATTGTGCAGCCCAGCTCCTCGCGGATCTCGCGCACGAGTGCGGCCTCCGGTCCCTCGCCGGGCTCGATTTTCCCGCCGGGAAACTCCCAGAGCAGTGCTAGCGGTCCGTCCGCGGGGCGTCGGGCGACGAGCACCAGGCCGCCATCCTCAATGAGGGCGCAGACAACGGGGACTGGGGAGCCGGCGTTCAATGGCTCGGATTCAAGGAGACGCTGGCGCGGAGTACAGGACGGACAGGCGAGGGTAGCAAAAAGCGGCGCCCGCGGGCGCCGCCTTGAATCAACGCGGATCCTGGCCTTTCGGGATCAGCCCTTCAGCATGTCCTCGACGAAGGCGCGCTCCTCGAGGAGCTCCTTGTTGGTCGTCGCGATCTTGGATTTCGCGAAGTCGTCCATCGGGTAGCTCGGCAGGATCTGGTAGGAACCGGCCGTGGTCGTGCGGACGGGCATGCCGGCCCAGACGTTCTTGTCGAAACCGTAGTGGCCGTTCGACTTCACGGCGCAGGAGTGGATGGCGCCCGGGGTGACGAGGCTGCGCACATGGTCGACGAGTGCGTTTGCAGCGGATGCGGCGGACGAGGCACCGCGGGCCGCGATGATGGCGGCGCCGCGCTTGCCGACGATCTCGCAGAACGGACCCTGGAGCCAGGCGTCGTCATTGATGACCTTGGCGGCGGGCTGGCCCTTGATCGTGGCGTTCTGGTACGCCGGGAACATCGTCGGGCTGTGGTTGCCGTAGATGAAGATGTCGCGCACGTCGGTGAGATCGACGCCGGCCTTCTTGGCGAGCTGGGTCTGGGCGCGGTTCTGGTCGAGGCGGACCATGGCGGTGAAGCGCTCGGGCGGGAGCCGCTTCGCCTGGCTGGCGGCGATCATGCAGTTCGTGTTCGCGGGATTCCCGACGACCGCCACGCGGGCGTCGGCTGCGGCGACATCGTCGATGATGCGGCCCTGGCCGATGAAGATCTTACCGTTGTCCTTGAGCAGGTCCGCGCGCTCCATGCCCGGTCCGCGGGGCTTGGCCCCGACGAGCAGGCACCAGTTGGCATCCTTGAAGCCAACCTCGGGCTTGTCGGTCTGCACGATGCCCTTCAGCAGCGGGAACGCGCAGTCGTCGAGCTCCATCGACACGCCCTCGAGGGCCTTCATCGCCTTCTCGATGGGAGCCTCGATCAGCTGGAGGATGACCGGCTGGTCGGGACCGAACATCGCGCCTGACGCGATGCGGAAGAGGAGGGCGTAGCCGATCTGGCCAGCGGCGCCCGTTACGGCGACTCGAATGGGGGCTTTCATGACGGGAATCTGTGTTGGGTCCGTGTTGATTGCGGGAGTGGGTCTGGAAAAACAGGGAAGATTCCGGCGGGACGCAATGCTTTGAAGCGCGGCAGCCGCATTTGCGGAATCTATTAGTGAAAGGCCGCCGTCGGATCAGCTGAACCGGGGGGCCAGCCTGCCGTGCACCTCGCGCACAACCTTTTCCGTCGTCGCCCAGTCGATGCACGGATCGGTGATCGAGACCCCTTGGCGCAGCTTTTCGCGGGGCTGGGGGAACTTCTGGTTTCCCGCCTCGAGGTTGCTCTCGATCATCGCGCCGATGATGGCGGAATCGCCCCGGGTCACCTGGTCGATGACCGCCCCGAGCACCTCCGGCTGCCTTTCGGGCTGCTTCGACGAGTTGTCGTGCGAGCAGTCGACCAGGATCGCCTTGATGAGGCCCGACTCCTCGAGCAGCCGCGCCGTGCGCGCGACATCATCCTTCCCGTAGTTCGGCCCGGAGGTCCCGCCGCGCAGGACGACATGGCAGTTGGGATTGCCGCGGGTGACGACCGAGGCCGCTGCTCCCTCGAGGTTGATGCCCAGGAAAGTCTGCGGCTGTGCCGCTGCGCGGATCGCGTTGATCGCGGTCTGGATCGAACCGTCCGTGCCGTTCTTGAATCCGAGCGGCATCGAGAGTCCCGAGGCCATCTGCCGGTGCGTCTGCGATTCCGCGGTGCGCGCGCCAACGGCTGACCAGCAGATGAGGTCGGCGATGTACTGCGGCGTGATCGGGTCGAGCAGCTCGGTCGCGGTCGGAAGGCCGACGTCGAGCACCTCGCGCAGGAAACGCCGCGCCATGCGAAGGCCCTCGGCGATGTCATGCGATCCGTCGAGGTGCGGATCCATGATGAGGCCCTTCCAGCCGACGGTCGTGCGCGGCTTCTCGAAGTAGACCCGCATCACAACCAGGATCCTGTCGCGGACCTCCTCGGCGAGCCGGGCAAGATTCCTCGCGTATTCGCGTCCGGCATCGAGGTCGTGGATGGAGCAGGGGCCCACGATCAGCAGGAGTCGAGGGTCGTCGCCGAAGATGATCCGATGAATGTCGTTCCGCGCCCGCGTGACGAAATCGGCCTGGGCGTTGGTCTTCGGGAGCTCGGCGAGCAAGGCTGCCGGCGACGGCAGCGCGCTTGTCTCGACCACATTGATATCGGATGTCCTTTGCACGGATCGGCGAACTTGCTGGTCGGGGCTTCGGCATTCAAGCTCCGAGCAGGGTAGGTCGACGTGCTGGACAGGGGTCGCGGGCCGGGCTTTCCGGCCGCGCCCCGGGGATACTGAGCCTGCCAGCCAGCCTCTGTTACCCTCCGCCGCGCCCTGTTTTAGGGCAAAAATAAGGCGGGCCGCCTACCCCTAAGCGGCCCGCCATTGCTTTCTTAGTTACCCCAAAACTCCCGCTAAGCGGGAGAAGTGAGAAATTTGTTGTGCTGTACGAGTAGCCTGAACCGGACCATCGTCAAACGAAACTGCAAAAAAACTTCGACTGAGGTCGTAACGTATTAGTATCGAGAGTAATAAAACTTTTTCTATGTTGGAGAAACCTGCCGCTTTTCACCCCTGGAAGCCAAAGACGTGCCTGGAAGCTTCAGGGCCCGACGCGGTGAGTTTCCTGCAAGGGCAGTTTACCAACGACTTGAGAAAGCTGGCCGATCAGCCCGCGGTCTATGGGCTCTGGCTGGACCGAAAAGGAAAGTGCGTGGCCGATGGTTTTGTCGTGCGAACGGATGCGCCCGAAAGGCTCCTGGTCGTGAGTGCCGAGTCGCCGGTGGCGACTTTGCGGGAGCAGCTGGAGAGTCACATCATTGCAGACGATGTGACCCTCAATGACCTTACGGACGGCACCTGGGCCGTCACGCTTGCGGGAGCCGAGGCGCGGTCCCGCGCTGATTCGCTCGGGGAAGGATTCCTGTTTCCGGCAAACCGAGGCCTCGAGGGAGCCTGGGAATGGATCGGCTTCAATCAGCCGAAGAGTCTGACCGGCCGCGAGCTTTCGACGGAGGATATGGAGCTGGCGCGGATCGAGGCCGGCATTCCTTCGGTGCCGCGCGATGCGGGTCCCGGTGACTTGCCCCAGGAGGCGGGGCTCGACGAGTCTGCAATCTCGCACACCAAGGGCTGCTATCTGGGTCAGGAGGTCGTCGCGCGCATCCGTTCATTGGGCCAGGTCAAACGCAGGCTGGTTCGGGTCGAAGGTCGCGGTCCTGCGCCGACGGTTCCATTGGCAGTTCACCAGGGGGACCGGCAGGTTGGGGAACTCCGCTCGGTTGTGCCCAAGGGGAACGGCTTTGTGGGAATGGCGATGATATCCCTGCCGAAGTTTCGGCCTGGCGAACCGCTGGCGTTTTCCGCAGGTGGCCCTGAGGCGATGCGCGTCGTCGAAAAGTCGTGAACGAACAGGAGGAGATCGTGGAGTTGCTGAAGCGGCTTGGGGCGACCCCCGGGCAGGCCGACACGATGGCGAGTCAGCTCCGGAAGCGCGCGGACCAGCTTGCGGCCGAGCACCAGGTGAGCCGCGCCGAGGCGATGCGCTACCTTCTCGATGCAGTCATGAAGGGACGCAGCGGCGAAACGCCCGGTCCGTTCCGCGGCTGAGGCCCGCAGCCGGCCGGGATCACCAGCTCGCGGTGATCAGCATCGCGATATTCTCGAAGTACGCATCGACCCAGCGGTGCAGCCACAGGAAGTGGAGTCCGCCGGCGATCGCGATCATCGGCCCGAATGGCAGCTGCACGCCGAAGCCGATCGGCGCCGGCTCGCCGTCAGGAGTCTCGGTCTTGAGCACGGCAGCCGAGTTGCCGCCCTTCATCCTCCCGAACAGCCACGCGAGCGAGATCCAGGCGAGGCTCACGAACGCCCCGCCGAACATCGCGGTGACAGCGCCGGTCCAACCCGTGAACGCCCCAATCGCGCCGACCAGCTTGATGTCGGCCCCGCCCATTGCCTCCTTCTTCAGCACGGCCTCGGCGACGAGCGTGATCCACAGGATCATGCCCGAGCCGAACAACATGCCCTGAAGCGCGATCGTGACCGAACGAAGGCTGTCGGACATGAACAGGCCCGACCGCACTTCGGGTTCGAGATGAAGCGAGGGAAAGATGAGCGAGAGCAGAAGCCCGGCAACCGCGAGCCCGATGGTGAACACATCGGGAATGATCATGTGATCCAGGTCGATGAACGTCGCTGCGATCAGGGCGCTGACCAGCACCCAGCCGCACAGGGCCTTTGCAGGCGGAAAGACCAGCCAGCAGGCCATGAAAAGCGCGGCGGTCAGGAATTCGACGAACGGGTAGCGGATGGAATAGGGACGGCCGCAGCAGCGCGCCTTCCCGCCGAGCAGGAACCAGGACAGGATGGGCACGTTGTCGTACCAGGCGATCGGCGTGCCGCAGGCGCAACTCGAGCGGGGGCTCACCACGGAGCGCCCGGCGGGAATCCGCAGGATGCACACGTTGAGGAAGCTTCCGATGCACGCTCCGAACAGGAACGCGGCTGCGGGAAAAAACCACGGGAACGCCGCGGCGAATTCGGCAAGGGGCGCGGGAAGCATCGTCGTGGGTGTCCGGTCTCAGGTTTCCCTCGCGGCGGAAAACAGGCAAGCTTGCCCTCGGGGCGGCGGACAATGGAAATGCTGATGCGCTCAGCCGCCGGCCTTCGGCTCGTCCGGCAGCAGCCGTCGCACGGCCCCGATGAGCGCCTCGATCTTGAACGGCTTCATAAGGAACTCGGAGGCGGCGGGCGGCTCGGAGTCCTTAACGGCCCGGGTCGGATCGACTCCGCTCATGGCGAGCACCTTGATGCCCGGCTTGAGTCTCTGCAGCACGGCGATGAGCTGGCCTCCGTCGAGGTTCGGTATGTTGACGTCGGTGACGACCAGCGCGATCTGCCCGGTCCGCTCCGAAAACAGCTTCACCGCCTCGGTGCTGTCGTCCATGGACACGACAGTGTAGCCATATCGTGTGAGGATAGCCGTTGTCAGGTCCCGCACCGCGGGATCGTCGTCGACGACCAGGATCTGGCGTCCTCCGGCCGCGGACTCGGCCACGGGCGCCGGCTCGGGCACGAAAAGGGGGGCAGCCCCCGCGTCGCCTGAATTCCGCGCGGGAAGAAATATCTTTGCCGAGGTGCCGACGCCGCGAGTGGAAGTCATGACGATGAAGCCTCCATGCTCCTTAACGATGTCGCGCGCCTTCGGCAGGCCGAGACCGAAATGTCGGCTGCGTTCGCGGGTGGTGAAGAACGGCTCCCAGACACTGTCGCGCTTGGCGGGGTCGATTCCCTCCCCGGCGTCCGCGATCTCGATTCGGACAAATTTTCCAGGCTGGGCGTCTGGAATCGACGCGACCTCCGAAGCATCGACCATGCGCTCGGCCGCGTTAAGACGGAGCGTGCCCCCGGCATGCAGCGCCTCGAGCGCATTGGTCCCGATGCACATCAGCGCCTCATGGAGGCGCACGGGATCCGCCGAGACCGTGGGCAGCTCCCTCGGAAAGAGGGCCTCGACAATGACGCCCTCGGGAGCGTGCGACTCGAGGATTGCGGCGAGATCCCTCAGGAGATGCCGCAGATCGATGTCGCGGACCGTGGCAGCGGGAGCGTTTGCAAAGTCAAGGATCTGGCGCACAAGCGCCGCACCGCGAGTCGCGCTTTTCTCGAGCGTCTCGATCAGTGTCGCCCGTGCGGATTCGGACGGCCCGTCCCGAAGCACCGGTGCGGCCATCAGGATCGGCGCCAGCGCATTGTTGAGATCGTGGGCAATGCCGGTGGCAAGCAGCCCGACCGCCTCGTGGCGTTCCGACTGGTCGAGGCGCCCCGAGAGTCTCTGGACCTCCGTGACGTCGGCGAACAGGAAGAGGTGTGAGTGGGGTTCGCCGCCGTCTCCCTGGATTCGGGAGATCCGCATCTCCAGGATGCGTGGCTCGCGATTGCGGGTGAGGACCGAAGGTCGGCCCGTCGTTCGTCGAGCTCCATGGGCGGCACCGACTCGGGAATCGAGATTGGCAGGAAATCCTCCGCGGGCCGGCCGATCGTCTCGGCAGCAGTCCAGCCGAGTATGCGCGCGGCGCCGTTGCCCCAGAATACCAGGCGTCCGTCAGGCCCCGCCGCCGCCGCGCCCTCATGGGCTCGTGAGACAATCGCGTCCTGAATCCATGGGGCTGGGTCGGCATCGGTTGGCGTGTTCCTGTTTCCAGGAGCGCTCGGTCGACCCGATCCGGCAGCTTTCGAATCCACAACAGGATCGCGCCACACCTCGGGCAATTTAAGCAAACATTCATAATTAGGGGGAACTACCCGAACGCGCGGAGGGAGTCACCCAAGGCAACCTGGGGTGCCATGGCTACCGTCGCCCACCAACGGGTTGCAATTCCTGCGGCTCTGGCGCACAGGAAGCGGGGGTATTTACCAAGCGATGAAGATCGATTTTTCCGAACTTCCCCCTCGTGACGCCTACCGGTGGATGATCAGCACGATCCTGCCGCGCCCGATCGCGTGGGTCTCGACGATATCCGCGGACGGAAAGAACAACCTCGCTCCGTTTTCGTTCTTCCAGGGCATCACGGCCAATCCGCCCACGGTGATGTTTTCCGCGGTGAACAAGCGCGACGGCGCAAGGAAGGACACGGTGCGCAACCTGGAGGAGGTGGGGGAATTCGTTGTGAACTTTGTTCCGCGCAGGCTTGGCGAGGCGATGAGCGCCACCTCGGCGATGCTGCCGCATGGGGAAAGCGAGTTCGAGCGCTTCGGAATCGCCTCGATGCCTGCGTCCGTCGTGAGGCCGCGGCGCGTCGAGGGATCACCCGTTGCCTTCGAATGCCGGGTCCAGTCCATCGTGCGCATCGGGGAAGGGCCGCTGGCGGCCAACGTCGTTTTTGGAAACCTACTGCTGGCGCATGTCGACGACACCGTGGTGGCGCCCGACGGGCTGCCTGACCCCGAACGACTCGACCTCATCGGCCGGCTCGGGCGCGATTCCTACACGGGCACAAGCGACCACTTCGAGATCCAGCGGCCCTGATTCGATGGCTCGCTTTGCCGTGCGAAATCGGCCTTCATTGGTGCAGGACGTGATGATGAAGCGCACAGGCTCTGGACTGAGTTCGGGCTCCCTTTCCCGGCGGGCGTTGCTGGCGACGATCGCGTTCGCGGCTGCCGCACTTTGCGGCTGTGCCAGCATGGAGATCGAGCCGGCGAGCGACGTCTGGCGCACGGCCAACGGCCTCGTCTACTACAGCTCTCCCGGGCCGCTGCCGCCGGGCTCGGTGCTTACGGTCCGGGTGATCGACAATTCGAATCCGGCGATGGGGCCGATGATCGTTGGCGAGGCGAGCATTACCGACCCTGCTCCGTCGCCGGCCCCGTTTGCGTTCGAGTTTCGGGCGGAGGACCCGGTCCTGCGTCGCGGCCTCAGCCTCGAGGCGCGGATCTCGGTCGAGGGTCGCCTGCGCTATTCGAACCAGGCGAGCCACTCGGTGAACGCGTCAAACCTCGGCACGGTGCGGGAGCTCTATCTCGCGCAGACCGGGATCTGACGGCGCCCTGTCGACGACATGACACCTGGGGAGCGAGCGGCCATCCTCAGGGCCAGCGTGCGCACCGTGCGCGACTGGCCCAAGCCGGGCGTGAACTTTCGTGACGTCACAACGCTGTTCCAGGACACCGCGGCTTTCCGGCTGGCGATCGATGCATTGGCGGAGGAGTGCGCCGAAAGGGAGGCGGGCGTCATCGCCGCTGTCGATGCCCGGGGCTTCATCCTCGGCGGGGCGCTGGCCTACCTGCTGCGGCTCCCGTTCGTGCCTGTGCGCAAGAAGGGCAAGCTGCCGCACCGGACAATCGCCCGCGACTACGCGCTCGAATACGGCAATGCCACTGTGGAGATCCACGAGGATGCGTGCCCGCCCGGCGCGCGGGTCCTGCTCGTCGACGACCTGATCGCCACCGGCGGCACGCTGCTTGCCGCCGCGAGCCTGTTCCGCGCGATCGGCGGCGAGGTCGTCGGCGTGGCGGCGCTGATCGACCTGCCGGAGCTGGGCGGATCGAAGCGCCTTCGCGAGGCGGGATTTCAGGTGCACGCCCTCTGCACATTCGGCGAGGACGAGTGACGGTCGCGATCCCGGCCTGGCGAGTTGGTGATTGAGAGTTGGCCGTGAGGCGGGAAGCTCGACCGGCCCGGCGCGAGCGCCGGAATCACTCCGAATGAAGCTGACCATCTGGTGCAATGGGCGTTTTGCCGACGCGGTGGCGAAGCGCCTCGAGGACGGGGTACGCCCGCATCGGATCCAGTATGCGCCGAAGCTGAACGCGAACGTGCTCGCCGCGGGCGAGCACGACCCGGGGCTGGCGGCCTGCGATGTCGCATTCGGACAGCCGTTGCCGGAGGACTGCCTCGCCGCGCCGCGCCTGCGCTGGATCTCGGTGACGACGGCGGGCTACACCCGGTACGACACGTCGGAGTTCCGCGAGGCACTGCAGGCGAAGGGAGCGGTGCTCACGAACGCCTCGGGCGTCTTCTCCGAGCCGTGTGCGCAGCAGGTGCTCGCCTACCTGATGGCCGAGGGCCGGCAGCTGCTGCAGTCGCACAATGACCAGGTCACGGATCACGCCTGGCACCACATCGATCGTCGCTACGCGTCGCGCCTGCTCACCGGACAGACGATCCTCCTGCTCGGCTACGGGGCGATCGCCCGCCGGCTAGTGGAGCTGCTCGCGCCGCTGCGGGTGACCGTCTACGCGGTGCGGCGGCAGCGCCGCAGCGAACCGGGCGTGCGCATCGTGCCCGAGGAGGACCTCACGCGGGTGCTGCCGCTTGCCGACCACGTGGTGAACCTGCTCTCCGAGAACGAATCCACCCGGAACTACGTCAACGCCCGGCGACTCGAGTGGTTCAAGCCCGGTGCGCGCTTCTACAACGTGGGCCGGGGAACCACGGTCGACCAACGGGCGCTGCTGCGCGCGCTAGAGACGGGACGCCTCGGCGCGGCCTACCTTGACGTGACCGATCCCGAGCCACTGCCGCCGGACAATCCGCTCTGGACAGCCCCCAACTGCTTCATCACGCCGCACACCGCCGGCGGACGCTCGGACCAGGACGAGGCGATCGTCGAGCACTTCCTCGCAAACCTGGAGGCGTTTACGAACGGGAAGGAGCTCAGGGATCAGGTGATCTGAGAATACATTTTCACAGAAGGGCGCAGAGGGATTTCAGAGGCCTGATGGATGGGGGGTGTTGTTGGAGACTGGGATCGGGTGATCTGAAGCGGATTTTGCACAGAAGGCCGCGAAGTAGCGCGAAGGCCGGATGAGTGGGAATATTGTTGGGGGCCTGGAATCAGGTGATCAGAAGCTGATTTTGCACAGAAGGTCGCAGAGGGAATCCTCTATTGGACGGATATGGATGGGTGTTTCGATACTGAGCACTGGGTACAGCGATCGGGTTCTCTACCCAAAAGATCCAACGAACTGCACCCTCTTCGCGTTCTTCTGTGAAATGCTCGGGTAGTCTGAAACAGAATTTGCACAGAAGGTCGCAAAGAAGCGCGAAGGTCGGATGGGTGGGCGTATTTGCGGGAGCCCGGGTTCAAGTAGCCTGATTGGGATTGTGCACTATCCCCCTCTTTGGGGCCTTCTGTGAAATGTTTGGTAGTCTGAAGCAGATTTTGCACAGAAGGGCGCGAAGGGTTCGAAGTTTGGATTGGTGCTTTGTGCTCAATGCGCTCTGCGAGCTCTGTGGGATATAGTAGTCCGAGAACTGATTCCCGATGCATTTTGCACGAAGCTCGGATTGGTGCTCAGCGGTCTTCTGTGAAATGCTCGGGCTAGTGAAAATCGTGGCTCGCCTGTGCGGGCAGTTCCGGGGCGAGGAGGGGCGTGATGCGGTCGGCCTTCACGTGGATGACGCCGTCGTGGTGCTGCACGGGGCCTTCGAGGACCAGCGCGGGGTGCTGGGTCACGGTCAGGCGATTGGCCTCGAAGACATCTGCATAAAGGATGGCGTTGGCGATGCCGGTCTCGTCCTCGAGCGAGACGAACACGACGCCCTTGGCGGTGCCGGGCCGCTGGCGACAGATGACCGAGCCGCCGACGCGCACGCGTGTGCCGTTCCCGGCCAGCGCCAGCTCGTCGGCGCGCCAGAGGTCGGGGAAGCGCGACCGCAGGTGCCGCATCGGATGTTCCCCGGCCGTGAGGCCCACGGTCTCGAAGTCGGCGCGAATGCGCTCGATGAGCGTCATCGGCGTGAGAAGGGCCCCCGAGGCGTCGTCGCCCGATGTGCCTGCGAAGAGATCGCATTCCAGGGCGGCGCGCGCCGAGGCCCAGAGCGCCTGGCGGCGCGAGCCTGCGAGGACGTTGAGCGCGCCGGATGACGACAGTGTGTGGCACTCTCGGGCGCTCAGTTTCGTGCGGCGGTTGCAGTCCGCCACGGAGTCGAACGGCCGGGCGGCGCGCGCGGCGAGGATCGAGTCGATGGCGGCCGATCCCAGCCCGCGGACTGATGACAGGCCGACGCGGATGCAGTCGGCGGCCTCGACCGTGGCGCCGGCGCCGGAGTGCGCGACGCAGGGAGGGCGGACGGTGATGCCGTGGCGACGGGCGTCCTGCACCAGCGTGGCCGGCGCGTAGAACCCCATGGGCTGGGCGTTGAGCAGGCCGACGTAGAATTCCGCGGGACGGTGGACCTTGAGCCAGGCGGCCGTGAAGGCGATGAGCGCAAAGCTCAGCGCGTGCGATTCCGGGAACGAATACAGCGCGAAGGAGCTGAGCGCATGGAGGATTTTGTCGGATGCCTCGGCGGCGGTGTCGTTGGCGGCGAGGGCGTCGCGCAGGCGGGACTGCATCTTGCGCATGCGTTCCTGGTTGCGCTTGAAGTCGATCGAGCGCCGGAGCTCGTCGGCCTCGGCCGGCGTGAAGCGGGCCAGGTCCATGGCGATGCGCAGGAGCTGCTCCTGGAAGAGCACTACGCCGTAGGTGCGGCCGAGGATGGGCTCGAGGCGCGGGTCCCAGTAGGTGACCGGCTGGCGGCCGGCGCGGCGGTCGATGAGCGGGTGCACGGCCTCGCCCTGGATGGGACCGGGCCGGATGATGGCGACCTGCATGGCGAGGTCGTAGAAGCAGCGCGGCCGGAAGCGCGGCAGCGACGCCATCTGCGCGCGGCTCTCGACCTGGAACACGCCGACGGTGTCGGCCCGGCACAGCAGGTCGTAGGTGGCTGGGTCGTCCTTCGGGATGCGTGCCAGGTCGACGGGCGTGCCGCGCTCCTCGCAGAGGTGCAGGGTCTCCTCGACGGCGGCCATCATGCCGAGTCCGAGAAGGTCGACCTTCACGATGCCCATGTCCTCGCAGTCGGTCTTGTCCCACTCGATCACGTGCCGGCCGGGCATGGCGGCGTCCTGCATCGGCACGACATCGTCGAGCCGCCCGGCGCAGAGCACGATGCCGCCCGAGTGCTGGCCGAGGTGCCTCGGAAGCCCGAGGGTGCGCTTCACCAGCTCGGCGAGGATGCCGACCCGCGGATGGGTGTCGCCGATGCCGGCGAGCCTGAGCTGGCTGCGGAAGGCCAGCGTGTGCGGGTAGTCGCCGCCGGCATACAGGCTCGTGTAGCGGTCGAGCACGTCGTCGGGGAATCCCAGCACCTTGCCCATCTCGCGCATGGTGTTGCGGCCGCGGTAGCAGATGACATTGGCGGTCATCGCCGAGCGGCCGGGGTAGCGGCGGAAGACTTCCTGGATGACGCGTTCGCGGCGGTCGCGGCTGGGCAGGTCGATGTCGATGTCGGGCCAGCCGGTGCGTCCCTCGGAGAGGAAGCGCTCGAAGAGCAGCTTCTGGCCGATGGGGTCGACGGCGGTGATGCCGAGCGCGTAGCACACGGCGGAGTTGGCGGCGGAGCCGCGGCCCTGCGCGAGGATGCCCTGCTCGCGGCAGAAGTTGCAGATGTCCCAGACGACGAGGAAATATCCGGCAAAGCCGAGGCGGCCGATGATGCCGAGTTCCTTGTCGAGCTGGGCGCGCACGGTTCCGGTGGTGTGGCCGTAGCGCTGGGCGGCCCCGAAGTAGGTGATCTTCCTGAGCCAGGAGTCCATCGACTCGCCCGCGGGCACGGGGAAGTCGGGAAAGCGGTAGCCGAGGTCGCCGAGCCCGAAGGCCAGGCGCTCCGCGAGCGCGGCGGTGTTGCGGATCGCCTCGGGCAGGTCGCGGAAGAGCGCGGCCATCATGGCGCCAGACTTGACGGCGCGCTCCTCGTTGACCTCGAGCAGGCGGCCGGCGGTGTCGACGGTGCGGCGGTGGCGAAGGCAGGTGAAGGCGTCGGCGACGCGGCGCTGGCCGCGCTCGGCGTAGAGCACGCCGTTGGTGGCGAGCAGCGGCAGGCCCTGCGCGCGGGCGAGGTCGACCAGGAAGCGTTCCTCGATGTCCTCGCCCCGAACGCGGTGGCGCTGGAGTTCGACGTGGAGGCGTCCCGGGAAAAGCTCGGCGAGCCGGCGCAGTGCCTGTGCCGCACCGGTGTTGTCGCCGCGCCGCCAGGCGGCGCGCAGCGGGCCTTCCTCGTCGCCGGTGAGCGCATGGAGTCCGTCCGCGTGCGCGGCGAGTTCCTCCCAGGTGGCGTGGATGGGGTCGCGAGATGCACCCTCCCGCCGCTTCATCAGCGTCAGCAGGCGGCAGAGGTTGCGGTAGCCGGCCTGGGTCTCGACGAGCAGAGGCAGTGCGCTGCCGTCCTCAAGCGTGACCTCGGCGCCGACGATTGCGCGAAGCCCCTGTTCCCGCGCGGCGAGATGGGCGCGCACGGAGGAGTAGAGTCCGTTGCGCTCGGTGAATGCGACGGCGGGAAGCTCGTGGCGTGCGCCGGCAGCGACGACGTCCTCCGGGTTCGATGCGCCCCGCAGGAAACTGAATGCCGACTTCGCGTGAAGCTCCGTGTACCGATCACTCATCGGGATCCCGGTTGCCGGTTGCCGGTGGGCGGTTGGCGGTGGCCGAGGGCCGAGGGCCGAGGGCTGAAGGCCGATGGGCGGGATTCAGATTATCCGATCGGTCATTGGTCATTGGACATTCCTCAGTCATACGTTCCCTCGACGAACCAGCCGTCCGGCACGTGGAGCAGGCGGTAGAGTCCGTCGCCGACGCGGATGTCCCATTCCTCGCGGGTCCATGCGTCGGCGGACCACCAGTCGCCGCTTGAGCGGAAAGGGCGGCGGAGCACGGTGATGCCGCCGGTGGCGACGGGGGAGGCGAGGTAGCTCGGCCGGGCGTCGGTGAGCTCGACGGTGGCGCGTGCGGGAGGGCGCAGCCTGCGGAGCAGGGGACCGTGAGGCGCGGGGGAAGCCGGCGGCCGGAGGATGGACACCTGTGCTGCCGGCGGATCGAGCACGAAGGCGTCTGGGCGGTGCGAGTCGGCGCGGCGCGGCGTGCCGACGTTGCCGCTGCCGGCGACGGCGGCGAGGCGTCCGAGCGTGGCGAAGAACAGGGGGGCGTCGCACAGGCCGGTGTCGAACAGCCCTTCCTGCAGCTGGAGGCGGCGTGCGGGAAATGCCTCCAGCGTGAGACCGGTGACGGGGGACTCGGTGTGGAGCGAGCACAGGTGGGTCTCGATCACGGCGAACAACCGGTCGGCATCCGCCGTGGGCTCCGGCAGGTCGAAGTCGCGTGCGTGGGTGCTGTCGTCCTCGAGCGTGAGCATCAGCGCGAGCCGGCCGGTGCCTCCGCCGAGCTGGCCGGTCTCGGCCGCGAGCCGCTCGCAAAAGCGGCGGAGGGTGAAGAGCAGCGGCTCCAGTACCTCGACGGGATCCTCGAAAGTGCGCGTGGCGAGGTGACGCGTGGGGAGCGGGGCGGGCTGGAGGGGACGAAGGTGCTCGCCCGTGGCGCGTGCATACAGTTCCTCGCCGCGTGCGCCCAGGCGGTCCGCGAGCGAGGCGCGGGGCAGGGCGGTGAGCGAACCGAACGTGTGCAGGCCGAGGTCGCCGAGCAGCCGTTCCTCATCGGGGGTGGGCTCGAGCAATCCGATGGGCAGGGGGGCAAGGAATTCCCCGGTGTCGGTGACCTGGAGTTCCGGACTGGCCTGCAGGGCGGCGAGCCGGGCAACGAAGGGTGTGGGGCCGATGCCGATGCGCGCATCGAGTCCGCATGCGCCGAGGTCGGCGCGCAGGGATGTGAATTGCGCGCCCCGGCTGTCATCGGTGCCGGTGAGGTCGACCGTGCAGCACCCGGGGGCCGTGTGCTCGACGGTGGGAGAAAGCGCCCGTGCGGCGGTGAGCAGGAGCGCGTCGGCCTCGCGTTCGGCGTCGGGTGAAGGGGCCAGCAGCTGCAGCGCGGGGCAGACGGCGAGCGCCTGCGCGGCAGACATGCCGGGCGTGACGCCGGGGGACTGATGTTCCGATCCCGGCGGGCCTGACAGGCCCGCCCTACCTGGGGGACAGAGATCTGGATCGCGAGGTAGGGCGCACCGGCCCGGTGCGCCGCCTGGAGGCTGATCTCCCGATCCCATCGGGCCGACATGGGAAACGGCGGCGCGTCGGCCCTCGCCGGACAGGATGGCGGTGGGCTCGTGCCGCAGCGCCGGCTGGAAACGCAGCAGTGCCTGCAGGGGGAAATCGGGAAGATGGATGACGGCAAACATGGGATGTGCGGTGGCGGCAGGGGGCCGGCCGGAATCAAGACGCGGCGGCTTCGAGACAAGCCGCCCTACCCGGGTACGCCGTGCGTCTCCGCTGCAGGCCGGGGTTGAGGGCTATCAGCAGTTCGGCGCGCGGCTGGGTCAGCGCGTCTGCGGCGAGCGGTTGGTCGAACACGACGCGGCAGGCGGCGTTGGGCACGACGAGGGCGTCGGACTGGATGATGCATGCGGTGCCGGCCTGCTCCGCGGCTCGCTGGAGGCGGACCCAGACGGCATCGCGCGTGCGCTGGAGTTCCCGGAGCGAAAGTCCACGGACATCGATGAGGACGACCGCATAGTTGGGATCGCGGGCAACGAGATCGGCGGAGCGCCAGGTGTCCGCCAGCGAACCGCAGCGGATCCAGACGAGATGCGCCAGGGTGTCGTCATCCAGTCCGTTCGGATCGAAGCATCCGGCGGCGTCGACGAGGGCGACGCGCTGGCGTGCGCCGCGGGTGGCGTGCAGCAGGGATCCGAGCGCGGACTGGCAACCGGCGCTGGGGACGTCGGCGACGAGTTCCGTCAGCGCCCCTGCGGGCAGCCCGCCGCCGAGGCAGGCATCGAGGCCCGGTACGCCGGTGGGCACGACGCGGCGCTCGCGCGCCGGCGCAGCGGGGAAGCGTCCTTCGATGAGACGGCGCAGGGAGACAACCTGTTCGGTTGCAGGCGGCATGGGGCTGCGCTGGGAGTCGCGTTCATCGTTTGCCGCGGCCGATCACCCCGACGAGCACGCCCTGGATCGTGAGCGAGTCGCTGGGAATGAGGTCGCGGTAGCGCGGGTTTTCCGCGCGCAGGAAAAGTCTCCTGCCTTCGCGGACGAGGCGCTTGAGGGTGGTCTCGCTGTCGATCAGGGCGGCGACGATGCTGCCCGGCTGGGCGGGGGCGGCGCGGAGCAGCGCGATGTCGCCGTCGGCGATCTGGGCGCCGGTCATGGAGTCGCCGCGCACGCGCAGTGCGAACAGCCCGCGCGGGCTGCGCAGGCCCCAGGCAGTCGGGTCGATGCGGACGGTGTCGTCGGCCGTCTCGGGATTGTCCGCCGGAAGCCCGGCGGGAATGGTGCCGTGGACGGGCACGCTGAAGAAGTACCCCTGGGCGCTGCGTGCCCGGGGAGCCCAGGGCCGGCGGTCGCCGCTCTGGCTGGCGTAACCCTTGCGGGCGAGCGCGGCGACATGCTTGCGGGCGGCGGTGTGGCTCGCGAAGCCGAACTCGGAGCAGATTTCCCGGAGCGAGGGCGGCCTGCCGTGTGCCTCCTGATGCCGCACCATGAAGGCGAGGATCTTCTCCTGGGCGGAGGTGAGGGGGTCGGCCATGGGGACAGAGGTGTCCAAATGGACACCACTGTCAATTTTGGATTTTAGATTTTGGATTGAGTGCGCAGGTTCCGGCCACCGGCGATCCAAAATCAGAAGAGTCCCATCTGGGTGTCGCGGGGTGCGGGGGGCGCGATGCAGTCGGGGCCTTCGTTGCGCGAGCTGTTGATGGTGTCGCTCACCTCGCGGGCTGCCATGGCTGACGATGGAATCCGCTCTGCGATTCGCAGGAACTCGGGCTCGGTCATCGGTGCAGGGTCGAGCCAGCGCGCGAGGTGCTCGTCCCTCAGGATCACGGGCATGCGGTTGTGCACGCGAGCGACGAGCTCGTTGGGTTCGGTGGTGACGATGCAGAAGCTCGGGGGCACGCCGGCCGGCTCGTCGCCTGGGTTCCAGAGTGCGCCCATCGCGAAGGGCTTGTCGGTGGCGAGCGTGAAGCAGTGCGGCCGCTTGCGGCCTTCGTCATCCAGCCAGTCGATGAATCCCGAGGTCGGGATCGCGCAGCGCCGGGTCGGCGCGACGTTCTTGAACGAGCGCTTGGCATAGGCCGTCTCCGCCCGGGCGTTCGGGATCATGCGGGGGCTTCCCTTTGCTAGCAGGCCGAAGTGCATCGCGTACGGAGCCGCCCCGCCGCCCCGGTCGACGACTGTCGGCACGATCTGCGTCGGCGCGATGTTGTAACGCGGCGTGGCCCAGGCGGGGGCTTCGAGCGACACGCCGAGGATGCGTGCGACCTCGGCGAAGGCCGCGTCGGGATTCACCAGCGTGTACCGGTTGCACATGGGAACTGAGCAGTAAGGGGTAAGATTTAAGCGGTAAGGGGCAAGCGGAGGCGATGGGCGAGGGCTGAGGGCAGAAGGCAGAAGGCAGAAGGCAGAAGGATTTGCCGCTGAGGCGCAGAGGCGCTGAGCAAACCGAATGAATCCCGGTTCGTCCTCGGTGTCTCCGTGCCTCCGTGGCAGAAACAGTCGGATCGAGGGTTTGCATCGGCGGCGATGGGTGTTCCGGCATTGGAAGCTGGCCCCCGTCGATCAATTGTTCCTTGGTACCACTGTTCGCTGCCATGCCGACCGGACGCTTTACCTCTCTCGATCTCGTCGTGCTGGTCGGCTACTTCTGCGTCACCCTGGCGGTCGGGCTGTCGTTCTGGAAGAGGAGCCGCTCGGAATCCGGGTTCACTGCCGCGGGCGGGACGCTGCCGGGCTGGCTCACGGGGCTGTCGATCCTCGGCACCTACGTCAGCAGCATCAGTTTCCTGGGGCTTCCCGGGAGGGCCTTTTCCGGCAACTGGAATTCCTTCGTGTTCAGCCTCTCGATCCCGCTCGCCGCGTGGATCGGCGTGCGCTGGTTCCTGCCATTCTACAGGAATGGCGGGCACATCTCCGCGTATTCCCACCTCGAGGAGCGTTTCGGAACCTGGGCGCGCGTCTATGCGAGCTTCTGTTACCTGCTGACCCAGGTCGCGCGCATCGGTGTGGTCACCTACCTGACGGCGCTTCCGATGCAGGTGCTGCTCGGGTGGGACATCCGTCTCATCATCCTGATAACCGGCGCGGCGACGACGGTCTACACGTTCGTCGGCGGAATCGTCGGCGTGATCTGGACCGACGCGGTCCAGACGATCCTGCTGATGTCCGGCGCGGCGCTCTGCGCGGTGCTCATGATTTCCGGCCTTCCCGAGGGTCCCGGGCAGGTGTTCGCGGTGGCGGCCGCGAACCAGAAGTTCAGCCTCGGCAGCTTCGGGTCCAGCCTTGCCGAGCCGACTTTCTGGGTGGTGCTCGCCTACGGCGTGGTCATCAACCTGCAGAACTTCGGCGTCGATCAGAATTACGTGCAGCGCTACCACACGGCGCGGAGCGATGCGGAGGCCAGGAAGAGCATCTGGATCGGCGGCCTGCTCTATGTCCCGCTGTCGGCGCTGTTCTTCTTCATAGGCACCGCCCTGTTTGCCTATTTCACGGCGAACCCGGAGGGCCTGCCTGAAGCCTATCGCGATCCGGCGAGGAGCGACTCGGTTTTCCCGTGGTTCATCGTGTCGGTCCTGCCGTCGGGGGTGACGGGCCTGCTGGTGGCGTCGATCTTTGCGGCGGCGATGAGCACGATATCGAGCAGCCTGAACTCGACGGCCACAATCGTGCTGAAGGATTACTTCCTGCGTTTTATCCGGCCGGATGCGGACGAGAAGCGCAAGGTACGGGTGCTGCATGTCACCACGGCGGTGATGGGCGTGCTCGGCACGGGAATCGCCCTCGCCATGATCAATGTGCGCAGCGCGCTGGATGCCTGGTGGACAATGGCTGGGATATTCGGCGGGGGCATGCTGGGCCTGTTTCTGCTCGGGTTCATCTCGCGAACGGCTGGAAGGGCCTCCGGTCTCGCAGCGGTGTCAGTCGGCGTTCTCGTCATCCTGTGGATGAGCCTGTCGCCGAGATGGGAAGGAGCGCTCGCGGCGTTCAGGAGTCCGTTCCACAGCTACCTCACCATTGTTTTCGGAACTGCCGCACTCCTGGTCGTCGGCCTGCTCGTGGTCTCGGCCGGCCAGCGCGCCAGGCCCGCCGCCGTGCGTGGCCCGCTTGACCGGGCCTGACTTTATCGGCCTGCTGGACGGACCCCGGACACACCCCTTGCCCCATGAAACTTCTCGCGCTCGGCGTTCTCGTTCTTGCCGGCGGCCTTCAGGCTGCGCCGGCTGTTTCGCAAGCCCTCCTCATGTCGGAGTTCCTCAATGAGGACGCCCCTTATCCGCAGTGCCATGCCTCGACGATCGTGGAGATCGCCCCCGGACGCCTGGTCGCGGCGTGGTTCGGCGGCACGCGGGAACGCGATCCCGATGTCGGCATCTGGGTCACGCGTTTCGAGAACGGTGAGTGGACAGAGGGTGTCGAGGTCGCGAACGGCGTTCAACCGGACGCACCCAGGCTGCCGACCTGGAACCCGGTCCTGTTCCAGCCGCCCCAGGGGCCGCTGGTGCTGTTCTACAAGGTCGGTCCATCTCCAAGCACCTGGTGGGGCATGATGATGACCTCGGCGGACGGGGGGATCACGTGGAGCGAGCCGAGGCGCCTTCCCGACGGCGTGCTTGGCCCGATCAAGAACAAGCCGGTCGTGCTGAGCGACGGCGCATGGCTTGCCTCATCCAGCACCGAAGACGGGCCGGGTTGGCGCGTGCATTTCGAAATCACGCGGGATGCCGGACGCACCTGGGAAGTGACCGAGATTCTCGACATCGGTGCCGATGGACTCCGGGCAATCCAGCCGAGCGTCCTCTTCCATGCGGATGGAAGGCTGCAGGCGCTTTGCCGCACACAGAACGGCGTGCTCGCGACGACCTGGTCGAGCGACAACGGAAAGACGTGGAGCCCCCTGGAAAGGACCGAGCTTCCCAATCCCAACTCGGGAACGGATGCACTCACGCTCAGGGACAGCCGGCACCTTCTGGTCTATAATCATTCTTCACCGACTCCGGAAACGCCGACCCGGGGGACGCGCTATCCGCTCGACGTCGCTGTCTCGACCGACGGGGTGAGCTGGGACCGCGTCCTGACCCTGGAGACCGAGCCGATGCCCAGTGGCTATGCCTATCCCGCGGTCATCCAGACGAGCGACGGCATGGTGCACATCACCTACACTTGGAATCGGGAGCTCATCAAACACGTCGTCCTCGACCCAAGCCAGCTGTAGGCGAAGCGCTGAGGGCTGAGGGCCGAAGGCGGAAGGCCGAGGGCAGAAGGCCGAAGGCCGAAGGCAGAAGGCTGAGGGCAGAGGGATTTGCCGCCAAGGCGCTGAGCCCAATCCGTGTGAATCTTGGTTCGTTCTTAGTGTATCCGTGGCCGGGATCAGGGCCGATCGCTTTTCCACAAAGAGTGAGAGTGTTCGGGACTTTGTGATCCTTGTGGGCTCCGTGGCAAAACTGCCGGATTGAGGCCACTGGTCTGGCAGTTGCGTTTCCGACCTTTCGCACTTCCGCGATTGGATCGAAGTTCACTGATCACCGACAGCTCCGCGATCTGCCGTCGGCATTTGCGGGTTGCCGCGACCAGCATCCCTGGTGCTCGATGGCGGCGACATGAGGGGCTCGCTGAAGCTCGGGCGCTTTGCAGGCATCGACGTGTTCGTCCACTGGACGTTCGCGATCCTGCTGGCCTGGATCTTTCTCCTGCGGTGGAGCGAGAGCCGTGACGTTGTTGCAGCTTTTGGCGGCGTGGTATTCCTGCTCGCGATCTTCGGATGCGTGGTGCTGCACGAGTTCGGGCACGCGCTGACGGCGCGGCGCTACGGAATCATGACACGCGACATCACCCTGTTGCCGATCGGGGGCTTGGCGCGGCTCGAGCGCATGCCGGAGAACCCCTGGCATGAATTCTGGGTGGCGCTGGCCGGCCCCGCGGTGAACGTGGTTATCGCGCTGGCCGCCTACATCGTGCTGCGCATCACGGGCGGACTTTCGCCCGATATCGAGTCTGCCCTTCGCGAAGGGGGATTCCTCGAGCAGCTCATGCTCGTGAACGTCATCCTGGTCGCATTCAACCTGCTGCCCGCCTTTCCGATGGATGGCGGCCGGGTGCTTCGGGCGGTGCTTGCGGTGCCGCTCGGGCGCAGGCGCGCGACACGGATTGCGGCGGGCATCGGGCAGATGATGGCGGTGGTATTCGGTCTGTTCGGACTCTTTGTCGCGCAGAATCCGTTCATGCTCTTCATCGCGATCTTCGTCTTCATCGGCGCACAGGCGGAGGCCCGTCAGGTCGGCATGACCTCCCTGATGCAGGGCATGACGGTGCGGGATGCGATGCTCACCCGGTTTCGGGTGCTATCGGCTTCCGATCCGCTCGCCACGGCGGTCGACGAGCTGTTGGCCGGTTCCCAGCAGGATTTTCCGGTGGTGGACGAGTCCGGCATCGTCGGCGTGCTGCGCCGTCAGGATCTCGTGAAGGGACTGGCGGAGCACGGCAAGCAGGCAACGGTCGGCAGCGCGATGACGCGCGTCTGTCCGGCCGTGGACTCCGCCCAGCCGCTGCAGCAGGCGTTCGAGCAACTGCAGTCGCAGGGTTGCACGGTTGCGCCGGTCATGGAATCCGGCCGCGTTGTCGGCCTGCTGACGATGGAGAATATCGGCGAGCGGGTCATGGTCGCCTCGGCCCTGGAAACCGAAGGGCAAAGGGCGAGAGGCGAGGCCCGAGGCCCGAAGGCAGAGGGCTGAAGGCAGAAGGATTTTCCACCGAGGCACCGAGACACCGAGCTCAACCCAATAGATTTCGGCTCGTTCTCAGTGTCTCCGTGCCTCTGTGGCAAAAGTACCGGATCGAGGTCTTTGCAGCAGCGGCGTTTCCGCCCTTTCGCTCTTTCGCGATTGGATCGAGCCTGACCGATTCCTCCGCGTTTTTCGGGACTCGGTGTAAGATCCAGCGAATGTCTCCGTCTCCCGGGGTGATATGAAGAACCCTAAGCCGTCCTCCCCCAGCTGCACTTGCTGCTGCTGTGACTGTTCTCCGCGCTGCGACTGCGGCGCTTCGTGCAATTGTGGCTCCGCCTCCACGACGGGGAACCGCGTCCGCCGGCGCAGCCGACGCGACCTCAAGCGCTGAATCCACATGGTCGCCACACTTCTCCCGCGCGCCTCGACCCAGCCCGCTCTTTACCCGGAACGAAAAACCGGGAAGCTTGCCGCCGTGAATGCCGCCGAGGGCGTCGACCCGATGGACGTGCTCCTCGACCAGAGGAAGGCCTTCCGCGCATTCCTGGTCGCCCGCGTCGGCAACGAGGCGGATGCGGACGACCTGCTTCAGAATGGCCTCGTGAAAGCCATCGAGCGGGCCGACGAGATTCGCGATCCGGGCAAGGCGGTCGCGTGGTTCTACCAGATCCTGCGCAATGCGATCGTCGACCACCACCGGAGCCGCAGGGCCGCTGTCCGCCGCGACGACGCCTGGGTCGCGGAGAATGCGGTCCTGGCGGACGACCCGGAAGCGGAGCGCTTCCTCTGCGCCTGCTTCAAGAAGCTGCTTTCGTCCCTGAAGCCCGTGCACGGTGAATTGCTGCGCCGGGTGGAACTGGACGGCGAGGCCGTGCGCGACGCTGCAGCCGCGATGGGCATGACTGCGAACAACGCGAGTGTCACCCTGCACCGGGCACGCGCCGAGTTGCGCCGCAAGCTCGCCGATTTCTGCGGAAGCTGCTCTTGCCTGGATAATTGCGAGTGCGATTGAGGCGGATTCCGGGCGCCTTCCCCCTCTGCTGACGATCGCGTTTCCGCGCCTATGCCACGAATTCCGTGGCCAGATGCTTGCCGCTAGGCAAATCGGCGCGGTAATTGCTCACCAATTACGTGCTGCGGTGATGGCGCCGTGACCGACACCAAGACATGAAGATTTTTCGAAAACGTCCCTGGCTACGATACCTGGGCGCGTTCCTCATCGGGAGCGCGCTGGCGCTCCTTCTGGTCGCCAGCGGGTGACAGTTGCCCGGCGGTGCGCCCCGCATTCGCGGGACGGACTAGTCGTGGAATATCTCGGCTGAGATCTTGCCGTCCTTGACCTCGTAGACGCAGAGCTCCGTGCGATCCATCCGGCCCATGCCGCGCATGGTCGAATCGAGCCGCATGGTGCAGGCGAAGGAGCTTCCGGCGACGATGGGGTCGGAAACCTCGCTGGCGTGGATCTCCTCGATCATGGCGACGAAGTTGCGCCCTTTCTGCACGATGGCGTCCCGTCCTTTCGTCACCTTCGGAAACCCGGGCATCTCCTGCGGCTCGATGCTCACCGCATCCTGCGCATAGAGCTCGGTCTGTGCCTGCTCATACTTTCCTTCGCGGCACAGTGCCACGAGGCGTTTCGCGATTTCGCTGAGTGTCATCTTGGGGAGTTACCTGGGGTTGGGGTGAAGCGCCGCTCGAGGCGGCACGGGGAAGGCCGACCATGAGGGGGTTTCCGAAAGATTCAACCCGCTAGGAGGGACCGCGAAGGGCCGGGTTTCGGCGGCGACAAGCAGATCGCGAAAGCGCGAAGGAGCGGAATTGGGAAACATTCCGTCAGTGCCCGTGCGGCCGGCGATTCCGGTGGGCGTGAAGGCGCCGCCAGCCTTCCCAGAGGTTGGCGGCGAGGAGGCCGGCAAGGAGGTAGTAGGCGACCCCGAAGTATTCGAACACCGCGTAAGAGACCACGGCGGCGATCAGGCCGAAGGTCACCTGGTCGCGCGGACGCGGAGGCGAGGTGGGCGGATCCGTTAGCATGAAGAATCCGAAGAACAGCGCCGCGTGCAGGTCGGGTGCTCGGAAGATCTCGACGACATGCGCAGGATCCCCGAGCCAGGCGCGGGCGGTGAACAGGATCCAGTAGGCCCCGAGGAACGTCAGCAGCAGCGCGAGCTTGTTGACGCGCTCGGTCATGAAGACCCCGGTGGCGACCAGCAGTACCAGCGCCAGCGGCGTGATCTCGGGCATCGCGCCCCACCAGTCCTGGGGCGTGTCGAATGCATGGTAGGCGGCCACGAGCGCGAGCGCGGCGGGATTGAAGAGGTTGGCGGTATGCGTCCGCGCCAGGTACTTGCTGGCGACAGCCGCGGCGGAGGTGATCGCGAAGACGTGAATCGGCACGATCGGGCTCAGCACCATCGCGACGATCAGGCCCGTGAGCAGGGCGCCGTCGGGGAAGATCCAGGCTCCCTTGCGCATGCGGAGGATCGGAAGGTCGACCGCGACGGCCGCGAGGCACGCCGCGGCGAGCCCGGGAGCGACTGCTGCCCAGCCGGGGCCGGCGGCGGCACACGCGACCAAGGCCGCGAGGATGAGGATCAGGATTCCCTTCGGCCTGCGGAAGTACGTGGCGATCCGCGGCAGGGCCGGCCGGGTGACGGTGAGTTCACTCATGGGGAAACCCCTCCGTCGCCAACACCTCGAAGTCGGGTGAAACGATAAGGCCCTCGACCCCATGGCGCCGCAGGAGGGCGAGACCCTCCTCGGGACCGAGCACAAACGCGGCGGTCGCGAGCGCATCGGCGACCATCGTCGAGGGCGCGACGACCGTTGCGCTCGCCGCCGCGTCAGCGGTCCGTCTCAGCCTCGGGTCGAGCAGGTGGCGTGCGCCGTGTTTTCCCGAGCGCTCATAGTTTCCCGAGGTGCACACCGCCAGGTTCGACACCTTTGCGGACGCGAGCAGGTTTCCGGTGTCCCGCGGGTCGCGAATGCCGACCGACCAGGGAAGCCCCTCGGGATTGAGGCCGCCGAGATACAGGTCGCCTCCCGCGTCGATTGCGAAGTCCGAGTGCGGCTGCAGCTCGCGCGCGGCGAGGTCCACCGCGAGTCCCTTCGCCACGGCGCCGAGGTCGAGCACGAGAGGGCGCCTGAGTGTCACGGAGCGGTTTTCCGCGTCGACAGTGACATCGCGCCACGAGGAGCGGCGGTCGGCGGCGATCTGATTGTGTGCGACTACCGCTCCCGAGCGGTGGTTTCTATCGAAGCCAAGCTGTTCGAGCTCGCGCCCGATTGTAGGGTCGAACGCACCATCCGTGTCCTCCGCGACGGCGAGGGCGAATGCCAGTGCCTCGAAGAGCGGTTGGCTCACGACGACCGGGGTTCCCATGGCCGACGAGAGGAGGTTCAGCTCGCTCTCCGGCTCGAACCGACTGCAGATCCGCTCGATCTCGCGAAACCAGGAGAAGGCGCGATCGATGGAGCGTTCCCGGGAATCCGAATCTCCCGCCGATTCGCCTGCCACCTCGATGGTGACGATCGTGCCCATCAGGGCTGCGGAGCGGACGCCGCCGGCGGTCACGGCTTCGCCGCCTTCAGCGCCTCCACCACTGCATAATAGAATGCGTCCGAGCTCTGTGTCGCACCGGAAACCCAGTCGACATTGGGGCTCTGGCGGTCGACGACGCGCTTCGGCAGGATGGCGATCACGTTCTTCGAGTAGCGCGTGTAGCACTCGTCGATCGTGGCCGAGACGATGCGGTCGTCCTTGATCTCGATCAGCACCTTCAGCTCACCGTGCCGGCAATAGCCCCATCCGAAAAAGAATCCGTCCTTGTATTTCCGAGTCACTACCTCAGCCACCGGCGCGGCTTCCGCAGGCATCGCTGCCGGGACTGGCGGAACGGGTGCATTTGCCGGGATGCTTTCCGTCGCCGCGACCGGCAGGCTGGGAGCCTCCGACTCGAGCAGGCGGGCCATGACAATGCCGGCGGCATCGTCGACATCGGCGCGCGGCCGCTGCTCGCTCGCCATCCGGTCGGCAGCCTCCCAGGTGCGGGCGAATCCGGCAGCGTAGGCTGCGACGACCGCGGCCGAGCCCAGTGCGATCAGGTTTCGCCGGGTCCGTTTCGCGGATTTCCCGGCATGAGCCTTCGACGGGCGGTGGTCGGATGATTCGGGGTGGGTCACGGGCGGGGTGGTCCGGCTGAAGATCGGGGAAGGATCAGGCTGACCGGTCGATCATGGGGTGCGCGAAGCTGGGGAGGTTCACAAGTGTTTAGGTGTGTGGATCATGGCGCTCGGCCGCGACTGCGGTTGCGCGATTGTCAGGGTTGGGTTTGCGATACCCCCAGGAAGGCCGCCTCTTGAGGGGCCAGGATTCTCCACTGGTATCTGAGGTTGTGGACAGGAGCAGGGTCTGGCCTTGCCGTGCGCAACTCTCTGGATGTAAATGAGTTCATGGCTGCGATTAGAAGTGCGATGCCGGGGCGGCGTTCCAACTGTCCGGTAGCAGGAGCACTCGATATAGTCGGTGACCACTGGTCCCTCATCGTGATCCGCGACCTGATGTTTCGGCAGCATCGCGAATTCGGGGATTTCCTCACTTCGGGGGAGGGGATCTCGCCGAATGTTCTCGGAGATCGCCTCAGCCGACTTGCCGATGCCGGTCTCATCGAGCGGCAACCGCATCCCCTCGAACGCAATCGTTTCCTGTACCGGCTCACCCCCAAGGGTATCGAACTGGCACCTACGATGGTCGATCTGGCTGTGTGGGGTTCGAAGCACGTCCCTGGCGCAACCGGCATGACGCCCATCGTGCGAGGCGCCGCGAGCAGCCGCGAAAAGCTCCTGGCAAAAATCTACCGCGACCTGAAGCCGGCGGTATCCAGTGAGGCAGTAGCCCTGAGCTCGTCGAAGGGGTAGCCGCCCTGCTTCGCCCGTTGGGCTTCGCAGGGTCTCCGCTCCGCTCCGAGTAGCCTTGGTCGAACGTACTCCTACTCTTACTCGTTCTCGTTCTCGTTCTCGCCGGAGGCGATCTGTTAGCGGAGAGAGAGTACGAGTACGATTCGGAGAGCAGGGGGTAGGGCGGGCCTGTCAGGCGCGCCGGGATGGCTGTCACCGGATTTCAGCCGGACGGCACGACGTGCCATCCCTACCTTGGATATCAGCTGAACCCTTGGGAGGCCCGCTCAGGTAGTTTGGTTCCCGGGCGAGATCGAGCGATTCCTCGCGATGGGCATCCAGAAGGCAGGTGCGGAGTTCCTCGAACTCCGCTTCCGGGGCGCCGGCGAACAGGTCCGCGTACAGATGACCGGTTGACTCCCAGTCGGTCGTGTCGAGGCCGCGTTGGCGGACGAGTTTCAGCGCGCCCTCCTGCTCCTCTTCTGACTCGAACTGGCGCTGGCACAGCCGCACCCCCGGGATCCTCTCGAACCGGTATCCGTGGCGCTGCATCGTTGCGGTCACCGGTGTGGGATCGAACTGCCGGAGGATGGTTACAACGATGTAGGGGCCCTGCTCGGTTTCGCGACCCAGCTCACGAAGAACGGCGGACAGAGTGCGCTCGCCCACATAGCCAATGGCCCCGGTGCTGGTCATCAGGCTGCATCGCCTGACTGCGGACAGCTTGTTCTTCGGGATCTCGGGCGTCTCCTCGAGGTTCCTGTCGATCCCGTCGTCGAGTAGGCCGGCGGCCGTCGCGAAGCGGATCGCCTCGGGAGAGGAGTCGAGCCCCAGGCAGCGCACGTGCCAGGATCGCCGGGTTTCCTCCAAAAGGCCCCGCGTCGCCTCGACGCATGCCTCGAATGAGTCTGTTTCCTGCTCGGAATAGAAGCGCGCGAGTTCCTCATACGACAGCTCATGGTTCAGGAGTGCAGCTCCGACGCCATAGGAGCACCCGAGGTCCAGGGCCCGTACGCAGCTGTCGCACCCGGGACGGGAGCGAAGCAGGGCGGCGGCAGCGCGAAAAAACGGGTTCGCCCGCTCGCCGATCTGGTAGCCGAGCTCGTGCATGCGCTCGAAATAGGCCCCGGGCGTCGGCGAGCGGTATAGCTCGTCGAACGATGCCTTGGTCGCGTTGGAGAGTCGGTAGTCGATGTTGCATGTTTCCATAGTGATGTGCGGCCGGAGGCGGTGGAATTCGGACGGGAGCTTTCCATGATCGGGAATCGAGGCGACGTGACCAGCATCACCTCGCCCTGGGGCGTGATATTCTGGTCATGAAGGGATTTTCGGATACGAGGCGGGTGAGGGGACGCCGCAGACGGAATTCGGCGAATCCGGATTGCCCTTTATGCGCTGTCAGACACGTTGGCCGCGACCTCCCCGCTGGATGACTCCAGGAAAGCACCAATACCGACTGCCGCCGGTGAATCGTTTCGCGGTCTGCTGTCTCCTTGCCGTCGCGCACTCGGTTTCGATTGCGGCGTCGGCTGGGGAGGGGCCTGCCGGGTCGTCAGCCGCACCTTCGCAGGAGATCCGACCGGTCATCGTGCCGGTGGTCGAGCCGGAGAGCGAGGTCTTCGGGATGACGCGGCTGCATGAGGTGCATGTCGAGGTGCCGGCGGACGAATGGTCGGTCCTGCAGCGGGAGACCTTCGTTGCCAGAGGACGCGGGGGAAACTTCGGGACGGTCGCGGTCGAGAACGATTTCGTGCGGGAAGACGGCCGGATGATCCACATTGGCGGAGGCTTCGGCGGGTACTTCCCCTGGGTGCACGCTGAACTGCGCGCCGGGGACTCGGTCCTCCGCGATGTCGGCCTGCGCTACAAGGGCAACGGCAGCTACAGCCCGTATGCGGGCCTGCACCGGAACCTGAAGGTAAAGACCGACCTATTCGAAGGGCGGGACGACTGGGAAGGGATCGAGACGATCAACTTCAATGCGGGCGGCCGCGACAGCAGCCGGATGCGGGAGACGCTCGCGTTCGCGATTTTCCGAGCGGCTGGCGTGGCCGCGCCCAGGACTGCCTACGCGGAAATGCGGTTTTCCGTCGAGGGGACCCACGAGTCCGCCACCGGAGGGCTCTTCACCGTGGTCGAGAACGTCAACCGGCGCTTCCTGCGCTGGGCGCTGCCGCCGGGCGACGGCCTGCTCTTCAAGCCCGAGCGCATGCAGGGCGGCGTCGGCTATTATGGCGAGAACTGGTCCTCCTACATTCCCATCTGGAGGCCCGAGCGCGAGGCGACTCCGGAAGAGCAGCGCCGCGTCATCGAGTTCGCGCGGCTCGTGAACCAGCCGAGCGTCCCGCTGTTCCGCGAGCGCATCGCCGAGTTCGTCGATGTCGACCAGTTCCTACGGTTCCTCGCCGTCAATGTGCTCCTGGTGAACCGGGACAGCTTCCTCGGCGGACGCCACAACTACTACATCTACCTCGACCCGGTGGACAACCTGTTCCGGTTTCTCCCTTGGGACCTCGACCTTTCCTTCGGCAGCTTCGGTGCCCTCGGCGGATCGAATGCCAGCGAGGATCTCATGTATCCCTTCTCGGGCGAGAATCCACTCGGCTATTACCTGCTCGACGATCCGGCGGTCGCGGTTCGCTACCAGGCGATCGTCCGCGAGCTCGTCGAGACCGTGTTCTCGGAGGAACGCCTCCTTGCGATGATCGCCGAGCTCGAGCCTGTCGTGAGCGAACCGCTCGCACGCGAGTCGGTCGCTATGCGGTCGCGAATGGAATACGAAGGCGGCCGCGGAGGCGGCAGCAGCTCGCCCCGCCTGTTCATCCTCAGCAGAATGGCGAGCGTTCGCCGTCAGCTCGCGGGCTGGGAAGCGGCCAGGGCGGCCGCCGCCGAGGCAACGCCGGCCGCTGGCGGGGTCCTTCCCTAATCGTGCTCTTACTCTTACTCGTTCTCGCCCGCTGCCTTCCCGATTACGAGCGGGAGTAAGAGTAAGATTAAGAGTACGATTTGGAGATCGGCCTGCGGCGTGCCGACCCCAACAAGCGGCCCCCGGATTGAATCTGCGCCAATCCGATCGAATCTGCGGTTAAGATTAAGAGTCCGCTTCTGACTCCGCGGACGCCGGGGTTTCAGGACCGAAAGCCTGGCGGCTTCCGCTACGCGCCCGGTCCCGGTAGTCCCGCGGCCGTTGGACTTCCCCGCGGGACACCCAGCGTTTCGGATGCTGCTTCTTCCATCTTCCTCACTTCTGCGGCAGCAGGATCGATAGCACGATCGCGACGACGCAGGCCACGAGGCAGCAGATGCCCATGCATAGGTGGCCAATTGCTCGCACCAGGATCATTCCCCCCGTCTGACGTTATCCGCGTGAATTTGTTTCCTGATACAGCAGGAATATGGCCAAACCCGTGACCGGGCTGGGGGAGATCCCTCATTTTGCGATCCGGCGGATACGGAGGGCGGCGGCAACGCCCTTCCTGGCTGGGTGGCGGACCGCATGCCGGATCAGCCAGCGGCGCTCCGGAGAGGCACCTCGGACCCAGCTTTCGCACAGCGAAAAGACAAGCTTGGGGTGATCCTTCGCGATGTCGCCCAAGTGGTTGGCTACCGAGCGGCGGACATAGAGGTCGGGGTCGTCCTTAAGCGCCTCAAGGATGGGGAGGGTCGGCCGGGGATCCGCCACGAAGGCGGGCAGGCGCATCGCCCAGGGGAGGCGGGGACGGGAGCCTTCCGAGCAGAGCCTTCGAACATGGGGATCCGGATCCTTTGTCCATTTCATGAGCTGGCCTAGGGTTCGCGCCGGCCAGCGGATGAGGAACGGGCGTATCGAGAATTCGGCGCTGAAGCGTCGGGTCAGCGCATGCTGAGCCCGCATCGACAGCTCGAAAGGGTCGCGGCCGCCGTTGTTCGCCGGGTCGAGACCGTAGTTGGAGACGAAGCAGATGTGCGGCAGGTAGAAGAACACGCCGAGCCCGAAGTCGTCCGTGGCGCTGAGCGGCGGCGTCAGCGAACGGAGCAGGATGTCGATCGCGTCGGCGTAGCGGTGCGGCAGGTGGGCGCGCAGGGCGGCGGCTAGGTGATGCCCCCGCTGCAGAATGGCAAGCGGACCCAATCCGCGAAGGGCCGTGGTCCTAAATGCGCGGGCGTCGAAACCGTCGTGCACTGTCGAGAGGTTGTGCGCCAGGCAGCTGACGGCCTCGCGGTCTAAAAGGTCCTTGAGCGTGCTCCCCTTCGCGATGGATCGCGGCGCCTTCGGCAGCCGGAGGCCGGAACTGGCGACGGCTTTTCTTTTTGCTGAAGTGCGCGGGCGAGCCATGTCGCGGGTGCTACTTGCCCTCGTACCAGATGCCGCGGCGCCAGTTGTGCCGGCGCAGTCGCTCGACAAGCGCCGCTGGCATGTCGGGCAGCTGCGAGACCCGGCAGTTCGCCTTGGCCTGCGCTGCCGTTCGCATGCCGGGGATGACCACGGAAACGGCCGGATGGGCGAGCACCCATTTGAGTGCGGCCTCGGCCATCGTGTAGCCGCTGCCCTCAAGGTCCCCCCGGATCTCATTCGTGCGCGCGACTGTCCTCTCCAGCCGATCGCCCGCAAAGTAGTCGTTCCGGAAATCGCCTTCCCCGAAGCGCGTTTCGCTCGTGAATTTCCCGGAGAGCGCGCCCTCGTCGAGCGCGACCCGAACGATGACTGCGACGCCGCACTCGCGGGCCACGTCGAGCAGCTCGGCGGCAGGCTCCTGATCGAAGAGGTTGTAGATCACCTGGACCGAATCGACCCAGCCGTTGCGCATGAGATCGATGGCGCAGTTCTGGTCATGCTCCGGAGTGGAGATGCCGACGAGACCGATGCTTCCCTCCCGCTGCATCGCCCTCAGGAGCCGAAGCGGTGCCGGGTCACGGTTCCAGGCGCGGGTCCAGGTGTGCAGCTGCAGCAGGTCGATGCGGCTTGTGCCTAGATTCGAGAGACGTTCCTCGAGCCGACTATGGAGGTAGCTCTCGCCGTAGCGTTCGTCTGCGCGGCAATAGGGCGAAGGCGGCCAGGGTCCGTCGGATGGCGGGATCTTTGTCGCGACAAACGCAGCGCGTTCGTCGCCAGCCTGCTTCCGTTGCGCGAGCACGCTGGCGATCACCCGTTCGCTCCGACCATCGCCATAGCCGGCGGCGGTATCGATGAAGCTGCATCCGAGGTCGAGCGCGCGATTGAGCGCCGCGAGCGAATCAGCCTCCCGCTGCGCCCCCCATCCCCCGCCGATGGCCCAGCCCCCGAATCCGATCTCGGAAACCGAAAACCCATGTTTTCCAAAAGGCCGCTGTCGCATGGCCCGAGCCTTGCTTGCGCCGCACGCCGCAGTCGAGGCTGAGAATGGGCGGTCTTTCCGGACACCAGTGGAGGGACGCCCTTCCGCGCGTCCGGTGCAGCGACGCCAGTCAACAGTAAGGACCGGCAGGAGCCGGTCCCTCCATTTCAGCTTCGCCATCTGCCGCGGGCAGCTCGGCCCTGAGCGGAGTCAAAAAGGATTGCCGGTAGGCCGATTGCCGGGCGGACGACTCGGCGAGTCGTCCCTACCTCCTGCCCCCTGCCTCGTTCTCGTTCTCGTTCTCGTTCTCGTTCTCGTTCTCTCGGGCCGCCTACCCGATTACGATTAAGAGAACGAGAACGATGGGGGTCGACCTACTGGCCCGAGAAATACGAGTCGAGGTACCGTCGGCGCTCGGTGACGAAATTGTGCAGCGAGATGCGGTCCGAGAACACCGGGCGCTCCTCGACTCCGGCGACGTAGTCCTCGTTGAAGAACAGCTTCTTGGTGTCGAGGAAGACGTCGCGGCGGATCAGGTCGTCGTACTCGCGCACGATCGGACCGATCTTGTCCCAATCCAGCCAATCGCGGCTGATCTCCTGCACATATCCCAGGTAGCGTTCCCGGAGGGACGGCACGGCAAGGAGGCGGTATGCGAGCGCCTTCGAGGAGTCGTTGGCGTTCACCAGCGGACTGAGGCGGGTCGAGCCGCCGCGTCCGGCATTGGGCAGGAAGAACTCGTTGATGTCGTGCTGCAGCACATGGAACACGCCGCGGAAATCCCGGTAGATCGCGTAGTCCGCCCCCTTGGTCCAGAAGCCGTCGCTGCTCACGAGCACGTTGTCGACCGCGAGGAAGCGGAGAGCGCCGTCCACATCGAGCACGCCTTCGAGGGCCTCCTCCAGCCGGTCGGGCGGGGTCTGGTTCAGGATCCGCGTCATCTCCTTGAGCGCCTCCCACTGCGCCGGGTCGTCGTCGGACTTGATCTCGTAGGTGCCCTGGTAGGAATACAGGTTGTCGCCGAGGTAGGCGAGGGTGCCGCGTCCGCCGCCGCCGCCTCCGCCCGCAGGGACCTTCCATCGGGCATCGTTCCGCCCCGAGGAGAACCACTCGCCCGTCATGTCGCCGTTGAAGTGCTCGACGTTCATGTAGATGCCCCAGTTCTCGCCGTTGATGACGACGCGGATCAGGTTTCCCCTCGGGGCCATGTAGTAGGAACGGGCCACCTCGAGCGCCAGGATGCCCCGCATGAAGCTCGGGTCCTCGTTCGCATTGAGCAGGCGAAGCTTGTTGTGGCCGAGGAACTCCTGGTCGCCGTGCACCCAGTCGAGACTGAGCAGCATCGAACGCTTGTAGCCATCGGGCACGGAGCTGAACGAGGAGTTGCCGCGGAAGTGGATTCCCACCTCCTCGAATGTCTGGCCGTCGACCATGACCCGCGCGGGCATCTCGATGTCGGTTCGATGAAACGCAGCCATCATCGGCTCCCAGTTCGCGTCCTCGAACTCGATGAAGAGGGTGCGCAGCGTTCCGCGGTCGAAGAGCGGCACCGACTCGGGATAACGCTGCACGTCGGACGGCGAGAGCCGCACCCCGGCATCAGCCGGTCCCCAGTTGTTGCGGCCGCGTCCGTCGCGGCTGCTGGTCTGGAAGCGGAGCACGGAAAAGGCCGACTGGCGTTCCGCGGCGTCGAGGCGCCCGTTGTGATCGCGATCGAACTGCGCCATCACCTCGCGGTCGCGCCCACCTCCCTGCGCGCGGATCACCGGTGCCGTGACTCCCGCGGAGAGAATTCCTGCGACGACGAGCAGACCCAGGCCGGGGGACGCGGTGCTCATGCGACCCAAGGTGCACCATGCATCGGCGAAGTCCAGAGGTGATCTCGGCCGCATGCGGTTTCGTCCCGCATGGCGCTTCAGCTTTCCTGCGCTCGCAGCAGCTTCGCGTCGGCGACGAACGGACCGAACGGCAGAAGTGCCGCGAGGAAGAGCAGTGCCGGTTTTCGCCAGGTCCAGTCGTGTTCAAGTGCGGCCTGTATCGCGGCCGCAAGATAGAGCAGGAACAGCACGCCGTGCGCCATCCCGACGACCGAAACCGCCTCGGGACGGTTGGCCATGTACTTGAGCGGCATAGCGATGCCGAGCAGCAGGAGGAAGGAAACGCCCTCGAGGAATCCGACGATCCTCAGGCGCCCGACGCTGGAGTTGAGGGGAAGTGGCACGCGCCGACGAAACCCAGGCCGCGCCACGGCGCAACTCGCAACGGAAGCAAAATCAGCTCCGAAAAATAATTCGGCCTGACGCCGGAGACCGGGTCAGGCCGATTAAATGAAAACGTCGAGGAAGAGAAAATCCGCCTCGACGCTTCGTGAATCTTTTCCGCGATAGCTTTAGCGACGCTTCTTCGCCGCCTTGCGCTTCACGGCCTTCTTCTTCTTCGGGGCCTTCTTCTTCGCTTTCTTTGCAGTCTTTTTCTTGGGCATTTTTTTGTTTGTTCTTGGCTGTCGTGGATCGCGGGTGAGTGAGATTCCCGACCCGATGTCCAGGCTTCGCGGAAGGTTTTGCGATCGCTCGCTCTATTTCCGCAGCCGACTGGACATAACTTATTCCGTGCGATTTGCGCCGCGGACGCGAACTTTTTCGTCACGATTTTGAAAATTTGTTTTCGCGAAACGCTGAACGAAAACGCGCGACCGGGAAAATTTTTTCAGCGCGTTGTCGTTCGACGAAACGCGAGCGCGATGTTTTCGAACGCGATCTTCGATCCGCATGCGCGTTCCGTTTTTCAGTCGGCGCTCGCTGCTGAAAACGCGATTTCTCCTCTGAAAAACCGCGTTTGCAGGTGTTCCTGCGCGATGATGTGCGAACAGGAATTCATTACGAATTCGCGCGAGCAACGATCGCTGGATCGCTGTCTGAATCGCGGAAACGTGCGTGAAGATGAACGTCGGGAACGTTCGTTCCCTAATCATGGGCGCAGAAAAATATTTTTCGTTGCGGCGGATTTTTGCGCGAAAGGTGCGCGGAAAGTTCGCGGCGCGGGGATTTCCCCGGGTTCGGTCTTTCCGCAAACCGATGCGGAAAAGACCGGATTCGATCGAGATTGCGTTGGGTTTGCGGCGGATCGCGGATCACTGATTCCAACAAGATTTTCCGGTTTGAATCTGCGCCAATCTGCTCGAATCTGCGGTTAAACAGTCTGCAGACCGATCTCTGTGTGCCTGGGCCCGCAACGTTCTTGCCTGCGGTCCGTCATTGCTCCATGTCAGGTTTGTCATTCCCCCGACACCCTTCCCCCAAGGGCGACTCAAGTCAGGTGCTGTTACTGGCAGTTAGATAACCCGCTGGTATCTCATCCTCTATGAAACGACTCCTCACCTTGCTGGCCTCCGTGATTGCTGTGGCCAGCCAATCCTTCGCGGCCCTCGCTGAGCTCAACCCGGCAGACAATACGATATCTTCGCCGGACGGCACCTTCATTGGCCGCGACTTCACCGTCATCGACGGTTTCAAGCTCGAACTCCTCCACGTCACCGATCTCGGTACCGAAGGCCAGTGGGTTGCCCTGGCCTGGGACAATCGCGGCCGGCTGATCGTGCCGACCTATACCGGCACGCCCCGGATCGCGCGTCTCACCATTCCCAACGCCGGAAGCAGCGACCCGGTGCGCATTGAGATGATCCAGTCGACGCCCGAGGCGCCGATCTACGCATCCGAGGGCATCCTGTACGCGTTCGACAGCCTGTACTTCAACGCGAACCGCGGCGGCACCACGGGCACGTTCCGCATGCGCGACACGAACGGCGACGACGTGTTTGACGAGAGCCGCGTGATTCGCACCCGGGCTGGCGACGGTTCCGACCACGGCACGCACACGCTCCAGCTCACGCCGGACGGGCAGATGATCTCCGTGATCAGCGGCAACGCCACCCGCCTGTCGAACTTCAACCGGAGCCGCGTTCCCGTCGCCTGGGGCGAGGACAACCTGGTGATGCGCCCCGATCTTAGCCCGCCCGGTTTCCACCGCGCGCCCGAGGCACACATCATGAACTTCAATGCCGACGGTTCGATCTTTGAGATCTGGTCGATCGGCATGCGAAACCCCGTCTCGCACGCATACAACAAGGACGGCGAGCTCTTCGTGTACGACGCCGACGAGGAGCCGAACATGGGCTTCACCGTCGGCTATCGCCCGACCCCGATCATCCATGCGACCAGCGGATCCGACGCCGGCTGGCGCTCGGGCTCGAAGGTGCATCCATTCCACCGGTTCGACTTCTTCGGCACCATCGGTGTCGTGGGCTCGGGATCTCCTGTCGGATCGGGCTTCGGCACAGGGACGAAGTTCCCGGCGCGCTACCAGGACGCGTTCTTCATCGCGGACTGGTCGTTCGGCAACCTCTGGGCCGTCATGCTCACCCCGGACGGATCGTCCTACCAGGCGGTGCCGATGCCATTCGTAAGCGGCCGTCCTTTCGCGGTTTCCGGAATCATCTCCAATCCGGCGGACGGCTCCCTGCTCGTGATGACCACTGGCACGCAGCTCTACCGCATCACCTATGTCGGCAACGAGTCCACTGCTCCGACGGCTCCCGACACCCGTTACCAGGCCATGCGGGAACTGCGGCACGGCATCGAGCGCTACCACGGTGCGCCGAGTGCCGGCGGTGTCGCGGCCGTCTGGCCTTACCTGAGCGATGACGATCGCGCCATCCGCTATGCCGCCCGCACTGCCCTCGAGTGGCAGGAGATCGGCCAGTGGCGCGAACGCGCGCTCACGGAAAACGATCCGCGCAAGGCGATCGCGGCGATCGCCTCGCTCGCCCGCATGAGCGGCCGCGACGAGTACCACACGGCGCCCGATTCGCCTGCTCGGGACAAGGCGCTGCAGTCCCGGATGCTTGCCGCGCTGAACCGAATTCCACTGACGCACCTCACCTACCAGGACAAGCTCGACCTCGTCCGCGCCTACCAGCTCACGATGATTCGCATGGGGCGCCCGTCCGATGACGATGCCGCGCGCGTGATCGCCCGCCTCGACCCCCTGCTCCCGGGACAGCACCAGGAGCTCAACCGCGAAGTCGCCGAGGTCCTCGTCTACCTCGAGGCGCCGAGCGCGGCGACCAAGGTCATGGCCCTCCTGCGCACCGCTCCCGACAATCCCTACTACGGGATCCAGGAATGGATCAACCCGCAGCAGCGCCAGCGCCAGGACCGCGGTGAAGTCACCGGTGCCAATATCGGCATCCCGCAGGCGACGCTCGCGAAGCAGGACGCCGAGATCTTCTACGCCCAGCTGCTTCGCGTGCTGCACGCGGGTTGGACCCCTGAGCTGCGTCGCGAGTACATGAGCTACTACACGACTGCGCCCGCAACCTACTATGGCACGACGGCCGCTCTGGGCGGCCTCCGCATCGATGCGATCTCACAGATTCCGGAGTCCGAGCGCGCGGCGCTCCAGGACCTGATCGACGAACCGATGCCGGCGGGCTTTGGCCGCGCAGGCGGCGGTGGCGGCGGTCGCGGAGCCGCGCTTGCCGGAGGCCCGGGGGCAGCCCCCGGTGGACCCGGCGGTCCGGCCGCCGCTCCGGGCGCTGTCGGACGTGGCGGCGGACGTGGAGCTGCGGGCACGCCGGGTATCGGCGCGCCAGCAACAAACCTGTTCATCGGCACCAACGGCCGCGGCGGCCTGACAGACCTCGAGAACACCGCGGTAGTCCGCGTGAACGAAGGTGCTGCCCGCGAGATGGCTGCCCGCGACGTGGCATCCACCGCCCTCGTGGCCGCGTCACTGACAATCCCCGCCGATCCGGCAACGCTCGCAGCGAGGGCCTCCCAGGTCGCCAACGCGGAACGCGCCCTGGCCGAGGCCCGCTCGGACAGCTTCACCCGGGTGATGACGCAGATGAGCATCCCAGCGGATCGCATTCCCGACATCACGCAGGCTGTCGCGACCGGACGCGGTGGCGGCGGCGGCCGTGGCGGACGCGGCGGCTTCGGTCAGTAACCGGGACTCGCAGAGTCAAACATCGCACTGACATTTCAGGAGCGCGCCGTCCGCGGCGCGCTCCTTTTTGTTCTGTTATCTCCGCAGATCGACGCGGATAAGATCGGATTCGATCCATGTGACGTTGGGTTTTCAGCGAGTCGCTGATCGCCGGCCGCAACAAAATGCCCAAGATTGGATCCGCGCCAATCTGATCGAATCTGCGGTTAAAAAGTCCGCTCACTCGTAGCGAAGCGAAGACCCTGCGTAGCCCAACGGGCGAAGCAGGGCGGCCACAGGCCACCGGCTCACCGGCTCACTGGCCTAAGCGTCACGATCGTCGCGCCCCAGCCGCCGCTCGACTCGTTGCCAGAACGCCAGCCCGCCACGAGTGGATCCCTCTGCAGCAGCGCGTGCACCGTGGCCCGAAGCGTGCCGGTGCCCTTCCCGTGGACGACCCGCACCTCGAAGATTCCCCTCTTCCGGCATTCCGCGAACCACACCGGCAGCAACTCCCCGACATCCCCCGGCCGAAACGTGTGCAAATCCAGCTCACCCGAGATCGGGATCTCTACGGGATCGGGCTGGTCGGCGTCCGTCATGAAGCCGGATCCTACAGAAGTCACGGAGAAGGCGACAGAATGATCCGCGAAACTCGATCATGCTTGCCGTGCCATCGGTTCTGTCCTTCGAAGCCCGGAGGGCGAAGTAGGAAGCCCTGAGCCTGCCGAAGGGCGAAGGTTCCTCATTTCTTAAGATGGCCGTGCCATCCGTAGCTCGGCTGCGCCGAGCGAAGGATGGCGTCCCCACCCGACTTCGCCCTGAACGGACAGGGCTTCGCCGGGGCAAGCGGGGATTGGGTGGCCGTCGGCCAATCCCTCCGCGATCGACGCTTCGCGTCGCCCCATCTACGTGCCGCATTGCGGCACTTCGTCGAACCCAGGGGCAGCCGCTTCGCGCCTGTCGGCGCCTCCGGCGCCGAGTATAAAAAACCCGGGGGGGGGGGCCCCCCCGCGGGGGGGCCCCCCCGCGGGGGTGACCCCCGGGGCAGCAGGGAGGGG
>JAYQOU010000009.1:57868-126603 GCA_038144975.1 Candidatus Salsuginivita brisbanensis | reverse complement strand
CGCTAGGGGCGCAGCATGTCCGGCCCGGCGCCCACAAATTCATCCCAACTGAAACATTTCCCCCCGCAAGCCGTCCTAAATTCCATGCCGCAGAATCCGAAAACCTCCGGTCGCTCCATTTCCCAGGCGTTCCTTCCCCTCTTCGTCGGCCTGTCGATCCTGGCGATCGGCGCATCTGCACCGCCGGCAACGTCGATCTCTGATCGCACCTTCGAGACGCCGCTCGTCATTACGAGCGAGGCGCAACAGACGATCGGCTACCTGGAGAACGTGCACCTCAATCGCGAGGCCGTGCGACTCGAGGATTTCGGCAAGGCGATCGAGATGTACATGAAGGACCTCGACCAAAGGCGCCTCTTCTTCCTCGATACTGACCGCGCGGAACTGGAGGGCGAGTACGGGAACGCACTCAAGTTCAACGTGGAGCGCGGCCGGGTTAACGCCGCCTATGCGATCTTTTCGACCTACGCCCGCCGCGCGGAGGCGCGCATCAACTGGGTCCTCCAGCATCTCGACGGGGATTTCGACTTCACGGGTGACGATACCTACCCCGTCGATCGCTCCGACGCTCCCTGGCCCTCGAACTCCGCCGAGGCCGACGATCTATGGAATCGCAGGCTCAAGTACGAGCTGCTCGCGGAACTCCTCAGCCAGACAGCCAATAATGGGGATGACGCCGAGCTCGCTCCCGAGGCCGAGCCCGTCGACCCGCTGGTCGAAGCCAAGGATGTGGTTCGTCGCCGCTACGAGCGCCTGCTGCGGCAGATCGGGGAGACCGAGTCTCTCGAGATCGCCGAATCCTTCCTGTCGGCAATCGCACGGCTCTACGACCCGCACTCGAGCTACCTCTCGCCCGACACTTTCGAGGATTTCGAGATCCAGATCCGCTTGGAACTTGTCGGCATCGGCGCCGTGCTCGAGACGAACGAGGACGATTACTGCGTGATCCGCGAGCTCATCACCGGAGGCCCGGCCGACCTCGGCAAGCTGCTGAACCCGGGAGACCGGATCGTGGCCGTTGCCCAGGCAGGCGCGGAAGCGGTCGACGTCGTCGGCATGAAGCTTCGCAAGATCGTGCAGCTCATCCGGGGCACCCAGGGCACCAATGTGCACCTCACGATCTGGCCGGCAGGCATGGATTCCTCGATACGCCGCGAGATCGTGATCAACCGCGATGTCGTGAAGCTCAACGCCCAGCGCGCCCATGCCGCGATCTTCGATGTGCCCTCAGCCGAGGGTCGCCTGAACAAGCTCGGCGTGATCACGCTTCCGACCTTCTACGGCGACGGAAATTCCCCCGAGGCGCCGAGCGCGACTCGCGATGTCGCCGAGCTCATTACCCGCCTGCGGGACGCAGGCATCGAGGGCCTCGTGCTCGACCTGCGCCGCAACGGCGGCGGCCTGCTTTCCGAGGCGATCGACCTCGCCGGTCTGTTCATCGACCGGGGTCCCGTGGTCCAGGTGAAACGGTACTCGGGCCAGGTGGACGTCAGCAGCGACCAGGATCCCTCCGTCGCTTACACGGGCCCGCTTGCTGTGCTCGTCGACCGTTTCAGCGCCTCCGCATCCGAGATCGTTGCAGGCGCACTTCAGAACTACGGGCGTGCCGTCGTGATCGGCGATACCTCGACCCACGGCAAAGGCACGGTGCAGACACTTGTCGAGCTGCAGCGCGACCGTCGCATTCCCGGCGCCGCCTCGCGCGTCGGCGCCGTGAAGCTCACCGTTCAGAAATTCTACCTTCCCGACGGCTCATCGACCCAGCTCAAGGGCGTGGTGCCCGATATCATCCTCCCCTCGCCCTACCAGTACGTGACCAACATCGGGGAACAGGATCTCCAGAACCCGCTCGCGTGGGACGAGATCCCGACAAGCCTGTTCAACGGGCGCCCGCTCGATCCGCTTGTGAGGTCCTCGCTGCTGGAATCCAGCCGCCAGCGCCAGGGAACGCTTCCCGAGTTCGATTTCCTCAACCGCTACATCGACTGGTTCCGGCAGGACCAGGAGGAACTCAAGGGAGTCTCGCTCAACCTCGTGGCCCGCCAGACAAAGAAGGAGGAGAACGACGCCTTCCGGACACTCATGAAGGCCGAATTCGACGTGCTTTCGGAAAGCCGCTTTGCCTTCACCGAGTTTCGCCTCGCCGAACCGCCGCAGCGTCTCGTCGTCGAGGAGGAGGACGAGCAGGCATTCAACATCCTCGGCCTGAACGCCGACGGCGGCTACGAGGACATGGACATCGCCCTGCGGGAAAGCCTCCGTGTGCTCGAGGATGTGCTGGCATTCAACCAGCAGGCGCTCCTGAGCAACGCCAGCGGCCCGGCCCCCGTGGCAGTGTTTCGTCCGAGGAACGGCTGAGCCTCAGGGTCGGCTCGCGAGCACGAACCGGTCGCGGCCCGCAAGGTCGCGCAGCGACCGGACGGAAACCAGGCCGAGTCGCTCGGCTTCCGCCACAAGCGCGGCGTGCTGCTGCGTCCCCGTCTCGAGCGCAAGCAGTCCTCCGGGATTCATGCGCTTCGGCGCATCCTGCAAGATGGCCGTGAGCGCGGAGATTCCCGCCGTGTCCCCAGGGACCAGCGCCGTCCTGGGTTCATGATCGCGAACCTCCGGTGCAGCGGTCGCAAGCTCCTCCTCGGTCAGGTAGGGAGGATTGGCCACGATCAGGTCGAACACTTCCGACGCATCGAGCGCGGAAAACCAGTCCGAACGCAGCAGCCTCACCCGAGCGCCGAGTCCGGTCGATTCGACGTTCTCGCCCGCAAGTTCAAGTGCCGCCTCGCTCTCATCCACGGCGGTCACGTGCGCATCCTTGAAACGCGTGGCCAGCGCCAGGGCTATCGCACCCGTGCCACACCCAAGGTCTAGAATCCGAGCCGGCGGCGAACGGCCTTCGACCTCCTTGATAACGCTCTCGACTAGCAGTTCGGTCTCCGGTCGCGGTATGAGGGCACGCCGGTCCACCTTGAGCACCAGCCCGTGGAAGGACGCCGTTCCAAGAATATACTGGAGCGGTTCGTGGTTCGATCGCCTGCGGACCAGTGGGCGAAGTGCCGCCAGCTCGGTTTCGCCAAGCGGTCGTTCGAACTGCACGTAGAGCTGCATCCGCGGCAGGCCGAGCACGTGGCCGACGAGCAGTTCCGCATTCAGCCTTGGCGATGGGATGCCGCGCTGGTCGAGGAATCCCGTCGTTCGCTGAATGACCTCGAGTACCGTCAGCATGGACGCGTCAGGCATCCTCGCCTCCGGCCATGCGCACCAGTGGAGGCAGCGCATCCCCGGTCAGCTCGGCCAGTCGCTCACGAAGGTGCGCGCGGTGCAATCCGTCAATTAGCTCGTCGATCTCGCCTTCCATGACAGGCGCGAGTCCGTGGAGCGTCAGCCCGATCCGGTGGTCGGTCAGCCGGTTCTGGGGGAAGTTGTAGGTTCGGATTCGCTCACTCCGGTCGCCGGAACCGATCTGGCTCCTTCGGCGGGCGGCATATTTCGCATGCTCCTCCTCCTCCCTAAGCTTGAGCAGCCGCGATCGCAGGACGGTCATGGCGCGTGCCTTGTTCTTGATCTGGGAGCGTTCGTCGGCGCACTGGACGATGAGTCCGGTCGGCCGATGCAGGATCTGGACGGCGGAATCCGTCGTGTTGACGCCCTGCCCTCCCGGCCCGCTCGCTCGGCTGACCGTGATCTCGAGATCCTGCGGGTCGATCCGGATATCGACCTCCTCGGCCTCCGGCAGCACCGCGACCGTCACGGTTGACGTGTGGATGCGGCCATTCGCCTCCGTGACCGGCACCCGCTGGACACGATGCACCCCGCTCTCGAACTTGAGCCGCCGGTAGACATTGGTTCCGGTAACCAGGAAGATAGCTTCCCGGACTCCCCCACGGTCCGCGGTGCTCGTGGAGATTGGCTGCACACGCCAGCCCTGACGCTCCGCATAGCGCTGATACAAGCGCACGAGCTGAGCGGCGAACAAGGCCGCCTCCTCTCCACCCGTGCCCGCGCGCACCTCGAGGATCGTGTTTCGCGAATCCGTCGGCTCCGGGGGAATCATCGCCCTCAGGACTTCCTCACGGAGCGCCGCTCGCCGGGCATCGAGGTCGGCAAGCTCCGATGACGCGAGCTCCCTCAGGGCCGGGTCCGCTGCTGCACGTGAAAGCTCGGAAGCCTCTTGCCGCTCGCGATCGAGGCGCGACAGCCTTTCCCGGGCATCCAGAAGGTCTCCCAGGCGCTGGTGCTCACGGGTCACCTCCGCCGCTGCACGCGGGTTGCCGTAGAATTCGGGCGCAGCCATCTGGGCCGCGAGTTCCTCGTGGCGTCGGCGGAATGGGGAAATGTCTGGAAGATCGTCCATGCAAAGTCAGTGGCGCCTCGGAGCCCGATTTGCCGATTGCGCGCCGCGCGCGATGCCGATTGTGTGCCGGCCGCGAGCGGCGCCGGTGCGAGTGCCTAGCGATGCCGTTCAGCCATGGCCACGACGCTTTTCACACAGAACATAATCGCCTGCATCTGGGATTTCGACAAGACGTTAATCCCCGAGTACATGCAGGCCCCCTTGTTCCGGAGGTATGGGGTCGACGAGGGCACTTTCTGGGCTGAGACGAACAGCCTCGTGGGGCATTATCGAAACCGCGGCTACCACCTCTCGCCGGAGATCGCGTACCTCAATCACCTCCTGACCTACGTCCTGGCCGGCCCGATGGCCGGACTGAACAATCGCATCCTGCGGGAGGCAGGCAGGGACATCGCGCTGCACCCGGGCCTGCCCGGATTCTTCTCGGTCGCAAGGAAATGGGTGCGGGAAAAGCCCGAGTACGCGAAGCACGAGATCACCCTCGAGCATTACATCGTGAGCACCGGGCTCGCAGAGATGATCCGTGGCAACGACGTGGCGAACCATGTCGACGGGGTATGGGGCTGCGAGTTCATCGAGAATCCCCTCCAGCCGGGCTTCCTGCGGCAGGATGAGTTTGAACTCGGCGCCGAAGCCGAGATCGCGCAGATCGGCCTGGTAATCGACAACACGACGAAGACACGCGCCCTCTTCGAGATCAACAAGGGCACGAATCGAAACCCGGCGATCGACGTGAACGCGAAGGTGCCACCGGAGGACCGGCGCATTCCCTTCCAGAACATGATCTACATCGCGGACGGCCCAAGCGACATTCCGAGTTTCTCGGTGGTCAAGGGCGGAGGGGGTCGGGCATACGCGGTCCACGATCCCGCGAACGCGGCGGAATTCGCGCAGAACGACCGCCTTCTCCAGGCGCAGCGGATACATGGATACGGCCCAGCCGACTATCGCCCGGAGAGCACGACTGCACGCTGGCTGCGCCTGCACCTCCACTCCATCTGCGACCGGATCGTCGCCGACCGTGAACTCGCGGTTGCCCAGAAGACGACCAAGCCGCCCGGGCACCTCCCTCCCCCGCCCAGGGAGGCAGGGAAGTCGGCTGGCCGGCGCTCCGGGCAGGCCAGCCTATTTGAGGGAGCGTAGACTGAAGCGCCTTCCAGCGGGCGCGGCGCCTGCCTAGCGCGCGTCCGTCAGAACCAGGCGCTCGGATTCGAGGCGCCGATGGAGCTCGAAGGCGATGTTCGTCACCCGCTCGGCGTAGTTCCGGCTCGCCGCCGAGGCGTTGCCCTTCACGACCCGGCTCAGGCCCGCGTTCCAGGCAAGCGCGATATTGTATGCCGACGCGTCCATCCCGGCGCGGATCAGGCCCTCACGGATCCACTCGTAGTGCCGCACCGCGACTTCATCCGATCGAGACCGGTCGAGGGCATGACTGAAATGCAGCCGCGAATACATCTTCCAGGTATCCGAACGGAACTGGTAGGCGCCGAGTTCACCGCGAGGACCCGGCCGGCGGGAGTTGTGCGGATTTTCCACGGTATGGATCGCGTGCAACGTTTCCCAACGCGTCGGCTCGGAGGCTTGCGCACCCGCCGACATCGTGAGGACCGCCAGCGCAATCGCTACGACCTTAATTGATGTGATGTAACCTGAACGCTCGAACATTTTCACTGCGGCCATGACCTTTTCTCCTGAGCATGGTTCATTCTCGGGGGCGTTTTTTTGCGGCAGTGATAATCACGAATCACCGAGGTGCATTGGAAACAACAGCTTGTCCGGGAAGATTTTCTCCCCATCGATAATTCACAGCTGTAAATCCCGCGGCGAAACGCCGGGAATCAGCTTCGCGATCGCTCGAATGCGGTGCAGGCCGAGCCCTGGATTTACAGGATGGCCCTGCCAATCAAGGCACCAAATGCGCCGGTTCAGCGTAAAAACCTCCGCCCTGCCGGGCCGCCCTACAGCATTCCAAGCAACGTCTCCAGCGGAGCCTCACTCACCAGGATGTACTGGAGCTCGCCGCAGGTGTAGTTGACGAAATTCATCCCGTTTATCCGGCCGCTCTTCACGTCGCCCTGAATCAATTCGGCAGGGAACTCGTCCATTCGCGCAGCGTAGAGATGCACGCGTGCACCGGAACGGCGGAAGCAGACTTCGATGACATCGTGCCCATCGAGGTCCACCGTGCGACAGCCGCTGTCGAGCAGCGCCTCGTAGTCAATCGGGACGTCGGCCGAGAGCGCCAGGGCTTCGTCGGCGAGTGCCGTGCGAACGATATTCGTCAGGGTGCCGCTGGCTCCATGCGGGGAGGCGTGGGCATCCCGAATCGCAAACGATGCCAGGCGATTGCCCTGCGTCGGATCCATTGACGCCCTGTAGCCGAGGAAGCCGAGGGCCACGAGAAGGCACGCAGCCGCCGCGTAGCCAACGATGCGGGCCCAGGGACTGCGAGCGGCTCCGTCGCCGCTGACGCTGGACCCTGCAAGGATGGCACTCCGAAGTTCCGGCGGAGGCGCAATCTCCCGCAGCTTCGCGGCGATGGAAGCGGCATGCGCCTGCTCCTTCGCGAACCAGTCCGCCAGCTGCGGATCCAGCTTCGCCTGCTTCAACCCCTCGACCACCGACGGGTCAGACGTATCCTGGCCGTTCGGGCGGTAGCCACTGAGAATGAATTTTGCCTGCTCGTTTGTCATGCTTGCGCGCTCCTGCGTTCTGAAAATGGGACGATCTTGGATCCCTCGAGATCCTGGCTGGCAAGCGCCGCACGCAGCTGGGCCTTCCCGCGGGAAAGGCGTGACATCACCGTGCCGATCGGGATGTCGAGCGAGGTCGCGATCTGCTGGTAGGAAAGGTCCTCGAGGTAAAAGAGCGTCAGCGGAACGCGAAAGATCTCGTCCACCGATTGAAGTGCAACGAGGACCGTGGCCGCGTCGAGTTTGGCTACCCGATCAACATCCTCGGCCGTGACGTCGTTCTTCACCGCAGGGAGGTCGTCGAGCGAAGTGGCACGGGCGCTCCTGCGGCGTCCCCTCAGGAACTCGCGGTACAGGGTCGTGAACAGCCAGGCCTTCACCTTCGCGGCATCGCGCAAGGCATGGCCCTTCGTCGCCCAGATGAAAAACGTCTGCTGGACGAGGTCCGAGGCGTCTGGCGTGTTCCTGGCCAGACTCAGCGCAAACCTGTATAGGGACGCATAATGCGTATCTACCAGCTGCGTAAATGCGTGGGAACTCATCACCGTTGAGAGAACCCCTGAGGATCTTTATTCCCAGCGGAGAGACAACGAGATTTCTGCGCCATTGAAGGCCGGCGCCCCATCCGGGTCCTGCTGCCGCGGCTGTCAGGATTCGATGAGCGCCGCGAGCTGGGAAGCCACTTCGGGCCGCCCCGCCACGTAGACGATCCGCTCCATCGAGAGGTCGAATGTGCGCATCGGGAACTGCTCCCCGTTCAGGAACCGTACCTCGACGCCCGCGGCGGCACAAAGGGGTACCGCCGATGCCAGGTCCCAGACCTTCAGGTTGAAATCGACCGAGCCGTCGAGCAGCCCGGTTGCGACGTAGGCCAGATGGAGAGTCGCGCTTCCGAGTCCGCGAATCTTGTACCGCGAGAGTATGGCCGAGGCACCGGGCAGCCGCTCCGGATCGTTCGGCCTGTGGAAGCCAATCAGGGTTTCATGGCTTCCCGTGACGCCGCGATCCATTCGGGAATCGTTTTCCCACAGACCGAACAGCGGTCCGCCGTGCAGCATGACGTCCCTGCTCAGGTCATAAACACACCCGTGAACCGGCATGCCGTCCTCGAGGAGGGCCAGCCCGATGGCGCAGTGTGGAATCCCGAGGATGAAGTTGTTTGTGCCGTCAATCGGATCGAGCAGCCAGGAGAACCTCGCCGTAACCGGGATGGGACCGGAAACTCCCGCGAGTTCCTCGCTGAAGTACTGGTCGTCCGGAAACCGGGCCTGCAGGTCCCGGAAAATATCCTCCGAGATGGCGATGTCCACCGCGGTCACTCGGGAGCCATCTGCCTTGGTCATGCTCTTCGCCTTGCCGAACTCCCGCCTGAGCAGGGGCACCTGCGCCTCCACGGCACGTCGCGCCGCTTCCGCGCGATCTCGCAATTCATCGGTTTGCACAGCCCAGCACTAAGGGGCCGGGGCACGTCGCACCAAACGAAATCTCAACGCGGACGCTATTCGTAATCGTATAGCCTGGGGTCCCGGCGCGGAGGCCGGCTCCTCGCCCGGAAACGGTGACGCGCCTCCTTCGGCTCGCTTCCCGGCTGCTCGCCGCCGGGATCGCCGTAGGGGTCACTCTCGCCGCCGCCTTCCTCGCCGAATTGATCCTCGAGCGAATCGGGATCCGCGCCTTCCTCGAGCTTTCGCACGACCTCCTCCATTTCGCCCTCGATCTTCTCCCCGGTGAGTTCAGCCATCCGGCGCATCATGCGGCCCATCGCGCGAGGATCGTTCTCGTCGATGTTCGAGAACTCCCGCTCCATCGCCCCCATCGCCGCCTCCATGCGCGCTTCGTCCGCGCTGCCGGCATGGGCCTGCGGGTCAGCCGCCGCCGCCTCGCCCTCCCCTTTACTTCCGCCCTTGGTCACCGCGAAGCTCGAGACCATCCGGCGCATCGGAAAATCGGGATTGGCGGGGCACCGCGGCACGGTTGCACCCTGCGCCAGGGTCTTCGCGTAGAACTGGTAGATCGTGTGGTTCTTCGGACAGTAGTACTCGTAGATCGGCATGACTGGTGACTGGCGCAGAATCTTGCCGTCTGCTTCCCGTTTTCAAGCGCGACGCGACCCGGGTCGGGGCAACAGCCGATGCCCCTGCATGACCCGGGTGGCACCGCCGGCATTGAGCCGATCCACCGCCTCGGCGAGGAGCCGCCGCCGCTCGTCCGAATCCGCAAAGAGCTCGAGCTGCGGATCCCTGCCGGCTACGCCCGAAAACTGCACCCCGACAAGGCGCAGCGGACGCCGTACTTTCCACGCCGCGGCGAGAAGCGGCCGAACCAGCGGATAGAAGTCGGCGGACAAGTCGCTGCCACGTGCGAGCGTGCGTCCTGCCGAAGCTTCGCTGAAATCCGGATGCCTGACGCGAACGGTCATCGTGCGCACGCGCTTCCCGTCGAAACGGATCGCCGCAAGCAGGTCGTCGATCATTCGCTTCAAGACTCCCTCCACGATGTTCCTGTCAGCGATATCCCGGCCGAATGTTTCCTGCTCCGAGTAGCTCTTTGCCTCATCGCGATCAACCTCCACCGGCCGATCGTCCTCGCCCAGTGCCATGGCCCGCACCTCGCGCCACCCCCTCCCGAAAAAGCTCCGCAAGGCGCTTTCCGGACAGGAAAGGAGGTCGGCCACCGACCGAACCTTTAGACGCCGCTCGAGTTCAGCTGCGGTCTTCTGGCCGATTCCCGGGAGTCTCGAAGCGGGAAGCGGCGCCAGGAATCCGCGCTCGGCACCATGCGGCACGACGACAAAGCCGCTTGGCTTCCTCTCCTTTGACGCGATCTGGCTGACGAGCTTGTTCGCCGCGATTCCGAACGAGACGGAGATTCCAAGGTCGTCCCGTATTCGATCCCGAAGGCCACGAACGGCCGCCTCGACCTGCGACAAGGTGCGGTATCCGCGCCCCGACAGGTCGAGGTATCCTTCATCGATGGAGTTCCTTTGCAGGACCGGCGTGAGCGATTCGCAGAGCGCGAACATTCGCCCGGAATACTCGCCGTACCGGCCGGATGTATGTGGCACCATCACCAGGTCCGGGCAGACCTTGAGCGCCCGCGCCGTGGGCATCGGCGTGTAGACGCCGCAGGCGCGCGCCTCGTAGCTGGCGGAGGAGATGATGCCACGCACGCGTCCTCCAACGGCACACTTGAGCCCACGGAGCCTGGGATTCAGCGCCTGCTCGACCGAGATGAAGAATGCGTCGGCATCGAGATGAACGATCGTTGGGATCTGCCCGCGCGGCATCCCCACGACCTAATCCGGATTTCCGAGAAATCGAGGGAATCCCTGTTTCTCAGCCCTCGACAGTGTTCTCACTGGGCGCGGAAAACCGCGACAACACTGCGGCAAAGGCATCCGCGGGACTGTCGACCGTTCGCCAGGCAAGTTCCTGCACGGCGGCATCGATCGTTCGGCCATTCCGAATCAGGATGGTTTCCACCCCGCAAGCCGCCCCGCCGCGCACGTCCACGTCGGCATCGCCGACTAGCAGTGCTTCCGAGGGAACCGCGCCGAGGCGCCGCAGGATCTCGATAAGCCCCTCGGGGTCCGGCTTGTGCGACATCAGGTCGTCGCCGCAGACCACCTCACGAAAATAGCCCGTCAGCCCGTGCTCGTTCATGAGAGCCAGCGTCGTCTCCCGATCCCTCCCCGTCCATACGGCCAGCTCCGCCGACCTCCTTCGCAGTTCCTCAAGCCGGTCACCAATTCCATCGAATGGCCGTATCAGGTGGCCGTTGTCACGGTTGAACTCAGTCAGCCGCTCGAGCGCTGCGGCCACGTTCGATTCTCCTCCGAGCAGGTCGTTGAAGACCTTCGCCGGAGGTCCGCCCAGCCGCGCGAAAATGTCCATCGTCGGCCGCTCCGCGAAGGGTTCGAGCGCATGTCCAAAAGCCCGCAACACGAGAGGGAGGCTGTCGAGCAGGGTGCCATCGAGGTCGAACACGATGGCGCGCGGTGCCGGGCGTTCCATGGTCAGGGGGCAATCTCCACGAGGCCGGAGGGAGGCGCCAGATCGAGGCCCAGCCGCTCCGGCGCGAAGACTGCCGGCGAGAGTTCGATACCCAGCGCCGCGGCCCGGACCTGGAACCGGGTCCGGTCTCCCGTGCGTTCATTGCGCAGGTCGATCGTCTTCACGGTCCATCGGTCCCCGATCTTCTTGAGTTCCTGCACGGCCATCGTCTTGAGCGGCGTGCCGGAGGCGTCGAGTTCCTCGGTCTGCACAAGAGCGTTGTAGGCGGTGTCCAGGTAGATGCGCACCGCTGCGGTTTCAGGATGGGCCGCGGCAAACTCCGGCGACGGACGCAGCAGGTACCGATAGGCGGGCCGGCCGCGGGCACGAAATATCCCCTCAAAGCGAGAATCTGCCCAGTGGACGAAAGGACGGAGCAGGTCGAAGGCCGTCAGGTCGGTGCCAAGCAACGGTTCAAAGAGCGCCGTATCCGCCACGCGCTCGGCACCGGTTGCATCGCCTGAACGCCACACCTCTCCGTCCGCTCCGGCCCTGACAAGCAGGCGTTCCTGGCCCGCCCCGGTTCCGATGACCACGCGGCTCAGGTCACCGCCGGGAGAGCGCCCGCCCCAGAGCCTTCCCGTATGCAGCGACTCCGCTCCCCTTCGCGGCATGACGCGCAGTTCAAATTCGAGGTAATAGTCACCGTCCATTCCCAGCGCACGGAATCGCTCGAGAATATCCGCAGCTTCAGCCGCGTCCGGGGCCCCCAGCTGCCCGATGTTCGGGGAAACGGGTATGCCTCGCTGCGCCGTAAGGCACGGCACCGCGGGGCCGAGCAGCAGCGCCAACGAAACGAAAAGCGCCCGCCTGAATCGGGCGGGCGCGCGGAAAGTGGGCATCATGGGACGCCCGCCAACTCAGTTTGCCGGCGCGGGGGCGCTTCCCGGGGCGGTTGGAGCTCCGACCGAAGGAGCCGCTGCGGGCTCGGTCGCCGGGGCGGTGGTCATCGGATCAACGAGGGGGGTGGAAAGCGGAGTGACCTCGATTGTCGGCAGGGCTCCAGATCCGGAGCCGGGACGACGTTCATACAGCCGGCCGAGGTAGAGCCCCAGCGACAGAAGAAAGAAGAGAATCGTCGAATAGATCGTGAGCTTTGTGAGGACGGTGTTCGTCTCCGCGCCGAAGGCCGCTTCGGCCATCCCGCCGCCCATCGCGGCCCCAACTCCGCCGTCGGACTTCGCCTTCTGCGAAAGCACGACCAGGATCAGGAACAGCGAAACGAGGACCAAGGCAAACGTGAGGATACTGAGTACGATGCTGAGCATGGCGGAAATTCGGGATGAAGGGTTGAACCAACAGGTGCCCAGCCCGGTTGTCAACCCCACCCCCGGGGAGCCGGGTGGGGTCCCGTTCGCCGGCCGAGGCTCAGGCTTCAACCCCGAGCAGCCCGAGGAGACGCTGCAGGTCCTCGTTTCCGCGGTACTCGATGACGATCCGGCCCTTCTTTGACGTGTGAATGACCGCAACCCGGGCACCGAGGTGGGAGGTCAGCTTCTGCTGGATACCCGCCACCGCCGCCTGGTCCTTGCTGCCCAGCCGCTTGACCTTCGTTCGCCCGCGATTCGCACCTCCGGAATCGCGACCGTTCTGGACCAGGGTCTCCGTCGCCCGAACGCTGAGGCCTTCCTCGATGGCCCGGCGGGCGATCAGGGTTCGCTGCGCCGGATCCTCAATACCGAGCAGCACCTTGGCATGCCCGACACTCAGGAGAGACTTCGCGACATACCCCTGGACTTCCTCATCGAGCGAGAGCAGCCGCAGGGCATTCGCAACGCTGGCCCGACCCTTGCCCACCCGCTCGGAGGCAGCATCCTGTGTCAGGTCGAAATCACGGATTAGACTCGCGTATCCACGCGCCTCCTCGATCGGGTTCAGGCCCTCCCGCTGGAGATTTTCGATGAGGCCTAGCACTGCGGACGAAGCATTGTTTGCATCAACTACTCGGGCCGGAATTGTCCGGATTCGCAGTTTCTGAAAGGCACGCCAACGACGCTCCCCGGCGATCAGCTGGAAGCGCCCTTCATGTCTCCTGACCACGATTGGCTGGAGCAATCCCTCGGACCGGATGCTCTCGGCCAGTTCATTCAGCTGCTCGTCGGGGATTTCCCTCCGTGCCTGGAACGGGCTCGGCTCGATCAGGTGAACCTCGATCTCCTGATAGCCCGCAAGTGTTCCTGCAGCAGGCGCAGCACCGGGAACATTCGCGGCAGGAGCGGGAGCCGAGGCTTCAGCCGGCTTCGCCGCGGCGATCAGGCTTCCGAGTCCGCGACCCAGGCGATTCTTCGAAGGCGTGGCCATGTCAGCGGGCTCCGGGGAGAAACAGTGTCTGCCCTACCTGCAGGCGGTCGCGATCGGGAATCTCATTCGCATTCACGATGTCATCGACCGGAATATTGAACCGGCGCGCGATCGTCGAGAGCGTGTCGCCTCCCTGGACGGTGTACGGGATTCCATTGCTCGGGTAGTCCTTTGTGAATGAGGTCTGCACTTGGGCGCGGCTCGCAGCGTTGCGCGACACCGACTCGATCGCCGCGTTGGTCTGCCGCGCGAGAGTCTCCATCTGCTGCGCGACCTGTCGGAGTACTCGCGATTCCGACGCCGAAACAGCCGACTGGATGGAGCGGTTCATGTCGCTGACAGCATCGTTGAGCTGACGCAGCGTAACAACGCTGTCTTCGGTCGCCACGACGCGCTGCCGCAACGTCGAGTTATCGCGCTCGAGCTGCTCAACGCGTCCCTGGAGTTCGCCCACGCGCTGAAGCAGTCCCCTCACGTCCTCGCGCAGGCTGGCGAGTTCAGCCTGCGGAGAGTTCATCTGTCCGAAAGCGGAGCCGACCGCTCCCGCTGCGAGGAAAAGTAGAAGCGTAGTTCTCATTGCGGCATGTTTGTTCAATCACCTATCGAAAACAAGCGGCATGTGCCCGGAATGTTGGAACAGGCTGGTTCGCGACCGGCTCGGACCGAATGGCATTCTCAGCTGCCCGGCCTCGGGGACTGGAATGGTGCCGAAGCGACAAGGTCCGGCATCGGTTCCGACCTGAGAGTCGTCCCAATGGCCATCGGAAAGCCCCTCAGGAACTCAGCCACCGGCAGCATGCGTCCGCCTGGCCGCTGGAGGCGCAGCGGCCGCAGCACTCCCTCGCCTGTGACGATGCGAAGGCACCCTGCTTCCGCCTCCATGACCTGGCCCGGCGCCGCGGGGCCCGGCGCCGCGGGGCCCGCCGCCCCTCCCGGTTCCGCCTCGGCAAGTCCAAGCCTGATCCGCGTTCCTCCGGCCTCGACCGCGCACCCCGGCCAGGGATGCAGCCCGTTGATCCGGGCTGCGAGCCGGACTGCCGGTTTCGAAAAGTCGAGCGCCCCATCCTTCTTGGTCAGCCTCCTGCAATAACTCGCCCGGGCTTCATCCTGGGGAAGGAAATCCAGTTTACCTTCCGAAAGGCGGGGCAGCGCCCGCTTCAGGAGGGTCACCGTTGCGAGGGAAAGGGCACGCTCCACCTCCACTGCCGTGTCAGCGCGGCCGATTTCGACTCGCTCGACATCCGCGACGGGGCCTGCGTCGAGCTGGCGCACGATTCGCATAAGGCTCACCCCTGTTTCACGCTCCCCTTCCGCGATGGCAGTCTGGATCGGGGATGCCCCCCTATACCGCGGCAGGACGGAGGTGTGGAGATTCAGCGTTCCAAGCCGTGGAGTATCGATGAAGCGGTCGCGGAGCATATGCCCGTAGGCCATGACGAGCGATACATCCGGACGATGCTCAGCGAGGGTCGCCGGGGCCTCGTCACCGAGCTTTTCCGGCTGCAGCACCGGTAAACCACGCGCAAGAGCCCACTCCTTGATCGCGTTGGCCTCGATACGCTGACCACGGCCGGCGGGCCGATCCGGCTGCGTGTAGACGGCCACGACAGCGCCCGCCGCCGCGCCCGGCCCCGCCAGCCAGTCGAGCAGCGGAAGCGCGATGGGATCGGATCCGAGGAATACGATGCGCAACGGGGCCACGTTCGATTCACGAATCACGCCCGCCATCCTGTCAACCCGGGCGCCGGCCGGCATGCTGTTGCAAGGCGACGGGATTCCGTCCAATTCCGTCCCAGCGCGGCAGCCCCATGAATGTTCCCCGAGGATCAGATCCGCAGAACCCTGTAATTCGGTTCTTGGGAATCCTCACCGCAGTACTGGCCCTCTGCTCCTCCGGATGCCTGAGTTCGATTGTCGCCAGCCACATCATCAAGGCACCGAACCTTTCCCAGCGGCCGAAGCCCGACAGTTTTCAGTCGCAGTTTCGCAGCCTGCTTTCCGATCACTACTAATCCTTCGAAGCCAGGGTGCCGGTCGGCCCGCCGGAAGCGCGCCTCGCCGTAGCGGTGCTTGAGCCTGGTGACTACGAACTGGAGTACACCTACAACAGCGGACCGAACTCCGAGGACGACTCGATCTACGAATTCAAAGCCTCGATGAAGCTGGGGACCGGTCCGGATCGTGCCCAGCTCCCAGAGCCGGTTGGGCCCATTTTCCTTCTGCACGGATACGGGATGACAAAGGAGGCCATCTCCCACTGGGCCTTTCGTCTGGCAGTCGCCGGCTATCGAACTGTCCTGGTGGACCTGCGCGGGCACGGCCAGTCGACCGGCCGCCGGATCGCTTTCGGCGCAGTCGAGGCGGATGATCTGCGCCTTGTGTTCGATGAACTGGAAAGACAGGGACAGATCGCGGGGCCCGTCGGAGTGCTTGGCATTTCCTACGGCGCCGCGATGGCCATTCAGTGGGCGGTAAAGGATGACCGTATTGGAGCAGTGGTGGCCCTTGCGCCGTACAGCAGCGTTCCCGATGCCATCCGCGGGATCACAACAGAAATGATGCCCAGACTTGCGGAATTCCTCGGTCCTGAGCGCATCGACCGCAGCATCGATATCGCGGCAGAACGCCTTGGGATCACGTGGGACGCCGTCGATGTCGCCCAGGCCGCCGCACGCCTGAGTGCACCCGTGCTGTTGATACACGGGTCCAACGACACGTGGGTGCCACTTTCAAACAGCCAGCGAATACGCGCCTCAGCGCCAGCAGGCACCCAACTGCTCGTCGGGCAGGGCGATCACATGGCCTTGTCGGGACGGCTGGAACCGATCGACGCCAACGTCGTTGCCTGGTTCGAGGAGCACCTGCTGGCGCCCACGCCCTAGTCCTTAATCCTCCTCCGACTTGCGAGCGTCCTTGCCGACGAGGTCGAAATGGACGGGACAGCCGTCCAGCTTGAACTCCTCGACGATGCCTGCCTCGAGATAGCGCCGGTACTGTTCGGTCAGCTTCTCCTCGCGGTTGCAGAATATGCGCACCCTGAAGGGGCGGTTGCCGGTCTGAGTCGCGTAGTATGCGCGGAATCGCCGGCCGCCGATCGCCGGAGGCGGCGTGCGCTCCGTCAGGGTCGCCAGCAGCCTGTTAAGCCGCGCGGTCGGCAGCTTTCGCTCAAGGACCCGGTTGAGACGCACCGCGGCATTCAGCATCCGGTCGATCTCCTCCCCCTCCAGCGCCGACACAAAGACAACGGGCGATCCCGGAGTGAAGTAAAGCCGATCGAAGAGCGCCTTCTCGTACTTTTCCCGATAGTCACGCTCGCTCTTGTAGGGTTCGAATCCACCCCGCTTTTTAAACGCTTCCTCCACGAGGTCCCATTTGTTCACGACCACCACGATGGGCTTCCTCTCCTTGACCGCCTCACCTGCGACCGCCTTGTCCTGCTGCGTCACGCCCTCGAGAGAGTCGAGCACGAGGAAAACGACATCGGCCCGCTGAATCGCGTCAATGGAGCGAAGGCGCGAAAAATACTCGACCGGCGAGGCGAGCTTCGTCGCGGCCTTGATGCCCGCCGTGTCGATCAGGCGGAAGGGATGCTCGCGTCCGTCGCGCCCCGTGAAGGTAAAGGGCAGATCCACGGCGTCGCGGGTCGTGCCCGGGATCGCGCTGACGACCAGGCGGTCGCTCTTGAGCAGGCGATTGCTGAGTGTGGACTTGCCGACATTCGGGCGGCCGATGAAGCACACGCACAATGGATCGTCGGCGGTCTTCTGCGCAGGAGCCTGCTCTTCGGCAGGTCCAAGCCTGGACACAATCGCTGTGCGCAACGTCTCCTCTCCCCGGCCATGCTCGGCCGAGATGCTGATCGGATCGCCCAGGCCAAGACGATACGCCTCCGCGATCTCGACCTTCTCGTCGCCAAAATCCGCCTTGTTCACCACGAGCAGCACCGGCTTGCCCGATCGGCGCAATTGCGACGCGATCTTCGCATCCAGTCCCGTTATCCCCTCGAGGCCGTCGATGATGAGCAGTATCAGGTCGGAGGCATCGATCGCGAACCGGACCTGCGTCTCTGCCGCCTCGATCAGCTCCTTCTCGACCGCGTTGCCCTTCAAACCGAGGCCACCGGTGTCGAGCAGTGTGTAGCTTCCTTCCTCGATCTCCGCTGAAACGACGTCACGCGTCACACCCGGCTGGTCGTGCACGATCGAGATGCGCCTGCGTGCCAGGCGATTGAAAAGACGGCTCTTGCCGACGTTCGGCCGGCCGACGATGGCGACAATGCGGGACATGCGAGTCGAGAGACGCGGGACGACCGTTCGCGCGTTCAGCCCACCGCGGCCTTGCCGCTGGACTGAACGAATCGCTCGATCCGGTCGCAGGCATCGATGAGCTGCTCTTCGCCCGTCGCGAAACAGGCGCGGATGTGGCCGGCGCCATTCGTGCCGAAAGCGGTACCGGGAACGACCGCGACCTTCTCCTGCTTGAGCAGCCCGAGCGCGAACGCATGCTCGTCCATCCCGGACGGGCTCACGTCGGGGAACGCATAGAAGGATCCCCGGGGCGAATGGCACCCCAGGCCAATCTCGCGGAACCGCCGCACGACCATGTCACGACGCCGATGGTATTGCTCGCGCATGCGCAGCACGCTGTCCCAGCCGCGTGTCAGCGCCTCGAGCGCCGCCTCCTGGGCGATGATGGAGGCGCACAGCATCGTGTACTGGTGAACCTTCATCATCGCGTCGATGAGCGCCGCCGGTCCGCACGCATAACCGATGCGCCAGCCGGTCATCGCGAACGCCTTCGAGAATCCGTGTAGGAACACCGTTCTCTCGGCCATGCCCGGAAGTCCGGCAATGCTGACGTGAGACCCTTCGAAAGTGAGCTCGGCATAGATCTCGTCAGTGAGGACGAGCAGGTCCTTCTCGCGGCAGAACGCCGCAATGCCCTCCAGCTGCTGCCGGGTACAGGTACCGCCCGTAGGATTGCACGGCAGGTTGAGCAGGAGTAGCCGGGATCCCGGCTGCCAGGCGGCGGCAAGGGCCTCCGGCGTGAGCGCAAATCCGTCCTTCGCGTAGGTCGGCACCGCCACGGGCACGCCATGGGCGAGTGCGACCCCCGGCTGGTAGGAGACGTAGCACGGCTGGTGAAAGAGCACCTTGTCGCCGGGATTGATGAACGCACGGCATGCCAGGTCCAGGGCCTCGCTCACTCCGACCGTGACCAGCACCTGGTCCTCAGGACGATAGCCGAGGCCGAAATGCTCGCCGACGTACTTCGCGATCGCACGCCGCAGCTCGATCATGCCGAGGTTCGACGTGTAATAGGTCTTTCCGCGCTCGAGGGCATAGATCGCCGCCTCGCGGATATGCCAGGGCGTGACGAAGTCGGGTTCACCGACTCCGAGCGAGATGACATCCTGGCCCTTCATCTTCGCGACCAGCTCGAAGAAATCGCGAATGCCGCTCTTCGGCAGGGCCGCGACGTGCTTCGCTATGTAATCTTTGGGATTCATCGATTGGATTGCCGGCCGGCTTCACCCCGATGCGTGTCCCGGCAGGCCGGGACCGCCCCGGGAAAGCCGTGCGTGGACGACTTTCAGGGAGCGACGGTTAGCCGGGCGCCGGCTGCATCCTCCTGCTCCAGCAGGTAACCCTGGTCCTTGTAGCACCGCAGCATGAAATGGGTCGCGGTGGAGAGCACCCCCTCCACCGTCGCCAGCTTTTCCGAAACGAAGGAGGCCACTTTCTGGAGCGAGGTGCCGCGGACGATGACGAGGAGGTCATAGCCGCCGGACATGAGGTAGCAGGACTCGACCTCGTCGAACCGGCTGATCCGCGCCGCGAGGCGGTTGAAGCCACCTCCGCGCTCCGGGGTGATCCGGACCTCGATGACCGCCTGGACAACCGAGTCGGCCGAGGGCTCGCGCGACAGGTCGAGCACCGGCCTCCATCCGAGGAAGATCCGGTCCTTGCGCAGCTGCTCGAGCTGCTTCTCGACGGCGGCCTCGGGCAGGCCCGCGACCTTGGCCATCTGGCCGGTCGTGAGGCTGCCGCCTTCGACAAGGAGCTTGAGGACTGGGTTCATGGAGGCGCGGAGCGTCGCGAGTTTCCCCCGGCTAGGCCACACTATTTTTGACAGGGCTTGCGCCGGATTGCCGAATCGTTCTGGTTCCTCGTTTCACGCCGTCCGACGCCGTCGGCAGCCCCCATCGTCATTTCACATGTTCGAATCGCTCACCGACAAACTTGGCCAGGCCCTGCGCAACCTGCGTGGGGTCGGCAGGCTTACGGAGGAGAACATGGCCGAGGCGCTCAAGGAGGTGCGCACCGCCCTCCTCTCCGCCGACGTCCACTTCAAGGTTGCCCGCGAGTTCATCGAGCGCGTCCAGTCCCAGTGCGCCGGCCAGGACGTACTGAAGTCGGTCACGCCGGGCCAGCAGGTCGTGAAGATCATTCACGACGAACTCGTGCGCCTGCTCGGCGAGGGAGAAACCCGCCTGTCCCAGGCCCGACCGCTTCGGATTCTGCTCGTAGGCCTCCACGGCTCCGGAAAGACGACCTCAACGGCAAAGCTGGGCCGTCTGCTGAAGAAGCGTGGCTATCGGCCTCTCGTGGCCGCGTGCGACATCTATCGGCCGGCGGCGATCGACCAGCTTGAGATCCTCGCCCGGCAGGAGGAACTGGCATTCCACGCCGACCGCGCATCGCGCGATGTTCCCGCGATCGGCACCGCCGCACTCTCAGCAGCCGAGAAGTCCGGCTGCGACGCGGTCCTGTTCGACACCGCGGGTCGCCTGCAGATCGACCAGGACCTGATCGAGGAAGTACGACGCCTGGGCGAGCGCGTCCGACCCGACGAGGTCCTGCTGGTCGCCGATGGAGCCCTCGGCCAGGAAGCGGTCAACGTCGCACGGACGTTCCATGAGGCTCTCCAGCTGACGGGACTCGTGCTGACCAAGCTGGACGGCGATGCCAGAGGAGGCGCCGCCTTGTCGATCAAGGCGGTCACCGGGGTGCCGATCAAGTTCCTGGGCACGGGCGAGAAGGTCGCGGACTTTGAGCCGTTTCACCCGGACCGCCTGGCTTCCCGCATACTTGGCATGGGCGATGTCGTCTCGCTCGTCGAGAAGGCCGAGGAGGTCATCGACAAGAAGCAGGCGGAGCAGATGGCGGAGAAGATGCGCAAGGCGGAGTTCAACTTCGACGACTTCCTCGCGCAGATGCAGCAGATGAAGAAGCTCGGGCCGCTGCAGAGCATCGTCGGCATGATGCCCGGAATGAGCGGGGTCGAACTCGGCGACGATGCCGAGAAGCAACTCACCCGCACGGAGGCGATCATTCAATCGATGACCGCCCAGGAACGGCGGCGTCCCGAACTCCTCAACGGAAGCCGCCGGCAGCGGATCGCATCAGGCGCCGGCGTGCGAATCGTCGATGTAAACCAGCTCGTGAAGCAGTTTCAGCAGATGCAGAAGATGATGAAGATGATGAAGGGCGGAGGCTCGAAGAAGATGATGCGCCAGATGGAGGCTCTGCGCGGCCGCGGCCGGTTCCCGGGAATGTGAGCCGAGACCCGTCGGAATTGCCGAATTCCGAATGCCGAATGGCGGACGAAACCGCCGGGCAACGGAGGCAATCGTTCCCCCGTAGCGGAACGCGCCAGCGTTTCGATCCGCGATCCGTCGACCTCAGGCCGGGCTCGGCGCGGCGGCGCCGGGACTGTCACCGATCGGCTCCGACTTGGAGGCGGGCTTCTCGGGGCGCCGACCAGATTTGTCGTCAGGGTTCTTCGGCGCAGGCGAGACGACGACCGGGGAGCGGATCTCGCCGAATTCCAGGATCTCCTGGACATGGCGACCCTCGATCGTCTCGTGCCGGATCAACGCCTCGGCGATCTTGTCGAGCGCGGTGCGTCGCTCCCGAATGATTTCACGCGCGCGCTGGTGCTGCTCGTCGATGATGCGGTGGATCTCGTTGTCGATCTTGCGCGCGGTCTCCTCCGAAAGGTGCTCGTTGCGCGTGATCTCGCGTCCGAGGAAAACGGTATCCTGATTGTCCCCGTAGGCGACCGGCCCGAGCGGGCTCATGCCCCAGTCGCAAACCATGTGGCGTGCGATCTTGGTGACCTGCTTGATGTCGCCTGCCGCGCCGCTGGAGATGTCTCCAAGCACTTCCTCCTCGGCAACCCGTCCGCCAAGGCCCATGGCGATCTGGTTGAGCATCCGCTTCATGGCATGCGTCAGCACATCCTTCTTCGGAATGAACATCGTGCTGCCCAGGCTGCGGCCGCGCGGGATGATCGTGACCTTGTGCACCGGCATGTGCCCGTCATCGAGCACGGCCTGCACGAGGGCGTGACCCGCCTCATGGTAGGCGGTGAGCTTCTTCTCCTCATCGTCCATAAGGCGACGGCGCTCGCGGCCGAACTGCACCTTCTCGCGGGCGTCCTCGACGTCGATCATCTCGACCTTCTTGCGGTTGCGCCGGGCGGCAAGCAGCGCGGACTCGTTGAGAAGGTTCGCCAGCTCCGCGCCGGAAAGTCCGGGCGTGCCGCGCGCGATCACGCTGAGGTCCACGCTCTCGGCAAGGCTCAGCTTGCGCGCGTGCACCCTGAGGATCTGCTCGCGCCCGACGAGGTCGGGCAGGTCGACGTAGATCTGACGGTCAAAGCGGCCAGGACGAAGCAGGGCGTTGTCCAGCACGTCGGGCCGGTTCGTGGCCGCGATGATGATCACGCCCTCCGTGGTGTCGAAACCGTCCATCTCGACGAGAAGCGAGTTGAGCGTCTGCTCCCGCTCGTCGTTGCCGCCGCCGAGGCCCGCGCCGCGCTGCCGGCCCACCGCGTCGATTTCGTCGATGAAGATCAGGCAGGGCGCGTTCTTGCGGCCCTGCTCGAACATGTCGCGAACGCGGCTGGCGCCGACGCCCACGAACATCTCCACGAAGTCAGATCCGGAAATGCTGAAGAACGGCACGTCCGCCTCACCGGCCACGGCCTTTGCGAGCAGCGTCTTTCCCGTGCCCGGGGGCCCCACCATCAGGATGCCCTTCGGGATGCGTCCACCCATCTTCTGGAACTTCTTCGGGTCCTTGAGGAACTCGACGACCTCGCTGATCTCTTCCTTGGCCTCGTCGCAGCCCGCGACATCGGAGAATGTCACGCGATCGCGGTCGCGGGTGAGCAGCTTCGCCCTGCTCTTGCCGAAATTAAGCGCGCCGCGGCCGGCCTGTCGGATCTGGCGGACAAAGAGGAAGTAGATGATGGCGAGCACCAGCAGGATAGGCAGGATCTGGTACAGCATCGTGGTGAGTGCCGTCGTCGACGGAACCTCCCGGAACTTGTTCGACTGTTGCAGGGCGATGACACTGTCCTCAGTCAGCCTGCCCTCGGCCTCGAAATTTCTCGTCGTGGCATCCGTCCCCGCTGCGTTGGCGCGGGGCAATTCAATGGTCGCCTCGCCGCGGATTATCGCCCATTCCGGGCCACGGGTAAGGTTGTACTGAATCGAGCCGCTTTGGATCTGGCCTTCTTCGGCCATCGCAACGACTTGGGAGACATTCAGAAACGCCGTTCCGCCCTGATTGGGTGCCTGCCACATGAGCAGTCCGGCGACTGCCGCAATGAGGGCCAGCCAGACCAGCCAGGTCCGGGAGATCATATTCTCAGGGGGCAGCTTCTTGGGAGGCGTCCGCCTGCGGGGCTTGTTGTCAGTTTCAGGCATCAAGTATTGGGAGAACGGAAGGACCCTGAAGGTTCCGGCTCACAAGTCAATTGATCGGGAACGCTTTTCGCACCGCTTCAACGCCGACCGGATTCGAAAAATAGCGTGCCGCGGGCGATCCGCGCGAATCCGTCGCGCCCCAGGCTGAGGCGACAGGATTTTCCCGCCTCGACGGCCTCAAGCAGGGCCTCGAATCCCTGCCTTGAGAGAATCCCGGACCGGGACAGCTTCCGCAGCCAGGCGTGCAGTACCCTACGTCGAACTGCACGCGGCGCCTGTCGGACAGGATCCAGGTCGAGCCGAGAACCTCGCCCTTTCGGCGCGAGCGTCGCCGCCAGGCTATCGAGCGCATCGGCATCTTCCTCCAGGAGCCCGCGGGCGATGGATGCTCCGAGCACGGGATCCCGCGGCGCGGATGCCTTCACCCAGGCTGGGATCACCCGGTGCCTCAGGCGATTCCGCAAAAAATCCGAGCCTCGGTTGCTGGCGTCCTCACGCCACCGAACGCCTGCCTTCGCCAGGTTCGACACGATTTCGCTGCGGCGCAGTCCAAGAAGGGGCCGCAGGTGTCTGAATCCCTGGGGCATCCGCTGCACCGGCCGCGGCGATGCCAGCGAAGAGGTCCCGCCTCCACGCGCCAGGCGGATGAGCATCGATTCCGCAATGTCATCCTGGTGATGCCCCAGCCAGAGCACGCGGCTCCGGGCCGCGCACATCTTCGAATGCAGGAATGCGAACCGCGCCTCACGCGACTCGGCTTCCGTGGCCGCCTTCGGGGGACGCCGCCAGCGACCTGCCCGAAAGCGCAGACCGAGCGCCTTGGCGATCTTCCTGCAGAATTCCTCGTCGCCATCCGCAGCACGGCCACGGAGCCGGTGATTGAAGTGAAGCACCTGCAGCCCCGCGCGGCGTTCAGGCCAGTGAGCCCAGAGAAGCAGCAGCAATGCTGTCGAGTCGGCACCACCCGAATGGGCGACAACCCAGGGCCTGCGGCCGGAAGCGGCTTTCAGGACTTCAGGATGCAGTCGGTCCTTCGGCAGGAGCGAGCCAAGTCGCTCCGCCGCTGCTGCCCAGTCACCACCGGAAGGCTTTACTCTTTCACTCCTTCTCACCCGGGGCCCTGCCCCCCGGGACCGACCTCGTGTCGACCTGCCGGATTTCACATTCAAGCGAACGCGAGGTACTCCTTGCCAAAGTACGGCACGAGCGCCGCCGGGATACGCACGCGACCATCGGCCTCGAGATTGTTCTCCAGGAGCGCCGCGAGCACGCGGGGCACCGCGAGACCCGACCCGTTCAGCGTGTGCACCAGTTCCGGACGCCCGGACTGCCGCTGGCGGAACCGGATCTGAGCCCGGCGGGCCTGGAAGGCCTCGAAATTCGAGCAGCTCGACACCTCGAGCCAGCGCTTCTGTCCCGCCGCCCAGACTTCGAGATCGTATTTCTTCGCGGGAGTGAAGCCCAGGTCGCCCGCGCACATGAACAGCACGCGATAGGGCAGCTCGAGCTTTCGCAGCAGGCGCTCGGCATCCTCCCGCAGCGACTCCAGTTCATCATAGCTTGTATCCGGGTGCACCCATTTGAGCAGCTCGACCTTATCGAATTGATGAACCCGGTTGAGTCCTCGCACATCCTTGCCGTAGCTGCCGGCCTCGCGGCGGAAGCACGGCGTGTAGGCGCAGCGGCGAACGGGCAGGGCCGCCTCGTCCAGGATCTCGTCGCGAAAGAAGTTTGTCAGCGGTACCTCGGCGGTTGGGACCGCGTACAGGCGGTCATGCACCGTCTCGTACATCTGGCCTTCCTTGTCCGGAAGCTGGCCAGTCGCCGCCGCGCTCGCCGCGTTCACCAGGATGGGCGGGCTGACCTCCTCGTATCCAGCGCGCACATTTTCCTCCAGGAAGAAGTTGAGCAGCGCCCGCACGATGCGCGCCCCGTCGCCAACCATGAACGGGAAACCCGCACCGGTCACCTTCGCGCCGCGGGCAAAGTCGAAACAGTTCGCGAAGCCCTCGATCTCCCAGTGCGGCAGTGCATGCGGCCTCGGCTCATCGTGCGAGCCGTGCATCGAATGCACGACATTGTCCTCCGGCGTCCTGCCGTCCGGAACCGATTCGTGCGGCAGGTTCGGCAGGGTAAGTGCAGCCGCGCGGACCGACTCCTCGGCTTCCTTGAGCGCCACCTCCTTGGCCTTCACTTCGGCGGAAACGGCCTTCAGCTGGGCGACCCGCGCCGCAAACTCCGGCGAGCCCTTTGGCGCCGCGGCCATCTCGCCATTCGCCGCCTTCTGCCTCGAACGGAGTTGCTCGACCTCCTGGAGAAGCGTGCGCCAGGCGGCATCGGCAGCGAGGACCGAGTCGACATCGGCGTCGATATGCTTGCGGGCGACGCCCTTTCGGACGGTATCCGGCGAATCGCGAAGGAGCTTGGGATCGAGCATCGGGAGAGACCTTTCAGGCGGGCTGTGCGGGACGACGTCGGTTCGGGGCGTCGATCCGCTGAAACTTTGCAAACACATCCTTGACCGAGAGCAGCTTCAGGTTGCCCACCGGGGCCTGGATGATGTGGTTGGTGGGACCGCTGAGCGGATACGGACCGAAGGATCGCGGGTCGGTGGGCCCGAAGATTCCAAGCACGCGCGTGTGCAGGGCCGCGGCAAGGTGCAGCGGGCCGCTGTCGTTCGTGATCACCCAGTCGGCGCGTTGCACCAGCGCCGGCAGAGCGACCAGGCTCGTGTTCCCGGTCAGGTTCAGGAAGCGGTCTCCCGGCATCGCGCCCCCATCCGGAAGGTAGTGGTTTCCCGCCCACACCACCTTGCGCCCCCTCCCATCGCGAATGAGCAGGTCGGTGAGCTGCTTGAAGCCGTGCCAGCGCTTTTCCACCCTGCGGCTGTCCGGAAACATCACGATCGGCCGCACGCCCCTTGGGCCGTCGATGTGGCGCAGCGAAAGCCCTTCCGGATCCCTGAACTTGAGCGATCCCTTGAGCACGGGTTTCGCGTCGAGCACGGGACAAAACTGGAGCAGGATGTCGATGGCATGGCTGCGGCGACCCTCCGGAGGCAGCGGAACCTTCTTCTTGTAGAAGATCCCCGCGCCTTCGCGGGCATCCGACCGGCCAACCTTGTGCTTGGCCAGGCAGCGGGCAGTCATGAGTCCTGTACGCAACAGGCCCTGGAAATCGAAGACGTAATCGAACTTCGTGCGCCGTACTTCGCGCACAAGGCGAACGAATGCCTTGGTGCCGCCCGAGCGCTCGAAAACATAAACCTGGTCCACCGCCTCGCATGCCCGCACGAGCGGCGCGAAGATCTCCCGGACAATCCAGGAAATGCGCAGCTTCGGGACCTGATCCTTGAGCGAGGTCGCGACCTGCAGCCCGTGGACGATGTCGCCCAGGGATGATGGCTTGATGATGAGCAGTTCGAGCATGGTGGTGGCAGGCTACCGCCGCACAGCGTGACCGCCGGAGACCCGGCACGTCCCGCCTTTGCGGCCGCAAGACATCGTTTGACGAGTTTTCGCCCGAGGAATCAAATGCAAATCCCTGCGGGGAATCCCGAGTGCCGACGTTTATCCTCAAGTCCCTAGGCTGGCTGCTCGCCCATGCGCCCGAGGGCTTGCTGCGGATCGCAGCCTCAGGGCTCGGCGCCCTCATCTTCATCTGCCTTCGCGGCAGGCGCCGCACGATACTCTCGAACTTGGACCACGCGTTTCCCGATCGAACGTCGGACTGGCGGGCACAGATCGGCCGCGAGGTCTGCCAACGGCTCGTCGAGACCGCCTTCCTCTCGCTCGCCACGCCCTTCCTGGCCGAGGTACGCGTGCGTCACATACTCTCGGCATCTCCGGAACTCCTGCAGGCATTCGAGGCTCATCGGAAGGATCCCGCGGCAACGCTTATCTGCTCACCACACATCGCCTACTGGGAAGCCCAGACGTCCATGGCGCTCGTCATTCCCGGGGAATTCCCGGAATTCGGGATCATCTACCGGCCGCTCGACAATGCAGCCGCGGACACCTGGGTGCGCCGTTCGCGCGAGCGTTTTGGAATGCGCCTGCTGTCGCGCCGCGAGGGATTCGGCGAGGCCCTGAAGATCGTCAGGCGAAAGGGGCTTGTCGGGGTCCTGTTCGACCAGAACGCCGGAATGCAGGGTGCCCTCTGCACCTTGTTCGGCCGGGTCTGCTCGACATCGGAGCTTCCGGGCCTGATGGCCGAGAAGTTCGGCGCACGCGTGTACGGTATCTTTCCCCGCCGCCTCGGCTTCTGGCGAATCGAGATCGGCGCGAATCGGATCGCCTGCGGCACGGATTCTCCCGATGTCACGATCGCCCTGAATCGCTGGCTCGAGGATCTCCTGACGGGCGACGAGAACCTGTGCGCGTCGTGGCTCTGGATGCACGACCGATGGCGGCACCAGGACGTCCCCGCGAGACGACTGCGGCTCGAGTCGCGCCGCAACCTTCTCGCGGAGGACCTCGCCGCCCGGGGCCTGCCCGCCCTACCCCGTCGCCTCAGGCTGTCGATACGCCTCCCGAACTGGCTCGGCGATGTTGTCATGCTCGTTCCGTTGCTCCGCGCCATCCGAGCTTCGCGGCCTGACGCCGAAGTGACCGTGCTCGGGCGCGCGGCGTTCGAGCCATTGCTCGCCCGCTTCGGTGTTGCAGACCGATTCCGTCCGCTTCCGCCCCGCGGTCCCGGCTACTTCGCCCACTTCCTGCGGCTGCGGCACTCCTTTCCCGACGTGCACCTTCTCTTCACCCAGTCTGCACGCGCCGACATCGAGGCGAGGCTCCTTGGCTGCCGCCAGCGCTTCGGCATCGTTCGCCCCGGCAAGGCTCGCCCTCTCCTCTCGCACTCATATCGAGTTCCCGATACCTTCGACGAGGCGAACCACCACCAGGTGCGGCTTTGGGAGGACTTCCTACGCCACTTCGGGCTCGAGGCACCGCCGGATTTCCGCCCTGCCGAAACCCGCCCCGTTCCGCCGTCCGGCCCAATAGGATTGATTCCCGGCTCGGAGAACCTGCCGGCCAAGCGCTGGCCGGTCGAACACTGGCGACGCCTCATCGAGGCGCTGCCGAAGGAGCGCTTCGTCGTGTTCGGGACTGAGAACGACAGAGGGATCGCGTCAGCCGTCGCCGCCGGATTCGGGGAAACGCGCGTCGTGGACCTCACCGGCCGGACGACCCTTGAGGCGTTTGCCGAAAAACTTTCCGAATGCCGGATGCTTGTGTCGAACGACACGGGCGGGATGCACCTTGCAAACGCACTCGGGGTCCCGATCGTAGGGCTTTTCGGGCCCACCAATCCGCTGCGGACGGGACCCATTTTTCAACGGTCGCAAGAGGCCACCGGGGTCGAACTCCTGCAGCCGCCGGGGTGTCCGGCCACCGGAGGCGGCTCCCTGGACGCCCTCACGCCCGACTCGGTCGCAGAGGTCGTACAGCGACAACTGGCAGGCTGCTGAATGCCCCCTTTGGCTTGCGCCGACCGGTCTGGGCCCCATCCCTGACGGCACGACCGATGCCGCTGCTGACCGTAACGGATCTGCGCACCCGATTCCATACCCGCAATGGGACGGTGCGTGCCGTCGACGGCGTGAGTTTCACAGTGGACCGGGGCGAGACGCTCGGGATCGTCGGCGAATCGGGCTCCGGCAAATCGGTTGCCTGTCTTTCCCTGCTCGGGCTGATCCCGCAGCCGCCAGGCAGGATCGAAAGCGGCAGCGCGTTGTTCGACGGCGTCGATCTGCTCGCGGCCCCGAAGTCCAAGGTGCGTGATCTTCGCGGCCGCCGCATCTCGATGATCTTCCAGGACCCGATGACCTCGCTGAATCCGTACCTTCGGATCGGTGACCAGCTGGTCGAGCCGCTGCAGATTCACGGCCGTGTCGGAGCAACCGAGGCACGGAAGCAGGCGATCGCAATGCTCGAGGCGGTCGGGATCTCCGACGCCCCCGCGCGACTCGTCCAGTATCCCCACGAGTTCTCCGGCGGCATGCGACAGCGGGTGATGATCGCGATGGCCCTGATCACCCGGCCGGAACTCCTGATCGCCGACGAGCCCACGACAGCGCTGGACGTCACAGTCCAGGCCCAGATCCTCGAGCTGATCGGCCGTCTCCAGCGAGAGCTTGGAATGGCAGTGGTCTTCATCACCCACGACCTCGGCGTGATCTCAGGGCTCTGCGATCGCGTGCAGGTCATGTACGCAGGGCGGATTGTCGAATCCGCGCCGACTCGCGACCTGTTCAAGGACGCACGTCATCCCTACACTCAGGCACTGCAGCGATCCATACCCGCCCTGCAAGCAAAAGGTCAGTCGCTTCACACGATCCGGGGCCTGCCGCCGGACCTGATTCGGGAGATCCGCGGCTGCGCATTCGCACCGCGCTGCACCGAGGCGACGGACGACTGTCGCGCGTCCGAGGTGACCCTCGAGCCCTGCGGCGAAGGGCATCGACATGCCTGCCTACGCGCCCAGCGCGGAGAGCTGTCCCCACCCACCAGGCATGAATGAGCCGGCACTCGAGCTTCGCGACGTGAAGACCCACTACGGCGTGCACCGGGGCTTCGTCGTTCGGCGTAAGACCGGGACCGTGAAGGCCGTCGACGGCGTCTCTCTCTCGCTCGGCAGGGGCGAGGTGCTCGGGCTCGTCGGCGAATCCGGCTGCGGCAAGTCGACCCTGGCGCGCACACTCATGCAGCTCGAGCCGCGCTCCTCCGGCTCGATTCGATTGTTCGGCCGGGAAATCGACCCGGCATCGGAGGGGGATGCGCGGCTGGCCCGAGGCTCGATGCAGATGGTGTTTCAGGACCCGCACGCCTCGCTCAACCCCCGCATGAACGTCTACGCGACCCTCGCCGAGCCCCTGAACGTGCATCGCGTCTGCCCGCCGGAGGAAGTTCCGGCGCGCGTCGCAAAGTTGATGGAAACCGTCGGGCTGGCTCCACGTTTCATGCGCAAGTATCCGCACGAGTTCTCGGGCGGACAGCGCCAGCGCATTGCCATCGCCCGCGCACTCGCGCTCGAGCCCCGCATCCTCATCGCCGACGAACCGGTCTCCGCCCTCGATGTTTCGATCCAGGCGCAGATTCTCAATCTCCTGGGCCGTCTCGTGAGGGAAATGCGCCTCAGCATGCTCTTCATCGCGCACGACCTGTCCGTGGTGAAGCACATCTCGGATCGCGTCGCGGTCATGTACCTGGGCCGCATCGTGGAGATCGGGCCGGCGGCCGAGATCATCGAGCGTCCCCGCCATCCCTACACGAAGGCCCTTGTGAGTGCGATCCCGCAGCCGGATCCCGACCGGGAACGCGGCCGGTCCCGGATCGTGCTGCCCGGGGAGCCCCCGTCACCCCTGCGACCCCCGGCCGGCTGCGCTTTTCACCCGAGGTGCCCGCACGCCCGCGACGGCTGCCGCGATTCTGTGCCCCTGCTCCACGCGACGGGTCCCGGACGTGAGGCCGCCTGCATTCGAATCGATGAGATCTGAGGCGCTTTTGCGAAACGCGACCGCTGCACGCGCACCGGATCAATCGCCCGTCGAGATCTGCCGCAGCGCCTCGTAGCAGGCGATTCCCGCCGCTGTCGAAAGATTGAGCGACCGGAGGGCGGGATTGCCCTGCGGAATGGCAACCCTGCGGGTTTCACCGATCTCGGCGTGAAGCCAGTCGGGTGCGCCCTCGCCCTCGTTGCCGAACACGAGCCCGTCTCCCGGCTCAAAGCGAGCGTCCCACAGCGAACTCGCCCCTCGTGTCGAAAGGAGCCAGACCCGCTTCGGGCCATCGGGATGAGCCCTGAAGCCGGGCCAATCGGCGTGTTCCAGCACGTCGAGGGACTTCCAGTAGTCCATTCCGGCCCGACGCAGGTGGCTGTCGGTGATACGAAATCCAAGCGGGTGTATCAGGTGAAGCCGACAGCCCGTGAATGCGCAGAGACGTCCGACATTGCCCGTGTTCTGCGGGATCTGCGGCTGGAAAAGCACCAGGTGCAGCCGGGGAAGTTCAGCCGAAGGCAGGACTGGCATCGTTACGGGAATGTTTCAGGCCCCTGGGTTCTCACACCATCCGAATCCTTCGCCCAAACCTCGGGCGGCGGAAGGAATGCAATCGGCAATCGAGACAGGATCGAGCCCCATCGGGCAATCGAGCGACCGGCCGGAGACTCCGGACATGCCGGCTATCCTGATTGTCGACGATGAGAAGTCGTACGTCGACCTGCTGTCCTCGACATTGTCGGAGCGGTTCGCAAATCCCGTGCACACCTTCACGAGGCCGGGTGACGCCCTCGAGGCAATCTCCCGAATCGACGTGGGAATCATCGTGACCGACTACTACATGCCCAGGATCAACGGCATCGACTTCATCCAGGAAGCCCGATCCCTAAAACCGGGCATCCCGTGCATCATCATCACGGGCCACGGCGTTCACTTTTCCGCCGGGGATTTTCCCCACCTGCCCGAGCTGAAGCTGGTCCTGCACAAGCCGTTCCGCTGGCGGGTGCTGGCTGAGGAGATTGAGCGCTACTGGCCTGGGGCAACGACAGCTCAGGCCTGAAACTTCCGCGGACTGTCAGCCCGCCCTGCCCAGGCGACGCGACTTCAGCGCGCGATCGGTTTCGCGGTCGGCCTCCTTTCGCCTCATGGCATCGCGCTTGTCGTGATGCTTTCGCCCCCGCGCCAGCGCGACCTCGACCTTCACGAGGCTGCCCTTGAAGTACATTCGAAGCGGCACCAGCAGGCTGCCCCCGGCATCCATCGCCTGTGCGATCTTCCTCATCTGGTGGCGGTGCAGCAGCAGCTTCCGCGTGCGTCGCGCATCGTGGTTGTTGATGTTCCCGAATGCGTACTGCTCGATGTGGGCGTTGTGCAGCCAGAGTTCGCCGCGCTCGAAACGTCCGAAGGCATCGGGGATCTGGGCACGGCCAGCCCGGATCGACTTCACCTCGGTGCCGCGCAACTGGATTCCCGACTCAAATCGCTCGCCGATCTCATAGTCCCGAAATGCCTTTGCATTTCGGACTTCGGTGTAGCGCTTGCTGTCCTTTCGGGGTTCGGGCACGGGCGGGGAGCTTGGGTAGCGGATCGCGCAGGCGCAATCCGCCACATGGGACGACTGACGCGATGGGATGGAGGCCTGACGTTCGTGCGAACGCCCGCCCGGGAGACTGAGCTCAGCTTTCGCCGGCCTCGAAGCTGATCTTGCCGTCGATGATCTCGCGTAACGCGGTATCCTCGGCCGTCAGCTTCTCAAGCGACTCCACGAGCGCCCGGTTGCCCCGGCGCAGCTGCTTCACCCGTCGGGATACGACGTTGATCAGCATGTTCGGATCGGGAATGACCTTGATGGCGTCTTTGATGTAATCGTCTCTCATGGAGGAGGGTCTGCTGGCGGTGGAAGGGTGACTCGGTAGGGATTGGGCCGGGGGGTCAAGGGCGAATTTCCCGAGTCGGGACGGGTTTTACCGGCTTGCCCGCGGGGTCCCTCCGATCCGACGCTTCCGGGGAATGCAGGTCGCATGGACCACGGTTGCCGAGAAGGCGGACGCGGACCGGATAGCCCGGGAGGCGATCGCATTGTCGCTGGCCGCATGCGTGCAGGTCGAGGGACCCGTCAGTTCGCATTACCGATGGCAGGGGAAGACCGAGTGCTCGGCGGAGTATCGGCTGACTTTCAAGTTCCTGCCGGACAAGGAACAGGCACTGTCCGACTGGCTGCACCGAACTCATCCCTACGACACTCCCGAATGGATCGTGATTGAGGCTTCGAAGGTGGGCGAAAAGTACTTGTCATGGGCAAGGGCGAACTCTAGCTCTCCGCCCCTTTAGCAATCCGCAAGCAACCCGATCCACCGTCATGTCACAGCACAAGAGTCTCCAGGGCCAGAGCGGCCTCGTCATAAAGCGCAACGTCCTCAAGCGTTTCGAACGCGTTGCCGTGCTGAAGAAGCGGGCGCAGTGGAAGGAAGGCGACCGCGTGATGGGTCTGCGCAAGACCAAGCCCGACGTCTGAGCCACCCTTCGATTCTCGGCAGGCAGTGAACGCTGCCTGCCTTTTTTTTGATCCGATGTCTTCGACGGACGCCCCGACTGGCACGCCTCCCGGCTCCGACAGCCGCCCGAACCTGCTCAAGCGCCTGTATGCCTGGGTGCTTCACTGGGCGAACACTCCGTACGGGATACCTGCGCTCTTCCTGATCGCACTCGCGGAATCCTCCTTCTTTCCAATTCCACCCGACGTGCTGCTGATGGCGCTCTGCATGGGCGCCCCGAGGCACGCGTTCAAGTTCGCCCTCTGGTGCTCGCTCGGTTCGGTACTCGGCGGCGCCATCGGATATGGAATCGGATACGCTGCCGAACCGTTCGGACGCTGGATCATCTTCGACCTGCTCCACTACGGCGAGGCCTGGGACACCGTTGCCCGGCTGTATGGAGAAAATTCATTCGTTTCGATCCTGACCGCCGCCTTCACCCCGATCCCCTACAAGGTGTTCACGATCGCCGCGGGCGTATTTCACGAGCAGGTGAGCCTATGGACGCTGGTCGGCGCCTCGGCCATCGGGCGGACTGCCCGTTTCGCGCTGGTCGCCGGCGCCATTTACCTGTTCGGGCCGCCGATCAAGCGCCTTCTCGACCGCTACCTCGAGGTATTCACGGTCATCTTCATGATCCTGCTGATCGGCGGATTCGTGCTCGTGAAGTTCCTGCTGCACTGAGTCTGTAGCGCCGCAAATGCGGCTTGAGTTAACAGGAGCGGCGGCGAAACCTTCGACTGCAACGGCCGACGCGAGTGTAGCACAATGGATAGTGTAGTGGCCTCCGAAGCCATTGATCCGGGTTCGACTCCCGGCACTCGCACCAGCCGGGTCGACAGTCTGCTGCCCCAACCCGCGACCGCCTTTCCAGCCGCGCGCTGACCGTCGAGTTCCAAACCCCAGCACCCCAGGTAATATGATTCCGAACACCCCAACCGTGCGGCACGCTGCCGCATTCGTGCTGAGCGCGTTCCTTGTCTCGATCCTCGCAAGCTGCGCAACCCCCGGCGCCACCGGTTCGAGCACCGGAGCCGCGTCAATGGAACCGGAAGGGACTGGAAATACTGTCACAATCCGGGTCGACACCACGCCTCCTGGAGCGAGGGTGACCGCCAACGGCTCCTTCATCCGAAATGCGCCGGCGAATCTCGTGGAGCCGGTGAGCGAGGATGGGCGACTCCTATGGGACGTCACGATATCCGTATCCGGAGGATCAGGCAGCGTAAGCGGTGGCGGCTCCGGCGGGAATTCCGCACGAGGTGAAGAGACGCTCTATATCGGGTCGATACCGCCCGCCCGCGTCACGATCACCAACGGCATATTCCGTTTGTCGGAGGACCCCGCCCGCAGGAACGCTCCGGGCGTCAGCGCAAACGTTCGCCGCTAGCGTTCCACGTCAGAAATCCCGAGGCGCGACCGGTTCCTTTTCACTCGGAACCGGCACCAAGCCGTCGGGCAAAATCGCCAAAGAAAAACCCACCCCCCGTTTCCAGGGGGTGGGCGTTATTTCCTTATTTATTCCTGGGAAGCACCTTCCGGTAGTCGAAGGCTGCGATGACAATCGCGCCCGCGGCACACCAGAGGGCCACCAGGGTAAGAACCGTCGTCATTTCCATGGCGAATAGTCCCTTCTCCTTTAGGGTCTCCCCCCCTTTCGGAGGTTCGACATTTCAATGAACCGGGATCCGTATCCCAGCTACAGGAACGACGCTAGAGCACTACCCGGGTTACTGTCAAATGACGGCTAATAACGACATTGATAATAAACCTCTTATAACACGATTCGCATGATTGGCGCCCTTTCCCACATTCGGTTCGGATCGCCTCAAGGCGGGTGTTCCCTATCGATTGGATCCCAGATGAACCTGCTCCTGCTTTGGGATATCGATGGAACGCTGATCCGGTCCGGTGGTGCCGGTGCCCGAGCCTTTGATGCGGCGCTACTCGCCGAGTTCTCCATTGAGGAATCGGCCTCGGGCATCGAGTTCGCAGGCCGCACGGACCGCTGGATCGCCCGCCAGCTCTTCGAAAGGTCCGGTATCGACCCTGTCTCGGAAAACTTCCAAAGGCTCTTCGAGCGCTATTATTCGCTGTTGCCCGCGGCCCTGGCGGAATGCTCCGGGTTCGTGATTCCCGGAGTGGCGGAGATCGTCGAGGAGGGACGACGGCGAGGCCACATCGCGCAGGGACTTCTTACCGGCAACCTCCGTCGCGGAGCCGAGATCAAACTGACGCACTACGGTATCTGGCACCATTTTCCTTTTGGTGCGTTCGGGGATGATGCCGAGCTTCGCAACGAACTTGGCCCGCATGCGATTCGCCGGGCCGAGGAGCACGCGCGCCGCAGTTTTCCGGCGGAACGGGTCTGGGTGATTGGGGATACTCCGCACGACATCGCATGCGGTCGGGCAGTCGGTGCCCGGAGCCTCGCGGTGGCCGCAGGCAGCTTTACCGCTGCGCAACTCGCCGGGCATGGGCCTGATGTGCTTCTGGAGGATTACTCCGATACGGACCGGTTCTTTTCCCTTCTGGAGAGCTGAGGCCAGGTCCCTGACCCAGTAGCGGAATTCCGTGGACAAAATCGGTGCCGCCTCTTGTTTTCCGGCCATGTCCCAGCCCGTTGAGAAGTTCACCTCGCCAGTCTCCCTGGTCGTCGACGCGATCCTTGTCATCCTGTTCTTCGGACTGATGTACCGGTTGATCTCGCCGCACGTTCCATCGCAGGACGGAGTCATGGTGCTTTTCTGGGGCGGCGCGGCGGCCTCATGCCTCACGGCGGTCTTCTGGCTCGCGATCCAGATGTTCCGCGTCGTGCTGAAGGCACAGCGGCGGCGCTGAGCGCCTGCTTCCCTGTCCGGATCAGGGCTGGCTGTTCTTGCGGCGTTCCACCCAGGCGCCGACCAGGATCGCTCCCTCGAACAGCAGATAAAGCGGGGCCGCCAGAAGCGTCAGGTTGATCGGGTCCTGCGTCGGAGTCAGGACCGCAGCCAGCACGAAAATGCCGACTATGGCATGACGTCGGTATTTCCGAAGCGTCGAGGTTGCCAGCAGTCCGAGCCAGACCAGGAGCACGATGACGAGGGGGAACTCGAATGTGCCGCCGACGCCAACGACCAGCCAGATGATGAACGAATAGTAGCGGCCGGCCTGCAGCGTCGGATTGAAACCCATCGTGTCGTTGAAGAACGTCGAGACGTTGATGGCACTCGGCGCCAGGATGAAGAAGGAGAAGGCCGAGCCCACGAGAAACAGAACGAGGGCCGAAATACAGACCGGCAGGATGATTCGCCTCTCCCGCTCCGTGAGCGCCGGCCCGACAAACTGGCCGATGAAAAAGAGGATGAAGGGGGAAGCCAGGCCGAGCCCGCCCATCACGCACATGATCACCACCACGTTGAACACCTCCATGACGCCGAGAGTGACCAGGGTCGGCGCGACCGTTCCGTCGCCCTCGTAGGCCGCGTGCAAGGGCCACAGGAGTGCCGCGTTGAATTCCCTCAGGAATACCGCGATCAGCACCGCGAAGATCAGTAACACCCCGACGCTCTTGATTAGCGTCCAGCGCAATTCCTCCAGGTGATCGAAGAATCCCATGGTGCGATCCTCCGGCTTCGCGGCGGCATGGACCGGATCGCGGGAGGGGTTGTCGCCTAGGGGCTTGGGAGAGTCCTCGGACATCGCAGCTGGAACGGCCGATCCTGCGCGCTTTCGTCCAAAACGGAAGCCGCATTGTCGGGCATTTCGGTCGGTTCCTGTCGAGCCCTCGCGGCGATTGACAGGCAACATGCCGGGCGTTGGCCTACCGGTCCCTGTCCGCGTCGAACGGCGCGAACCAACGACTCCCGAACCACTCTCCATGCCTGCAAAATCCAGAGCCAAGCCCCGCACCAAGAAGTCCGCCAAAGCGGCCAAAGCATCCTCGAGGAAGGAGCCGAAGTACGTCTACTCGTGGGGTGCCGGGCGCGCCGACGGCAACGGCACCATGAAACCGCTGCTCGGCGGCAAGGGCGCGAACCTCGCCGAGATGACCCGCATCGGTTTGCCAGTGCCCCCAGGGTTCACGGTGACCACCGAGGTCTGCACTTATTACTACGCAAACCGTCGAACCTATCCGAAATCGCTTCGTGCCCAGATGGAGACCGGCGTCGCGGCGATCGAGCGCCATACCGGCAAGAAGTTCGGCGACCTCAGCAATCCTCTCCTTGTCTCGGTGCGCTCGGGCGCCCGCGACTCCATGCCGGGCATGATGGACACGATCCTCAACCTCGGCCTGAACGACGAGACGGTCGAGGCCCTCTCAGCTCGCACCGGCAACGCCCGCTTCGCGTGGGACTGCTACCGCCGCTTCGTCCAGATGTACGGCGATGTCGTGCTCGGCGTGCAGAAGCGCCCCAACGAGGACCACGAGCCGTTCGAAACCGTCATCCATGCGCTGAAGCACGAGCGCTATCATGAGGACATCGAGGACACGCGCCTTACGGTGGACGACCTCAAGGAGCTTGTCGCGCGGTTCAAGGCGCTGGTGCGCGAGCGCTCCGGCAAGGACTTCCCCGCCTCTCCCTGGGACCAGCTACTCGGCGCGATCGGCGCCGTATTCGGTTCCTGGATGAACGACCGGGCGATCGTCTATCGCCGCAAGTACAACATTCCCCAGGAATGGGGCACCGCCGTGAACGTCCAGGCAATGGTCTACGGAAACACCGGCGACACGTCGGGCTCGGGAGTGGCGTTCACCCGAAATCCAGCCAACGGCGTCAAGGAATTCTACGGCGAGTTCCTGATCAACGCACAGGGCGAGGACGTCGTGGCCGGTGTTCGCACGCCCGAGCCCGTGATCGAGCTCAAGAAGCAGATGCCCGCCGCCTACGCCGAGCTCGAGCGGATCCGCCGCGTGCTGGAGAAGCACTTCAAGGACGTCCAGGACTTCGAGTTCACGATCGAGGAAGGCGTCGTCTACATGCTGCAGACTCGCAACGGTAAGCGGACGGCCGCAGCCGCGCTCAAGTTCTCCATGGATATGGTCCGCGAGAAGCTCATCGACTGGAAGACCGCGGTCATGCGCAACCCGGCCGACCAGCTCGAGCAGCTGCTCGCCCCGATCTTCGACCTCGCCGAGGTGAAGAAAGCCAAGGTGATCGCCACCGGCCTCCCCGCCGGCCCCGGCGCCGCAACGGGACGTATCTACTTCAATGCGGATCGCTCCGTCCAGGCCGCCGACCGCGGCGAGAAGGTGCTCCTGGTCCGCATCGAAACCTCTCCCGAGGACCTGCGCGGCATGATCGCGGCCGAGGGAATCCTCACCGCCCGCGGCGGTGTCTCCTCGCACGCCGCCCTCGTCGCCCGCCAGATGGGCAAGGTCTGCGTTTGCGGCGCCGCAGGCGTGCTCATCGACTACGAAAAGAAGACGGCGACGATCGGCAACCAGACGTTCCGCGAGGGCGACTCGCTCTCGATCGATGGCACCTCGGGCACGGTCTATGCCGGCGAGATCCGCACTGCGCCTTCCGAGATCATCGCGGGCCTGGCGAACAATGACGCTGCGGCACGCAAGACGGAGAAGTTCCGCCACTACGTGCAGCTCATGAAGTGGTGCGCCAAGGCAACACGCCTCTCGGTCCGCACCAATGCCGACACTCCCGAGCAGACCCGCATCGCGGTGGCATTCGGAGCGACCGGCATCGGCCTCACCCGAACCGAGCACATGTTCTTCGAGGGCGATCGCATCGACGCCATGCGCGAGATGATCCTCGCCGGCGATGTCTCCGCCCGCGAAGCCGCGCTGGCGAAGCTCCTCCCCTACCAGCGCGAGGACTTCCTCGGCATCTTCAAGGCACTCAAGGGTTATCCCGCGACGATCCGCTTCCTCGACCCGCCGCTCCACGAGTTCCTCCCGCACACGAAGGAGCAGCAGGTCGACCTCGCGCGGAAGCTCGGCATCCCGGTCGAGCGCATTATGAATCGCGTCAGCGAACTTCACGAGTTCAACCCGATGCTCGGATTCCGCGGCTGCCGTCTCGGCATCCGCTACCCGGAGATCACCGCCATGCAGGCACGCGCCGTCTTTGAGGCGGCCGCGGACGCCCGCCGGCAGGGCATCAAGGCAAACCCGGAGATCATGATCCCGCTCGTGGGCTTCCGGAAGGAGCTCGATATCCAGGTCGGCATCGTTCACGAGGTCGCCGCCAAGGTGCAGGCCGAGCGCAAGGTGAAGCTCACCTACTCCGTCGGCACCATGATCGAAGTGCCTCGCGGCGCGCTGACAGCGGACGAGATCGCCCACACTGCGGAGTTCTTCAGCTTCGGCACGAACGACCTCACGCAGACGACGCTCGGCATGTCCCGCGACGACTCCGGCTCGTTCCTCCCGGCCTACCAGGAGACCGAGATCGTGAAGAAGAATCCCTTCGCCAGCGTCGACCAGACCGGCGTCGGCCAGCTCATGCAAATCGCGATCGCCAAGGGCCGCACGACCCGCCCGGGCATCAAGCTCGGCATCTGCGGCGAGCACGGGGGCGACCCGGACTCGGTGAAGTTCTGTCACCGCATCGGCCTGACCTACGTGAGCTGCTCCCCCTACCGCGTGCCCGTCGCGCGCCTCGCGGCCGCCCAGGCCGCGCTCGCGGACGCGAAAAAATAGTCTCCGGCCAGCTCCAGCACGCCCGCTTTCAGAAGGGCCCCGGCTCCAGCCGGGGCCCTCTTCTTTTTCCGCAGCGGGAACCGACGGGACTCACGGACATGCAGAAGCCACGGTTTTTCGGAGAGGGGTTTCACTTAGTGCAGTCGATTATCCCTGCGCAAAAGTTTCGGCCATCCAATGCGAACCGACGTTGGACATCCCATGCTTCGTCTGGCAGCTTCCGGCACCTTCGCCCGCCACTATAACCCGTCTTCATCGACCCCATGTCCTCAAAGAGAATCATAGCAGTCACCGGTGCCACCGGCGCCCAGGGCGGCGGACTCGTCCGCGCCATCCTCGAAGATCCGACCGGCGGTTTCGCCGCGCGTGCAATCACCCGCGATCCGAATTCCGACAAGGCGAAGGCGCTCGCGAAGCTCGGTGCCGAGGTGGTCGCAGGCGACGTCGACGACGAGGCCAGCCTGAAGCGCGCATTCGAGGGCGCCCATGGCGCTGCCTCGCCGTCGGCATGAATCGATTCCTGTCCAAGCCCCTGAAGCTCGCCGAACTGGCGGCTGCGCTTCGCGCGGAAGGCTCGATGCTCTCAGGCACACGCGATTCCTGAATCTCGAACGGGTGGCCTGACTGGAAAATGGTGGTTTTGGGGCCGGTAAGCCGGATTCTGTCCGCCCGGCTCGAATCCGCTTTCGCGGCCGGCGGCCGGGCATGACCGTCATTTCTCTCAGGGCGCCTTGCGGCGTTCCTGTCCTCCGGAGTTCCGCGTTGGCAGAACGAAGGAGGATGCGGCATACCCGCGGCTGCAGGACGGGCAGTCCAGCCGCCTATTTTGCCTTGCACCGGAAGGGGTTTGCCGTGCCGTCCCGCTCGCGCGTGACGCGGTGGGCTCTTACCCCACCTTTTCACTATCACCCTGCAAGGCTCCGAAGGAGCGATCCAAGGCTACCTGTTTTCTGTGGCACTCTCCGTCGCCGCGGCTTGACCCGCGGCTCCCGCGCTTGGGGTGAACCTCGCGCGGCATCCTGCCCTGTGGTGTCCGGACTTTCCTCTCCGAACTTCGACTGGCGCGGCGTTACCCGCGCCTTGGGATCAAAGAACTTCGGAGCGACGATCTGGCCCCAAAACCGACGCGAACTATGGCCGCTTAGACCCAATGTTCAATGACCAATGGTCCGGACTTCGGCTCCCCGGCAGGAGTTGCCCCGGCCGGGTTCGGCCTATCAGCCTCTAACTCTCCCAAAAAACGATCCGGCCGCACTGGTCGCAGACAGGCAGACGGACATCCGGATTCCGGCCCCTGGAGGCCGACTCGACCTCGCTCGAGACCTTGAGATGACAGCCGCCGCACTTGCCCGCAGTGATTGGCACGCAGACTGGCTGCTTGTGGGCGACAACGCGGTCGTAGACCCGAAGCGCGACCTCGCTGACGGGTTGCCGTGCCGAGTCCACTGCGGATCTCGCTCGCTCCAGATCCTGGCCGAGGGTCGTCTCGCGTTCCCGCAGGGTCCTGATTCGCGCCTCGTGTCCGGAAATGTTCGCCTTGAGTTCGGCCTCAGCTGCGGCGAATCGCTTCCTTGCCTCGTCGATGGCGTACATCACCTCGAGTTCCTGTTCCTCCAGCCCCCCGATTGCCGTCTGTGTCGTGTCGATCTCGTGGCCGAGCGCCTGAAACTCGTCGTTCTTTCGGACCTGCATCTGCTGGGTCTTGTATTTCGAGAGCTTCTCCTCGGCCGACCCGATTTCCGTCTCAAGCAGCTTCTTTCGGGATTCCAGCTCACGCAGTTCGCCCTTTGCGGTGTCGATGGCCGCCCGCTCGGCTGCGATCTTCTGCTCCACGAGGCTCACCTCCCGTGGGACCATGGCGAGCTGGCCTTCGAGGCTGAGGCGCTCGGAATCCCGCCGCTGCAACTCCAGGAGGAACTCAAGTTCGTCGATCGCCATGGTCGGTGTCCGAACTGGACACGAATTCATGGCGAGGACCAAGGGGAAATCTGCGTCCTGCCGCGAAAGTTCGCGCCTGCATGCCTCCCGGCCCACGCGGCCGAGGTCAGATGTAGTACATCTCCTCGAACTCCCGGCTGACGAGCCGGTCGAGGGTGCACCGTTTCGCCTGCTCGACCAAGGTCTCTCGAACCTCGGCCCAGGCCCGTCGCACCCGCTTTCCGGACTGGCCGGCAATATCGGAGCCGAGCTCCATCAGGTCGCCGTCGATCAGGGTCGAGATGTCGTAAAGGGAGATTTCCTCAGGCGGACGCGCCAGTGCGTAGCCCCCGGACCTGCCACGGCGACTCGTGATGAGCCCTCCCTCGCGCAGCTCCGAAAGGATCTGAGCCAGGTAATTCGGGGGCACCACCTCGCTCCTTGCCAGATCCTCTGCATGGGAAAGCTCACCCGTCCCGTGAGTCCGGGCGATCTGCGCCAGCACGCGACAAGCGTAGATGACTTTGACCGAGAGCCTCATGCGCAACCGGACCGTAGTGCCCACACCGTGTCCCGCAAAGGCAAATTGCCAGCAGTCCCTGATGGCATCTTCGGAATGCCCCGGAGCGAGGGACTCAGGCGTCGCCTGAAACCGCGCCCGAAAGCCGAGATAAGGCCAGCAAACCAGGCCGTTTTGGGCCTCGATGGGTTCCCTTGCACGAGACCCTCCCAAGGGCGCCCGACAGGTTCCCTCAGAAGGCCGTTTTTAGGGCGAAAAATGCCTCTTTTTTCTCAAAAAACCCTCGCATGGATCGCGGATTTTCGGGATTTTTCTCCCTCTGGATTTTCACCCGCAAAACACCCTGCATGGCCGACAATAACGACGCCGAAAAAGTGGCGAAAAACAATGACGGCGCCGGCGCCTACGATGCCTCAAAACTCGGAAAACTCGAGGGGCTTGAGGCGGTCCGAAAGAAGCCGGGAATGTATATCGGCGGGACGGACGAGCGGGCGCTTCACCACTGCGTGTCGGAGGTGCTCGACAATTCCGTGGACGAGCATCTGGCGGGCCACTGCACGCTGATCGAGGTCGCCATCCATACCGACGGTTCCATCAGCATTCGTGACAACGGCCGCGGCATCCCCGTCGACCTTCATCCCCAGTACAAGGTACCCGGCGTCGAGCTAGTCCTGACCACGCTGCATTCGGGCGGCAAGTACGGCCAGGGCGGCTACAAGTTCTCGGGCGGCACCCACGGCGTCGGCGCAAAGTGCGTGAACGCAGTCTCGGAATGGTTCGAGGTCGAGGTGTCCCGCGATGGCAAGGTGCACCACATGGCTTTCGAGCGCGGCAAGACCGTCAAGAAGCTCGAGGTGATCGGCAAGGCCCGGGGCACGGGCACGCTCATCACGTTCAAACCGGACCCGGAAATCTTCCGCGAGACGACCGTGTTCCAGGGCAGCCGTATCGCGCAGCGCCTGCGTGAACTGGCCTTTCTCAATTCGGGTCTCGAGATCGCGTTCACGGACGAACGCCCGTCGGAGCCCAAGCCCGAGACGTTCTACTACAAGGACGGCGTAGAGGAGTTCGTCCGCCAGCTCAACCGCGGCAAGGACCCCCTTCACCCGAAGCCCATCTCGATCCGAAAGGAGACGACCACCCGCATCGACGACAAGGAGGTCGAGATCCACGTCGAGGTCGTCCTGCAGTACAACGATTCCTACAACGACCAGGTTCTCTGCTACACGAACACGGTGCACAATCCCGATGGCGGGGCGCACCTTTCGGGTTTCCGAAGCGCCCTGACCCGTGCCATCAACCAGCACGCCAAGGCGAACAACCTGCTGCGCGAGAAGGATCCCCAGATCACCGGCGACGACGTGCGTGAAGGACTGGCCGCCGTCATCTCGATCAAGCACAGCGACCCGAAGTTCGAGTCTCAGACCAAGGTGAAGCTGCTCTCCCCGGAGGTTGAGGGCATCGTCGGCTCTGCTTCCTACGAGGGATTGATGTTCAGCTTCGACTCGAATCCGTCCGTGGCACGGCGCATCGTGGACAAGTCCCTGAACGCCGCCCGCGCCCGGGAGGCCGCGCGCAAGGCCCGGGAGACCGTGCGCAAGGGAGCCCTGAGCGGAGGGGGCCTGCCCGGGAAGCTTGCCGACTGTTCCGAGCGCGATCCTGCGCTGGGCGAACTCTACATCGTCGAGGGCGATTCCGCCGGCGGTTCGGCCAAGCAGGGCCGCGACCGCCGTTTCCAGGCGATCCTTCCGCTACGCGGCAAGCTCATCAACACGGAGAAGGCCCGGCTCGACAAGGTCCTGTCGAACGAGGAAATCCGCACGCTCATCACCGCGATCGGCACCGGCATCGGCACGGGAGAAGAGGACTCGGCCTTCAATGCCGAAAGGGCCCGCTACCACAAGGTCATCATAATGACCGACGCCGACGTCGACGGATCCCATATCCGCACCCTCCTGCTGACCTTCCTCTACCGCCAGATGAAGGGGCTGTTCGAGAAGGGCTACGTCTACATCGCCCAGCCGCCGCTCTACAAAATTAAGCGGAAGAAGCGGGAGCAGTACGTCGACAATGACGAGCAGCTGAACCGCATCCTCCTGGAGCTGGGCTCCGAGGATGTCGTGCTCACCCGCCGCACCGACGGACACGTGTACTCCCCTGCCCAGGTCGAAAAGATCGTCGAGCAACTCGCGCTTCTCGAGAAGCTCGGCACCGGCGTCACCCGCCATGGCGCCCCGCTTGAGGAATACCTCGATGCCCGCGACCCGAAGACCGGCGACCTGCCGCGCTACCTGATCCGCGTCCGCGCCGGCAACCAGGAATCCCATGTTTTCCTGCGAAACGAACACGCGCTTGGCGAATACCTCGTCGCCAACGGGCTCAATGCCGACCTCTCGGAGCAGGCGGAAAACGGCGACGGTGACTCCGCGGCTCCCGAGAAGCGTTCGGTGTCCCCTCTTTCGACACGGCGCTCGAAGCACGAGATTTTCGAGAGCAACGAGATGGCGAAGCTTCTCCGAAGCCTCGCCGGCGCCGGGCTCGGGATCGACCGTTTCGCCGCGGCGGGCGAGACGCGCTACACGATCACCGAGAATGCCGGCCAGAAGAGCGAGACCCGCACCGAGCTCGACGGCCCCCTCGATATCGTCGCGACCATCCGCACCAACGGGCGCAAGGGCCTTTCCATCCAGCGCTACAAGGGTCTCGGCGAAATGAACCCCAAGCAGCTGTTCGAGACCACCATGGATCCGGAGAAGCGCCGCCTGCTGCGCGTCTCGGTCGAGGACGCCGCCAAGGCGGACGAACTCTTCACCCTGCTGATGGGCGAGGAGGTCGCCCCGCGCCGCCAGTTCATCGAGGACAACGCCCTGAACGTCCAGTACCTCGATGTTTGAGCCCCAATCTTACTCGTTCTCGTACTCGTTCTCGAAGCTGAATGCCGAGATCGGTCGATTGACGGAACCAGCGGCGATTCACCAGTAGCAGTTAGCTCCAGACTCTCACTTTGTACACCGCTTCCGAAAAACTCTCATCGGCCAGCATCACCGATATCATGCAGACGGCCTACATCGATTATTCGATGTCGGTCATCATCTCGCGCGCCCTGCCCGATGCCCGCGACGGCCTGAAACCCGTCCAGCGGCGCATCCTCTACGCCATGCTGCGCGAGGGCCTGCTGCACAACCGCGCCTACGACAAGTGCGCCGGTGTCGTCGGCGAGGTACTCAAGAACTACCACCCCCACGGCGACGCCTCTGTCTACGACACGCTTGTCCGCCTCGCCCAGCCCTGGGTGATGCGGTACCCGCTCATCGACCCGCAGGGCAACTTCGGCTCGGTCGACGGCGATCCGCCCGCGGCCTACCGCTATACCGAAAGCCGCCTTGCCGCGATCGCCGAGGAACTCCTGCGCGACATCGACGAGGAGACGGTCGACTTCGTCCCCAACTACAAGGAGTCGACCACCGAACCGAGCGTGCTGCCCGCTGCGCTGCCGAACCTGCTGATGAACGGGTCCACCGGCATCGCGGTCGGCATGACGACCAACATCCCGCCGCACAATCTCGACGAGATCATCGAGGCCACCTGCGCGGTCATCGACCGCCCCCAGACCACCGTCGACGAGCTCTGCACGATCATCCACGGGCCGGACTTCCCGACCGGCGGCGTCATCACCGGCCGCGAAGGCATCCTTTCCTACCTCCACACCGGCAAGGGCGTCGTCCGCATCCGCGGAAAGGCCCACGTCGAGGAGGTCAAGGGCGGGCACGAGCAGATCATCATCACGGAGATCCCGTACAACGTGAACCGAGCGACGCTCGTCACGCGCATCGCCGACCTGGTCAGCGACAAGTCGATCGACGGCATCCGCGACCTGCGCGACGAGTCGGACGAGAAGACCCGCATCGTCATCGAGCTGAAGCGCGGCGAGCAGGCACGCATCGTCATCAACCAGCTTTTCCAGAAGACCGCCCTCGAGAGTTCCTTCGGCGTCATCTTGCTCGCGCTCGACAACAAGCGCCCAAAGCAGATGAACATCCGGGAGCTCATCGATTGCTACATCGAGCACCGGCGCGATGTCGTCACCCGGCGCACCCGCTTCCGCCTGCGAGAGGCGGAGGAGCGCGCCCACATCCTCGAGGGATATATCATCGCCCTCGACAACCTGGACGACTTTGTCCGCATCATCCGCGCCTCCGCCAATCGCGAGGAGGCGAAGGGCAAGTTGATGGCAAAATACCCCATCACGGAGAAGCAGACCGACGCCATCCTCGAACTCCGGCTCTACCAGCTCACCGGACTCGAGCGCGGCAAGATCGAGCAGGAATACCTTGCGTTGGAAAAGCTCATCCTCGAGTTGCGAGGCATCCTCGAATCGGAGGCCAGGCTGCTCGCGCTGATCAAGAAGGAACTCGTCGAGCTCAAGGAACGCTACACCTCGCCGCGACGCACCGAGATCGCGGCTGCGGCAGGCGAATTCCGCATGGAGGACGTGATCCCGAACGAGGGATGCGTCATGACTGTTTCCCATCGCGGACTCATCAAGCGCACTCCCGTGGCCGACTACCGTTCCCAGCGGCGGGGCGGCAAGGGGGTCATCGGGGCGGAGACCTACGAGGACGACTTTGTCGAGCACCTCTTCACCGCGAGCACGCATGACTTCATCCTCTTCCTGACAAGCACGGGCCAGTGCCTCGCGAAGAAGGTCTACGACGTACCCGAGGGCACCCGGGCCTCGAAGGGGAAGTCCGTGAGCAGTTTCCTGCGTCTCGCGGAAGGCGAGAAGATCGCCGCCATGATCTGCGTGAAGGAATTCAGCTCCTCGCTCTTCCTCGCGATGGGCACCCGATCCGGCATGATCAAGAAGACCGCCCTCTCCGAATACGAGAGCGCCACCCGGGAGGGCGGCATCCGCGGCATCCGCCTCAACGATGGGGATTCACTGATCGGCTGCGTGCTGACATCGGGATCGAACGAGATCGTGCTGGTATCCCACCTTGGACAGGCCGTGCGATTCCAGGAAGGGCCGCTCGGTGCCGATGCCGACCAGGCGCCGGATACCGCCTCACCCGTGCCGACTGACGACGCCGACGAGTCCGACAATTCCCAGTCCGAAACCGGCAGTCCGCAGGCCCCCATGGGCCTCCGCCCGATGGGCAGGGCCACCGCGGGTGTCACCGGGATGCGCTTCAAGTATGACGGCGATTTCCTGCAGGCAATCGAGGTCTGCAACCCCGATGCGCGCCTGCTTGTCGCCCGCGAGGACGGCGTCGGCAAGCGCACCCCATTCGAGGATTATCGCCTGACCCGCCGCGGCGGTACCGGTGTCATCGCAATCGACCTTCCCGAGGACGGATCCGTCGCCGTGGCGGGGGCCCTGAGCGTGGGCGACAACGACGAGGTCATGCTGCTCACTTCAAAGGGCCAGAGCATCCGTTGCCCGGTGCGCGACATCCGCGAGACCGGCCGCGGGGCGAAAGGCGTGCGGCTGGTCACGCTCGAGCCCGGCGACCGCCTGCTCGGCATCGCGCGCATCGTCAGCGCCGAGCCGGAAGGGGGCGATTCGAACCCGCCCGTGCCCGCGGATACAGCCAAGTAGCTCGCCGCGGCACGGAATTTCGGATGCGGCAGCAATCGCCATTCCGCCCTTGCCAACGTTTCGAGCCGAGACTCATTTTTCCTGTTCGGATACTTCGAAACAATGACCGGAAGAATCTCACAACTCCTCGATCCCAGCCGCATCGTCCTGCATCTCCAGGGCACGAAGCGAACGGCGGCGCTCCACGAGGTTGCGAGCCTCCTGTCGAACCATCCGGAGGTCTCGAATTTCGACGGCTTCTATGCAGAGCTGCTCGCGCGGGACCGGCTGGACACCACCTGCCTCGGAAACGAGATCGCGTTGCCGCATGCCCGGACCGAGCACGTCAAGGCCCTCGTGCTGGCGGTCGGCCGCAGCGACACCGGCATCCGGTTCGAGAACAGCAACGAGACGGTCCGCCTGATGTTCATGCTCGGCACCCCGAAATCCAAGCCGGGCGACTACCTGCTCGTCGTCAGCACGCTCTGCAAGCTGCTCAAGGATCCCGCCAATCGCGAGGCGATGTTTTCCGCATCGACACCCGAGGAGTTCATCCGGGCGGTAGCCCAGGCCGAGGAAAAGCTCGTTCCCGCGGCGGTCTGACGCCGTTTTCCCCGGCCCCGTTTCTCCCGCCCGGGGAGCCCCCTGTCCGGGCCATTTCGCCCATGGCTGCCACTGGACATTCGCGGTCAAAAACATGCTCGCTACCCGCTACCGGCTACTGGCTACTCTAGCGCATGATCCACTCCTTCGTCCTCAGCGACGGAAAGCAGGTCGGTCGCGACCTGGAGCTCGAGGCGCTTCGGCTCGTGCGGAGCGACAAGGGGCTGCTCGTGTGGGTCGACCTCGACAACCCGACGGACGAGGAGATCAAGAACATCCTCGAGGGTGTATTCCAGTTCCACCCGCTGGCGATCGAGGACTGCGTGACGCCCAGCCCGCTTCCGAAGATCGAGGATTATGAGGAGTACCTGTTCCTCGTCATGCACGCGGTGGACTTCAGCCGGGAGGAGAAGTTCGCCACCACCGAGCTCGATCTCTTCATCGGCAAGGACTACCTCGTCACCTTTCACCGCACGCCGCTGAAATCCGTCCAGACGATGATGGACAGGATGGCGAAGGCGACAGGAGTCATCGCCCGCGGGCCGGATCGCCTCGCACACACCCTGCTCGACCTGATGGTCGACAATTACCAGCCCATCATGGACGAGCTTCGTTCGGAGCTCGAGGACATCGAGGAGCTGATGATCGGCCAGGCGGCCGACGATTCCACGGTTCCCGAACTGCTCCAGGTCCGCGGGGACTTCTCGCGCTTTCGCGCCATCGTGCGTCCCCAGCGCGATGTAATCGACCGGCTTGCGCGCGGCGACAATCGGATGATCCGCTCGCTGATGCTTCCCTATTTCCGCGACTTGAGGGACAACCTCGCGCGCTTCGACGAGGCCACCGCGAGCTACCACGAACGCCTCCTGATGGCCTTCGACATCTTCCTCAACAAGGCCGCGTTCGAGGCGAGCAAGGGCATCAAGTTCCTCACCGCACTGACCGCCATCACGATCCCCGTCACGGTCGTCGGCACCTGGTATGGAATGAATTTCCAGAACACCCCCGAATACGGGGCGCGCTACGGCTACTACATCGCGGCGGCAGTGACCCTGTTCTTCACGGCGGTCATCTGGGGAATCCTGAAGCGCAAGCGCTGGTTCTGATCCTGAGGCCCCGGGTTACGGGTCGCCGGCATCACGGGCGGAGCCCTTGACAAGCCGGCCGCCGCGCCGGTTCTTACAGTGTGCCGCGTCGCGCGTCGTCATGCTGAAGGCCCTCTTTTTCTTCGTCCTCGGTGCCCTTGTCGGCGGCTATGCCGTGTCGATGCACCTCGGGAGACAGGTGGAGACGGGCGGAACCCAGGCGCCCGCGGAACAGACGACCGCCGACCGAATCCGCGAGTGGCGACTTTCCGCCGAAGAGATTCGCGAGGACCTGCGCGTGAAGGGCGAGATCATCCGGCGCAGGGCAGGTTCTGCGAGCGAGACCTTCGCGAACGCGCGGGTCATCGCCGTCATCAAGGCCAAGTACGTGCTCGATCGCGACCTGTCGGTCTTCGACATCAGCGTGTCGGCAACCGACGGCGCGGTTGTCCTCACCGGGTCCGTCGCCTCCGAGGAACTGCTCGGCAAGGCGATCGCACTCGCGCTCGACACCGACGGGGTCACCGACGTCACCTCGCGCGTCACTGTGCGCCAGGCGACTCCTCAGGCCGACGAATAGCCGGCAGGATTGCCGACACTGCATTCCGAAATCGGCAATCGCCATTTGGAAATCTCAGATGCGCGTTCTTCTCGCATTCGACAAATTCAAGGACGCGATCGACGCACAAACGGCCTGCAAAGTCGCGGCGGATGCCATTCGCAAGGCACGTCCCGACTGGTCACTCGACCTCTGTCCGCTCGCCGATGGCGGCGATGGATTTGCCCGAATCCTGACCGACGCGGCCGAGGGCGAGTTCGTGTCGGCCGAGGTAGGTGGACCGATAGGTCACCCCGTGAACGCCGGCTTCGGCCTGGTTTCCTGGCAGCGGATTCCCGAGAGAGCCAGGGCCATGCTATCGCTCGAAACCCAAGGATTCGACGAGCGGCACTTGGCCGTCCTGGAAATGGCCTCGGCCAGCGGACTCGCCCGACTCGCTCAGGATCAGCGCGATCCCTGGGTCACCTCCACGGCAGGCACCGGTGAACTCCTGCGGCAGGCGGCGGAAGCAGGAGCTGCGGCGATCGTTCTGGGGGTTGGTGGCAGCGCCACCAACGACCTGGGACTCGGAGCCCTCGGAGCGCTGGGACTCAGGTACAAGACCGACGCTGGCGCCGAGGTGACGCCTCCGATCCCTTCACGGTGGCATGAAATAACTCGGATTACGGGCCGTACACTCGAAGGACTGCCTCCGATCCGTATCGCATGCGACACCGACGCTCCCCTGCTCGGCAAGCGCGGAGCCGCTGCGGCCTACGGCCCACAGAAGGGCCTGCGCCCCGGAGATCTACGCCGCATGGAGCATGAATCGGCGCGGCTGGCACTGATGCTCTGCACCCACTGCGGCGTGCCTGACGATCTCATCGATTTCCCAGGGGCAGGCGCAGCGGGCGGCCTTCCCTTCGGCCTGACCGCCGCCTGCAGTGCCCGGATCGTGGCCGGAGCAGACCTTGTGTCCGCATGGCTCGACCTCGACCGGCGCATTGCCGAGGCCGACATCGTTCTGACTGGCGAAGGTCGGTTCGATGAAGGATCGCTCACCGGCAAGGCACCGGGCCAGGCCATCCATGCCGCCCTCGCCGCGGGCAAACCCGTACACCTATTCGCAGGAACCCTGGCCGGGGCGGTACCCAACGGCTGCACTGCACACGCGTTGAATCCCAAGGAATCGATCCTGGCCCATGCGGTACGCGACACCGCGGCAAACCTTGCCCGCTCAGTCGCAGAAGTGCTCAGCTCCTAGCGAGCTCGCGTAATTACTCGACGAGGAAGGCAAGCCGCAGCAGAAGATCTAAGCCAGATTGCGCCTAAATCCGTCACAAATCCTTAAGGCCTTTGCCCTTATCATCGCGGCGCTCGCGCTCGGGGGCTGCAACGGACGGGCGCCAGTTGGGACGGAACCGTTCCGTCCTTCGCCGGCAACCGGAGTCGATCCGTTCCCGGTCATGCTCGGCATCGACGTGCTCGAAGCGGAGGGATTCGCTCCCCTGCTCGGCAAGCGAGTTGCACTGATCAGCCATCCGGCTGGCGTAAATCGACGGGGCGAACGAAGCGTCGACGTGCTGCGAGGTGCTCCGAACGTAAACCTGACCACGGTTTTTGCCTTCGAGCACGGATTCAACAACGAGTTTCCCGCAGGACAGCGCTATGAGGATTACGTGGATCCGCGCACAGGCATGCAGGTCCGCTCCCTCTACAATGGACGCAGCAGCCGGCCAACCCAGGCTCAGCTCGCCGGAATCGACGTCGTGGTCATCGATCTCCAGGACATCGGCGTCCGCTCCTACACCTACTCGACGCTCATGCGGTACGCGATCGAGGAGTGCTTTCGGAACAACGTCGAAGTGATCGTCCTCGACCGCCCGAATCCGCTCGGGGGACTCAAGGTCGACGGACCGCTTCTCGACCAGCAGCTGATGAGCGGCGTCGGAGGCTTCCGTGTTCCCTACGTCCACGGCCTGACGATGGGTGAATTGGCACGCATGGCCTACGAGGCTCCCGGCGTGCTCCAGATCGACGAATCCATCAGGAACCGGGGCCGGCTCACCGTCATTCCCATGCGCGGATGGCACCGCTCGATGCGCTGGCCGGAAACCGGCCTTACGTTTGTGCGCACATCACCCTTGATCGGAGACTTCGCAGCAGTCGTTGGCTATGCGATGGTTGGTCTCGGCAGCAGCTGGGGCAGTTTTGTCCGCCCCGGCTTCTCGCATGGGGTTGCAGGCAGCTTGTGGTTTCGGACCCTCACGCTGAATGGCCGAAACACCGACGCTCTCCTTAGGGAGCTGCAAACGGTCCAGGTGCCCGGCGTGGCATTCAGAAAAATCACCGTGAATAATGCCCAGGGGCAGCTGGAGTCCGCCGTCTACGTGGACGTGACCGACTGGGATGCCTGGCGGCCCACGGAGCTGAGCTTTCACCTTCTGCGTCTCAACGCCCGCCTGAATGGCAACAACCCATTCGCGAGCCTGAACACGGAGAACGCGCGCAGCCTGAATATCCACATCGGCTCCACGGAATGGTACGAGGCGCTGCGCCGAGACGGTGCCCGCGTGAATGTCGAGGGCTACGTCGCACTCTGGCAGCAACGCAACGCCGTCTATCAGGAACAGGTGAGGCGATACTGGCTGTACGACTGAGGGGCCCGCCGCGTGGCACGGTTGGGCCATTGTTTGGCATTCCTGTTCTAGGAAATTGTCCCCGACGGTTGTAAGATTGCGCCGCTTCGTTGCGGAATCCCCATCCCGCAACCCTGTTTATACCCCTCACCCCTCCTGATCTCCGGCGATACGCGCCGGCTTCGTCGTATTGCCATGCATACACATCCCCGCACACCGCATGTCGCGCTCGCCGGCCTTCTGGCCGTGGCCCTGTCCGCATCGATACTAACCGCGGCCGAGCCCCAGCTGCCCGCGCCCGACGAGACCCCTGCGACAGTTCAAGCCCCTGCCCCTGAAGGCGGACGAGGCGGCGCCCAGCCCGCCGGACGTGGCGGCCGGGGAGGCGGACGTGGCGCAGTGCCAGGAACGGCGCTCGTCGGCGGTCCGCAGCTCAGCGACCCGATCTACGCAGACTTCGAAGCAATGTTTCCAGAGAGCGATCCCGTGCTACCACAGAGCCCAGAGGACGAACTCAAGGAGTTCATTCTCCAGCCCGGCTACCGCCTCGAGCTCGTGCTCGCCGATCCGATCATCCAGGAGCCGGCCGCAATCGCGTTCGACGGAAACGGACGCATGTTCGTTCTCGAGATCCGCGGCTACATGAAGACTGCGGACGCGGACGGTGAGCGCGACCCGGTCGGCCGCATCTCCCTTCACGAGGACACCAACAACGACGGCATTTACGACAAACACAGCGTTTTCGTGGACAACCTCGTCTTCCCGCGCTGGGTGACACCCTTCGGCCCAGGAACCATCCTCACGATGGAGACCGATCAGGGCGACGTCTGGAAGTACACCGACACGAACGACGACGGCGTGGCCGACCGCAAGGAACTGTTCACCACCGGCATGGGCCGCCAGGGAAACGTGGAGCACCAGCCCTCCTTCCTCACCTGGACCATGGATAACTGGATGTACAGCACCTACAATGCGGCGCGTATCCGCTGGACACCCGGCGGGGCGGTGCTTCGGGAACCGACCGGCACCAACTCCGCAGCCTGGGGCGTCACGCAGGACAACGACGGCAAGCAGTGGTTCCAGGGCGGCGCCAGCGGACTGCCGGGGTATTTCCAGTTCCCCGTCGCCTACGGGAACTTCGACGTTCCCGATCGGCTGCTGCCCGACATGAACATCCCCTGGGGTGCACCCGTGCGCATCGCCGACATGCAAAACGGGCTGAACATCATTCGCATGCCCGACGGCTCGCTTTCCCGCACAACAGCCGGCGCCGGCAACGACATCGTGCGCGCCCACCGCATGCCCGCGGACATGCAGGGACACTACCTCTACGGTGAACCGGTTGCACGCATCGTCCGCCGCATCGAGCCCGTGGTCGAGGAGGGCGTCACCCGGGTCAGAAATTTCTACAAGGGCAACGAATTCATCAAGTCCACCGATCCGCTGTTCCGTCCCGTGGATATCGCAACCGCTCCCGATGGCACGATCTACATCGCGGACATGTATCGCGGGATCATCCAGGAAGCGCAGTGGACGGGCGAAGGCACCTACCTGAGGGCGCGCATCCAGCAGTACGATCTCGACAAGGTGCACAGCCTCGGGCGCATCTGGCGCCTGACCTACGAGGGAATGCCGCGCGACCGCACGGTTCCCCGCATGCACAACCAGACATCCGCGCAACTGGTCGCCCACCTCGGGCACGCAAACGGATGGTGGCGGGACACTGCCCAACAGCTTCTCGTTCTCAGGCAGGATCGCTCTATCGCCCCCGCCCTCGTGCGCATGGCCCGCAGCCGGGAAAACGTGCTCGCCCGCATGCATGCCCTCTGGACCCTGGAAGGCATCGGCGCACTTGAACCGGCACTCGTGCGCGAACTCATGCGCGACCCGGAGCCTCGCATTCAAGTCCAGGCCATCCGCGCGAGCGAAACACTCTACAAGGCCGGCGACCGATCTTTCGACGAGAACTATGCTATCCTCGCCCGTTCGACCGAGGCAGCGGTGTCCATCCAGGCCCTCCTGACGATGAAGATGCTCAACGTTACCGCGCTCGGCACCGTCGCCCAGGCCGCCCGCGACACCAACCGCGCACGAGGAATCCAGGTCGTCGCAGAGGCCCTGCTCAATCCGCCGGCAACAAACGAGACCGGCAACCTCAACGAGGCCCAGCAGGTCGTCATGGACCGCGGTCGGGCCATCTACGCCGAACTCTGCTACGCGTGCCACGGCACCGATGGCCTCGGAGCGCCGCGACCGGACGGTTCCGGCACGATGCTTGCCCCCGCGCTCGCCGGCGTGCCGCGAGTCACCGGGCACGAGGATTATCTCGTCAATGTCCTCCTCAAGGGCCTGAACGGCCCGATTCCCGGCACCCCGTTCAACGACATCATGGTGCCTATGGGAGACCAGAACGACCGTTGGATTGCCGACGTGGCAAGCTATGTGCGCAACAGCTTCGGAAACTACGCCTCCTTCATCGAGCCGGAAGACGTCGCGTCCCTGCGCGCGACCACAACCAGTCGCACCACTCCCTGGACATTTGCCGAGGTGACGGCCCGCGTGCCCCAGCCCCTGACGAACCAGGCCACATGGGACCTCGCCGCGAGTCACAACGTGGCGAATGCCCGCAACGCCCTCGCCACGTACAATACCTGGACAGCCAATACGGCCCAGCAGCCGGGCGACATCTGGTACCAAATCGAGCTTCCGAACGCAGCCAGCCTGACCGAGATCCGGTTCACGAGCGCCGCAGGTGGCGGCGGCCGTGGCGGACGCGGTGGCGGCCGCGGCGGTGCCCAAGCGGAAGTGGTTCCGGCGTCCCTCCCACCCGCGCCGCCCGAGCGCCAACTTGTCGTCGAGCTCTCAGCCGATGGCAACCAGTGGAGCCCTGCAGGCACGATCATCGGAGCAGACGGCCAGCGCGTCCTTCGCCTCGAAGACTCCGTCCCCGCCCGCTTCGTCCGAATCCGCCAAGTTCAGGGGGCACCAACGCTCTCGATCGGCAATCTACGGCTGTTCCAGGGATCCTGAGAGGCTGCCCTCAAGCGGCGGGCGTATGGCCAGACGTTTCTGACGAACTGACAGAATTCCCTGCCAACCCAGGGGCCCGCCGCCGCAAGGTCGCGGGCCTCTATCATTTTTTCGAGGCGACCCAGGCCTCGTATTCGGCCCGGGGCATGAAGCGGAGCGAGGCCGAGTTGATGCAGTACCTCAAGCCGGTGGGCCGCGGCCCGTCGGGGAACACATGACCCAGGTGGCCGGAGTCGACCGCGCAGTGGACCTCGGTCCGCACCATGCCGTGACTCAAATCGCGGGTTTCCCCGACGAACCCCGGTTCGATTGGCCGGGTGAAGCTCGGCCAGCCGGTGCCGGAATCGAACTTGTCTCGGCTGTCGAACAACGGCGTGCCCGAGCACACTGAGAAATACACGCCATCCTCGTGATGATCCCAGTACTCATTGCCGAAGGGGTGCTCGGTACCCTGCTGGCGCGTGACGCGGTACTGGATTGGCGATAGCCGTGCCTGCCACTCGGCATCGGTCAGCTGCACCTTGGCCCGGGTCATGTCGATCACCGCCCGCGACGGCAGCCCACAGGCGGACCGACCGGTTTCGTTTTCCTGGGCTTTCGAATCACCGCTCATCGGCAAGAACGTATTCCAAGACCGCCAGATTCCCAGTGCCAAAGCGTCTGGTCACTCCGCGCGCACCGGCAGCGCCCCATCGGCGAACTCGGTCGTAAGTTGCTGACCCTTCCGCACCGCCTTGCGCCGGGTCACCGGCTTCCCGTTCTCGTCGCGAACGATTGCGAATCCCCGATTAAGCACCGACTCCGGACTCGCAGCCTGAAGCCGTTTCCAGAGCCCCAGAAGCTGGTGCGAAGCGAGTTCGATCCTGGCCTGCGGATCCCGAAGGGCAAAGCGCGACCGCACTTCCTGCAGGTCCGTGCGTCGCGACTCCAGGGAGGACCTCAGTGCATCGGTCAGCCTGTTGCGGGAGTCGTCCACCCTCTGCCAGCCTTCGCGAACCTGACCCGACGGCGACAGCAGGCGAAGTCGGGAGCGCGCATGGGACACCTGCTCCGAGGCGATGCGCAATGTCCCGGCCGCCCTCTCGCCCAGCAGCTTTCCCGCCCGAACCGACCGTTCCCGAGAATCGACGTAGTTGCTTGAGATCAGCTCGGCGGCGGCACTCGGCGTCTCCGCCCGGACATCCGCCGCGAAGTCACAGAGCGTGAAATCGATTTCGTGTCCGACCGCAGAAACCACCGGGATGCGCGCCGCCGCGACAGCACGCACAAGCGCCTCTTCGTTGAAGGCCCACAGATCCTCGACGCTGCCGCCGCCCCGCCCGATCACGAGCAGGTCGAGATCGAGAACCTCCTGGCTCAGTGTCAGCATCTCGATCATCTCGGCAGCGGCACCCTCGCCCTGCACGCGCGCAGGCAGCACGACCAGCCGGCCGCGCCAGTCCCGTCGCCTGAGGATTCGCAGGAAATCCTGGAGCGCTGCGCCAGTGGGCGAGGTCACGAATCCGACCGCCGCAGGCATAGGCGGCATCGGCCGTTTTCGTTCGCGATCGAACAAGCCCTCCGCCTCGAGACGCGCCTTGAGCGCCTCGAACTCGCGCCGCAGGCGGCCGACCCCGTCCTCCACCACGATGCGTACGACAAGCTGGTACTGGCCCCTCAGTTCGTAGACGCCGACTTCTCCGAAAAGGACAACCTGAAGGCCGTCCCGCAGCTTCACCGACTGCTTGAGTGCGTTGCCGCGGAAAAGCACGGCGCTGACCTGGGCCCCGGCGTCCTTGAGCGAGAAATAGACATGACCGCTCGGCTGGCTGCGCAGGTTGGAAACCTCGCCGCGCACCCAGCAGGGTTTCATCTGACCCTCGAGCAGTGACTTTACGCGGCGGGTGAAGGCACTCACCGACTCCGCGGCGTCGGGTCCGGCGTCGCTTTCTCCGGATGACGACAGGTTCATTTTACTTGTTTGTTCCTGCGATAGTGCCGACGCACGAGGTGGGTCGTCGCCGCGAACGCCATCATCAGCGAGATGGCGATGAAGGCGATGCGGCCCCTGCCCTGCATGAGGGCCTCGCCAAAAAGCACGAAAGCCGACGACATCGGGAAGGCAATGATGCAGGAAAGAAGCAGGTATTTCGGAAACGGGATCTTTGCCAGGCCGCACAGGTAGTGCTGGGCACAGAACGGGATCCCCGGAGTAAGGCGGCAGATGATGACCAAGTCCGCCGCGTCGGCCTCCTCCGCCTGCGGCATCCGATACCCAAGCCGCTGCAGAAGCCACTCGAGCAGCGGCCGGAATGCCCGGCGCGCGAGCAGGTAGCCGATGGTGATGTTCGTGGCGATGGCGAGAAGGGAGAATCCGATCACCCCACCAAGGCCGAGGGTCGGGCTGAACGCCGGCGCAGCCGTCAGCAGGAAGGCCATCATGGGCACCCCCGCACAGGGAACCACGGCCATCGCCAGGAAGAACGGCACCGGGCCGGCCTGACCGATCAATTCCATTGCACGGGCGATGATTCCTCGAAGATCCACCCCCCGCATGAGCAGGATCCCGGCAACAAGCACCACGAGACCGGCAGCGGCGATTTTTCTCCAGGGAAGCTTCTTCTCCGCCGGCAGTTCGGTTTGCATGGGATGCCAGAACTTGCCGCCCTCTCCCGCCGGTATCAAGGGGGGAAGCATCGCCCCTTGATACCGGTGGCCGGACCACCCTTGATTGCGGAAAACCCCCAGGGAACCGGACGATTAATGACCCAGGAAACCAACCCACTGCCGGGACCGCGAATTGAGGCGTCCCGGCTGCTTATCGGCATCTGGATCGCCTCAATCCTGGTGGTGACTCTCGGCAGTCCGGCTGCGACCCGGATGTATGTCTGGCCGTGGTCCCTGGCATACGGAATCGCCCTGGCCTGCCCGTTTCTCCTGCTGCTCTTTCGCAGCTTCGGACCCGGAAAGCCGATCGCTCTTCCCAATGAAAGGTGGCTGGTGCTGACAGGCGCGATGGCGGGCAGCGTGCTATTATCAGCAATCGCCAGCCCTTATCGTGGCCCAAGCGTGCTCTGGTCCGCGGTCTTGCTCGCGGGACCAGCAGCGTTCCTGGCGCTGCATGACTGGTTGCAGGCTGGTGAACGCAGGCTCGCTTTGCTCCGTACCTCCGCAGGAATTCTCACCGCAGCGGGCTGCGTCAGCGCCTTCCTTTGGCTGAGGGTCACCATCCGCCAGCCGGATATCGAAACCGCGCTCGAGTTTCGGAATCCGTTCCCGCTCGGCCATTCCAACTATACGGCGGGAATCGGCCTGCTGCTCCTACCTTGCGCCGGGTACCTCGCGCTGCGGTGCAAAGGCTGGTCACGAGTCGGCTGGGCGCTCGCCGCGATCCTCGCGGGGTTCCTGATAATAACCAGCGCAAGCCGGGGCGGCTTGCTCGGCCTGGCGGTTCTCGCTGCCTGCACTGCCTTCCCGATAGCCAATCGTCTGAAGCTGCGGCGCAGGACTGTCGTCCTGGCTGCGCTCGTTGGTATAGCTGCAGTCCTCACCACCAATCCACGACTGACGAACCTGCTCCGGCCCCGCCCGCCGGAGGCGATGCCGGACGCGAGTGTCACGCAGCGGGAGGGAATGCTCCGCATCGGATGGATGCTGGGGCGGGATCGCCCACTGACCGGCTGGGGACCGGGAACCGTTCCCCTGGCCTATCCCCGCTACCGCGCGGAGATCGAACGCGGGGTCGACAACGTTCTGCAGCTGCACAGTTCGCCGGTACATGTCTGGGCAATACTCGGAGCGCCCGGAATCCTGATGGGCCTGGCCGCCATTGCGCTGGCCCTCGCGGGCATCCGTCGAAAACCCGCAGGCAGCGCTGAAGCGCCCACCGCTTCGGGCGTTCTTCTCGGCGTTTCGGGTTACGCAGTGCTCTGCCTCACCGACTGGCAGCTGGATGTGCCGGTCTTCACGTTCGCCTTGGCGGCTGCACTCGCCCTGGTGGCATCTGCCGAGCCAGTACCAACGCCCACCTCGACAAGACGATCGCTACCCGGGTACCTGGCATTGGCGACGCTCGCTGTATTCGCGATCTTTGCGCGGCGCGATCCGACCCCGGCTCTCAATGTCGGCGCACTCTCGTACGGCCGGGGGAACACACAGGAACTCCGAGCAATCGCGCTGCTTCAGGAGTCGATCCAGCTCAACCCCGACCAGGAGATCGTCCACTTCAACCTCGGATGGCTGCTGGTCGTTCGCGATCCGCCACAGGCCGAACGCCACTTCCTTGCCGCGGCGCGGCTGGACCCGGATCGAGTAGGCACCTGCTTCGGCATCGGGCTCTCGAGACTCAACCAGGGGCGAACCGACGACGCACTCAGAGCTTTCTCGATCGCCGCGCTGAACGATCCGGTGTTCCTGGTATCGCCGTGGTGGCGCGCCGAGCCATTCGCCTCGATAAGACGCGATCGCCCGGAAGCCTTTCTCCGGCTGGCTGAGGAAGTACGCGACCGCCTTCAGGACAGGGGCGACTGGGTCGCGCGCGAGGCGCGCTACAATGCCGCCCTGTTCGCGTGGATCCTCGGGCGTGGCGACGTGGCGGAGATGCTGCGCCATTCCTTCACCGATCGGCGTGTGGCTTTCTTCTCCGGACGCCCTGAGCTGCCCGACTTCGATTCGGCTCCCATAAATGTCTATCGGCGCCAGCGCTCCGGCTACCCGGTGCTCATGCGACAGCCCTCGCTCGCCGTGCCCTCGGACCTTTTCGACGTCCAGGAAAACGCACTCGCTACCGGCGAACTTCGATTCGCCTTCCCGGAGCGCGGCTGGGTGCCTTCTCCGCTACTGCTCGAACTGCTCGATGCCAATTGAGTCGCGCCGGCCCCAAAATCGCGGAACCAAACCTGAATTTGCCTTCGTTTCGCGGCTTCGTCCTTCCGCGATTCGGCGATCGTTCGAACAACCGCGGTCACACCCGGAATGAGCGGCTTTTGCCGGTGCCCTAGGCATATCGCGAAGGCGCGAAAGTGCTGAAATGCAGAATCGATTCAATGCCCCGTGATTCCGTCAGCACCGGGTTCTCCCGGATCGCCTGAATTGGCGTGTGTTCCTGTTAACCCGGGGTGACGCTCGCGTCCTTCGCATGGCTCGCCGTTCAGCACGTTCCTTCCGGGAAAGGACCCTGCCACTTCTCCTGCTGGTGGGCGACACGGCGGTCATATTCGGTTCCCTCTCCCTGAGCTGGTGGCTGCGATACGAGACAGCCGTGGAGCGGCTTGGCATAGACGTGCCCGAGGCGACTTACCGCGCCTACCTGCCGCAGTTGGTGCTCGGACTGGCCCTCCTGGTCGCCACATTCGTCCACCTCGGGCTCTACGACAGCCGCCTCGTCCTTCGCCGCTACCAGAGCCTGAATATAGTGCTCAAGGGGAGCGCCTTCTGGTTCGCCGCCTACCTGGGCGTGTCGCTGGTTCTAAGCGTCACTCCACCCATTTCCCGACTCTTTGCAGTCATCGCCTTCCTCTCGGTCGCACTGGGAATGCACCTCTGGCGGTCGATCGCCTACGCCTGGATCGTGCGCAGCCCCCTGCTCGAACGCGTGCAGAGGCGGGCGATCATCGTTGGCTGGAATGACGAGGCCCGGTCCCTGATCGCCGAGATTCGGCGCGATCCCGCCCACCCATTCCGCCTGATAGGAATCGTCAGCATGCCTTCGGATCGCGAATCACCGGAGACCGGCCCACCGCGTCTCGGCCCTATCGAGGATCTCGCGAATGTCCTCGGCAGCAGCGCCGCCGACCTGGTCATTGTCACCCGACTCGGCGGTAATGACGGACAGCTGCAGGATGCACGGGAAGCATGCGAGCGGGCCTACGTAGAATGGAAAGCGGTGCCGGGCGACTTCGACATCTTCCTCAGCGGCCTCAGGCTGCAGACAATCGGCCGCGTGCCGATTCTAGGAGTCGAGGAGCTCGCCATTGAGCGCCTCTTCAACCGGGCACTGAAACGGGCGACTGACATTGTCGGTGCCCTGGTCGGACTCGCACTCGGCGCCCTGCCCATGGCGCTCGCGGCAATCCTGATTCGTCGCGAATCACCCGGAGCCCCGGCAGTGTTCCGGCAGACACGCATCGGCAACGATCACCGTCCGTTCACGCTCTACAAGCTGCGCAGCATGCGTCCGGATGCCCCGGCGTCGGACAATGCACGGCAAAGCACCGTATCCGACGATCCGCGGCTGCTCCGCATCGGCCCCTTCCTGCGACGGTGGAATCTGGATGAGATTCCCCAATTCTGGAACGTGCTCCGCGGCGACATGAGCCTAGTGGGCCCGCGGCCGGAACGTCCCGCTCACGTCGACCGGCTCGCCGGGCACATCCCCCACTACCTGCCACGCCACCGCGTCAAGCCAGGCATGACGGGGTGGGCACAGGTGAACGGGCTGCGCGGGGAAAGCGATCTCACAGCCCGCATCCAGCACGATATTTATTACATCGAGAACTGGAGCATCTGGCTAGACGCCCAGATCCTGTTGCTGACCCTGGTGCGGTGGAGAAACACCGGGGCGTAGCAGGCCGCCAAGCATTGCGGTAGGGCGCTTTGTCCCAAAAGCGCCGCAATCTCGCCCTATCGCGGCGCGGGCGGGCGGACTTCCCTGCGACCTGTGATCCCCGCGACGACGACCGAGAACCACTTCCAGGCCCCGAACGCTGTCCGGTACTTGAAACGGTCGAACCCGGTCCGGGCAAAATGCTTCAGGTAGACATCGCGGTTCGCATCGAAGATCGCCCGTGACATTGCCCGCCTGTCACGCGCCACGCTCAAACCCTTGAGATGCACGAAGCTCACGGAACCGTCGTAGACGATGCGCTTCCCGGCCTTACCCATCCGTATGCAGAGGTCGAGGTCGTCGCCGTACATGAAGAACGCTTCGTCGAAGACCCGACCGTCCGGCGCTACTGTCACGAGCGCACTCCGTGTGGCCATCATGAAGGCGCCATTGATCGCCCCCACCTCATAGGTTCCTGTCACGGGCAAGTGGGTCAGGTTGTAGCCGGCGAAGAGCTTCAATCGCGGAAACAGTGCCGCAAGTCCGCTGGCCCGGCAGAATCCGTCCCAAAGCGTCGGAATCGAACGCCTGCAGGCCAGGTCCAGGGAGCCGTCCGCACGCAGCAGTCGCGGCGATATCAGCCCGATGGCCGGATCGCTCTTCAATCGTTCTACGCAGTGCGCAAGCGCCCCCTTGTTGCCGACCGTGTCAGGGTTCAGGAACAGGATGAAATCCCCGTGCGCCCTGGAGTAGCCCAGATTGTTTGCCCTACCAAAGCCGAGGTTACTCCCCGGCGTGAGGAGGGTCACCCCGGGAAACCGTTCCCGAACAATCGTATCAGTTCCATCGCCCGGAGAGTTGTCGACGACAAGCACCTCGACCTTGCCGCCCGGAAGTTCGCTCGGCAGCGATTCCAGGCAACCGGCGATCTCATTTCGCGAGCGGTAGGCAACTATGATGATGGAGAGAATCGGCATCACGGTTGCGATCATTCCCCTCCGGAGGATTCCAACAGCTGTCGGATCCTACTGTACCGTTCCGCCCAGGTGTTCCCGCGGGCAAGTGCGATTCGAGCCTCAGCTCGTTCGGGTGCCTCAGCCAGTGCAGCTTCGACAGCATCCACAAATGCAGGTGCATCGGAGGCCAGTCGAATGCTGTCGGCAAATCCGGCGACCAGTTCCGGCAGCGGCGTCGCGACGATCGGCCTGCCAGAGGCCAGGCATTCGTAGGTCTTGGCCGGGAGCACCGACGCGGTATAGGCGTTGATCGCGTAGGGCAGCACCAACACGTGAGCCTTCGCGATCGCGTCCTTCAAGCGCTCGTGCGGGAGCTGCCCGGAAACGCAAACATTGGGAGGAAACCGATGCGGGGTCTTGACCGGTCCCACCAGTTCAATTCGCCAGTTCCGCCGCCGGCGGGCGATCCCTTCGAGCAACTCGAAATCGAGATGCTGGCGATGCACGTGTCCGTAGTAGAGAAGCACCGGAGTCCCAACATCGCCCCGCGGCGGCGCCCCGATTGCGAATCGCTCGAATAACACCCCATGCGGAATACGCACCAGCCGACGGGCGAGCGGCCTCTTCAATTCTTCAAGTCGGTGGCTCGGGACAATCGTGAGGTCAGATCGCTGCAGCAATTGGCGTTCGTCCCTCTCGAGAAATTCCGGGATTCCACGAACCTTGAGCCAGTCGTCAGTGCACTCATAGACCATTCGCCTGTGCTTGACCCGATCGAGCAGCCTGAGCGCGGTCCGGTTCTGCGTGTATGTGACGACCAACTCCGTGCCGTCCCTCCAGGATCCCTGGTGCGCAAGCCAGCGGTCGAGCAGCCACTCGTTGATCCGGCAGAAGGCACGATTCGTCGCCGGAAGGATCAGGGGGCGAAGAAGCACCACGTTTGGCGGCACACTGTTCGAGACACGACGGCGACCGGACAGACTCCGGAAAAGGCGCGGCACATCCGAGAACCGGGGCGCCCGGGTACCGGGAAACTCGCAGAAGACAACCTGCCCATCGCGCGCAAAGAGCGAAGCCAGCGTCTGGTGGCGCTGCCACACGAAATCCCACGAGATGTTGGAAAGAAAAAGCGTCGTTCCGGGCATCGTCAGCCTTTCCGATAAACGTCACGCATGCGTACCAGACCGTGAAGCCGTAGCCGCTGCCAGTAGGTCGCAATATTGGATACCCGGAATCGAAGCGTCGCCCCCGGCCTTCGGTGGGCCTTTGGCAACAAAGGCGCAGTCGCCCGCTCAAACTCGGCTGCGGAAGTCGCCTCGTCCTTCGAGAGCTGTCCGGACCGCAGCCTGAAATCGGCCACGCGGTCGTTGCAGTACACGAAAGGGACGCGGGCAATCACGGCACGCACGAACCAGTCGAGATCACCCGCAAGCCGAAAGGACTCGTCGAACGCACCGACAAGCTCGAAGGCTTTCCGGCCGATCAGGGATCCCGGCTGCGCAAACGGCACGATGCCGCGGGCGATGAGGGTACCGATATCCTTGGGATTTCGGGCGACAGGGACGGCTCCCAGATTGCGTCCGTCCGAGCCGACCAGTCCCACCCGTCCGTAGCAGATGCGATCCGCATCCGGATTCATCCGCTCGAGAGACCGGACGACTCCGGGCTCAAGGCGATCGTCGTCCGCCAGCCAGGTGAACGCGTCCCATTCCGTTTCCTGACTCAAGCAGCCGTTCAGCGCGGCGTACAGGCCGCTCCCTTCCTCCGCACGAATGCGGGCCGCGGGAAGACGACGCGTCAGCTCCGCAACCCGGCCCCGCGGGCAGACAAGCACGGGAGTGCATCCCGGTAGGCACCGGGTGACGGATCCCATCGATTCGTCGAGCCAGGTCGATGTTCCCAACGTCGGCATGATCACGAGTACCTTCATGATACCCTTCCGTGACCGAGGGCATGGCGGATGCCTGCCCGCAGGCGCTGGCTCCCGATGCGCGTCAGGCAATACGGCTCCGGATGAACGCACTGCCAATTACACCCGAAACAGTCGACTGGCTCTGTCAGCCATACCTGCCGTTCCGACCGATGCCATGGGCCGAACTCGCCATAGTGACCGCCACCAAGGCAAATGACCGCAGGCCGGTCCATTGCACAGGCCAGGTGTGCCGTCGCCGTATCGGCGGTGATCACCAACCTCGCAGCGCCAACACGCGCAACAAACGACTCAAGTCCATCGTTGGTGACGATATCCAACCCCATCCTCACACGCTCGGGTAAACTCCGAACCAGGGACTCCAGCCTCGGCCGTTGTTCCCGAGTGCCGGCAAGATTCACCGGCCCAATCCCAAGCAAGTTCAGCTCCTCAAGCGCCTCGCCCAGCAGGCCTCGGGGAATATCGCGGATCTCCTCACTGGCGAGCGGCGAGACAAGCACCCCACCCTGCACGTCATCGGAATCTCCAAGGTTCGGTTTGATGGCATCCGCCGAAGGCATGCTCCCTGTCGCCGCCTGAACGAGCACACGATGCCGCTCAAGTTCGCGGCACAGCCCACTGTCCGCGGGGTTCGCGCCCGCGGTCCAGGCAATGCCGCCCGCTTGAGGGAGCGCGAACGCACGACGCCGCGGTTCCAGGCGCCGAGTGAAATCGTTTTCGACGCGCAAATGGACGGAGGCGCCGGTCCACGTCAGCATCAGTTCATCGTAGTCCCAGCGCTGGTGGCGAAAGCAGATCGTCTTCGATATCCCGAGACGGCGCAGCGCGCCTCGATGTCGCAGCGCCGCGAGTACTGCCCGACCGTGACCCAGCGAAGAAGGCAAAACATAGCGCTCGACCTGCGGAAACACGAGGGTGGCCAACGGCGCCGCCTGCGGAGACAATACAAACAGGCTGGCACCGGGCTCCTGCGACTGCAGGACCAGCCGGATGGCCGAAATGGCCAGGACGAAATCCCCAAGTCGATCGAGTTTGACGAGCGCAACCCTACCCTTCGCGACAGCATGACGTTCCGCTTGGCCCGCGATCATTCGAACAATTGCCCGGCGCCAGGCAGGTGCGATGGTCGTTGCACTCATTTGGAAACCTTCCGGACGGAAGCCAGACTGGCCTCCAGCAGCTCGCAATAGCGCGCCTCCGATTCGGCACACAGGCGCGCCAGGCGTTCCTCATGTGCGGGGGCCTCGGCATTCAGTGCAGCCAGCGCATCGAAGACCTTTCCCAACGTCGCGCCGGCGACCGACATCGCAGGCAGCCCGATCACCTCCATCATGCGCGCACGGCTGTCGTTGCCCACAACCAGCGCCGGCCGGCCGAAACTGGCCATGGCAAATGCGCCATGCACGCGGTTGAGTACGCCGCAGCGGGCTTTCGAGTAGACTCGAAGATAGTCGCGAAAGTCGTCCGATTGAAATCGCGGGATTTCGGGTAGCAGCCGACCCGCCTCCCGGAATTCCGCACGGTCGTGGCAGACGAGGAGGCAGCGCTCGTGCTTTGCAAAGCGCAGCGCGAGTTCCCGAAACGTTTGCCTCCACGCAATGCGATCCTCGTCGTTTCCAAAGCGATAATGCCCGCCGAGGGGCATGTAATTGAGAGCCAGATATTCGGCCTGACCCTTCTCCACACGACCGGTCAACCGCGCGAATAGTGAAGGACAGGGGAGCAACTCAGCGCTGCGTCCCGCGATTTCGAGGATGCGCCCACTCAGCTTGTCCCGCAAAGTCGTCAGCGCACAGCGATCAGAGAACGACCTTATGAACTCGAGCGCACCGGCCGATCGCCTGAACTCACTGCCATCGCTTTCCCAGGGCTGACAGGCGCCCGCACCCAGATTCAGCAGGGGCACCCGGTCGCTGACGCGTTCCCAACGGCGTCCGATCAGAGGCTCGTACCACTCGTTCCGGGAACTGTCTGAGTGCGCATTAAGCCAGTAAACGGGAGCGCCACACTGGACGAGCAGGTCGGCTGTCAGGACCTTGTCGGTCTCCGGTCGCAGGGGAAGAGCGTCGATCCGGCGTGACCACCATTCCGCCCGAAAGCCGGGAATCCGGTCCGCGATCTTCGTCAGGCCCGCGCGGTGAAACCAGTCCCACTCAGGACGGGCAGTCGCCGGGAAATGCTTGTGGATCTCGACTGACTCGAAAGGTCCGATGACCTTGCCGAGCAGATGGCGGATTCCCTCGCGGACGAAATCGTCGCCCACGTTGTGCCGGACAGTCGTGATGCAGCAGACCTTCACGAAGTGCGCAGGTATCTCCAGCCGAGGAGCGGCAAAAGTATCGCCCTGGTCTGCATCGATCCCGCAGCCCGAACGACGGGATGAAGATAGGAGCAAAGCCAGGAAGCGGCGGCGTAGGAGATGACCGTCGCCGCAGCAGCCCCGAGGCCCTGCCATCGCGGGATGAGCACGAGATTCAGGGCGATGTTAGAGACAGCACCGACCACCGTCGCCCCAAGGTAAAAGCGGGTGTGCCCCTCGTTGACCAGCCACTGGCCCCGGGAAATCCCGAGGAACACGAACAGGCAGGACCAGATGTGGACCGACAGTATGGGTCCCGAAGCGACATAGGGCTCCCCGTACGCCAGCCGCACGATCCCGGGTGCGAGGATCGAGACGGGCAGCGCCACGCAGTAAGCCGCCGCGGCGCTCAGGTCGTGATACTGCTGCTGCCTCTCCCGGTAGGCCTCCGCGCCCCGTTCGCGCGCCCGGAGAAGCGCAGGAAGCATGCTCGTGGCAAGGGCCACCGGGATGAAATACCATATCTCGCTTAGCCGGGTTGCCGCGGAATAGACGCCCACCTCGGCGACCCCAGCCATTCGCCGAAGCATCACTTCGTCGATCCGCATGTAGAGAACAATTGCGAGCGCGGCAAAAGCGAGCGGCCAGGCTTCACGCAACAGGCCGGACATTGTATTCTTGGTTGCCGCCGATATGCGCAGCAATAATCCGGCACCGCGGCCTGCCAACACTACGCCGCAGGCGCCGAGGATCGCCTCAACCGCCGTGGCCCAGGCAAACGCCAACACGCCGGCGCTCATTTGAATGAGCGCGACTCTCCAGGCGGCGCATGCAGCCAACGCGACCAGTTGCGCAATCACCGCGCGCCGTGACAGGAGCCGCGCCTGCAGCCAGAGATCCGAGACCATCAACATCGGCTGGAAGAGCAGCGCCCCAAGAACCAGCATCGGCAACCTTTCCTCCTCCCCGATCACGCCCGGAACCGCAGCAAGCCCGACCAGTATCACATATCCAAGCACGCCTCCGAAGAGCCGCAGCACCAGACTCGAGGCGAGAATTTCGTCAGTGCGACCCGCTTCCGCGAGGACACGTCGCTTCACAACGGCATCGAGACCAAGCGCGGGAAGGAAGGTCAACAGGGTGACCAGCGCCGTGCAGTAGGCGAGCGTACCCAGGCGATCTGGCCCTAGGTGCCTCGCCACCCAGAACCCGACAAACAAACCGAGCGCCAGCCGCACCCCCTTCTCGATGGCGAGCCAATTGAAGTTGGCGAGGGCGGCCCGCACCCCCGGGCCGGCCAAAAGCGGTAGAAATGGGGAAAAACACCGGGCCA
>JAYQOU010000009.1:19943-57858 GCA_038144975.1 Candidatus Salsuginivita brisbanensis | reverse complement strand
CGTGGGCGCCCCCCCCCGCGGGCCCGCCAATCAGGGTCATCAGTCGGGATGCCACCGGCGCGACGATGACAAGGCTGCGGCTGTGGTCAACGGCAGCCCCGGATGGCAATATCCTGCTCCCATTCAGCGAAGATTAGCGCTGATTAGCGTTCCCCTCACTCTGCGAAACCTAGCGTGAACTCGTTCAGCCCGCAGGTGTGGTCTGCCGGTCGAGTCGGTAGAGCGGTGCGTCCTCGAAGAGCTTGGTCGTCGGGATTCGTCCGAGGAACTCGAAGCTCACCGCATCAATTCCCTCGGCGCCACAGAGCGCGGCGAACTCCTGGCTCGCATAGACCTGCCCGCCTGGCGTCACCGGGATCATGCGGGTTGTACGCGTTGCGTGCGCCCCGATGCAGTTGGCGCGCGCGACCTGTGGATCGAGGAATGAGAACACCGGTCCGGCATGCACCGCGACACGCAGGCCGAGATCTTCCGGAAGCCCTTCCCCTTCCCACTTGGCACTCCGGGCGAAATCCCGCAGGGCCGTCGCACAGAGCGAGGCGGCCTCCAGGCTGGCGAAGATGAAGTGGTTCGTTCCCGCCCACGTCTCTATCACCTCGGGCTGCTCGGGCAGTGAGTCGAGAATGCCCCGGACCGGCGTCTTGAACTTCCGGATATATGCCGGCATCTGCACCTCGGTGATCTTCCTGTAGTTCAGCACCTCCGCGAGCACCACCGCCATGATGCGCTGCCGGATCACCCCCTCCTTGGCGGAAGCGGAGCCGGCACGCGGGGCAGCCGCGGCCGGCACGACATCCGAGACCTTTCCCATCGGATTGATGACCTTCGGCTCAAATCCCCTCGCACGCCATTCGACAACGTTGCTGGCCGTGCCGCCCGGCGCGTCGCCCGGACGACCGTCCCAGACCGCGAGCGCACGCAACTCAAGGTCGAGCGAGCGCGCCTGAAGCGCCGCCAGACCGAGAACGATCCGGTTCGAATATGTCAGTGCCTCGGCAGTCGCCGGGTCGACATCCGAAGGTGCTGCCTCCGAGGCGTTGGCAAAGAGGCAGCTCGTCGCGTTCGCGAGCACGTTGTGGAATCGCTTTTCCCATTCGGGGCCGGCAAACGCGACGCTCTGTCGCTTGAACGCATCGACCGGACCTGGAAGCACGAGGTTCACCTTGGCGCCCCGCTCGAGCAGGCATTCGCAGAAGATCAGGTCGCCTCCGCACGCGGCGGACGAGTAGCCGACTCCCGCCTTCACCTCGTCGAGGTAGGCATTGATCGCCTTGCGGACCTCGGCTTCGCGCGCCGACGGAAACCTCGGTTCGGGGCGGTCCGACCTGTCAATCATATGCCCGGCAAATACCACGACAGTCGGAAACTCGAAGCACCGGTCCAGCCAGTCCTTGGTCGGACGCTGGGGACGAAAAAGGAAATCGCGGGCGCGCCTTTGGATCGAAGCGAGGTCGTTCCACTTGGCCTCCGGCTGGGCCCCTGCATCCTTGAAGAACTCCGTGATCTCCCGCGCCTGCCTCTGCATCGAGGCCAGGTCCCTCCAGCGGCCCTTGAACGCCTCGGCCGCCTTCCGGTACCAGGTCGCCGCCTCCTCCGTCTTGCCGAGATGCACCAGGGCCTCACCCATCGTGCCGAGCAGCCATCCGTCGTTCTCCGCGTCGGATTTCTTCAGCTCCTCACGGCAGCGCTTTGCGACCTTCGCCGCACAGGAACGCGCCTCCTCGAGGTCGCCCCCGGCGGCGAGCGCGAACGCAAGGTTGATGCCCGGGTAATAACTTCCCTTGAGTTCGAATGCCTGGCCGTAGAGCCGGGCCGCTTCCTTCAACGCGGCAGCGGCCGCTCCCGCGTCGGGCGCGCGCCGCCATAGTTCCTTGTGGATACGGCCAAGCAGGCTGAGCGTCTCCTCATTGCGTGAATCCTGCTTCGGCAGTTCGGACAGCGCATCCTGCGCAGCTTCGAGCGCACCGGTCTGGACCAGGGCAAGCGCGAGCTGCTGTCGCAGCGGCGTGCTGTCCGGGAAACGTCTCAGCCCGTCGCGGGCAACCTCGATAGCCGTGAGCAGCTGACCGGAGGAGACCGATGTCCGAACGGTCTGCTCGTACTCCTGGCGGTCCTCCGCCATAGCGGGGTCCGATCGCAGGACGCCTTCTTCATCGCGCCGGGATGTCATCGGCAGAAGGCTGTGTCATCCTCCCGGAGGAACACAATCCTGCGTTGGCAAACCGTCAGGAGGAAGCCGCACCGGGGGCAGGATCCGCGTGCACGCCGGTCTCCCCGTCGCTCCGGGCGATGATCGCGGCACCGCACGTGTCGCTGAACACGTTCACGGCGGTCCGGCACATGTCCAGGATCCGGTCGGTCACCATGACGATGCCAAGCAGCTCGGCGGGCAGGCCCACCGCCGCCATGATGACGAGGATCGCGACCAGGCTGGCTGCCGGGATGCCGGCGACGCCGATCGAGGTCAGCAGGGCGAGCAGCACCACCATGAGCTGCTGGCCGAACCCGAACTCGAATCCGGCGATCACCCCGTAGATCTGGGCCAGGAAGAGCACCACCACGCATTCGTAGAGCGCCGTGCCATCCATGTTTACCGTGGCGCCAAGCGGCAGGGTGAAGCTGGAGGTGCGGCTCGAAACCCCGGCACCCTTCTGGACGGTCTCGAGGGTCACGGGCAGGGTGGCCGAGGACGACGCCGTCGAGAACGCGGTCACCAGCACCGGGGTCATCGCCACGTAGTGCCGCAGGGGATTGAACTTCCCGGCAAACCGCAGCAGCAGGCCGAGGTTGATGAAGAAATGCCAGGCCAGGGCGAGCAGCACGGTGCCGGTAAAGACCAGCAGCAGGCTGAAGAGCGCGAATCCCGTCCGGGCGATGAGCGGCGCGACCAGTCCGAACACGCCAAACGGGGCGAAACGGATCACGAAGTCGGTGATCCGCATCATCAATTCCTGCACGCTTTCCCAGAACGCGATCTGCGTCTGCCGATGCCGCTCGGGGAGCCGGGCAATGAAGAAACCGAGCAGCAGGCTGACCGTGATCAGGCCGAGCAGCTGGCCGTTGTCGGTCGCGGCCTGGATGATGTTCGGAGGCACCATGCGCAGGAAGATGTCGACGAGGTCCCCGGCTCCGCGGTCTCCGACCCGGGACATGATGGATTCGGCGGATTCCGCGCTGCCGACCAGCGCGGCGGCCGTCTCCGGCGAGACGCGGCCCGGCCCGATCAGGTTCACGACGAACAGGCCCGTTACGATCGCGAGCATGCTCGTAATCGTGTAGTAGATCAGCGTCTTCAGGCCGAGCCGGCCGAAGTCGCGCCCCGCCCCGAGCGTGGCGATGCCACAGATGACGGTCGAGACGATCAGGGGAACGATGATCATCCGGAGCGCGTTCATGAAGAGCGCCCCGACAAAATCGCACACGGCACCGAACGCTCCGCCGAAGCCGGATTCCGCAGAGCCCGTTGCCTGGACCATGAGGCCGGCGGCAACGGCAAGGACGAGGGCGATCAGGGTCTGCCAGTGAAGCTTCAGTTTGAACGGGTTCATCGGGGACACGCGCCCGGAAGACCGCGCGACCCGTCAAGTCTCGGGATCCACCCGCATCGCGTCGAGGTTCAATTGCCTTTGGATGTCGGCTGATCCGCAGCGTCTCCGATCGAGACACGGCGCACGATCGCCTGCGGCCGCTGATTCACGGCGAGGAACATCCTCCCCAGGTATTCGCCGATCACTCCGAGCATGACCAGCTGGGTCCCGGAAAACACAAGCAGGGCGGCCATCAGCCATCCCCAGCCGAAGTCGGGACCGCGCTGGACATACCAGAGGTAAACCACGACCGCGAAAGCGACGATGCCGACGACAGCGGTGACCAGGCCGAGCACCGTCGCGACGCGAAGGGGATACAGGGAAAAATTCACCCAGGCGCTAAGCCAAAGGCGGATCAGCCGGCGCAACGTGTAGCCGCTCGCCCCGGCGTGCCGGGGCTCGTGCCGCACCTCGAGCGAACCTATGGACTGAGTCACCTGCAGCAGGAGGCCGTCGATGTAGGGGAACGGCCCCTGGTACCCGGTAACCGCATCCGCGGCGAAGCGACTCACGCAGCGGAAACTCGAGAGGTAGAAGCCCCGCGGCTTGTCGAGCACCCAGTCCGTTACCCGCTTCGTGAACCAGCTGCCGGCATTGCGCCAGGCGGCATGGTGCTTCTCCGCGTAGTGGCCATAGGCGACGTCGAGGCCCGTATTCCGAGCCAACTCCCAGAGCCGAACCGCCTCCTCAGGAGGCTGCTGCCCGTCGTCGTCGAGATTGACCATGTAGGCGCCGCGGGCGTGGCGCCAGCCGGTGAGCACCGCGTTGTGCTCGCCGAAGTTTCGCGCGTGCTCGACGTAGGTCAGCGGAATGCGGCACCGGCCAAGGAGCTCCTGGCAGCGCGCGGCCGTGTCATCGGCGCTGCCGTCATTGACCAGCACGATCTCGTGGCCACCGGGAACCTCAAGCGCCTCGATGCGACCGACCAGGGCAGCGATGGTCGCTGCGCCATTGTAGACGGGGATGATGAAACTCAGGGCCGGTGCCGCCATGAATGCGTGGGGTTGACCTTCATAGGATCAGTTCCGTTCGGAATAATCACGAAAAGAGGAGTTCGTTGAGGAAATTTCCCGCGTGCTCGACCGTTCCGTTCGCAAAGGCACGACAGACTCATTGGACGTTGCCCGCCGATTCCGGCACACGGAGCGAAATGCCGTGGATCCTGAAACCCAGCGGCCGTGTGTCCGCGCTTCCGGCCGAATCCGCCGGCTCGGGCGTCTGGATCGATAAGAGGATGTCCCCTGCAGGAATCTGAAGCCCGGGCACCGTCAGGTCCCTGCCCTCGGCGTCGATGGCGACGGTTGCGATCGTGCGGCCGCCCGCGACGAGTTCGAGTTCCCTCGTCGATATGCTCCGGACGTCGCGGAGCACCAGCTCTGCACTCAAGGCGCGCCCGGTATCATTGGCGATCCGGATCGTTGCCGAGCCGGACGTCCAGCGCCAGCGCAGGCCGCTCCTCGGCTCCTGTTCGAGGTCGTGCCAGCCGGACTCCAGTAATACCGAGAGCGCCTGCGCACCGCCTTTTCGCACCGCCGTGAATCCAGGTCCCGATTCAAGGCTTTCCCCCGGTCGGAGCTCGATCGAAACGATTCCTCCGATCAGGTCCCATTCGCCTCTCAGAGGGGTATTGCGGCGGCCTTCGTAGGTGTGCGTCGGGAAATAATGCGGTACCCGGAGCAGGAATGCATTCGCCCAGAGCCTGGACCACATGTCCGGGACAAGCAGGTTTAGGGAAGCGATCTCCGGGCGGCCCTCGAGCGTTCCAAGACTCGCGAGCCCGGGAGTCACCATCAGCGGTGGCCGCCTCAGGGCACTGCGAAAAGTCAGGCTCGATTGGACGACCAGCAGGGCGACAACGGCGATTCCCGCTATCGCGATTCCTCGCTGCCACCGATTCCGCGCGCGCAGCAGGCACATCCACGAAAGAAGTGCGGCCAGCACTCCCGGCAGGAAGATGAACAGGAGCTTGTAGGCGTCGTAGCTGGCATTGGTGCCGAGCCGGAAACCCCGCCACTCGAGATACCCGTATCCCGCGACGGCTGGCAGCACCAGCCCCACCAGAAGCCCCGTCGCCTGAAGCCGACGAACCCGCCAGGCAAGCACCAGCAACGCTGCAAGTCCGACACAGATCGCGACACGCGCCGGCATATTCCCGTACGGTTCGAGCGTCGCCGCCGAGACCGCGCCAATCCAGCCTTCGGGAGTCAGCACTGGAATCCTCCATCCGAAATCGTTGGATAGCAGCAGCTGGTAGCGCTCCAGGATTCCGAGGGCCCGGTCCGCAAAAAGGACGCAGGCGAGGCAAAGCGGGACCACGAGAACCCGGGCCGTAGCGGCCAGCCGACTCCAGTCCCCCGTGCGGCGAGCCGTGAACAGTGCATGCAGGACAAGCGGTGCCGGTGCGACGGCCAGGACCATGTTGTAGGCGCCGAGCAGCAGCCACCAGGGCACCAGTGCCAGAAAGAGGAGCCAAGGCATGACGCGGACGCGACTTCGCGCCCCTTTCTGCAGCGCTGTTCCGGACCAAGTCAGCAGCGCGATCGCGGGGGCTGCGAGCAGCTGTCCCATCGCAACGTGGGATATGGCGTACCAGGTAAGTGGCCCGAGGACGTACACTGCTCCGACGACCAGGCTTCCCGCGGCGCCGAGCCCGAGGCCGGAACGGGCGAGCCAGAACACGGCAGGCATCCCGAGCGCGGCCAGCACCGCATTCGTGATTCCAGTCAGCTGGTCGGGCGGGACTCCCAGTACCGAGCCGTTGATCGCGATCAGCGCCGAGGGAGTGAAGTGATTCAGGCGAATCCAGTAATCGAAGAAGTTGTCCACCGACCCGATCGAGACCACTTCGGTCAGGCCCAGGAAGCCAGACCGGTCGGCGCTTGAGAACTCGCGCAGCACCCTCGCTCCGGCCGCGTAGTCGGCTGCATCGCAACTCCCGAGCGAGATCGTCGTCAGCAGCTGGGAAGCCTCGGAAAGTGGCAGCAGCAACACGGCCAGTGATCCAGCGCCGACGATTGCCAGCCCTCGCATCGCGAACAGCTTCCGCAGAATATGCATTCGGCCTTTCTTCCAGAAGGCTGCTGCGATAAAAATCGCGGGAATCACGAGTGCGAACCTGCCGTAGCTGTCGGTTCCCGGGAGTCCCAGGAATGCACCCAGCCAGACAACAGCTGATTGAGCGGCGAAACCCCACGCCGGAACAAATACCGGCCACCATCGCCGCCAAGGGGAAGGCGTGAAGAGGATCGCGGGCCCAAGGCCCCAGAAAAGGACGTGCGCGGCCAGACCGAATCCGGCCAGGAAGAAAAGCATTCGAGCTACGGAGTATGGGGTACTGTCGGGAAGCTGACCCCCTCATCCATCCTCAGCGCGGCCCAAAATAAAGCAAAATCCGTGCGGCCAAGCGATACCAGGGCATGCGACAGTGAAGCCCCAAGCCGGGCAGGCAGAGGATCCGTCCGCCAACCTCAGCCCCTGGCGACGCAGAAGATCGAATTGCCGAACGGCAGTGCAATTCGGCGCCGCATCAGGGAACGCTCGACCGATGCCAGGCCCCGGAAAAGGAACTCGAGCGGAGCCGGATAGGGCCTTACGTCGCTCGCACCGTCCGAATGCCCGGGCAGCAGGCGGCGGCGAAGGAAGATGAGCGGAAAGATGAAGCTGGTCCAGTGCCCCACCCGTTCGACACGAAATCCGGTACGCTCCAGTTCGCCCGCGAGTTCCGGCCTCGTGTAGCGGTGCACCGTGTGCACGGCGACGTCATGATAGGAACGCATCCAGCGATAGGCAGGAACGTTCACAAGGAGCAGCCCCTCGGGCTTCAGCACGCGACGGAACTCCGCAAGGGAGGCCTCCGAACGCTCGATCTGGCAGAGAGTGTCGCTCGCAGTGATCGCATCGAGGGAAGCATCCTCGAACGGCAAACGTTCCATGGAACCCGAATGAAGTTGAACCATGGCAGGGCACCGGCGCCTCGAGAGATCCAGTGCCACGGGGGAAAGATCGATACCGTGCAGCGAAAGGTCCGTGCGAGAAGCAGCGATATTCAGGAGAAGTCCGCCCGTGCCGCATCCAGCGTCCAGCAGCGAGGCCCCCTGATGCAGCGCACTGAGCGCATCGAGAAAATGCCCCCTGAGCGCGCGAAAGTACCACATGGAGTCCTCGATCGCTGCCAGTCGGGCGTATTCCTGTTCCAGCATACGGCGACAGCTTCTACGTTTCCCGAGTCCGGGCACAATCACGGTTTCTTTACCCAGTGCCGACGCAAGGCGGGCTTCCGGAACCGACAAAACGCTTGCCGGTCAACGGGCGCCCACGCAGTGTGCCGGCGCATGGTCCCGCAGGAATTCTACATCCGAAACGAGGCCGAAACGGAGGCCCGCGGCCCGTTCAACCTCGACCAGGTCATGTCGCTTGCAGAGGCGGGTCAGGTGACCGCCGAGACGCGATTCTACGATGCGACAACCGAGCAATGGGTGGCGATCGGCGGAGACGAGGAGGTCAAGGAGGCCGTGTTTCCCGAGAAGAAGAAGCTGGAGATCCGGCGTAACGTCGAGGTGGCGACCCTGAACAAGGAGACGGACAGCGCCGCCCCGATCTCGGTGGTCGACATGCTCGCGGCCGCGGAGGGCCGCACGCACGACACGAAGGACAAGTCCGACCCCAAGGAGGCGATGGCGCGGTCCGCCAAGATCGGTACGTTCTCCATGATCGCCGCACTGTTCCTCAGTGCCGCCGGTTCCGTCCTGCCCTCGGTGGACATCGTGATGTCGGGCGATCCGGCTCAGATCGCACGCCAGCCGCTGCTCGTGCTCGGAATCATCGATGTCGCCCTCGCCCTCTGCCTGTTACCGGGCATCGTGGCGGTATACCCGTTCATCCGATTCCGGGCCGCGCTCGCGCTGGGATTCCTGGGGCTGGTCACCTGGACGCAGGGGGACACGACCTCCCTGCTGTTCGTGGTTCTGGGCTCGGTCGGGCTGTATTTCTGCACGATTTGCATTACCTATCTCTCCATCCTGATTGCCGCTATCCTGGCACTCGTGGGCACGGGCGGTTTTGCCTGGTTCTCCCTGATGGGATGACAGCTCGCGCGCCGCGCGGCGGCGCCACCCGTAAATGAGTTCACGGGTCCTACGTCTCTGGAAGGCATCGGTCCGGCTCTTCGCCAAGGAGATCTGGAACCCAGCCCTTCTGAACGAAAGGTCCCTTCGCGGTCGCTGCTACGCCTGCCTCCGTGTCATCGCGATCACCTGGAATGTATTCACGGAGACCAACGCCGCGAGTCGTGCCGCAGCGCTCACCTTCAGCTCGTTGCTTGGGCTCGCCCCTCTTCTCGCAATCGCATTCGCGATTGCCGGATTTGTCATCGGCGAGGACAGCTCGGGACTCGCGGTCACAACGGTCAATAAAATCATCGAGCTCGCTGCACCCCAGGTCTCCCAGTCAGGAGCAGAGTCGACCGGCAATCCGCAAATGGCCGCTTTCTTGCAGGGCGTCATCGAGAGCTCGCGTTCCGCGCCCGCTGGCGTCGTCGGCGCACTCACGCTGATCGTGATCGCCGTGCAGTTGTTCACCTCGATCGAGAACACCTTCAACGAAATCTGGGGTGTCCGGCAGGGACGAAGCTGGTTCCTCAGGATCGTCTTCTACTGGACCTTGCTGACGCTCGGCTCGGTGCTGTTCTTTGGTGCAGTCGCCCTGCAGGTTGCAGGGGCGTTTGTGAGCATTTTCGACGTACTGCCGCTGGGCAGCACATTGCACCTGCTGTTCGACAAGCTGCTGCCGCTGCTTTCCCTCTTCCTGCTTATCGGGCTACTGACCCTATTCTATCGGTTCATCCCGAACACCCGGGTTCGATGGGTCGCAGCCTTCGCCGGCGCAACCGTCGTAGCCGTGGTGCTGGTACTGAACAACGTCCTATCCTTCCTCTACTTCAACCGGGTTTTTCTGACACAGAGCCTCTACGGTTCCCTCAGCGTGCCGATTATCCTGATGTTCGGCCTGTACTTCTTCTGGCTCTTCGTGCTCGTCGGCTGCCAGATCAGCTACGCCATCCAGAACGCCGCCTTCCGAAGCAGTCGCGCTGCATGGAGCAGCCTGACCTTGGGAACGCGCGAGCGCCTCTCGCTCGTGGTCCTTCTGACCATCGCCCGGCGATTCGCCTCCTGCCTGCCGCCTGCTTCCGTCAGCCAGCTCAGCAAACTTATCAAGCTGCCGGCCCACGTGCTCAACGAGAGCCTGAACCGACTCGTCGACCTGGGCCTCGTGACTCCACTTCCCCCCGATCCCGACCAGGAGCCCGGCGACAATGCCTACCAGCCGTCACGCCCCTTGAATCGCATAACGCTTGGCGAGTTCAGGAAGCTATTTTCCGAGCATGGTGACGACCCCGTTGGCGAGACGATCGAGCGAATCGACCCCCTGATCCCACTCTATCGCGACCGCGCATCCGAAATGCGCGAGGGTGACCTGCTTAAGAAGCCCCTGGACCAGCTTCTTGCCGATGTGCCCATCGACGGATCGGCACCCCCGTTGCAGACGTTTTCCATTCGTTAGGGGCGATTTGCGCGCCCCCGCCTCGGGCATCGGGAAACAGCACCCCTGTCGATGAGAACCCCGGGCCAGGGACGCTTTCCCCCTGACCTTTTCCCCCTTGCCAGAGCAGACGCCAGACCTAGGTTTTTCAACTTTCCCCCATGATTTCCTGGATCCAGCGGAGCTTTCAGCACCACATGCGGTGGGTTTTCGCCCTGCTGCTCATCGTGACGATCATCTCGTTCGTCTTTATCTACAACCCGGCTTCGGGCATCGGGGGTGACGAGCAGGCGGTGGCACGTCGGCAGTTTTTCGACATCGACCTCGTCAGCGCCGCCGACCAGTCCCGCATCCTCAATGACGCTGCCCTGAGCGTGAACCTCCAGATCGGCTTCATGGGATTCACCGAGACGCAGCTCCAGGAGTTCGCCCTGCAGCGGGTGGCCGCGCTACACCTCGCCGACCTGTATCGGCTGGGGAACCCCGGGCCTGACCAGTTCACGGACTTCCTGAAGACCCTCGGGGCCTTCGCGGGAGCCGACGGCCAGTTCGACGCCGCAGCCTATGCGAACTTCCGCTCCTCACTCGCGGCTGGCGGGACGCTCCCAGAGAGCGAGATCAGCCGCATCATTTCCGAGGACTGGAGGATCGACCGCGTGCAGAAGCTCCTAGGCGGGCCCGGTTACTTGCTCGAGAACGAGGTCCGCGACCTACTGGACCGTGCGGACACGCGATGGACCCTCAATCTCGCTGTCGCCGACTTTGCAGCCTTCGCCCCCGAGATAAGTCCCTCGGAAAGCGAGCTGACCACGTTCTTCCAGAACAACCTCTTTCGCTACGAGATTCCGCCTCAGGTCAGGGCATCCTATGTCTCCTTCACCGCCGCCGACCGCATGGGCCTCGTCGAGCCGACTGCCGAGGAGGTCAGGTCCTATTACGAGATCAACCGGGCCCGCTTTCCTGCCCCGGCGACTTCCACAGCGGCTGAAGGTGCTCCCAGCCTCGCCGGAGCGGAGGCGACGAGCCCTGATGCCGATTTCGCGGCTGTCGAGGCAACCGTTCGCCAGGCAATTCGGGCGGAACGCGCCCAGCGCCTCGCAATCGCCGACGCGTCCGACTTCGCCTTCGACCTATACGACAGCCGCGTGACGCCGGATGGCCTGAACGCCTTCCTTGCCGCCCGCAATCTCACCCGCCAGCCCCTCGTTCCGTTTTCCCAGACCGCCGGTCCCGCCGAGTTCGGCGGATCCACTACAGTCGCCCAGGAAGCCTTCCGGCTCGGGCCACAGAAATTCTATTCCGATGCCATCACGGTTCCGGGAGGCGGCGCAGTCCTGATCTGGGAGGAGACATTGCCAGTCCGCCAGCCCCTGTTCATCGAAGTCAGGGACCAAGTGCTCGCAGATTATCGGGAGAACGAAAGGCGCCGGCTGTTCGTCGAGCGGGGCCAGCAGGTCCGCGAATCCATCCGGCAGGCGCTCGCTGGAGGAACAGCCTTTGCCGACGCAGTTTCTTCCGCGGCCTCCGCCGCAGGACTTCAGATAACCGCACGGTCCCCTGAACCGTTCACCCTGCGCATGCCTCCGGCCGATCTCGACAGTTCGGTCCTCGGTGCCCTCGATCGGATGGATGCCGGTCAGGTCTCCGAAATGATCGTGTCAGGCACCAGCGGCCTCATCGTTCACACCGCCGCTAGGGAATCCCCTCAAATCTCGACTGACAGCCTGGCTTATATCGACGAGCGCAACCAGCTCGCTCGCGACCTGGCAGCCTATAGCGGCAACTCCCACATGGCCGAAATCGTCAACGCGGAACTCGCGAGGACCGAGCCAGAGGTCGTTCCCTGAAGCTGGCTTTGCAGCGGAAGTCGAATTCGCTCAAACGGTTGATCATCAACCTAAAAAGGATTTTTTGCGGGGTAGCAGGCGTTCGCCCTTCCTGGCTCCTGGGAACTGGACAGGTTCGCAGTTAGGCAACTGCCCTCTCCGCGTAACCTTATGGGAATTTGAGTAACTTTAGACCAGTGCGTCCGTCAGTTGGGCTGTCGAGCCAAGCCTTCGCGGGCAGGGTTAGACAGGACGGTCGCAAAAAGCGCTGACTTTGCGCGGCAGCCCTGCTCATTCCTCCGTTTCACTTTCTCAAAACTCCATGTCACGTTCACAGCTCCGAGGAACATTCCTGATAGCATGTCTGGCGGCGTCTGCCGCCGTCACCGGCCGTGCGGCAGTCGCCACGCCCACCCAGCCGCCGACCACCTTCGCCCCGATGCCCACCAGCGCACCGAGGCCGACTGTGCCCATGAGCCTCAGGGAGGCCATTACGATCGCGTTGGAGGACAGCTTCCAGGTGAAGACCCAGGAGATCTCGCTGATCAACAGCCGGGAGTCCTTCCTTCGGTCCCGAACTGAGTACCTGCCCAGCTTCAATGTGGGTCCGAGCGCAAGCTTCGGCGGCCAGGACGTCAACGTCCGCACCCAGGGCGTCAGCCTCAATCTTGGAGTCTCACAAAAGCTGCCCGTCGGCGCGACCGTGTCACTCAGCACGTCACTCATCAATATCAGCCGACGCAGCCGCCAGAACCCGACCTATTCGAGCAGCGTCCAGCTCGGCTTCTCCGGCCTATCCCTGCTGCGGATGAGCCCCCGCTACAACCTGAACAGCCAGCGCAGCGCCCGGGTCAGCCTCGAGAACTCCTTCCTCAGCTACAAGAACCAGATCCAGGGAATCGTGCAGAACATCGAGTCTCTGTACCTGAGCCTCATCTCCGCCCGCGAGCAGCTCGAGATCCAGCGCCGTAACCTGCAGCTCTCCGAGACTACCTACAACGAGACCACGGCCCGCGTGAACGTCGGCACCCAGACCGAGCTCCAGCGGATCCAGGCAGAGATCACCCTGCTGAACGCCCGCGACAATTTCTCAAATACCGAGCGCTCGCTCATCGCCGCCGAGGACGCGCTTCGCACGGCGCTCGGCGGTGGCGACTACGATGTCGGCATCATCCCGACCGACCCGATCGCCGACTTTGACGGACAGCTTCCGAACGCGGAGGAGTCCTTCCAACTCGCGCTCGCCAACGGCACCGACTACCAGATCGCGCTCAAGAATCTCGAGAACACCGAGGCGGCCGCCTACGTCGCCGAGGTCAATGCCCGTCCGAACATCAGCCTCTCGGGCAACATCGCCCTGTATGGATCGGACACCGACTTCAGCCCGGCATGGAACGATATCGGCCGACGCGACAACTACGCCTGGGGCGTCAACCTGGGAGCCAACGTCAGCCTGCCGCTGCGCAACGAGCGTTCCAACGCCCGCACCGCGCGCAACAACCTGACGAGCGCGCAGATCCAGCTCGAACAGCTTCGCAACCAAATCTACACGAACGTTCGCAGCCAGATCCGCTCGATCACCCAGAACTACCAGTCGGCCCAGCTCGCCGTGCAGCAGGTCGACCTCTCCCAGCGCAACTACGACGCGGAGAATGCCCGCTACCAGCAGGGCCTGACAACCTACCGCGATCTCCAGACGGCCCAGAACAACCTCGAGTCGGCCCGCACCACGCTGCTGAACCGCCGTATCGCCCTGCGGAATGCCCTGAACTCGCTTTCCCGGATCGAAGGCCGCACGCTCGACCGCTTCGGCATCACGGTCCCGACCGAGTAATCGATCGAGAACCAGATCTCACTTTCAGGCGCCGGTCCCAGTGGACCGGCGCCTTTTCGTTTTACCTTTTCTCGGGCTTCAGCGCTTGATGGGCCGGCAACTGTGTCCGGAACCAGGTGCCCTGCTTCCGGACCAAAGCGCGCGTGCTCTTGATGACCGCTTCGGCAAGCCTGTCACGAGCGAGATTGCCATCGATCACTTCAAGGCACTCGCGATAGCCGATCGCCCGACGGGCACTCGGGTTGTCCCGGAGTCCCTGTTCAACAAGCACGGCAACCTCGTTGAGCAAGCCGGCAGAGAGCATCCTGCCCACCCGTTCCTCGATCCGCCGCTCGAGTTCCTCCCTCGGACGTTCCAGCCTGAGCAGCGAGACTTTCCAGTCGGCAAACGCCGATGGTTGGCTAGCGAACTGCCGGGAAAGTTCCGCGAGGGTCCGGCCCGAAGCCAGGCAGCGCTCCAGCGCACGTGCCACACGGCGAGGGTTGGCCACGTCGAGGGTACCCAGCCCGGCGGGATTGAGGGAGCGAAGGCGTTCGAGCGCTTCTTTGAGCACCAGCCCCGCCACCTCGCGGCGGATTTCCTCAGGCACCCTGACATCATCCGCGATCGGCGCGAAGAACGCCTTCAGGTAGAATCCGCTGCCGCCGACGACCAGGATTCGACGGCCTCGGGCGGCAATCTCCTCCGCTGCCGTGCGCGCGAGACGCACGTACTCGGCGACATCCATGGGTTCCCTCAGGCTCCGGATGTCGATGAGGTGATGGGGAACCCGGGTCCGCTCCTCAGCTGTTGGCTTGGCGGTGCCGATGTCCATGCCCCGATAGAAAAGGAGCGAATCGCACGAAAGTATCTCCGCGTCGTGGCGTTCCGCCCAGGCAAGCGCCCACTCGGTCTTGCCGACCGCCGTGGGCCCGGTGATCACCTGCATCGATCGGCTCATCCCGGTCGCTTCCTGTCGCCATAGACCTTTGCCAGGTTGGCGGCGGATCGGCCAAGCGAACGCCTAAGTTCCGCCGGTTTCAGGACCTCCGCGGCACTTCCCCAGCCCAGCACCCACTGCTCGACCTCGCTGAGTGCCCCAAGCTGCAGGGTGAGTTCGAGGCCGCCGTCCCCAAGTTCGCGGATTCGCTGGGACTCGTGCCATTCCCGCTCGCGTACGCGCGCCGCTGCGGTGCCTGAGAACCGGATGACGACGCGATGGTTCCCGGTTCCGCCGAGCACGCCCAGCGCACTCGCGAAGAATCTTTCGGGTGAGAAATCCGGCGGCCTGCGGAAGGTCGTTCCCGTGACCTCCACCTCCGAAACCCGCGGAAGCGCGAACGTGCGCAGGGCATTTCGACCCAGGTCGAAGCCCACGAGGTACCAGAGGTTGTCCCGGTTCGCCAGGTGGTACGGCTGCACCTGGCGCCGCGACGCGGCTGCTCCCGGTTTCCGGTACAGGAACGAGACTTCGCGCTCGCGCAGCACGGCGCCGCTGAGCGCGTTGAATACATCCAGGTCAGTCCGGCCCGGACCGAGGTTGCGGAAAGACACCGCGCTGAGTTCCGCCGCTGGTGAAAAGGAGATCCGGTCACGGAGTCCCGCGGCGAGCTTGCCGAAGGAAATCTCGAGCTGACGGTGAAAAGGCGTCCCGCGGTACTGCTCGAGCGCACGCTGCGCGACCAGCAGCGCGAGCAGCTCGCCCTCCGTCACGTGCACGGTGGGGAAGGCATTGACGGGATGCGTGTACCGGTAGGCCTGTATGTGCGGATCGAACTCGATCGGCAGGTCCAGGCGGTCCCGCATGAACGCGATGTCCCGCACCACGGTCTTGCGCGAAACCTCCATGAGGGAAACGAGCTTGGTGCAGTTCACGAGCGCCCCGCGGCGAAGTTCCTCATGGATGCGCAGCATGCGCTCGAGCGGGGGACGTGAAAGCTGGACCTTCTGAGGCATGGATCGAATGGCGGGCTCCAGTTGAAGGATCGCCAGGCGTGACGCGACCCTCTTTGCGGACGCTGCACGGCAACAGGCTGCTGCAGCGGGGTGAGGCCTTCGACCAAGCTCAACCCGCCGTACAGCAGGCGGACGGGATTCAGGGATCCAGAGCCTGGGACAGCGTTTGACCCACCCCCTGCGGTACCCTGTCCGCACCATGAACCTTCTCTCCATCGCCTCCCCCCGCCCCCGCAGGAAACTCCTCTCCATACCGGTCGCACTGACCTGGACGCACGCCTCGACCTCCTACCGTGTCACTCCCTGGCCCGAAGTCTCGTTCGAGCGCCGATCCGGGGCGGAGTGGATCCCCACCGTGCCGCCTGCCGAAGCCTTCGCGACGGCGGCATCGGCGATTCCCGAATCCGCCTGGCGCTGCTACCTCGAATTCGTGCCGCCAGACGAGCGCGCATTCCTGCTGCGGCACCGGCACATGAGGCTCCAGGCGCTCCGGGTAATCGCCCGCTGTCCCGGAATGCTCGCTGTGCTCGAGGAGAACCCAGCGCTGACGGCGCTCGTGGCCGGCCACTCCCGGCTCCGGGGCGAACCGGAATCCTGGGGCGAGGTTGCTGCAATTCACGAACGCAGCGGCGTGTTCGGCCTGCTCGAATGGCTCGGCATGCCCGCCTCGCGACAGACACTTGGCGTGCTGCGGAACCTCGCGGATCCGGAGATCCCCGCTTCCGTGATCGAGAACCTGCGCAGCCTCCTCTGGGAACCCCGCGCCCTGTTCATCCTCCAGCGCCTGCCGCGAATCACAGACCGCCACCTCTCCCTTTCCAGCCACGCCCTCGCCGCGTGACTCAAAGACAGGACCGGCAGGCCTGAATCACCGCATCTGCGGCAGGAAGTTCGCCATGCGCTCGGGAGCCGAGAGATTCAGCGCGTCCCGAAGTTCAGGAAATTCGTCGGCCCGCTTCATCGCCAGCGCAAGCTCCGCAGCCGCCAGGGCCCGGGCCCGAGCGACGATGAGCGTGCTGTCGGGATTCGGCGCGAAAGCGGCCGCGATCAGTGCCTCGCGCGCTCCGCGGACAACGGCGAGTTCCGCGGCCATCTTCTCCTCGAAGCGGGTCATTTGTGTCGTCTCGACGTCGTTGAACAGGGTCGTGCTGCCGCGCGCGCGGCTTCCCGCTACCCCGGCCGCGTAAAGATCGATCATCGGGCGACCGAATCCCGGTGTCGGGTCCCCCTCGATTGAACCGGTACCGAATCCGCCACCGCCGCCTCCCCCGCCACCGCGTCCCGCTATCGCACCGCCGCGACCCTCTGCCGGGCCCGCGGGGGCCTGCCCGAAGGATACGGCACCAGCGGCAAGCGCCGCCACTGCAAGGAAAGTCAGGGTTCGGGATCTCGATTTCGTGACCATGGGGCTTGGGGGGGGTTGCGGCGAACCGTGCCGGAACGAACGACCCGACGCAAGTGGGTACTGCTTCTTAGCAAATTGACTCGGATGGCACACGTTCCATCCTTATCGCACCCCCGATCAGCCTCCGGCGCTTCCGCCGGCACAGTACCCTGCAACGCATGAAATCGATCGCTTCATTCCTCCTGGCAACCCTGGGCGCCTGCTCCCTTTCCGCGGCCGTCGCGGAACTCAACCCGGCGACCGGCATCATCGAGACGCCGGACGGCACGTTCACCGCCCGGGACTTCACCATCGTCGACGGATTCCGGCTTGAGCTCCTCCATGTCGTCCCGACGGGCGGCGGCTCCTGGTTTCCGATGACCTGGGATTCGCGGGGCCGGCTGATCGTCAGTTCCCACAACTCGGAACAGATGTACCGGCTGACCATCCCCAGTCTCGGCAGCAACGCGCCCGTGCGCGTCGAGCCGATCGACCTGCCAATCGGCAGCGCCCACGGGCTCCTGTACGCCTTCGACACGCTATTCGTGACCGTAAACAACGGGCAGAACAACCGCAGCGGCGTCTACCGAGTCACCGACACCGATGGTGATGATCGCTTCGACCAGATCCGGGTCATCAGGAACATCAACGGCGGCGGGCAGCACGGTCAGCATACGCTCAAGATGAATCCCGATGGGCGCCACATCTCACTGATTGTCGGCGATGATGTTCCCGTGACGACGCTGTCGAACTCCCGCGTCCCACAGATCTGGGGAGAGGACGACCTGATCCGCACCGTTGCCAACAATTTCAACAACTACCAGCTCGCTCCCCAGGCGTGGATCGCGTTGTTCGACCCGACCGACACGCAGGGGAATGACTGGACGCTCTGGGCGATGGGAATGCGCAACCCTGTGGACCACGCCTACAACAAGGACGGCGAAATGTTCACCTATGACGCCGACCACGAACTCGACATGGGCGACCCCTGGTACCGTCCGACCGCGGTGCACCATGTCACCAGCGGCTCGGACTTCGGTTTCCGTCTTCGCGGCAGCAAGCACCCCTTCTACTACGCCGACTATCACGCGCCCCTGGCGATCATTGGAGCGGGATCGCCCACAGGAAATACCTTCGGCACGGGTACAAAATTCCCTGCGCGTTATCAGGATGCGTTCTTCATCAACGATTCGTCCTACGGGAACGTATGGGCGATCCACATGACACCGCAGGGGTCCACTTACCAGGCATCGGTGGCCCCATTCGTCAGCGGCCGACCCTTCGGCGTGTACGGCAGCCTGGCGAATCCGGCAGACGGCACTCTGCTGCTGACGACCGGTTCGGCGCTCTATCGAGTGAGCTACGGCGGCTCCGAGTCCACCCAGCCGACCCAGCCCGACCAGATCTATGCAGATCGTCGCGAGCTGCGGCGCAGCCTCGAACGATTCCATGGCGTCCAGGACCCCGCGGCAGTCAACGCCGCCTGGCCCTACCTCGGCGATGCGGATCCCGCGCTGCGATTTGCCGCGCGCACCGCGATCGAATGGCAGGATCCCGCGTCCTGGCAGGCACGCGCTCTTGCTGAGCTCGATCCCAGGAAGTCCATCGACGCGATCATCGCCCTCGCACGAGTAAGCGGTCGCGACGAATTTCATCGTCCGCCAACTGCACCGGCCCCCGACAAGGCGCTCCAGTCGCAGATGATTGCGGCGCTCGATCGCATCGACTGGAAATCGCTGCCCGTATCCGACAAACTCGCCCTGCTGCGGGCCTACCATCTCACGTTCATTCGCCTCGGGCGACCGGACGTGGAGACCCAGAGCCGACTGATCGCAAAGTTCGACCCGCACCTTCCCTCGCCGCACCGCGAGATCAACTGGGAACTCGCCGAGACGCTGATCTACCTGGAAGCCCCGAGCGCCGCCGCCAAGGTCATGGCGCTCCTGCGGGATGCGCCGAGCCCGGCGTTTTACGGCACCCCTGAGTTTGCCAACCCAATCCTGCGCCCACGGGTGCCTGGGACGACCGGCGGGCTGACGAACGTATACCTCTCCAAGCAGGAGGATCAGATCCAGTATGCACAGATCCTCCGCGGCCTCCAGACGGGTTGGACGCCTGAGCTGCGGGAGGAATACCTCCGCTGGTTTGTCTCTGCCTACTCCACCTATCGCGGCGGTACATCGTTTCTGATGTCGCTCCGCACCATCCGCACGGATGCGCTGGCGATGATGCCCGAAGGAGACCGACAGGCCCTGGCCGACGTCATCGCGATCCCGCTCGACGCCGGAGCCCCCTGAACCGGGGGATGGAATTCAGGAAAGACAACGGCCTGTCCGCGAAGGACAGGCCGTTGCACCTGGCAGGAGGTCGTTGGGGTAACTTTACTCCTGAAAGTATCCTTGGGCGCGGCTGCCGTCAGCCGCCGAGTTCGTTGATGAGCGCGGCGCGCTTTTCGGCGCTGAGGTTGCCCATCGAGGTGCGCAGCTGCGCGTAAACATCGGCCCGAGCGCCAGCGAGCACGATCTCAGCCTGGGCGAGGGCCTGTGACTTCGCGCGGATGTCGGCGGCATTCGACGGGATCGTGAAGGTCGCCGCGAGCAGCGCGTCGCGCGCCACGCGAACCGCCTGCGCGGCAGCCGGCAGCGGACCATTCAGTTCGGCGCGGGTAATCTGGGTGACCTCGAGGTCGTTCAGCGTGTTCGGCTGGATCGCCTCGGTCGGAAGTCCGCCATCGGGCATCGGGCGGCCGAGTCCCGGGGTACCGCCGCCACCACGACCTCCCGCCTGGGCGAAGGCGGTGCCGGCGCAGAGAGCGAGGGCGGCCGCGGTGATGGAGAGCGAGGGTAGTATGCGGTAACAGCTCATAAGTACGGAGGGGTTTGCCCGACTCGATCGGGGCATTGAGAGAGTTGTCATGTTAGCCGCACGGTCCGCAAGGGAGGCAAGCAGTTTCTCTCATTGAGTTCTGCGGACTGCATTCGCGAATCGAGTCATTTATCCTTGATGGATCCCTTGTCGGGCTTGATCGTAATGGACTCAGGCCAGCGTCCTGAACCTACCCTCTCAAGGTCGCACCAAGCCCCGGACCCTATCCCTAACCATGAAAAGATACCTACTCATCATCGCTGCGACTCTCGCGGCCGCCTCGGCACAAGGCGCCATTGCCGAGCTGAACGTTTCCGAAGGCACGATCGAGTCTCCCGACGGCCTCTTCGTCGGCCGCGACTTCGTCGTCGCGCAGGACTTCAAGATGGAGATGCTGTACAATGTGCCCGCAGCCGAAGGCCAGTGGGTCGATTCGGCCTGGGATGACCAGGGCCGGCTGATCGTCTCGGGTTACGACACCGACGTGATGCACCGCCTTACCATCCCGGCGATCGGAAGCAACACGCCGGTCCGCGTCGAGCACATCACCCAGACGCAGGTCGGAGCCGCAGAGGGCCTTCTCAGCGCCTTCGGCGGACTCTACATGAGTGTGAACCGCTCTAACTCGATGCGGCACGGCCTGTACAAGCTGTACGACACCAATGGTGACGACATGTACGACCGCACCGAGGTCATCCGCAACCTCTCGGCCAGCGGCGACCACGGAACACACGCCCTCCGCCTCTCCCCCGATGGCCAGTCGATCTTCCTGATGAACGGAAACTCGACCCGCTCCACGGTATTCCAGAGCTCCCGCGTTCCCTTCATCTGGGGCGAGGATGTCCTGACGATGCGCATCGACACGGGCTTCATGAACTCGTCCTTCGGCGACAACACGGCGCATGCCTACGTCGTCCGCCTCGATCCCGCTGGTGAGAATTACGAGCTGTTCGCTTCCGGAATGCGCAATCCCGTCGACTTTGCCTTCAACAACGACGGAGAGCTCTTCACCTACGACTCCGACATGGAGTGGGACATGGGCGACCCCTGGTACCGTCCCACGAACGTGATGCACATCACGAGCGGCGCCGACTTCGGTTTCCGCAACGGCTCCCGCAAGCATCCCCAGTGGCAGTTCGATTATATGCCCTATGTCGCCGAGATCGGCTCGGGTTCGCCCGTCGGCACCGGATTCGGAACCGGGGCGAAGTTCCCCGCCCGCTACCAGACGGCCATGTACATCGCCGACTGGTCCTACGGCAATCTCTGGGCAGTCATGATGACTCCGACCGGCGGCACCTACAAGGGAGCGGTCGTTCCGTTCATCTTCGGTCGCCCGTTCCCCGTCACGGAAATCACTGTCAATCCGGCTGACGGCTCCCTGATCGTCATGACTGGCGGTCGCGCACAGACGCAAGTCTACCGCATCACATACACCGGCCGCGAGCCGACCACTCCCGTCGGGCCCGACACCCGGCACGCCGCCGCCCGCAACCTGCGCCGCAGCCTGGAGCAGTACCACGGCCGTCAGGATCCCGCAGCGGTCAATGCCGTCTGGCAGTACCTGAGCGATGCCGACCACTCGATCCGCTACGCGGCCCGCACCGCCCTCGAGTGGCAGGATCAGGCCCTCTGGCGGGAGCGCGCGCTCACCGAGAACAACCCGCGCACCATCATCGCCACCGTGGCCTCCCTCGCCCGCCTGAACGGGAAGGACATCTACGCGACATCCCCGGACACACCGGCTCCCGACCGCGCCCTGCAGGGCAGAATGATCTCCGCGCTCGACCGCATCGACATGAGCCAGCTGCCCTTCCAGGACAAGCTGGACCTGCTTCGTGCCTATGGGCTGACCTTCATCCGCCTCGGCGCCCCCGACCAGGAGACCCGCCAGCGCCTGATCGCGAAGTTCGACCCGATGTTCCCCTCCGCCCAGCGCGAGATGAACTGGGAACTCGCCGACATGATCGCCTACCTCGACGCCCCGAGCGCCCCGGAAAAGATCATGGGGCTGATTCGCAACGCTCCCGCCGCCGGCTCCTATTTCGGCCTCAAGGAGTGGATCAACCCGCAGCTCCGCCAGCGCCAGGACCGCGGCGGCGTCAATAACGCCGAGAACCGCGGCATGTCCCAATTCCAACTCGCGAAGCAGGAGGACCAGATTTACTTCGCGCAGCTCCTGCGCACCGTTCGCAACGGCTGGACCCCAGAGCTCCGCCGCGAGTACATGGAGTGGCTCCGCACCCCGAATCAGCTGTACCCGGGCGGCAACAACTTCGGAACCTCCAACGTCACCATCCGGCTCGATGCGATCTCGCAGCTGCCTGAGGATGCCCGCATGCAGCTCCAGGACGTGATCGACGCCCCGATGCTGTCGCCGGCCGCCAACTGACCCGGTTCTATCAACTTTCAAGGGCCGATCCCCCCCGGGGATCGGCCCTTTTTCATTCCTCATACCTTGGAGTCCCGAATCCGCCTTGCCTCGCCGCCCGGGGGCGAGCACGGTGGCTCCTTTTTCCAGATCAGGTACCGCACCCGCTAAATGAACCAGGACATCCGAAACATTGCGATCATCGCCCACGTCGACCACGGCAAGACCACCCTGGTCGACAAGCTCCTGAAGGAGGGCGGCGTCTTTCGCGCCAACCAGCAGGTCGAGGAGCGGGCCATGGATTCGATGGACCTGGAACGCGAGAAGGGCATCACCATCAAGGCCAAGAACACCTCGGTCCACTGGCGGGACAAGATCGTCAACATCGTCGACACCCCCGGCCATGCGGACTTCGGAGGCGAGGTCGAGCGCGCCCTGCGCATGGTCGACGGCGTGCTGCTGGTGGTCGACGCCTATGACGGCCCACAGGCCCAGACGCGGTTCGTCCTGCGCAAGGCCCTCGCCCACGGACTCAAGGTCGTGATCGTGATCAACAAGATCGATCGCGACAACGCCGACCCCCATCGGATGTACGAGAAGGTTCTCGAGCTGCTGCTGGAGCTAAATGCCACGGAGGAGCAGTTCGACGCGCCGGTCGTCTACGGTTCGGGGCGCGACGGCTACATGATGCGGCACTTGAACGACCCCAGGGAGAACATGACCCCGCTCTTCGAGACCATCCTGGAACACGTCCCTCCGCCATTCGCGCGGCCGGACGAGCCTTTCCACATGCTGGTGTCGAATATCGACTGGAACGACTACGTGGGCCGCATCGCGGTCGGCAAGGTGCTGGGCGGCAAGGTGTCGGTGGGTGACCCGGTGTTCGTCCTGCGCCATTCGGACGGCAAAAAGGTCCGGGCCAAGCTGACGAAGGTCTTCGAGTTTTCCGGGCTCGGCACGGTCGAGTCGGCAACCGCGCACGCCGGCAACATCGTAGGGCTCTCGGGGTTCGAGGATATCGACATCGGCGACACGATTGCAGCCACCGAGGAGCAGCACGCCCTGCCCTTCACCCAGGTCGATCCGCCCACCCTCGAGATGCAGATCTGCGTCAACGACGGCCCCCTCGTTGGCCGGGAAGGCAAACTGGTAACCTCGCGCCAGATTCGCGACCGACTGTACAGGGAGCTGAAGACGAACGTATCGATCAGCGTCGAGGACAGCGACCGGGCCGGCGTCTTCAACGTGAAGGCCCGCGGGGCGATGCAAATCGCCGTACTAGTGGAAACAATGCGTCGCGAGGGCTACGAGCTGCTCGTTTCCCGCCCGACCGTCATCGAGAAGGTCGTCGATGGCCAGCGGCAGGAACCCTACGAATCGCTTTGGATTGAGGTGCCCGACGAATGCGTCGGCGCGATCATGCAGAACCTCGCGAACCGCAAGGCCCAGATCACCCACCTCGAGAAGCACCCCCACTCAACAATGCTCGAGGCCACGATCACGACCCGCGGCCTGATCGGCCTGGAGATTGACGTGGTCAACCAGACGAGCGGTCGCGGCGTGCTAAGCCACCTTTTCAAGGAATACGGTCCTTTTGCGGGCGAGGTGCTGACGCGGCTGACGGGCACGCTTGTGGCAACCGAGGCAGGCGAAACCACCGCCTATGCCCTTGTCATGTGCCAGGAGCGCGGTCGCCTCTTCGTCGGCCCCGGCGAGCAGGTTTACGAAGGAATGATCGTAGGCGAAAATCCGCGTATTGAGGACATCGCCGTCAACGCCGTGCGCGAAAAGAAGCTCACGAACTTCCGATCACAGGGCGAGGGCGTCGCCGACTCCCTCACGCCGGCGACCCGCCTGTCGCTGGAGCGCTCGATCGAGTACATCGCAGCCGATGAGTTCGTCGAGGTCACGCCGAGCAACCTTCGACTTCGGAAGCGCCTTCTCAAGGAAGTCGACCGCCGTAAGGTCGCCCGAGCCGCCAAGGGCTGACCGCCCCCTGGCCGACAGGAGCTGCCGAGGCCCCTTATCAGTGGGCCCCGGCGGGAATGGCGACGTCGCGGGTCTCGCGGTCGATCTCCTGGGCTTTGATCAAGCCCTGGGCGCTGGAATGTCCCGTAACCCGAACGCACACGCGATCAAGCAGGATGTAGACGATCGGCACCACGTAGAGGGTCAGCAGCGTCGAGATTGCGAGACCTCCGACCACGACGATTCCCATCGGGTTGCGGGTCTCGGATCCCGGCCCGCTCGCGAAGGCGATCGGCACGGCACCCAGGATCGTCGCAATGGCGGTCATGATGATCGGCCGGAAGCGGATCGAGGCCGCCCTGTATGCGGCGTCAAAGGCGTTCAGGCCCTGCACCTGCAGCTGGTTCGCGAACTCAACAATCAGGATGCCGTTCTTGGCGACCATGCCGATGAGCATGATCAGCCCGAACCTCGAGAAGAGGTTGTCGGTCATGCCCTGGCCAATCATGCCGGGAAACCACCATCGCGTCGAATAGAGCACGATCAGGCCGCCGGAGATTGCGAGCACGACGCCCGCAAAGATGGTGATCGGGTGAACCCACGACTCGAACTGCGCGGCGAGCACGAGGAACGTGAACAGGAGCGCCAGGCCGAAAAGCATGTAGGTGTCGTTTGCACCCGTCGTGAACTCGCGGGCCTCGCCGCTGAAAGTGTACGAGTAACCCGAGGGCAAGATGCTCTGCACGCGAGCTGAGATGTCCGCTACCGCGTCACCGATCGTGAAGCCGCCGACGATCGAGCTGTTCACGCTGACGGAGCGGATGCCGTTGAAGTGCGGATAGCCCGAGGGCACGATCGCCTCCTCGTAGGTCACGAGGTTGCTGAGCTGCACCATCGAACCGTCTCCCGACTTCACGTAGAGGCGGTCCAGGTTGGACGGCGTGGAACGGGTGCCCCGTTCCGTCTGGAGTATGACATTGTACTGTTCGTCACCCCGCTGGAACTCCGAGACATTCCGTCCTCCGAGCAGCGTCTCGAGCGTCGTCGCAATGTCCGAGATCGGCACGCGGAGGTCCGCGGCCTTCGAACGGTCGATACGGACGTTGATCTGAGGCTTCGTCGGAGAGGGATTGACGCGCGGATTCTGGTAGATCGGCGATTCGCCCATGGAATCGATGACTTCCTGGCCGAGCTCCTGGAGCCGGTCGAAATCGCTGCCGAGGAGAACCAGCTGCAACCCGCCGCCGCCACCACCGCGACCACCGCCGCCGCCAAGGGGACGGACCGGCGTGGCGTTCGCCTGGCCTCCAGTAATTGAGCGCGCAAATCGTGTCCGGACTTCATCGATGATCTCCTGGGTCTTGCGTGTGCGCTCCTCCCAGGGAGTCAGGGCGACGGAAATGCCGCTGCGGCCCGCTCCCGCCCGGTGGATGGTCCGCTGCACCTCGGGCATCTCGAGCAGGATGGCCTCCATCTGCCTCGTGTAGGACATGTTGTACTCCGGCGTCGAACCGTCCGGCGAGGTGAAGCTGACGCTGAAGATGCCGCGATCCTCGAGCGGCGTGAGCTCGCGCTGGAGCATCGTGTACAGCCAGGGGCCGATCGCCGCGAAGCCGAGGCAGCCTGCCAGGACCACCCACTTGCCGCGCAATGCCAGGGTGAGGCTTCCTGCATAAACCTTGTTGAGCCACTTGTAGAAGGGCTCCGTGCGCCGGTACAGCCAGCCATGCGATTCCTTGCCGTTGACCAACTTGCCCTGCAGGAACCGAGAGCAAAGCATCGGGGTGAGCGTCAACGCGACAAACGCAGACACGAACACCGAGGCGGCGAGCGTCACGCCAAACTCGTAGAACAGCCTTCCCGTCTGGCCGCTCTGGAACGCAACCGGCAGGAACACCGCCGCCAGCGTGAGCGTGGTGGCTATGATGGCGAAGGCGACCTGGCGCGCACCGAAGATCGCGGCATGGATCGGGTTCTCCCCCATCTCGATTCGCCGGTAGATGTTTTCGAGCATCACGATCGCATCGTCCACGACGAGGCCAACCGCCAGCACGAGGGCCAGCATCGTCAGGTTGTTGATGCTGAACCCGAGCCAGTTCATCAGCGCAAAGGTGCCGACCACCGACACGGGAATCGCGAGCAGCGGGATGAACGTGGCCCTCCAGTCGCGGAGGAAGATGAAGATCATCAGGATCACCAGGGCGGCTGCCTCGACCAGCGTCTTCTTGATCTCGGAAACCGAGCGTTCGACGAAGACGCTGCCGTCGTTGGCGACGTCGACGCTCACCCCCTCGGGCATGTCGATGCGGATCTCGGGCAGCAGGGCCTTAACGCCCGCCGCTACGTCGACGAGGTTCGAGATCGTCTGGCGCTGGACCTCGAGGCTCACCGTCTCGCGTCCATTGTAGAAGGTGAAGCTGCGCGAATCGGTCGAGCCGAGCTCGACGCGACCGATATCGCTGAACTTGACCTGATAGGATCCGCGGCGCGCCAGGACGAGATTCTCGAAGTCGACCGGGTCGTTCATGCGGCCCTCGAGCCGCACCGGGAACTCCCTCGAGAGCGACTCGATGCGTCCGCTCGGTAGCTCGACATTCTGCTGCGTCAACGCACGGCTGACATCGGCAGCCGTCAGGTCGAAAGCCGCCAGCTTGTCCGGGTCGACCCAGAGGCGCATCGCATAGCGCGCCCCGTTGACGGTCACCGAGGCGACACCGGGCACCGTCTGGATCTTCTGCACGGCGAAGCGCTCGACGAGCTCGGTCAGGTCGAGCCGGGTGTGCCGGTCGGAATTGAATGAAAGCTGGATGACCGCGTCGGAGTCCGGATCGGTCTTCGCGATCCGGGGCGTGGTGACCTCCTGCGGGAAGCGAATGCGGCTGACCTTGTCACGCACGTCGTTAGCCGCCTCGTCGAGATTCTTGCTCACGCTGAACTCGAGGGTGATCTGCGAGTTGCCCTCGAACGAATTCGAGCGGATCAGGTTCAGGCCATCGATCGAGGAGATCTGGTTCTCTATCACCTCCGTGATCTTGGATTCCACAACCTCGGCCGACGCTCCCGGGTATCCCGTCTGGATTGAGACGACGGGGCGGTCGATCGCCGGGTATTCGCGGATTGGCAGCTCGAAGTAGGCCATCGAGCCCACCAGCAGGATGATGATGGCGGCGACGAGGCAGATAACCGGTCGCTTGATGGAAACGTCGGAGAGGATCATTGGGGGATCAGTTGCTGATGCTGAAATCCGGATTGAGCGGCCGCGGATCGATGCGGCTGCCCTCGGTGATCTGCAGTCCGCCGACGCCCGAGGCGATGACCAGCTGACCCTCCTCTATGTCTCCCGCATTCAGCGGAGTGACCTCGACGAGACCGCGAGCACGCAGTCCGAGCCGCACATCGACGAAGCGGGCGACCGACTCGCCGCCGCGGTCGTCAACAGCGATGATGCGGGCTCCTTCGACGGTGGGAAGGATGGCGCCTTCCGGGACCGTGAGTACGTTCTCTCGCACTTCGAGCACCAGCTCGACTGTAGAGAACATCCCCGGTCGGAGCTGCGGCGGTGGCGTGGTGAGCAGGCCCTTCACCTGGACGGCGCGCGTATTTCGGTCGATCGAGGAATTTACGAAATAGACGGATCCCGAGGTCTCGACACGAGACTCGCCGGATCCCGAAAACACCTTGAGGGCGGCCCCCGCGCGGAGCTTTGTGAGGTAGCGTTCCGGCACCTGGAAATCGACCTTCATCTGGCTCAGGTCGTCGATCGTGGTCACGACCGTCTGGGTGCTCACGAAATCCCCGGGCGAAAGCGAGCGCGCGTTGACGACCCCATCGAAGGGAGCGCGGAGCTCCGTCCGGTTGAGGCGAACCCGGGCAATGTCACGATTGGCGCGGGCAGTCGAATAACTGACGTTCTCGCGGTCGAATTCCGCCTGGGTGGCAAACTGCTCCTGCAGGAGGGTGCGGCTTCGCGCGAGGTTTGTCTCTGCGACCGTGAAATTGTTTTCCGCCTGCTCAAGCTGCGCACGCACTTCGGAGTCGTCGATCTTGAGAAGCAGGTCGCCCTTTTGCACCTGCTGGCCCTCGCGGAAGAGGATCTCGCGGACCAGGCCGGACGTTTCCGGCCTGATGGTCGCGGATTCGTTGGCCGCAAGGGAGCCCACGATCGTGATCGTCTCGATCAGGTCGCGCCGTGCCAGTTCGATGACTTCAGCGGGCTGGACACCACCGCGTCCACGTCCGCCTCGACCGCCGGCGCGTCCGGCACGTGCACCGCCGCCCGCCGCTCCGGTTCCCCCGCGCGCACCGGCAACGGCAGCGTCAGACCCCGATCCGCCTTCGCCCCCTCGCGCACCGCGCCCGGCCCGGGCACCTCCCTCACGTCCACCGCCGCGCGTACCCCCCTCCGCAACCACAGGAGCCGCCTCTCCGCCTCCGGAACCCTTGGATTCCGATGCGGCCTCATCCTCCCGCGAACAGGAAGTCAGTAGAAGCGTGATGACGAAGGCAGGCAGGAGTGTTTTGCGAATGGAAATGAGCATCTGGGCAGGTGTCGAAATGGTCAGCTATGAAACGACGTTCTGCGAGTTGCAAAGTTGCGTTTCAAAGGTGCCGCTCCGCCCGATGTCAGGCGATCATGCTGCCGTAGCCCGAGGCATCGAGCAGGCCTTCAGGCCGGGAAGCGCCCTCTAGCCTCACCTTCAGCATCCATCCTGCCCCGTACGGATCGGAATTCACCGTCTCCGGCGACGATTCAAGGGCTTGATTAACAGAGGTTAAAACACCATCCACCGGGCAATAAAGATCTGACGCCGCCTTTACGGACTCCACGACGCCGAATACGGCGCCTGCCTTGAGCTGCGTCCCCACCTTGGGCACCTGGACAAAGGTGATGTCCCCCAGGGAGGACTGGGCGTAATCCGTGATGCCGATCGTGGCTGTGCCGTCTGCATCGAAACGCACCCATTCGTGGCTCTTGGCATAGCTCAGGTCAGCGGGGACGTTGCTCATGGATCGGGATCGAGGTTGGAGGTTGGACGGTTGGGAACATTCCCACCAGAGGAATCATGAGGTCTTCTTGAGTGGGACAAAGGGCGGCTTGACCGGCTGTAGCACGATCTGCGCCCCACGCACGTCCACGAAGAGCCGGGTGCTCCCAGCAGGGACGAGCGCGGACCCGATGGACTCGTTGAGAATCGGCGAGAACGTTCCCGAAAGCACCTTCCCGAGGGCATTCCCCTCCCCGTCCCCTACGGGTGTGTCGACCCTGACGATTCGGCGGTCGCCGGTTCGAAAATAAACGACCTGCTTCCGCTGCGCGCTGCCCAGTTCGGCCCCCAGGGCCTCGGCTCCGATGAAGCCTCCCTCCTTCTCGAGCTTCACGGTCCAGCCAAGCCCCGCGGCGATCGGCGAGATCTCCTCGCTCAGTTCGTGCCCGTAGAGCGGAAACCCAGCCTCGAGGCGCAGGCTGTCCCGTGCTCCAAGGCCGGCCAGTTCGAGGCCCGCCGGCCTGCCTGCCTCCAGGAGGCTTTCCGCAAGGGCCAGGGCGTCACCGGATGCATGATACAGCTCGAATCCGTCCTCGCCGGTATAACCCGTGCGACTGACAACGCAGGCGACGCCTGCAACCGTCGCCTCGCAGAAATGATAGTACTTGAGGAGGCCGAGCTTCGCGCCCGTCAGCGACTGCACGATCTGCGCCGCACGCGGTCCCTGCACGGCCAGCAGGGCCGTTTCGTCGGACCGGTCCTCAATCGAAACATCCAGCCCGGCCGCCTGTTCCCTGAGCCAGGCGATGTCCTTCGCGATGCTGCCTGCGTTCACGCAGAGGAAGAAGTCCGCGGCGCCACGGCAATAAACGAGCAGGTCATCCACCACGCCCCCGCTGGGGAGGCACATCGGGGAATACAGCACCCGTCCGGGAAAGAGGCGGCTGACATCGTTCGTCACGACGCGATTCAGGAACCTGGCGGCATCCGGCCCCTGGATGTCGAACTCGCCCATGTGACTCACGTCGAAGAGCCCGGCGGAAGCGCGCACCGCTCGGTGCTCGTCGAGGATGCCGCGATACTGGACGGGCATCTCCCAGCCGGCGAAGTCCACGAGGCGCCCTCCATGGGCAGCGTGGAAATCCCTCAGCGGGGTCCGTCGAAGTACATCCATTGTGGCAATACGCGGGGCCTTAACAGGCACGGCAAGTAAGATCTGGATCGGCGAGCATGACGAGTTTGGCATCGCCAATCGCGTCGATTGCATAGACTGACCGCCGATGCTCGGCCTGAATGCGTCGCTCGGCTTCTGGGTGCATGACCTCGACCCCTACCTGGTGAGGTTTGCGGGGGATTTCGGGATTCGCTGGTACGGTCTCGCCTATGTTGCCGGGTTCGCGGCTTCTGCCTGGCTCCTGGTCCGCTATGCACGGGCAGGACGGTCCAGGGTCCAGGCTGACGATGTCTGGAATTTCATGACCGCCCTTGTCATCGGGGTCATGCTAGGGGGGCGCCTCGGCTCCTACTTTCTCTACGACGGGTGGCGCGCGGCCGCTCAGGACCCACTCGGGGTCCTGCGGGTCTGGGAAGGGGGCATGGCAAGCCACGGCGGCTTTGTTGGCGTCGCCGCCGCGCTCGCCTGGTTTGCCTGGTCGCGAAAAATCCAGTTCCTGCATCTGAGCGATCTCGTGACGTCGACCGCCGCAGCCGGACTGTTCTTCGGCCGGGTAGCAAACTTCATCAACGGCGAACTCTGGGGGAGGATCAGCACGGTTCAGTGGGCCGTCATCTTTCCGCAGAGCGCCCCGGGCGGAACGCCGATCGGCATGATTCCCCCCCGCCATCCATCGCAGCTCTACGAGGCGCTGCTCGAGGGCGCCCTGCTGTTCGCGATCATGCAGTGGCGTTTTTGGAAAACCACGGTCGTTTCACGCCTGCCGGGACGACTCAGCGGCGAATTTCTGCTCGGCTACTCGATTCTCCGAGTGCTTGGAGAAGCGTTTCGGGAACCGGATGCCAGTCTCTATTTCGGGCTCACCAGGGGAACATTCTATTCGCTGCCTCTTATCCCACTCGGCATCTACCTGATTGTCCGGGCAAAGCGGACGCCGCAGGCAACCTGACCCGATTGCGACCAGCGACGGAACGCCGGCCAATCCGCTCTTGATTTCCGGTCGCCCGAAAGGACACTTGGCCGTTTGAGCCGTAGCCAAGCGTCCATTGTGAGCAAGAAATCGAATCCAAGCCAGGACAACAGCCCCTCCCGCAACCGGGGGGGAACCGCCGATCCCGCAAAGGACCCTGTCAACGCGACACTGACTGCCGATCAACGGCTTGGATACTACCGGACGATGGTGCGCATTCGCCGTTTCGAGGAGCGCAGCCTCCGGGCCTATCAGGCGAAGAAGATCGGCGGTTTCCTTCATCTCTACATCGGCCAGGAGGCGGTTGCCGTCGGTTGCTGCTCGCTGCTCGGAAGCCAGGACCATGTGATTACCGCCTACCGGGATCACGGCCACGCGATCGCACTCGGTATGGACCTCAAGCCGCTGATGGCCGAGCTCTACGGCAAGGTGACCGGGTGTTCCCGCGGCAAGGGCGGTTCCATGCATTACTTCGACCCTTCACGGAATTTCTGGGGAGGCCACGGGATCGTCGGCGGCCAGGTGCCTCTCGGCACCGGCCTCGCCTACGCGATCAAGTACCGGGGCCAGGCCGGAGCGGCCCTGACCTTCATGGGCGACGGAGCCGTCAACCAGGGCGCCGTCCACGAGGCCTACAACCTGGCCGCCCTGTGGAAGCTTCCGGTCATATTCGTAATCGAGAACAACCGCTATTCCATGGGCACGAGCCAGGAACGCTCCTCTGCCGGTGAGCTGGCCCGTCGCGCCGAGGCTTATGGCATGCCCTGGGGCCGGTGCGACGGACACGACCTGTACGAAGTAAGGTCAACGATGCACCGTTTCCTCGAGCTGGCGCGAAACGAGTCCCAGCCGAGCATCGTCGAGATCGACACCTACCGGTACCGCGGCCACTCGGTCGCCGATCCCGACAACACCTACCGCAGCAAGGCCGAGATCGAGGATTACCGGAAGACGAAGGATCCGCTCCAGGTCTTCCAGGATCTGCTACAGGGAGAGGGCATCTTGGACGAGGATACCCGCTCGCGCATCGATTCTGAGGCGCGCGCGGAAGCGGAAACCGCCGCGGAATTCGCCGAGGCCAGCCCCTTTCCCGACCTAAAGGACATCCAGCGGGATGTTTACTGGGAGGCCGACAATCCGACGCAGCGCGCCTCGACTGGACGCCTTTTCTTCGACTGACGCTGCCCGACCTTATTCATGCCGCTCATCACTTATCGCGAAGCCATTCGCCACGCGCTCGCCGAGGAGCTTGAGGGCGACGAGAACGTCGTCGTGCTCGGCGAGGAGGTGGGCCAGTTCAACGGCGCCTACAAGGTCACCGAGGGCCTGCTGCAGCGCTTCGGGCCAAAGCGCATCGTCGACACCCCGATCAGTGAAGCCGGCTTCATCGGCATGGGCGTGGGCGCCTCCATGCTCGGCATCCGCCCGGTGATGGAGTTGATGTTCTGGTCATTCTATTCCGTCGCCTTCGACCAGATCCTGAACAACGCAGCCAACATCCGCTACATGTCCGGCGGGCAGATCAATTGTCCGATCGTCATCCGCGGCCCGGCGAATGGCGGCACGAACGTAGGCGCGACCCACTCCCACACTCCCGAGAACGTGCTGGCGAGCCACCCCGGCGTGAAGGTTGTCGTACCGGCCACCGCCCGGGATGCCAAGGGCCTGCTGAAGTCTGCCATCCGGGACAACGATCCGGTCTTCTTCCTCGAGAACACGCTCCTCTACGGCGAGAAGGAAGAGGTGCCGGAGGGCGAGATCCTGGTGCGCCTCGGCGAGGCTGCCCTGCGTCGCAAGGGCACCGACCTCTCAATCATCACCTACGGACGTTCCGTCCTCCACTCGCTCAAGGCAGCCGAGACGCTCGAAAAGGAACATGGGATCTCAGCCGAGGTGCTCGACCTTCGCTCGATCCGGCCGCTAGATGCCGATGCCGTGCTGGCAAGCGTCGGGCGCACTCACCGGGTGCTGATTGTCGAGGAGCAGAAGCCGTTCTGCAGTGTCGGAACCCAGCTCGCCTACCTCATCCAGCACGAGGCATTCGACGAGCTCGATGCGCCGATATCGCGCGTCGCGGTGATCGACGCCCCTGCAATCTACAGCCCGCCTGTCGAGATCGAGCAGCTTCCCAACCCGCGCCGCGTCGTCCAGGCTGCCTTGGAGGTCGTCGGCTGACCTGCTCGCCACCTCACCCGCACCGCCAAACCTTTTCCAAGCACCCGAGCCCATGGCCGAGATCATCGAGATGCCGAAGCTGAGCGACACCATGACCGATGGGGTGCTCGTGAAGTGGCTTCGCAACGAGGGAGATGTCGTCAAGACCGGCGAGATGCTTGCCGAGGTGGAGACCGACAAGGCAACGATGGAACTCGAGTGCTTCTTCGATGGCACGCTGCTGAAGATCTTCGCAAAGGCAGGCGCCAGGGTCCCGGTCGGCTCACCCTTGTGCGCGATCGGAAAGCCCGGCGAGAAGGTCGACGCCCCTTCCTCTCCGGCCGCCCCAGCCTCGGTAGAGAAAATCGAAGAGAAACCACCGGAGCCGACGCCCGGGCCCGCGGTTCCTGCCGCACCAGCGGAACCCCCGTCGAAACCGAGCCCAGCTGCGGAAAAGGCGACCTCGTCGGGTCGGCAAAGGATCTCGCCGCTAGCCCGGAAGCTCGCAGCCGAGAAGGGCATCGATCTCCGCGGCGTTGCAGGGACCGGGCCGGGAGGTCGGATTGTCCGTGCGGACATCCTCGCAGCCGGGCAGGCACCGGCAGGGTCCGGCGAAAAGGCAGGCACCGCAAGGACAGCGACTCCGCTGCAGTCGGGTCCGATCCAGAAGGAGGAACTCGTTCCCGTCTCGACGATGCGGGAGACCATCGCCCGCCGGCTCGTCGAATCCAAGACGACGATCCCGCATTTTTTCCTGGAGATCGAGGTGGATGCCGGGCCCGTTCTCCTGCTCCGCACCCAGCTCAATGCGGCCCTGGAATCCGAGGGTGTCCGGCTCTCAGTGAACGACTTTATCCTGAAGGCGGCGGCCGGGGCACTGCGCCGCGTCCCGGACGTCAACTGCTCCTGGGAGTCCCCGGCAAAGGGGGCACCCGCAGCGATCAGGCGTCACGCGTCCGCGCATGTCTCGTTCGCCGTTGCCATCGAGGCCGGACTGATCACCCCGGTCGTCCGCGACGCCCAGGCAAAGAGCGTTTTCGAGATAAGCGGCGAGGTGAAGGCGCTCGCGAAGCGGGCCCGGGACCGCAAGCTCGCACCCTCGGAATTCACCGGTGGCACGTTCTGCGTGAGCAACCTCGGGATGATGGGAATCAACCGATTCAGCGCGATTATCAACCCGCCGAACGCCGCGATCCTGTCCGTCGGCACCACCATCCGAAAGCCGGTGGTTGCGGACGACGGCCGCATCGTTCCGGGCGAGCGCATGGCGCTGGGACTTTCCTGCGACCATCGCGTCGTCGACGGCGCAACGGGCGCCGAGTTCCTCAACGCACTCCGGGGCCTGGTCGAGAAACCCGCCCTCCTGTTGCTCTGACCCGCTTGCCGTGGGCGATCGGCTGTCGAGCACTCCTGCGTATCCGGGAGTCTCTCCCGGTTTGCACCGATCCAGACCTACTCCTGATCCAACAATCCCGCGGGCGAGGAATCGCCCGAACGGATCTCGGAATGGCGCACCTGTCCGCCGACACTCGCCGTCCAGATCAGCAGGCATCCGACGACGATAGCGGCGACAAGAACCGCATCGGGATACCGCCTTGGGAAAGGGCGTCCCCTGCGGTAGCGCATCAAGCCAAAGGCCGATCCAAGGCCGAGCAGGAGACTTCCCGTAAGGGCGAAAGCCGCGACTTCCTCGTGCTCCTCGATTGTTTCATGGGAGACGGTCGGGATCGACTCCACCGCATGTTCCGCGGGTTCCCCGGTCATGTAGACGGGGATAACCAGGAGCCCGCAGATGGAGAAAAACACGAGGGCAGCCCGACGGAGATCGTCGCTTCGCCGCAAGCGCCCGCCCAGCAGCAGGAGCACGCCAAAAAGGGTGCCAATGACCGGCACGTGGTTGAGCAGGAGATGAATATGGACCGGTTCCATGGGGTGGGAGTTCAGTTTCCGGCACTGCTGGCAGCGACCAGCGGCCCTGCACAAGTATCCATATCGGAAGGGGAAATCCCAGCCAATTGCCAACGGAACCACCCCGCTCCCGGTGCGACAGCGGTTCTGCGCCGGCCGCTTCCCGGGGCCGCATTTTCAGAGCGGCTTTACCTGCGGCGGATTTTTGTCCAACTTCACGGTCAGATGAAGCGCGTCAAGGTCCCCGCATTCGAACTGTTCCTTCACGAGATGATCCCTCTCGCTAAGGCGATGGGCGTTGGAGTGGAGGTCAGCGACGATCGTTCGCTCGTGCTCACCGCTCCAAAGGAACAGAACCGAAATTCCCTCAACACCGCGTTCGGCGGGAGCCTGGTTTCGATCGCGACGCTCGCCGGATACGGCGTCGTCTGGGAACTGATGTGCAACAGGGAGAACGCCCCGCGGCCCCAGTGGCACATCGTCGTCAAGGAGAGCCGCGCCGCCTACCGTCGCCCGGTGATCGGCGACCTGAGGGCGATCTGCGAGCGCCCCGCCCAGGCAGCCATCGCAGAGTTCAAGGAGGCGCTTTCCCGTTACGGCAAGGCGAAGCTGAAGCTGAGGGCGCGGGTCATCGAGGGCGGCCAGACGGCCGTCGACGTCCAGGCCGCGTTTGTCGTTACCCGCTGATACACGTTCGCTGTCCGGGCGACCGCAAACCGGCAAGGTTCAGATGTGCCGGGAGTCGCTCTCGTCCTTCTTTTCGTAGCCGGTCTCCTGCCGCTGGTGGTTGACCTGGTTCTTCTTCAGGTAGGCGCTGTAGACGTCGTCGGCGGTCATACCGAGGGTCTGCGCGAGCGAGACGAGAAAATGAAAGAGGTCGACGACCTCGACCTTCGCATTCTGCGAATCGAACTTCTGGTATTTCGCCCACCACTTCCAAGGCACCGAATCGATCAGCTCGGCGGTCTCCTGCTGCAGGGCGCGCGTGTAATTCAGGATCCACTTCGCCTTCTCCTCGTCGGTGGCCGGCGGAAGCATGACGCCAATGCGCTGGTTGAGAGCCTCCTGCATGCGAAAGATTTCTTCCAGTTTGTCCATGGGCAGCAGGCTGGTGGCTCGGGGCCGCCGCTGGCAAGGTGTAAGCCCCTCCTGTCGCGGCCAGCAGGCAACCGCGCGGTGCCCGTAATTCACTGTTGCCCCGCGGCCTGCCGCCGCTGACACTGGCGGATTGCAGCCGGCGTCGAGCGCGCTCCGTGTTCCGTTGGTCGCACCTCACAACCCGGCGATTCCGGCAATCGGAACCGCCCTTCAAAACACAACTAAAAATGTCAGAACATGATACGTCAGGCGCGCAGGGCGCGGCTCTCACGGAGCCCCCAGCAGCGCCGACCTCGCCGGCCGCGGAAACGCAGGCCAGCGCCCCTGCGCCGACAGGCACATTCGGCTCCACCCGCGGATCGGGCCTCGCGCGCGGGAAACGCCCGACACAGAACGCGGCTCCGGCCGCCACCGGTCCGGTATCCCGGACCTACAAGCCCTCGACCATCGAGGTTATCACCCCGACCAGCGAATACCGGAATCCGTTTACCGGCGAAGTAAGCGTCGCCGATCCGGAACCGGAGAAGCCCTCCAGTCCGGAGCCCGTGTCGGAATCCAGACCGGAAATCGAACGGACCAATCCAGCGGCAGCCAGCGAAGTTCCCCGGACGGAGGAACCCGCCGACCGAACCGAGGAAGCGCCATCGCTCAAGATCCTTCCGCCGGCTCAGCCGCAGCGGGTGCAGGAGGACTGGGAAGCGGCTTCTTCCCGCACGGTCGAAACGCCCGCCCCGGCCCCTGTCGAAAGACCGCGCGCGGAATCGGCCCGAACAGAGGAACGCCAACCTGCCCGCCGGGAACGCTTCGAGCCGCGCAGGCGCGATCCGCGTTCCAGCCGTCCGGAAGCGGGACGCAGCGCGGCTCCTTCTCGCGACGCCTCCCGCTCCGCGCACAGCCACCAGCATCGGGCCGAGCCGCGAAAGGCAGAGAAGCCGAAGGGGCTATTTGCCTGGATCAAATCCCTGTTCGCCGGCGAAGCGCCGCAGGCAACGACCGGCGAGTCGTCGAACGGTGCGAACCGAAATGGCAATCGCCGCAGGCGCCGCCACCGCGGCCGCGGAGGGATGCCCTCCGAAGCCGGCCAGGCCCGGCAGGAAGGCCGCTCCCATGGCGGCGGCGGCAATGGAGGCGGTCCCCGCCGGAGACGGCGTCGCGGCGGCCGGGGCCGGAATGGCGGCTATCCGAGGTCCGAAGGGACGCAGGGTGGCGGCGCCATCTGAGGTTCCCTCCAACAAGTACATTCCTTGCATGGCGCCCGCCGATACGGCGGCGGCCAATTTATTTATACGGGCCGGCGCCGGACAGGCACCCGGGGCCAT
>JAYQOU010000009.1:0-19933 GCA_038144975.1 Candidatus Salsuginivita brisbanensis | reverse complement strand
TTGGCGGATATCCCAGGTCCTACGGCCCGCCGGGGGGCGGGGCAATCTTGGGTTCCCTCCAAAACGACATTTCCTTGCATGGCGCCCGCCTTTCGGCGGGCGCCATTTTTCTTTCACAGGCCCGTCGCGTCACTGCCTCGGGGTGCAATTCTTCCTCGCTTCCTGCTTTCCTCCGAACGCCCGGTGATCTCAACTTGGGGCAATGGCCGATCTGATCGTCAACGGAGGCAAGCCGCTGGAGGGAGCTGTCACCCCGTCCGGCAACAAGAACTCCGTCCTGCCGATCCTCTGCGCGACACTCCTGACCGACGACCCTGTGGTCCTTCGGAATGTCCCGGACATAACAGATCTCGAACGCCTCGTTGCCTTCCTTCAGTCCAGCGGGTCGCGAGTCGACTGGGACCGGGCCGCAGGCACCATGCGGGTCGATCACTCGGCCTTCAAACCACGCCTCGAGGGCGACAGCCTGCCACGGGACATGCGATCCACCGTGCTGCTCTACCCGGCACTCCTGCGGCGCATGGGAAGGTTCTCGATCCCCTCAAATGCCCAAGGCTGCTCGCTGGGCGTTCGAGAAATCGACCCCCATCTCGACGTGTTTCGCGCACTCGGAGCCTCAGTGGTACTGGGTCCGGTCCTGCGACTCTCGCTCGAGAAGGGATTCAAGGGAGCGAGGCATTGGCTCGATTACATGTCGGTCACCGTCACCGAAAACTTTGCGATGGCTGCCGCCCTTTCCAAAGGCGAATCGACCCTGATAAACGCGGCGAGCGAGCCCCACGTACAGGAGCTCTGCGCGGCCCTCGTCGCCATGGGGGCGCGCATCGAGGGCATCGGGACCAGCATGCTGCAGATCTCCGGCGTCGACCGCCTGCACGGCGCCGATCTGTCGATAGGTTCCGACTATCATGAGATAGTGACCTTCCTCGCACTGGGCGCGATCACGGGCGGAGAGGTGCGGGTACATCGCTCCCTGCCCCGCCACTTCGACCTCATCACCCGCTCCTTCGCGAAGCTCGGCGTGCGCATCGAACACGAGGGTGACACGGCTGTCGTCCGCCGAAGCCAGCGCCTCGCCGTGACGGTTCCCTACACGAGGAACCTGCTCACCAAGATCGAGGCTGCCCCCTGGCCGTACTTTTCCGTCGATCTCCTGCCCCTGATGATTGCCCTCAGCACGCGGGCCGAGGGAACGATCCATTTTTGGAACAAGGTTTATGAGAATGGATTCTCGTGGATGCCCGAACTCGCCAAGTTCGGCGCGCATGTGATCGTGAGTGACCCGCACCGGATCGTGGTCATCGGCAACCGGCCGCTGCATCCCGCCGAGGTGGTATCGCCGTACGTGATCCGGGCGGCCGTCGCCCTGACGATGGTAGCCGCGTCGATCCCGGGACGCAGCGTCGTTCACAACGCCGAGATCATCAAGCGCGCCCACCCGCGGTTCGTGGAGAATCTCAGGACCCTTGGCGCGGACCTGGAATGGCAGTGAAATTTCTTCGTCGATGAGAAACCCGGATCTGCAGCCGGACGAGTCGGTGAACGCACCGGGCGCCGAGCCGAAGGGCGTCGGATTCATCCGCTCCAGCCTTGCGGGGGACATCAGCCCTGCGGAGGCCGCCCTGCGCCCGCCCTCGTTCACGGATTTCACCGGCCAGGCGAAGACGGTCGACCGACTTCAGGTCATGGTCGGAGCCGCACGCCGCCGCGGCGAGCCCCTGAACCACATCCTCTTCTCCGGTCCGCCCGGCCTCGGGAAGACGACGCTTGCCCTGATCCTCGGCAACGAGCTGGGGCGCAACGTGCGAATCACGTCGGGCCCGGTCATCGAGAAGGCGGGCGACCTCGCCGGCCTGCTCACCAATCTCGAGGAGGGCGACCTCCTGTTCATCGACGAGATCCATCGGATTCCGAGGACGGTCGAGGAGTACCTCTACTCCGCGATGGAGGATTTCCGGCTCGATATCATGCTCGACCAGGGGCCGAATGCGCGAAGCGTACGGCTCACGATCCCGCGCTTCACGCTGGTCGGCGCGACCACGCGCAGCGGACTGCTCAGCGCGCCGCTCCGGTCGCGATTCACCCTGCAGACGCGGCTGGATTACTACGATCATGACGCCCTGCTCACGATCGTGAGGCGCAGCTGCAACCTGCTTCGGGTTGCCGTCGATGACCGGGGTGCGGCCGAAATCGCGCGGCGCGCCCGCGGCACGCCACGAATCGCGAACAACCTCATCAATTTTGTCCGCGACTTCGCCCAGGAACGGGCGGAAGGCGTCATCACGCATCCGGTCGCGGCTGCAGCCCTTGAGCTGCTCGAGATCGACGCAGCCGGACTCGACGAGATGGACAAGCGCATGTTGCGCGTCATGGCCGAGAACTACGGCGGCCGCCCGGTCGGCCTGGCCACCGTCGCGGTGGCAGTCGGCGAGGAAGCGGAGACCCTCGAGGAGGTTCATGAGCCCTTCCTGATCCAGGAAGGGTACCTGCAGCGGACTGCCCAGGGTCGCCTGCTCACCCCGCGTGGCTACGCCGCGATCGGAGCGAAGCCGCCGGCCGCGGATTCTGCGCAGGGAACACTTCTTTGAAGCCGACCCGCGTGCCAAGGGGTTGAGGCAGGACGCGTCATTCGTCTCTCGAGGCAACCAAGTGCCTTCTCGGGCGTCTTATCAATGTGCGCATTGTTCCCCGCGTGCCATCTCCGACGCGCTCGACCGATGCCGAGGTTTTGGATCTCCCGAGGTCGAATTCAAGTTAGCATCCAGCCAATGAAAAACCTGCTTTTCCTGACCCTCCTTCTCGGCGCCGCCCACCAGGTGCTGGCGCAGCCCTTGGTCGTCACGGGCGATCGAATCCTTGCGAGCCTCGTGGAGCAGGTCGCCGGAGGAAGCGTGCGGGTCGAGGCTCTGCTCCCCTCCGGCACGGCCAGTGCCGAGTTCGAGCCCGGAGACGAACAGGTCGCGCTGCTCAACGAGGCGGACCTGCTCGTGGTGAACGGCGCGGGTTACGAGCCGTGGCTGACCGAGCTCGAGCGTCAGTCAACCTTCGCAGGCCCGGTCGTTACAACGACCGATGGAGTGGCACTGTACGATCTCGACGGGACGCTCCATGAAGTTGAAGTCGAGGAGGTCGATGCGCCGGAATTCTTCGCAGTCGCCGTGGAGCTCGATCCCCATGCCTGGCACGATCCGCGAAACGTAGTGACCTACGTCGAGCATATCCGGAACGGGCTCACTGACCTGCTGTTCGGCACGGCACGGTCGGTGATGGAGGAGAATGTCAACGAACTCATCCGCGACCTGCGGGAGACCCATTCGTACGCCGAGGTCCAGCTGGCCACGATCCCTCCGGCCGATCGGGTCCTGGTGACGCCGCACGACACGTTGCGCTACTTTGCCGCGGCCTACGGGTTCCGGATCATTCCGATCACCGGTCTGGCCTCGGGGCAGGATCTCCGCCCCGCGCTGGAGGGTCGGCTCATCGACACGATCCTGTCGCTGCGGACACCCGCCGTGTTTTTCGAATCCACGGCGAACCGCCGCCTCCTGCAACGCCTTGAGGAAGCCACCGGTTCGCGCATGGTGACCAGCCTCCGGACGACCGAGCCCGGTGCCCGCGGGAGCGGGGCCGATACCTACATCGGCTGGTTCCGGGCAAACGTCGACGCGATCGTCGGGGCCCTCCGAGACCCGAATGCCCCGGTTCCGACGGCCCCCTAGAGGCGGGTTTCCCAAATCGTCGGCCCACTCGACATCGGCACGCGACACGCTACGCTTTGCCTGACCATGCCCCAGCAAGATTCACGACGCATGCCGATTCCGGGTCCAGCGGGTGTGGCGGGTAGTCTCTCAGCATTCTGTATTCTCGCGTTGGTCATCCTGGCGGCGTCTGCATATGCACAGGCGAACAGTTCGACCCCGGCATTCGCGCGACCGGTGCCTGCTGAAACCGGCCGGCTGCCCGGTGCGTTTCGCAAGGCCGTGCCGACTTCCGTGAGCGACCTGCAGGCGATCGAGACGCGCATCACCGAAATCGTCAGGGAGGTTTCTCCGGCAGTCGTCGCTGTGCGGGTGGGCGACGCCAACGGCAGCGCGGTGGTGATCTCCCCTGACGGCCTCGTCCTCACCGCCGCTCATGTAAGCGGCGCGCCCGGGAGGAACGTGACGTTCACGTTTCCCGATGGGCGCACGGCGCGGGGCATCACCCTAGGCACAAACCGAGAGATCGATTCGGGCCTGATGCAGATTACGGATGCTGGACCCTGGCCACACGTGCCCGTGGGGGATCTTTCGGGCGTTCGCCTTGGGGATTGGGTTGTTTCGCTGGGTCATCCCGGCGGCTTCAATGCCGAACGGCCCGTCGTCGCCCGCCTCGGAAGGATCATTATGATCACATCCGAGCTTATTCAGAGCGATTGCACGCTGCTGAGCGGCGATTCCGGCGGACCCATGTTCGATGCACACGGACGGGTAATAGGAATCCACAGCGGAATCTCGGATTCCGCTACGGAGAATTTCCACGTGCCGATTTCCACCTACCTTGAAACCTGGGAGCGCCTGGCGGCCTCGGAGAACTGGGGCGACAGCGGAGGCAGGAGCCAAGTCGGCTTGGCTGCCAGCAGGCACCAGCAGGGATTCCTCCTCGATTCGGTCTCGGAAGGCGGTAGAGCTGCGCGCGTGGGTCTGAGGCCGGGCGACATCGTTACCGCATTCAATGGACAACCAGTACCGAGCGTCCAGGCACTGATGACCAACCTCGGCTCGCGCGAGCCATTCACGATCACGGTAAATCGTGAAGGAGAGGACATGGACCTTGCCTACACTCCGAGTGCCGCTCGCGGGAGGGGCAATCGATGACGTCCTTGACCTGGAGCTTCCGGCGATCGGTGCGAAAGAGCCGCGCCCTGGCAAGACTGCTCGTCGGGCTCTGCCTCGTGCATGTGGCGTCGGCATACGCGCAGCGCGGGCGCGAACGGATTCCATCGCTGAGCTCCGGGGCACAGACCAGCGGGGACATCACCCTGAGGGCGTTCGGACCCGTTTCCGCAAACGCACGAAGTTCCGTGGTCGAGATAATTGCCGGCGATCAGATTATCGCCCTGGGGACGATAGTGGAGTCCAACGGTCGCGTCGTCACGAAGGCGAGCGAACTGCCGGCTTCCGGCTTTTCCGCACGCCTGGGCAACGGAAATGTAGTCGCCGCCGCAATACTCGCGATTGACGAGACGAACGACGTCGCGCTCGTGCAGATCGATGCGCGCGGATTGCGGCCGATACGCTGGCAGGATGAAAGTTCGACAATCGGCCAATGGGTGATTTCCCAGGGAATCGGCGCAACGCCGGAAGCGGTCGGCATCGTCAGCAGCACACCACGCAAGATCCTGCCACCTCGGGCACTGATCGGAGTCATTCTCGAAGAGAACATGATCGGAGCCGTTTCGCCGGGTCTCGGCGCAGACCGGGCTGGAATTCAGGTCGGGGACCGCGTCCTGTCAGTCGAAGGGCGGGCGACCACCACGGGCGACGAACTTAGGATCGCACTAATGGAATACAGGCACGGGACGGTTGTTCGTCTCCGTGTCCGCAGGGGAGGCGAAGAATTCGACATACCGGTCGAGATGACCGCAGAATCGACAGCCGTCGAAGAGGGCCTCATTGCTGCCAGCGGAGGGATCGGGCGGCTTGGCCGACGGGCCGAGCGCATGAACCGCATGGGAAGCGGAGTCAGTGAGCGCGCCGAGGACTTCGAGATCGTGATCCAGCACGACACGGTTATCGAGCCCTGGTCCTGCGGCGGCCCGCTGCTCGATCTGGATGGGAGGGCGCTGGGCATCAATATCGCCAGGGCGGGTCGCGTGGCGACCTATGCCCTCCCCGCCCCACTCGTGCGCAGAATCCTGGAAGACCTGACCCGTCAGGCCGCCACCGGCTCGGGTTATCAGGAAACAGGCGAGATAATCATGCCTTCCATTCAGGGCTGAAGGTGACCGGACTCAACTTTTCGAGCCACCCAGTGTGTTAGTCCGGGATACTATTGTGGGTTGATCTGTCGGTTGGTGTTGAGGTTGTCCCGGCGGAGGGAGGCCTTAGGCCGACCGGAGTCGGGACAGAGGTAAGTTGGGCGGCGAAGTTCGCCGGGCTTTGGTAACCGAGCCGACTGTGCGGTCGGCGGGCGTTGTAGTCGATTCGGAAGTCCTCGATGAAACTGCTGCTGTTTCCAGCCAATACGCTGTTGAAGCTTCGAGCCTTGATTCGATCTCGTCCGGCAATTCTGCGAAGAAATCAAATCCCGTCTCCCGCTCGACAACGTCAACCGAAACAACAAAACGCCGGAAATCGGCAGATCGAGCAACGTCTTGCTCGAACAGAAATGCCTGAAGTCGTGGACCTGATGGGGTTTCGTCGGCGATAAGCATGAAACATGCGTCCGGAATTTCAGAGCCGGACGGTAATCGCTCCACTGAGCCACGGAAAACCGGCCCAACAATTACCCAGATGATTCCACACTCGGGTGCTACCTTATTTGCAAGTAGCTCCTCCAATAACCTCCAAGGACCTTGATTCAGCGCTGGCCTTTGAGGGATGGCATTGCTCATCGCAAACGTCTCACGCTGAGCGTCAGCGCCGAAACGGGAGGCGATGGCAAAGTTTGGGACTACATGACCGCGATCAAATCCAGAATTAGTGTAGTCGTCATGGCTTACCCGTGCCCTCGTCCGAGTATCGGTCGAGAATCTGGAAGGTCTCGGAAGGGTGCCGAATTGGCGTGTTCCAGGAATCGCGTAGGCACCCCAGGCCGGGTCCCTTCGCGTTTCGTCGTATGCCAGGACAAAGGCAAAGCTACCTAATCTTGTGAGGGTATTGGGGTAGGTGGTGATCTGCGGCTCGCCTGCAAAGAAGAACGCCGGAACTTCGGATGCCGCCGCAGGAACTACGAAGAGGCCTGAGACGTAACCTCCTACAAGGCAGTAAGCGAACCGCAGGAGCTGCCGAATATTGGGCATCGCCGTGACATGCGTTGGGCCGATCTTCTGGTCAATGACGCCTTGGTAAACTCCTAGACTCAAGCTTTCACACTCACCTAATATGGCCTCAAATCGGCTGGGTCCTTTCTTCTGGCCCAGACTAACACCGAAGGCGGCTCAAAAATCCGAGGTCACGTCACCGACTCCGGTCGGCCTAAGGCCTCCCTCCGCCGGGACAACCTCAACACCAACCGACAGATCAACCCACAATAGTATCCCGGACTAACACACTGGGTGGCTCGAAAAGTTGAGTCCGGTCAGATGTCTCCAGCGGTACGGTTCTTGGCATTGGCGATCTCTCATCGAGTGAGGAGGAGTCTCCGCCCCAAGTTGAGCAAATGGAACTTGGTTGCCGGCTGAAGCTGCTCCTGCGCGAAGGCGCTCAGCTTCAATCGATGGGAAGTAGCGGAAGCAGTGCGCATGCCCGGCGATAACATTGATTCTAGGCATGCCGATCAGCGAATAGGGCATGCCCTATTTACGCGGCTCGCAGGGATGGCAATTCTCCTCTAAAAAGAGGCACATCGAGTACTCGAAAGCGCCGACGGAAACCGCGACACCGGCCGCTTTATTTTGCCGCAATTCGAATGTCCCGTCCGATCTGCTTCTTGAGAGCCTCAAGGCTCTCGAACTTACGTTCAGCACGCATGAAACTGAGCCAATCCACCCGAATACGATCTCCGGGCCCGATCGGGCAACGCCCCAGAACGTGGATTTCGAGAGTGGATCTGCGCTCCGATGAAACCGTCGGGCGGACACCGAAATTGGCGATTCCGGCCATCCCCCTCGCCCGTCCCTTGCCGATCTGCGTTATTCGAACTGCGTAAACGCCTCGCTTTGGCTCCAGATCGGGGCTCCACGCAATATTGAGGGTTGGGAAACCGATTGTGCGTCCCAGTCCGCGCCCACGGACAACCCGACCTTCGCAAAAATAGCTGTAGCCGAGGGCCTCGTTCACGCGCTCGACAGATCCATTCGCAAGCCAGCGGCGAATCCGGGTGCTGCTGATCGTCTGCCCGTCAAGCCTCACCCGGGGAACGCTGAATACGTTGATTCGCAGACGGCGTCCCTCGGCAATCAGGAGATCCACGTCACCCCGGCGTCCGCGTCCGAATCGGAAATTCTCACCCACATAGACCGCCTCGAGTCCCGGGAGGTGGCGGCGCAGCACCCCGAGCAGCTTTTCCGCCTCGATCGTCGAGAATTTGATCGTGAAGGGTTGAACGATAAGGGCGTCGACCCCGAGCGAGGCGATCACGGAAGCTTTCTCCCCGGCGCCCAGGATCAGTCTCGTGCGTTCCTCCGGCCGAAAAAGCGCACTTGGGTGAGGGTCAAAGGTCAGCACACCCGCGAGCCCTCCGCTGCGCCGGGCCGACTGGACCGCCGACTCGATCACCGCGCGATGTCCCAGGTGGACCCCGTCGAACATACCGATCGCGAGATGCAGCGGTCGGCGCCGCAAGCGCGCCCGGGCGCGGGCAAGGGATGAAATTTTTGCCATTTGGTTCATGGCGCACTGGCCGACCGCCCGGGCGGCCCGCCCGGCGAAGGCACGACATCCCTTATTGGAAGCAGCCGGGAATCGATTTCCTGGATCGACAGGCTCTCGATCTGGTCGAGCGTGAGGGCCTGTTCGACACGCAGTCGGTCCGTTGCCGTCCGCCGAAGGGAGGTCAGGTGGGCACCGCATCCCAGCTTCTGTCCCAGATCGTGGGCCAGGGTGCGCACGTAGGTCCCCTTCGTGCACCGGAGCCGGAACTCGGCATCCGGCGAGGCAAACCGCAGCAAGTCCCAGGAGATGACCCGGATGAACCGCGGTTCCCGCTCGATCTCCTCGCCCTTCCTCGCCCGCTTGTAGAGCGGCACACCGCCGACCTTCACTGCGGAATACATCGGCGGAGTCTGGTACTGGTCACCAAGGAACCCCGCCATGGTCGATTGAACGGCTGCCGCGTCGAGCTCGGGAACGGGTCGTGTCTCCACGACTTCGCCATCAGCGTCCTGGGAGTTCGTGCTGATTCCGAGCCGGAGCGTGCCTTCGTACTCCTTGTCGAGGCTGATGAGATACTGCGACGCGCTGGTCGCCTTGCCTACCAGAACGACGAGCAGGCCGGTCGCCATGGGGTCCAGCGTACCCGCGTGGCCGATGCGCCGCATGTGAAGCTTTCCCCTGAGCCTCGCAATCACGTCATGCGACGTGTGGTCGGCGGGCTTGTCCACCAGCAGCACCCCCTCCAGTTCCCTGGCGCGACCGACGACTGCCATCACGATCCTTTGCCGCCGGCGGACAACCCCTCGAACTGGATGGAAAGCGCCTCAATGAGGCGCGCCTGAAAGGTCGCAAGCGGCATACGAATCGTCAGGCCGGCGGCACAGGCATGCCCGCCGCCGTTGAACTGTCCCGCCACACGGTCGAGTCGGTGGACCGGATCCTTCGCGCGAAGGCTCGCCTTCACGCTGCCGTCCGAACGCTCCTCGATCAGCACGCCCACCTCAACGCCTTCAACGCATCGTGCATAGTCCACGAGCCCCTCGGTGTCCTCCGCCGTTGTCCCAGTCGAGGCGAAGACCCCGTCGTGAAGCACGCCGATGCAGACCCGGTTGCCACAGGAAAAGGTCAGGCTCGAAAGAAACGTCTGGAGCAGGCGCAGCTTCCCGAGCGACTCCCGTTCGTAGAGTTCAAAACCTGCCTCGGCAGGATCGGCGCCTCGTGCAACAAGTTCCCCAGCAAGGACAAAGGACCTTCGCGATGTGGCGCTGAAACGAAACTGACCGGTATCGGTGAGTATGCCCGTGTAGAGCGCCTGGGCCGACTGGGCATCGATCGGAATTCCCGTATCGAGCATCGCGCCGGCAAGGATCTCGCACGTCGCCGCGGCAGTTCCATCGACCAGGTTGTGCTCGGCAAAGCCCACGCTGGAAAGATGGTGGTCGATATTGCCGACCGGACGGGGGAAGGCCTGGCGAAGGCGTTCGCCGGCACGCCCGTGATCCGCACAATCGACAAACACGGCCGCATGCCGGTCGGCGACAGGCAGGATATCGTCCGCTTTCAGGAAGCGCATTTCTCCAGTCAGGAATCGCAGCCTTCGCGGAACCGGATCCGGATTCACGCAGACGGCGCGGATTCCCTTCGATTCGAGCGCCCGCGCGAGCGCAACCTGGGATCCGATGCAGTCCCCATCCGGCCTCGCATGGCCGATCACCGCGACTTCGCGGTCGCGCAGGGCCTCGAGGAGCCTGGAAAACGCGGGAGAGAGCTCGGGCAGGTGGAGGTTCATGAAGAAGGCGTCCCGCCGGCAGCTGGACCGTCGAGTTCATCCAGAATGCGCAGCACCCGGCTGCCGCGCTCGACATTCCGATCGAGCACGTATTCGAAACGGGGAAGGTACTTCAGCACGATCCGGCGGGCGAGTTCCGAACGAATCTCGCCTGCGTGGCGCCGCAGCCAGCGGATCCGGGACTGCGCGACGTCGTCATCGCCGATCACCGACACGAACACCCGCGCATCGCGGAGATCGGGTGCGACCCGGACCTCGGTGATCGTCATTGCGACGCTCTCCGACTGGTAGCGGCGGTGCAGGATATCGCTCAGCTCCCGCTGCACCAGTTCGTTGATGCGTATCGTGCGATTTCCCATGAACTTAGCTATTCAGCGCACTCCTGGACGTGGAACGGGAGGATGCTGCCCGTGCTTCGACCGACAGGAATACGCGCTCAAAGCGAAGCGCGGACCTTCTGCACCTCGAAGCACTCGATGACATCGCCCACCTCGTATCCGTTGAAGTCGTCGAGCTTGATGCCGCACTCCAGCCCCGCGCGCACTTCGTTCGCATCGTCCTTGAATCGCTTGAGGGTCGCGACCTTTCCTTCGTGAACGACCTCGCGACCGCGCCTTAGTCGGGCCGCGGAATTGCGCGTCACCTTTCCTTCGGTCACGAGGCAGCCGGCTACAAAGCCCTTGGCCAGCGGGAAAGTCGCCCGCACCTCCGCAGCGCCCGTCTTGACCTCCTTCACCTCGGGCTCGAGCAGGTCCGCCATCAGGTCGCGCACCTGGTCTCCCAGTTCGTAGATGATACTGAAGGTCTCGATTCGCACTCCGTGGTGCTTCGCCATGGGCGTCACCCCGTTCTCGAGCTTCGTGTTGAATCCGATGATGACAGCACCGGCGGCACTCGCCATCAGCACGTCGTTCTTCGTGACGAGGCCGACATCGGCGGAAACGATCTCGAGCGAGACCTTCGCGCTGCGAATTCCCTCCAGGATGGAGCGGACGGCCTCGGTTGATCCGAAGACATCGGTCTTGATGATGACCTTGAGGGTCTTCTGCTGCGTCGCGGCGATGTTGGCAAAGAGCTTCTCGACGGAAACCTCCTTGGGGGCCGAATCCACCGTCGAGGCTTCCTTCTTCAGGCGAAGTGTCTCCTCGTCGGCAGTCTTCTCGGCCTCGCGGGCGCTGCCGACCACCTGGAACTGCGCACCGCTCTCCGGCGTCCCGGACCAGCCAATGACGCGCACGGGGGAGGACGGCGGAGCCTCCTTCACGTTCCGGCCCTGATCGTCAAAGAGGGCCCGCACGCGTGCCCAGTGCGTGCCGCAGACAACGGCATCGCCGACCTTGAGCGTGCCTCGCTGCACGATCACGGTGGCCACCGGGCCGCGGCCGACGTCGATCTGGGACTCGATCACCACGCCGCTCGCCGGCGCCTTGGGATTCGCCTTGAGCTCGAGCACATCGGCCTGGAGCAGGATCATCTCGAGGAGGTCGTCGATACCGGTCTTCTTGATGGCCGAGACTGGAACCGTGATCGTCTCACCGCCCCAGTCCTCAGGCGCGATGTTGCGCTGCTGCATCTGCGCCTTGACCTGGTCGATGTTGGCACCCTTCACGTCCATCTTGTTGACGGCGACGACGAGGGCCACCTTCGCCTCCTGCGCATGCTTCAGGGCCTCGTCGGTCTGGGGCATGAATCCATCGTCGGCCGCCACCACCAGGACGGCGATGTCAGTGACCTGGGCTCCCCGGGCACGCATCTTCTGAAAGGCGGCATGGCCCGGCGTATCGAGGAAGGTGATCCGGCGGCCGCTGTGCTCGATCTGATAGGCTCCGATGTGCTGCGTAATCCCGCCGGCCTCGCCGGCGACCACGTTGGCGGCACGAATCGTGTCGAGAAGGGAGGTCTTCCCATGGTCGACGTGGCCGAGGATGCACACGACAGGGGGACGCGGAGCCAGGTGCCGGGCCTCGTCCTCCTCGTCGGGCTTCTTCTTCTCCCGCTCGCGTTCCTTCTGCGCCTGCTGCTGGGCCGGATCGGCGCGGTGCTTGATCTCGAGCAGGTAGCCGTGCTTTTCCGCGAGCTTGATCGCCACCGGTTCGTCGATGCTCTGCGTCATCGAGGCGAAAATTCCCATCTCCATGAGCTCGGAGATGAGCTTGAAAGGCTTCAGGCCAAGCGACGTCGCAAAATCCCGCACGACGATCGGCGGCTTGAGGTTGATGATCTTTACCTCGCCATCGCCCGCAGGGGCTGCCGCGCCGGCGGGGGCGGACGGTATCATTGCGGTCGCCGGAGAGATTCCCGCGGGCGGCGGCCGGAGCCCCGGGGGCCGGGGCGGAGGTGGAATCGAGGGCGCTGACGGAGGCCGTGGTGAAGCGGAGGGAACGGCAGCGGCCGCAGGCGCGGCCGGTGCGGGAGCAGCAGGGCGAGGCGCCGCCGGAGCAGGCGTCGCTTTTGACGCGACCTTCGCAGCGGCTTCCCTGTCCTTGGCCACATCGGCAGCCGTCTTGACAAAGACTCCCTGGGGCGAACCCGCCCGCGGGCTTTCCGCCGCCGCAACGGGTACATCGGCCTTCTCCGGAGCCGCCTCCTCACTGGCGACCTCCGCCTGGGCGACACCCTTGCCGAGCTCGCCCACCAGTGCATCCGCAGAGATATTGTCGATCGAACTCGAGACGCTCTTGACGTCGAATTTGCGCTCTTTGAGCAGGGCCAACAACTCCTTGTTGTCCATGCCGAGCTTCTTCGCGAGTTCGTGGATGCGGATGCTCATTCCTGGGTTTCGGGTACGGGCGACGGTACTGGGTTAGCTCGATGGGACGCGTGCGATGATATCCTTGGCCTCCTGCTCGGAGAATCCGGCATCGACAAGGTCCTCGGCCTCGACGCCCTCGAATGCGGCAGGGGAATTGATTCCCATGGCAACGAGCCGCTGGGCGATCACCTCATCGATTTCGAATGTCTTGACGAGCAGCGCGACCGCCGCACCGACCGGGTCGTCACCGGCGGCCTTGAACTCCTCGATGTCGAGTCGCCATCCGATGAGCCTGGAGGTCAGCCGGGCGTTCTGCCCCTTTCGTCCAATGGCAATGGCCAGGTCGTCCGTGGCGACCTTCAGGACCAGTCGGTGGTTCTTTTCGTCCATCTCGATCTCGCGCGGGACTGCCGGCTTCAAAGCCTCGATCACCATCTCGCGCGGGTTGTCGAAGAACTTGATGATGTCGATCTTCTCGCCTCCGAGTTCGCGGACGATCGTCTTCACGCGGGCGCCGCGGGCACCGACGCAGGCGCCAACCGGGTCCACCTTGGGATCCGAGGAACTGACCGCGATCTTCGTGCGGTAGCCCGGCTCCCGCGCAAACGCCTCGATGGTCACGGTGCCATCCGCGATCTCGGTGACCTCGAGTTCGAACAACCGGCGCACGAAGCGCGGGCTGGCGCGGGAGAGGACCAGCTCGGGTCCCCGCGGAGTCGATTCGATGGCCAGAAGCAGGCAGCGGATGCGTTCGCCGGGCTGGTATTCCTCTCCGGGCACCTGTTCCTTGCCCGGCATGAGGGCTTCCGCCTTGCCGAGATCGATGTACAGGTCGTTCCGCTCGCGGCGCCTTACCGTGCCGGTGACAATGTTGCCGACCTGGTCCTTGAAGTCGTCGTAGATGCGGTCCTTCTCGAACTGGCGCAGCCGCTGCATCACGGCCTGGCGTGCCGTCTGGGCCGCAATGCGACCCAGCGTAGAGGGATCGATTTCCTTCTCGACCAGTTCGCCGACGACGGCTCCCGGCTTGATGGCCTGGGCTCGCTCGATGTGGATCTCGGTCTTCGGGTTGCTGACCGAATCAACGACCTTGAGCAGGGACCAGGCATGAAGCTGGCCGTTCTTGGGGTTGATATCGATTCGGAGTTCCTGCCCCGAGTTCACGCCCTTCTGCGCGGCCGTTTTCAGGGCATTGGCAATCGTGGCGATCATGTCCGCACGCCCAATACCCTTCTCCTTCTCCATGTATTCCAGGACGGAAAGAATCTCGCTGCTCATGGTCTATGTTTGAAACAGGGGAAAAAAAAAGCGGGCCGGACGGCCCACTTTCTAGAAAAGTGGATTAATAGGACTCGGCAGCGTACCGGCTTGAAAAGATCGATGTCAAGCGCCCCGAACCCAGGCCGGCTGCGGACGTATCCAGCGCCGGTTTCGCGACTTCAGCCACGCGGGTGGGCGCGGCGGTGCACGTCCTTCAGGCGGGCGATGCTCACGTGCGCATACACCTGAGTGGTGGAGAGGCTCTCGTGTCCCAGCAGGTCCTGCACGACCCGGAGGTCGGCGCCGGCATTGAGCAGGTGCGTCGCATAACTGTGGCGCAGCTTGTGGGGCGTCAGGCTCTCGGGAAGGCCGGCGGCGGCCAGGTGCCGCTTGAAGAGCCGCTGCACTTCGGCAGGACGCATTGCGCCGGAATCCCGCCGACGCACAACCGGGGCGGCCTCGCCTTCCCCAGGGGGAAACTCGCCCAGGAACACATCCATCGCCTTGACCGCAGCCGGGCCCAGCGGGCAGAGCCGTTCCTTGCGCCCCTTTCCGAGCACGCGCGCGACACCCCGGTCGCGGTCAATATCCCCGACCCGCAGCGCGACGAGTTCGCTGATCCGAAGGCCGCCGCCATAGAGAACCTCGAGGATCACCTGGTCCCTGCATGACTCGAATCGATCGATTGCACCGGCACGCAGGAGCCTGGCGGGGGACTCCATGAGCGCAGCCGCCTGCTGCTCATTAAGGAAGCGGGGCAGGCGGCGATCCGGCCTCGCGAGCGGCACCCCGTCCAGGGGATCCCGAGCCAGCCTACCCCGGCGGACCCAGTAGCGAAAGACCGCGCGGATACCCGAGGCGTGGTTGCGCAGCGTTCTCCGGTCAAGCGCACGAAGCCCACTCACCGGCCTCTGTCGTTCGATTGCCCAATCGCGGAGATCGCGAATTCCCAGCTGCCCGAGATCAGGCGTGTGGCCCTGGCGCACGGAGGCCCAACGAAGAAAATCGAGGAATGCCTGCCGATAGTTGCGGAGCGTATGGGGTGAGCATCGACGCTCGTCCTGGAGGTGGGCGGCGAAAGGCTCCCACCACTCCCGAATCAGGGCGTCAGGTACCGGAGGGCGCGCCGGCTTTGATCCGGGTTTCGACATGGTGCATGACAGCGGTGGTCCGGCGGCGGAGGGCCCCCTCGGGATCCAGACCTTTCGACCTGGCGGCAGCGGCGAGCTCGAACAGTCGGGTTCCAAGGGTCTCGTCGTTCATGTTCTCCGCCAGGGCGGCTATCGAACGATGGTCGACGACCGGCTCGACCGGGAGGGACTTCTCCTCGATCCGCTTCCAGACGGACTCGGCGAACATCAAGGCTGGGAGCCGGGGTGGCTCGGGCTTGAAGGGGCCGGTCGCCGATTTGCCTTCCGAGGCCTTGATACGTTCCCACTGGTCGAGCACCTGCCCGGTCGTCTCGAGCCTGGTATCACCGAAGACATGGGGGTGACGCCTGATGAGCTTTTCGTTCACCTCCCGCGCGACCTGCTCGAGATCAAAGTGGCCCGCTTCCTCCGCCAGCTGCGCGTGAAACACGACCTGGATCAGCACATCGCCGAGTTCCTCGCGCATGTGGGGGAAATCGAGCCGGTCGATCGTGTCGATCAGTTCGCTCACCTCGTCGAGAAGGCAGCGAACGAGCGACGCGTGGGTCTGTTCCTGGTCCCAGGGACATCCCCCGGGAGCCCGAAGCCGGGCGATGGTCGCACGAAGTTCGTCGATGGCGGTCACGCGACCTACCTACCCGACCCGGGGAGCCATGGACACGCAAAAAGTTGCTTCTTTGATCCCGGCCCGTGTGGTAGCTGCTTCTGATGGACAAGCTGGCCGAGATCATGGCCTGGAAGCGTCGCGAGATCGCGCCGCTTGTACGGCCCGTTCCCCTTTCAGAGCTCGAGCGGCTCGATGCCGAGCTTCCCCGCAGGCCGTCGCTCGAGGCGGCGCTGCGCCGTGCCGACAACCAGCTCGCGATCATCGCGGAGATCAAGCGTCGCTCGCCATCGGTCGGCGCCATCTTCACCGACGCATCGGCCACTTCGCAGGCCCTGCTATACCGGGACGGAGGAGCCGACGCGATATCGGTTCTGACCGACGAGAAATACTTCGGCGGAACGCTCGTGGACCTGTCCGACATCACCGACCTTTTCCTGCGCACCAGCCACATGGTGCCCTGCCTCCGCAAGGATTTCATGGTGCACCCGGTTCAGGTCCTCCAGGCACGTAAGGCGGGCGCCAGTGCGATCCTCGTGATCGTGCGCGCGCTGGAGGACGACGAAATCCGCGCACTTGTCGAAGCCGCCGCCGCTGCCCGGCTCGACGTGCTGTTCGAGATCCACGAGGAGCGTGAGATCGCGCGTGCAGTCTCCCACGGCGCACGAATCATTGGCGTGAACAACAGGGACCTCACTGTGTTTCGAACCGACCTCGCCCACAGCGAGCACCTGATTCCCATGCTGCCAAAGGAGGTCGTCGCCGTGAGCGAGAGCGGCATCCTGACACCTTCCGACGCGGCCCGGGCACGCGCCGCCGGAGCTCGCGCAGTCCTCATAGGCGAAGCCCTCATGCGCGCCCGGGATCCCGGAGCCGTGATCCGGGCGTTTCGCACCGGTTGAGGCTTCTCCCGGCCGTTCCGGCATGCCCCTGACCCCAACCGAGACAGTCGCGCTGCTTGCGAGCCTCGGGCACCGGCCTCGCGCGGCGCTTGGCCAGAATTTTCTCATCGAGGGCAACATCGTCCGCAAATCCCTCGAACTGGCCGGCGTCTCGGAAGGAAGCACCGTTGTCGAGGTCGGTCCCGGTCTCGGCACACTGACCCAGGCCCTGCTGGCCGCCGGAGCGGAAGTCTGGGCAATCGAACTCGACCCCCGACTGCATGCACACCTGGAGTCGACCCTGGGACGCGAATACCCGGCAAGGCTCCACCTGATGTCGGGAGATGCAGTGGAGGAACCCCTGGCGGGCCTGCCTTCACCCAAGGCAGAATCGGGAGAATTCAGCATCGTGGCCAACCTTCCCTACGCCATCTCTTCGCCGTGGCTGGACGGGGTTCTGAGCGGGCCGCTTCCATCCGCCATGGTCCTCATGCTGCAGGAGGAGTCGGCCGCCCGATTCACGGCCGCGCCCGGATCAAAGGCTTTCGGCCCCATCAGCATCATGCTCCAGGCGGCATACCGAACCGAAGGGTCCCACCGAGTCTCGCCGCAATGCTTCCTGCCAAGACCGGATGTTGGCTCTCGTCTCCTGCGCCTCGGCCGACTCCCGAATCCGTTCCGGTTTTCTGGGAGCGCCAAGTCACTGATCCGACGATGCTTCCAAAACAGGCGAAAACAGGTAGCGAGGGCTTTCAGGGAGAATGCTGGCGAGGCGGCGGAAAGACTTCTCGGTGCGATCGAGCAATATGGGTATTCCGGAAAAGCGCGACCGGAAGAACTTCCGGTTCCGTTGTGGATTCACCTGTCCCAGCTGCTTCCTTCCGGGGCTGCAGGGGCTGGGTAGCAGAATGGTCCGGGGACTTGAAGGCACCCGCATCCGCTTTCATTGTCCCAATGGAATGGTTCGAGCTTTCGCCACGCTGCTCCTGATAGGAAGCGCGCCAATCGCCGTCCTGGCCGCCCAGGCGCCCCTCCATGGTCGCGTCGAGGGCGGAATCTATACTTCGCCGACAGGGGCCTTCAGCATTCCGGTGCCGGTGCTGCCGGAGCTGGGGGGCATGGTCTCCGACACCGCGAATGTCGTCACGTTCGAGGACCAGTTCAGTCGGCACCTGAGTATCGCGGTATTTTCGCTCAATGCGGTGCAGCGCCGCGACCTCCAGGCGCTCGGCACCAAGGATTTTCTCGTTCGGTTTTTCGAAAGCTATGTGCTCCCGGACTTCCTGCGGCAGTTCCCCGGCACCCAGGTGGAACAGGCCATCTTCCTTCCGACGCTGCACGAGGGCTCGCTGATCGCACACACCCTGCTGCCAGGAGGCTCGATGTTCGCGCTGCGGGGACTGCTTCCCGAACAGCGCCTCGTCGCAAAGCGGGGGAACCTTCTTTTTGTGAAGAACCGCCACGTCTTCGTCGTCTCGACGGAGCTTGCGGAACGGGTGCTCGAGCACGCGACCTACGACAAGACCCCGGAGGAAGAGAATGCTGTCCTTCGGGAGCGCCTCCTCAAATACGGGGGCCGCCACAAATTCCCGGAGCCAACCCCCCCCCGCTCACCCAAACCACGCCGGCGGCCCTCATGGGGCCGCCGTCGCATCGACAAGGGGACTTCCCGGATTACCAGATGCCGGACTCGATCAGCGCGCGAAGCGCCGCGAGCGTGCTGGGATTTCCGACGAACATTCCCTCCGGGTATCTCCGGTCCTGGATCATGTTCCGGTGGATCTGGTCCTGGATGTAATAGTTCGCGCCGAGGCCGGCGAGGTACTGCAGGCGGAGGTTGCGGTCGCGGTTGATCTGCGCATCCGCGAGCCAGCCCGCGAACTCGTCCTTGCGTCCGGCAAAGGTCGAGAAGAGCTGGAGCGCCGAATTGAACCCGATCTCGCTCAGGGACTGGCGGACCTGTGCGTATTCCGGCGAGGCAAGGCGCTGCTCGATCGCGTCGACGTCGATGGTCAGCGGCTCGACCGAGCCCACCATGACGACATCATAGCCCGAGCCATAGTAGGTGTTGCTGAAAACCGCGCCGTTCGGGAAGACATCGAGGAAGGTGGCCACTTCGCTCTTCACGGCCGCCTCGGTGCTCTCGTAGAGCTGCACGAAGACAGTGATGACACCTCCCGGGTTCAGCTTGGAGCGCGCAAGCTCCCAGAACTCCTTCGTGTAAAGTGTCGCGGCACCCTTGACCCAGGGGTCGAAAGGATCGGACGTGATCGCGTCGAAGGTCTCCTCCGTCGAGATCAGGAAGTGGCGCGCATCGTCGATGTTGATGTGCACCTTCGGATTATCGACGACGTTGTAGTTGTGCTCGCCGAAGTACTTCGCGACGAACTCGGGCACCTTGCGCTCGATCTCCGCGATCGTGACCTTCTGCACGTTCGGCCCGATGCTGACCGCGCCGGCGGTGACGCCCGCGCCACAGCCGATAACGAGCACGCTGTCAGCCCGCTCGGGCAGGAGCGTCGTCATGTGGCCGAGCATGCGCTGCAGGCGCATGTCCTGCGGCTCGCTGGACGCCTGGACCTTGCCGGCATTATGGTAATTGCGCACGCCGGGCCTGACTTCCGAGACCGCCATCGAGGAGTTGATGCCTTCGCCCCAGAAGAGGAACTCGCCGTGATCCCAGTAGCGATTGGCCGCATTGTGGCCGTAGCCGATAAGGAGTGACGGGATCGGGATGACCGTCGAGGCCATCCATATTCCAAACCCCAGGGTGAGCAGGGCCATGGCGCCCTTGGCGCGGAGCTGCAACTTGCCGCCCTCCTTGAACTCGATCGCGAGGCTCACGAGTGCCGCGAGAATCACGATGCCGATCAGCAGGCGCTGCGTCTGCTGCGTGCCGAACGTCGGGATGAAGACGACCGCGGTCAGGATCGAGCCGAAGATCGCGCCGACCGTGTTCGCGGCGTAGACGCTGCCGACC
>JAYQOU010000008.1:115000-137051 GCA_038144975.1 Candidatus Salsuginivita brisbanensis | reverse complement strand
CGGTCTCTCGAAAGCTTCGCCTGAGGCAGCCCTATGTTCCCGAGGCCACGCCCCCCGCGCCAGTCTCTGACAATCAGTCGAATACGACTGTCTTGTTGCGATAGGCGAGCACCCGGCTTTCGAGGTGCCATCGAACGGCCCGCGCCAATACCTGCTTCTCGGTGTCGCGCCCGATGCGAACGAGGTCCTCGATTCCGTCGCGGTGAGTCACGCGGCTCACGTCCTGGTGGATGATCGGGCCCTCATCGAGCTCGCGGGTGACGTAATGCGCCGTCGCACCGATCAGTTTCACGCCCCGGGCATGCGCCTGGTGATAGGGTCGACCGCCCGCAAAGGCGGGCAGGAACGAGTGATGAATGTTGATCGCCGGGCACTGAATGGCTTCGAGGAAATTCTCCGAAAGCACCTGCATGTAGCGGGCCAGCACGACGAGATCGACGCGGTGCCTTCGCAGCAGGCTCAACTGACGCCGCTCTGCGGCCCCGCGATTTTCCGGCGACACGTGAACGTAGTGGAAGGGCAGCCGATAATGCAGGGCTGCTGATTCGAGGTCCCTGTGATTCGAGACCACGAGTTCGACATTTCCCGCGAACTCCCCGGACCTGGCACGAAGCACCAGGTCGTGAAAACAATGATCCGCCTTCGAAACGAAGAGCGCGATCCGGGCGCCGGTCCGCGCAGCTGTGACCTTTGCCGTCATGCCCAGGGCTGAGGCAAATTTCCTGAACGCGGACGCCTCGCTCTCGAGGGCCCGTGAATTCGCCGTCCTTCCACCCTTGCCCGCCGGCTGCCACTCGATGCGCTGGAAAAATATCCTCTCTTCACGGTCGCGATGTTGATCGGCATGAAGGATGTTGCCCCCGCGCTCGAAGATCCACCCGGCCGTCCGGGCGACGAGACCGCGCTGGTCGGGACCGTGCAGAAGTGCGATCAAGGTACCGTCGGTCACGACCGCACCAGTAGCCGAGGGCCCGCCGAAGTAAACGGCGGAAACCGGAGCCGCTGACTCAGGCACCCGGCTGCGGCGATTCCCAGGCACCTCCTGAGGCCCGCAGTACGCCGAGCGCCACCGCGAGTGCGGTCTCCGTGCGCAGGACCCGCTCGCCGAGATGCACCATTTCAAAGCCCGCCAGCCTCAGGCTCTCCCTTTCCGGTGCGGACCACCCCCGCTCCGATCCAATGGCAAGCACGACCGGATGGCGCACGCCCCGGCTAACGGCCCCGGCAAGCGATTGACTTCCCTCATAGACATCCAAGGCGAGCCTCATGCCGCCGGACGTCGGCAGCCGTGCCAAAGCCTCCGCGAGCCCCCCACCCCAGCTTACCTTGGGCAGATGGGTATCGAACGCCTGTTCCGCGCCAGCAATGAGTTGACGTCGCCATTCCCCGGACGACCAAAGCACGCTGCTTGAATAGGACGGCTCTCCCTTTTCGGCATCGAAGAAGCTGATCGCGTCGACACCAATCGAAGTAGACTCGCGCAGGATGCGACGCGCGGTCTGCGGCCGCGGCATTCCGACAAGCAAATAGACCGGTTCCTGGCGATCGGGAACTGCGCCCCATTCGAACGCCAGCTCCACGACATCTCCTGTCGCTCGAACCAGGGTGCCCTTGCCACGGGGCCCGTCGATGATTCCCGCATCGAATATGTCGCCGGGTTTGCGCCGGAGCACCTCGATCACGTGGCGCGCCCGCGGGTCGGAGGCCGGCAACGGTTGCCGGGTTTCCTCCTCCTCGAAGAGAATAAGGTTCATCCCTGCGCCAGGATCCGGTCGATCTCGGCAAGCTCGTCCGCGGAAAATGCAGTGTTCGCAAGCGCACCGAGATTCTCCTCAAGCTGCTCCGGACGGCTCGCCCCCACCAGGGCACTGGCGACGGTCGGCGTGCGCAGCACCCAAGCCAGCGCCATCTGCGCAAGCGTCTGCGACCGCCCGCGCGCGATGACGTCAAGGCGCCGCATCTGCTCCACGCGTTCCGGCGTGATGTGCTCCGGCTTCAGGAAGCGCGGATCGCGCACCACCCGCGAGTCCCCGGGAATCCCCTTGAGATAACGACCGCCGAGCAGGCCCTGACCGAGAGGCGAGAATACGATGGCGCCCATCCCCTCCTGCTCGAGCGCATCGAAAACCCCGCCCTCCGGGGTTCGGTCGACCATGCTGTAGCGAGGCTGGCTGATCAGGCACGGGGTGCCCAGGTCGCGCAGGATCTGCGCAGCCTTGCGGGTCTCGGCTGCCTCGTAGTTCGAAATGCCGACGTAGAGAGCCTTTCCCGCCCGCACCGCCTGCGCGAGGGCTCCCATCGTCTCCTCGAGCGGCGTCTCGGGATCGGGACGATGCGAGTAGAAGATGTCCACGTAATCGATGCCCATGCGCCGCAGCGACTGGTCGAGCGATGAGATGAGGTACTTCCTCGAGCCCCAGTCGCCGTAGGGACCTTCCCACATCTTGTAGCCGGCCTTGGTCGAGATGATCAGCTCATCCCGATGCGCAGCCAGCTCCGCGTGCAGGACACGCCCGAAGTTCCGCTCGGCGGAGCCCTTCGGCGGCCCGTACGCGTTCGCGAGGTCGAAGTGCGTGATCCCCAGGTCGAACGCCCGAAGTATCAGCGTCCGCATCGCATCGGGATCGGCAGCGTCCCCGAAGTTGTGCCAGAAACCGAGGGATATCCCGGGCAGCTTCAGCCCGCTTCGGCCACAGCGCCGGTAGATTGCAGGATTGGCGTAACGCTCGGGGTTTGGCTTGTGCAGCATGGGGCGCGCGTCGTTCTCGGACGCCCTCGATTGAGAGCGCAGAACAAGTGCAGAACGAGAACGAATTTCCAGGCGGGTTGCCGCCCGGCGCACATTGGCTGCGCCAACTCAGATCATGTAGTCGCCACCCTCGGGCTGGACGAGCGCCTGTGGCGGCATGAGCATGCCCGCGGCGACCGTCGCATTCGTCCCCTGCTCGACCAGGATGAAGGAACCCGTGAGCCGGTTCGTGCCATAGCCGTCGAACACGATGGGGCGTGCCGTGCGGATGCGGATCTCGCCGACATCGTTCAGCACCAGCTGCGACGGAGCCGCCTTGGGCTCGAACGTGGCAACATCGATACGGTGCTCGATTTCGGTGACCACGGCGGGGACCGTAGCGGAGGTGTGCTTAAGGAAGTACTTCAGCCCGCGCTGCAGCGGTTTCTGGTGCATCCAGCAGATCTTTGCATGCAGGTCCGTCGACTCTCCCGGGAGCCCCTCCAGCCCGATGATCATGCCACCCCGGCTCACATCGAGATCATGCTCGAGCACGAGCGTGACGGACTGGGGGCAAAAGGCCTCCTCGAGCTTTCCGTCATAGGTCCAGATCTCCTTCACCGTGCTCACGAACCCGCCCGGAAAGGCCGCCACCTTCTGGCCGACGCGAACGATGCCGCCGGCGATCTGGCCGCTGAACCCCCGGAAGTCATGCAGCTCCGGGTCCTCCGGCCGGTTAGGCCGGTTGACCCACTGCACCGGGAAACGGAAGCCATGCAGGTTCCAGTCGCTGCCGATGTGCACGCTCTCGAGATGCCCGAGGAGCGTGGGCCCCTTGTACCAGGGTGCGTTCGGCGAGGCATCGACAACATTGTCGCCATTGAGCGCGCTGATCGGGATGAACTTGACGTCCTTGATGTCGAGGCGCGGCAGGAACTCCTCGAACTGGTCCCGGATCTCCGTGAAGCGCTCCTCGCTCCAGCCCACGAGGTCCATCTTGTTGACCGCCACGACAAGGTGAGGGATCCGCAGGAGCGATGCGATGCAGGTGTGTCGGCGGCTCTGCTCGATGACGCCAGCCCTAGCATCGACAAGCACGATCGAGAGGTTCGCCGTGGAGGCCCCCGTGACCATGTTGCGCGTGTACTGCACGTGGCCGGGAGTGTCCGCGATGATAAAGCGGCGCCGCGGCGTCGCAAAATACCGATACGCAACGTCGATCGTGATCCCCTGCTCGCGTTCCGCGCGCAGTCCGTCGGTCAGGTTGGCCAGGTTGATCGCGCCGCCGCCCGTGATGTCTGCGGAGCGCTCCAACGCCTCGATCTGGTCCTCCATGAGGGCCTTCGAGTCGTAGAGAAGTCGGCCGATGAGCGTCGACTTGCCGTCGTCGACGCTTCCACACGTGTTGAAGCGAAGAATGTCGACCGGATGGTGTGCGGGCAGGGACATGGGTTCAGAAATATCCGGCCTTCTTGCGGTCCTCCATGGCCGCCTCGGAAGCCTTGTCGTCGGCACGGGACCCGCGTTCGGTGACCCGGGCAGCCGCGATCTCGGCGATGATGTCGTCGACGCTCTCCGCGGGCGACTCGACCATGCCGGTGCTGATGATGTCGCCGATCGTCCGGACGCGAACAACGAGTTCCCTCACCTCCTCCTTGGGCTTCGGCGGCTGCAGGTCGTTGACCGGCAGCCATTGCCCGCCGCGACGCACGCAGGAGCGCCGGTGGCTGAAGTAGATGCTGGGGACCTCGAGCCGCTCGCGGCGGATGTACTCCCACACATCCATCTCCGTCCAGTTGCTCAGCGGGAACACGCGCATGTTCTCACCCGGATGCAGGCGGGCGTTGTAGAGGTTCCAGATTTCCGGACGCTGGTTCTTGGGATCCCAGCCGCCGAAGCTGTCACGAAAGCTGAAGAACCGCTCCTTGGCGCGGGCCTTCTCCTCGTCACGACGAGCGCCGCCGATGCAGCAGTCGAAGCGATGCTCCTCGATCGCCGCGAGCAGGGTCGGGATCTGGAGTCGATTGCGACTGATCTCCCCGGGCACGGGCACGGCGATGCCTTTTTCGATCGCGTCCTCCACGCGTCGGATGAGCAGGCGGGCGCCGAGCTGCCCGGCCCGCCGATCGCGGAACTCGTTCAGCTCGGGAAAGTGATGCCCCGTGTCGACATTGAGGAGCGGCATCGGCAGCTCCGCCGGCCGAAACGCCTTCTCCGCAAGGCGGAGCAGGCAGATCGAGTCCTTGCCGCCCGAGAACAGGAGCGCCGGGCGTTCGAACTCGCCGGCGACTTCCCGCATCACATGGATCGCCTCGGTCTCGAGGTACTGCAGGTGATCGAGGTGGTAGCTGGTGTGCATCTGAGGACGGGCGACTTGGGATTCAGGACTCTGATTCCCGTGCAGCCTTGCCGCCCCAGGACGCGTGAAGTCCGCACTCGCGCTTTTCGTCCGCCTTGGCCGGATCGAAATAATCCCACTCGTTGGGGAGCCCCCGCTCGGACAGCATCTTCTCGAGATCGGCGTCGGTGAGCTCAAACAGCGGGCTTAGCTTGAGCGCGCCGAAGTTTGCGTCTGCCGACACGATGTCGAGTCCCGCCCGGTTCGGGTTCTGCACGCGGCGCAGGGCGGTGATCCAAACCGTCGGGGCGAGTTCCCGCATACCCCTCTGGAAGGGCTCGAGCTTCATGAGGGCGCTGAAGCGCTTCAGGGCCTCCTCGTCGTCGGTGGTTGGCAGCGGCCCGTGAATCGTGTCCCGATGCGCCGGCGTGAGGCGCGGCAGGTAGGGCTTGAGATTGAGGTTCAGCCGGGTTCGCAGTTCCTCGGCATGTTTGTAGGTGGCGGGGCGATTGTATCCATGGTCGACCCACAGGACCGGGATGTCGGGCTGCACCTGCACGCACAGGTCGAGGATGACCGCCTCGAACGGGCGGAAATTTGTGGAGACGATCGCCCGGCCGCCGGCTCGTTCGATCGCCCATCGTGTGATCTCGAGTGGACTTCTTCCGCGGAGTTCCTCGTTGGCGCGTGCAATTTCCTGGGCGTTCATGGCGTAAGATTCCGGGTTCTGAATTCAGGCTGCAAGTGGCGACTCGGGAACTGCTCCCTCTTTCCAAAGCACGCGTGCCACGAAGTCGCCGAAACGCTCCGCGGGAGTGCGCTCGGAAATCCATCGGGCGATGACGGGGCGCAGCGTCGGGATGATCTCCTCCAGGGCAACTCCCTGTCGGTATTCGCGGTTCAGGCGGTCCGACCTCCCGCTGCCACCGAGCAGGATGTTATAGCAGCCGGCAGTGCGGCCGACGATGCCGATCTCGGCAAGGAAGGGACGCGTGCAGCCGTTGGGGCAGCCGGTCATGCGAACCGTGATTTCCTCGTCTGCCGCGCCAAGCTCGGCGAGCAGCGCCTCGATCCGGCCGATGAGCGCCGGGCTGACCCGCTCGCTCTCCGCGATGGCAAGGCCACAGGTTGGCAATGCGGGACAGGCCATCGCAGCGCGCCGCACCGCGCCGGCCTGACCGTTCACCGGCACACGGTGCTCGGCAAGCAGGGCGGTCACCGCGTCGCGCTCGCCGTCGGCGATGCCGGCCAGGATGATGTTCTGCCAGGCAGTGAGCCTCACTTCGGGTCGAAATCTTTCGATGACGCCCCGAAGGCCAGACTTCAGCCGCCGGTCCTCCGAATCCGCGATCCTGCCGTTCTCGACGAAGATCGAGAGAAAGCTGCGGCCATCGCCCTGGGCATGCCAGCCGAAGATGTCACCCTGCCCCGAGAACCGGGCCTCGCGCGCCTCCTCCAGACGAAACCCGGCCCGGGTTTCGACCTCGCTGCGGAACCAGTCGGCACCGCGCTCCTCGATGACGTACTTGAGGCGGGCGTGCCTGCGGTTGGTGCGATCGCCCGAGTCCCGATAGGCAAGAATCACCGCACGCGCGACGTCGACCACCCGTTCGCGGGGAACGAAGCCGAGCGCATCGGCGATCCTCGGAAATGTCTGCTGGTTTCCGTGCGTGGTCCCCATGCCGCCTCCGACGAGCACGTTGTAGCCGAGCAGGCGGCTTGAATCCGCCGGATCCGCGATTGCGACGAAGCCGAGGCAATTCGCGAACACGTCCGTCTCGTTCCGTGGAGGAATTGCGAACGCGATCTTGAATTTCCGCGGCAGGTAGGTGCGGCCGTAGAGAGGATCGACGAAGGCACTCCCGGACTCCTTCGAAAGGTTGATGCGCGTGCCTTCGACCCAGATCTCGTGGTACGCCTGCGTTGCCGGAAGCAGTGCTTCCGACACCCGGCCAGCATCTTCCTGTACCTGCGACGCGAGGCGATCGGTCGTCGGAGTCGGCGGCGCCAGCACGTTTCGATTCACATCGCCGCAGGTCGCGAGCGTGGTGCAGAGATTCTCGTTCAGACCATGGATCAGGGGCCTGAGGTTCCCCTTTAGCACGCCGTGCCACTGGAAAGTCTGACGGGTGGTGATGCGAAGCGTGCCGTTCCCGAACCGGTCCGAGAGTTCATCGAAGGCAAGGTACTGCTCCGGGCTCGCGATGCCGCCCGTAAGGCGTGCCCGAACCATCATCTGATAGCGCCGCCCTGACTTGCGCAGGTCGCGATCGTCCTGCTGGTAGACCCCGTGGAACTTCAGAAACTGCTCGTCATCGCCGCCAAACCTGTCGACGGATGCGTCGCCGATGGTCTCGGCGATCGTCCCCCCAAGGGTCGGATCTCCGTGCTTAATCGACTCGTTCCTGGATGGCTGTGACGAACTTGCAGGCACGCGTTTGGAAAGGTTTTAAGGGTCGAGCGAAGTATCTTTTTGACCCGGGTCAATAAAACATTAGTTATTTAGTTAACAAGACATGAAAAGCGTCGGACAGGTATCCCTTGTGGGCGCCGGGCCGGGTGATCCGGAGCTGATAACGATACGCGGAAAAAACCGATTGGAATCTGCTGATGTCGTTATACATGATGAGCTTATTGGACGCCAGCTGCTGGATTTCTGCCGGCCTTCCTGCGAGAAAATCCATGCAGGAAAGCGGTGCGGGGATCATGCTGCCGTTCAGTCCCAGATCGTCAGGCTACTGATCCTGCACGCTAAGCTGGGAAAGCGTGTTGTTCGTCTGAAAGGCGGGGATCCGTTTGTCTTCGGTCGCGGTGGCGAGGAACTCGAGGCGCTGATCGCGGAGGGAATTCCGACCGAGATCGTTCCGGGCGTCACTGCCGCCTGTTCTGCCGCAGCGGTGGCCGGGGTACCCCTCACACACCGGGACTGCGCGTCGGCTGTCGTCTTCCTCACCGGCCAGGAGAACCCGTCAAAGCCCGAACTTGCCGTGGATTGGGCGGCCTATGCATCCCTGAATGCCACTTTGTGCATCTACATGGGCGGAAGACGCGTTTCTGAAATTGCTGCCCGACTCATCACTGGCGGCATGGATGCGTCGATTCCCGTCGCGCTTGTGAGCCGCGCCACTTGGGCAGACCAGCGGATCGAGCGGTGCAGCGTTGGAGACCTTCGCGGGGGGACTCCCGATCGTGTACCTCTGCCCGCGATGGTGATCATCGGCGAAGTGGCGCGAGACCCGACGAAGGCACGAGAAATTGCCGCCATGGCGAAGTCGGCTTCGACGAGCGGCGGAGGATCCGCGGCCACCTCCTGATTGCCGCCCCGCCCTTCCGGAGATCCGGTCAGTCATCTCGCACCGAATCGGGGAGCCCGCGACCCTAGATGGCCGGCAGACTGGCCCGCAGCCTTTCCGCGAGCAGTTCGACCAGGCCCGGGTGCGCTCCGAGCAGTCTCGTCATTTCAATCCGAACATTCGGATGCCTTCTCCCCGCTTCCGCACAGATCCGTGCAACATCGCCCATTGGTCCTGCATGGCGACCCGGCGAGAGGAACAACATTGCGACGATCACGCGGCCTCGATCCAACTGCGGATCATCGAGACACGTCGCGAGCAGGGGGTCGCAAAAATCATACTCCGGTCCAGGCCGGCGCTCCATTGAGGCCGCGCGAACGGATTCCGCCCGCCCGGCAAGACGGCGCTTCAGCGCCTCCGTGACGCGGTCCCTAAGCGCCACGACCTCCCGCGCCGGACTGCCGTGGTCCACCAGCACGACTTTCGGAAGTTCAGAATCATCGTCCAGCAGGGTGGAAACATTGTCGGCGACGAGCCCCGCAAGGCGCTCGACGGAGTCCGGCCGATCCGGGTGCGCGAGCGGATCGGCAATGCCCACGCGCAAGCCCGCAAAACGGGAGCGAAGCGCGGCAACTCTCTCCGGGATGTAGCCGGTCAGGGCCCGGCTCGGCCCGATGAACGCAGGCAGTATCAGAAAATCGCGAGTTCCCTTGGCCGCTCGACAGGCAATCGCCGGCTCCAGGATTTCCGCAGGCACGCCATCGAGCGTCTCAGCGGGGACGCCGCTGGAATGCAGCAGGGAGACCGGCTCCACCGTTCGGCCCGTAACCCGGGACAGTTCCCGTGCGAGCCGGCGAAGCGCGAGCGTCGGCGCCGGTTCGAGCGAGCCGTTGTCGACCAGGAAAATGGCGGGGTCAGCCGCGTGCGTGTCGCTGGACATGGGTGAGTCTATGACGCCGACACGCGCAACCCGCGCGGCAATGATGGTGCGGCTGGACGGAATCGAACCGTCGACACCTGCTTGGAAGGCAGAGGTTTTACCACTAAACTACAGCCGCGGCGCGGGGAGCAGACTCAATCGGCGTCTTCGACGCGGTCAAGCGGGTACGCAGCACCTCTATCACCCACTGTCTTCTCGCGGTCTTTTTACCGCGGCCTCCCGGAAATTGGGTTGCCGCTACGAGGGAGCGCAGCTTTTCTCCGCTCATGGCCATTCTGTCGTCCGCTTCGAGTGCAGCTGCCGGCTCAGCCAAGGGTCCCGCCGGGAAACAGGGCAAATCCTCGTTAATGGCGGCCCAGGCCCTGGCGAAGCAGAAGGCGTACGAAAAGAAGGCAAAGAACTACAAACTTCCGCTTGGCGAGCTGGCGATCTTCACACAGCAGCTGGCCTCCCTGCTGAATGCCGGCCTCCCGCTGGTCCAGTGCCTCGAGGCCCTGCAGGACCAGACCGAGGACCCGTGCTTCCGGATCGTCATTCGCGACGTCCGCCTCGACATTTCCTCGGGAAACTCCTTCTCGTCGGCGGTCAAGAAGTTCCCAAAATCCTTCCCGTCCCTCTTCATTTCCATGGTCGAGGCGGGTGAAGCCTCCGGTGCGCTCGCGGAGATTCTTGCGAAAGTCGCCGGCTATTTCGAGGCGAGCGTCAAGCTGACGAAGAAGGTAAAGTCCGCGATGACCTATCCGATCGCGGTCATCGGCCTCGCGATCGCACTGGTGAATGTGCTGCTCATCTTCGTGGTCCCGGTATTCGCCGCGATGTTCGACGATTTCGGAGCGCAACTTCCGGCACCGACTCAGATGCTCATCGACCTGAGCGACTTCATGAAGGCCTGGTGGTGGGCGATCGGCCTCGGCGCAGCGGCGGCCTATTTCGTCCTGAGCAAGTTCGTGGCGACGCCAAAGGGTCGCCGGATCAAGGATCTCGGCCTCGTCCGTGCCCCCATCTTCGGGAACCTCATCCACAAGATCGCGCTTTCGCGTTTTTGCAGGACCTACGCGACCCTCATCCGGTCCGGAGTGCCGATCCTAAGGACGCTCGAGATTGTCTCGTCGGCGAGCGGCAAGGTCCAGATCGAGGACGCCTGCGTCGAGATCAGCCGGCACGTGAGCCAGGGCGGCCAGGTTTCCGAGGTGCTCGCCTCGAATACGTTTTTTCCGCCGATGATGAAGCACATGGTCAAGGCCGGCGAGTCGACGGGCAATGTCGACGGAATGATGAACAAGATCTCCGACTTCTACGACACCGAGTGCGAAGCGACCGTTGCCGCCCTCACCTCGCTGATCGAACCGATGCTGATCGTGTTCCTCGGCGTGGTCGTCGGCGGCATCGTGATGGCGATGTTCCTGCCGATCTTCCAGCTTGGTGCAGTTGCCGGTGGCGTGCAGTGACGCGGCGCGCAGGCGCCGGTTGACACCATCCGGCTGAGACCGAAGGGTCTTGGCCCCCCTCCATGCCTTCCGTCCTCATCGTCGACGACCTGCTCTCGATTCACGAGATGCTGGAAGCCGTGATCCAGCCGACCGGCTACGCGACCGCATTCACGACCGACGGAGAAAAGGCCCTCGCCCGCTACAAGGCGGAGAAGTTCGACCTCGTGCTCGCCGACATCGACATGAAGCCGATGGACGGCATCACGCTGCTCAAACACCTCAAGGCCTACGACCCGAGCACGGTGGTCATCATCATGACCGCCTACGCCAGCACGGAGAGCGCGGTGCAGGCACTGAAGTTCGGGGCATTTGACTACCTGCAGAAGCCGTTCCGGGTCGACGAACTGATCGGCACTCTCAAGCGCGGGCTCGAGTTCAAGCAGTTCCAGTCGGAACGCCAGACGGGGGCTGCGTCCAAGCAACCGAGCGCAGGCGACATAGAAAGCAGGATCATCGGATCGAGCGCGCCGATAAAGAAGCTCGTCCAGCAGATCGGAAAGCTTGCCACCGTACGCACGCCGGTGCTCCTGACCGGCGAGGCGGGCGTCGGCAAGCGCACGGTCGCCGAGGTACTTCACGCGGCGTCAAATTCCTCGGAGGTACCGCTGGTCGCGATCGACTGCGCCCTGGGGAACGAATCCAATTTCCGGGAGGGATTGCTCGGCGACAGCGGAGAGGGAGGCAGCTGGGTCAAGCAGGCAAAGGGCGGCACTCTTCTGCTCAACCATATCCAATGCCTGCCTGCCCCGATGCAGAAGGAACTGGTGAGCGTGCTCCGCAACACGGCCCACGGATTCCGGCTCATCTGCACCACGACCGAGGACCTCGAGCAGCTTACAGACGAGGGGAAGTTCAACGACGAGCTGTTCTACCGCGTGGCGTCGCTGCCGGTTGTCATTCCGCCTCTCCGCGAAAGGATCGAGGACATCCCCATCCTTACCCGCCATTTTGCATCGAAGGCGACCAACCCTCACTTTGACGCGGCGCTCGTCGAATTCTCGGAGGATGCCCTGCCGGTACTCGCCGCCTACCATTGGCCGGGTAACCTCTCTGAGCTGAACCAGATTGTCTCCCGCATCGCTTCGACGGCAGAGACCAGGATTGTGACCTCGGAGCAGCTTCCACTCCGGCTGCGCGAACTGAAGCACTGGCCTTCCCTGGCTGAGTACCTGAAGGTCCAGGAGCAGCAGTACCTGACGATGGTCCTCCACGCATCCAAGGGAGACAAGGCGGCGGCGGCCCGTGTGCTCGGGATCGACGCCGCTCGCCTCGGGTAGGGCTCGACCATCGGGCGATCCGAGGCATGCCCGGAATCCTGTTCCCGGGCTGGCCGCGGCCAGCATAGCCGTTTTCCGCGACCGCTCGGCTTTCCCGCTTGCCCGCGCAACGACGGACCCCAACCCTCAGAAACATCTGCGTCCATGCCCAAGCGTTCCGACCTGAATTCCATCCTGATCATCGGTGCGGGGCCCATTGTCATCGGGCAGGCCTGCGAATTTGACTATTCGGGCACCCAGGCCTGCAAGGCGCTGCGGGAGGAAGGGTACCGTGTGATCCTCGTCAATTCGAACCCGGCGACGATCATGACGGATCCGGAGTTCGCCGACGTCACCTATATCGAGCCCCTCACGCCGACATTCCTCGAGAAGATCATCGAGAAGGAGCGTCCGAACGCGTTGCTGCCGACGCTCGGCGGCCAGACGGCGCTGAACCTTGCGATGGAACTCAACCGCACCGGCGTCCTCGAGCGCTATGGTGTCGAGATGATCGGGGCCAAGCCCGCCGCGATCGCGAAGGGAGAGGATCGGGAACTTTTCAAGCGGGCCATGGTGAAGATCGGCCTGGACGTCGCTCGCTCGAGCACGGTCAAGTCGCTCGAGGAAGCCCGCGTGGCAGCGGAAACGCTCGCGACATTTCCGCTTATCATCCGTCCATCCTTCACCCTGGGCGGGTCCGGCGGCGGCATCGCCTACAACAGGGAGGAATTCGAGCGCATCGTGGCAAACGGCCTCGACCTTTCCCCGGTCCACGAGGTTCTCGTCGAAGAGTGCCTCCTGGGTTGGAAGGAATTCGAGATGGAGGTGATGCGCGACCACAAGGACCAGTGCGTCGTGATCTGCTCCATCGAGAACTTCGACCCGATGGGCGTTCACACCGGCGACTCGATCACCGTCGCTCCGGCGCTGACGCTGACCGACAAGGAATACCAGCTGATGCGCGATGCGTCGTTCGCCGTCATCCGCGAGATTGGCGTGGAAACCGGAGGCTCGAACATCCAGTTCGCGGTGAATCCCGACAACGGGCGAATGGTGGTGATCGAGATGAACCCCCGGGTGAGCCGAAGCTCGGCGCTCGCCTCGAAGGCGACCGGCTTTCCGATCGCACGTATCGCCGCGAAGCTCGCCGTTGGCTACGCCCTCGACGAACTGAAAAACGACATCACCCGGGTGACGCCGGCGAGCTTCGAGCCCACCATCGACTACGTGGTGACGAAAGTGCCGCGGTTCACGTTCGAGAAGTTTCCGGATGCGGATACGACGCTGACCTCGGCGATGAAGTCGGTCGGAGAGGCCATGGCGATCGGGCGCACCTTCAAGGAATCCCTCCAGAAGGCGCTTCGGTCCATGGAGATCGGTGCAAGGGGGTTCGGTGGCGGCGGCCGGCATGGAGGCGATGAGCCGCCGGCGCGTGAGGTCGTGATGGCGCGCCTGGCCACCCCAAATGCGGAACGCATCTTCTTCATCCGACACGCATTCCAGGTCGGGCTTTCGCTGGACGAGATCTTCGAGCTCACGAAGATCGACCGCTGGTTCCTCGTGCAGCTCCGTGAGATCTACGACATGGAGCAGTCGCTCAAGGGACAATCGCTCGAGAAGATCGGCGACCTGCACCTGCGCCGCGCCAAGCAGATGGGCTTCTCTGACGCGCAGCTGGGACAGCTGCTCTCCACGCAGCCTTCGGCTGTCACCGAGTCACGGCGGAGTCGCGGCATCCAGACCACCTTCCGCCTCGTCGACACCTGCGCCGCCGAGTTCGAGGCCTTCACGCCCTACTACTATTCGAGCTACGGCCACGAAAACGAGGTGGTGCGCTCCGACAGGAAGAAGATCATGATCCTTGGCGGCGGGCCGAACCGCATCGGCCAGGGCATCGAGTTCGACTACTGCTGCGTGCACGCGAGCTTCGCGCTCCGCGAAATCGGCTTTGAGACGGTGATGGTGAACTCGAATCCCGAGACTGTCTCGACGGATTTCGACACGAGCGATCGGCTTTATTTCGAGCCCCTGACGCTTGAGGACGTGCTTGAGATCTACGCTCAGGAACAATGTCACGGCGCCATCGTGCAGTTCGGGGGCCAGACACCTCTAAACCTGGCCGCCGCCCTGAAGGCCAATGGCGTGAACATCATAGGGACCACACCCGAGAGCATCGAGCGCGCCGAGGATCGGAAGCTTTTTGCGGCGATTCTCGACGAGCTCGGCCTCAAGCAACCCGAGAACCGGACCGCCCTAAACGAGGATGAGGCAACCCGCTTCGCGGGCGAGGTCGGCTATCCTGTGCTCCTGCGGCCGTCTTTCGTGCTCGGGGGACGGGGCATGTTCATCGTCTACAGCGAGGAAGAACTCAAGGGCGTGGTCCGCCAGGTTTTCGACGTCATGCCGGGCAAGCCGGTCCTGATCGACAAGTTCCTGGAGGACGCCATCGAGCTCGACGTCGACTGCATCAGCGACGGCGAAACCACGGTCATCGGGGGCATGCTTGAGCACATCGAGTTTGCCGGCGTCCACTCGGGAGACGCCGCGATGGTGCTCCCGCCCCACACGCTCAGCCCTGGGATGCTCGCCACGGTCCGCAAGGCATCCTATGACCTTGCGCGGGCACTTCAGGTCGTCGGCCTGATGAACGTGCAGTTCGCGATAAAGGACGACGAGCTTTACGTGCTGGAAGTAAATCCCCGCGCCTCGCGGACGGTGCCGTTCGTCGCGAAGGCGATCGGCATTCCACTGGCGAAGCTGGCCGCGAAGGTCATGACCGGGATGCGCCTGCGCGACCTCGGCTTTACCGAGGAACTGGTGCCTCGCCATTGGTGCGTGAAGGAGGCGGTGTTTCCGTTCGTTCGGTTCCCCGGGGCAACGATCACCCTCGGACCCGAGATGCGGTCGACTGGGGAGGTGATGGGCATCGATGAGGATCCGGGGGTTGCCTTCGCTAAGGCGCAGGCCGCGGCGCGCCCGGGTCTGCCCGATTCCGGAAATGTCTTTCTAAGCGTGAAGGATGGAGACAAGACCCGGGCAGTCGGGCTCGCTCGTGAACTCACGGCCCTCGGGTTGGAAATCTACTCGACGAGCGGCACTGCCACATTCCTCGCGGACGCAGGGGTGCCCGTCAAACGACTGGCGAAGATCAACGAAGGTCGGCCGAACGCGATCGACCTCATCAAGAACGGCCAGATCAACATGGTGATCAACACGCCCGGAGGGATGATTCCCCGGCGTGACGAGAACCAGATTCGTGCGGCGGCCTACGCACATAATATCTGCATCATGACGACCATCACCGGCGCAGCGGCGGCGGTGCACGGCATCCGCGCGCTTCGCGAGAAGGCAGTCGGCGTCCGCCCCATCCAGGACTACCGCAGCAACGTGAACCGGGCCTGAGTCGCCCAGGAGGCGACCCGTCCCGGGCGGCATTGCCTCAGGGCCGGACCGCCTCGAAGAAGGCCACGGTCGGTTGCCTCCTGCCCTTGCCGAGCCGGCGCACACAACGCCAACCCGCCGGTTCGAACAAGGTCTCACCCGGCATTTCGAATGCCACCATCGGGGCCTTCTCCGAACCGTTGCCCGGCAACAGGCCTTCGAAGAGAATCGGCGCGATCGACCCGATGAGTTCGTACGGCGGATCAACAAACACGAGGTCGGCGGGCAAGCCTTCCTGCCTGATGCCTGCGAAGAAGGATGGACGGCCCGCATCCACTTTTCGGATTTCGAGTCCGTCGAGGGTGCGCCCAAGGCTGCGGCAGACGGCGGCAAGGTTGTGTCGGATGCAGCCTATGGCCTCAGCGTCCTTCTCGACAAAAACCCCGCCTGAGGCACCACGACTCAACGCCTCCAGGCCATAAGCCCCGCTGCCGGCAAAGAGATCAAGGAATCGCGCGCCCTCCACACGCCATCCGAGGCTGGAAAAGACTGCCTGCCTCATGCCATCCGTGGCCGGCCGGACTCGGTCTCCCTTCGGGACGCGAAGCGTGATCCCTCGCGCGGTGCCTCCGCTGATGCGCATCGTCCGTCGATTTCAGCGGCCGATCCGTCTCAGGCCTCGATTGATCTGTTCCAGGTCGCACGCCGCAGGGTCGTATTCGGGTCCGACCCATTTTCGCCACTCCTTGCCAAGGTCGGAATCCGGTTCTCTCAGGCTGGCCAGCATGTCGTGAAATGCCTCGATGCCTCCACAATCCTCAGGTGGGCCCGCCCTCTCACCCGCGAGACATATCGGGTACCTCTTGCCCTTCTCCGGCAGGGCAGACTTTTCGACACGGATCTCCACATTCCAGCCTTCGCCGAACTCGTAAAGGTACTCAAGGCGTTCTCTCGAGGCGAGGTTCAGGTCTGCGAGGGTCAAATCGCGATCATCCTCGATCAGCAAATCCTCGCGCTTTGTCGGGTTGCCGAGCCGTAGGTCGTCAACCGTGAACACGTGCGTCTGGTAGTCATACCAGTCGAACGCCACCTGAATCGCATCGTGCAGGCGGGACAGCCACATGGTGTCGCGAACGGCAAGCCGACGCCAGATGCGGGGCTGGCATCCGGCGACAACGCACCGAACCCAGAACAGCTTTTCGACGACCGCGGGAGAGGCCGCGCCCTTGCCGTCATGCAGTGAAATCATGCCCCCACGCTTGTCCGGGCGTCCTAATCCGGCAAGCCACGCATTCGCCAGTTACGATCCCGCGCCGAGCAGACGTGATTCCAACAGGTTGAGCCCATCAACAGGAACTGACACTCGAGATTCGCCGGCCGGCGCATCGAGCCTCCTTGGGTGTCTCACCTGCTGCCGAACTCGGACCTCTGGGTCCAGAAACACAAGAACCGTCCCTTTCGGGACGGCCCTTGTGACCTAACACCAAGCAAACCGTAAGAACTACTAACCTGAATCGTACCGAGTACGATTTGGTTACTGAAAGTCAGACGCAGCCGCTCTCGATTCGCTCAAAATATTCTCACAATTCTTCGACTCCTCGGCATGGGCCAACGGACCGAAGATTTAATTTTTGTTAGTATCTATGCTGCAATATTCTATGCAACAATAGCCGGCTGTGGATCGGCGATCCATCGAAATGACTTCGAATCTTCCCGACGTAAAAAGACCGGAAAATTGGGCCCTGAAAGGTTTCCGGTAAGGCCCTACATACCTGTTTTCCCTCGATCATGGCGGCTTCGAAGTGCCTCCCATTCCCCGACCGCTTTTCTATTTCAAGCTGGGACAAAGCCGCCTGGAAAACCCATGACCCGCAACCGCGGGGGCGCGATGCGATTCAGAAGATCGGTTCAGGCGCCGACTGATCCGGCCCGCTCCCAAGCGTCTGCGGAACTCGAATCGTCTCGGTGAGTGGGTACCTGTAGAGTCGACCCTCGTAATTCCTCATCAGAATGCCCTCGTCGGTGACTTCCTCCACGTAATCAGGATTGAGAGGCACTTTCCCTCCCCCGCCAGGCGCATCGATCACGTACTGAGGCACGGCATAACCCGTTGTGTGGCCACGAAGCGATCGAATGATCTCGAGCCCCTTGAGGACATCGACCTTGAAGTGCGAGCCTCCAGTGATGAGGTCCATCTGGTACAGATAGTACGGGCGTACCCTCATTCTCAGGAGCCGGTGCATGAGCGCCTTCATGACGTCCGGGTCATCGTTGATTCCCCGGAGAAGCACGCTTTGGTTCCCCAACGGGACACCCGCAAGGGAGAGGCGCTCGCAGGCGTCCTTCAATTCAGCGGTGCACTCCCTCGGGTGGTTCACATGGATGCTCATCCAGATAGGGCCGTGACGCTTGAATATCTCGCACAAACCCGGCGTAACCCGCTGGGGCAGAAATACCGGAATTCGGGAACCGATCCGGATGAACTCGATATGGGGAATCGCCCGTAGTCGCGAAAGAAGCTGATCGATTTTCTTATCCGACAGGAGCAGCGGATCTCCTCCTGATATCAGCACATCGCGCACTTCCTCGTGGCGCTCAAGATATCGAAGCGCCTGCTCGAGTTCCGGATGAAAATTGTAATCCTGCGCATTCGAGACAAGCCGACTGCGTGTGCAATACCGGCAGTAGGCGGCGCAGCGGTCCGTAACGAGCAACAGGACTCGATCGGGATAGCGATGGATTAGTCCGGGAACCGGGGAGTGGCTATCCTCTCCCAATGAATCGAGCATCTCCTCCTCCGAAACGAGCATCTCCATCCCACTTGGGATTACCTGCTTGCGAATCGGGCAGTTCGGATCGTCTCGATCAATCAGGTTGAAGAAATGAGGCGTGATGGCCAGCGCCAGCTTCTTGTCCGCAAACGCACATCCCGCGCGCTCATCAGCAGTAAGGCTCAGGTGGCGCTCGATCTGGTCGACTGAAGTCAGGCGGTTTCGGAGCTGCCAGGTCCAGTCGTTCCATTCTTCCGCCGGCACGTCCGCCCAAAGGCCCTGCCCCTCAGGCCAGTGTGAGCGATTTTCTTGGTAGGGCATGACTAGGGGGGACAGTTAGGAGCCTAATCAAACGCTGTCAAATGACGGATGCACATAAACGGCCCCGCGGCGCAGTCATTCGCAGCAATCCAGCAATTCCCCCTTGGCAGACAGACCGCGAGCCCCTTTCGTTTCGGGCCAATGCGTACCGACAGACCCGCCATACTCGCGCTCGAGGATGGTACTGTTTTCCATGGCACCGCTTTCGGAGCGGAAAAGACAATTTCAGGAGAATGTGTCTTCAATACGTCCATGACCGGCTATCAGGAGATCATTACTGATCCCTCCTACTTCGGCCAGATCGTGACGATGACTGCAGTGCAGATTGGGAATTACGGGACCAATGCCGCAGATGCCGAAGCAAGCGGGCCCCGGTGTTCAGGCCTTGTTGTCCGGGAGATTTCCCCGATAGCCAGCAACTGGCGGAGTGAGCTGCCTCTTGACCAGTACCTGCGCAACCACGGGGTCCCAGGCATCAGTGACATCGACACCCGGGCGGTGACAAAACGACTCCGCGTTGACGGTTCGATGAAATGCTGCCTGAGCACGATCCCGATTGCGGAATCGGAAGCCGTAAAGCTCGCTCGCGCCTGGCGTGACATGTCCGGCACGGATTACGTCGGCGAAGTCTCCTGCCCTGAGCCATTTGTCTGGGAAGCCGACAAGCTCTCCAATCACAACGAGGCGTATTCGCCAGCAGGCACAAACCTCAATCCGCACTCAGGGGAAAAGACCCGATTCAGGGTCGCTGCATTCGATCTGGGGGCCAAGTATTCAATCTATCGGAAGCTCGTACGCCATGGATTCGAAGTCTGTGTCTTCCCGGCGACGACGCCGGCCGAAAGGATCCTCGAACAGCAACCTGACGCGCTCTTTTTATCCAATGGGCCTGGGGACCCGAGCGCCGTCGATTACGTGCATCGGACAGTCAGCAGTCTCCTGCCTAAGCTGCCGACATTTGGAATCTGCCTGGGACACCAGATGATCACGCACGCCCTCGGAGGGCGCACCTTCAAGCTCAAGTTTGGACATCGCGGCGGAAACCAACCCGTGAAGAATCTGGAAACAGGAAAAGTTTCGATCACTTCGCAGAACCACGGATTTGCCTCGGATCCCGACAGCCTGAAAAAGAGCGGCGCCGTCGTGACAGAGATCAATCTCAACGACCAGACCGTCGAGGGCCTCCGGCATCGTGAGCTCCCTGTGTTCTGCGTTCAGTATCATCCAGAAGCGGCACCCGGCCCGAACGACGCGGATCCCCTGTTCTCCGACTTCTACCGTTTGGTGGAAGCCCGGAAAGCCGGGAAGATCTGATCCCGAATGCGCCGCGGGCCTCGAGGCGGAGCCCGGCGCAATCGACTGCAAATAGGAAACCCGATCCCTGCGCTGCAGGGATCGGGTCATAAACCTGGCAATTACCTACTCTCGCGGGACCTTACGTCCTACTACCATTGGCTGCTCGGGGCTTAACGGCCGTGTTCGGGAAGGGAACGGGTGGTACCCCCGGCATATGATCACCAGGAAATTGATATGAAAAAGTTCAGTCGGATGAAGGAGGTAAAGTAAACGCCTAGAAATCGGGTCTGCATTAACCGGCAAGGTCATTAGTACCAGTAAGCTGAATAGGTTACCCTACTTACACCTCTGGCCTATCAACCGGGTCGTCTACCCGGACCTTGCACCCCCTTGCGGGGGATTGTGATCTTATCTTGGGATGGGCTTGGCGCTTAGATGCTTTCAGCGCTTATCCCTTCCGAACTTGGCTACCCGGCGCTGCCGCTGACGCGACAACCGGAACACCAGAGGTTCGTCATTCTCGGTCCTCTCGTACTAGAGAATGAACCCCTCAAATCACAAACGCCCACAGCGGATAGAGGACCGAACTGTCTCACGACGTTCTGAACCCAGCTCGCGTACCACTTTAATCGGCGAACAGCCGAACCCTTGGGACCTTCTCCAGCCCCAGGATGTGATGAGCCGACATCGAGGTGCCAAACCGCGCCGTCGCTATGAACGCTTGGGCGCGATCAGCCTGTTATCCCTAGCGTACCTTTTGTCCTATGAGCGATGGCGATTCCACATTCAACCACCGGATCACTTGAACCTGCTTTCGCAACTGCTCGACTTGTTGGTCTCACAGTAAAGCTCCCTTATACTCATGCGCTCTGTAGCCCGATTACCGACCGGGCTGAGGGAACCTTCGTAATCCTCCGTTACTCTTTGGGAGGATTCCGCCCCAGAAAAACTGACCCGCTATCACTGTCCCACAACCAGATTATGGTATGAGGTTAGACGCCTAACTAACAAAAGGTGGTATTTCACATTGTGACTCAGCCCGATCCTGAAACCGGGCTTCGGAGTCTCCCACCTATTCTACGTATTGAAAATCAAGCGACAATAACAGCTTACAGTAAAGGTGCATAGGGTCTTTCCGTCCTGCTGCGGGTAGGCGGCATCTTCACCGCCACTACAATTTCACCAGGCCTCTCTCCGAGACAGTCGTCAACTCGTTACACGATTCGTGCGGGTCGGAACTTACCCGACAAGGAATTTCGCTACCTTAGGACCGTTATAGTTACGGCCGACATTCACGGGGGCTTAGACCCGGAGCTTGCACCCCAGGCTTTCACCTTTCCGCATTGGTCACGTGTCACACCCTATACGTCGTCTTGCGACTTAGCAGAGTGCTGTGTTTTTGCTAAACAGTCGGTTGACGCAATTAACTGCGGCCCCTTACGGGGCACCCCTTCTACCGAAGATACGGGGTCAATTTGCCGAGTTCCTTAGAGAGATTTAACCTGCGCGCCTTAGAATACTCATCTTTCCCACCTGTGTCGGTTTACGGTACGGGCATCCTTGGTCTAGCCGCAAAGTTTTTCTTGGAAGCATGGTATCGAGCAATCCCCCTCGGCCGTGGCCTCAGGGTCCTGTCGCCATTCAGCGTTGCCGGGTCTTTTATCCCCCGACGGCCTACTGGCTTCGACAACGATTCAACACGTTGCTGCTCTAACCTTCTCCGTCACTCTACGGTTCAAACGATTTCGGATGGTGCTGGAATATTAAACCAGCTTGGCATCGATTACTCCTTACGGCCTCATCTTAGCACCCGACTAACCCTGGGAGGACGAACCTTCCCCAGGAAACCTTGGGATTTAGGCGAGCCGGATTTCAACCGGCTTTATCGTTACTTATGTCTGCATTCTCACTTCCAAGCACTCCATGGTCGGTTGCCCCTTCCACTTCGCTGTACTTGGAACGCTTTCCTACCACCCCGACAAAGTCGGGATCCACGGCTTCGGTATATGGCTTAAGTCCCGATCATTTTCGGCGCAATTTCGCTCGATGGGTCAGCTGTTACGCACTGTTTAAATGATGGCTGCCTCTAAGCCAACATCCCCATTGTCTGTGCAAAATCACATCCTTTTTCACTGAGCCATATTTTGGGACCTTAACCGATGGTCTGGATTATTCTCCTTTCGACTATGAAGGTTATCCCCCACAGTCTGACTGCCGGGCTACACTCTGTGGTATTC
>JAYQOU010000008.1:0-110000 GCA_038144975.1 Candidatus Salsuginivita brisbanensis | reverse complement strand
AGGCATGCGTATCGCGCACAACGATGTATCCTTCGCAAAAGAATACCATGTCGCGCGCGGCGAAGCGGAGAAGGCATTCGGCAACGGTGCGGTTTATATTGAGCGTTATATTGAAAAGCCCAGGCATATCGAGTTCCAGATCCTTGCGGACAGCCATGGCAAGGTCTTGCACCTCGGCGAACGCGACTGCTCCGTGCAGCGGCGCCATCAGAAGCTCATCGAAGAATCGCCATCGCCCTTTCTCACCTCGGACCTCAGAAAAAAGATGGGCAAGGCGGCAGTCCGGGCCGCCGAGGCCGCCGAATACGAGAATGCTGGCACGATCGAGTTCCTGGTGGATGCAAAGGGTAATTTCTTCTTCATCGAGATGAATACCCGGATCCAGGTTGAGCATCCGGTCACTGAAGAGGTGACCGGAATCGACCTGATAAAGCAGCAGATCCGGGTCGCGAACGGCGAGAAGCTCGATTTCGACCAGGGCGACGTGAAGTTTGACCGCCACGCCATCGAGTGCCGGATCAATGCAGAGAATCCCGCGAAGAATTTTGCACCCTCACCTGGGGTCATCGGGCTCTATTACGCCCCGGGCGGGCATGGAGTTCGCGTCGATTCACACGTCTACAGCGGCTATGTGATTCCGCCCTATTACGATTCGATGATCGGCAAGCTGATCAGCGTTGGATCGAACCGAAAGACAGCGCTCGAGCGAATGTATCGCGCCCTGAGCGAGTACCTGATTCGCGGCATCAAGACGACCATCCCGCTTCAGAAAGCGATAATGGCCGATCCCGTATTCATCGAAGGGAAGGCCACGACCGCCTACCTTGACGAGTTCATGAGCCGCACGCCTCCCGACCTGTTTTCCTGATAGCGGCTTCGGAAACTCATTTCGGAATCTCCAGCAGCAGGTCACTCCAGATCCCCAGGGCTCTTGACTGGATCGAACCGGACTGGACGAGGCCCTCAAAGGCCGCTCTCACCTGAGAAAGCTCCTCGGAAAGGATGCCGCTAAGAATCAGGACGCCACCCGGGGCGACCGCTTCGACCAGGGCCCTTGCGTTGGCGGAAAGTACATCGGCATGAATGTTTGCGAGCACGATATCCGCGACGCGGGTCTCAAGGCCCTCATTCAGATTTCCGACTCGAAACCGCGCGCTCGGCTGCAGCCGGTTAAGCCGCGCGTTTGCTTCGCTCACCGCAATTGCGTCAGGGTCGCTGTCCAGTCCGGTAACCGGACCGTACCCCAACAGCGCTGCTGAGAGCGCCAGGATGCCCGAACCACACCCGACATCCAGCAAGCTTCGCCCAGCTGGACCGCGGCCCGAATCGCGCCACCCCTCCGCAAGGTCAACAAGTCGTTCAGCAACCAATCGGGTGGTTTCGTGGTTCCCGGTTCCGAAGGCCATTCCCGGGTCGAGCCAGAGGATTCGCTTTCCGGGTTCCGGCACATGGGACTCCCTCATCCAGACCGGAATCCACTGGAGCGGCCCATAATGCCATGGGGCAAAGTGCTTCCGGTAGCTTTCCCGCAGGTCCGCCTCGGATTGCCACTGCCTTCCGGGTTCCGACTGCGACAAGCGAGCAAGACCTCCTGCAGCAAGATGCGCAACGAGGATGCTCCACGCTGAGGAAGCGGCCTCCTCGCTGATGAACAAGCCGCCGATGGTCGCACAGCCGGCCGTGACGTCCTCGTGCAACTGCCATTCGCCGAGCGATTCCTCCAGGAGTATCTCTTCCACCCGGTCCACTTCGGCCGGGAGCACGTTAGCTCGGAATTCGATCCATTGCATGGGGTGGGAGAAGTTCAACTCGTGCAATTGTCAGGCATATGATCGCAAAATGCGGCGATCGAAACCTCGGACACCGTCGACCCGATGCCGCACTCCGGGATCAGAGACTCCCGGCCTTGCGGATCTGACGAACCAGGCGCGTGGTACTGAATCCACGAAGGAACGGAAGAAACCGGATCCGGGCGCCCACGGCATCGAGAGCCTCCTTTTCAGTCCGGTCGAGCGTCTGGACCGTGTAATCGCCCGCCTTGCAGTAGACATCCGGCTTGAGCGCCTTGATCTCGCGGGCCAGGCGCTTGCCGGCGAATACCAGTACCGCATCGACCGAACGCAGCTGGCAGAGGTTATAGGCCCGACTTTTCTGGTCGAGAACCGGCCGCCCGCTTCCCTTCAGCTGCCGAACACTGCGGTCGCCGTTCATGGCAACCAGCAATGCTCCCTTCTTGCCCGCGAGCCTCCTTGCCGCAGCCAGATAGGACGTGTGTCCAGGATGCAGGAGATCGAATACTCCGTTTGTCAGGACGAAGCGCCCGCCCCGTCGCCGAACGCGATTTCGGAATGCCACCGCCTCGCGCAGGCTCAGGAGGCTGCCATTCTCCAGTTTCATCAGGCCCAACCGCGTACACGTGTGGCCCCGCCCTTACAACCCAACAGGCGCCCGTTCATAGGAAGCGCTTGGCGCGCTCAAAGAAACTGCGGGCCGTGGGTTCCTTGGCGTCACCACCCAGGCGGGCAAACTCCTCAAGCAGCTTCTTCTGCTCGCTGCTTAGCGTCTTCGGAACCTCGATCACGACGCGGACCAGCTGGTCGCCCTGCCGGCGGCCACGGAGCGTGGGCATGCCCTTTTCCCGCAGACGGAAGGTTGTGCCGCTAGCGGTGCCCGCCGGAATCTTGAGCGATGCCTTGCCAAACAGCGTCGGCACCTCGATCGCACCTCCCAGCGCCGCCACGGTGAACTTGATCGGGATCTCACAAAAGAGGTCGTCGCCCTGGCGCTCGAACAGGTCGTGATCCCTGACAGTCAGCACGATGTAGAGGTCTCCGGGCGCGCCGCACCCCGTGCCCGCCTCGCCGTTTCCTGCAGACCGCAGGCGCGAGCCTGTGTCGACACCGGGCGGGATCTTTACGTTGAGCGCGGTGGATTTTGGCAGCCTGCCCTCGCCACGGCAACCTGTGCAGGCCTTCTCGACGCTTGTTCCCGCCCCGCCGCAGGTCGGACAGGTCTGGGCAAAAACGATGATGCCGCCCGATCGTCGGATCTGGCCGCTGCCCCTGCAGGTCGGACAGGTGACCCGCTTGGTGCCGGGCTCAGCTCCGCTTCCGCCGCAGCGCTCGCAGTGCACCAGCTTTCGAAACTTGATCTCCTTCTCGATGCCTTTGGCCGCCTCCTCGAGCGTGATCTCGAGATCGTAGCGCAGGTCGGCCCCGTCGCTTCCCGCGCCCCGCGATCCTCCGCCGAACATCTCCTCGAATATGCCCCCTCCCCGGCCTGCCTGCTGCCCGAACACCTCGCGGAAGATGTCGAACGGATCGTGGAACCCGCCCGCCATTCCGCCAGGACCTCTCGCTCCCGCCCCGCCCTCGAAGGCAGCGTGCCCATAGCGCTCGTAGGCCGCCCGCTTCTCCGGATCCTTGAGGACTTCGTAGGCATGCGAGATCTTCTTGAACATCTCCTCAGCCTCCTTGTTGCCGGGGTTCTTGTCGGGATGATACTGCACCGCCTTCTTTCGATAGGCCTTCTTCAGGTCCTCGTCGGACACGCCACGCTCGACACCCAGCAGTTCGTAGTAGTCTTCCTTCGCCATCTTACGGTGTATGAATGATTGGACTGGCCCGTGGCCGGCGGGCCCTCATCGGGCTCCCGCGCACGCGGCCCAAGGTCGCACCCTTTATCCCGATCCTCCCTCTCCAGCTGGGCCACTTGATACAACGACGCTGGCCGGGCGCACCAGGCGCCCGTTGAGCGCGTAGCCGGGCCGCACGACCGAAATCACCGATTCTTCCGGCACCTTTGGATCGGGCTGATGCGAAATCGCCTCGTGACGATGCGGGTCAAACCGCTCCCCGACCGGATTGATTTCCTCCACGCCATTTCCAGCCAGCGTGCTTCGGAATTGAGCCAGCACCATTTCAACGCCACCCGCGAGGGCTTCAACGTCGGCACCGGGCTTCCTGGCCGCCTCAAGTCCAAGCGCAAGGTTGTCGAGGATGGGCAGCAGGGCCTCCACTAGCCCCGCGACCGCGTACTGCCGCATTTCGTCGCGCTCCCGGGCCGCGCGTTTCCTGAAGTTCTCGAGGTCCGCCGCGATCCGCACGAAGCGGTCATAGTGCTCCTCCGCCTGGCGCTTCGCCTCGGCAACGGCATCCGTACCGGCCAGGCCGCCCGCTCCCTCACGGGCAGTATCGGCGGCTCCGCCAGCGGGAGCACCCGCTTCCGCCTTCTTTTCGTTGTTCCTGGATGTCTCGGTATTGGCCATGAAATTGGGAAAGTCGCTACGCTACCCACTCAGGGTGCGCTTTCAAGCAGCAGGCTGCCTCGGCGCTTCCCCGCGGGAGGCGAAACCTTCGGTGAGAAGCAGCAGCACCGGGTCTCCCGCAAGGAAATTAAAGTCGCCGGCAAAAGGAAGCAGCGCCGTGTCTCCAGGAATCAAAGTGGTCGCACCGGCATGAACCCGACCGCCGACAACGCTCAGTAGTCGGGGCTCCTGCCCTCCACCCACGGACAGGCGTTCTCCGCGCGCGAGCACCACACGGCGGATCCTGAATTCGGGACATGCCACCAGCTGCGAGGAAGTGGGCGCCCCCCTTTGCGGTTCCGGCTCAAAATCACCCCAGTCAATCGAACGCAGCGATTTCTCCACGTGGAGACTTCGCGGCTTGCCGTCGATTCCGACGCGACCCCAGTCGAAAACGCGAAAGGTCGTGTCGGAATTCTGCTGGATCTCGAGAATAAGGCATCCCGCATCGATTGCATGCACGCGGCCGCTCGGCACGAAGAGAGCGTCTCCTGCTTTGACCGGGAACCTGTGCACGCAGGCCTCCACATCCCCGGAGCCGAGCGCCCGCTCAAATTGCTCACGCGAGACCCCGCGCTTCAGGCCCGCAATCAGGTGGGCCCCCGGACTCGTCTCGGCAACGAACCAATGCTCCGTCTTGGGCTCCCCTTCGAGCTCCGACGCAGCGTGCGCAGGCGGGTGCACCTGCAGGCTGAGCCGCTTGCGACAGTCCAGCCACTTGACCATTATCGGAAACCGGTCTGCCGGCTTCCAGTCGCGCCCCATGACGTCCTCGGTTTCGTTCTCGATGAGCCACCGAAGCGTGCGGCCCTTCATGCTTCCCGACCGCACGACTGACTGCGCCTCCGGTCTGTCGACCACGTCCCAGCTCTCGCCAATCGGACCTTCGCCCGGCAGGCTTCTCCCGAGCAGATTCTCCAACGAACGTCCTCCCCAGACACGCTCGCGGTACAGCGAATCAAACAGAACGACTTCGCGCATCATCGCTTGAGATTTGTATGAATCGCACCCGCAACGTGTTTACATTTGACCGATCCCTCCATTAGCGTGCAATCGCGGATCGGCGGAGCGCGAAAACAAATGGCGAAGGCAGACAGTTCAAACTCAAACAAGGGCGGTCCGTCTTTCCAGGGGCCGAAGCAGCGCCCAAACTGGACCACGGCGCTGATCTGCTTCATCCTCGGCCCCTTGCTTGCAGTCGCGCTGATCGACTACGAGCCGTCACAGGTCACGATCAATACCACGGGCACGATCGCCGACCCGAATATCGTCGGGAATTTCGGCGCCAACGCGGTCTGGAGCATGCTGTTCATGGTCGGCATCGCCGCCTGGCTCATACCCGCGTTCCTGCTCTGGATGCTTTACCTGGCCGTTCGCAGCGCTCGCCGACTGACCGGCGCAAAGGCCATCGCGATGGTTGTCTGCGTCGTCGCGCTCTCCGGGCTCGCGACAATGATCGACAGTCCGGTTCGCGAGATGATCGAGCGTTTTCTCGGCGACAGCGAACCGCCCGCTTCAGTTGCAGCCGCGGAGGCATCGTCCCCGTTCGCAGCGGCCTCGAACCGCGCCGAGGCGGGCGCGGATCAGGCCCTTCAGGAATACTTCCCCAATGGCCTTGGGGGGCTTATCGGCACCCTTCTCTATCATCGCGTCCTTCACGACACGATCGGTCCCTTCGGTGCCGGCTTCCTCCTCGGCACGATCTACATCGCCGGACTCACGCTCATCCTGACCCGCAACATCATCGCCGAGTTTGGCCGAATAATGGAGAACTACCGGCAGCGCCGGGAGGAAAAGGCTCGGCTCAAGGCAGAGGCCGCAGAGGCGCGCCGCAAGCAAAAGGAGGCCGCGGCAAAGGCCAAGCCGCAGGCGGCGCCAAAGGCTGCGGCGGCGGTGGCAGCGGCAGCCCCGGTCGGACCCGTTGGTCCGCCGGCAGGCAAGATCAGCGTCCCGAAGACCGCAGCCGACCCGCTCGCCAAGGCACCCGCCCGCCAGGAGCCGCCGCCTGCAAGGGCCGAGCCGAAACCCGCGGCCGAGCTCAAGGTGAGCCGTTCCGAACCGGCAGCCGCAGCGCAGCCGGCGCCGAAGATCGATCTTCACATCGTCAAGCCCGAGGAGCCCAAGAAGGCCAAGTCCACCGTGCCGCAGAGCGGCGACGAGAATTACAAGTTCCCCCCGCTCTCACTCCTGAAGGAGCGCGACGGGGCCCATGCCGACAACTCCGACGAGGAACACCGGCGCAACGCGGAGAACCTGCTTCGCATCCTGAGCGAGTTTGGAGTCGAGGTCTCGCTCGGCGAGATCCACGTCGGCCCCGTAATCACGCGCTACGAGGTCGTCCCTGCCCCCGGCGTGCGCGTCGAGAAGATCGCCGGTCTCGACAAGAACATTGCGCTCGGAATGCGGGCCCAATCCGTGCGCATCCTGGCCCCGATACCCGGCAAGGCAGCCGTCGGCGTCGAGGTGCCGAACCAGCATGCGACCCCGGTCGGCATGCGCGAGATCCTGGAGAGCGAGGACTGGGCTGGCGCCAAGGCCGAGCTGCCGATCGCACTCGGCAAGGATGTATCCGGGAAGCCGCTTGTCTCGGATCTCGCAAAGATGCCTCACCTCCTGATCGCAGGCGCGACCGGCTCCGGAAAATCCGTCTGCATAAACGCGATCATCTCATCGATCCTCTATTCGAAGAGTCCCCGGGACGTCCGGCTGATGATGGTCGACCCGAAGGTGGTCGAGCTGAAGATCTTCAACACCCTGCCCCACATGCTCATCCCGGTGGTGACCGAGGTGAAGAAGGTCCCTGCGGCGCTGAAATGGCTGCTCGGAGAGATGGAGCAGCGGTACCAGATGTTCGCCAAGGTAAACGTCCGCAACATCACGGGATTCAACGGAAGGCCCAAGGGGGCCGCAGCGGCGGCAGCCGCCCAGGAATCACTCGAGGGAATCGCGAGTCCGGAGGGGGAAATCGAGATCCCCGAGCGCCTGCCCTATATCGTCGCGGTGATCGACGAACTCGCCGACCTCATGACTGTCGCCCCGGCCGAGGTCGAAACGAACATCGCACGGCTCGCGCAGCTTGCCCGCGCGGCAGGCATCCACCTCATCATCGCGACGCAGCGGCCCTCGGTGAACGTGATCACCGGTGTCATCAAGGCGAACCTGCCGTCGCGTATCGCGTTCCAGGTGGCCTCCCAGGTCGACTCGCGCACGATCCTGGACACGAAAGGAGCCGACACGCTCATCGGGAGGGGCGACATGCTCTTCTCTCCTCCCGGCACATCGAAGCTGGTGCGCGCACAGGGTGCGTTCGTTTCTGACGACGAGGTCCAGGCTCTGGTCGATTTCCTCAAGACGAACGGTCCTCCGGTGTACGCGACCGAGGTCCAGGCCCAGATCGATCGTGCCTCGCGCGACGAGGACGAGGAGGGCGACGGCGACGAGGGCGACAGCGAACTCGGCGACGACGAGGAACTGTACCAGCAGGCGCTAGACGTGCTGAAGTCGACCCGCCGGGCAAGCACGTCCATGCTCCAGCGCCGGCTGCGCATCGGCTACAACCGGGCGGCGCGCATCATGGAGATCATGGAAGAGAAGGGAATCGTCGGTCCCGAGAACGGTTCGAGTCCGCGCGAGATTCTCGCCGACCTGGACAAGCTATAGTTGGCCTTTCGCACGATGCATTTGCCGAATCCGCGGCCGAAAGGCGTTCGACGCCTTGCAATGCCAGCCTTATTCTGAAACCTCGAACCCGAACCCCCTTAACTCACGCCGATGCAGACCATAGGAGAGCGCCTGGAGGAAGCGAGAAAGCGCAAGGGCATCTCCATCCGCGAGGCGGCGGAGGCCACGAAGATCCGCGGGGACTACCTTCAGAAGTTCGAGAACAACCAGTTCGACCTGAATCTCGCCGATCTCTACGTGCGGGGTTTCCTGCGGGGATACGCCTCCTTCCTCAAGCTTCCCGCCGACAAGATCATCAACGATTATAACTCGCTGGGCACAGGCACCCGGACGCCGCGGGCGCCGAGCCGCGAGGTCTACGGCAGGATGGAGCTTTCTGTCGCCAGCTCGGACGACGAGGAAGAGGACTCGGGAAACTCGGAGGACGAGAAGAAGCCGGCTGCCGCCCGCGCACCCTTTCGCCGCTCCGGTGGCGGCATGCCTCCCGGGCCTGCCATCGATCCCGATCTCGTCCTGAAGGGCGGCATTGCCCTGGTCGGCCTGGTGATCGTTGGCCTGGTCATCTGGGGCATCATGGCTCTCTTAAGCGGACCGCCGGCGGCTGAGACCGCCACAGGAGGCGCAGCGGGCACACCGCCTGCCCAGGCCGCGCAGGCGGAACTTCAGGAGTACGTCCTCGTCGCCCTCGAACCAGTAACGATCCAGGCGTGGCGAGAGGACCCAGGTCCGCCGCCTGACTACGGGCCACTCGTTTACTCGGGAAACCTGGAGCGCGGGCGCACCCTGCGCCTCCCAACCCCCGGCCCATATATAGTCATAGTTTCAGACCCTGCACACATCGCGATCGAGGCAGGCAACCAAAGGCTGACTGCACCGCTCTGGGGAAATACCCCGAACTTCAGGCTGCCGTAGTTGCGCGGGGCTCAACCAAGCCGCAACCCGGACGGAGTTCGTGTCAGCAGCCTGTTAGAATATCGATCCGCCGCCAGGCGCTTCGCGCCTCAGCGAAATGGGTGGTCCGAGCACCTCGATCTCGACCACCGCGCGGCGAAGGGCCGCAGACCCGCGCAGGTTCTCCAATAGTGCGCTTCTACCAGCGAGTTGTCCGGCTCTTCCGGGCAATGCCGTGGGGAGCTGACGATTCCGCCAGACTTCCTCGAGCCGCCTGCGCGATTCCTCGCGAGCCGCCTCTTCCTGGCGCTCACGCTCGACCGCCAGCCTCCGCTTCCGGTCCTTCTCGGCCTTGTCGAACCGGCTCTGCGCCTCCCGCAATGTCGCCTCGAAGGGATTCGGCATTCGGGACTGCGGTTGCGGCATCGTCACCACGACCGGTCGACCGGCCGCCTCGTCTCCCGTGGCCTCAGGCATCGGCGGCGGGCCGCCCCCGGCACGGCGCTCCGCAATCTTTCTCCTGATCTCCTCCTGGAGCCGGCGCGTCGCATCGGGATCGGCCCCGGTGTCCTGCTCGTTGTCAAACGGGGAATCCGTCCTGTCGCCACCCGTCGCCTTCCTCTGGTTGAGCCAGTAGACGAGGGCGGCGACGATCGCCGCGGCAATCTCGAGGTTATCGAAGATCCAGCGCATGAGACAGTCCGGTCCGGCTTACTTCTTGTCCTCCGGCTTCGAGATGGTCTCCCGCATGGAGGTATCCGCCTGGATGTTCTGCATGCGGTAGTAGTCCATCACGCCAAGACGTCCCGATCGAAACGCTTCCGCCATCGCAAGCGGCACCTGCGCCTCGGCCTCGACGACCTTCGCCTGCATCTCCTGCACGCGGGCCTTCATTTCCTGCTCGAGGGCGACGGCCGCGGCACGGCGGATTTCCGCCTGGGCCTGCGCCATGTTCTTGTTCGCCTCGGCCTGGGCCTCCTGCAGCTTGGCCCCGACGTTGTCGCCGACATCGACGTCGGCGATGTCGATCGAAAGGATTTCAAACGCGGAGCCGACGTCCAGGCCGCGCTGGAGGACGACCTTTGAGATGCTGTCCGGCGACTCGAGCACAGCCTTGTAGCTTTCGGCGGAACCGATCGTGGTGACGATACCCTCGCCCACGCGCGCGATGATCGTGTCCTCCTTCGCTCCGCCCACGAACCGATCGAGGTTGGTGCGCACCGTCACGCGGGCCTTCACCTTCACCTGGATGCCGTCCTTGGCGACGCCGTCGATCGTGTTTCTCCCGGCCTCGGGATTCGGACAATCGATCACCTTCGGGTCGACCGAGGTGCGCACGGCCTCGACGACGCTCTTGCCAGAACCCTTCGTCGCCAGGTCGATCGCACAAGCGCGATTCCAGTTGAGCTGGATTCCCGCCTTCTGGGCAGCGATGAGTGCCTGGACCGTCGGCACGACGTTGCCTCCCGCCAGGTAGTGGGCCTCGATGTCGTCGATCGTGATCTCGATTCCCGCCTTCTTCGCCGTGATTCGCGCATCGACCACAAGCCCGTAGGGCACCTGCCGGAGGCGCATAGCGATGAGGGCAAACGGGCTCACGTAGGCTCCCGCCAGCCATGCCCGCAGCCACACGCTGAAAAACGACAGCAGTATGCCGACGGCGATGAGGCCGAAGATCGAGGCGATGATGAGCAGGATCGCGGAAAATGAGATGTTCATGGATTACTGGGTTTTGGTGACGATAAGGCGAAAATTGTCGACTTCATCCACGCGCACGGGCGTGCCGCTCTCGAGGAGTCCGGAGCGCGAGAATCCCTCATAGCGCCTGCCATTGACCTCCACGTAGCCGGTCGGCGCAAGCGTCGTCACCGTCGTGCCAACGGCTCCGACGACCGCAGCAGCATCGGCGGGCGGCGGCTGGCTGGCTCCTCCGATCGCCGCATGCAGGAACAGACGGCGCCCAATCGCAGTGCGCGGCAGCAGCACGAACTCCACGAGGACCATCACCAGGACCAGGAGCCCTGCCGCAAGGAGCGACAGTATTCCCCCGAGGGCTCCGAAATCGATAAACGAAAGGACAACTCCGGCGAGGAGCGCGAGTCCGCCAATCGCACCCAGGATACCTCCCGGGACGATCACCTCAAAGGCCAGCAGCAGTACGCCGACGAGGAACAGCAGCAGTATCAGGTTCATGGATTGTTCAGTTTCTCCACCCGCAGTCCGAATTCCCGGGTCTCCGCGACCACGATCGGATCACCGGGCTCAGCAGTGCCCACCGCCAGTGACGCCTGGTATCGGCGACCGTCGATCTCAACCTCACCTGAGGGCCGAAGCGCCGTCACCGCAAAGCCGTGGGTTCCGGCAGAAACCACTTCGGAAGCTGCCGAGACACCGGCCATGGAAGCATCGCCGCCGACTGCGGCCGTGAGCACCATGCGGTTCCATATCCAGCTCCGCGGCAGGAATCGAAACAGCGCCACAGCGCCTACCATGGCGATCAGCACCCCGAACAACACGTTCAGGATCGGCTGGAGAAAGATGTCTGTCGAGAACGTGACCGGCTCGTTCGGCCAGAGATCCGCCATCGACCAGACCAGCGATCCGAGCATGAACACCAGGCCGGTCAGGGCGACGACGATGACACCCGGGAAGAACAGCAGCTCCGCAAGCACGAGCAGCACGCCCACGAAGAACAGCAGCAGTGGCTCGTGACCCGAAAGCCCGGCGACGTAGTTGCCGAGGAACACGATCGCGAGCAGCGCCGCCCCGGTGATCCCGAAGACGCCGAAGCCCGGTGTCTTGAATTCCAGGTAAAGCGCCAGGAGTCCGGCACCGAGCATCAGCGGCGCGATTGCGCTCAAAAAGACCGCGAGCCGTTCGGACCAGGTCACTTCAAGCGTGACCACCTCGTAGCCACCCGCGCCGAACTTCGAATCCAGCAGGCCTGCGACATCGGCCGCAATGCCCGCTGCAAGCAGGGCCTTCGGCGGGTCGCCGAAAGTTTCGGCCGCCTCGGTTGCGGTCAGCGACAGCAGCTCTCCCTTCTCCTTCAGCACTCGGTCGCCGATCTTCAGCTCAAAATCCGAGTCGATCATGGCCGAGATCACCTCACCCCGGTACCCGCGGCCCTCGCTCGTCGCCCGGACGCGCGCGCGCAGGTAGCTGACGATCTTCTGCTGCATCGTCTCGTCGAGGTCACCTCCGGTGGCCAGCACCGGCGCCGCCGCCCCGATGACACCGCTCGGGGCGAACCATATCTCCTCGGTGGTGGCGGAAATGAAGGCGCCCGCCGACAGCGCCTCGTCGTTGACGAAGGTCAGGGTCAAGCCGGGAAACCGCTCCAGCGCCTCCATGATGTCGAAGGTGACGTCGAGCGCGCCGCCCGGGGTGTTCATGTCGAGCACGACCACGTCCGCCTCCCGATCGATGGCTTCCTTGAGGCCCCGCCGGATGATATAGTGGAGCGGCCTGCCGACCTCCTCCCGAACGGGAATCACCGTCACCTGCACCGGGCCGGACCCGGCGGGCTCCGCCTCGCCTAACGCGAAAACGGGCAGCAGGGTCACGAACCAGCCAATGAGGGCGAGGATCGACCGGGGCATCGGGCGGCAACCCTACGCCCCCAACCGGCACCGCGCAAGCGCACACGGGGCCGGTTCGAAGATCTCGCATGCTTTCCAAGAATATCTCTTTGCGGCACCTTGAGACCGAACCCTATATCGTCCGCCATGGAGCGAATTCCCTATCTGGGCGAGACCATCATCCGATGGCAGGTCGGCAACTCGACGTTCCTCGCCCACCCCGAACGCGGTGCGCGGCTGATGAATTGGCACCTCACGCTCGGAGACGGAACCGTGCGTGATGTCCTGTTCTGGCCGGAGGCCACGGAGTTCGATGGATTCCACAAGGTGCGCGGCGGAAATCCTATCCTGTTTCCATTCGCCGGTCCCACGTTCGACGGCGATGCGAAGCACCACTGGAAGGCCGCGGACGGGATTCGGCGACCGATGCCCATGCACGGCATCGCCCGCCAGGGGCGCTTCCGAATCACCCGCCTCGACGGGAAGGGCTTCGCCGCGCAGTTCGAGCCCGACGCTGCAGCTCGAGAGTCCTACCCGTTCGACTACGAGTTCGTTGTCACCTACCGCTTCGAGCCCCTCGCCGTCAGCTGCGAGTTCACTCTCAGAAATCTCGGCACAACCCCGATCCCCTGGGCTCCCAGCCACCACTTTTATTTCACCCTGCCCTGGTCCGAGGGCACCACGCGGAGCGACTACCTGTTGAGGATCCCGGCAACGCTGCGGCATCGCCTCGCGAAAGACGGCACCCTTGAGCCGCTTCTTGGAGGCGGCACCGACTGCGAATTCTCGGATCCCGGCATCGTGGACGTCGTCCATGGCGGCCTGAAGCGCAACGAAGTCGCTTTCGGGGAAAAGGACCGTCCCGGTGATATTCTAATCCGCATCGGGGGTGCACGAAAGCCGACGCCGGATGCCTGTATCGTCACCTGGACCGAGTCGGCCAAATCCCCATTCTATTGCGTCGAACCCTGTATGGCGCCGCCCAACGCCGCGGGACGCGGCGCAGGCCTGGCGCAGGTGCCTCCGGGCGGAACCTCCAGCTGGGTGAACACGGTCGAGGTGCGGTAGCGGAATTCGGGTCGTCCCGCGCCTGCGGCCTGCCTCGCCGCAGTGCTCGAGCAGGTGGATTTCTCATGGGATTCCCCCGAATCATGAAAAATCCAGGCTAGCCTGACTGGCTCGAATCGGGTTCCTTGGCAGACCCATGATCTCGCCGAACGAGACAGTCCTGGCATTCCTCGATTACCTAGGGACCCCGGAGCTGGTTTTCATCCTGGTCATTTCCCTGTTCCTCTTCGGCGGAAAGCAGCTCCCGGAATTCGCACGCTCGATCGGTCGGACAATGCGGGAGATCAAGAAGGCTACCGGGAACGTGGAGCACGAGTTCAAGAAGGCGCTCGACGAGGCCGACCCGCCTCCCGTCCTGCGCAAGCCGCCTCCGGGCGAGAGGATCCTTCCTCCCTCGCAAGCCGTGAAGCCTGCCGCCGCCGGTTCGACTCCCCCGCAGGCACCGCCTCCGCGCACCTGACCATTCCGGAATCCGTATCCCGGCGGGCACGACACAGGGGTTGCGCCGCAGGCAAAAGCCCCGAGGCTGGTGGATTCCATGCCCCCGTCTGCCCCCGTCCTGTCCAGCGCGCGCGAGCGTGCCGTCCTCCTCACGCTGGCAGGCGTGCAATTCACGCACGTGCTGGATTTCATGATCCTGATGCCGCTCGGGTCGCACCTGATGCGAACCTTCGGGATCAGCCCCTCGCAGTTCAGCATACTGGTGGCTGTGTACGGCCTGGCGGCAGCCGCAGCCGGCATGGCAGGCGGCTTCGTGCTCGACCGATTTGAAAGGAAGTCGTCTCTGCTGGCGCTCTACGTAGGATTCATTGTCGCCACATTCGCCTGCGGCCGCGCCGACACTTTCCTTCAACTCCTGGTTGCACGTTGCGCCGCCGGTGCGTTTGGAGGCGTCGCCGGCGCTGTGATCATCGCGATGGTCGGCGACGTGATTCCCGCCCAGCGGCGCGGAAGGGGAACCGCCTGGGTGGCCGCCGCCTTCCCGATGGCATCCGTGCTCGGCGTCCCGCTCGGACTGGCCCTTGCCAGCAGCTTCGACTGGAACGCCGCCTTCTACTTCGTCGCCGCAGTGAGCGCATGCATGCTCCTCCTCGCCGCGAATCTGCTGCCACGCCTCAAGGTCGACCATCCCCCGACCCACCCGCTTCGCCAGATGCGGGCGATCCTCGATCACCCGGTCCACCGCCGCGGATTCGCAATGAGTGCGGCCCTCGTTTTCGGCGGCGGCATTGTCGTTCCTTTCATTGCACCGAGCATGGTGGCCAATGTCGGGGTCCCGGAGACGAGCCTCCAGTTCCTCTACCTGGCAGGCGGGCTCTGCACCTTCTTCACCACGCCCCTCTTCGGCCGACTTGCCGACCATCACGACAAGCTGCGTGTGCTCACGTGGGTGTCGGTTGGGGCCTCGGTGGCAGTGCTTGTGCTGACCAACCTCTCCGCAGCACCGCTCGCCGTCGCCATGCTCGTGACGGCGTGCTTCATGGTAGGAATGGGCGGTCGGTTCATGCCGGCCATGGCGATGCTCACCAACGCGGTCGAGCCCCGCTTCCGAGGAGGCTTCATGAGTGTGAATTCAGCGGTGCAGCAGGCGGCGGGCGGTCTGGGCAACCTAGTCGCCGGAATGCTTGTCAGCGCGGGCGCCGACGGGCGCCTGGTTGGCTACCCGATCGCTGGAATCGTCGCAGTAGGATGCTTTGTATTGACCGCGATCCTTGCCGCCCGCCTGAAGGCGGCCGCCCCCCACGCATCGCTGCCGGGGCATGCCTCTCCGGTGCCGCTCGGTGCCGTCGAGTAGGCTCCCGGGCCCGCCGCCGTTACGGCTTGCACTGCCCCCACCCGACGGAAACTTTTGTCCGCCCACCGCGCCCGTCCGGACCGGAATCCGGACAATCGTCGATGAAATCCTCAGCAGTCCCAGTCCCTTCCGAGCCTCCGTCGCCGCCCGGCGAGGAGGCGCCGATGCCCGCGCCCATCGCGAAGGTCCCCGACCTCGAGATCAAGGACGCGCAGATCATCTTCGAAGCGGTCTGGAAGGACCTGGAGGCGGCAGTCGGCCGCGATAACATGAGGTTTCCCAAGGAGTTCCTGCTCCTTGGCGGTGCGCCCGGCGCCGGCAAGGGCACCCACACGCGATTCGTAAGCCGGGCCCGCGACCTTACGTGCGGACCCATCGTCGTCAGCTCCCTGCTCGATTCGCCGGACGCCCGGCGACTCAAGCGCACCGGCAACATGGTTGGAGACCGCGAAGTCGTCGGGCTGCTGCTTCGCCGGCTGCTCCAGCCGGAATACCGCGACGGCGTCATTCTCGACGGCTTCCCCCGGACCAAGGTGCAGGTCGAGTGCCTGAAGCTGCTTGTCAGCCGCATGCAGGGCCTGCGTCGCGAGTACTACCAGACTCCGCTGAGCATTCATTTTCGCCAGCCGACGGTTCACATCATGGTGCTCTTCGTCGACGAGCGCACATCGATCGAACGCCAGCTCAAGCGCGGCCGCGAGGTGAAGGAGCACAACGACGAGGTTCGCCGTTCCGGGATGGGCAGCCTCCTGGAGGAACGGGAAACGGACTACGACGAGACGCTCGCCCGGCGCCGCTACCACGTGTTCAAGGAGCAGACCTGGGACGCGCTGCGCTCGCTGAAGGAGCTCTTCCACTACCATTTCGTCAACGCGCAGGGATCCATCGAGGAGGTCGAGCAGAACATCGTCAAGGAGCTCGCCTACCAGAGCACGCTCGAGCTCGACAACCGAACGGTCGACCGGCTGCGCAACATCCCGGTCGCGAGCGAGATCATCGTCCATGCGCGCCAGGAACTCGTGAAGCGGCTCGACGGTTACGAGCTCGAACACGCCGACCTTTTCGGGCGCGTCGTCGAGTTCATCGAGAAGAAGATCATGCCGATCGTGCTGCGCCACGCGATCTCAGGGGTCGCGCAGATCAACACGGAGGATGCCGTGCTGAACGAGCCGCTCGCCCTGGCCATGCTCATCGACGTGTTCTCGGAACGAGGCTACCATGCGGTCCTCGACCTGCACAAGATCGAGGTGCCCGAATGCGCGGACCTCAAGACGGGGGCGATCACCTGCCGCATCAAGCGGGTCTACCGGATCCAGATCCGGTTCCAGGGATCCGAGATCCGCCGCGGCTGATCAGCCAATGGCCGGCGCGGGCGTGCGCTTGCCGATCGGCACGTAATCGCGGCGCTTCGGGCCGACATAGACCTGGCGGGGCCGGTAGATACGGCCCTTCGGGTTGGCCGCGACCTCGCGCCAGTTCGCCACCTGCCCCGGCGCGCGGCCGATCGCGAAGATCACCGTGAACATGTTCATCGGGATGCCGATCGCGCGCATGATGATGCCGGAGTAGAAATCGACGTTCGGATACAGCTTTCGGCTGAGGAAGTAGTCGTCCTTGAGGGCCGCCTGCTCGAGGTTCTTCGCGATCGCCAGCAGCGGGTCGTTGATCCCAAGCCGCCGCAGCACGTCGTCGCACGCCTGGCCTATGATCTTCGCCCGAGGGTCGAAGTTCTTGTACACGGCGTGGCCGAAGCCCATCAGGCGCCGGCTCTTGTTTCCCGACTTCGCCGCAGCGATGAAGCGGGTGCCGTCATCGCCCTCGTCGTGGATCGTCTGCAGCATCTGCATAACCGCAGTGTTTGCGCCGCCATGCAGGGGGCCCGAGAGCGCCGCGATTCCGGCGGCCATCGACGTGAAGAGATTCGCCGCGCTCGAGCCGACCATGCGCACCGTCGAGGTCGAGCAGTTCTGCTCATGATCCGCGTGGAGCAGCAGAAGGAGGTTCAGCGCCTTGGCCACCTCCGGCGGCGCCGCGTAAGGCTTGCCGGGCTCGGAGAACATCTCGTGCAGGAAGTTCTCACAGAAAGGCAGGTCCTCCTTGGGCGCATTGTAGGTCAGCCCGTGCTGATAGCGGTACAGCATCGCGCCGATCGTCCGGATCTTCGAAATGGCAACGGCCGCGGCCAGGTCGAAGTTCTTGAGGTCCTTCTCGAAGTCGTTCGTCGCGAGGTGCGGATAGTAGGCCGCCATCGACATCACGATCGAGGAGAGCATCGCCATCGGCGGGGCGTTTCTCGGGAACCCCTCGAAGATGCGCAGCATCTGGGGCTCAATCTCGGCATTGCGCCGGATCAGCATGCCGAAGGCCTTGCGCTGGGCGGCGTCGGGAAGCTCGCCGTAGATGATCAGGTAGGCGGTCTCGACGAAGTCACTGTGCTGCGCGAGCTGCTCGATCGGGTAACCCCGGTGCCTGAGCACGCCGGCATCGCCGTCAAGGTAGGTGATCTCGCTCTCGCACGAGCCCGTGTTGCCGTAGCCCTGGTCGTAGGCGATGAAGCCGGTCTCGGCCCTCAGGCGCCGGGTGTCGATGGCCCGGTCCCCCTCGGTCCCGACCAGGACCGGCAGGGCGCTCTCCTTGTCGTCGTACTTGAGCGTGACGTGGCTCATCCCCAGAACGAAGCCCATGGTCCGGCCCTTGGCAAAACAAAGCAGTCCGGCCTCAAGCCGACCCGCCATTATTAGAACCGGCGACATCGCCGGTTAGCGGGTTTATTCAGGACGCGGTCGACGCGACCCGCTCAACGAAGTTGCGATAGAGGGCCAGTCCCGCCTCCTGGCTCTTCTCGGGGTGGAACTGGGTTGCCTGGCATCGTCCGCGACGTACCGCCGCGGTGAACGAACCGCCATAATCGCACTCGGCAAGCACGATGGAGGGATCCTCCGGCACTGCGTGGTAGCTGTGGACGAAATAGAACGACCGGCCGTCGAGTCCCTCGGCGATCGGCGCGCCCTTTTGCCGGAAGTTCACGGTGTTCCAGCCCATGTGCGGCACCTTAAATTCGGCCGGCAGGCGGAACCTGACGACCCTGCCCGGAAACACCCCGAGCCCTTTGACGTCCCCCTCCTCGGAACGCTCGAAGAGCGCCTGGAGCCCGAGGCAGACCCCGAGGAAGGGACGATCCTCGGCGATCCAGCGCCGCACACTGTCGTCAAGTCGCTCCGCCCGGAGGACTCCGACACAGTCCCGCAGCGCCCCGACCCCCGGAAGGACCAGCCCGGCAGCCCGGGCCGCCTGCAGCTCTTCCGGACTGCGCACGACACGCGGCTGCGCGCCGACTTTCTCCAGCGCCTTGGTGACGCTGCGCAGGTTGCAGATGCCGGTGTCGATGACGGCGATGTCCATGCAGGAAGTACGATGTACGATTGACGATTTACGATATGCCAGGCGTCAAACCCGAGCGTTCACCACCAGGGACCGTTCCAAACCCGGTGCCGGCGGAGTGCTCAGAGCGTTCCCTTGGTGCTCGGGAGGCTGCCGGCCGCGCGCGGGTCGATGCGCGTCGCCGCATCGAGGGCACGGGCCAGACCCTTGAAGACCGCCTCGGCCACATGGTGCGGCTCCTCGCCGTACACCAGCTTCACGTGCAGGTTGGCTCCAAGCGAATTGCTGAACGCGCGGCAGAATTCCTTCACTAGGGCGATATTGAAGTCCCGGACAAACATTGTCGGCGCCCCGGCGTCGTAGACGAGATGGGGCCGGCCGCCGAGGTCGACGGCGACCCGGACGAGGGCCTCATCCATGGGCAGCACGAAGAACCCGTAGCGGCAGATTCCCAGCTTGTCGCCGAGCGCCTCCTTGAACGCCTGGCCCAGGGCAAGGCCGACATCCTCGACCGTGTGGTGATAGTCGACGTCGGTATCGCCCTTTGCCTTCACGGTCAGGTCGTAGAGTCCGTGCTTCGCAAACAGCGTGAGCATGTGGTCGAAGAACGGCACCCCGGTAGCCACGTCGGCATTCCCGCTTCCATCCAGGGAAACGGAGAGCGTGATGTTCGTCTCGGTCGTCGTGCGGGCGACCTTTCCGACGCGTGCCTTTATTCCTTTTGCCATGAGTCGAGCGCCTGATCCAGGACCGCCATCTCGGCGGGCGTGCCGACCGTGATGCGGAGGAACGGGGCGGTCAAGACGTGGCTGGCGAAATGGCGCACGAGCACGCGCTTCGCCTGGAGGTACTCAAGGGCGGCGCGGGCGATATCGGGGCCCGTTTTACCGGCGGCGTTGCGCGGCTCGGTGAACAGGAAGTTCGTCTGGGAGGGATACGTGAACCAGCCGCGCCCGTCGACAAGCCGCCGGTATGCCGCATCCCGGGTCACCCGCACCCGGGCAACGACATCCGCGTAATAGGCCTCGTCGCCCAGCGCGGCCAGGGCGGCCGCCTGCGAGAGGCGGTTCACATTGTAGCTGTCTCGAAACCGATCCACGAGCGCGATGACTTCCGGATCCGCAAGCAGGTAGCCGACCCGCAGGCCTGCCAGGGCGTGCGACTTCGAAAAGGTCCTCAGGACGGCAAGATTCCGATGGCGCGCCAGCAGCGGCACCGCGTCCTGGTCCGCAAACGGTGCATAGGCCTCGTCGGCAACGACCAGCCCGGATGCGGCCTTGAGGATGCCCTCAAGCTCGACGTTGGGGAATCCGACACCCGTCGGCGCGTTCGGTGAGGTGAGCAGGAAGAGCCGAGCATCGGACTCCGCGATCCGGTCCACCGGCAGCCGCATGTCGCGGCCGAACTCGATCGATTCCGTCGCGCTGCGCTGCATCGCGAGAAGCACCGGGTAGAGCGAGTATCCGGGTACCGTATAGCCTCCCTTGGCATCGGGGTCGCAGTACGTTCGGACAAGCAGGTTCAGGAGGTCGTCGGATCCGTTGCCCACGCACACGTTCTCCGGCTTGAGGCCGTGATGCGCGGCAATCGCAGCGCGCAGCGCGGAACTCGTCGGGTCCGGATACAGGCGCAGCGACGCGCCGTCCTCTCCCAGTTCACGCCGGATCGCCTCGGCAACGCGGGGGCTCGGCGGATACGGACACTCGTTCGTGTTCAGCTTCACCCAGCCGGACTCCGTGGGCTGGAGTCCGGGCGTGTAGGCGTGCAGTCCTTGAACGTGCGGCAGCGGCTCAGGCAGGTCGCGCATGGGCGGAGTTCCGAGAATCAGTCCAGCCGGATCGACACCGACCTGCCGTGCGCGTCGAGGCATTCCATCGCGGAGAACTCGGCGACAACCGGTGCGGCCCGCCGCAGGCTGCCGACGTCATAGCGGAGCACGCTCGTGCGCCTCTGGAAATCGGCGACCCTCAGGCCGCTGAAGAACCTGCCGGCGCCGCCCGTCGGCAGCACGTGGCTCGGTCCCGCGGTGAAGTCCCCGAGCGCCGTGGGCGTTTCGTTGCCCACCAGGATCGCACCGGCGGTCGTGACCGACTTCAGGAGCGAGGCGGTGGCCTTCGGCGATGTGAGAAGTTCGAGATGCTCCGGCGCAACCGCATTGGCCACCTGCGCAGCCTCCTCGGCGTTGCTCACCTGGACGGAAAGGAATCCGTCGCGAAGCACCTGGCGGATCTTCGATGACCGCGAAAGCTCGCGCACCTGCTTTTGAATTTCCCCCTGGATGCGTCCGATCACCCCTTTCGAGGTCGAAACGAGGACGATGCGCTCCCGTCCGGAGCCGTGCTCCGCCTGGGCTAGCAGGTCCGCTGCCGCGAACCGCGCGTTCGCCGTGCCGTCGGCGATCACCATGAGTTCGCTCGGTCCAGGCAGGGAATCGATGCCGACGATGCCGAACACCTGGCGCTTTGCCTCGCAGACAAACGCGTTGCCCGGGCCGAAGACCTTGTCGACCGCAGGTATGGTCTTCGTGCCAAAGGCCATCGCGCCGATCGCCTGGACCCCGCCAACGCAATAGATCTCGCGCGCACCGGCGAGGTGCAGGGCGGCGAGCAGGGAGGGAGCTACCTTCCCCGAGCGCCCCACCGGTGTGAAGACCGCGATCTCGGGGCAGCCGGCCGCGACCGCCAGCGTCACGGTCATCAGCGCCGAAGACACGAGCGGCACCTGGCCGCCCGGAACATAGATGCCCACCCGCCGGATCGGGTCGTGCTTCTCCCCCACCCGCGCCCCGTCCGGATTGCGCATCGACCAGTCCCGGGCCAAGCCACGCCTGTTGAATGCCAGGATATTCGCGCGAGCCGTCCGAAGGGATCGTCGCTGGGCGGGCGTGAGCTGGCGCACCGCCGCCCGGGCCTCGCCCTCCGGCACTCGAAGCGTGCGGGGCTTCAGGCGCGCGCCGTCAAAACGGGCCGCCAGCCGCACAACCGCGCGGTCTCCGCCTTCGCGGACTTCGGCGAGGATCCCGGCCACCGAGCGCTTGAGTTCCGGCGACGCGGAAGCGCTGCGGCAGAATGCCGACAGTCGGTCCGCAAAGCCCGGAGATGAATAGCGAATCGTGCGCACAAAGGCGAATCGTGGGGGGCGGCCCCGCAGGACGCCAGCCGGAAGGTCGTGCGCGCCCCGCTCAGGGCGTGCCGACGCTGACCGGTGCCGTGGGAGCCGCCGGAGCGAGCTGGCGCTGGAACGCCGACGGTACCGGAACCGATGGGACCCGGAACAGCGAAGCCGGATACCGTTCGTTCACCGTGATCGAGGTGAACGTCAGGGTAACGGTTCGCTCGACGCCATCCATGCGAACGACGGAGACTAGAGTCTCAGGAAAACGGATGCCATTCACCACTTGCGAACCCTGTTCCCGGGTCGATCCCTGGGCCGTCTCGGTGAGGATGAGCCGCCCGGTTTCCTTTTCGAAATAGCGGTGGAAGACGATCGACTCGTCGTGCTCAAAGGCGAGCTTGTCGCAGAGGATGTTGTCGATCGTCGCCTCGCCCAGGTTGGTCACGCTACCACCCCGGCGCTCGATTCCGGCATAAAAGGAAAGGCTCTCCCAGGTGTTCGCACGGAGTCCCTTCGTTTGCTCGCGTCCGAAATTGGTCAGGCGCCAGCGGGTGGCGTCATTGGGATCCTCAACGCGCAGCCAGCTCTCGTAGTCGTCGAGCCCGGTGATCTCGACACTGGTATCCGTCCGGATGACGGCCCGGTGGAAATAGGGCTTCTGAAAGACCATCTCGATAGTGCCCGAGCGGACCTCTCCATTCATCTCGCTCTGGTATTTCCCGATGAAACGGAGCGAATTCACCGCATTCAGCGCCTCATCGCCACCCAGGTAGGCTCGTGCCCGGGCGATGACCTCCTCAGGCGTTGCACGTGCCAACGAGCCGAAGGCCGCACTCGCAAGTGCGCTAACCGCAAGGAGTAATGTTCTGCCTATTCTGGTATTCACTAAATTGGAGGGAGCACCGTTCAGGGAACTGAGAACGCCTCCCGAACCCACGGGTTCCGTCCCTCACGGGATTTGTTCGGAGCCCGCCCGACTCGGGAGCAGCGGCGTCCGCAGGCTTGGATCGCCCAGCTGCGCTTTCAATCGAAAAGCGGGGGCCTCTCCCCCTGGGTAAACAGGCGCCCTACTCCCACTCGATCGTGGCTGGCGGCTTCGAGCTGATGTCGAAGACCACCCGGCTCACGCCCCGCACTTCGTTCGTGATGCGGCTGGAAATCCGCTGCAGCAGGTCGTGAGGCAGCCTGGCCCAGTCCGCCGTCATGGCGTCAACGCTCTCCACGACGCGCACCGCAATCACGTGGTCATACGTGCGTTCGTCGCCGAAGACGCCGACGGTCCGGATCGGCAGGAAGACACAGAACGACTGCCACACCTTGTAATAGTACCCGCTCTTGCGCATCTCGTCCTGAAGCGCGGCATCGGCCCCCCGGAGGATCTCAAGGTATTCGCGGCGGATCTCACCCATCACGCGGACTCCGAGGCCTGGACCCGGGAACGGCTGCCGCCAGACAACCGTCTTCGGCAGGCCCAAAGCCTCGCCGACCGCACGCACCTCGTCCTTGAACAGCTCGCGAAGCGGCTCGATCAGCTTCAGGCGCATGCGCTTTGGCAGACCTCCAACATTGTGGTGCGTCTTGATCACCGACGACGGGTTGCCGCCGATCGACACGCTCTCGATGACATCCGGATAAAGCGTCCCCTGCGCCAGGTAGTCCGCGTGGCCCACGGATCGGATCGTCTTCTCGAATACCTCGACGAACGTACGCCCGATGATCTTGCGCTTACGCTCCGGGGCCGTGACGCCCTTCAGCCGACGCAGGAAGAGCGTCGACGCATCCACCACACGCAGGTCGATGTGAAAATGCCTGCCGTAGAGTTCCCGGACCTTCTCGCGCTCGTCCTTTCGCAGCAGGCCATTGTCGACGAAGACGCAGGTGAGCTGCTTGCCGATCGCCTTGTGCAGCAGGGCCGCGGCCACCGAGGAGTCGACGCCCCCCGAGAGACCGAGGATCACGCGCGACTTTCCGACCTTCGCCCGGATGTCCTCCACCGCATGCGTGATGAAGTCCTTGGTGGTCCAGTCCTGCTTCGCGCCGCAGATGCCGACGAGGAAGTTCCGGATCATGTCCGTCCCCCGCTCGGTGTGGAACACCTCGGGATGGAACTGGAGGCCGTAGAACCGGCGGCGCGGATCCTCAATCGCCGAATACTTGGAGTTCTCGGATATCGCGATGGCCCTGAAGCCGGGCGGCAGCCGGGTGAGCTTGTCGCCGTGCGAGTTCCAGATGCGGAGTTTCGCCGGCAATCCCTTGAAGAGCCGGCCCCGCGTGCGGATGCGCAGGGTGCCATGTCCATACTCGCGCGCCGGGCTCTGGAGCACGCGTCCCCCAAGGTAGTGGGCCATGAGCTGCAGGCCATAGCAGATGCCGAGCACCGGCACCCCGAGCTTGAAGATCGCCGGATCCGGGCGGGGCGCGGAGCGGGCGTACACGCTGCGGGGACCGCCCGAGAGGATGATGCCGATGACCCCGTCGGCCTTCAGCGTCGCCGCCGAGGTAGCGAACGGGTAGATGCGCGAGTAGACATTGCTCTCCCGGATTCGGCGCGCGATCACCTGCGTCAGCTGGGATCCGAAGTCTAGGACGGCTATCGTCTGTGGCATTTGGGCGCGGGAAAGCGAAGAGACGAATCCGAAGCGGGGCCGACATCAAGAGCGTTCCGCCCCTGACGCCCAAATACCCGCGAATCCCGCTTTGTTCCTTGGCGTCCGGAATTCAACCGGCTTTGTTGCGGCTTCGCCGTGCCGTCCACGACCGCTCCCCAATCGCCGACCCGGGCTCCATCGCTGGGAGTGATCTTCCTGACGCTGTACATCGACCTGGTCGGCTTCTCGATCATCTTCCCGATCGTGCCCGAGCTGCTCGGGCACTACCTGGCCGTCGACGGGCAGTCCGGGCTGCTTGGCTGGATGCTCGCGGGAGCGGACGCCGTCGCGCAGTCGCTCGGCAGGGACAGTCACTTCGCGGCCGTCCTCTTCGGCGGGATCCTCACCTCGTTTTACGCGATCCTTCAGTTCTTCTTCGCGCCGATCTGGGGAGCCCTTTCCGACCGCCACGGGCGCCGCGGCATCCTCCGCATCACGATCGCCGGCACCGCCCTCGGCTACCTGCTCTGGGTGGTGAGTAGCTCGTTCTGGGTGTTCTTCCTGTCGCGCATAGTCAGCGGGGCGTTCAGCGGAAACCTTTCGGTCGCCACGGCGGCGGTGGCCGATGCGACTTCGCGCCAGGATCGATCCCGGGCAATGGGCCTCGTCGGTGCCGCGTTCGGGCTCGGGCTCGTGACCGGACCGGCAATTGGCGGCATCGCGAGCGGACTCAACCTGGTCGAGCACTGGCCCTCCCTCGCCCGCTTCGGCATCAATCCGTTCTCCGTCCCCGCGCTCGCCTCGCTGCTGCTGTGCCTTGCCAACCTCGCCTGGGTTGCCCTGCGCTTCGGTGAGACGCTGCCCGCGGACCGGCGCGGACAGGAGCCCGAGAAGCGCGTGCGCAATCCGCTGCTGGGAATCCTGAGCCTGGAGAACCCGGCCGTTCGCCGCGCGAACTTCGTCGCGTTCGTGTTCGCACTCGCGTTCGTCGCCATGGAGTCCTCCCTCACCTTCCTCGCGGTCGAGCGCTTCAGCTACTCGACGCGGGACAACACGGTGCTGCTGGTCTACCTCGGCGTCTGCTCAATCGTCACGCAGGGCTTCATCGTCCGGCGCCTGCTGCGAACGATCGACGAGATCCCTGTCCTCAACGCGGGTCTCGCGCTCTCGGCGGCCGGGCTCGTCGTCATCGGATTCGCAGGCCAGCAATGGATGCTCTATCTCAGTCTTGGGTTGCTCGCGATCGGCGCCGGCCTCGTGAACCCGTCGACGACAGGGCTGATCTCGCTCTATTCGGACGCGGCGGCGCAGGGTCGCGCGCTCGGAGTCTTCAGGTCGCTCGGTTCGCTTGCCCGGGCGATCACTCCGGTGCTTGCAGGCATCGTGTTCTGGATCTTCAGTTCCCGTGCTGTCTTCCTCGCGAGTGGAGCGCTTGCGATCATCGCACTTGGCGCAAGCCGCACCCTTCCCAAGCCCGAGAAATGAACCGGAACGCCGGAAATCCTCCCATCGGTTCCCGGACGTTTTCCGCGGCAATGCTGCTCGCCGCCGGCCTGCTGCTTGCCGGCTGCACGAGCGTCCTGCCCAACCGGGCGCGCATGGAGCAGACCCGGTTCGACCGGGAACTCGTGGAGCTTCCGGTCCGGGTCATCGGCAATCTGATGGTCGTGGAATCCGCGGCGGGTCGGGATGCCCCCCTGCACTTCCTCCTCGATACGGGAGCCTCCACGACGATGGTATCGTCCGAGCTTTCCCAGCGGCTGGGACTGGACGACGACTATCCTGCAGGCACCCCGCAGGTCGTCACACGCTCGCCCGATGGACGGACGTCCCTGCTTCAGAGCACGCGGCTGCGCCGGCTCGAGCTCGGCGACGTGGCTTTCGACGACGTGCCCGCCCTGATCTACGATTTTTCCGAGCTCTCGAGTCATCTCGGCGTGCGCATCGACGGGCTGCTGGGCTTCCCGCTGTTCAGCCAGACGCTGCTCACCCTCGACTACCCGCACTCGCGCGTCGTGATAGCCCCGAACGACGGCGAATCCGCGCTTCCTCCTTCAGGAGGCGGGACCGTGGATTTCAACAACGACCAGCGCGTGCCGATCATCCCGATACGGATCGGGGACCGCTCCATTGTCGCCCTGATCGATTCGGGCAGCGATGCAGTGATCAGCCTGAATCCGGTCGGTCTCGAACTCGATTACCTTGTGCTGCCCCGCATGGCGGGCCCGGTGGCGACCGTGACCGGCCCGAGGGACCAGATGCTCGGCCGCCTCGACGGCTTGGTCCAGCTCGCCGGGCACAACCTCGAGAATCCAATCATCGAGACGACTGAGGACCTGTCGGCGATCGGGGGCGCGGCGCTCAGGAATTTCTCGATCACCTTCGACCAGCTTCGAAATCAGGCGACCTTTGTGCGCGAGAACACGGCACCGATCCGTTTCGAGCCGCAGAGGAGCACGGGGCTCGCCTTCAATCGGACGCCGGCCTACTGGCGTGTCGCCGCGGTGATTCCCGGCTCCCCCGCTGCATCGGCGGGCGTCGCCGCCGGGGAGCTGGTCACGCGCATCGACGACGAGCCGGTTTCGGCCTGGAATGTCGACCGGTTCGAACAGCGGCTGCGCACGGGGCGCGACATCGCCTTCACGTTCCTCATCGGTCGGGTCGAGCAGGCCCGGACAATCAGCGTGTACGAGCTCGTTCCCTGAGGCAGGGCAACAATGGCAGCGGGTGCCGAGCTAGGTCACCCGACACAGGAGGAATGCCGCGGCACCGTCATGGCCGCTTTCCCAGGGGACCGAGATCACCGACTTCTCCAGCGCAAACCGGCCTTCGCTTTTTTCGAGGAATGCATCGACCACCCCCGTGTTCTCCTCGGGGTCGATGCTGCAGGTCGAATACACGATGCGGCCGCCGGGTGCGACGAATGAGCTGGCCGATTCGACCAGCGCGAGCTGCTGCGCCGCATGCCGCGAGAAATCTCCGGGAGAGAGTCGCCATTTCACGTCGACCCTATGCCGCATAACGCCGTTGTTCGAGCAGGGCACATCGAGCATCACCGCCGGGTATTCGGTCGGGGCACCGGCGGATTCGATTCGAGCCCGGGCACCGCGGAGCAGGTTGCCAGTCACGATCGACACCTTGACGCCGGACACTTTGGCCAGGTTCTCGCGAAGGCGCTCTTCGCGTTTGCCGGGCAGGTCGAGGGCGACCAGGTGTCCCGTCCCCATCGTGTCGGCAGTCAGCACCGCCTTGCCGCCTGGCGAGGCGCAGGCATCGAGCACCGTTTCCCCGGAGACCGGGGCGAGGAGCTCAACGGCCAGCCGGGTGGCCGGATCCTGGATGTAGCTCCGACCATCCTCCGCGGTGGCCGCGACAGAGCTCCAGTGTTCCGCGGGAACCTCGAAGAATCCGGGCCAGGCCGTTGGAATCAGCCATTCGGGCGGCGGACCGGCAGCCGGACCAGCCCGCCAGCGGAGGTAAACTGGTGCCGGCTTTTGGTTCCATTCGAGCAACTTGCGGGTCGCTTCCGCCCCGAATCGCGCCAGCCATCGCTCCACCAGGTACACCGGATGGGAAAAGTATTCCGCCAGGACCTGGGCAGTGGCCAGTCGGGGTGGCGGCCCGGCGGATAGGTCGGCGGCCAGCTTTCGCACGACGGCGTTCACCAGGGCGGCCTCCGACGCGCTGGTCTTGGCCTTGGCACGTTCCACGGCGTGGTGGGCAATCCTCGCCACGCGTCCGTCGTCCGCCTCGGACTTGCCTGATGCCTGGCCCGTGAAGTGGTCGATCAGCTCCCAGCCTGCCAGCAGGAGGACCGCCCGGACCCTGCCGCGCGGCTCCCGCCGCACATGCCTCCGAATCGCCGCATCGATCCGGCCGAAATGTCGCAACGTCCCGTATACGAGCGCCTGACACCGGGCGCGTTCGACCGCCGGGAGCCCCGGCCTGAGCCTCCCCAGGAGCTCCTCGACCCGATCCCGATGCTCGAGCCAGTGGATTGTGAGCGATGCAGCGGCGTCCCAGGCATCGCGGGGAGCCGCGGGCTTCAAATCATCCATGGAAGGACGTGCAGACACACTGTTTGACAAATCCGGGCATTGTCCGCTGAACTCTCCGGTTCAGTCTTTTCGGCACGCAATCATGAATTCTGAAGCTGTCTCCGCGCTCATCGCCAAGGTCCCCTCGCTCAAAGGGGTTAAAGCCAAACTGGAGGCGATGACTGCCGGCCGGTACGTCATCCACCGGAGCTGGGGTTTCGGCCAGATCAAGTCCTACGACGATGCCACCCAGAAGCTGGTCATCGATTTCAAGGGCAAGAAGAGCCACTCGATGGACCCCGCCTTCTGCGTGACCACGCTCGAGGTGCTCGAGGAGGCCCACCTGCTGGTCCGCAAGGAGACTGACACAAAGCGCATTACCGAACTTGTCGCCGACAACCCCGTGCAGCTCGTCGTCGAGGCCCTTGAGGCCTACCCCGGCAAGGCGACCTCAGGGATCGACCTGGAGATCACCCTCACCCAGGTGGTCGGCGAGGAGAAGTTCAAGAAGTGGTGGGCAAGCGCCCGCCGCGGTCTCGCCAAGGACCCGCGCGTCGCCGTCCCCGAGAAGAAGACCGAGCTCTACGTGCTGCGCGAGGTGCCCGTTTCGGCACAGGACGAGATACTCGAGCAGTTCACCTCCACCCGCTCGGCGCGCCGCCGCATCGCGCTGGTCGAGGAACTCCTCGCGACTGCCGACCGCAAGGACTCCAAGGAGAACCTCGTGCCCGTCCTTGCCAGCCTCGCCGAGGCGGTCCGCGACAGCAACCAGCTCTCTCCCGCCGAACGCCTGCACGGTGCCGCACTTCGCGACGATCTCGCGAAGCTGCTCGGCGACTCGACCGCGTACGAGCCGGCCCAGTCCGCCCTCGTCGCCAATGTCCGCGACCTCCCCGCAATCGCGGATCGCATCCCTGTCCCCTTCCAGAGCCGCTTCCTCGAGCTGATCAAGGAGACCCACCCGATCGAGTACCGGGACGTTGTCTTCACGCTCCTCAAGAGCAGCCAGGGCAAGTTCACGACGGAGTGCATCAACTTCCTCGTCGAGAACGGCCACGCCAACGAGCTCGCCACGACGCTGAAGCGCTGGCAGACCGAGCAGAACCTGCGCGCCCCGGTCCTGCTCTGGATCGTCAAGAACCGCCACTCGAAGAAATTCGCCAAGCTGCTCGACGACCTCATCACCCCGCGCCTGCTGAGCGCGATCTTCTTCGCGATCGACTACGAGGCGCTCCAGGCCGCCAGCGCGCGCCGGATCCCGCTGGCCGACATCCTGAGCGACGACGCCGACCTGATCGCCGATCTCTTGGCCACCGCCGACCCCGAGACCGCCCGGGACCTCGCCAACACGCTGATGCTGAACCAGGGCTTCGAGGAGCTGACGAAGAAGTCGCTGCTCGCCCGTTTCATCAAGATCTTTCCCGGCATCCAGTCGCTGGTCGCCGCCGACGCCGAGAGCAAGGAGGAGCAGCTGCTCGTCTCCCGCGAGAGCTATGACCGCAAGCGCAGCGAGTACGACACGATCGTCTCGAAGCGCATTCCGGAAAATTCCCGTGCGATCGCCGCCGCGCGCGAGCACGGCGACCTCAAGGAGAACTCGGAATACAAGATGGCCAAGCAGGACCAGCAGGTGCTCATGGCGCAGAAGGGGCAGCTCGAGAAGGAACTCGCCCGCGCCCGGATCACCGATTTCGGCGAGGTCACCACCGACCAGGTCGGCGTTGGCAGCATCGTCGAGGTCCGGGATCGCGCCAGCGGCCGGAACCAGCGCTACACCATCCTCGGCGCGTGGGACAGCAATCCCGAGTCCGGCGTTATTTCCTACAAGACTCCCCTCGGGCTCGCGCTTCTCGGCCACAAGGCCGGCGAGGTCGTCAAGGCCCGCATCGGCGCCAACGAGGAAGAGCTCGAGATCACCTCGATTGGGAAATACCGGAAGGCCTGAGGGCCGGTCGGCCGGTAGGCCAGTGCGTCGGTAAGCCAGTGACCGGTGCGTCCGTACGCCGGTGAGACGGTGCGTCGGCGGGCGCTGTCCGCCAATCGTACTCGTAATCGTACTCCTACTCGTACTCTCGCTCCTGCCCTTAAACCTAAACTTAAACTTCATCGAACCGCAGCAAACGGTTCGAGTACGAGTACGATTAAGAGTAAGAGCACGATCAGCCACAGGCCACAGGCCACAGGCCACAGGCCACAGGCCACAGGCCACAGGCCACAGGCCACAGGCTCACCGGCCACCGGCATACCGGCTACTGCCCCCCGCCCGCCAGTCCTTCCATCCGCACGCGCGACCGGTAGAATTCGTCGCAGCGTTCGAAGATCGCCTTCGCTGACCCGAGCGTGAGCGCCTCCCTGGCGAGCTCCTTGGCGTCCGCCATCGACATCGCCCTCACCAGGAACTTCACCGACGGAATCAGCGGCGGGGTCATGCTCAGGCTGTCGACACCGAGTCCCAGCAGCAGCGGCACGTAGACCGGGTCCCCTGCCATCTCGCCGCAAACCCCAACCGGGATTCCCCGGGCATGGGCAACCTCGACTATCCGCTGGATCGTGCGCAGCACGGCCGGATGCGTCGGCTCATAGAGGTGCGCAACCCGGTCGTTGCCGCGATCGACGGCAAAGAGGTACTGGATGAGGTCGTTCGTCCCGATGCTGAAGAAATCGCTGTTGCCGGCGAGCAGGTCTGCCGTAGCCGCCGCGCTCGGCAGCTCGATCATGGTTCCTACCTCGAGCTGGTCGTTGAAGCCCTGCTTCTCGTTCCCCAGCTCCTCGCGGCATTCCTGAAGCACGGCCTTGGCCCGGGCCAGCTCGTCCGCGCCGCTGATCATCGGGAACATCAGGCGGATCGGCCCGTGCGCGCTCGCGCGCAGGATCGCGCGCAGCTGTGCCTTGAAGATGTCGGGATGCTCCAGGCAGAAGCGGATCGCCCGGAACCCCATGAACGGGTTTTCCTCCTTGGGGAACAGGTGGGGGTTGCCGGTGATGGGCTTGTCCCCGCCAAGGTCGAGCGTGCGGATGATCACCGGTTCCGGCGCCAGTGCCTCGGTGAGTTCCCGGTAGGCGACAAACTGCTCCTCCTCGGTCGGCATCGTCTGGGAATTGAGGAACAGGAACTCCGTGCGGAACAACCCCACCCCGGCGGCAAGGTACTCCTTCACGAGCGCGACCTCGTCGACCTTCTCGATGTTCGCCATGAGCGTGACGGACACGCCGTCGTTCGTCACAGCCGGCTGGCGGTTCGCCTCGCGCAGCAGGTTCTCGACGCCCTTCTTCTGGCGCTCGATCTGGCCGTAGCGGAAGAGCGTCTGCTCCGTGGGCCGCACGATCACGATGCCCTCGTAACCGTCGACGATCACCCACTCGCCGTCCTTCACGCGCGAGGTGAGGTCGCGCATGCCGACAACCGCCGGGATGCGCATCGAGCGGGCAACGATTACCGCGTGACTCGTACGCCCGCCGGAATCCGTGACGATCGCCAGCGCCTGGCTGCTGTCGATGCTCGCCGAGTCCGAAGGCGCGATCTCGTTCGCGACAACCACGCGCTTGTCCGCAAGCTGGCTCAGGTTGCGCGATGCCTGGCCGAGCAGGTTGTTCAGTACCCGCTGGGCGACATCGCGCAGGTCGCCGGCGCGCTCGCGCAGGTACTCGTCATCGATCTGGTCGAAGGCGCGGATGTATTTCTGCGAGACTTCGTTGAAGCAGGTCTCGATGTTCCGTCTGCTCGCCTCGAACTCGCGGATCGTCTCGCCGATGAGCGCCTGGTCCTCGAGCACCATGAGGTGGGCGTCGAAGATCCTCGCCTCCTCCGGCCCGAGGTTCTTCTCCACCTGGCTCTGGATGCCGGAGATCTGCTTCCGCGTCTCCAGCAGCGCCGACTCGAACCGCGCGACTTCCTCGACCCGCTTGGCGGGCTCCACCGTGTAGGCGGGCACCTCGACATCGCTGCGCATGTACAGAAACACGCGCCCATAGGCGATTCCGTGCGAGGCGGGTGTGCCTTGCACGACCAGCTCGTCGGTTGCGCGGTGCTCCTGAGACATGTGAAGGGTTGGGCCGCCTGGCTCGCCGCTGCGTCTGGCCGACGGCAGGTTACGATCACGCCGACCCCGTCAATTTGGGTCAATGCGTATTTGGGTGGCGACCCGCCCCATTCGGGTATCCAAGCCGTCAGGCCACAGTCGCCTCGGCCAGAACCGCTCCGGGACCCCAGGCATCGACAATGCAGTCGCGGATCTGAGTGATGTCGCCTTCGGGCTGGAACAGGAAGCAGGCGCTGCCGCTTCCGCTGAGCCCCGCAGCCACCCCGAATCGTTCGCGCAGCTCCGCCAGCAGCACGGGGATCGCGAGGAACTTTCGGGACACCACCGCCTCAAAGTCATTCGCGAGCACGGCCTCGGCCGGCAAATTCGGGTCGCCAAGCCATTTGGCCAGGCGCTCCTCGGCCGCACCTCCGGCGCCGGGATATTCCCCGCCCTCCGCCGCAGCCTCCGCCAGGCTCCTGTATGCCCAAGGGGTGCTGACGCCGAAGCCCGGCTTGAAGACCATCAGGCGCCTGCGGCGCAGCCTGGCGGCGGTCGCCGCCGGCAGGGGTTCGACGCGTTCGCCCCGGCCCCGGATCACGCACGGTCCGCCGGCCAGGAAAAGCGGGCAGTCGGATCCGACTTCCGCCGCGACCTTCGCGAGTGCCCCAGCATCCAACGGCTGTCCCGCGATGGCATTGAGGGCGAGCAGCGCTGCGGCGGCATTACTGCTGCCGCCACCGAGGCCGGCACCTACGGGGATGCGCTTCTCGAGTCGGAAATGGGCCCCTCCCTTCCAGCCGGTCACCGTCGCGAAGCGCCGCGCCGCCCGCAGCACCAGGTTCGACTCGTCGACCGGCAGGTCCGGATCGCTGCATTCGAGGCTGAACTCGGGAGCCGCCTCCGCCTCCAGCCGGTCCCCCCAATCCAGTGGCACGACCACGGAAACGAGGTCGTGAAACCCATCGTCACGCCTGCCCGTGACCGACAGGAACAGATTGATTTTGGCCGGGGAGAAATTGGCTACTGATTGCACGCCTCTGCCGAAAACGTTGGCCGCACCTCGGTGCCGCAGTCAGCATTTTTCTAACGATCCCCATGCCCTGCGACCTCATCCTCGTGCTCGACGCCCAATCGACCGGCGAAGTACTGCCGGTCCTCAGGAAGCTCCAGGGCACCGCCCGCTGGGCAAAGATCGGTCTCGAGATGTTCACCGCGTGCGGGCCGGACTGCGTGCGCGAGGTCGCCGACCTGGGGTTCAAGGTCTTCCTCGACCTGAAACTGCACGACATTCCCAACACCGTCGCGAAGTCGGTGCAGTCGGTATCGAAGCTGCCCATCAGCATGCTCACGATCCACACCTCGGGTGGACCCGACATGATGCGCTGGGCGCTCAAGGCCCAGAAGGAGCACGCACCCGACCTGCGCTTGCTGGGCGTCACCGTGCTTACGTCGATGGGCGCCGGGGATCTCCAGGCAACCGGCGTCAGTGCCGGCCCCGAGGAACAGGTCGTCCGACTCGGGAAGCTGGCCGTCTCCTGCGGCCTCACCGGACTTGTCTGCTCGCCGCTCGAGATCGAGCCGCTCAGGAAAGTCCTGCCCGTGGAGACAGTGCTCGTGACGCCGGGAATTCGTTCGAACAAGGAGAAGTCCGACGACCAGACCCGGGTGACGACTCCCGCCGAGGCCGCCCGGGCCGGCGCCAACTTCATCGTGGTCGGCCGACCGATCTCCAAGGCACCCGACCCGGCTCAAGCCGCCGCGGCAATTATCGCGGAACTGAAGTCCAGTTCGTAAGCGGGGACGAGCCGCCCGCAACGCAGGATCGCGGATCGGAATATTCGCGAAAACACGAAGGAGCGAAAACACGGATTGGATTTCTTGGGTTTGGGTCCAGCCTTCCGCTCCCTCGGCCTCTTGTGATCCGGATTCGCACCCCGATCTTAGATCGAGCCCTTAAAAAGTATTCTGCGTTTTCGCCCCTTCGCGCTTCCGCGGTCGTCCGTCTTCCGCGGTTTCGCATGGCGCATTTCAGCGTTTCTTCTTTCCCAGGTTTCTCCATTTCATCTTTTCCCATGAAGACCGCCGCCATCCTGCTCGCTGCCGGTTCCGGCAAACGGATGAAGGGTGCGGTGCGCGATAAGATCCTCGCGCCGCTCGGCGGTCGTCCGGTCTTTGCACACTCGGTCGAGGCGTTTGTCGCGAGCGGTGTCGCCAATTTTCATGTGATCGCCTGCCGCGACGAGAAGCAGATGCGCGCGCTGGCTGGCCACGCACCCGAACCGTCGGTTCTGATTCGTGGGGGACGGGACCGTCAGGACTCCGTTCTGGCCGCGCTACGGGCGCTGCCGTCGGACATCCGCTGGGTCTTCATCCACGACTGTGCCCGGCCGCTGGTGCGCCCGGAGCAGCTACGCGCCTTGGCCCGGAAGGTGAAGGCGACGAAGGCAGTCGTGCTGGCGCACCGGGTGACCGACACGATCAAACGGCGCTCCGGGAACCACCTTCGCGACCTCGACCGTCGCGAACTCTGGGCGATGGAGACACCCCAAGTCTTCTCCCGCGAACTCATCACCCGTGCCTACGAGCGCGTCGCCGCGGAAAGACTGCGGGTGACCGACGACGCCGCTGCCGTTGAAGCCCTCGGCAAACCAGTCGCGGTACTTGAGAACACGCTGCCGAATCCGAAACTCACCACACCGGCGGACCTGAAATACATCGAGGCGCTGCAGTGATCGGCGGTCGGAATTTCTCACAAAAGGACGCAAAGAAACGATGAAGCTGGCGGTTCCCTCTGTCCCGACTCCGGTCGGCCTAAGGCCTCCCTCCGCCGGGACAACCTCAACACCAACCGACAGATCAACCCACAATAGTATCCCGGACTAACACACTGGGTGGCTCGAAAAGTTGAGTCCGGTCACACCGCGTACGAAGGCATCGTGCCCGCCGATTTCCTGGCCGGACTGTCCGTGGAGAAGCGGACGAAAACCTGGGAGCAACAGCTGAAGGACGAACGCACGGTTGTGCTCATCGCCGAAGTCGATGGCGATGTCGTCGGGTGGATTTCCGGCGGACGAAGCCGCGATGACGACGGGGCGGAGGATTCCGAGGTCTATGCAATCTACGTCCTCAGCCCTCGCCAGCATAAGGGCATCGGTCGCGAACTGATGTCACGAGCGGAAACGAAGATGTCCGATGCGCGGAGTTTCACGGTCTGGGTGCTGCAGGCCAATCGGTCGGCAATCCGATTCTACGAGAGCCTCGGTTACACGGCCGACGGCGCCAGGAAGCCCGTGAAACTCGGGGACAAGGAGCTGGTGGAGGTAAGGTACCGGAAGACCGGGCGGACAGAGATGTAGCCCCGGGTGCCCTCACCCGGGGTGCCGGACGACCTACCCGTCTTCGCCCAGTGGGCTTCGCCGAGGCAAGACAGGTCGTTCCTACCACAGTTCGGAGTTCGACAGGTAGGGCGGGCATGTCATGCACGCCGGCTGGATACTGTTCTCAGATACCCGCCGGACGACCGGGAGGTCGTCCCTCCATGGTTCCGGTCTTCGGCCTCACCGGCCTACCGGCCACTGGCTCACCGGCAACCGGCTCACAGGCCCCAGTTTTCCCTTCCGTTTTCCGCAGCGTCTGGGAATTTGGGGTCCGGCATTCCTCACATGAAATACCGGATCGGACATGGCTATGACATCCACCGGATCGCCCCGGGCAGACCGCTGGTTCTCGGCGGCGTCCGTTTCGAGGCCGACTTCGGCCTTGAGGGTCATTCCGATGCCGATTGCGTGACCCATGCCGTTTGCGACGCCCTGCTCGGGGCTGCCGCGCTGCCGGATATCGGACATTTCTTCCCGAACACCGATCCTGCCTACAAGGACGTCGATTCCCAGGTGTTGCTCAAAAAAGTCTGTGCCGAGATCGTCCGGCTCGGCTTCGATATCCAGAATATCGACGTCACCGTGATTGCCGAGCGACCGAAGCTCGCCCCGCGACTGGCCGACATGAAGAAGGCGCTCGGCGCCTCCTCCGGACTCCTTCCCGACGAAATCGGAATAAACGCGACGACCAATGAAGGCGTGGGCGACATCGGCAAGGGCCTCGCCATCGCCGCCCACGCCGTCGCTTTGCTCGCCCGCTCATGATTCCGGCCGACCTCGTGACGCCAATCATACGGCCTACCGGCCACAGGCCACAGGCAACAGGCTACAGGCTACCGGCCCTCTGTCTCCTGTCCGCCGCCCTCCTAACCGCCACCGCCTGCACCCGGCCGGCGAGCAATGTCCAGGAAGGCAACCAAACACAGGTTCTCCACCGCGGCATAGGCGCGGAGCCGGCGAGCCTCGATCCGCACCTGGTCACGACCGTCGCCGAGATCGACATGATCTCCGCATTGTTCGAGGGACTTGTCACCGAGGATCCCGTCGATCTGCACCCCGTGCCCGGAGTCGCCGAGAGCTGGGAGGCCGCTCCCGACGGACTCGGCTACACCTTTCGGCTTCGCGCGAACGCACGTTGGTCCAACGGCGATCCGTTAACTGCCGGGGACTTCGTCGCCGCCTGGCGGCGCATGCTCACGCCCTCCCTCGGCGCCGAGAACGCCGGCATGCTTTACCTGATCGAGAACGCCGAGGCCTACCACAAGGGCGCGATCACCGACTTCTCCCAGGTCGGCGTCTCGGCTCCCGACCCACGAACGCTGCGCGTGCGGCTCGACCAACCGGCGCCGCATTTCCTGGCCCTGCTGAGCCACGCAGCCTGGATGCCCGTCCACCGCGCCTCGATCGAGGCGCTCGGCGGTTTCGCCGACCGCGCCAACCCGTGGGCCCGTCCCGGCACCCTCGTCGGCAACGGTCCGTTTCGACTCGAAAGCTGGGCACCCAATCAGCGGATCGTCGCGGTGAAATCCGACAACTACTGGGACGCCGCAGCGGTTCGGCTGAATGCCGTGCACTTTCATCCGATCGAAAGTCTGGATGCCGAGGAACGGGCATTCCGGACCGGACAGCTGCACCTCACCTATGCTCTGCCCGCAGGAAAGGCGGAAGTGTACCGCTCAGATGCCCCGCAGTTGCTTCGCACCGACCGCTATCTCGACACCTACTTCCTTAGGGCAAACGTCACTCGTCCCTTTCTGAACGATGCCCGAGTGCGCCGCGCACTCGGCATGGCGATCGATCGCACGGCCCTGGTCGACCGGGTGCTGCGCGGCGGACAGACCGCCGCGAGCGCGATCACACCGCCCGGTGCGGCAGGCTACCAGCCGCCGCCCGGAATTCCGTCCGATCCAGAGGCAGCGCGCCGCCTGCTGACCGAGGCCGGCTACCCCGGCGGTGCGGGACTGCCGGCCTTCGAGCTTCTATTGCCGAATTCCGAGAACCTGCGCCTGATCGCCGAGGCACTGCAGGCGATGTGGCGGACTGAGCTAGGCGTCGAGGTGCGGCTCGCGACCCAGGAGGCCCGCGTCGTGCGCGCCGAGCGCGCCGCCGGCAACTACCAGCTGCTGCTGTACGACTGGGTCGGCGATTTTGTCGATCCCCTCACCTTCCTCGAACCCTGGCGCAGCGACAGCGCGAACAATCACACCCGCTGGGCCAACGCCGACTACGATGCCGCCATCCGCGAGGCCGGCCTCACCCTGGATGCGGCGCAGCGAAACACGATCTACCGCCGCGCGGAGACGCTGCTGCTGGAGCACGCGCCGATAATTCCCCTCTACTACAACGTGCACGCATTCCTGATCCAGCCATCGGTCCGCGGGTGGAACCCGACGCTGCTGGATCATCACCCCTACAAGCACGTCTGGCTGGAACCGTAGCCTGTGGCCGGTGACCAGTGGCCTGTAGCCTGTGGCCTGTGGGTCGGTAATCGTACTCTTACTCTTAATCTTACTCGTTCTCGTTCTCGTTCTCGAAAAAGCCGAGAGCACGAGTAGGAGCAAGATCACGAGTACGATTGCAGTGGTTTCGGCAGGAGGAATGTCGTCCGATTTCGGGCGGACGACCTAACAGGTCGTCCCTACCACGGTGCACAGATCTGAAGGTAGGGCGGACCTGTCAGGCGCCGCCTGGAAGGCGATATCGAAAATCTGCGGACGACATCAAAGCGGGGTGAGGGCACCCCGCCTACAACTCGGTGCTCGGTAGATCCGGCGCCTTCACCCCGGGTAGGGCGGGCATGTCATGCGCGCCGGCTAGGCCACAGGCTCACCGGCTACCGGTCACGGTTCCAGCTTCACGTCGACCATCAGGTCGGCCGCGATCTTCTCGAGCTCAGTGCGCAGGGAATTCAGGTCGAGGCCCTCGGGCATGCGGATCGTCGCCCGAGCCTGGAAAAGCGTTCCGTCGCCCATCGGGGCGCTCACCCGCTCCGAGGCGAGTTCCTCGACATTGACCCGGTGATTCGCGAGCACGCCGGAGATCTGCCGCAGGATTCCCGGTCGGTCCTGCCCGACAAGCTCCAGGCGCACCGTGAGTCCGCCAGCCGCGGGCCCATCCTCGCCGCCCGAATGCACCACAACGCGCAGTCCCTCGGCCTCGAGCCCGCGCAGGGCCTCGATCAAGGCCGCCTCGTTCTTTTTCTCGACCTCAACGCGCAGGATTCCTGCAAACTGTCCGCCGAGATGCCCCATCCGGCTTTCGAGCCAGTTGCCACCCTTGTCCACGACCCGCGTGGCAATCTTCTGCACAATGCCGGGCTGATCGGGCCCGATGACGGTCATGACGAGAGTTGTTAACATTGCGAATTGCCGATTGCGGGTTGCGGATTGAGGGACACGCGAGGCAGGCCGGCAGCGGAACTGTCACTGGGACAGAATCGGATCCGGCAAACAATCCGCATTCCGCAATCCAAAATCCGCGATGGGATCATTCCTCCAGCTCGACGTTCCAGTACGCGAGATCGAGGAAGTCCTTCCACATCTCCCGGTGCTGCGTGCCGAGCACGAGCGAGATGACCGGCCGCCACTTCGGGCGCACGGGCTTCCGGATCAGACGCATGCCTGCCTCATGCGGCAGGCGGTTCGCCTTGCGCGTATTGCAGCGGATGCAGGAGCAGACGATGTTCTCCCAGGTCGTCTTGCCGCCGTAGTGACGCGGGATCACGTGATCGAGATTGAGCTTCTCGCGGGGCATCGGCCGGGCGCAGTACTGGCAGGTGCTCTTGTCGCGCTCGAACACGTTGTTGCGGGTGAGCTTCAGCTCCTTGCAGGGAAGCTTGTCGAAGAAGCTGAGCAGGATGACCCGCGGCAGGCGGATCGTGCGCGTGGGAGTCCGCACCATCTCGAGTTCCGCGATCGGCGGGTTGATCGACGAAAAATCGATCCAGTCGAGCATCGAGAAAGTGCGGAAATCCTCCTCTTCCTGGTGCACCACGTGCGCATGGCCGCGGGCCAGGAGCGCGAAGGCGCGGCGGGCGCCGACAACGTTGACCGCCTGCCACAGGCGGTTGAGGACAAGCACGGGCTGATCGAGCGCGGCTTCCATACGGGGCCAACGGGATAGCGCCGCCAATCCGGGACTGTCAAGCGGCGGGCGGCGGCCCGGCCTTCGTCAGGACCGGCGCGAGCGCCACGCCCTTCAGCTCGATGCCGGCGAGTTTCTTTACCGCGAGCGCCGCCGTCTTTCCCGATCCGGTGGAGGACTGTCCGACCACGTCGTGACCGGCGAGGATCACGGGGATCACCGCCGTCTGGATCGGCGATGCCTCCTCGAAACCCAGACGGTCGACAGCCTTGAGCAGTTCGGGAGAGAGACCGAGATCCTTGAATGGACGCTTTTCCATCCGACAGGGTGTGCTCGCTCCTCCCCGGCAGCGAGCACGCATTCCAGTCCGCCACGACCGGCCACGGGGCTCTCAGGTTTTTCCGGAGAGTGCCTTCGCCACGATCGAGAAGTCCTCGTCGCCGAGTCCTGCCTGTTCGGCGGCCTCGAGGCGGGACAGCGCCATGGCGAGGGCAGGCAGGTCCGCACCTCCAGCCGTCGTTCGGGCCAGGCGCAAATCCTTGGCCATGTGTTTGACCGAGAATTGCGGGGAAAAGTCACCCGAACGGAGTTTCGGCTCCTTCAGCCGGGCGAGTCCCGACCAGCCCGCGTTCTTCGCCATCGCCGCGAAGAAGGTGTCGTCGCCGATGCCCGCGCGGCGCGCGATCGCCAGCGACTCTGAGAGGGATTGCATCTGCACCGCCAGGTTCAGGTTCATCGCCAGCTTCAGGGCCGCCGCCTGCTCGTTGGTGCCGATCGGCAGCCGCACGGCGGAGAGCAGTGCGAGCAGGGGCTCGGTGCGGTCGAGGTCGACCGCGTCGCCCCCGAGATAGAACACCAGTTCGCGGGCCTCTGCGGCAGGCTTGCTGCCGGTGAACGGCGCCTCGACATAGGCGGCGCCCGCTGCGCGCACCCGGTCGCGGAAGGTCGCGCTGCTCGCCGGGTCGATCGTGCTCGACTGGATGACAAGCTTGCCGGCACCGAGAGCGGGGAGCATCGCCTCGATCACACCCTTCACCGCCGGCGGATCGGCCACTACGACGTGCAAGGCATCGGCCGACTCGGCAACCGCCCGCGGCGTGGGTTTCCAGTTCGGGGCCTCCGGACGCGGACTCCGGTTCCAGCAACCCGCCAGCACGCCAGCATCCCGATAATGCCTCACCCAGATGTCGCCGATGATCCCTAGCCCGAGGACGCCGATCGTTTTCATGCCCCTACCCTTCGGCAACTCATCGCCCCAATCGAGCCGATTTCGGGAAAGGCGGTAGCCGGTGCGCCTGTGCGTCGGTAAGCCAGTGACGGACGACCTGCCAGTCATCGGCCTGTGGGCTTCGCTGAGGCAAGACAGGTCGCCCCGAGCTCAGAGCACCGATCTTAAGGTAGGGCGGGCATGTCATGCGCGCCGCCCGATAACCGAAATCAGAATCCCGCCGGACGATCGGGAGGTCGTCCCTCCATGGTTACAGTCTACGAGTCCCACCGGCCACTGGCTCACCGGCCACAGGTCACCGGCTACCGGACCCTCAGCGAGTCGCCCTCGAACGTAAGTCCGAGCTTCGGAACCGTGACTGCCTTGCGTTTGCCGTCGCGACGGACCGTGCCGGCGACCCAAGCGTGGTTGCCCGCCGCCTCGGCGGCCGCGAGTGTCTCCTTGACCGATTGCTCGGGGACGAACGCGGCGAAGCCCACGCCCATGTTGAAGGTGGCATAGGCCTCCTTCAGCTCGATCGGACCGGCGTCCATCAGGAACTGGAAAAGCGCCGGGATCGGGCCGGGTTCGCTGATTTCGTAGACGAAGGGCTCCTCGAGTCGCATCAGCTTCCGCCATCCGTGGCCGGTCACGTGTGCCACATAGTGCAGCGGCACCCCTCGAGCCTGGCACTCGCGGACAAACGCAACGTAGATCTCCGATGGCGCCAGCAGCGCCTCCCCGTAGGTCCGGCCGTCGCCGATCGTTGTCGCATAGCCCTTCGGCAGGCGCCCGGCGAGCTGACGGCAGAGCGTGAGGCCATTGGTGTGTACGCCCGATGAAGCCAGGAACACGATGCGGTTGCCGTCGGCCACCGCCCCGGTGATGCGGTTCGACTTCGGGGCGATTCGTCCGACGGCCGAACCCGCAAGCACGATGGTGCCGGGATCGACAACGCCCCGGAGCGTGGGCGTCTCGCCTCCGCCCCAGACCGCGCCCGCCCGGCGGCAGCCCTCGGCAAATCCCGCGACCAGGTCGCCCGCCCGTCGTTCGTCGGCAAACCAGTCCGAGTCGCCGACCGCCGCATGCATCGCGACCGAGACCGGGAGGGCCCCGCAGGTCACGAGGTCGTTCACGATCGTCGCGACGGTATCGATGCCGATCTCCCGGTAGAAACACTTCCCGCCTTCGCCATATACCGCGTCTGCCACGAGGTTCTTCGTGCCGAGCCCCTCCTCGACATGGGCAAGGTAATGATCCTTCGCCTCGATCAGGTACGCGCTCTCGCCCCGGGTCGCCGCCGGCTCCGAATAGCCGTGTGAGGCAAGCAGGTCGCGCGTCCCAGCCGCAGCCTTCTGGCAGGCGCGCTTGAAGGCATCGAGCCGATCATAGCGGACTCCGGAAGACTCGTAGGAAAGGGACATTCTGAAATTGCGATCTAGGATCGCCGAATTCCAATTTGGCGACCGGTGGTCGGGTCCAGGCACAGTTCCCGGAACGCGTTCTTCAAATTCGGCAATCGGAAATCGTACATCGGCATTCAGTACGATCTTCCCTCGTGTTTCTCGAAATAGTTCACGTAGGCCTGGTTGACGACACGGTAGCCGCCGGGGGTTGGATAGTTGCCCGTGAAGTACCAGTCTCCCGTGTGGCCGGGCACCGCCTTGTGCAGGTTCTCGACAGTCTGGTAGATGACCTCGATCTCGCCGTTCCAGCCGTTGCCTCGCGGGCGCACCCGGTCTGCGATCTTCGCCGAGATCTCTTCGACCTTGAACCGCTCGTAGAGCCCGCGCACATGGTTCACCGAACTGTCGGTCGCCACCGCCTCGCGACAAAGACGGTACGTTTCCTCGAGGAGCGCCCCCTGTCCACTCTCCTTCAACAGCTCCACCGTCGCCTCGAATGCGATGAATTTGCCGAGCTCGGACATGTCGATCCCGTAGCAGTCCGGGTAGCGGATCTGCGGAGCGGTCGAGACAATCACGATCTTGCGCGGGTTGAGTCGCGCGAGCATGCGCAGGATGGAACGCCGCAGCGTGGTGCCGCGCACGATCGAGTCGTCGACGCACACCAGGGTGTCGTCCGACCCCACCGAGCCGTAGGTGATGTCGTAAACGTGGCTCGCGAGCTGATTTCGCAGCGACTCCTGGCCGATGAAGGTCCGCAGCTTGATGTCCTTGCTGACGACTTTCTCGCCACGCGGCCAGTTGCGCAGGATGAGTTCGTCCAGGAGGGGCTCGTCGAGCCGGCCCTTGGCGCTCGCATCGAGGATGGCGGCCTTGACCTCAGCGCGGCGCCGCGTGCGCAGCTCCGACATCAGACCGTAGTAGGCGACCTCGGCGGTGTTCGGGATGTAACTGACCACCGTGTTCTTCCAGTCGCCCCCAAATGACCGGATCACCTGGTCGGCGAGCTGCGCACCCAGCGCCTGCCGCTCCCGGTAGATGTCGATGTCGTTGCCGCGGGAAAAATAGATGCGCTCGAACGAGCAGGACGTGCGAGGGAGCGGCGTCGTGAACGGGGACTCGGTCAGCTCGCCGCGGCGCTTGATCACGACGACGTGGCCCGGCGCGAGTTCCTTCACGTCCTCCACCGAGAGATCGAACACGGTCATCAGCGGCGCCCGCTCCGACGCGAAGGCGACGACCTCGTCGTTCTGGAAATAGAAGCACGGCCGAATGCCGGATGGGTCCCGGGCCGCGAACGCGTCGCCATTGCCGATGAGGCCGCAGAGCGTGTACCCGCCATCCCAGCCCTTGGCGGCGCGGGTGAGCACGCGCGAAATGTCCAGGTTCTCGCTGATTCGGGTGGAGATCTCGTGCCCGGGCAGCCCGCTGTCGCGGAGCTTGCGGAAATTCTCCTCATGCTCCTCGTCCAGGTAGAACCCGATCTTCTCGAGGATCGCCTGCGTGTCCGTCGCGTAGATCGGATGCTGCCCCATGGCAGTCAGCGAGGCGTTGAGCTCGGCGGTATTCGTCAGGTTGAAGTTGCCGCAGAGAGCCAGGTTGCGCGTCGGCCACGGGCTGCGGCGGAAATACGGGTGACAGGAACTCTGGTTGTAGCCGCCGCTGGTGCCATAACGCAGGTGCCCGAGTAGCAGCTCGCCGCCGAAGTCGAAGTGTTCCTTCACGGTTGCCGGGAACTCCGGATGCACCGTCCCGTCGGCGACCATGTCGTTGTAGCTCGACAGCAGCTGGCGGAAGATCTTGTCGAGCGGGTTGGACTTCACGCTCCGCTCTCGAAACATAAACGCCTCACCGGGAGGCATATCCAGCTTCACGCAGGCCGCCCCTGCACCATCCTGGCCTCGGTTGTGCTGTTTCTCCATGAGGAGGAACAGCTTGGTGAATCCCCAAAGCGGGTTGCCGTACTTCTCCTGATAGTAGGAGAGCGGCTTCAGGAGCCGCACGAGGGCGATGCCGCATTCGTGGCGGATGACGTCGCTCATCGATGAGAATCCCGGCTGCGCGATGCCCCCGCCCGGGCCACCCCGCCACGGGCCTCCAGTGTCTGGTTTTTTATCAACGCAGGCAGCAAACAACCCTCATCGCGAAGACCCGCGGAATGGTCAACGGCTTTCTATGGATTCGCGATTTCGCGCGGCAATTTCGCGGGAATTTCAGCGGTCATGACACATTTCCTCCGCCACGGCGGCCGCTGAGGCGTCTCGCGGGAACACCGCCGCTTGACGCCTCCCGCCGCATGCGGAGCATGAGGACTCCACCATGCTGATCCTTCGCGGCCCGTCGGCACTCTCCCGCTCCCGAAAGCAGAAGCTGATCGAGGGATGCGCCGAGGCGGGGATTCGGATTCGCTCAGTGAGCGCGCATTTCGTGCATGTTGCCGAGCTCACCGGCGACCTGACAGAGAACGAACGCCATGTGCTCGAGCGACTGCTGACCTACGGGCCGAAACGGACCGACGGCGCCGCCACCGGCCTGCTTCAGGTCGTTGCGCCCCGCTCGGGCACGATTTCCCCCTGGTCGTCCAAGGCCACGGACATTGCGAGGATCTGCGGGCTGGAGAAAGTGCGGCGCATCGAGCGCGCCACGGCCTACACGCTGACGATCGACAACAGCTCGCTCGAGCCACCGCTGCATGTGCTCCCGCCGAGGCCACTCGCCGCGCTGCGTCGGCTGCTGCACGACAGGATGACCGAAGTCGTGTTTCCCGACCTCGATTCGCTGGCCACGCTTTTCCGTCACGAGGCCCCGCGGCCCATGGGCTCGATCCCGGTTCTCGCGAAAGGGCGGGCTGCACTCGAGGAGGCCGATCGCACGCTCGGGCTCGCCCTGGCCGACGACGAGATCGACTACCTCGTGGAGGCATTCAAGCGGCTGGGACGCGACCCCAACGACATCGAGCTCATGATGTTCGCCCAGGCAAACTCCGAGCACTGTCGTCACAAGATCTTCAACGCCTCCTGGGAAATCGACGGCACTCCGCGCGACGCCTCCCTCTTCGCGATGATCCGCAACACGTACAAGCTGCACAGCGAGGGGATCCTGTCGGCCTACAGCGACAACGCCGCCGTTCTGCGCGGCTCCCGCGGCGGAAGATTCTTCGTGGATCCGGCAAGCGGCGCGTACGTCTCCCGGGAGGACGACATCCATGTGCTCTGCAAGGTCGAGACGCACAACCACCCGACAGCGATCTCGCCCTACCCAGGCGCGGCGACAGGCTCCGGCGGAGAGATTCGCGACGAAGGCGCGACCGGTCGCGGGGCGCGCCCCAAGGCAGGCCTGACCGGCTTCACGGTCTCCAACCTGCGCCTGCCCGGCGCCGTTCGCCCTTGGGAGAAGGAACTCGGGCGCCCCGCGCGGTTCGCCTCGGCACTCGACATCATGATCGAGGGGCCGATCGGAGGCGCGGCATTCAACAACGAGTTCGGTCGGCCCGCGATCAACGGCTACTTCAGGACGTATGAGGCGGAGGTTCACGGCACCGGCTCTGCAGCCAACGAACTGCGCGGCTATCACAAGCCGATCATGCTCGCCGGCGGACTAGGCAACATCGCCCCCGGCCACGTGAAGAAGGGAGCCATCCGGCCGGGCGACAAGCTGGTGGTGCTCGGCGGCCCGGCGATGCTTATCGGGCTCGGCGGCGGCGCCGCTAGCTCGATGGCGGGCGGTTCCGGCCAGGAGGATCTCGATTTCGCGAGCGTGCAGCGCGACAACGCGGAGATGCAGCGCCGCTGCCAGGAGGTGATCGACCGCTGCTGGGCGCTGGGCGATGCCAACCCGATCGAGTTCATCCACGACGTCGGCGCCGGCGGACTCTCCAATGCGCTTCCGGAACTCGTCAACGATGCCGGGCGCGGCGGGCGCATCGACCTGCGACGCATCCCGAGCGACGAGCCGGGCATGACCCCGCTCGAGCTCTGGTGCAATGAGTCGCAGGAGCGCTACGTGCTCGCGGTTCCCGCAGCCCGAATCGACGAGTTCGAGGCGCTCTGCAGGCGCGAGCGCTGTCCTTTCGCCGTCGTCGGCGAGGCCACCGAGGAACGGCGTCTCGTTGTCGAGGACTCCCTTTTCGGCAATCGCCCCATCGACCTGCCGCTCGAGGTGCTTCTCGGCAAGCCGCCGCGCATGCACCGGCAGGACTCGACACTCGCGCGGAAGCTTCCGCCGCTCGACCTGGAGTCGGTCGACCTCAAGAGCGCCGCTCGCCTCGTGCTGAGCCACCCGGCAGTGGCGGACAAGACCTTCCTGATCACCATCGGAGACCGGACCGTCGGCGGGCTCATCTCCCGCGACCAGATGGTCGGTCCATGGCAGGTGCCAGTGGCGGATTGCGGCGTGACGGCGGCGGCGTTCGGCAGCACCGCCGGCGAGGCCCTCGCGATGGGCGAGCGCACACCGGTGGCGTTGAACGATGCCGCGGCGTCCGCGCGACTCGCCGTGGGCGAGGCGCTCACGAACATTGCCGCCGCCCAGGTCGGCGACCTCGGACGCGTGAATCTCTCGGCCAACTGGATGGCCGCGCCCGCGGTCGCGGGCGAGGGAGCCGCTCTTTACGCCGCGGTGCATGCAGTCGGCATGGAGCTGTGCCCGGCGCTCGGGATCACGATTCCCGTCGGCAAGGACTCGATGAGCATGACTACCGTCTGGAAGGACAGCGACGGCTCGCGGCGCATGACAGCCCCCGTCTCGCTCATCGTGTCGGCCTTCGCGCCCGTGACGGACATCCGTCTGAGCCTGACGCCACAGCTGCGATTCGGGGAGCGAGCCGAAGCCGGAAGTTCGAGTTCAAGCGCCCATTCAGATCGCGCTTCAACTTCAACTCCGAACTTCGAACCGCAGGACCGTGGCGATAGCACGGTCCTGCTCCTGATCGACCTCGGCCGAGGGAAGAATCGGCTAGGCGGCTCGATACTGGCGCAGGTGCACTCGCAGACCGGCGCCGAACCTCCCGATGTCGACAGCGCAGAGGAGCTCAAGGGTTTCTGGAATGCGATTCAGCAACTCGGCCGGGAGAAGCAGCTACTCGCCTACCACGACCGATCCGACGGAGGCCTCCTCGCGACCGCGGTCGAGATGGCGTTCGCCGGTCATGTCGGCGTCACGCTCGATCTCCCGGCGGGTCCGCATCCCGCCGCGGCCCTGTTCTCCGAGGAACTCGGCGCCGTCGTCCAGGTTCGCAGGACCGATCTCGAGTCCGTGATCGCCGTGTTCAGCGACGCCGGTCTCCGCGACTGCGTTCATCGGATCGGAACGGTGAGCGGCAATCATCGCTTCGTCGTGAAGCAGGCCGGAGCCGTCGTGTTCGACGAGGATCTCTTTTCGCTGCGGGACACCTGGTCCGACGTGACCCGACGCATCGCGTCGATCCGCGACAATCCCGACTGTGCCGCGTCGGAGCATCGCCTGCGGCTTGACCGCGACGATCCCGGGATCCGGCCGATCGTGACCTTCCCCCTCGGTGCCGGCGGCGGAGCAAAGGCCCCGAACAGTCGTCCGGCAGTGGCGATCCTTCGCGAACAGGGGGTGAACGGGCAGGTCGAGATGGCCGCGGCCTTCGACCGGGCGGGCTTCCGTGCGGTGGACGTGCACATGTCCGACCTGCTGTCGGGTCGCACTTCGCTCAGGGATTTCCACGGCCTAGCGGCTTGCGGTGGCTTCAGCTACGGCGACGTGCTCGGTGCAGGCGAAGGCTGGGCCAAGAGCGTGCTCTTCAATGAGAGGGCACGCGACGAATTCGCGGCATTCTTCGCCCGCAAGGACACCTTCTCGCTCGGCGTGTGCAACGGCTGCCAGATGATGAGTAACCTGCGCGACCTGATTCCGGGCGCCGGCGCCTGGCCGCGCTTCGTGCAGAACCAGTCAGAGCGCTACGAAGCGCGCCTGATCTCGCTGCGGATCGAGCGCAGCCCGAGCGTCCTGTTCCAGGGTATGGTTGGTTCCGTTCTCCCGGTCGCCGTGGCTCACGGGGAGGGCTTTGCCGAGTTTCCGGACGCGGCCGCCGCGGAACGCTTCAGCGGATCGGGACTGGTTGCCGCCCGCTACGTGGACAACCGGCATCGGCCCACCGAGGAGTATCCGCTTAATCCCAACGGATCGCCGCGGGGCATGACCGCATTCACCTCGGAGGACGGCCGCGCCACGATCCTCATGCCCCACCCCGAACGCGTCTTTCGCACTGTCGCGCTGAGCTGGCACCCGCACGATTGGGGCGAGGACTCTCCCTGGATGCGCCTCTTCCGAAACGCGCGCTCCTGGGTGGGATAAGGGTGCCGGAGGCCAAAGGGCTTGCCATCATGAGTCCCATGAGACTCATCGGTTCCATGAGACCAATGTCCGGAGGTTTCAAACCACCATGGAAACCACCGGATTCATCCCGCCGCATGGACATTTCGAAGTCCTGCTTTCCTACCGAAAGTCGCGGATCATCTTCGATCTCACCTACTGCTTATGCGACCGCTTCCTGAAGCGAGGAGACCGCACGATCGACCAGATGGTGCAAGCAGCGCGCTCGGGAAAACAGAACATCATCGAGGGCAGCCAGGCCTCCGGCACCTCGAAGGAAATGGAGATCAAGCTGACCAACGTCGCGCGAGCCAGCCTGGAGGAACTGCTCGAGGATTATCGGGACCATCTGCGCACCCGCAGTCTGCGGCAGTGGGAGAAGGACTCTCGGGAAGCGGTGTTCGCGAGAAATCTGTGTCGAAGGCAGGATGAGTCCTATGAGACCTATAGGACCTATGTTGAGACCCGGTCGGCAGAAGTCGTCGCGAACCTCGCGATCTGCCTGATCCACCAGGCAAACTACCTGCTGGATCGCCAGATTCGGAAACTCGAGCAGGACTTCCTGAGAGATGGCGGCCTCAGGGAAAGGATGAGCAGGCCCAGGAGATCGAGCCGAGGAAACTAGGCCAGAGGAGCATCAGTTCCATGGGACCCATAAGTCCCATGGAACCGATGACCGACCAATACCCTACTCAGTTCAGGTGTTCCCTGAAGAAAGCGATCGCCAGCGGCCAGGACTGCTCGGCCGCGCGAAGATTCGCGCCGCCTGCACCCGCCTGGTTGCCCATGAACCCGTGGCCGGAGCCCTCGAAGGTGTGCACTTCATAGCTCTTGCCGAGGTTGCGCATGGCGGCCTCGGTCGCCGGAATCGTAGCGTTGATGCGCATGTCGTTGCCGGCATAGAGGCCGAGAACCGGCGCACGGACACCAGCAAACGCGGCCTCGTTGGCGCCGTTTTCCGGAGCGTTGCCGTAGTAGACGACTGACGCCGTGAGGTCGGGTTGTGCCGCGGCATACGCAAAGCTTTGCGCGCCGCCCCAGCAGAAGCCCACCACGCCAGTGTTGCCGTTGGAGTTCGGCAGCGACTTGCCGTAGGCCATCGCCGCGTCGAGGCGCTGCTTCACGTCGGTCAGGCCCTGGATCGCCTGGCCGACTACGTTGCCGAGAGATTCCGTCCCCCCACCATTCGGACCCTTGCCGGAAAGGAAGTCGGGCACGATCGCAATGAATCCGTCCTGGGCCAGCTGGTCGCCGACGGCGCGTGCGATGTCAGCCATGCCGCGAATGTCATGGATGACCAGAACAACGCCTGCACGCTCGACCCCGGTCGGATGCACCACCCAGGAACGCAGGGCGGTACCATCGGCCATGCGGATATCGACCCATTCCGCGCGTCGGGTGGATTCGGCCAGGGCGCGGGTCGCGTGTTCCGCAGTGCCGGCCGGGATCGAATCGTTCCAGGCCACCTCGATGGGGGGCGGGCCTCCCGCGCCACCGCGCTGCGCCAGGGCGGGCGTTGCGCCGAGGACCATCAGACCTACCGCCAGGATCACGGACGCCGGGCGGGAATAGGGTGTGCTTCCAGGTTTCATGCAGGATATGGGTACTGGGATGTTCGAAGAAAAGACAAGCTGCCCCACGATCGGGGACGGGTGTAAGAACCTCGGACCCACGACGGAATTCCCGGCAAGATGGGCATCGGCTGCAACGCCTGTCGGATTGCCCTGAAGAGGATCGACGCCAAGCGTTACCCCCCCTGTCACTGCCTGCGATGCCCCTCCGCCGCCTGCTACTCTCGACCCTGGTCGCTCTCGGCTCCTCCGCCGGGGTCGCGACGGCACAGCCAGCAGCCGCGATCGAGCGCGACCTCCAGCTGGCGATCGTCGAGGCCGAGGACACCCGGAACCTCTCGAGCGGACTGCTAGATCTTCTCTCCCATGACTACCCGCAGGTGCGGGAACGCGCGGCGCTCGCCGTGGGGCGCATCGGCGACCCGTACGGGGTCAATGCCCTGATCCCGCTCCTGATGTCGGACCCCGACCTCTCGGTGCGTGCAATGGCTGCGTTCGCGCTGGGTGAGATCGGCACGGGAGGAGATGCCTCGCTGAACCTTGTGATCGCGAACGAGCGCGAATCCACCGCGGTGCGATCCAGGGCGATCGAGGCGCTGGGAAAGATCATCGCACAGGTTTCCGAAACCGAAGTTCTGCGGCGGCAGTCTGCCCTGGCGCTGATCGTCTCGGCACTCTCTGTCGAATCGGCCCGGGAAACGCCGGATCCCGAGTTTGTCGTCCTTGGCCTCACCGCCGCCCTGCGCACACGACCGCCCGAGATCGGTCCCGTTGCCGCCCGCTTCCTGGACTCGCCCAACGACGCCATCCGAGGCGCTGCCGCCGGGACCCTCGCGCGTCTCGGCCTGTCGGACGGCATTGCTACTGCACGGCGACTGGCACGGGATGACCCGAGCGCAGCGGTCCGGGCCAACACCCTGCGCCTGGCGTCCACCGAGACTCGCGCCTTCGACCTTGTGCGCAACGGCCTCGAGGATCCCGACCTTCGCGTTCGGGTAACCGCCGTGCGGACGCTTCCCCGGTTTGCAGAGATGGGCGGAGTCGCCGCGCTGATCGCGCGCGCGGAGGAACTCGTTCCGGTACCGGCACAGCCCGGCACGCCTGCAGTTGCGGCGGGCAGCGAGGCATTCAACGAACTTCTGGAAATTGCTCAGGCGCTCGGACAGGCGTTGCCCGGGACACGGGACCCCGATGCGTACAGCCTCCTTCTGACGCTTCGCTCGACCGTGGCACGGGACGCCCCCGAGATCGAACAGTCCCTGGCACGCATCGATCCCGCGCGGTATATCAGCGAACAGCCATTCTCGCTATCCAGGCCCGAGCAGCTTGCCGCGGCATTCGGGGATCGGAACCGGGTCGCGGCCTGGGCAGCTGCGCTCGGGGAATTCTCGTCCCTCTCGGCAGAGGATTCGGCAGCTGCCATGCTGAGAAGCCTGGCCATCCGAAACCTGCGGTCCTGGCTGGCAGCGAGGATGGTGCCGCGCCAGGCGGTTCCCGACATACTCCTCGCGCTTGAAGCCCTGCGCGATCCTGAACTGGCGATGTCTGCTCGACTGCAGCTCATCGGCGACGACACGACGGCCCTTTCCACCGCCGCAAGCATCCTCGCAACACTGCCGCCCGATCAGGAATCGGAGCGGCGCCTTACCGAGGCCCTTGCACCGGCGCTGCGCGGGCAGTCTGACGAAGTCGCGCTCTCGATCATCAACGCGCTTGCCGTACAGAAGACTCCAACCGCCAACGCTGCGATCCAGCAGACGGCCCTCGAATCGCGGAGCCATGCCGTCGTGCAGCTTGCCCTGACCCAGCTCACCGCCAACGGAGTCAGTGACATCGCGATCGGTAACGCTTCGAGCCGGACACGCAACACGGTGGCCGACTACGCCAGGGCGCTCGACCGGGTCGGCCGGACCGTCGTGGCAATCGTGAGCACCAGCCGGGGCGAGTTCGCGATGCGGCTGAATGCCGAGGCTGCCCCGCTCACGGTGGACAATTTTGTGCAGCTCGCGGCCCAGGGCTATTTCAACGGGCTCGCGTTCCACAGGGTCGTGCCGAACTTCGTCGTTCAGACAGGCGACCCGCGGGGCGACGGGACCGGAGGACCCGGCTACGAGATCCGGTGCGAGGTGAATCCCCTGCCCTACGTGCGCGGTGCGGTGGGCATGGCATTGTCGGGAAAGGATACGGGGGGCTCTCAGTGGTTTGTCACCCACTCGCCGCAGCCCCACCTGGACGGCGGCTATACGGTCTTCGCCTACGTGGATGCGGGGATGGATGTCATCGACCGTCTTGTTCGAGGCGACCGCATCGTCTCGATCGAAGTCCAGGTGCGCTGAGCTGCGGACGCGCAGAAGCGCGTCCCTCCACGTCGGTCCGTAGTCGGTCATCAGTCTCCGTGGAGGGACCGATACCAGTCTTCTGAGCCCGTGGAGGGACCGGCTTCCGCCGGTCCAATCCGCATTTCAGATCTCCAATCGCATTCAGCGCAGCGGTGTACTGGCCAACCGGCGGACGCGCTCACGCGCGTCCCTCCACGTCACCCGTTATCAGTCTTCCCGCCAGATCGCGCTGGTCACCGGCTTGCCGCGAAACCACCAGCCACGCGGCATGGCATCCGGCGTGAAGGGCGCGGCAAAACGCCCACGGCGATCGATCACCACGAATCCGCCGAGACCGCCTTTCGCAACGACGTGGCGCAGCAGTGCCTTTGCGGCGACAATCGGGGTCTCGCCGCGGTCCAGGACTCGTCCGGCGATCTCGCGCGCAGCGAGCAGCCGCACGAAATGCTCGCCGATCCCCGTTGCTGAAACCGCGCAGCTTGAATTGTCGGCATAGGTGCCGGCACCGACAACGGGACAATCGCCAACCCTGCCCGGGCGCTTTCCAACGACTCCACCCGTCGAGGTGGCGGCTGCAAGGTTGCCCACAGCATCCAAAGCGACGGCACCGACCGTGTCGCACGAGCGGGCGGCCAGTTGCCGGCCAAGCGCCAGTTGCCATTCCCGGCAACTTGCCGCCGTGTGAAAATAAGCCTCCGAAACGGGACGAAGCCCTGCCTCTCTCGCGAAGCGTTCCGCACCCGCGCCGATGAGGAAGACGTTGCCGGACTGCTCCATGACCGCGCGGGCGAGCTTCACCGGATTGCGGACGTGCCGGACACCGGCGACCGCTCCAACTCCGGGTCCAGAGCCATCCATCACGGCGGCATCGAGCTCACAGACGCCGTCGCGATTGCGCGAGGCTCCCCGCCCCGCGTTGAAGTGAGGATCATCCTCTAGCACTACGACCGCGGCCACCGCCGCGTCGAGCGCCGAGCCCCCGGCCTCGAGCACGCGGCGCCCGGCGCCAACGGCACGGCGGATCGCCGCGCGGACCCCCTTCTCGCCCGCAGGTGAAAGCACGCTGCGCCATCCGTCGCCTGCGCCACCATGCACCACAATTCCCGGGGCCGGTCTTTTCGTCATCGCCGGCTGGTACAGCGAGACGGCTGTCGCGTCAAACCGGCCAACAGCCGCATTCGTCAGGATTTTCCTGAAAGATCCGGGGCGAAAATCCCGTTTCAGAGGCTGTCAGTACAATCGCAGGTGGCGGCAGATGCCGCCGACCTTTCATTCATCGGCTTCGTATCTTCAAGACAGGCCGGAGTCGCCGCCCGGACTCAGGCGACTCCGCCCTGTTGCAGGTCTGAAAGTCAGATCCGGAGGTGTGTCTCTCCATTGAACACCCGCACCCAGGCCTCTGAACCGGTGGAGGGACCGGCTCCTGCCGGTCCAATCCGCATGCCGGATCTCAGATCGCATTCAGCGCACCGGCGTACTGACCAACCTGCGGACGCGCGGGAGCGCGTTCCTCCACGTTTGCCTATCCCCCGTCAACGGAACTCATGGAGGGGCCGGCTCCTGCCGGCCCGATCCGTCAGTTCGCCGCCGCCGCCGCCTTCACGAGCTCAATGAAGCTCCGTGCCTCGAGGCTCGCGCCGCCGATCAGGCCGCCGTCGATGTCCTTCTGCGCCAGCAGGTCGGGTGCGTTGGCGGGCTTCATCGAGCCGCCGTAGAGGATGCGCACCTTCTGGGCTGCCTGTTCTCCGAAAAGCTTGCCCAGCAATCCGCGAATGAACGCATGCACTTCCTGCGCCTGGTCAGTGGTCGCCACCTTGCCCGTGCCGATCGCCCAGACGGGCTCGTAGGCCACGACCAGGCTCGCCGCCTGGTCCTTCGAGACGCCCTCGAGGCAGGCGTCGACCTGGGTCTGCACGACCTTGAGCGTGCTGCCCGCTTCGCGCTCCGCGAGCGTTTCGCCGACGCAGAGGATCGGGCGGAGCTGGTTGCGCAGCGCGGCGAGCACCTTGAGGTTGATCGCCGGGTCGGTCTCGCCGAGCAGCGTACGGCGCTCGCTATGCCCAAGTATCACGTGGGTCGCAAAATGGGCCCGCAGCATCGGCGCCGAGATCTCGCCGGTAAAGGCACCGGAAGCCTCGTGGTGCATGTTCTGGGCACCGAGCTTCAGCAGGGAGCCGTCGATCGCGGCTCCGACCGCGCCGAGCGAGGTGAACGGCGGGCACACCACCACGTCGACCTCGGAGTGCCGGCCCATGCCCGCGATGATTTCCTGGACAAGCGCCACCGCCTCGGTGTGCGACTTGTTCATCTTCCAGTTTCCGGCGATCAGTTTTCTGCGAAGGATCATGGGAATGAGTTGAGGTTGAAAGTTGAAGTTGAAGGTGGGGGAAAGTTTGCCGGGAGGGCGATGCTTGAGCTTCCAGCTTCAACTTCCAACAGTCTCGCCTTCAAGGAAGGCGACTCCCGGGAGCACTTTGCCCTCCAGGAACTCGAGGCTGGCTCCGCCGCCGGTCGAACAGTGGGTGACCTTGTCGGCCACGCCGAATTTCTTTGCCGCGGTCGCAGTGTCGCCGCCGCCGACGACCGTTGTTGCGCCTTTCGCGGTGGCCTCCGCGATCGCTTCGGCCATCGCCCGAGTCGAGCCCGCAAACTTGTCGAACTCGAATACCCCCGAGGGACCGTTCCACACGATGGTCCTCGAGGAGAGGATCGCCTCCCGGTAGCGATCGATGGATTTCGGCCCGGCGTCGAGTCCCTCCCAGCCATCGGGAATTCCCGTTGCCAGATCAGCCGGCTGCGTGCTCGCGTCCGGCGCGAACTTGTCGGCCGCAATGAAATCCTCCGGAAAGATTAGCTCCACGCCCTTCGCCTTTGCCTTGGCCTCGAGCTCGGCGACGATCTTCGCGCCCTCCGCGTCGAAGAGCGACGCCCCGATCTTCATGCCGCGATTCACCTTGAGGAAGGTGTAGGCCATGCCGCCGCCGAGGATCACGCGGTTCGCCTTTTCGAGCAGATTATTGATAAGGGGAATCTTGTCGGCGATCTTGGCGCCGCCGAGGATCGCGAGCAGTGGACGGTCGGGATGCTCGAGCACCTTCGCAAAGGCATTCAGTTCGGCCTCCATGAGGAATCCCGCAGCCTTGGCCTTGAGGCCGACTCCGACCATCGACGAATGAGCGCGGTGGGCGGTGCCGAACGCGTCGTTGATATACACGTCGCCGAGCTTCGTCAGGCTTGCGCGGAACGCCTCGACTGCGGCGGGCTCCGCCTTTGTCGAGGTGCCATCCTTGTGCTTCACCTTTCCCTCTTCCTCGATGTGGAACCGAAGATTCTCGAGGAGGATCACCGAGCCAGGGGCAGGCGCGGCGCAGGCCGACTCGACCGCCGGGCCGACGCAATCGTCGAGAAATGTCACGGGCCGCCCGAGGAGCTTCTGAAGCTCGGCTGCCACCGGCTTGAGCGAGAACTTCTCGACCCGCTTCCCGTCCGGGCGACCGAGATGGCTCATCAGCACCACCGGGGCACCCTGCTCCAGGGCATGCCGGATGGTTGGGAGCGCCGCGACGATGCGCTGGTTGTTGGTGATGGCGCCCGTCGTCTTGTCCTGGGGCACATTGAAGTCGACGCGCATAAGCACGCGCCTGCCCTTCAGGTCGAGGTCACGGATGGATTTGAACTTGGCCATTGGAAGAATCAGCCGCAGCGCCTTCCCGGGAACGCGAAGAAACTGAAGCCTTCGCGTTCCTGCGCCCCTCTCGGCTAGCGTAGCCCGAGGGTCAGAGGGCGGCGGCGACCTTTTTCGAGAGGTCGACGACGCGGTTGCTGTAGCCCCACTCGTTGTCGTACCAGGAAACGAGCTTGAAGAAGGTCGGACTCAGCTCGATGCCCGAGCCGGCGTCGAAGATCGACGAAGCCTTGTCGTGGATGAAGTCCGAGGAAACAACCTCGTCGCCCGTGTAGGTAAGGATGCCCTTAAGGTAAGTCTCGCTGGCGCGCTTCATCGCCTCGCAGATCTCCTTGTAGCTGGTGGCCTTCGAGGTCTTCACGGTGAGATCGACCACGGAAACCGTTGGTGTCGGCACGCGGAACGACATGCCGGTGAGCTTGCCCTTCACTTCCGGGCAGACCAGGGCGGTGGCCTTCGCGGCGCCCGTACTGGCCGGGATGATGTTGGTGGCCGCCGAGCGACCGCCTTTCCAGTCCTTGCGCGACGGTCCGTCGACGGTCTTCTGGGTCGCGGTATAGGAGTGGATCGTAGTCATCAGGCCTTCCTCGATGCCGAAGCCCTCCTTGAGCAGCACGTGCACGAGCGGGGCCAGGCAGTTCGTGGTGCAGGAGGCGTTGGAGATGATGTTGTGCTTCGCGAGGTCAAGCTTCCCGTCGTTCACGCCCATCACGACCGTGATGTCCTCGCCCTTGGCGGGGGCCGAGATAATCACTTTCTTCGCGCCAGCGGCGAGATGCCCCTTGGCCTTCTCGGCATCGGTGAAGAGGCCGGTGGACTCGATCACGAGCTGCACGCCCAGCGAGGCCCATGGGAGCTCAGCGGGAGTCTTCGCGCTGACAACGCGGATCTCGCGGCCGTTCACCACGAGAACGTCGTCCTCCGCCTTGTCAGGGGCGGATTTCTTCGAGGCGACGGTTCCAGAGAACCGGCCCTGGGTCGAATCGTACTTGAGCAGATAGGCCAGGTTGTCGGCAGGAACGATATCGCCCACGGCGACGACATCGAGGGTGGTGCCGAGCAGGCCCTGCTCGACAAGTGCGCGAAAGACCAGGCGCCCAATGCGTCCGAACCCGTTGATTGCGACTTTAACGGCCATGTGAAGTTTCTCCGTTGGATTTCAGTTTAATCGTGTCTGTAGCAGATTGCCGGCCAGTCCGTTGAGGACAGGGAAACCGACGACTCAACGAGCCGGGGGGCGGGATGCAAGGGTTTTGGCGACGGGGGTGTGTCAACGGCAGACCGCGAAACCGTCACCAGCGCGGCATGCCTGAAACCCACTTGTAAAATCCTGGCCACGAAAATGCGGACCGAACCGATCGCGAAAGCACGAAAGGGCGGAATCGCTGTTCGAACCGGGATTTTGGTGGTCAGCCAGACGACCGCTCACTGGCGAGCCATGGACGTTGGGAACGCTAATTGTCGCTAATCCACGCTCATCCCGACCATCAGCGAAGATTAGCGGAGATCAGCGTTCCCCTTCCCCATGACCCTGGAAAGAAAAGCTTCGGCTCGCTGTGCAGCGCGGGCGACGACTTCTTGGCTCAGTAGGAGCGCAGCAGAATCCTCGAACAGCGACCATCAGTGTGGATCAGTGGTTGAGGGTCCGAATGGCCTTACTCCGCGATCCACAGGCCGAGCGACAAGGCCGGACAGAAGAGCTCCTTTTTCACCGCATGCATCATGCCCGGAGCGTCTCCGGCGAGGAATCGGTCGATATTCGCGAGCTGCCGCCAGGGACCACTCTCCGCCTCCGCGTCCAGGGCAATGGTGGCGTCGTGGGCAGTGGGATTGACCATGAACATCAGGCGCTTGCCACCCATCGACCTGTCCGCGTTGTACACGACCGCAGCGGCAGTCGAGTCGGGCGCGAAATAGAACCGGAAGAATCCTTCGCTTGCCCTGGAATAGTGGCGCAGCAGCCGTCCAGCTTCGCTCCTGCGAAACGCGATCCAGTCGGCAAAATAGCCGTGCGTTCCCGGGTATCGCAGCACCCGCGTGTAATCCAACGCATTCAGGTCACCCCGCTGGTAGGTGTTGCTGACTCCCCGCTTGGAACGCATGAAGTCCTGCCCCGCGGGCAGCATTGGAATTCCGATCGATGCGAAGAGTATCGCCGCCATAATGTGCGTGCGCCGGCGGTCGTTCGCCGTGGGCACATCGCCCTGGAAGTCGGGATTCTCAGTGATCACGTCGATCCATGCCCGGTCGTCGTGTGAGGCCGCGTAGTTGACCGTCTGCGCCGGCCATTTCGCAAAGTGCCAGGGTGACCCCTTCAGGAAGTACTCGAACTGAACCGGCGTCGCCCCACCCCGCACGAACTCGCGCAGGAACTCGCGATAGCCGTCGTTCCAGGACGCAAACCCCGTGTCGCGGAGCTCGCCCGCGATGTGACCCCGGAAGCTCCACGGTTCCGCAATCAGGATGATGTCGGGCTTCACTCGCTTCAGCTCGCGCTCGACCTCACTGAGCAGCTCGACTCCAAGCAGCTCGGCGAGGTCGAAACGGAATCCATCGACGCCGTAGGCTTCCACGAGATGGATGAGGCTGTCGATGACCAGCCGGCGCGTCATCGCCGAGGAGGCACGCAGGTCGTTGCCGCAGCCGCTCCAGTTCGAGAGCCTTCCGGTATCGTTCATCTCGAAGTAGTACAGCTTGTCTACGAAGAGCAGGTGCGCGGGCTCGCCGACATGGTTGTAGACGACATCCAGGATCACGGCCATGCCACGCCGATGGAACGCCGCGACGAGATCCTGGAACTCCCGGATCCCGGAGGCCTCGGCTGGCTTGGATGCGTAGCTCGACTCCACGGAGAAGTAATTATTCGTCATGTACCCCCAGTGGTACTCCTCGCGCGCCCGGTCATCGAACTCCTGCACGGGCTGCAGCTCGACCGCGTTTATCCCGAGGCGATGCAGGTGGAATTCGGGGCTCTCAACCCATTCCTGCAGCTCCCTGAATCCGAGACGAACGCCGGCATCGCTCATCGATTCCAGCGGGGCCTTCACAACAAGGTCGCGCACGTGGGCCTCGGCAATCACGAGGTCCTGCCAGGGAGGCGTGCGGAATGACCGGTCTCCCAGGCCGATCCACTTTCGGTCGAGCACGATTCCGGGACCGTCCCGGTCGACTGTTGCCAGCGCATAGGGATCGAGCACCCGGTGTGAGGGATCGAAGTGACTGTAGGGTCCCTCGGGACCGGCGACCGAGTACCAGTAGAACCAACCGTGCAGGTTCTGTTCGAGGGTGACCTCCCACGTGCCCGCCCAACGCCCGTCGGCCTCGTCCTGATGTCGCAGGGCGTACCGGAGCGGCGCACCCTGCCCTCCGAGGTCCGAGCAGAGACAGAGCTCCACGCGCTGCGCGCGAGGGGCGAACAGGCGGAATGTCGTGTCGCCGCGGCCGACGACAGCACCGAGCGGCAGTTCCGTCTCGAGCGCATGAAAGAAGGCGCCCGGGCGCAGCGGCACCTCGCCGCCGTCGTCGGCCCATCCGACCGTCCACGTCTGGGTGAGGTCCAGCGGCTCGGCCACAGAGAAGCTGAAGAGGTGGCGACCGGACCTGTTGGGATCGAGCTGGTGGTTTGCGTTACCCAGATCGTCACGAAGCGCGTTCGGGGCCGTGTCCGGCACGGGAAGCCAGTGATGCCATCCGGTCACGAACTTGAACCGCTGCCCTGCGGAGAATTGCTTCGCCTCCCCGGACCATAAAAGCACGGGGAGCCCGTTGAACTCGCCCGGCTTCAGCTGCCAGTGCTCCTGGCCGACGGCGTCCTGCCATCCGTTGAAATCGCCGGCAACGTACACCGCGTCCTGCTCGGGATCGAGGTCCGGGACACGCCGCACCGGCAGCACAAAGAATAGCACGCCGTTCTTGTCGGTGAAGAATCCGCTCTCGAGGCCGAACAGGAACTCGGGCAGCGGTCCGAGCTCGGCCAGAACGACGCAGGCCGCCCCGTGGCAGACGGCGACCGGGGGCCGATGATGGGCATGCCAGTCGTGCATCAGCTCGATGACGCCCGAGGACGGGGTTTCCAGCCATGCCCGTGCGATGCTGCGTGAACGTGAAGTCATCCGGGAAACGGAAGCATCTCCCGCGCCCGAGGCCGCACAAGTCGGAAGTCGAGCGCTACAGTAGCCAGGGGATTAGTTCGTTTTTCACAGAAGGCCTCAAAGGGGGAAACTTCTTGGAAAACCGATCCACGGACCAGGCGATCAGTTCGTTTTGCACAGAAGGACGCAAAGACTGAACCGAAGGGCTTTGTTGGGTAGCCGGCGCCCGGTACTACGAACGGAGCACCACCAAAATGCCCAGATCGACCTCTGCGACCTTCCGTGAAAAAGGACTGGGACATCAGTGAACGGATTGTTTTTCACAAGGTCACGAAGGGGCACTCAGCAGCCGTTGTCATTGGCGTGAAGTGCTGGTTGAGTGGAAATCGCTGAAAGATTGTTCGCGATTTCTCCGTTCTAGTGGATGCGGCAATTCCCATGCATCCGGCGTTTTCCAGAGCTCAATCGCTGACAAAGCTGGTGATCGGAGCCGCCATTGAAGTCCACCGCGACAAGGGGCCTGGCTTGATCGAGTCGATTTGCGAGTGGTGCCTGGCCTGCGAACTTCGATCACTTGGAATTCAGACGACCCAACAGGCCAAGGTGGAGATCCAATACAAGAGCCAATCCAGGCAGAAACCGCTTAGATTCGATCTCCTCGTCGACAATTGTCTTCTCATCGAAATCAAGGCTGTCGACTCGATACTCCCTATCCACAAGGCGCAGCTACTGAGCTACATGAAGCTTCTGGATGTCCCATTGGGTCTGTTGATCAATTTCAATGTGCTCCGGCTTGCCGACGGGATTTCCCGAATGATCCTCAAGGAGGCTGATCGCTGAAACTCCAAACAGCCTCCACCTCCTTTGCGGCCTTCTGTGCAAATCCGAAATTGCCACCCGACTTCCGCTCGCCAGTTCAGTCTTCCCGAGGTCTTCGAGTGATGCTTGCGACTTTGATGCGAAACCCTTCGGCCTCCCTCTGCGCCCTTCTGTGAAATTCCCTCGCTGATTACTGCCTCCTGATGTCCCACCCCGAACGCATCCTCGTAGCCCTGTCCGGCGGAGTCGACAGCTCCGTCGCTGCGCTGCTGCTGAAGCAACAGGGCTTCGACGTCGCGGGGGCTTACATGAAGAACTGGATCAACGAGGAGAACGTGATCGGCGACTGCCCGTGGCAGCGGGACATCGAGGACGCCGCAGCCGTCGCCGATCATCTCGGCATTCCCTTCCAGGTGGTGAACCTCATGCGCGATTATCGCTCGCGCGTCGTGGATCCCCTGATCGAGGGCTACTCAGGCGGACTGACGCCCAACCCCGACGTGCTCTGCAACCGCGAGATGAAGTTCGGCGTGTTCCTCGACTGGGCGCGCGAACGCGAATTCGACGCCGTCGCCACGGGTCACTATGCGCGCCGGATCGACGATTCCGGGCGGCTCTCTCTTCTAGAGGGGGTCGATCCCGACAAGGACCAGACCTACTTTCTGGCACTGCTGCGCGGCGACCAGCTTTGCGACGCCCGTTTTCCGGTGGGCCACCTTCGCAAGCCGGAGCTTCGGCGACTCGCCCGCGAGGCCGGCCTGCCAACCGCCGGAAAGAAGGACAGCCAGGGCATCTGCTTCATCGGCGAGGTGAAGATGCGCGATTTCCTGAGGCACTTCGTCCCCGACCGACCCGGGCCGGTGATCGAGGCTGAGGGAGGTCGCCTGCTCGGAGAGCACCGGGGACTGCATCTGTTCACGCTCGGCCAGCGGCGCGGCATCGGAATTCCGTCCAACACCGACAACCGCAACTTCGTCGTGGTCGGCAAGCGCTCCGCGGACAACGCGCTGCTCGTCGCGTTCGACAGCACGACCGCACCCGGCCTTCACCGAACGGAAATCGGCGTGCACTCTCTGAGCTGGATCGGGGAACCCGTTGCCGATAACGCACGCTTGGAAGGTCGGGTGCGTCACCGAGACCCCCGGGTGCCGCTTGTGTTCAGCCCGCAGCAGGACGGCTCAGCAGTGGTTCGCTTCGATCAACCCCAGCGCGCACTCGCGGCCGGACAGATCCTGGCGCTCTACGACGAGGAACGTCTGCTTGGTGGCGGCATCTTCGGAACCTAGACTGCCGCTCGCTGCGGACCATTCGTAAATGTGGCCCTGCCCGGGAGGGCAGGGAAGCTGCACTCGGATCCCGCTCCTCCCGTAGCGGGCTACATCGAATTCAGCGCCCGGTAGCGGAAACTGGCAGGTTTTCGGCAGTTTCCGCGATCGTCCGGCCCTCAGGCCCCCGGTACTCAGGTACTCTGACACTCCGGCCCTCCGCCAGCCCCCAAATTTCGCTCTTCCGCGTTTCTGCGATTGTTCGAACCGATAACCAACCACCCCTCCGCGATCCCCCACCCAAAGATTGTTTGAAAAGGGGTTTTCCCGGGGGCATCTTGCCGCCCGTGAAAGAAAAAACCGCCGCCGCGCCTTCCTTCGAGGAGGCTCTCGCCCGGCTGGAGAAGATCGTGGAGTCCATGGAGTCAGGCGACACCCCGCTGGCTGACCTCCTTGCTAAGTTTGAGGAGGGCAACAAGTTACTGAAGATCTGCGAGGCCAGGCTCAAGGACGCCGAGCTGAAGATCGAGATCCTGAAGAAGCGGAAGGACGGTGCCGCCGTCGAGCCCCTGCCGGTCGCCGAGGAGGACTGACACCCCGCTGTCGAAATTCATGAGCGAATCCAAAGACGCGCCCTCCGCAGCGCCCGAGCCGATTCTCCCGAAAATCCGGGGGCCCGAGGACGTAAAGGCGCTGGCCGTCGACCAGCTGCCGCGGCTCGCAGCCGAGATCCGGGATGAGTTGATCGCTGTGACCTCGAGCAAGGGCGGCCACATCGGACCCAATCTCGGCGTGGTTGAGCTGACGCTCGCCCTACACCGCGTGTTCAGCACCCCGGAGGACCAGTTCGTGTTCGACGTCGCCCACCAGGGCTACGTGCACAAGCTGCTCACCGGCCGGGGCGGCGATTTCTTCAAGAACTTGCGCCAGACTGACGGTGCCTGCGGTTTCCTCACGAGAAGCGAGAGCCCTCACGATTCCTACGGTGCCGGTCACGCAGGCACTGCGCTGAGCGCCGCGCTCGGCATGGCCACGGCCCGCGACCTCCGCGGCACGGGCGAACACGTCGTCGCGATCTGCGGCGATGCCGCGTTCACCTGCGGCATCACGATGGAGGCGTTAAACAATGTGGTTTCGTCGACCAAGCGCCTGATCGTCATGCTCAACGACAACGAGTGGTCGATCGCGCGGAATGTCGGCGCCATCTCGTCCTACCTCAACCGCCTCAGCACGAGCCCGACGTACAATCGGCTCAATCACGACCTCGAGTCGTTCTTCAAGAGCTTCCCCGTCGGCGCGGAACTGAATCGCGTGTACCACAAGTGGAAGCGCGAGACGAAGGACTTCCTGGTGGAGTCTTCGCTCTTCGAGAAGTTCGGGCTTCGCTACCTCGGGCCAGTCGACGGGCACGATCTCGACGCGCTGATCAAGAACCTGGAGTTCGCGCGGCACGCCGACGTGCCGATCCTGATCCACGTGCTCACCAAGAAGGGCAAAGGACTTGAGGCGGCGATTCGCTCCCCCGAGAAATTCCACGGCGCGAATCCCTACGACCCGAAGACCGGAGAGAGCCCGGCTAAGCCCGGCGCGAAACCATCGTACTCCGAAATCTTCGGCCAGGCGCTGCTGCGCGCCGCGGAGGCCGACAAGCGTGTCGTTGCCATCACGGCCGCGATGCCGAGCGGCACGGGGCTGACACAGTTCGCAGCGAAGCTTCCCGGACAATTCTTTGACGTCGGCATCGCCGAGGAGCACGCCGTGCTCTTCGCCGCCGGCATTGCGACCAAGGGATTTCGCCCCGTCTGCGCCATCTACTCGACATTCCTCCAGCGTGCGTACGACCCCGTCGTGCACGACGTCGCCCTGCAGAACCTGCCCGTAACGTTCTGCATGGACCGCGCCGGACTCTCGCCGAACGACGGCCCTACTCACCATGGCCTGTTCGACCTGGCCTACCTGCGCTGTGTGCCGAACGCGGTCGTCATGCAGCCCAAGGACGAGGCGGAGCTGGCCGACATGCTGCACACCGCGATCGCCCACGACGGCCCCGCGTTCCTGCGCTACCCGCGCGGAAGCGGACCCGGGAGCCGGCCAAAGGACAGGCCCGAGTCACTGCCGATCGGGCATGCTGAACTGCTGAGAGACGGTTCCAACATAATGATCTGGGCGCTCGGCAACATGGTGGGCGATGCCCTTGCCGTGGCAGAACGGCTGGCGACAGAGGAAAGGCTGTCCGTCGGCGTAGTGAACGCGCGCTTCGTCAAGCCGCTCGATCGCTCGCTGCTTCTCAGTCATGCCGCCTGCATCCCGCTGATCGTCACCATGGAAGACCATGTGCTCGCTGGCGGATTCGGCAGTGCCGTGCTCGAAGCGCTTCAGGAGGGCGAATGCCCGACCGAGGTGGAACGCATCGGCTGGCCAGATCGCTTCGTCGAGCACGGCTCCAGCGTCGAGAGCCTGCGCGCCGCGCACGGCCTCTCGCCCGACGACCTTTACCGCCGCGTGCTCGACCGCTGGCGCAACTTGAGCGATCAGCGAGTGGAAGCCGGAGTCTGAGGAAAGGACGGAAGGCTGGAAAGTTTGAAGGTAGGAATGTGGAAAGCCTTCACACCTTCATACTTTCTCACTTTTAGACTTTCAGCCCTTCCCACCTTCCCCATGCCCCTTTTCCCTGCCCCATGAAGCTCGGCCTCATGATAGCAGCGATGACCGTCGGGGCGTTTGCGCTGTGGATGGGAATGTCCGGCAACGTGGCCGCAGTGGGCATCGCCGCGTTTTCGGCGCTGGCGCTGCTGTTCTTCGCCAACATGGATCGGATCGAGACCTTCAAGGCCTCGGCACAGGGAATCGAGGCGACAACCCGCGCGGCTGAGGCCGTCGTAAAGCGGGCAGAGGCCACGCTCACCGAACTCCAGGACCTGGCGACCGTCGTCGCGAAGATCCAGATGTCCCTGCTTGCGCGAAACGGGAGGGCGGCAGGGTATTCCGATGCCGAGCAGGAGACGCTGCGCAACGAGACGGTTGCGCTTCTTGAGCGCATCGGCGTGACCGCCGGGAAGCAGGCGGAGGTGCTCGCCGAGGCGCATAGGCTGATCGCCCTCGATTACGCGAATTGCATCCTGCCACCAATGGCACCGCTGCTGCCGCAGGACCGGTATCCAGATTTCAATGGGCTTCGCGGAAAGATCGAGAGCGGCGAGCCGCCAACGCCCGACGAACTGATGGCATTCTTCCGAAGCCTGAACCGCGACACCGACCTGATCCACGACTGGATCGAGGACTACCGTCACTTTCTCCGCGAGAAGACACACCGCCGTCCCGATGTCTGGGTCAAACGCGACCCGTCCAAGCTCATGTACTGGGACCGTAACCTGAACCGCTGACCTTCGGGCGGCTGTTTCCTGGTCAGATTCCAGAATTCCGAGGTAGGGCCGGCCTGTCAGGCCGGCCACCTGAAAACTAATTTTCAGATCCCGGCCCTCAGGAACTCCGGCCCTAGGGCGGGCGTGTCAGGCCGGCCAGCTTAAAACTATTTTTCAGTTCCGGGCCCTCAGGAACTCGGACCCACTCGAAGCGAAGCGGAGACCCTGCGAAGCCCAACGGGCGAAGCAGGGCGGCCACGGACTACAGGCACACTGGCCACAGGCTCACTGGCGACCGGCCAAAGCCCCCATTCCCCTTGCCACTGTTGTCCAATCGGCCTTCAGTCCCCGTCCCTCGTCGCGGGCATAGTATATCGGCTATTATGCGTGCTTCCCAAGCATGAGAGGAGGGTTCGACTCCCTCTGCCCGCACCATCCTTCCATTTCGAAATTCGAAATGGAACCCTTCCGAAGTCCCGCCAATGCGGGACAAAGGAGGGGCGCCCAGGAGATTTCGCCGCCGCCTGCTCCCCGAAATCAGCCTTGATGCACGAAGCCTCCGGACGTGCCGTCATCGCCTAATCACACCCGATCATGACCAAAACTTTCCGGATCGGCGTTTCGATGGTCGTTTTCGGAAGCGGCCCACTGATCTGCATCATCCTGCTTTCGAAGCTGGGATTTCTCGGGGATCCAAATCCGAACCTAATAGGCCCCGGGATACTCGCGTTCCTCACCTTCTGGCCGGGAGTGATCCTCACGATCATCGGATTGGTCCAGAGCCTGAAGAAGAAGGGACCGCCCAAACTGCCGCATCATTAGTTCGGTCTTCTGACGACAGATGGAGTGAACAGCGCGGGAGGCACAGGAATAAGATCGGCCATGAGGGTTCCCACCGGGGATGACTCGGCTCCTCGTTTTTCTCGCGCTGCCACTTGCTGGCGCAGTTTTCTTCATCTCGCCCGCCATCTCCAACGCCGCCGAATACGAACTACCCACCTCGCCCGGATCGCCCGGGGTGCAGGTCGGCGAGAAGGCGCCGGCGTTCACGCTCGAAAGCTCGACAGGGCAGTTTGTCTCGCTGGAGAGCCTGATTGCAAAGGGAACCACGGTGCTCGTGTTCTACCGGTCTGCCGACTGGTGCCCGTTCTGCCAGGCGCAGATGCGGGAGATTCAGTCGAAAATCTCGCAGATCGAGGCATCGGGATTCCAGTTCGTCGCGATCTGCTACGACGAGCCCGCCATTCTCCGGACCGTCGCGGCCCGGATGGGACTGACTTTCCCGCTGCTGTCGGACGCCGGCAGCCGCACCATCGACGCCTACGGCATCCGCAACCATGAGGCGACGGGCCGAGCCGACGGCATCCCCCACCCGGCCACATTCGTGCTCGATCGCGCCGGGACGATTCGCGCGAAGCTCATGCACGACACGCCGCAGACAAGGCCCCCCGTCGAGGAATTCCTCGAAGCAGCGGCGGCGGTCGACCGAGGTTGACCGATCGGTTTGCGGGGCGAAAGCCTGGAGGCTTTCGCTACTCGGGACGTTATCGGTTCACGTAGAGGAACGCCCTGCTTCGCTCAGTGAATGAGGGCTTCGCAGGACACGCGCCGGCAGTTCGGCTGCCGCCTGGCAGGCTCTGCTCAGGCCCGGTGCCCGTTTCCGTTCGGCGCCGCGAACGGCCTGCGGTGGAGCTTCGTCTTCGCCACTTCGTTCGCCAGTGCAACGATCTCGTCGATGAGGACCGTTGGATTCTCGTCGTAACGAAGTCGTAGGAATCGTTCACGGTATGCAGAGTATTGCTCCGGGTGCTGCATCCAGCCGTCGATGATCCGCGCGAAGTCGCCACCGTTCTCGATCTTCCTCGAGTCCGCTCCGTTCCGGAAGAATTTCCAGGTGAGCTCCTCCTGCGGCATGATTCCGCCGAAGGCATTGAATATGATGGGGCACCTGAAATGCAGCGCCTTGGCGCACGTCGTCGTGCCGCCGCGCGTGACGATGGCATCGCTCGCCTGCATGTGCAGGTGCACCGACTCCGAGAATCCCTCGATGTAGCAGTCGAACTCCGGATGCCGGTTGCGCCAGCGGACCAGCGCGCTGTAGGCCTCGACATTGCGTCCGCAGATGACGATCGCCTGCAGCTTGACGGCGTGGCGCAGCAGGGTCGGCAGGAGGTCGAAGTGATTGTTCGCCCCGTTTCCGCCTGTCGCCAGGAAGACGGTGAACTTGTCGGGCTTCAGGCCGAGCCGTTTTTCGCGATATCGCCTACGTGCATCGGCATCGAGCACCTCGAGGTGGGCCCTGGGGGACATCATGGAGCCGCGCACGCGGGTGCGCTCCGGAGGGATGCCCTTCTTGACCGCAAAATCGCGCGCGGTCGGCGTGCGCGAGAAATAGAGGTCAACCGAGGGCTCGATCCAATTCCGTGAATAGCCCCAGCCGCCAGAGAACTCCCCGCAGTAGGTCGCGCACCTCACCTGGTCCTCGCCGAGCGTCTTCCGTGCGAGCTGGAAATACCCACGGTTCAGGCAGTCGTGCACGCTCAGGATCAGGTGCGGTCGGTATTCACGAATCACATCGAGGTAATACCCCGCCCCGATCGATACGCTGCTCCGGTTCAGCAGGCTGAGTCCCTCGACGACTGTGTACAGCACATGATGCAGCCAGGGAGCCGCCTTCTGGATCAGGTTGTACAGCGCCACGCCGCCGCGGTTAACGACGGACGATTTCTCGAGCATCTGCTCGATGCGCACATCGACGTCATGACGGTAGAGCTGGAAGCACCACTCGGCAAACGCGGCAGCGCGGGCATCGTGCCCCGCGCCGGTGCTCGAGGTCAGTACGAGGATGCGTACGGCTCCCATGGGTAGGTCAGGAGACGTCGAAATACCGCGCCTGGACACGGCGTTTCAACGCCAGCGTACCGAGTCGCGCCAGGAAGGGCGCCACGCGCGCCTGGAAGAAGCGCCCGCATCGCACCGTGCCGCCTCGCCCTCTCAGGAGCGCGCGCCTCAGGGCTTCAGCCGCCTCACGGGGCGGCGGACCCTGACGCATCATCCGCGCAAAGGCCTCCCAGGCCCGCTTCTGCCGATCTGTCCGGCCGCCCGGTGCGTGCGTCACAGAGGTCCCGAAATCCGTCCTGAAGTCACCCGGCCGGAGGTCTATGATCGCAACACCGGTTCCCTCCGTTTCGAGCATCAGGCTTTCGCTGAGCGCGGACAACCCGGCCTTGGCTATGTTGTAGGCCGCCTGGTACGGAAGCGGAAATTCGGCGGCAAGGGAGGACACGTTCACGATCGCACCGCCGCCGCGCGGCACCATCGTCCGCAGCGCCGCATGGGCAAGTTCGGCCGTCGCCACCAGCATCACGTTGAGCTGGTCCCGCCAGACCGCGAAGTCCACGTCCGCGAATCCGCCGAATGCCCCGAATCCGGCATTGTTGACGAGCAGGTCGATGCCGCCCGAGGCACGATCCGCCTCTGCAAAGGACGCGAGTGCGGCCGGGGCATCGCGAAGGTCCATCGCGACGGGAACGAACCGCTCACCGTGCACCGATACCAGTGACGCAAGCCGGCCTTTGTCGCGCGATGTCCCCCACACGCGAACTCCATCGGCCAGGAGCATCTCGACGAATGCGCGGCCCAGACCCGTGCTCGCGCCGGTCACGAATGCGTTCCGGTGGCGGGAGGAGAGCGGTCCGGGCATGGTGTGACGGGATACGAGCCTCGGCGAGCCGGGTCACCCGGCCTTGCGGAAGACGAGGCTGACGTTGGCCCCGCCAAAACCCGAGACGTTGTTGAGCACCACAGCCGGCTGCGCAGGAAGCGTAGCCCGGATGATGTTCAACCCCTCGCACGAAGGATCGAGCCGGCTGATGTGGGCAGAACCGGGCATGAAACCGTCGCGAATCGCCAGGGCGCAGAATCCGCTCTCCATCGCGCCCGCGAGCGAAAGTCCATGTCCCGTTATGGCCTTCGTGCTGCTGATCGCCGGTCGGGCGGAAGGCGTGCGGAAGATTCGCTTCAGCGCCTTGGCCTCGGAGGTATCCCCGATCGGCGTCGACGTGGCGTGAGCGTTCACGTAGTCGACGGTGTCGGGGTCTGTATCTGTCGATTTGAGCGCCAGCTCGATCGCCGCGCGAAGGCCGTCGCCGTCGGGATGGGAGATTGCCACGTTGAAGCCGTCCGATGCCTGGCCCCAGCCCGCAACCTCGCAGTACACCGACGCGCCGCGGCGCTCCACTTCCTCCTCGGATTCCAGCACGAGAACCACGCCGCCTCCCGTGCCGACGAAGCCGTCGCGCGCCAGGTCAAAGGGACGCGACGCAAGGTCGGGATCCGTCTGAAGCGAAAGGGCCCGCATCGTGGCAAACGGCAGGATGGCATCGACGTTTCCATCCTCCGCACCGACGACGAACATCCGCTCCTGGCGGCCGAGGGCGATATCGTCGTACGCGAAGCCAAGCGCGTGGGACGACGAGGCGCATGCGGAGGAAAATCCGCAGGACGTGCCCTGGATCTTGAAGTGGGCAACCAGGTTGAAATTCACCGTGCCTGCGATCGAGGCGACGATCCCCAGGGGCGAGCAGCGCATGATGCCCTGGTTGTGCATCCGATTGAGCAGGTGATTCATCAGCCTCGGAGAACCTCCCGAGGCGGCGTAGAGTCCGGTCCTGCGATTGGCGACTTCCTCGGGCGACAGGCCCGCGTCGGCAATCGCCTCGAGCATCGCGCACCAGGCATACACGCCATGCGGCGCCATTCCCCTGAGCACCTCCCGCCGGATTGAGTAGCGCGGCGGCAGCACCCAGTCCTCCGGATCCGCAGAATCCATCTCGAAACCGCGCACCGGAGCGGCGACCTTGACCGGGACTTCCGGCCGATCGAACGGGGGATACAGTTCAAACCCGTGTTTCAGATCCCGGAGGCTCGAGGTCACCGAACCGATGTCGTTGCCGATGCTCGTGATAAAACCGAGTCCGGTTATGTAGACCTTTCGCATGCGATTCTCGATTGATTAGGCAAGCGACGCAGGATGGGCCGCGAGCGCAGATTCTCTCATCCCGCCGATCGCGCCCGGGGTCAACGGAAGAGACGCCCATACCCGGCTACTCGAACAAACAGCGATCCGCGCGGCCTCGCCGAATCCGTTCCGGCGAGGAGTCTCCCCAGAATTCCTTCAGCCGTTAACAGCGGACCGCAATGGGGACTGCGAAGCCACTTCCTTCGTGCGGGTGCCGACGGCCTCGATCGGCGCCGCGGAGTTCGCCGGCTGAGCCATGAAGTCCGCATACGCGAAGGTGAGCGTGAACTCCTCGACAATTGCCGCCTTCTCCTGCCCGACCCGGATTGTTCCCTCGAAGGTCGCGAGCGGGAGCTTGAGACGGCGGGGCTTGATGGAGAGGGTCAGGAGATCGCCGGGCCGGCACATGCGGTGGGCACGGACACCTTCACAGCCCGTGAAGAAGATGCTTGCCGGGTTCACGGGCCTGCCCGGGTCGGTTGCCGACCCGCCGAGCAAGAACAGGACTCCGAGCTGGCCAAGCGCCTCAAGCATGATCGACGCGGGCATCACGGGGTTGTCCTTGAAGTGTCCCTGCAGGAAAAACTCCTGGCCCGTGATCTTGTACTTCGCGTTGGCTCCTCCCGAGCTGATCGAAGCCTCATTAAGGAATAGGAATGGGGACTGAATCGGCATGATCGCCGCAATCTCCTCGATCGGCAGGAACTTCGTGGGACGCGGAAGGGCCCGGCCTCGAACCTTGCAGTCGATGAACAGCTTCACGTCGCCAACGGTGCGCAGGCTGCGCAGCTCGTCGTTGTTGATCGACATGTGGAGCACTTCCTCGACGAGGATCACGATTTCCATCATGGTCAGCGAATCGATGCCGAGGTCCTCGATCAGCCGGAGATCGTCGTCCGCATCCTTCAGCTTGGGGCGCAGGTCGGGTTCGACAAAGCGCTCGATCACTCCGATGACGACGGCCGGCAAGTGCTCCGGATTGCCCGTCTTGCGGAACTGAACCGCAGCCTCAAAAGTCGAGGGGGAACAGCGCTTTAGGGATTCCCGCAGCGCGCTCTCGTCCTCCGGCGCGAAAGATTTCGCGGCGTTCAGGAATGGAACTGTGTTGCTGCCGGCGGGCTTGGCTGAGTCTGCCATCAAGCGCTAAGTAACCGGGGGGGTCTCGAATGTAAACCCATTTCTTGGACAGCCAGAAGGCGCTTGACCAAAGCGGGATGTGTAAAATTCAGCGTTGACACGAATACTTTCGCCACGACCTGCCGCCTCCTAATTCAGCACGCTTGCAACACGGAACCTCATCCTGACAGAATACGACCTAGGGCGCGATTCGACGCACGTCCGGAATGCCAGCCTCCGACCAGTCCCAGATCTTCCTGATTACCCACGAGTTCTTCCCCAGGCGGGGAGGTATCGCCACGTTCTCGGAGCAGATCGCACTGGCCTCGGCGGGACTGGGCCACGACGTGGAGGTCTGGGCCCAGTCGTCTGAGGAGCCGGAGAAATCCTGGCCGTTCCGCATGCGTCGCCTGCCGCTAAGGGGGTCCCATGACCTCATCTGCCAGTTCCGTCTGGGCATGCAGCTGATCCGGGAAAGGCGCCGCCTACGCCATGCGACCGTATATCTGCCCGAGCCAGGTCCAATGCTGGCCATGATGCTCGTCCAGAACCTCCGCACCTTTCGCCCGCATCGCCTGATGCTGACGTTCCACGGATCCGAGATCCTGAAGTTTGCCCGAAATCCACTGACACGGTTTCTGTGCCGGCGCCTGATCCACCGGGCCACGCGTATCAGTACCTTGTCGAAGTACACGCAGTCGCTGCTCCGCTGGCACTTTCCGGAGGTCGAAGGGAAGCTATTCCTTACCCCGGGAGCCCTCCGAACCGATTTCGCCGTCGTTCCATCGGAGCGAGGCCGCAAAGATGGACGGCTGATCGTCCTCACGGTCGGCAGGCTTCATCCGAGGAAGGGTCAGCTTCTCACGCTGCAGGCGCTGCAGGCTTTGGCTCCGGAGTTCCGCAGGAATCTCGAATACTGGATAGTGGGCGGCCAGTCCAAGGAGAACTACGAGTCCCGCCTGCGGGAGGAGGCTTCCCGATCGGACCTTCAGGTTCGTTTCTTCGGCAACGTGCCTGACGACGAGCTCGAAAAGATCTACGCGCAGGCCGACCTCTTCGCGATGACAAGCGTGAACCACGGCCCGAGCATAGAGGGATTCGGACTCGTTTACCTGGAGGCGGCGGCCCAAGGGCTGCCCATCGTGGCACATGATGTCGGCGGAGTTTCCGAGGCGGTGCTTGATGGCCAGACCGGATTTCTCGTGCCGCCAAACCGTCCTGCGCAGCTTTGCGCCGCGTTCGAGAAACTGATTGCCGATCCCGATCTGCGTCGCCGCATGGGCGAGTCGGGTCGGCAGTGGGCAGGTCGTCATCGATGGGAACAGTCGGCGGAAGCGCTCTTCGGGCTTCCCCATTCTCCTGCCACGACCGCCAAATGATCCGGTCGACCACGACGCTTGCCGTCCGTTACGCGGAGACCGACATGATGGGCGTAGTCTATCACGGCAGCTACCTGCCGTGGTTCGAGATTGGTCGCACGCAACTGCTCAAGGATCTCGGTGTTTCCTATCGCCAGCTTGAATCGGAGGGTTTCCGCCTCCCCGTCATCGAGATCGCTGTCCGCTACTTCCTGCCGGCACGGTACGACGACACGCTGACGGTCGTGACGAAGCTCCCGGAGCGTCCGCTGCTTCGCATTCGGCTCGAGTATGAGGTGAAGCGGGACGAGGAGCTGCTGGCCACGGGCACCTCCGTCCACGCATTCGTCGACCTCGAGGGACGCCCGGTCCGGCCGCCGACCTCGATCGCGAGCGCATTCGCGTCGGCATTCAAGGCGGGCTGAACGAGGGAACTGGCGCGACTCAGGCCAGGTCCCCGGCCGCTCGATGCTCCTCCAGCACGGAGGCATCGCCTTCGGCCTTCCGCGCCGCCGCGAGGCGGTGTTCGCCCTCGGCCCTTCCCGCGAGACGGTAAACAGCCCAGACGGCGTGCCCGCGCACAATCGGCTCCGGATGGCTCGCCAGCGCGACCAGCCGGTCGACGAGCGAGCGATCGCCGGAGTTTCCTGCGACGATGCACGCATTGCGCAGCAGGCCGCGCAGCTTCAAGCGCTTCACCGGGGTGCGCCGGAATCTCGCCGCGAAGGCCGCCGGCGTCAGTTCGAGCAGCGAGGCGAGATCCATCACCCGCAGGCCGGCCTTCGGCACGAGCAGCATCTCCCGTCCGGACCGGGCAAACCGGTTCCACGGGCAGACGTCGAGGCAAGTGTCGCAACCGAAGACCCGATTGCCGATTCCCGGCCGCAGGGCCCGCGGGATGAATCCCCTGTTCTCGATCGTCTGGTAGGAAATGCACCGGCGCGCATCGAGGACTCCCGGCGCCGGGAACGCATCGGTCGGGCAGGCATCGATGCACCGGCGGCATGAGCCGCAGAGCTGGCCGACTCCGGAGCCGCCCGCCTTGATGGGTTCGTCCGCAGGAATCTCCGCGCGTGTGATGATGGCGCCGAGCATCAGCCAATTTCCATGGGCACGGGAAATCAGCATCGCGTTGCGGCCGACGAATCCAACGCCGGCACGGCGGGCCCACTCGCGTTCGAGCACGGGCCCGGTGTCGACGTAGGGGCGGGAGTCGGTCGGCAGCGTGCCCGTCGCCTCGGCCAGCACCTCGACAGCGCGGTCGAGCGCAGGACCGATCGTGTCGTGGTAATCCTCGAACTGGGCGTACCGGGCCCAGGCCGGCCTTGCCGCGTCTGCAGGCGGATCCTCGCTCCAGGTCGTCACTCCGAGTGCGATGACCGTGCGGGCTCCCGGGATGATCGACCCGGGATCGAGGCGCCGCTCTGCGGTGCGTTCCATCCAGGCCATGTCGGCCTGATGTCCGGCATCGAGCCAGGAGCGAAGCGCGGGAAGCAGCACTGCCGAAGCTTCGGCAAACCGGACCTCGTCGAAACCCAGCGCGAGCAGGCGCGCACGGAGCCCTTCGCGGAACTCCAGTGCGGGCGCCAGGTTGTCAGCCTGCGGCCCCATGGGTGCGGAGCCAGTCGTTCGCCTCGCCGCGGTAGGTGCGCACGACGTGGTTCGCGACTTCCAGCAGCGGTCGGCCGTCGGTGAGAATCACCGGGCCGGAATCGAGATAGGCCGGTTCCCGCTGTGCGTAGAGCTCGCGGATGCGATCCGCACGGTCCGGCACGTTCAGGAGCGGGCGGTTCGCGTTGCCCTCCGTACGCCGGAGGATCGTTTCGAGGGATGCGTGGAGGCAGATCACGACACCTTTCGTGCGCAGCAGGTCCCGCATGCCCGGCTGGACGACGAGGCCGCCACCGCACGCGACCACTTGTCCCCGTGGCGGATGGCCCGACTCGATGAAGGTGCGTTCCGCCTCACGGAACGCCGGTTCGCCGTCCTCGTCGAAGATCCGCGCCACAGGCTTGCCGCGCGCACGCTCGATCTCGTGATCGCTGTCGATCGCCTGGAAGCCGAGCCGCACCGCCACGGCGCGCGCCACGGTGGTCTTGCCGGTTCCCATGAACCCGACCAGGTAGAGGTTGACGTCGAGCGGCGCCATTGTCGTGCCGAGCAAACGTCCGCACCCGTGCGATGCCAATGGAGAAAAAGATGCGGGCTGGCCGGCAAAGTTTTTGCTGCATGCCGATCCGTCGGGCGTTGGACTGGGCGGGCGCCAACGACAGGGGGCAATCAATTCATGCAACTACAGGTCATCCACGACAGCCGCTACGAATACGACCGCGAAGTCGGGTTCTCCGCCCATGCGCTCTACCTGCGCCCTCGCGAGACCGCGCAGCTGCGCCTAAAGCGCTACAAATGCGAGATCGAACCCTCGGCACGCTTGGTTCAGACACTCGACTCGCATGACAACCCGCTGATCTGGGCATGGATCGAAGGGCGATCGCGTCGACTCCGCATTCGCTCCGAGTTCGAGATCGAGACACTGGCGACAAATCCGTTCGACTTCATCCTCCGGCCGGGTGCGTCGGTGCTGCCGGTCGCCTACGATGCCGTCGACCGGTTCGCGCTGGCCAGCTACCTGGCTCCTCCTTTCGACGAGACGCAGGCCCTGCTGCGCCAGTGGGTCCGCGGCAAGCTGCCCGGCCTCGCCGGTGACACGGTCGGTTTCCTCGACGCCGTCAACCGGCTCGTGTGTTCGGCCATTCGATACCAGCACCGCGAGGAAGGTTTCAGCCAGCCGTCGATCCTCACGATCGAGCGCGGATCGGGCTCATGCCGGGACCTCGCCGTGCTTTTATTAGAAATCTGCCGAACCTTCGGGTTCGGCGCGCGGTTCGTGAGCGGCTATATGTACGATCCGCCCGAGCCGGGCACGACACCGCTTCCCGCGGCCATGCACGCGTGGGCCGAGGTTTTCCTCCCCGGCGCAGGATGGCTCGGACTCGATCCCACCCGGGGCATCTTCTGCAACGAGGCATTCGTTCCCGTCGCGCACGCCGCCCAGGCCGACCAGGTCACGCCCATCCAGGGCAACTACGTGAGCAAGGAGTCTGTTAACTCCAAACTGACCGTCTTCGTCGAGGTCAATCGCCAGGACAAGCCGGCCTGAAAAGCAGGAAGCCCGCGGCGGGAGTGCCGGCGGGCTTCCGAAATGCGGGGATCGGCTCGGGCTTCAGGGAGCCGCAGGAGTCGAGATCGAGGCGGGCCCCGGAGTCGGGCGGATATCGATCACCTCGACATCGAAGACGAGCGTCGATGCCGGCGGAATGCCCGGGCCCGGCTCGTCCCCGAACGCGAGGCTCGGCGGGATGTACAGCTTGATGCGGCCTCCTCGATTGATCTTCTGAAGGCCCTCAAGGAATCCCGGAATCGAGTCGGCAAGCGCGATGTCGACGGGGGGCTGGGTCGTCGTGGCGGGGATCGACGGATCGCGGGAGGCGTCGAAGATCTCGCCGTTGACCAGCGTGCCCGTGTAGTGGGCGCTGACCGTGTCGGTCGGGCGTGCCATCGGGCCGGTGCCCTGGCGCAGGATCTCGTAGCCGAGACCGCTCGGAAGGATCGTCACTCCGGACTGGCTGCGCAGCTGGGCAAAGAATGCCTCAGTCTCCGCCTGACCCTGCGTCCGCAGGCGCGCGAGATAGGCCTCATTCCGCTCGTTCACGAATGCCTCCAGCTGGGGGCTGATCGCGTCGAGATCGACCGGAGGGTCGCGGTCGGCAGCTGCAAGGCCGACGCCTCGCAGCACGGCCTCAATCTCCGAGGACGTGAAGGCAAACGTGTCGATCTGGGACTGGCGACCGAACACCCACCCGATGGTCTCCAGCACCTGGGTCTGCGAGAATGTCGCTGCCGCGGCGGGAGCGGTGGGATTCGTGACCACCGACGGGGCGGCTGCCGCCGAAGCCGGCGGGGTGGCCGCGGGCTGGCCGGCTCCTCCGACGTTCAGGGCCTGGGCCGACAGGGAGGTCGCCGCCGAGAGGGCGATCAGTCCTAGAGTGAGCGAGTGCTTGGGATTCATGATGTATGGGTCAACTGCTTGAGAAACGCGGCAGGGGATTTAGTGCCGGAAAAGTTTGGGGATGTGCCATCGCACCGGTTCGATTGCAACCCTTTACTCCCCTCTTGTCTCGCGGGTCAGGCACTGGTTCGATCGATGGCCCAGTGATGAATCACGACGAATTCTGGACGAGTCCGGACGGGCAGATCCTGAAGATCAAGGACAAGGACGTCCGTACCGTGTCGCTGACACTCGTCTTCTGGCCACGAAATCCGGGCGAATTCGAGTTCCTGACAAAGCACCTCACGGAGCTGAAGTTCAGCGAGCGAAGCTCCCTCGCGCGGATCGGAATCGAGATGCTGATCCGCGGGCCCCTGCGGGTTGATGGCAACAGGCTGCTGCTCGACGCGGAGGCGTTCATTTTCGACCCGAGTTTTCCAAATGCCGCCTACTGGAAGAAGTTGCTGCGGCCAGGCACGCCGGTTGGCAGGCTGTTCCACGCGCCACAAGGGGCAAAGCTGACAACGGAAGAGATCTGGCAGGCGATCCGGTCGAACAGCATCAAGCTGCCGAGTTCCATCAGTATCGACCGACTCGGGCGGGTGTTCCTGACTCCGCACCAGGTCAGCTACTCGCTCGATCCCAAGCTGCAGCGGATCACCTTCGAGCACGTGGTCAGCGGCCACGCGGACCGGGGCTTCCTGGACAAGGTCCAGATCCGGCATGAAAGCACGCCTCTCACGATCGCGCCGCGCTCGGGAATCATCACGAGCTGCTCCATGTACCTGAAGGAGCACTTCGTGGTGCTCAACCAGGGCGAGGGAAATTTCGGCATCCACACGAGCGCTGTGCTGCTCGATCCGATAAAGACATTCGGCACGAACGTGATGCTCGAGATCTACAACACAGGCGACCAGCCGATCGTGAATCCCGTCGTCTCGGTAGAGGTCTTCCGGGCTCCGGAAGCGCCCGACCCGGCGATCTCGACACTCGCCCGCAAGCGCGCGCGCATGTTCACCGCGACGAGCGCACTCTACAGCTGCCTCGATTCGCGCCTGCCGCCCGACCGTCCCGTGCCGCAACCGCGGACCCGCATCGTCGTGCGCGGCCTGAGCGCCACCATGGAGAACCGTGCCCTCTTCCTGCGCGGCAGCGAACTGCCGGCGGCACGCGGCCGGCGGACTCCGGTCGCCTGCGGCCACCGCACGATGATCCAGGCGCTGGAGGCCGCCCCCGAGGATGCCGAGACGCTCGTGCTCGACGTGTTCCCCGACCTGCTCGAGCACGTAGAGCTGGTCACACGCCTGGCCGACATCAGGCTGCGCCGGCTGATTTTCCGGAAGGCCTCGCGATCCCACGGCTACTTCCTGTCGAGCAATGCCCATGCGCGACTCGACATGTACAACGCGCTCGGAATCCAGGTCTACTGGTACGATCCACTGACAAAGGACGTCTACCTCCACACCTACAAGAAGGGCCATGGCTTCTTCGTGCGCGAGGAGGCGGCACGGCGTTTCCAGGAATCCACGATCCTGGCGTTCTACGGGTCGGCCGAGGGCCTCGATCCAGCGGATACCGCGCGCATCTCGAGCCTCGTCGACCGACTGACAAGCTTCATCGGGCACAACCTCGGCGTGCTCACCGGCGGTGGCGGAGGCGTGATGCGGCTCGCCGCCGAGCAGGCGCGCGGCAAGGGCGCGATGACCGGCGCCTGTTTCCTCGAACTTGAGGCGCAGCCGCCGGAACTCGGCGTCGATTTCTTCAACACCTTCCAGGAGGCGTCGCGCCATTTCCGCCAAAAGTGGTTTGAGGCGGCCGATTTCTGCGTGTTCAACGTCGGCGGAGTCGGCACGCTCGAGGAGATCGGCATCGAGCTCTGCAACCTCAAGCTCGGTATTCGGCCCCGCGTGCCTTACGTCTTCTTCAACGCGCGCTATTGGGCGGACCTGCGCCGGCAGATCCGGCAGATGATCCGGTCGCGACGCGCTCCCGCCTGGATCGCGGACTATATACTCTTCACGGACGATCCCGACGAGGTCGTCGCCTTCTACCGAAAGAACCTCCAGGTACTCTGAACGCCTCCATGCCGAAATCACTCACGGGCAATCCACAATCCGCAAACCGCAATCCGCAACCTGCGGTCCCTCCCCTGCCCCGATCCGTGCTCGTCGTCGGTTCAGGAGGGCGCGAGCATGCGCTGGTCCGCAGCATCCTCGGTACTCCCTCACGGCCCCGCGTTCTTTGCGCACCCGGAAATGCCGGCATGGCCGAGGACGCCACTTGCCATGCCGTCTCCGCCGACGACATCCCCGGCCTGGTCGACCTCGCACAGAAGGAGAAGGTGGAATTCGTCGTCGTCGGCCCTGAGGTGCCGCTTGCCCTCGGCCTTGTCGATGCGCTCGCCGCCGCAGGCATTTCCGCCTACGGCCCACGGGCGGACGGGGCGCGTCTTGAGGCCTCGAAGACGTACACCAAAGAAATCCTGATCAAGTACGGCATCCCCACGGCCGCAGCCGCGTTCTTCGACAGCGCCGCTCCGGCGATCGAATACCTGCGCAAGAGGCCGGCCCCGATCGTCGTGAAGGCCGATGGGCTCGCGGCAGGCAAGGGCGTGATCGTCGCCGCCAGCCACGCGGAAGCCGAATCTGCAGTTCGGTCGCTGCTGGCCATTTCATCCCAATCGGAAATCGAGAATCCTAAATCCAAGATCCTGATCGAGGACTGCCTCTCCGGGGAGGAAACCTCCATTCTCGTGATCGTTTCCGGGCGGGACTACCGGATCCTCCCGACTTCCCAGGACCACAAGCGGATCGGCGAGGGAGACACGGGCCCGAACACCGGTGGCATGGGTGCGTACTCGCCGGCCGAGATCGTCTCGCCCGAACTTCTCGGGCGAATCGACCGCGAGATTGTCGGTCCTTCCGTGCGCGCGATTGCCGACGAGGGCATCGATTTCCGGGGCACGCTCTTCATCGGGCTAATGCTCACCGACTCGGGCCCGAAGGTGATCGAGTACAACACGCGCTTCGGGGATCCCGAGGCCCAAGTGGTGCTGCCGCGGCTGCGCACGAACCTTCTCGCCGTACTCTGGGCGGCGGCGCACGGCTCCCTGTCCCGCATCTCCCTCGAGGTATCTCCGGAGTACGCCGTCTGCGTCGTCGTCGCGGCGAAGGGTTACCCGGGAAGCTATGCGAAGGGAGAAGGCATCGGACTTCCTGAAACACTTCGTCCCGGCGTCTCGGTTATTCACGCCGGGACGGCCCGCGACGCGAGCGGTCAGCTCGTCAGCAATGGAGGACGCGTTCTCGGCGTGACCGCGACCGCCGCGTCCCTCCCCGAGGCGACCCGACTCGCCTACGAGACCTGCGATGCGATCGCCTGGCCGGGCAAGTATTTCAGGCGCGACATCGGCGCTCGCCAGCTCAACCGTCGCTGACTCGGCCACTACCCATGCTTCACCTGACCAAGCACGCGCTCGTCTGCATAGTCGCCTTGGTCGCGGGGGAGGCGAACCAATCAGTATGGGCAGCCGCGTCGATTCGACCCGATCTGGAATACCGATCGGCCACGGAGTTCCCACGCGACCTCGTCGCATTCCAGGACACACGGGAAATGGCGCTGATAGCCGATCTTCGGTTCGCGGTCTCCGATGAGGCGGGCGCGGCATCGTTCCTTGCCTGGCTGCATGGTCACACCCGGGCTGGTCTGCCGGTATATCTGATTCTCAATGGATCCACTTCCGGGCCCCTTCGGGATGCGCTCGTTCCGGAAGCGCTTCCTTCAGGTGTCATCAGCTTGGCTCCCATCGGTGTCAGGGCGGATATTGCGGTTCAGGTTGACAGAACAGCCGAGGATGCAGCACGTGCGGCTCTCAGCGGCGGCGTTCCGTTCGAAACGCTCATATCCGGGGACCTTTTGGGGAAGCTGCGCATCGACGAATCCGCGATTGTCCAAAACCGCAACAGCAGCAGGGCCGGAAGGACTGTCCCTGGGGAATCCGGACTTGGATCCGCCGCCGAACCGCGCGATCCGCTGCTCCAGCGGGCGGTTCAGCTGCACATGGGGCTCAAGGCGCTCGGCCGGATTCGATGATCGGCGGGACGCGGGCCTTGCCTTTCCGATCGTTCCCGCGACGGTAACAGGCCGCATGGCCGCGACCGGGCTCATCCTCACAGTATGCACCGCCAATATTTGCCGGAGCCCGATGGCCGCGGCGTTGCTGCGCCACGCGCTCGCCGCCGAACCTGAGCCGCTGCATTCCCTGGAGGTGGCATCGGCGGGAATTGCAGCGCGGTCCGGGCAGCCGGTATCGGCAAACTCCGTGAGCACGCTGCGAAAGGCCGGCATCGACATCGCCGACCATCGCAGCCAGCCGGTGACCCAGGCGCTGCTCGACCGGGCCTTACTCGTGCTCTGTATGACCGAGTCCCATAGGGCCATGATCGCCCTTTCCTTCCGCCCGGTGCCTCCCCGACTGCACCTGTTCCGCGAGTTCATGCCCCGGAGCGCGGAAAAGGAGATTGGCGACCCGTTCGGGGGGCCCCTGAGCGCCTACGAGGCTGCACGCGATGAGATGGTCGAGGCCATCCCGTCGCTGCTCGCCTTTATCCGGCGAAATTTCGCGGGCAAGACCGGCGCCTGATACGTCGCAGCGGTGCGGCAGCCGCAACAATTCCCGTCATCGGGCCAAACCCGCCAAGGAATCCTGTTGCCGCGTGTCCGCTTTCGCCTTGGCGTGCCCGATTCCCGCACGCCAACGAACCCGCAACCGTCCATGTCGCTAAACCCCGAACCGCTTCGCACCCTCGATCCCGAGGTCCAGGCCGTAATCGCTTCAGAACTCTCCCGCCAGCAGAGCCACATCGAGCTCATCGCCTCGGAGAACTTCACCTATCCGGCAGTGCTCGAGGCCCAGGGAAGCGTGCTGACAAACAAGTATGCGGAGGGCTATCCGGGCCGGCGCTGGTACGGTGGCTGCGAACACGTCGACAATGTCGAGCAACTGGCGATCGACCGCGCGAAGCGGCTCTTCGGAGCGGAACATGCGAACGTGCAGCCGCACTCCGGATCCCAGGCGAATTTTGCAGTGTATACCTCGGTCCTCGCTCCGGGAGACAGGATTCTCGGGATGAACCTCAGCCACGGCGGCCACCTCACGCACGGCAACCCTGCGAATTTCTCGGGGAAGCTCTACCAGTTCGTGCAGTACGGCGTCCGTGAGGACAACGGTCTCATCGACTACGACGAGCTCGCCGCCGTCGCCCAGAGGGAAAAGCCGAAGATGATCACCGTGGGTGCGAGCGCCTATTCGCGCATCATCGATTTCGAGCGCATGGGGGAGATCGCGCGGTCCTGCGGCGCGATGCTGTTTGCCGACATCGCACACATCGCGGGTCTCGTGGCCGCCGGCCTGCATCCCTCCCCGGTGCCGCACGCGGACTTCGTCACGACCACCACCCACAAGACGCTGCGCGGCCCGCGCGGCGGGCTCGTGCTCTGCCGCGCGGCGCATGCGAAGGCGATCGACTCCGCTGTCTTTCCCGGCGCCCAGGGCGGCCCGCTCATGCACGTCATCGCGGCCAAGGCGGTCTGTTTCGGTGAGTGCCTGAAGCCGTCCTTTCGCGAGTATTCGAGCCGTATCATCGCAAACGCCCGTGCCCTCGCCGCAGCCATGGCCGGCCGCGGATACCGCATCGTCTCCGGCGGCACCGACAACCACCTCTTCCTCGTCGACCTCCGCGCCAACCTTCCCGAGCTCACCGCCAAGAAGGCCCAGGAGACCCTCGATCTCGCCAACATCACCTGCAACAAGAACACCGTCCCGTTCGAGACGCGCTCCCCGTTCCAGGCCTCTGGCATCCGGCTCGGTACTCCGGCGGTCACGACGCGGGGATTCGGGGAGGCGGAGATGGACACGATCGCCGCATGCATCGATGCCGTGCTGCGGGCGATCGGCACACCGACAGAGTCGGAGGCTATCGCGGCGACGAAAAAGCAGGTCGTTAAGCTGACGTCGCGCTTTCCGCTGCCCTACGCGATTTGATTGCTGTTCGGCCTATCGCGCCGGACGGCTCCCATAGCCACGGAACACATAGTGGATCTTCCCCAGGAACTCGGGTCCCGTAGTCGAGCCACCTATGGGATTCGATCCGATATGAATCGTGTCCGGAGTAGCCGGATGAAAATCTGACGTGGCATCGAGCACCACTTGCTTGTCGAGTTTCACGGTGACAGCTGCACGGTTGTCGTCAGCGCCAGTCTCAGGGTCGAGCAGCGACCCCATGTGAATATCAACCCGGTAGGTTCGACCCGGGACAAATGAAACCGGCTCACTGATGACCCCGCCTTGGCCCCAGTGATCAAAGCCAAACCGGACCTGGCCTCCCTCCAGAACCTGGCAGTATACGAAGTCCCCCGCGCCCGGCAAGCCCGTGACGACAAGCGGCTGCGGCAGCACATCGGGTTCCCCTCGAAACTCGAGATCAAGCGAGACGGAGCCGAAACTGCGTCGGTCGGCGGGAACGGGAAGGGCGCCCACGCGCTGTGGCGCCGCACGTTCAAGGCGCCCAGGGAAAGAAACACCGGCCGATCCGGCGCCAAACGGATTCGCCCCGAAGCGGATTCCTCCTTCAGGAACGGGATACATTTCCTGCCCGGAAACATCCAGGGCCACCCGGCCGTTCAGAGTCACAAAAAAACGGTCGCGCCAAGCACCGGAATCAGCCGTGGAATCCGAGAGACTGGGAATCCAGAGTAGAAACCGGCTGCTTTCATCCGGATTGTAGTCGAGCCAATCTGACCTGGGCCCCCCGTGTCCGTGATGGTTCAAGGAGATCCGGACCTTCCCCGGATCCCCGAACTCGAGGTAGATGAGGTCGTGTGCGCCGGGTTTCCCGAGGGCAAGCAGCGGCTGGTTCAGCCACGTCTGGTCCCTTGGCATGCGCACATCGAGCGCGAGGGGCGCATGCGCAGGAATGTCCGGCTCGCTGCCGAGCGATGGAACGACCCCGGGCGTCTCGACAGACCGGATGGCACCGGTGAACTTACGACCAGTGTACCAGTAGTCCCAGCGCACCGCGCCCACCTGCACGTCGTTGGGCCGGCTCGCGTGAGAATCCATCATTGTGTCGATGACAACTTTCCCGTCGAGAGTGACCCTGACCGTGCGCAGGGCGACCTCGACCTGGCGATCTGACCATCCTCGGAAAACAGGATGCAGGGTGGGCGGCATCAGGCCGCCAAAAATGACCTCCAGAACCTGCTCCTCGCCCGCACGGATGGGCAGCGGGTCGCTGACCGGACCTCCCATGCCGACATGGAAAAAAGCCAGCCGCACCTGATTGCCGGGCAGGTATTCCGCGTAGAGCACATCGGCCCGGGATCTCCAGCTCCCCGTCGAGAGGAGAGGCTCGGATCTTCCTTCCGCGCCAGCCGGGAATACGACCGTCAAAACCCGCGGGCCAGGAAGGACGCCCGTCAGCCTCTCCCATGCCGCGGCCGGTTCATCGAGAAGGCGACCCAACGTGGCGAGTTTTGCGGGCGCCGCAAAGCGGGAGGCTCCCACGGCAAGGTTCACGGCAAGCATGTACGCGACAGCTGCCATGCCGAACGCGAGAGTCGCCCGCCTGACCGGACGGCTCACCTGCGCATCGACGAGAGACAACCAGGCAAGTAGTCCAGCAAGGGCGGCTCCCGGATAGATATCGATGAAGTAGCGATCGACCTGCAGATGGTAGCTGGCCAGGAGTGCAAGGACAGCAATCCAGGCAACCATCAACGATGCGAGCAGCGTTCGAGTCGATCGACCAGCGTCACGGGCGTGCCCATTCCGTCGCGCCAGCAGAAGCAGCGGCACCAGCCATAGCAGCGGAACACCCCAGAGCACTCCGAAAAGTCCGTTCTCACCTCCTATGAAAAATGGAAAATAGCGGCTGAAATCAGCCGCACCGGCAAGGTATTCCCGGAGTCCCGCCACCATCCGTGCGACATCGAAGACCTGGAGTTCGATCTGCGAGGCGCCAGCAAGCTGGTACTTGACCCCGAACTCGAAAAAGGAGCCGAACCGAACCTGATTGTGCACCAGCAGGGATACACCCACCAGTCCGATCGGAAGATACGAGGCCGCCAACACCAGCCGGAGCCCAGCGCGGCGCGAAACGCACAGCATCGCAGGCAGCATCACCACCGCTGCAGCGAACACGAAATGGGGGCGTGACGCCATCGCGACGGCAAAAGCTGCGCTGGAGATCGAAAGCCAGGAAACGGCACCGTGATCCGACTGCAGGGCAAGCAGGAGAAAATACATGCTGACCATGAGGAAGCAGCCCGCGCTGGCGATCGGCACTTCGTAGAATCCCGGGTAGTGCAGGAGATACCCGGCCATGCTCCCAAAAGGCGGCACAAGTGCCGCAACAAGAAACGCAATTCGCGGAACCCCGGGCAGGTCGCGCCGGACGCGGAGCAGCAGCGCAAGCGCGGCAGCGATCCCGCCAGCGGTGAAAAGGGCAACGGCAGCCGGCTGCGTCAGGTAGGTGCCGGTCAGCAATCGCCACGGAAGCATCGCGATCAGCACCGGCGCAGAGCCGAAGTACAGGTAGTACTTCCCTTCGAACAATGTCGCATCGTGCAATCGAAACCGCGCGTTGGCGACCGGATCGTAAGGATCGGGAAGCGCAAGCAATGCAGCGTCGGGCTCAACCTTGAGATGAACCTGCCCGGCAGCATACGCTTCGGTCAGCAGTCCGTACATCCCAGGAGGAACGGCATCGACGAGCGGCAGCGACGGCTGCGTGACGCACCAGAACGCCAGGACTGAGGCGACAATGCCGATGACAGCCACGCACAGCGCCTCGCCGGTCCGGGAACGGGTAGGTCGAGATTCCACAGGGGTACTGGAATCCATCCGGCCGAAAATCCATGCGTCAAACCTGCATAGGCAAGGCAATTCCCAGCGCCGTATTCAGCGGGAGCGATCGGTTCCTGCCAAGGCATTGGCCACTACTCCCTGCGGTTCGGGAACGCGTCGGAAACGTTTGCGGCTCCGTGTTACCTGCGCAAGGTCGCGGCCAATGGTGCCAGCCATACGTCCCGGGAACCCGAGTTCCATTCCAGTTTCCTCCACAACCAGCATGGTACCGCCGCCTTCTTCGCGGACGATCAATCGAGGGTTCTTCCTCGTACTGGCGGTTCTATTGGCCGCCGAGTTCCTCTTGTTCGACCTGGTCGGGGCCAAGCATCACACGTGGGTTTACCCACGCTGGAATGACCAGATCCAGTACCTGACCGAGGGGTACACCGGCTACGAATACTCCCGCGATCATGGGTTCGCAGCCGGGCTGAAGGAGTCCCTCCTCAACCGTTCAGCACAGGGTACCCTGCACGATTTCCTTGCCGTTCTGGTATTCTCCGTGGCCGGCCCGTCAAGGAGCGCAGCATTGAGCATCAACATCCTTGCATTGGTCGCCTGGCAACTGGCACTGGCACTTGCGGTCAGGCGCAGGACCGGCTGCCCGTCTCTCGGACTTCTCGCGGTTGCGCTGCCGCTTTCGCTCGCGTGGCCCTGGAGCTGGAACGCGGGATCTGCAGTCGACTTTCGCCTGGACCATCTTGCGATGTGCGCCATGGGAGTCTGCCATGCGGCGGCACTCATGACGGGAGGTTTCCGTTCCCTGCCCCGCTCCGCAGTGTTCGGCGCCGCAGTCGGGCTGACGCTCACGATCCGGTTCCTAACGGGCGCCTATTTTGCACCGCTGTTTGCGGGGCTCATCGTCGCCATCCTGCTGAGGCCCGGAAGGCTCAACCGGCTGCTCGCCGTAGTCACCGCCGCGCTCGTTGCCGCGGCAATCGCCGGTCCGATCTTCTGGATCAACCGGGAGACCATCTGGGACTACTATGCGATCGGGCACTTCACGGGCCCGGAGAGCGCCATTCGCAATCCCAACCTCGGCATCCTCGCCTCGCTTCGTTTCGTTTTCGGACACCTCGCGGGGAACCACCTTGGAAATGCATTCTGGCTGGGAACTGCTCTTGCCCTGGGGACGCTCGGGATCGGTGCGTACCTGAAGAGGAGTCGGGCAGGTCGCCCGAGGCTCGGGGGCGACGCCGTCATCAGTCTGCTGTTCCTCGGAGTTCCAGCCGGGGTGCTTGTGCTTCATGCGCAGAAGTCGGAGATCGTACTCGGCATACTAGCGCCCGGAGCCATCGGCGTCGCTCTGGCGGCAGCGGCGGCATTGCGGCGCGCGGCAGGCTCCCGCTTCGCGGCTGCGGCCGCCGGGATCGCGCTGGCGGTAAGCTTCCCCTGTTTCGCGGCCCGGCAGATTTCCGATCCTCACAGCACCGAATTCGCCGAAAGCGCCCGCCTGGTGAACATCCTCGCCGACCGAATCTACCGCGCCTCGCAGGCCGCGGGGCTTGAGGCGCCGCGGATCGGCGTGGACGTGGTGACTGACAATCTCGACGCCCAGATCATGCGGGTGATCTGCTACGAGCGCCAGGGGCGGTGGGTTCCGTTTATCATGACGCTGCCGACGGGCATCGCCGAGGCCGAGGAGTCGGTCCTCATGAGCCAGCTTGCCGAAAGCGACTTCGTATTCCTGACCGAGGAAGGAACCGAGGGATTCTGGCCCTACGACAGACAGATGATCCGAATGCGGCCGCAGACCCGGGCGTGGTGCGAGGACAACATGGTCCTCGCCGGCAGATTCACTTTGTTCGGAAGGCCGATGGCGCTTTACCAACGGCCCGGGATCCCGCTGGAACCGTGAGCGGGAGAGTCAGCCGGCAATCAACCGTCGGAACTCCGCCTCGTCGATGACGGGCACCCCGAGGGTGCGCGCCTTCTCGAGCTTCGATCCCGCCTCTTCGCCCGCAAGCACGTACGAGGTCTTCTTGCTCACGCTGCCGCTGGCCCTGCCGCCAGCCCCCTCGATCATCGCAGTCGCCTCCTCCCTTGTGAGCGAAGGCAGCGTTCCCGTGAGGACAAACGTCAGGCCTGAAAATCGGCCGCCGGTGGCGGCGCGCGAGGCTGGCGCCTCGGGAGAGATGCCGAGCCCAAGAAGTTCCTCCACGACCCGGCGGTTTCGCGCGACGGCGAAGTGGCCGACAATAGCGAGCGCCATCGTCTCGCCGATGCCCTCGATAAGGCTCTCCTTCTTCCCGCCCAGGAAATCCTCCATGCGCGCTTCGGCCAGTTCGCGGAGTCCGCGGAAGCGCGTGGCCAGGTCCTTCGCCGCAGCCTGGCCGACATGCGTGATGCCCAGGCCGTGGATGAAACGCCAAAGCTCGGCGCGCTTGCTGGCGTCGATCGCCGCAAGGAGATTGTCCGTCGATTTCCCGACGCTCTTGCCGAGGGTCAGCAGGTCCTCGCGGCGCAGCCGGTAAAGGTCGGGGATGTCATTCACCCAGCCTTTTTCAACCAGCGTGTCGACCATGGCCTCGCCGAGACCCTCGATGTCGACGCAAGCCCGCGAGGCATAGTGCTGCACCCGCCGCCGGACCTGCACCGGGCATGCCGGGTTCGGGCACCGCAGCGCGACCTCTCCCTCGTTCTGCACAGCGTCAGTGCCGCACGCGGGACACTTCTTCGGATAGCGATAGGGCCGGCAGTCCGGGGAGCGGCGCTTCAGGATGACACCGATCACCGCCGGGATGACCTCGCCCGCCTTCTCGACCTCGACCCAGTCGCCCACCCGGATGTCCTTGCGCGCAATCTCGGCCTTGTTGTGCAGCGTCGCGCGCGAAACCGTCGTACCCGCCAGCACGACCGGCTCGAGTTCGGCGACGGGAGTCAGCACGCCGGTTCGCCCGACCTGGATCGTGATCGCATTCAACCGGGTCTCGGCGCGTTCCGGCTCGAACTTGTATGCGATCGCCCAGCGCGGCGCCTTGCTCGTGAAACCCGCCTCCAGCTGGAGCGCCAGCGAGTCCAGCTTCACGACCGCGCCATCGGTGCCGTAAGCGAATTCGTGGCGCAGCTTGTCGAGCTGCTGGATCTCACTCCAGATCGCATCGATCCCGCGCAAAGTCTGGAAACGCGCCGTGACAGGCAGGCCCCACTGCCTGAGTTTCGAGTGAAAGTCCGACTGCGTGCCGCCGGCAGCCCCGGCCGGCTCGCAGAACCCGAGCCCATAGGTCACGATCTCGAGCCGACGTGATCGCGCCTCCTCCGGATCCAGGAGCTTGATCGAGCCGGCCGCGAGGTTTCGGGGATTGGCGAACTGCGCGAGCCCCTCCTCCTCGCGCTGCCGGTTGATGCGACGGAATTGCTCGAGCGTCATGTACAGCTCCCCGCGGATCTCCACGACTTCCGGCCAGGTTCGGCCGCCGAGCTTTTCGAGCAGCCCATGGACGTGCCTCGCGTTGACGGTGACATCGTCGCCCTCGACGCCATTGCCGCGCGTGACCGCGCGAACCAACCGGCCATTCTCGTAGGTCAGGCTCACGGCCAGCCCGTCGATCTTCGGTTCCACCGTATATGAAAAATCCTCCCGGCCGAGCAGCTTCACCAGCCGGCCGTGGAACTCGCGCAGCTCCGCCTCCGAATAGGTGTTGTCGAGGCTGAGCATCGGCTGCCGGTGCCTGTAGGTTGCGAACCCCTCAGTGCGGTCATCGCCCACCCGGGCAGTGGGCGAATCGGGCGCCGCGAACTCCGGATGCGCGGCCTCGAGCTTCGCGAGCTCGGACTTCATCCGGTCGTAATCGAGATCCGAAATCTCCGGGCGGGCCCTGCGATGGTACAGCTCGTCATGCCGGGCGACCTCGGTGCGCAGCTTCTCAATCCTCTTTCGAATGGAATCGTCCGTCATGCTTTGGCGGGATTCGGCTCCCCAGCGTCTCGCCGTTCCTGACGCCAACCCAGCGATGCCTCAAGGGCACGGCGGTACGGGCTCCAGGCCGTGTATGGCACCACGGCGGCGATTGCGCCGGCCGTGTCAGCGATCCAGTCGGCGACCTCGACCATGCGACCGGGCGTGAAACTCTGGTGCCATTCGTCGAGCGCACCGTAGCCGGAGGCGATCGCGACCGCGGCCAGCGCAAACGGCCAGCCTGTGCGCATGCGCGCGATCAACGTCGCGAGCAGACCGAACACGGCGAAATGCGCGGCCTTGTCGACCTCGATGAAGTCCCAGGAAGGCGCCGCAATATCGCCCCGGCCCGAAGCCACGGAGATCGCTGCGGCCAGTGCGATCGGCCAGCACCACTGCCAGCGGGATAGCTTCGGCGGGGATTCCATCGGGCCATCGAGCGTGCGCCCACGGCCCGGGTGCCTGCAAGCCGAAGTAGCGTTTCGCGCCAAAGGCGCAGATCGCACGACCATGCCCTTCTCCCGACGGGAAAAACACTTGCTTCAACAAATCCCTTGGGCCTTTGTGACCCCTCCTCGGTTTCGGGCTGTAGCGTAGCCTGGTAGCGCGCTTGCATGGGGTGCAAGAGGTCGTGAGTTCGAATCTCACCAGCCCGACCATCTTACCCCCGACGCACACTGACGCATCAGGGGGCTTGCAAGATTTTCGTTACGCGACGCGTCACGACTCGAAAGGACAGGAGCAGGCAGGCAACGAAATTGACTACACCCAGGCCAAGCCGTTTTTGCTCGCTCCGCCGCGCCGCCACACAAACCGTTCACCGGCTCATGAAATGGCTACCCGTGTTCCTCGTGCTCGGCCTCATAGCGGCCGTCATCGTGCTGCAGCGGAACACCGTCCGGGTCACGTACGTGAACGGGCTTGAAACCTACAACCACCTCCCTGGCACTGAGTACATTTTCCAGAAGGACTGCTACATCTTCAAGCTGACGGAGCGCGATACAAGCTGGCCGTTGGTCGGAGCGAACGACACGGTTCCCGAACTGCCGGCGACCGTCGAACGATCTGCGATCGGGGCCGACTTGCCCGGAGTCAGGATCCTCGAAACCGTGCGCGTTGGCGACCGGTTTCGAATAGTGTCGGTGCGGCGTGACGAGAGCCGCGACGGCACACTTCTCACTTTCGAGATCCTGTTTCTCGACGAGGAACACCGCGCCTACCCCAGGCTGGACGCCTACTACATGATGGATCACCGGCCCGAAGACCGCGGCGAGGCTCCTTTCCTCCTGTCGGCCTACGCGGCCCCGGTGTTCGGAGCCGGCCCGCGCTGACCGCTCCGATGAATATCGTCATCACAGGAACGAGTTCCGGAATCGGCCGTTCGCTCGCGGAGCACCTCCTTGCCAGGGGGCATCAGGTATGGGGCCTCGCGCGCTCCGACCAGGCCGGGTTCGCCCAAACCCACCCGGAGGGGTTTCATTCGACGCGCTGCGACGTCGCCGATCCGCATTCGGTCGAGGCGGCACGCGACGCCATCGCCGCCGCGTGGCCTCATGTCGACGGGCTCGTCGCCTGCGCGGGCACCCACAAGGCAATCGGCCCGGCAATGGGCGTGCCGGCCGCAGACTGGTGCGCTGACGTGCGCGCCAATCTCGACGGAACCTACCTTCCGATCCGCGCCTTTGCCGGGCTGCTTCGCCGCACCCCGCGCCGCGCCAAGATCGTCTGTTTCTCGGGAGGCGGCGCGACCAAGGCACGGCCGGGATTCTCCGCGTATGGGGTCGCAAAAACCGCCGTGGTGCGACTGGTCGAGACCATCGCGGCGGAGGAAGCGGACACGGCGCTCGACATCAACGCCATCGCCCCAGGTGCGATCCCGACGCCGTTGACCGACGCCATCATTGCGCGCGGCCCGGAGGGAGTCGGGCAGGTCGAGTACGACAGTGCAGTGAGGCTGAAGCAGGCCGGCGCGGAGGCACTCGCGAAGGCAATAGGCCTCGTCGATTGGCTGCTGTCGCCCGCTTCCGATGGAATCCGCGGCCGGTTGATCGCCGCGCCGTGGGATCCGTGGCAAACGCTTGGGAACCACGCGACGGCAATCGCCGGCGCGGCCGATGTCTACACGCTCCGTCGCGTGCTGCCCGAGGATCGCGGCCTGAAATTCTGATGACCTCAATGAAGAAGATCGCAGTCGTCGGCTATGGATACTGGGGCCCGAAGCTCGTGCGGAACTTCGTCCAGCAGGGCACCTTCGCGGGAGTCGTCGTCTGCGACTCCGACCCGGCCCGGGTGGCGCGCGCCCTGCGCGAACACCCCGGCACCGGAGCGGCCGACAGCTTCGAGGCCTTGCTCGCCGATGAGAGTGTCGGGGCCGTCGCCATCGCCACCCCGGTCGCCAGCCATTACCCGCTCGCCCGCCGGGCCCTGGAAGCGGGGCGTCATGTGCTCGTCGAGAAGCCACTTGCGGAGACCCACGCAAAGGCGGCCGAGCTCATGGAACTCGCGGCGCTCAACGGATGCGTACTCATGGTGGACCATACCTATGTATACCATCCGGCAGCCCAGCGCATCCGCGAACTGATCCGCGCCGGGGAGCTCGGCGCGCTCAACTACATCGACTCCACCCGCATCAACCTCGGGCTTTTCCAGCACGATGTGAACGTCCTCTGGGACCTCGCGGTCCACGACCTGGCGATCATCAACAGTTTCACCGAGGAGCGGCCGCGGTGCGTGCAGGCGATCGGCGCCACCCACACCTCGAGCCGGCACGAGAACATCGGCGTCATGACCCTGCGCTACGACTCCGGCCTTTTCGTCCACATCAACTGTTCTTGGGTCGCGCCGGTGAAGATCCGGCACATGCTCATCGGCGGCGACCGGCGCATGATCGTGTACGACGACCTCGATCCCAACGAGCCGGTCAAGATCTACGATTCCGGCGTTGTCGCCCGCACCGACGAGGAAAGGAACCGGCTGCTGTTCGAGTACCGTTCCGGGGACGTCACCTCGCCGAGGATTCCCTCGCGGGAGGCGCTTGCAAACCTGGTCGCCGACTTCGCCGGGGCGATCGCCGGGGGACACCAGCCGCTCTCGGACGGACGCTTCGGCGCGGACACCGTGAAAATCCTTGAGGCAGCACAGCGCTCTGTTAGCAGCGGGGGCCGGGAGACCGAAATCGAATGGAAGTAATCAACGAAGACGGCCCGCGTCGTGCCCTGATCAACGTGCGCGTCGGCCGCGGGGTGAAGCTGTTCAACTTCATCAACGCCTACGAGTGCGAGATCGGCGACGGCACGAAGGTCGGGGCGTTCGTGGAGATCCAGAAGCACGCGCGCATCGGCCGGAACTGCAAGATCTCAAGCCACACCTTCATCTGCGAAGGCGTCGAAATTGGCGACGGCGTATTCGTCGGCCACAACGTCTCCTTCATCAACGACAAGTTTCCACGCGCGACCAGGGAAGACGGCTCGATGCAGACGGACGCCGACTGGAAGGTCGTGCCAACCCGGGTTCACGCCGGGGCGACGATCGGCACCGGGGCGACCCTGCTATGCGGCATCACGATCGGCGCCAATGCCGTCGTCGGCGCCGGCAGCGTCGTGACTCGGGACGTGCCGCCCGGTGCGGTCGTGGCCGGGAATCCCGCGCGACCCCTGCCGGCCCGCCGCTGAATCCCCATCGGCCCGGATCAAACCACATGGAAGTTCCCTATTTCGACCTACCCGCACGCATCCGCGGCCTGCGTCCGGAGATGGACGCAGCCATCGCGCGCACCCTGGACAACTGCAGTTTCTGTCTGGGCCCCGATGTCGCGGCCTTCGAGCGCGACTTCGCCGCGTTCTGCGGCACACGACATGCAATCGGGTTCAACAGCGGCACTTCCGCACTGCACGTCGCCTGCCGCCTGCTCGACCTCGGCCCGGGAGACGAGGTCATCACGACCCCGTACACCTTCATCGCCACGAGCTGGGCCATCGTCTACACGGGCGCCCGCCCCGTCTTCGTCGACATCGACCCTGCCACGATGAATCTCGATCCGGCGGGCATCGAGCGGGCGATCACGCCGCGGACGAAGGCCGTGATGCCGGTGCACCTTTACGGGCATCCGTTCGACGTCGAAGGCGTCCTGGCCGCGTGCGCCCGGAACGGCCTACCGCTCGTGGAGGACGCCGCCCAGGCGCACGGCGCACGCACCGGCGACCGCGCCATCGGGACAGCCGGCCTGATGTCCGCCTTCAGCTTTTACCCGGGCAAGAACCTCGGCGCCTGCGGCGAGGGCGGCGCGCTCGTGACGAACGATGACGCGCTCGCGCGGCGCGCACGGTCGCTCCGCGAGCACGGCTCGACCGAGCGCTACCACCACGACGAGATCGGCTACAACTACCGCATGGAGGGAATCCAGGGGGCCGTGCTCGGCGTCCAGCTTCCCCGCCTCGCCGACTGGAACGCCCGGCGGCGCGCAATCGCCGCCCGATACCACGAGCTACTTGCCGACACCCCCCTCCGGCTGCCACTCGAGAGGGCCGGCGCGCACAGTGTCTACCACCTCTATGTCGTGCGGCACCCCGCTCGCGACGCGCTCAAGCTCCACCTGGAGCGCTGCGGCGTCGGGAGCGCCCTGCACTACCCGATCCCGCTCCACCTGCAGAAGTGCTTCGCCCACCTCGGCCATGTGCCCGGGGACTTCCCAGTCGCCGAACAGGCCGCCCGAGAATGCCTGAGCCTGCCGGTGTTTCCCGAACTCACCGACGCGCAGGTCGACCACGTTGCCGCAAGCATCCGTTCTTTCGACCGCTGGTGACTCCATGAAGATTGCCGGAGCAAGCTTTCCCGTGCTCGTGACCGGCGGTGCCGGCTTCATCGGCTCGCACCTGGTCGACGCGCTCGTCGCCTCGGGCACCCGGGTCATCGTGTTCGATGATTTCAGCAACGGTTCCCGCTCAAACCTGGAATCCGCGGAGAAGACCGGGCTCCTCGAGGTGATCGAAGGCGACGTCAGGAAACCCGGGGACTGCCGCCGGGCGGTCGACGGCGTCGGAGCCGTGTTTCACCTCGCCTGCCTGGGCGTGCGTCACTCGCTGCACAACCCCCTCGACAACCACGCTGTCAACGCGCTCGGTTCACTGAACATGCTGCTGGCTGCACGGATGGTTGACGTGCAACGGTTCCTCTACGTCAGCACCAGCGAGGTGTACGGCGCCGCCCTCGAGTTCCCACTCACGGAACGCGCCGCCACCTGGCCAACGACCGTCTATGGCGCCTCGAAGCTGGCCGGCGAGCACTATGCCGCCGCGTTCCACCGCGTGAACGGCCTGCCCGTCGTCCGCGTGCGCCCGTTCAACAATTACGGGCCGCGCGCACATTTCGAGGGAGATTCCGGCGAGGTCATCCCTCGCTTCATCCTCCGGGCGCTGTCCGGGCAGCCGCCCGTTATATTTGGCGACGGCTCGCACACGCGGGATTTCCTGTTCGTCAAGGACTGTGCGAATGCCTTGGTCCGGATCGCTGAGACCGACGCACTCGTGGGCGATATCGTGAATCTCGGTTACGGCGATGAGATCAGGATAGATGCGCTCGCGGCTCTTGTCCTGGGCGCGGTCGGCCGCACCGATCTCAAGCCCATTCACGACGCCGAAAGGCCGGGAGACGTTCCGCGGTTGTGGGTGGACGCTGCGAAGCTGCGGGCCGCCACGGGCTGGTCCCCTCGGATCAGTCCCGCGGAGGGCCTGGCAGCGACGGTCGGCCACTATCGGGCACTGCACGCCGCGGATCCCGACTGCCTCCGGGCGATCCAGGCGCGAAACTGGGAGACCCGGCAATGATCCCCGTCGCCCGTCCTGACATCGGGGAGGAGGAGATCGCACTCGTATCCGAGACCATCCGGAGCGGTTGGATCACCCAGGGACCACGTGTCGCCGAGTTCGAGCGGGCGTTCGCCGCACGTGTCGGCGCCCCGCATGCGATTGCCGTTTCGAACTGCACCGCGGCACTTCACCTCACGCTTTCCGCGCTGGGCATCGGCCCCGCCGATGAGGTCGTGGTCCCTTCCCATACTTTCATCGCGACCGCCAACGCAGTCCTGCACTGCGGCGCCTCTCCCATATTCGCTGACATCGACCCCTCGACCCTAAACCTCGACCCCGCGGCCGCGGAGGCGGCGATCGGCCCGAAAACCCGCGCGATTCTGGTCGTTCACCAGGTCGGCCGGCCCGCGCCTTTGCGGGAGTTTGCGGCACTCGCGAGGAAGCGGGGCCTGCTGCTGGTGGAAGACGCCGCGTGCGCCATCGGCAGCGAATACCAAGGGACTCCGATCGGCGCCCCCGGCTTTTCCGCCGCCGCCTGCTTCAGCTTCCATCCACGCAAGGTGCTGAGCACGGGCGATGGCGGCATGATCACGACCGCCGACGATGCCCTTGCTGCAAAGCTGCGTCTCCTCCGCCAGCACGGCATGTCAGTGAACGATCTCGCACGCCACCAAGCCAGGACGGTTGTGACCGAAGCCTATCCGATTGTCGGCTACAACTACCGGTTGACGGATATCCAGGCGGCAGTCGGGATCGTCCAGCTGCAGCGCCTCGATGCCATGCTCAAGCGTCGTCGAGCACTCGCAACCCGTTACGATGTGGCATTCGCCACGATCCCGGGCATCGATATCTTTCGCGAACCCGAGAACTGCCGCTCGAACCAGCAGACTTACCTGATCCGCCTGAGGGAAGCGACAGCCGACTCGCGCGACCGCCTGATGCAGGCGCTGCTCGACGAAGGAATTTCCACGCGACGTGGCGTAATGTCCGTCCACCGCGAACCTTGTTATCGGGAGCGGCGCGGCCCTCACTCCCTGGAACACAGCGAGGCCGCCAGCGACCAGTGCCTCTGCCTGCCGCTTTACGCCGGAATGGGCGACACCGAGGTGGACACCGTGATCGCCGCCGTGCAGCGTCACGTGAGCTCAGCTTGATGGATCACGCCTCCGCAAAGCCCCTTCCCCCGAATCCCTATAATCCCTTTGCGTGGATTGCCGGAAATCCGGAGATCGGCGAGGGAACCTGGATCGGTGCGTTCACGCTGATTGACGGTATCGGGGGCCTGAAGATCGGCCGGGGCTGCAATATCAGCTCGGGCGCGCAGGTGCTCTCCCACTCGACGGTGAGGCGCTGCGTGACGGCCGGCCGACACAGTCGGATCGACGCAAAGCCTACATCGATCGGGGACCATGTCTTCGTCGGCGCGAACGCGGTCATCCAGATGGGCGCACGCGTCGGGTCGCACAGCATTATCGGCGCAGGCGCCGTCGTCCTTGAGGATTCCGACATTCCCCCCTATTCGCTCGTCGTCGGAGTTCCCGCCCGGGTCGTCCGCGACATAAGGAACGAGGTCGGCAACTGGAGCCGCGCAGGAACATGAGCGACCGTCCAGCCAAGCTCTCCGTCATCGTCGCTGCGTACAACGAGCAGGCCAGCCTCGACGAGCTCTACTCCCGGATTTCCGGACTGGACTGGGCGCAGCTCGGCGCACAGCCAGAGATCCTCTTCGTGGACGATCATTCGACGGATGCGACTCCGGCAGTGCTCGAACGCCTCGCAACGCAGGATCCCCGCGTCAAGGTGCTGCGGTTTTCACGGAACTTCGGCAGCCACAAGGCATTCACGGCCGGCCTCGAGAATTGCTCGGGGGAAGCCGCGGTCATCCTTGCCGGAGACCTGCAGGATCCGCCCGAGACGATCCCCGACCTCGTTGCAAAATGGAGGCAAGGCGCCCGCGTCGTCTGGGCGGTGCGCGCCGCGCGCGAAGGCATATCGGCGGGCTCGCGGTTCCTCTCGGCAATCTACTGGCGCCTGATGCGCCGGTTCGCGGACGTGCAGTCTCCGAAGGAAGGGGCCGACTTCCTTCTCGTCGACCGCTGCGTCATCGACGTGCTCAAGGGTTCGCCCGAGAAACACACCTCGCTCCTCGCCCTCATCCAGTGGATGGGCTTCGCCCAGGACCAGGTCGCCTATGTAAAGGCGGCGCGGCGCCACGGTTCCTCCAAGTGGACGTTTCGAAAGAAGCTCAAGCTGGCGCTGGATTCGTTCGTGGGCTTCTCCTACTTTCCCATCCGGCTCATGTCGGGCTGCGGGATTGTCTTCGCGCTGACAGGATTCGTGTATGCCCTCGTGGTTGCCGCACGCGCAATTGCGCTCGGCAGCCCGGTGGAGGGCTGGGCTTCGCTCATGTGCGTCGTGCTCATCGTCTCCGGCGTGCAGCTCATGATGCTCGGCGTGCTCGGCGAATACCTATGGCGTGCGTTCGACGAGATTCGGGGCAGGCCGCGATACATCATTGAAAAGCGAATCAACTGCTGAGGGATAGCCGGATACGAGGCGACAGTCGCGACATTCGCGACCGCGTCGTCTGAAGCCCGGCGCGGCGTTCCCATCTTTCCCGAGAGAACGAAAGGAGCAAGAGAGCCCCCGACCGGGTTGCCGCCCAGGATCACCGGGACGGCCTCATCGGAAAATGCCGCTGCGGACAGCAATACGAGCCTGCCGCCGAGCTGGACAAGCACCCGGGATCGCAGGACCGCAAGCGGCCCTTCCGCATCCGGAGGGATCATGCTCCCAAGAGAAAGCAGCAAATCCTCCTCCATCGCCGACATCGCGGGGACCGGGGCCGACAGGACGGCTTCCATGCCTATCCGCTCCCAGCCGAATATCACATGGGCGGAGTCGATGCGGCGGACGAACAACACGTCCCCCTCGCCCGGAATGCCGGAGGCAAGCAGGGGCTCCCAGTGCAGTCCCGCCGCGTCAGGCAGGCGCACGCGCACCGAGACAGGCCCAAACTCCGGAGGAATCTCGAGCGGCGCCCCGCACAGGCCGGTTGCCACCAGCGCGAGCAGGCCGAAGCAGCGGGGGAACTAGGAGGTGGCAATCATCTCCCGACAGCAAAGGCTGGCCCTGTTATCCGACAAGCGGCAAAACCCGCAGCTGTCCGATGGACAACTCTCCGGAACGCATCAATCCACCAGCCCCAACGTGGCTGGAACGCGTCGCGCTTGCCCTCCTTCCGGGCACCGCGGCTGCTTGGCTGCTGTTCGCATTCGAGATCTACTCCGGCCGCGGAACGCCATCGCTGGCCTTCGTCTCCGGCTGGGGGATAGCCGTCTGCGCCCTCCATTTTCTGACCCTTACATTCGGAGCGAGGGTAATTCACTCCGCCCCAGCGCGCATCGGATTGTACTCGGCTGCGGTGTTGGGCATCGCACATGCGTGGCGCCTGTCGACGGACTGGTCCCCCGGCGAAACGGCATGGCTCGCCGGCGCGACATTGGGGCTCGCAGCCGGGCTCAGCTGCGCGTGGGAAACCTTTCGGAGACGAGGCCAGGCCGCCTTCTCCGAGGCTTTACGGTGGATCGGCCTCGGCACTGCGGCGGTACTGCTGCTTTTGCCCTACTACTGGGATGGTGGCATCGGCGCCGGCGACGCCGCCTGGTACCTAATCATGATGGCCGACTTCGTGTCACAGCTCCGCGAAGGGATCTTCCCGGTGTGGGTTGGACAGACGCCCTATGCATTCAACGGAGCCGTCATCCCGCTCCGAGTGGCGCCCCTCTTCCAGCACGAGGCGGGCTTAATCGACCTCCTTACCTTCCGCACGCTCGATTGGCTTCCCCTGCGCAACCTGACGATTTCGCTGAACGGCGCCGCGATCATCGCCTCATCCTACCTTTGCATTCGCTCCATCCTGTCGCGCCATCCGAACGCGGCCGCCGTGCTCGCGGCTCTTTTCCTGGCTAGTCCTTCGGTGCTCGCCTCCGTCTACTTCGGCGACCAGTTCATGCAGTTCGTCGCCATGCCGTTCATCCCGGTCGTCCTACTGGGCGTCTGGCAAGGCTGGAAGGACGACAGCCTGGGCGCCGAGTTGATCGTCGCCGGAGGTCTCGCGGCGATGTGGTGGGCACATTCGCCGGTTGCGCTCTGGACCTCGATATTCGCGGCGGGGTCGCTCGTCGCGCGGCTCCTTTTTCGCAGGTCTCGAAGGGGGGCCACCCTTCGGATCGCGGCCGGGGCGGGATTATTCCTTCTGCTAGGGAGCTACCCGTTCGTATCGGCGCTCACCCTCGATAATGTCAATCCGACGATCTTGCAGGGCGAATCGGTGCTGCCGAGCCTGGGCGAGGCGTTTCCCCGAAACCTGCTGCCGATCGCCGTATCGCTGGCTGCGGGTTCACAGGGCACCTACCAGCCCGGCTACGCCGCTCTGGCCATCCCTTCCCTTGCCCTCCTGTTCCGGAGCCGCCGGCGCGAGCGAAATGCCGGCATTTTCCTCGCCGGCGTCTGCCTCCTGCCTTTCCTGTTATTCCCGATCCCGGGGGTGGCATCACTGCTCTGGAGGAGTGCCCCGTCGACCCTGGTGACCATCACCAACGTGTGGCCCATGCAGCGGCTGATGTCGCTCTGGACCGCATTCATGCTGTTCTCGGGAGCGGTCATCTTCGCACAAGCGCTTCCCGGGACGGGCAGGCGCACGAGACTGATGTTCGCCGGCTGTCTGGCGACGCTCGCCGCGTGGTCCGCACGGGAAGCCTCCCTGCTCGCGGCATATGCCGGAAGGACGATGATGCCCGCGCGGGAGGCGCGGACGATACTGCAACCGAACAACATCCTGCTCACGCGCTACGCCTACACGTCCTTCGAGCGAATTCCCGACTACTTCAGCCATGGGTTCATGGAGCCGCTCTGGGAAAGTCGCCTGCTGCGCGCCGACCTTTCCGGCGTGCTCGCCAGCAACGCCGAAGGGGCGACTGCCGGCCCACCGATCCAGGAGGGACGATTCATCGCGAACATCGGGAATCAATCGCCGGCAACCCATTTTCTCCTGACACCGGCTTTGACGCTGCAGCCGGGCCAGCGCTATGCGCTAGAACTTGATTTCCTGGTTCCCGAGGGGCCGGGATACATCCAGGCGATCGGCGGAGACCTGTTCAGGGAATACATCCTGCCGAATTCCGGGGCCGGCATCACAATCGATTCAGAGAGCCTTTCCTTCGGCAACGGCCCCCAAAACTTTCAGATCGTCCCACTGCAGACTCTCGCGCAGGAACCCCTTCAGCTCAGCCTCCAGTACATAACACTCTCGGGCCCTTCACCCGGGGGATTCGCCGTGGCGGATTTTCGACTGCATCCCTATCAGACCGAGGATCTACCGGTGAGGATTCGGGGCATGGCCCCGTACAGGGCGTCAGTACAAACAGTCGTCCCTGCGTGGCTCGAGACCCCGCGCATCTGGTCCTCCCGGTTCAAGGCGGTCGTGAACGGAAACGAATCGGAAGTGCGCCGATCGAGCCAGAATCTCGCCATGATTCCCCTGAATCCCGGGAACAACGAGATTTCGCTCACCTATCGTCCGCCATTGCCGGTCGTCGCCAGCTACGGCGTCGCAGTTGCCGGTTGGTTATTCGCACTTGCGATGCTCGGCTATCGGGCATTCAGGGGCTCGGTCCGATCTGACGAGGCTGCTCCAGCGCGTCCGGATCGAGCGTCTGCAGACCCAGGATGCGCCCGGTGAACCTTTGCCCTGTCGTCGAGCCTCCGATCGGGTTTTCGCCAAAGTGAATACTCCATCCGGGCGGCCGGTGAAATGACGCATCCATGGATAACACCACCGCGCCGTCGAACGAGACGAAGAGGGTGTTGGTCCACCGGAACAGGTCCGGTCGCCCACGAATGAAATCGCTCTCGGGCGGCGGCCATAGCGTTCCCATGCTGATCTCGATCTCATGCGCCACGTCCGGATCGTATTCGATCGGATCGGACTCGGGGCCACCCGCTCCCCAATGGTCGAACCCAAGGACGAGTCGATCACCCGCGAGATAGCGGACATACAGGAAATCGCCGGCCCCGGCCTCGCCCGTGGTGACGACCGGCTCGCTCCTGCCGACCTGGTCCGACGGGAAGCGCACGTCCAGCCGCACTGGACCCGGCATCCCCATCCAATCGGGTTGCCCAGCCCGAAACCGGTCCTGCTCCACGGTCCGCTCCATGACCGAAATGGGATCCGCGGCAACGAACTCAAGTATCGCCGCGCCGAGATACCTTCGTTCGGCGACGGACGAGATGAGATCGATGCCCCACCCGATGTCCCTCGCGTCGGTCTGCCTGTAGGGGATTGTGTCGCTGAGGGCGACCACGTCTTCGACCAGGACAATTAGCCGACGTTCAAGGATCGAACGCTCGATCCGGCCGAACCGATCGTCGTTTTCCTCAGGCAGGAGGGCTCCCACCGAGACGGTGATCTCGAGGTCCTTCCCGGTGACCGGCAGCGCCCTTGATTCGAAGGCAACCCTGCCTGACTCCGGATAGCGGAACTGCAGGCCCAATTCAGGGTCGCGGCGCACGAACAGCACTTCTCCGCGTCCCGGACGCCCCGTCGACAGCAGCGGCAACCAGTCGTCACCGTCGCTGAGCCGCAACCGGAGGCGTATCGGCCCCAACCTGGCAGGTGGACGAAACGGAAGAAGCCGGGCCTCCAGGCGTTCCATGGGTGCCGCTTCCGCCTCGAAAACAAGCGGGGAGATCGCGATCGCTGCGGGATCAATGGAGACCCGGGCAATGGTGCCGGCGAGCACCGGCTCTCCGTTGACCTCTACGAGCAGCAGGGACCTCGCGTGGTACCATCGCGGTTCCTCCCAGTAAATGCCGCTATCAGCGGGCGGCAGCAGCGCGCCCATCGCGACGAGCATCTCGTGAGAACCGTCTCCGTCCAGGTGGAACGGGGCGGAAACCACCGGATCGAGGTCCCCTTGCCTGTAGATGGCGGTCCAGGCACCGTCTGATTCCAGGCGGATCGAGAGCCTCGGGGAACCCGGCTCCGTTCCGGCGCTGACCAGCTCATGCTCCACGGGAGACGCCGGCAGCGCGGCCAGGCGAAGTACCATCGGACCCGGAAATGAGCCGAAGCGGCTGGGGGTATTCGCCGCAACGAGACCAGCCGCAGCCATCACGAATGCCGCGACCAGGGCCACTCGGCGCAGAATAATAAATCGATTCATCGTCGCAATCAGCGTGCCGAACCGCGCGGATCGGAGGCAAACACCCACCAACGCATGAACGCGTATGTGATCGCCGTCTGAACCGCGTTGGCGATGCCTGCCGCAAGCCATCCGGGCACCGTGGAAAAGGCAGTGACCGCCTTGAACACTCCGAGCTGCACGAGGAACGTGATCGCGACCATCGCGAGGTACTCACCGAGCTGCCTCCCCGTGTCTCGCCGCTCGCACCCGAACGTCCAGTACTTGTTCAGGACGAAATGGGCTGCGAGCGCCGGGCCGTAGGCCAGCAGGAATGCCGAGTCCGTGCCCACCCAGTGGTCGAAAAGCCAGTTCAGGAACATGAACAGGACCATGACGCTTCCGCCCACGGCCACGAACCTGAGTGCCTGCATGCCCGACTCCCTGTTCATCGGAGAAAGAACACGCGCGCGGGCGGCACGCATCAAGGCATTCCCGCGTCCCGGGTCCGCGACGGTTCGGCCGCCTGCCCGAGCAGCTGGGCCATTCGCGTCGAGTCGACCGGAGCCAGAAGGGTGATTTCGCCGCTGAAACGTTCCCCGGTGGTGGTTCCACCAGCTTGGTTGATCCCGACCTGGATATTGTCCGGAAGGCTCGGGTGCGACGCTACCGCATGGTCGAGCACAACCCTGCCATCGACAACCACGATGGTTCGAAACCGTAGCGATTCGAGCCCTGGCTCCAGCGCAAGTGCAGACGACGTGGGCGGGGGAAGTAACGATCCCATGGAAATGATGAGGTCGAGCACTCGGTCCTCCGGCAGGCTGATCGGCGCTGAAAGCGGCCCCCCTGCACCCCAGTGGTCGATTCCCAAAACGATCCGGTTATCCTCAAGATACTGGATGAATACAAAATCCGCCCCCCCATTCACACCGGATACCACAATGGGTTCGGCACCCCCCGGCACTTGCTCCGGCACCCGGATTCCGAGCCGGAAGGGGCCAGGGTATCCCTCCCATTCAGGGGATGGGCTTGGCGGCCGGCCAAAAGTCCGATTCGTGACGCCCGGGACCCATTCAGTCAGCAGGTTTGCCAACTCGCGAATGCCAAGCCTTTCCACCTCAATTAACTCTCCGGAAAAATCGGTTCCAGTCGTGGAGCCGCCCGCGAGGTTCATGCCGAGGAAGAATTGGTCCGACCCGGGCAGATTCATGGGAGTTTGGAATGAAAACGCCGGATGCCCGTCGAGGTTTACCATCACGAGTTGCTTCAGCCTGTCTGCCGCCCCCGCAGGCAACCCCTCGGCCGTCTCCTGGGGCATTTGCGCCCCGGTGAACAGGACGATCTCGTGGGGAACATCGAGATCCACCTGGACAGGCTCGCCGAGGGCAGCCGCGTGGCCCCAGGCATCGAACCCGAACTGGATCTGGTCGCCGCCCAGGTAGCGAACGTAGAGAAAGTTCGCCGCCCCGGGTTGACCAGCCGTTAGCAGCGGCTCCGAGGCTCCAGCGGCACCTCGGGGAAAAACCAGTGTCACCCTGATTCCGCCAGAAGGCATTCCCGTCGCCGCAGTTCCCTCGCTCACCCGAAGGGGCAGGGACACCAGTCGCATCGATATATCTGTTTCCGTCAGCACTGCTCGTTGCTCCGAATTATATCCCTCATACAGATAAGGACGGAATTGCAGTGGATGGCTGCGCTGCAACAGCACCTGGTGCGGCGTCGACACAACCGACGGACGGACGGACCTCAAGGGATCCGCATTTAGGATCCGGAGGAAGGGCATCCCTCCGGGCTGCGCTTCCTGGATGAGGTTCGTGGCCAGCCTGTTGAAATCCGTCGGGAATACCTGTAGTAATGGAGCCTGTTGGTGAAGCAGGCCGGCAGTGACGCCGATGCCAGCAACGATCGCACCTGCCGCCGCGGATTTCCGACCTGCCTTAAGTGTTGCCTCCAGGCCCCACGCTGCCGAAAGGCAAAGGCACGGCACGACCAGGCGTGCGATTCGGCCGTAAATGACGAATGTCCTGGTGACGTCTGAGAGCAGGACCAGTACAAGGAAAAGGGCAGCCGCGCCGCCGAGCCAGACTAGGCCCCTCCGGAAGGAGGGCATTCCCCGGGTCAGAAGCAGTCCTGCCGCCGAGAGTAGGATACAGGCGATCAGAAGGTTCCCCTCGGCCTCGATGAGATACTCCCAGACGAGGACATATCCCTGCCCGAAGTCCCCCTGGTTTATCGAGCGGGAGAATTCACGGTAGGATTCGATCAGGTCGCTCCCCACCAGTCGCCCGACGATCACAAGGAGCGCGAGTGGTGCGAGCAGGCCGCCACCCGCAAGGAGGGCACGACTGGCTGCCCGTCGAATGCTTCCCCCCGCGAGGACGTGAGCCGGCAGGATCAGGGCTCCCGCGATCCAGTAGCCATTGTAGCAGGCAAATCCGACACCCGAGAGAACGCCCGCGGCCACCGAGCCTGAGGCACCGGGGAAACGAAGGGACGCATGCAGCGCAGCGAGGCAGAAGCACAGTGCCACGTCGTATGGGAGAAAATGCCTCGTGTAATAGAAGAGACTGCAGGCTGCGGCCCCAAACAGCACTGCGAAAAACGCCTCGCGTTCGCTTCCTCCGGCAGCCCGGGCGAGGCGACCGACCAGCCAGAGTGATGCGACAGAGAACAGGCTGAAAAAGGCAGCTGCGGTCCAGGTCGGCCAACCCCACCAACGCTCCGCCATGGCCGGGACCACACCCACAATCTTGAAGCCCAGGTGGTCCGCTCCGGAAAAAAGGTATGCCAACCCATCCCCCATCCGGCCATCGGCGATGCTGTAAGCAGCCTCACGCGAGACATTGTACCGCATCTCGTCGGCCCAGTAGTCCTGACCACCTGCAAGAACCAGGGCAAGCCGCAGCGCGAGCGCGAGTGCGAGGAGCCCAGATTGTCCAACCAGCCAGCCACGATCCCCCGTAGCACGCTCCTTCATTGCATCTTCTCTCCTCATGGTAATGAACGGTTCCGCCAATCACCGGCGACTCGAACTATCCCGGGCTTGAACATAGGGGGCGATAACAGAAGCTCGCCCGAATGCCTGACAAGCACCAAAGCCCCGTCGGATTCGGCATCGTCGGTTGCGGCCTGATCGGCCGCAAGCGGGCCCTCGCGCTGCGCTCCATTCCGGAGGCGTCCCTGCGGATGGCCTGCGATCTCGATGCGACACGGGCAGCCGCGATCGCGGAGATTGCACCGGGGTGCCGTGCGGTATCGGAAGCGCAGGAGGTGTTTTTCGATCCGTCGGTCGGGGCCGTGGTCATCGCGACGCTCAACGCCTCCCTCGCGCCGCTCGCGCTGGGAGCGATCCGTGCCGGAAAACACCTGCTCCTCGAAAAGCCCGGCGCGCTCAATTCGGGCCAGCTGCGCTCACTCCTAAAGGCCGCAGCCGCCGCGAAGGTCCGCGTGCGCCTCGGCTACAATCACCGCTTCCACCCGGCTCTGCTCAAGGCTCGCGAACTGATCGACTCCGGGGCTGCCGGTCCGCTCATGTTCCTGCGCGGGCGCTACGGCCACGGTGGCCGCAAGGGCTACGACCGCGAATGGCGTGCCGATCCGGCCCAGTCTGGCGGAGGCGAGTTGATCGACCAGGGCGTGCATCTCATCGACCTCGCTGGCTGGTTCCTCGGCGACCTTCCCGTTGTCGAGGGACACGCAACCACGAGCTTCTGGGACATGAAGGTCGACGACAACGCGTTCCTGTCTCTCCGTACCTCGGCCGGCCAGACCGCCTGGCTGCATGTCAGCTGCACCGAGTGGAAGAACCTGTTCTCGCTCGAGATCTACGGACGGGACGCCAAGCTCGCGATCGACGGCCTGGGCGGAAGCTACGGCCCCGAGAAGCTCACCTATTACAAGATGCTGCCGCAGATGGGGCCTCCCGAGACAACCGTGTTCGACTTCGCGGGAGCGGACGACTCCTGGGCTGTTGAGACGCGCGCATTCCTCGAGGACATCGACCTCGGTCGCGAGCCCTCGCCCGGGCTCGCCGAGGGCATCCGCACGCTGGAAATTGTCGAGACGATCTACCGCAAGTCAGGCTACCCCGTCAGCAAAGCGGAGCTTCGCTGAAAATGCCGAATGGCGATTTCGAACACAGCAGCGAGGCAGATCCCCCGCGGACGATCCAACTGGCGGCTGACAACCCTACGGCCCGACTTTCGACCTTCGGAATTCGGTAATCGGAAATCTCTCCCATGATCATCACTCGTTCCCCCCTGCGAATTTCCCTCGGCGGCGGCGGCACCGACCTGCCGAGCTATTACCGCGACCACGGCGGCTTCCTGATCGCCGCAGCGATCGACAAGTACGTGTACATCACGAAGCACCGCACGTTCCAGCAGGAGATCATCGTGAAGTACTCCAAGCTCGAGCGCGTCGAGGCCATCGACCAGATCGAGCATCCGATCGTGCGCGAGGCCCTCAAGCTCGTGGGCGTCTCGGATCCCCACATCGAGCTGACGTCAATGGCCGACATCCCGGGCGGCACCGGCCTGGGCTCCTCGGGCAGCTTCACGACCGCCCTGCTCAAGGCACTCCACGCATACAAGAAGAACCTCGTCTCGCCCGCCGAGCTGGCCGAGCAGGCATGCGATATCGAGATCAACAAGCTGGGCGAGCCGATCGGCAAGCAGGACCAGTACATCGCCGCCGTCGGCGGCATCACGGCCTTTACTTTCCACAAGGACGGCCGGGTCGAGTACCGGCCCTGCCGCATCGCGGAGGAGACACTGTTCAACCTGGAGGACAACCTGCTCCTGTTTTTCACGGGCTACTCCCGCAGCGCCTCGTCCATCCTCAAGGACCAGAACGACCGCTCCAAGAAGAACGACCAGTCAATGCTGGAAAACCTGCACTTCACGAAGGACCTGGGCTACAAGTCGCTCGAGGCCCTGGAGGGCGGCAATCTCGACGAGTTCGCCCGGCTCATGGACGTGCACTGGCAGCGCAAGAAGGCGCGCAGCTCCGGCATGAGCAACGCCCATATCAACGACTGGTACGACCACGCCATGGCAAACGGGGCACTCGGCGGAAAGCTCATCGGCGCCGGTGGCGGTGGCTTCCTCATGTTCTACGCGGGCGACAAGACGAAGCTGCGCCACGCGATGCGCGAGAAGGGCCTGCAGGAAGTGCGATTCCGCTTCGACTTCGAGGGCTCAAAAGTCGTCGCGCAGAATTGAAAACCCCGAAGACCTGCGAGAACGCGAGACGCGGGAGACATGCGAGAACTCGAAATTGCGAGACGCGGGGCGCTTAAGACGGTGAAAAATGAAGCGAATCAGTTGCTGGAGGCGCGCACCCTCAAGTTTGCGGTGTCGGTGGTTCACTTCGTGTCCCGTTTCCCGAGATCCGATGCCGGATCCGTGATAGGACGGCAGTTGCTGAAATCCGGAACTTCGATCGGGGCCAACTATCGGGAGGCAAATCGAGCAGAGTCGCGCGAGGACTTCATTCACAAGACGGCAGTGGTGCTCAAGGAAGCCGCTGAAACGCTCTATTGGGTGGAACTGTGCGAGAACACGGGAATAGGCGAAACAACGCGCATGGAAGAGTTGAAATCCGAATCGAGCGAGCTCCTTGCGATATTCACGACAATCAACCGCCGCGCAAAAGGACGCTGACCGATCCAGCCGTATCGCGTCCTCCCACGTCTTCCCATCTCGCGATCTCCCAAGTCTCTCACGTCTCGCGTTCTTTTGAGTCTTCCATGTCTCCCCACCAGTCACTCACGTACCGACTTCCGGTAGCAGTCCTGGCAGGCGGCCTCGCCACACGGCTGCGCCCGATCACGGAGAAGGTTCCGAAGCTCCTGATCGAGGTCGCGGGCGAGCCGTTCTTCTCCCACCAGATCAGGCTGCTGAAGAAGTCCGGCCTCACCCGGCTCGTGCTGTGCGTCGGCCACCTGGGAGAGAAGATTGTCGAACAATACGGTGACGGTTCCCGCTGGGGCGTGCGGATCGACTATTCGTTCGACGGGCCGAAACTGCTCGGCACCGGCGGCGCACTCATCCGCGCGCTGCCGATGCTCGGCGACGCATTCTACACTCTGTATGGCGACAGCTACCTGCCGATCGACTACCGCGCCGTGGGCGACGCGTTCATTCGCTCGGGCCGGCTCGGACTCATGACCGTGTACGAGAACCGGGAGAAGTACGACACGAGCAACGTCCAGTTCGAGAACGGACGCATCGTACGTTACAGCAAGAAGGACCGTGTTTCCGAGATGCATCACATCGACTACGGACTCGGCGTCTTCCGCCGCGAGGCATTCGACGGCTTTCCCCGCGATGGCGTCGTCGACCTCGCGGAGGTCCAGACTTCACTCGTCGCCCGCAGTGAGCTGGCCGGGCACGAAATCAGCGAGCGATTCTACGAAATCGGCTCCCCTGCCGGCCTTAAGGAACTCGACGTGCTGCTGCGCCAGGGGAAGCGCTGACGTGCCGGCCCCCGGCTCGTACTCGTACTCTTAATCTTACTCTTACTCGACTTCTTCGCTACAGTGCCCAGTTCGCACTGGAGAACGAGAACGAGAACGAGAACGAGTAAGAGTAAGAGTAGGAGTACGATTATGAGGGGGGCTAGCCCGGCGTAGTCCCGCGGTCGCGGGACGAAGC
>JAYQOU010000007.1:140029-146171 GCA_038144975.1 Candidatus Salsuginivita brisbanensis | reverse complement strand
CCCCCCGGGCACCCACCCCCCCCGATCCCCGGCCACCCCCCCACCCCCCCCCCCGGGGGGGGGGGGGGGCGGCCCCCCCCCCCCCCCCCGCTCCCCCTCCCATTTATTAACTTAATTTAGCCGATCCGCTGTCTAACCGACGGGGACCACCTCAGTGAGGGGCGGAGGCTGTGCCGGCTGCACCCAAAGTTCACCTGCAAGGAACCGGTACACTTCATTTAGTGAATCCAGCCCGTAGACCGGGAGGTCGCCGAGCAGAGCCGCTTCGGGTGCCGTTGCGGCGGGGAGAATGAGGGCGCGCTTTCCGAGGGCCCGTGCAAGCCTGGCAATCGCGAGGGCGCCACGCACCGGACGCATGATTCCGGACAGGCCCAACTCGCCCGCGAACATAACTCCGTCGACCGACTCGGCAGGCAGCTTGCCGGTGGCGACAAGAATGCCGACAGCAATGGGTAGATCGTATAGCGGCCCTTCCTTGCGCAGGCTCCCCGGCGCAAGATTGATGCTCGTGCGTGCGAAGGGCATATTGAAGCCGCTGTTGGAAAGGGCGGAGGTCACCCGATCCCTGGACTCCTTGACGGCCGTGTCGGGCAGGCCGACGAGCAACACGTCCGGCTGACCCCGCTCTCCCGTGTTCACCTCCACGTGCACCGGGCTGGCGTCGATGCCCTGGAGGGCAGCGGAGCTGATCACAGCGAGCATCAACCCTATAAACGGGGGGATATGTCCGGATCTTTCGTGAAACTGCCTGGGCGATGCACAAAAAAAGAGACGGGGCCCAGCGGCCCCGTCTCGAAATGACGCGCAACTTCAGCTCGGGCTTACATGCCCGGCGCGACGATCGGATTGAAGTGCTTCAGGTACACGTTGCGGTACCAGATGGCGCCGCCCTCGCACTGGAGGGACAGGATACCCTGGAACGCCCGGCGGATCGGGTCGTCGTCGATCGCCACGGTGATGACGTGCCCGTTCAGCATGTGGACGAGGGTGTTGCCACGGATGATGAGGTGGACCTGGTTCCACTCGCCCTCGAGCCCGAGATTCGGGTGCACGTAGGACGCCGGATCGTCGGCGGCGCGGCCGACAACGAAACGAAGTCCGCCGGGGAGAAGCTGCACAACCTCGCCGGCATTGACGATGACACCGCGGCCCTGGCCCTCGTACAGTGAGCCCATGTTATTGCCGGTGATGTCGAACTGGTAACCGCTGACCTGCCAGGGCTGTCCGGTGATGCCTGCTGCATTGGCAGCGGGCTGGTTCGTGATGCCGGCGGGCAGGGGACGACCCAGCGGATCGGCCATCGTCGCCGGATCGTAGATGGACCGGTTCGGTCCATGGCCGGTCAACAGGCGGCTGCGGTACTGCACGCCGCCGTTGAAGCCGCCTTCGCGAGCGACGAACTCAACTTTGAAGTCGAAGTCGCGAAGGATCGGGCTGACGCCGGGCAGACCGGTGAAGTGGATGTGGTGCTGGCCGGCCTTCCGCATCGTGTCCATCTGGATGTGGCCGTTGTCGATCGTCCAGGCATCGTCCTCGTAGCTCCAGCCGTTGAGCGTGCGGCCATCGAACAGGCTCACATATCCGGTATAGTCACTGTACTCGTAGGTACCACCGGGGGAGGTGTTGCCGCCACGCGGGATTCCATTGTTGGTGATGACGGCGGCAAGCTGCTCGGGGCTGAGATTGAGCGGCTGTATGCGTGCCCACTCGTCGGCGATCATCATGGACTGGGCGAGCTCGGCCATGCCGAGGTCCGCGGCGGCCGCGCGCATGGCGTCGGGATCGGCGGGCAGAGTAAGGCTGGCGCGGGCAAGTCCAATGCGCGCCGAGGCGACTGCATCCGAGATAGCCTCAGGGACTGCCATCTCCGCGAGACGGGAAGCCTGGGTGGGCGTGAAGGATACTCCGCCACGACCGCCGCCACCACCACCTCGGCCGCCTCCCGCGGCACCACGACCGCCACCTCCAGCCCCCGGCGCGGCGGGCTGGGAAAATACGGGAAGCGAAACGATCGCTCCCAGGAACACGCCAAGAAGCACCTGGCGGAAGTTTCGGGTATTCATCTGATTTGTTATGGGGAGTTATGGTTACTGGAGACAGGAGCTCGCAAGCGACCAGATATTAAAGGGATATGCAAGCATGAAGAATTTCATTCCACCTTTTCCACGGCACTTCGAGCAGGGGAATCGGTGCAACCCAAACGAAGCGAACTGCGCGATCATCCCCGCCCACAAATGCCATCAAACAAATGCATTGCGGGTGTCTGGGTGCCCAGCACACTAATGCCACTCGACGCCCCGGCGCATGATATTGGGACTAACCGGAGGGCTGGGCTGCGGAAAATCCACGGCCTCCCGACACTTTGCCAGTCGCGGCTTTCGCTGCCTGGATTCCGACGCGATGATACGTGAATACGTGCTCGCGCAGACGAATGTCGTCGAGGCGATCCGGGGCCAGTTCGGGGAGGCCACCGTTGCACCGGATGGCAGCGTGAACCGGGGAACCTTGGCCGGGATCGTGTTCAACGATGCGGATAGCCGCCGATGGCTGGAAGACCTGACCCATCCAATTCTATTTGCCCGATGGCGCGCGCTGCTGGCCGAGGATGCCGGGGGTCGCTGGCTGTTCGAGGTGCCGCTGCTCTTCGAGCGGCAGCTCGAAAATTGGTTTGATCTGATTGTCTGCGTCACTTGTTCTCCCGAGCAGCAGCTGGCCCGGTTGGAGCGGCGAGGGATGTCACGCTCGCTGGCCCGCCTGCGAATTTCCACACAATTGCCCGTTGGGCGAAAAAATGAGCTGTCAGACCATGTATTGCTGAATGACGGGTCGCCGGCCTTCCTCGAAAGGCAGGTCGACCACCTCATTGGGTTGCTCGAGGGCGTAAGTCCCGGGCGATCCCGGGCCGCAGGTTGAAATCCGCGGGCTCCCGCCAGCTCCAGTCACCAATTTCCATGTCGAATTCCGATAACGAGAATGCCGTCGAATCAGGCGGCGAGGAAGCCGTTGCCACGGCGAAAAAGACCCGCCGTCCAAGGACAGGTGCCGGACGTCCCCGCAAGGATCGGGAAGCAGAGGCCTCCCCGGACGTATCGTCAGCGGAGTCGGGCGCCGCACCGGCAAGCCAGGCGTCGAACCCCGCCGGGGCTTCGGATGCCGCAGCCGCGGAGGGCAGGGAAGCCGCCCCAGCGGAGTCAGGGGGACCTAGCGACGCAAACGCAGGTGGCGGCCATGGACACGACTACGGTGGCGGTGGCGGATACTGGAAACGGAACCGCAGGGACAAGCGCAAGCGGGGCAAGTTCGGGGATCGCGGCAACTGGAAAGGCAACCAGCATCCACCGCAGCCCCGGCCGCCTGAGTCGGCACCGGTCTACGGCGATCTCCCGGATCCCGCGCGATTCCCGGATTTTGCCGCGATCGAGAAGCTCGCGGACGACCTCGAGACAAAGAAGGGATCCCCCCTCTATCTCGACGAGATCTACGCTCTGAGCCTCGCCGACCTGACGGCGTTCGCCACGGGCCTTGGCATTGTCCCGGACGGCGCACCGTCCAAGCGGAGCCTGCTCACCCAGATCTTCCAGAACGCGACCGAAAAGAAGCGAGAGATCCGGGACCGAGGCTGGCTCGACATGACCGACCGAGGCGGCTTCGGCTTCGTCGTCCACGAGCACGTCAACTACCGGCTCTATCCGGAGGATGCCTATCTGCCCGAGCCTCTCATTCGTCACTACGGCCTGAAGCGCGGCATGCGCCTCGAGGTCATCGTCCAGGCGCCCCAGGGCAATGAGCGCTGCCCGTCCGTCCTGCGGATCGTCTCGGCAATGGGAATGAAGCCCGAGGCGGTTGCGGGTATCACGCCTTTTGAGGAACTGGTTCCCTATTATCCGCTGAAGCGCATCCTGCTCGAGGCGGCCGGGATTCACAAGGACGTGTCCATGCGCGCGGTCGACCTGCTGACCCCCGTCGGCTTCGGGCAACGTGGCCTGATCGTCGCACCGCCGAGGACCGGCAAGACGGTGCTGCTCCAGAATATCGCGAATTCCATTTCCAACAATTTCCCGGACACGAAGCTCATCCTGCTGCTCATCGACGAGCGACCCGAGGAGGTCACCGATTTCCGCAGGCACACCAAGGGGGAGGTGGTGAGTTCCACGTTCGACGAATCCCCTGAGAGTCACATCCACTGCGCGGAGATGGTCGGCGAGAAGGCGCGAAGGCTGGTGGAGCAGGGCGAGCACGTCGTCATCCTGCTCGACTCGATCACCCGGCTCGCACGCGCGTACAACGCCCTCGCGTCCAATGCCGGCAAGATCATGTCGGGCGGCCTCGAGGCCACCGCGCTGCAGAAGCCGAAGCGCTTCTTCGGGGCGGCCCGCAACATCGAGGGAGCTGGCAGCCTGACCATCCTGGCGACCGCCCTCATCGACACCGGAAGCCGCATGGACGAGATCATCTTCGAGGAGTTCAAGGGAACCGGCAACATGGAGCTCCACCTGGATCGCGGCCTGGTGGAACGCCGGATCTTCCCGGCCATCAACATCGATCGCTCGGGCACCCGGAAGGAAGAGCTGATTTACCATCCGGACGAGATGCAGCGCGTCTACGGCCTGCGCCGGGCGATGCAGGGCATCCCCTCGGTCGAGGCGATGGAGATGTTCCTCACCCGCTTGAAGAAGACGAAGACAAACGCGGAATTCCTCATGAGCTTGAGGTAGGCAGTCCGGCCGCCTCTCACGCGCGATCGCGCTTTTCCAGATGCAATCCCGGGCGATGAACCCGGAGCCCGGCCCTTCCGGCCGTCTTCCGCCTGCTACGCAGCCTGGGTGCCCGCAGCTCGATGCCTCGGGCTGGGCCCGCAGGCTCGGGTGGATCGACCTCGGATCCTCACAGTCGCCCACCTCAGCCGACCCAGGCCCGCTGACGGCTGACTACCTGTCGGCAAATGGACTCGTGCCGCTCCGTGATGAAAACGGGGCCTGCATACTTGCCACGAATGATCCGCTCAATTTTGCCGCTTTCGATGGAATCGAGGCGCTCTGCGACCGTCCCGTGGCTCCCGCCTACCTGCCTGCGCTGGAGCGTTCGCAGAAGACTGCCGTGTCTCCCGGAGCTGGATTCCAGAAGGCGGGTGCGGCGGAAGCCTTCGTGGCAAATCTCATTTCGAATGCAGCCAATCGAAGGGCTGCAGACATACATATTGAGCCGGTTGGCTCGGGACTAAGGGTGCGTCTACGAATCGACGGGCACCTTGAGGTCACGGGAGCGCAAATACCCCAGGCCCTGGGCGACTCGGTTGTTGCGCACGTCAAGCTGCTCGCGGGAATGCAGCTCGACGAGCATCGCCTGCCGCAGGACGGCAGGTTCGGCTTCAGCGGGTCAGATGCCGACACCATCGAGCTGCGTGCATCCTGCATTCCCTCCACCAAGAGGGAATCCCTCGTGTTGAGGCTGCTCCGGCCCGCACGCGCTATGCCATCCGTCGATGAATTGGGTTTGGAACCAGGAGATCTTCGGGACCTCGAGTCGCTCCTGGCCCTCCCGGACGGCCTGGTGCTGGTCACGGGCCCTACCGGTTCCGGCAAGACGTCCACCCTCTATGCCGGCCTCGCCCGGCTCAATAGCCAGAAGAGGAAGATCATCACGGTCGAGGATCCCGTCGAGTGCGTCATTCCCGGGGTCAACCAGGTCCCTGTGCGATCGGCCCTGGGAATGACCTATGCGCGCGCCCTTCGTTCGATCCTGCGGCAGGCACCGAACGTGATCATGATTGGCGAAATCCGGGATCCGGAGACCGCGTCGATTGCACTCAGCGCGGCGCTGACCGGATACCTGGTGCTCTCGACCCTTCACACCCGGGATGCGGCAGGCACGGTGGCCCGGCTGCTGGAACTTGATCTGCCTCCCGCACTGGTGGCCTCCGCCCTCAGGGGAGTCGTCGCCCAGAGGCTCGTCCGCAGGATATGCGAAACCTGCAGGGGCTCCGTCCACAGCGAGCAAACCTGTCCGGCATGCATGGGACGCGGATTCCGGGGGCGGATCGGAATCTTTGAGCTTTTCCTGCCGGATCCAGCCGCCCCCGCTCGTATAGCGGGCCGCGCAGCGGCGTCACAAATTACGGAAATACGGCCCAGTGCGCCCCAGG
>JAYQOU010000007.1:0-140019 GCA_038144975.1 Candidatus Salsuginivita brisbanensis | reverse complement strand
TTACTTTTTTCCGTTTCCCGCCGGTACCCCCCCCCCCGCCTATGGCCGGGGGGGGGGCGCAGCGGCGTCAGAAATTCGTGAATTCCGGCGCAGTGCGCGCCAGGTTTCCCTCCGCGAAGATGGCGAACGGAAGATCACCGCTGGTTTGACCACACGCGAAGAAGTCGTCTCGATCACGGACGCAGGGGCCATCGAACACCGGGGTCCCCGATCCAGTCCAAACGAGGAGCGCCATGAGCTATGAAATGAACGACCTGCTCGACCTGATGGTCGAGCAAAACGCCTCGGACCTGCATATCCAGGTAGGGCAGCCGCCCTCGCTTCGACTGAGCGGCAGCATCACGCCGATCGACGGCCCCGCCTGCACGCCGGCCGACACCGAGAAGCTGATGCTCTCGATCACGCCGGACGCGCACATTAGCAACGTGAAGCTGAACGGCGGCGCGGATTTCGGATTCGCATTCGGCGAGAAGGCGCGCTTCCGCGTGTCCGTCCTCAAGGCCAAGGGAAACTACGGCATGGTGCTGCGCCAGATCCCCTTCAAGATGTTCGGCCTGCGGGACATCGGGCTGCCCGACAAGATCCGCGAGCTCCTTTACCGGCCCCGCGGCCTCATCCTGGTGACGGGTCCGACCGGCTCCGGAAAGTCGACCACGCTCGCGTCGATGATCAATTACATCAACGAGAACCGCGATGGTCACCTCATCACCATCGAGGACCCGATCGAGTACTTCCATTCCCACAAGCGCTGCATCGTCACCCAGCGCGAGATCCACTCCGATGTGCCGAGCTTCTCGGAGGCGATCCGGCGCGCCCTGCGCCAGGACCCCGACGTCATCCTCGTGGGTGAAATGCGCGACCTCGAGACCATAGAGGCGGCCATCAGCGCGGCCGAGACGGGCCATCTCGTCTTCGGCACCCTGCACACCAACAGCGCCGCGAAGACGATCGACCGGATCGTGGATGCCTTCCCGGCGAACATGAAGGACATGATCCGGACACAGCTCGCATCGTCCGTCGTGGCCGTGATCGCACAGGTGTTGTGCAAGAAGATCGGTGGCGGCCGCATCGCCGGCTACGAGATCATGATCAACACCACCTCCATCGCCTCGCTCATTCGCGAGAACAAGACGTTCCGCATCAGCTCGGACATCCAGACCGGAGCCGGACTCGGAATGATCACGATGGACACCCACCTGATGAGCCTGGTGAATCGGGAACTGGTGTCGCCCGATGAGGCTTGCGAGAAGGCGCAGGATCCCGTGGTCATGCGCGACAAGCTCACCGAGATGGGCTTCGAACTCCGCAAGCTCTGACGAGAAGGCGCGTGTCATGGCCCCGGGAGGCACACGCGCCGCGCAGGAACTGATACGTCAGCGCGGCCTGGGATTGCTCGGACCGGATCCCGCAACGGGCGGGCTGCGCGTCTCATCCGGGGATCCGCATGCCTTCGAGGAGGCCGATGCACTCAGTTTCGCGCTTGGAGTGCCCGTTTGCCTCGGGGCAATGCCCCAGGATTCCGCTCGTGATCTTGCAGCAGGGCCGCGCCCCACCACGACGATGGATCCTGACGGCGACGGCCACTGGCTGCACGAGCTGATCATCGACTCGATTCGTGCCGGGAGCAGCGATATTCACGTTGAGCGATTCGGCGACGAGCTTGTTGTCCGCAGGCGCACCGATGGAGAACTCCTGAGGATCGCCTCGATTCCTGCGGCCGTCGCATCCGCTGCGTTCTCCTGGCTGAAGATTCGCGCTGGTCTCGATATCGCCGAGCGGCGTTTACCTCAGGATGGACTACTGAGCCTCGAGTGCGACGGCCGCTCGGTGGACCTCCGCCTGTCGGCACTGCCCACGGTCGCGGGCGAGAGCCTGGTCATGCGTGTGCTCGACGCGGGGATGGCCCCGCTTCGGCTTGAGCAGCTGGGCATGGACGAGGCCTGCGTCGCGGCAATTCGGGCGGCATTGCTTCGTCCGGACGGTCTGCTGCTCGTGACCGGGCCCACCAGTTCCGGCAAGACGACGACTCTCTACGCCGCCCTCGGCGAGCTGAATGTCGCTCGTGCCAAGCTCCTGACCGTCGAGGATCCGGTCGAGTATTCCGTCGATGGCGTTGTCCAGGTTGCGATAAACCCGGCGGCGGGGTTGACCTTCCCGACGGCGCTCAGGGCCTTCCTGCGGCACGACCCCGACGTACTGATGGTCGGCGAGATTCGCGATCAGGAGACCGCGCGGATTGCGGTCCAGGCCGCGCTCACCGGCCATCGGGTGCTGGCGACGCTTCACACGACGGATGCTATCGGGGCGATCGAACGCCTCGTCGACAACGGGATCGAACGCAGCCTGCTGGCCTCGGCACTGGTGGGCGTGATCGCCCAGAGGCTCGTGCGGCGAACTTGCCGGCAATGCTCGGGATCGGGATGCGTGAGCTGCGATCAATCCGGCCATGCCGGCCGCGCAGGCATATTCGAATGGCTCCCGGCGAGCGAAGGATTTCGCGACCGTCTCCTTGCAGGCGACTCGGGCGAGGCGTTGCGCCGGTGGATTAGGCAGTCGGGCGTCCGAAGCCTGCGCCAGGAAGGAATGCGTCTGGCAGCGGAGGGCATCACCACCGAAACTGAGGTGCTGCGGTGTACCTGACTCGGTGACTGTCAACGGGAGTCCCGGTATCCACTCGAGTATGAGTACGATTGAAGTCCATTCGCCGGCTTGACCTGTCGCAAATTCGGGTACCTTGCGTGTTGCCCACATGCAGCCGGCCGACCACATTCACATCAAGGGTGCCCGAGAGCACAATCTCAAGGACCTCGAGGTCCGCATCCCACGGGGAAAGCTGATCGTCATCACCGGCCCCAGTGGTTCCGGAAAATCCTCCCTCGCGTTCGATACCCTGTATGCCGAGGGCTACCGGAAATACATGGAGAGCCTGTCGGCGCAGGCCCGACAGGTGGTCGAGCAGCTGAAGCGGCCGGATGTGGACTTCATCCATGGCCTTTCGCCGGTCCTGGCAATCGAGCAGCGCACCGGCGGCGGTTCGCCGCGCAGCACGGTGGCAACGGTCACGGAGATTGCCGATTATGCACGCCTGCTGTGGGCACACTGCGGCGAGCAGCGCTGCCCAAAGGACGGCGGCCGGGTGCTGCAGCGCTCGCTTGAGGACAATGTGGGACGCGTGCTCACCGAGGCGAATGGGCGCAAAATCATGCTCCTCGCTCCATTTCTATCGGCAAAGCCCAGCGTGCTTCGCGACGAGCTCCCGCGGCTGCGTCAGCGGGGTTTCCAGCGGGTGCGCATCGACGGGCAGGTGCAATTGCTCGACGAGGCGCGCCTTCCCGCTTCAGGCAAGGAAACGATCGAGGTCGACCTCGTGGTCGACCGCCTGGTCGCCGAGGCAGGCCAGCGGAGTCGTCTCGCAGATTCGCTCGAGTTGGCGTTCCGCGAGGGACGAGACCGCGCGATTCTCCTGGTCGAGGAGCGCAAGGACGGACCCTGGCGGGAGGTTGCCCTTAGCCAATCCCTCGCGTGCGAGCATTGCGGCGACGTCTTCGAGCCCCTGGCACCACGGAGGTTTTCCTTCAACCATGCCGAGGGAGCCTGTCCGACCTGCGGCGGCCTCGGACGCAAGCTCCGCTTCGTTCCCGAGCTTGTCGTGCCGGATCCCTCCAAGAGCGTCCGCGAGGGCGCGATCAAGCCCTGGCGGATCGGCGGGAAGAACCTCATCATCCGACACAACGCGATACTCAAGCAGCTCGCTGAGCAGCTCCCGTTCGACCCCGAGCTTCCCTGGAGCGAGCTGCCTCCGGAGACGCGGAACGCCCTGCTGCACGGGACCGGCGAGCGCACCTTTCGCTTCAAGCTGCGGCGGATGCGCGAGCCGAAATCGATGCCGTTCGACGGCGTGATCGCCGACCTCGACGAGAGCTGGCGGGCCACCTTGAGCGACGGATTCAGGGCGAGGCTCACCACATTCATGGTTTCCGGGGAGTGTCCCGAGTGCCATGGCAGCCGGCTCAACGCGCGGAGCGGGGCGGTGCGAATCGGTGGTTCATCGGGCGATCAGGGCATGACCTTCCCGGGCTTCATGGCGCTCGATGTCGAAACGGCCGCGACGTTTGCCGCATCGCTCGATGGTGGCAGGGACGGGCGAGGGGACACGGCGCGGGAGATTCTTGAGGGCATAAGGCACCGGCTCGGATTCCTGCTCGAGACGGGACTGGGCTATCTCACGCTCGACAGGGACACCGGGACTCTGTCCGGCGGTGAGGCCCAGCGCGTGCGCCTCGCCACCCAGCTTGGGATGGGGCTTGTCGGGGTCATCTACGTACTCGACGAGCCGAGCATCGGGCTGCACCCGCACGACAATCGGAAGCTGCTCGAGTCGATCTCTGGCCTCCGGGATCGGGGCAACAGCGTGATTGTCGTCGAGCACGACGAGGAGACCATGCGGCTGGCCGACCAGATCATCGAGCTCGGCCCCGAGGCGGGCGTGGAGGGTGGCAGAATCCTTTTTCAGGGAACGCCAGCCGCCTGCGCCGCGCTGCGTGCCAGGGATTCGCGGACGGGACCCTATCTTGGTGGAGCGCTCGAGGTCAGCAGGGATGCGGCACGAAAGGCGCCGGACGGCGCATGGATCACCGTTCGCGAAGCCGGGGAGCACAACCTGCGCGGAATCGACGTCCGGTTTCCGGCGGGCCTGCTGACCTGTGTCACGGGCGTGAGCGGCTCCGGCAAGAGCACACTCGTCATCGACATCCTGGCGGCCGCCGCCGCGCGCAAGCTAAACAAGGCGCGAGTGATCCCGGGCAGGCACCGCCACGTAGAGAACCTGGACTTCTTCGAGAAGGTTGTCCGCGTCGACCAGGAGCCGATCGGACGCAGTCCGCGATCCAATCCGGCAACCTTCACCAAGCTCTTCGACCTGCTACGCGAGCTATTCGCCAAGGTTCCACTGGCAAAGGTGCGCGGCTACAAGGCGAGTCGGTTCTCATTCAACGTGCGGGGCGGACGCTGCGAGCGCTGCCAGGGGGACGGGGCCATCCGGCTGGACATGCAGTTCCTCGCGGATGCCTTTGCGCCCTGTCCGAGCTGCGGCGGAAAGCGCTATAATCGGGAGACGCTCGACATCCTTTTCCACGGGAAATCCATCGCCGATGTGCTCGCCCTCACAGTGCGCGAGGCAATGCTGCTCTTCCGGAACGTGCCTCGGATCCAGGAGAAGCTGGCATCGCTCGACGAAGTGGGCCTCGGGTACCTGACCCTGGGACAGTCCGCCACGACACTGTCGGGCGGCGAGGCGCAACGACTGAAGCTGTCGCTTGAGCTCGGACGCCGCCAGCAGGGTGGAACGCTCTACATCCTCGATGAGCCGACCACAGGGTTGCACTGGGTCGACATCCAGAAGCTGATGGACCTGCTGTTCCGTCTCAGGGACGCCGGAAATACCATCATCGTGATCGAGCACCAGCTCGACGTCATCCATCTGGCCGACTGGATCGTGGATCTTGGCCCCGGCGGGGGGCGCCACGGGGGTTCGCTCGTCTACGAAGGATCCCGCGAGAGCATCGAGGGCGCGGCAAATTCACTGACCGGTCAATCCCTGAGGTATTGGAAGGAGTCCCGCCGCGGCAGAGCTGGAAGCGGGACCAAGGCCCGGACATAAGCGGGGTGACGCAAGCCGCGCGCGCTTTGGTGCTGACACAAGTTCCTGATACTCCTGAGCCCTGCCGGGGAACCCGCGCCGGCGCAAAGGGTCGGACAGGAATGCTCCTCCCGAAATGACTCGCATCCCTTGAGTCGTTGAGGGAGTAACCAACCAAGACCTCACCCCTTGTGACTGCTTCCCGCCGTTTCCGCACGATAGCCCTGCTGAGCGTCATTCTGGTTGCCTCCATCCTGTTTGTCGGGCGGCCAGGGCAGCCTGAAACAGTCCCGGAAGGAGAAGCTCCGACCGGCGCGACTTCCACATCCGTTTCAGGGCAGGAATTCACCCAAATGCCGTCGGAGTCGTCCTCTCCGACCTCGCCGGAAGTCCGTCCGATTGCACGGCTCTTTACGCCGTTCGATCCGCCCAATGCGTCGTTCCTCACGTCGGCAAATCCAGCCCCAGCCCTGAGCGTCGCGTACGCGCGTATCGACCGGGCACTCATCGAGGGAAAGGAATCTCCCTTCTGGCAGCGACCGGGCGAGGGGAGGATCGCCCTGCCGCTGCCCGATGGACGCGAGATCGTCGTGGAAATCGACCACTCCGAGCAGTTCGGCCCGAATCGCTTCACAAGCGTGGGAAGCGTCCCCGGGAGTCCCCTGAGCCAGGTCGTGTTCGGATACACGGATGGCTTCCTGAACGTCTCGGTCATCGATCCTGCCGGAATCAATTACGGCGCCCAGGGCGTGGAGGAGGAGATCGTGCAGTTCTATGAATCGGACATGTCGCTGCCGGCCAATTGCGGGGTCGAATCGACACTGGATACGACGGAGATTGTTCGTTCCGGACTGGCTCTTGAAGGGCGCCGTTTCAGCCTCGATCTGGCTGGGGACGTCGGGGAGGCGCCGCCACGCAACGCCTTCGAGGCAAGCTCGGGGCGCAATGCACGGGTCGACATCATGATGCTCTATACACAGGCGATATTCTCGAACCTGTCCGGTTCGGCCCGCGTCGCTGCGATTCAGAGTCGATTCGACACCGAGGTGGCAAAGATCAATGGCGCCCTAGATTCAAGCGGCATCGAGGCCCGGGTGCGCCTGGTCCGCATCGCCGAGACCACCTATCCCGACGATCACCTGACCTCGATCGTCTCCAACCTGCAGGGCCCGATGCTGCAGGCACTCGCTCAAACCTCTGATGGCGTCATGGACGAGATCCATGCCCTTCGCGATTCTGCCGGCGCCGACCTCGTCTTCCTGATCCATGCCCGGCACGACACGAACACCGCGGGAGTCGCGTACGTGCCGAGCCTCGAAACACCCGATCGGTATTTTAATCCGCAGTCCGCCTTTGGGGTGGTCGACAATTTCTATATTCAGGGCAGCTTCCACGTGCTTTCCCACGAGCTCGGGCACACGATGGGCAACGTCCACGAGCGAGAGGCATACTCGACGTCAACTGATGCGAACATCATTGCTGCCTATGCCGCAGGAACGCTCGGCGCCCAGGCCTTCAGCTACGGCTATGTCTACACCAGCGGTGGCGCGACGTATCGCGATATCATGGCGCGGAGCGGATCCGGCACTCGTCTTCCCTATTTCTCGAATCCCAACGTCACGCCCACTGAGACTCCCGGCGTGCCGATCGGGATCGCTGTCGGCCAGGCCGAGTCTGCCTACAGTGCGCTGACCTTTGACAACCTTGCATTCGAGGTCGGCGCCTACCGCCTGCAAAAGGTTTCGGCTGTTGGAGCAGGGACCCTGAACGCTGTCGCCACCCGGGCGTTTGTCGGCAGTCTGCCGGAGGAGCAGCTGATCGGAGGCTTCATCATCAACGGGAGCGTGCCGAAGCGCGTGCTGATCAGGGGAGTCGGCCCGGCGCTCTCGGGGGTCGTGCCCGGCTTTCTGACGGATCCTTTCCTGACCCTCAATCGCCTCAGTGGATCCGGGGGCGTCGTTGCGACAAACAATGACTGGGGAACCGAGCCCAATGCAGCCGCTATCGCACTTGGAAACGGCACCCGGGGCTCAACAGGAAGCAGGGACTCCGCCCTCCTGCTCGACCTCGATCCGGGCGCCTATTCGGCAAACATCACGAGCTTCAATGGAGGCACCGGTGATGCCCTGATCGAGGTTTATGAGATGGAGGCGACCGGGAATCGCATCATCGCGCTGGCAACGCGCGGCTACGCGGCCAAGGGACGCGAGATGATTGCCGGCTTCATCGTGAACGGAGTCGCTGGAACGACGAAGCGGGTCGTGATCAGGGTGCAGGGGCCGACGCTCGGGCGACCTCCCTACAATGTGCCTGGATCGATGTTCGATCCCTTCCTGGAGATCTACAACCAGCAGGGCGACCTGATCATGGTTAACGACGACTGGAGCCTCGGAAACACGGGAGGCGACGATTTTCAACCGACCGTCCGGTACTACAGCGAGCAGGAGATCTCCAATGCCGGCATGGCACCCTCGAACCGCAGGGAACCCTGCATCATGGTCGACCTGCCCCCGGGGCTGTACACGGCGGTCCTGCGCCCCTTCGAGGACCTGACGGCGTCGCCGCCTCAGACGGCCTCACCCGGCGTCGCGATCGTCGAAGTCTACGAGATCCAATAGGGGAATTCTTCTTTCGGTCTCCGAAAGAAGAATGGTGGTGGGAACTGGATTCGAACCAGTGTAGGGCATAGCCCAGCAGATTTACAGTCTGCCCTCGTTGGCCACTTGAGTATCCCACCGAGCGCGAAAGATTCAGTTCACGGGCGGCTTAGCTTCGCGCAAGGCGAATCTTGAGAGGATTTTCAGTTTTTGCGGACCGCCATATCTGCGGAACCAGCGATGCAACAACGTCATTGGCACGCTGCTGCATCCTGCCGTACCGTTGTCGACGTGCGCGGGTACGCATCAGTGCTGATCGTTCTATTCCTATTTGGCCTGGACATGCACGCTACCGAGGCCCTTCAGACGAGCCGCCCGGTCGAGGACTGGTTCGAAGCGCAGGTCGTGCTGCACCGTCTCGGATTCTCCTGCGGCGGCATCGATGGAATCCCGGGCCCAAAGACCGAGGCCACTTTGACGGCCTTTCAGTGAGCAGCCGGCATCGCGCCGAGCGGAAGGCTGGATGACCCAACATTGGCCGTCCTGCACCTGACCCTACCGGCAATCGGTGCCTATGTCGTCTCAGCGGATGATCTCGGATCCTTAACTGAAGTGCCGGCGACCTGGCTTGGAAAGTCCCTGAGTGCGAGCCTCGGCCATAACAACCTGCTGGAACTCGTCGCCGAGCGGCACCGCACGACTCCCCGCACTGTCGAACGGATGAATCCCGGTGTAGCCTGGGATGACGTCGAGCCCGGCACGGTGCTGTTTGTGCCCGATGTCGGGCAGGTACGCCTTGGAAGGCCCGTGACCCGGCTCGTCATCAGGCTCGGAGCTCACGAACTCGAGGCATTCGATTCCGATGGGCGCCTGGTAGCCCACTTCCCGGTAAGCATTGGGCGATCCGTGGAGCAGCGTCCGCTGGGGGAACTCCGAGTGACCACGACGGCGCGTGACCCGAATTACACCTTCGATCCGGACGTTTTTCCTGAATCGGCAGAGGGAAGGGAGCTCGGCCGGCGTCTGGTCATTCCGCCCGGTCCCAACAACCCGGTCGGCCTCGCATGGATAGGCCTCGACTGTCCTGGATATGGAATTCACGGCACGCCCGAGCCCGAGCACATCGGGATAACGGAATCCCACGGCTGCTTCCGACTCGCGAACTGGGATGCCTTGGTACTGCTCGAGGCAGCCTGGGTTGGGCTGCCGGTGGTCGTGGAACCGTGAGCCGGTGGGGCGGTTGGCCTGTAGGCGGGCGTGCCAGCTAAAAGCCGTTATCCGACTCTTAAACTTCAACTTCCACTTGCACTTTCTCGTACTCGGGTGTCGGGGTTGGAGAACGAGAACGAGAACGAGAACGAGAACGAGAACGAGTAAGAGTAAGATTACGAGTACGATGGCAGAAATGGGGCTACAGGACCCCCGAGATCCGAAAACTGTAGTACCCCTTGCCCTGGGGATCGGCGGAAGGTCTGCCGAGAATCACATGGTCGAGCAGGTCGATGTCCAATGCACGCGATGCCTCGCGCAGCTGCCGCGTCACCTGCACATCGGCCGCGCTGGGCGCGGGATCCCCACTCGGATGATTGTGCACGCAGACGACCGCCGCAGCCGCCTCACGCACCGCTTCGCGAAACACCTCCCGGGGATGCGGCAGAGCCGCCGTCGCCGTGCCAGAGCTGATCTCGACCCGCTTCTGCAGGCGGTTCTTCCTGTCCAGGCAGAGCACCCAGAACTTCTCCACCTGGAGCCCCCTCGCAAATGGCTCAAGGAATGACGCGATCGCTTCCGGGCGATTGAGCAGCGGACGCTCCCCGTCCGGTGCCTGCATGACCCTCCGGGCGAGCTCGAGCGTAGTCACCAATTGAAGCGCCTTGATTCTTCCGATCCCGCGATGACGCCTGAAATCGCTTTCGTCCCACGCAATCAATGTCCCCAGGGAGCCGGCTGAGGCGAGCAGGCGGCTCGAAACGCTGATCACATCATCGCCCCGTGTGCCGCTGCGCAGCACCATTGCCAGGAGCTCAACATCGCTAAGTGCACGCGGTCCCAGGCGCAGCAGCCGTTCCTGCGGTCGCTCGTGCACGGCGAGCTCGGACAGCCGATTCGGCCTATCCGCAGAGAAACCGGTTTCGGGCGCCCCAGACTTTGATTCCACCGTCCAAATAACGGCGGAAAGGCGGGCAATCTTTCAGCAAAGTGCGCCCTGAATCGGACTGTCAGAGAAACAGCCTTACGTAGCCGGTCCTGCGGAGCCGCTCGAGCCAGCGGCGCTCCTCGGCGGCGTTGATCTCCTGCGTCAGTATGCCCTCAATCTGGTTGCGGACTTCGTCAAGCGGCTGGATGCCGGCAAACTCACGTGCCTCCGCATACAGCAGGAAGCCGAAATTGCCTCTGACGATCGGATCCGTGACATCGCCCTGGCGCAGGGCAAACAACGGCTCGATGAATTCGGCCGCGACCATGCTCGGCTCGACCCAGCCCCAGTCGCCTCCCTGGGACTTTTTGGTGAGGTCCTGCGACAGGTTGCGCGCAAGGTCCGCGAACGACTCGCCGGCCCGAACCCGGCCGACCAGGCTCGCCAGCCGCGTCCGCAGCTGGTCGTCGGTCTCGCCGGCCTCACGATTGAGCTGCAAGAGGCGCATGTGTACACGGTCCGGCTGACGGAACTGTTCCAAGTTCTCGCGATAGTAGGTCTCGATGCGAACCGGGCTGATGACGGACTGCGATTTCCGCTGCTCCTGCAGCATGTACTGGAAGATGATCTGCTCCTCGACCTCGGTGCGGTGCTCGATCTGGGTCATCTGGCGGCTCATCAACCAGGCGACGTACTTGCTGCGGTCGTTGTCGAACTGGCCGGCGATCATTTCCGAGATCCGGCCATCGATGAAAGTAGAGGGGATCTGCCTCACCGGCTGCCCGGGAGTGACCTTGCGGAACTCCTTGATGACCAACTCGCGGTCGATGAAGTTCTGCACGATCTGGACGACCATCTGGTCGACCTGGTTGTTGAAATCCTGCTGGGTCCCGCCCGCCTGCATCACCTCCTGCTGGATGACGGGCAAAATATCCATCACTTCCCGCTTCACCTCGTCGAAGGTGATCACCCGGTTCTCCACGATCGCCGCGACCCCGTTGTCAGCGATGTCCGGCGTGGCCAACGCCTGTGCCGCGGGTGTTGCCGCCGCTGCAGCAGGCGCTGGAAGGGCAAGGGGCGACTGTGCAAGCGCCGCAGGGAGTCCCCAAGCGATTGCAATTAGCGCAGCAAAGGGGAGCGGGGTACGTGATGGCATCATGGCAGGTTCTTCAGAAACACTATGATCTCCTTCAACCGTAGTAGCGGCTTGGGTGCGGTCAAACGTGGAAACCGGTTTCCGAACTGGATCCAGTCGTTCCGTGTCGAACCGGCACGCAGGCACTTCAATCGGCTTTGTTCCGATTCGACGGAAACCACGCCCTTTTGTTCCGCCCGGATCCGGATTTCCGTGACAAGTAGCAGCGCCCTGACCTGATCGCCGAAAGCGCCGAAACGGTCCTTCAGGTCAGCGCGAACGACGTCGAGATCCGCGGGCGTGAGCGCAAGGGCGAGGCGCCGATAAAGGTCAATCCTCAGACGAGTTTCACCGATATAGTCCGCCGGCAACAAGGCCTGGATGGGATCGATCGTGCCGCCTGGCTCCGCCCCCTGCTCGGCGTCGCGCAGGGCCGTGTAGGCGTCCTCATGCCGCCCGCGGTCGGACCCCGCCCGGGCTTCGCCTTCGCCGGTGCGCACGAAGTCCAGTTTGACGGTTGCCCGCTGGGCCGCCGCACCACCTTCACCCTTCAGGCGCGCCACGCTTTGGCGGAGCAGCTGACAATAGAGCTCGAAGCCCACGCCAACAATGTGGCCGCTCTGCTCGGCCCCGAGCAGGTTTCCGGCGCCGCGCAGTTCCAAGTCCCTCATCGCAATCCGGAACCCTGCACCGGGCTGCGTGTGCGTGCGGAGTGCCCCGAGCCGGCGACGGGCCAAGTCGAGCAGCCGTGTATGCCGGTGCAGCAGCAGGTAGGCAAACGCCTGGTGTCGAAACCGCCCGACCCGGCCGCGAAGCTGGTAGAGTTGGGCGAGCCCGAAGCGGTCTGCACCTTCGATGATGATCGTGTTGCAGTTCGGAATATCCAGCCCGCTCTCGATGATCGTCGTGCAGACGAGCACCGAGTACCGCCCGGCAACGAAATCCGTCATCACCCGTTCCAGGCCGGCCCCGTCGAGCTTTCCGTGCCCGACCCCGATGCTCACGCCGGGAAGCACTTGCCGCAGGTGCTCCGCAACCCCCTCGATCGTCGCGACGCGGTTGTGCAGGTAAAAGATCTGCCCGCCGCGCCGCAGCTCGTGCCGAATGGCATCGACCACAATGCGCTCATCGTAGGTGCGCACGACGGTCTGGATCGGGTGGCGGTTGGCGGGAGGCGTCTCGATGACACTCATGTCGCGCGCTCCCGTGAGCGCAAAATAGAGCGTGCGCGGGATCGGCGTGGCGCTCATCGACAGGACGTCGACGGTCGCGCGCATGCGCTTGAACTCCTCCTTGTGCTTCACCCCGAAGCGCTGCTCCTCGTCGATCACCACCAGCCCGAGGTTCCTGAAATGGACATCGCGCTGGAGCAACCGGTGGGTGCCTATCAGGATGTCGATGCGCCCGTCGGCTGTCGCCTCGAGGATGCGCGCCTGCTCCGCCCTTGTTCGGAATCGGCTGAGAAGCTCGACCGCCACCGGGTACCCCGCCATGCGTTCCCGGAACGTGTTGAGGTGCTGCTGGGCCAGCACCGTCGTCGGCACCAGAATGGCGACCTGCCTGCCGCAGACAGCGGCCTTGAACGCGGCGCGAATTGCGACCTCTGTCTTGCCGAAACCGACATCGCCGCAGATCAGGCGATCCATGGGACGCACGCGCTCCTGATCGGCCTTGGTGTCCCGGATGGCCCGGGCCTGGTCGGCCGTTTCCGTGTACAGGAACGATGCCTCGAAGTCCTTCTGCCAGGGAGGATCGACGGGCAGGGGATCCCCGGCCTGCGCTTCCCGGGACGCCTGGATGCGCAACAGTTCCGCGGCGAGGTCGACTGTCGCCCGCTCGGCAGCCTGGCGGGTCTTCTCCCAGCGGTTCGTCCCGATGCGGCCGAGTTGCGGTCGGGCCTTCCCGAGGCCGACGTAACGACTGACAAGATGCGACTCCTGCAGCGGCACATGCAGGGTGACGCGCTCGTCGAACTCCAGCGAGATCACTTCCTTCATGCCCTGCGCCGTGTCGATGCGCGTAAGGCCCCGGTAGTGTGCGATTCCGTGCTGCAGGTGCACCACGTAGTCGCCCTCGGCCAGTTCGGCAAAGTCGAGTAATTGGTCGACCTGTCCGACGCTCACCCCCGCTCGGGCGCGCTGGGGTTCCGGACGTTTGCGCCTGCGCCCAAACACTTCGGTCTCCGTGACGACCACGAGTCCGCCGGAGGTGACTGCGAGCCCGGCAAGCGTCCCTGCCGACGCCTCTGCGCGGCGCACCCGAAATCCCTCGTTGAGCGAACCCACGGCAAAACGAGGTTTCGCCGATCGGATCGCAGGCACGGCCTGCACGATCTCTCGAAGTCGCTGCAACTCCCCCTCGCGCGAGCCAACGAACAGCAGCGAATCACCGTTGCCGGCCCAGGCGCCGAGTTTTTCCAGAAAGGCGTCGCGCGCCTCGTTTGCGGCATCGATGCGCTCGGTCGCAACGAGGTCGTCGGGGAGCGCGGCCCTGTGCAGAGTCAGGCTCTCGCAGTCCCAGCCCTCCGATCGATCCGCCGGCTCGAGCATCGCGCCGCCCTCCTCGAGCTCGCACAGCCCGCACGTCCCGGCACAGGCCCGGACCAGCTTTTCCCCGGCATCATCATCTTCGCTTCCGAGCGAGCGAAACTGCTCCTCGAGGGACACCGGCTCCACAAGAAGCAGCCGTGTTTCCGAACCCAGGTAGTCGACAATGCCCGTGGTGGATTCGCCGAGCTTCACACGGGGTGATGCACTGACGGAAATCGAGGCGTGCGAGGCGCCGGACCGCTGGGTCACCGGGTCGAAGGCGCGAATATCCTCGATCTCGTCCCCAAGGAAATCGAGCCGGTACGGCTCCGTCGCGGTCACCGGATAGACATCGATGATGCCTCCCCGCACGGCGTACTGGCCGGGCGCCTCGCACATAGCCTCGCAGTCGTAGTCCAGCCGCTGCAGCTCATCGAGGAGTGCCTGGAAGGATTGTCGTGCACCGCGTTCGAGCTTCAGAGCGTGCGTCTCGAATGTCTCGAGGGCCGGCACCGCCTGGATCAGCGCAGCCGGCGTCGTGGCAACGATCAGGGGCCGTGCAGCCCGCGCGGTCCCCCTGAGTCCTCGCAGGCGGGCGAGTACTGCCAGTCGATCGCTCGAGGCGGTGAACGCCTCCCTCATGTCCGGACTGTCCGCAATCGACTCAGGAAACGGCAGGACCTCGGGAGGGGATCCCTTGCCTTCGGACAGGGAAAGGAAGAGCAGGGCATCGTCCGCGAGCGCGACTGCCTCCCTCAGGGAATCGCACACGGCCATCCATACAGGCGCGGGCTGGCTGCGCAGGAGCGCCGCGAACGCGAGTCCGCGGGAAGGGGGACAGATGCCGGTCAGCTTGTGGCGCGATCCCATCAACGAAGGGCTCAAAGCGTTTCACTACAGACCCGCACTTGTCGAATCCGCGCCGCGCGCTCCGTAGCCAATGGCATTACCATGTGGGAATTGGAATTTTTGCTGCAGAGACACGGAGGCACTGAGGACTTGGTTTAAACCAGGGATCCTTCCTCTGCGTCTCTGAGCCTCGGCGGCGAAAAACTCCAGGGATCGGATCTATTGCCACAGACGCACTGAGACACCGAGGACCTGGCTCGAGCTAAATTCCCCCAGCGTCTCTGCGTCTCCGCGGGAGAAATGCCTGAACTCCGCCTCAGCGCCGCTTACGGCGCTTCTTCGGCTCGATGTGAAGGTAGGTCTTCCCGCGGAGCTGGCTCTCGTAGAGCTCGAGCAGCCGCACGCCTTCCCGGGGCTTCACGATGTCGCGGCGCGTGGCCGCGTCGATCTGCGCCTTCATGCGCCGGCAGAGCTCCTCCTGGTGGTACTGCACTCCCTCGATCACGTCGGAAATCCGGCTCCCGCTCAGCGCCTCCTCGATGTAGAAGCCGTCGGGCTCGTCCTCCTCCAGGAACACGTGGACCTCGTTCACCCGCCCGAACAGGTTGTGCAGGTCCCCCATGATGTCCTGGTAGGCCCCGGTCAGGTAGATGCCGAGATAGTACGGCTGGTTGTTCAGGGGATGGAGCGTGATGAAGTCGTTGACGTCCTCCAGGTCGATGAAGCGGTCGATCTTGCCGTCGGAGTCGCAGGTGATGTCGACGAGGATCGCGTTGACGGTCGGCTTTTCGCGCAGCCGGTGGAGCGGTGCGATCGGGAAGAGCTGACCGAGGCCCCAGTGGTCGAGGAGCGACTGGAAGACCGAGAAGTTGCAGACGTACTGGTCGGCGAGAACCCGCTGCAGCTCGTGAAGTTCGTCGGGCATGTAGCCCGGCTTCTTCGTCTGCTTCGCGATCTGCTCGCAGATCTGCCAGAAAAGAGATTCCGCGGCGGCTCGGTTTTCGATGTCCAGATACCCCAGGTTGAAGAGCGAGACGGCTTCGCCCTTCTTCTGCACGGCGTCGTGGAAGCGTTCGAGGCGGCCGAGCTTCGTCCGGTTGCGCAGCAGTGTCTCGAGGTCGGTCACCACCTTGTGCTTCACGCGCGGCTGGTGGCGCTGCCCCAGGGACTCGCGCTTGCTGATGCGCTCGAAGACTTCGACCACCAACAGTGAGTGGGGGGCGACCACCGCGCGCCCGGACTCGCTGACGATGTCGGGCTCACGCACCCCGCTGGCCCGGCAGATGTCGCCAATGTTGAAGACGACGTCGCGCGCGTACTCCTCCATCGTGTAGTTCATCGAGCTCTCGAAATTCGTGCGCGAGCCGTCGTAGTCGATGCCGAGGCCGCCGCCGACGTCGAGGTAGCCCATCGGGAAGCCCATCCGGGCGAGCTGGCAGTAGAACCGCGTGCCCTCGATCACGGCATTCTTGATCGTGAGCATGTTCGGCACCTGCGAACCGATATGGAAGTGCACGAGCCGGAGCGCCGACGTGAGCTTGGCAGCCCGGAGCTTCTCCACCGCGAAGAGGATTTCCGCCGTGTTCAGTCCGAACTTCGCGCTGTCGCCCGTCGAGGTCGCCCACTTTCCCTCACCGCGGGTCTGCAGCTTCACGCGGAAGCCGATCATCGGCTTCACGCCCGCCTCCTCGGAGGTACGGATGATCGCGTCGAGTTCCGAGAGCTGCTCGACGACCAGGATCACCTTCTTGCCCAGCTTGCGGCCGAGCAGGGCCAGCTGGATGTACTCCTGGTCCTTGTAGCCATTGCAGATGATGAGCCGCTGCGGCCCCTCGTGCATGGCGAGGGCGATCGACAGCTCCGGCTTCGATCCGGCCTCCAGGCCGTACCCGTAATCCCTGCCGGCAGCCACGACCTCGTCGACCACCTCGCGCAGCTGGTTGACCTTGATAGGGAACACGCCGCGGTAGGACCCGCGGTAGCCCTCGTCCTTGATCGCCTGCTTGAAAAGCTCGTTGAGGCGGATGACCCGGTGATGGAGCAGGTCCTGGAAGCGGACGACCATCGGCGCCGTCAGGCCCATCCCGAGCGCCTCCTCCACGACGTCGAGCACACGGATGCTCCGCGAATCCGCCTCGGGGTGCACGTTCACAAACCCCTCGGCATCGACGGAATAATGCGAGGCACCCCATCGCTTGAAACCATAGAGTTCCTCTGATTTCGCAGCCGACCAGGAGGATGCGGATTTGCTTTTCAACCGGGGTGAGGGCGGGGGACTTATGGCTTGCTATTGACGGAGGCGGATCGGTTAGATGCGTGTTTTCTTTTTTCGATTTTACCAACACGCAATTCCGAAAATGTCACTATTGAGCGCCGTTCCGATCCTAATCGCGCAGGCCACCACGCCGGCAGCCCCTGCGGCGCCGAACCCGCTCGGGATGTTCCTGCCGATGATTCTGCTCTTCGGCGCCATGTATTTCTTCCTGATCGCGCCCCAGCGGAAGAAGCAGAAGGAGCATGACAAGATGCTGGCCGCCCTGGCCACCGGCGACGAGGTCGTTACAACCGGCGGCATCTACGGAACCATCACCAACGTGAAGGACGACCGGTTTGTCGTGCGCATTTCGGATGACACCAAGATCGAGGTGGGCAAGGGTTTCATCCACGCCGTCGTCCGCAAGTCCGGCTCCTGAGCCGTCCTTCGATCGCCCCCTTCCAGCCCCGTCTCCCCATGCTCAAACGCAACCTTTGGAAACTCATACTGTCCGTGGCGATAGCGCTCTGGGCGGTATCCGAGCTCATCCCGGTACGTGACATTCCTTTCGCCACGTACGCCGTCGAGCAGGCGGGCAGCGCCCGGGCCGCTGAGTTCCGCACCCTCATGGCCGAGGCCACGGGCCGGGTGCAGGCCGGCACCGCACGGAGCGAGTTTGTCGCCCTCAAGCAGATCGGGACGGAGCGCAACCTCGACCTGAGCCAGTTCTTCCCGGACCTGCGCCTCGAGGCGGCACTGACCAACATCGAGAAGCGCAACGATATCATCCTGGATGAGCTGCTGCGCCGCTCAAAGTCCGCCCTGCAGCTCGGTCTCGACCTGAAGGGCGGCGTCGCCGTCACGCTCGAGGTCGATCCCGCCGCGGCGGCCGAGTTCACCACGGACGTCCAGCAGGAGAAGCTTTCCCAGGCGATCGAGATCATCGGCGAGCGAATCGACCGCTTCGGCGTGACGGAGCCCATCGTGCGCGCCGTCGGCGATGCCCGCATCGAGATCCAGATGCCCGGCCTCAACACGAAGGACGACCCCGGCATCATCGAGAACGTCCGCAAGCCCGCGCGCCTCGAGTTCCGCCGCGTGCATCCGACTCTTTCCCCGGCCAATTCGCCCTCGGGCGAGATCCCTGCGAACTACGAGGTCCTCTCGATGGACGTCCAGGGCCGCGGTGGACAGGCAAGCTACACGGAGGATCTCTTCGTTCGTCGCTTCCCCGACATGTCCGGCGAGGTGCTCTCCAACGCCTGGGTCATCCGGAACCAGCTCGGCCAGCCCGAGATCATCATGGAGTTCACCTCAGACGGACGCGATCAGTTCGCCGCCGTCACGCGGGACATCGTTCGCGAGGCTACCGCGGTGGGTGTCATCGGCCGCCTGGCGATCGTCCTCGACGGCACCCTCTACTCCGCGCCGACCGTCCGCGAGGAGATCGACAGCCCCACCGCCCAGATCACCGGCAGCTTTACCGACCGCGAGGCCCTCAGCCTCGCCAACGTGCTGAACAACCCGCTCGACCTCCCTCTGGTGGTCAAGGAGCAGTACGAAGTCGGCGCCTCGCTCGCGGAGGATGCCATCTCGAGCGGCGTCAAGGCCTCCATCATCGGAGCCGCGGCCGTCTGCGGGTTCATGCTGCTGTTCTACAGCACCGGCGGACTCGTGGCCGTCGCCTCGCTCGCGCTCAATATCCTCATCATCCTCGGCGTGCTCGCCAGCTTCAACGCGACGCTCACGCTGCCCGGCATCGCCGGTATCGTGCTCACCATCGGCATGGCGGTGGATGCGAACATCCTGATCTTCGAGCGCATGCGCGAGGAACTCGCGCTGGGCAAGAATCTGGCCACCGCCAACCAGGGCGGTTTCCAGAAGGCGCTGACCACCATCATCGACGCCCACCTGGTGCAGCTCATCATCTGCGGAATCATGATCTCCCTGGGCACCGGGCCCATCAAGGGCTTCGGTGTCACGCTCGCCATCGGTGTCATCTCGACCCTGATCTCGGTGCTGATCACCGCCCACATGGTGATGGAGTTCCTGCTTGAGTCCGGCTGGGTCAAGCGACTGACGATGCGCCACCTGCTGAAGAACATCTCCGTGGACTTCATCAAGTACGGCAAGCCGGCCTTCATCAGCTCCTGGCTGGTCGTGCTGCTCGGAATCGGGGTCGTCCTCTACAAGGGATCCGACATCTACGGCATCGACTTCGCCGGCGGTGACGAGATTTCCCTCCAGTTCACCGAGCAGATCGACCTGGCCGGGATTCGCGAAGCGGCGGCCGCGATCAACATCGCCGAGGTCAACCCGAGCTACACCAGCGCGCTCGGCGGCGGCGGCGAACTGCTCAAAATTGCGACACCAGAAGGCCAGGGCGCGGCCCTCGCGGCCGAGCTGGAGGCACGGTACCCGAACGCAGGCCTGACGCTCGTCGGCACGAACCAGATCGGCGCATCCATCGGCCGGGAGGTGCAGTTCAACGCCCTGCTGGCGGTCGGCGTCTCGATGCTGGCGACCCTGCTGTACATTGCCTTCCGCTTCGAGTTCGGCTTCGGCATCGGCGCGATGTTCGCGTCGTTCCACGATATCCTCATGACCGTGGGAATCTTCGTGCTCTTCGGCCACCAATTCTCGGCACCGATGGTCGCCGCCATCCTCGCGGTCGCCGGTTATTCCATCAACGAGACGGTCGTCGTGTTCGACCGAATCCGGGAGGAGCTGAAACTCAATCCGACCGCCTCCCTGCGCGAGATAGTGAACTCCGCGATCAACAAGGTCTTCGCCCGCACGATCATGACGGCGACCACAACCCTGCTCGCCGCCTTTGCGCTGTTCCTGTTCGGCGGCGGCGTGCTCAGGGACATCTCCTTCACCTTCATCGTCGGCATCATGACCGCCACCTTCTCCGCGATCTTCGTCGCCTCCCAGGTCTTCTATTTCTGGCACAAGGGCGACCGGAAGCACGTCGAGGCGCATCGCGACATCGCCCCGAAGTACGAGTGGCAGGGAGCCAGCAAGGCCTCGGAATAGTCGCGGTCAGTCGGGGACTCGGAGTGCCGGGAGAAATTCCGGCAGCAGTGTGTTGCCGTTTTTGGTGGCAATCCCGCGCGGGCATTTTGATTTTGTCCCATGCGTTGGAACTACACCCCGGCGGACCCCGGCGCGATAGAGCGCATACGGGACAGTGCCGGGGTGGATCGCATCCTCGCCGAGCTTCTCTGGCGGGCCGGCTGCACCACGGGTGACGCCGCCGCGCGCTTCCTCGACCCGGCCCTTGCCGCACTGGGCGACCCGTTCGCGATACCGAATCTGGAACGCGCCGTGAAGCGCATCGCCGACGCAATCGCGCACGGCGAATCGGTGGTGGTGCTGGGCGATTACGACGTGGACGGCGTCAGCAGCACGGCGCTGCTTGTCAGCCTGCTGCGGCGCCTCGGACTCCAGCCCCGATTTGTCGTACCCCGGCGCTCGGAGGATGGCTACGGTCTCTCCCAGAGCGCGATCGACCGTGCTTTGGAGGAGGGAAAACCCGATCTCTTCATCGCGCTGGACTGTGGCACCAACTCGTGCGCGGAGATCGCCTACCTGACCTCAAACGGAACCGATGTGATTGTCATCGACCATCACAAGTGCCGGGCGGAGACGCCTGCGGGTGCCATCCTGATCAATCCCCATGTGTCGGCGGGCGACGAGTCCCAGGCAGCCTGCGATTTCTGCACCGTCGGCCTCGTCTTCAAGCTCGCGCACGGGCTGCTCAAGCATCTCCGCGCCACTGAGGTTCCCGCCGCATTCGAGATCCGCCTGCGCGACAGCCTGGATTTCGTCGCGCTCGGTACGGTCGCCGACCTCGTCCCCCTCCGCGGCGAGAACCGCATCCTTGCCCGCCACGGCCTCCGCCTTCTCCAGGACAGCCCTCGACCCGGACTGCGCGCGCTCATGGATGTCTCCGGGATCCGCCCCGGCCAGGAAATCTGGCCCGTTGACGTTTCCTATCGCCTCGGTCCGCGCATCAACGCCTCCGGGCGCCTTGCGGATGCTGCGGTGGCTGTCGAGCTGCTGCTGAGCGATTCGTCTTCCTTCGCATCGGAAGTCGCCGGCCAGCTCGACGCGTTCAACCGGGAGCGGCAGGAGATCGAGAGGCTGATCACGCAGGAAGCGGAGCGTCACGTCGAGGAACACTTCGCCGATTCGCCCGGCATCGTTCTGTATGCCGACACCTGGCATCCGGGCGTCGTCGGAATCGTCGCCGGGCGGGTTTCGCGTAAGTACAATCGACCCTGTGTCGTGCTCGGCGACGAAGGCGGCCGGGCGAAGGGTTCGGGGCGGGGAGTCAGCGGGATCAACCTCGTCGACGTCCTCGCCGACTGTCGGGAACACCTCGAAAGCTGGGGCGGGCACCCGATGGCCGTCGGGATCGCCCTCGATAAGGACAACCTGGAGGCATTCCGCGAAGGCTTTGCCGAGGCCGTGCGTCGGCATAGCGCCAATGGCATCGCCGAGGCTAACCTCGAGATCGCCACCTGGCTGCGTCCGGACGAGATCGACGACAGCCTGATGCACCACCTCGACACGATGCATCCCTTCGGCCAGGGGAATCCGGCGCCCGTCTTCGGCATACGCAACGTGGTCCTCCGGCAGCGCCCTGAGGTCTTCAAGGAGCAGCACTTCCGCTTCTCGTTGCCCGACGGCCGCGGACGCCGCATCTCCGGTGTCGCTTGGAAGATGGCGGACCGCCCCGTGCCCGCCGGCACCCCTGTCGACCTGGCCGTCGAGGCCAAGTGGAACTTCTACAACGACCGTAAGCTGTTGCAGCTCGAACTGCACGACTGGCGACCGGCACGATCCTGACCCTGCATCGCTTCCTAGTGTTCAATTCCGGTACGCGCCTTCGCGTTTCGGAATCCGAAACGTGCCGCTCAAATCCCAACGGGCGACGGCGCGAAGCACGCGATGTAGTGCATCCACTCGAACCCTCGGCCATGTGCGTGAAATAGTTGTTACCAAATGATTTGATCCGGATTGGTACCAGCGGCGCTTCGGGTCGAGCCGGCTATTCCGGCTCCAGGCGCATCTCGCCAAATTCCCAGGACTCCACGTCATTTGCGGTCACCAACTGCTGCGTGAACGGCCTGTAGCCGGCCGCGCTGACCTGGATTATCCATGTCCATGGCCCAACTTCTGCACCGACCGTCTTGAGGTGATTCAGGGGATTCAGCCGGATTGCCCCGATCTTGAAATGCCCATCGGCATCGGACGACCCCAGGGACTCGTGGTAATTCTGGAGGGTCGTGGTTCTAATCCCCGCTCCTGAGATTGGAAGGCCTGTTCGGCCGTCAATGACTGTGCCCGAAGCGGCAGGTGCCAGCTGGTAGCTGTACGGAAGCGAAAAGCCGGTACTTCCCACCATTCGGGTAACCGACGTACAGCCGGATAGCAGAAGGGCCGGCACCGCAACCAGGACACACCCGAACCAAGCGTGCATGATGATTTGCCTTCTGATGAAGCCGAGGCGCCGCTATTCGCGCGCCCCATATTCGATGTTTACGGAGCCGGAATCCGCCGTTCGAGGTCAAAATAGCAGCTTGCGCGGGATCCCCAATCCCTTCCGGCTCGTACGGCGGGTCAGCGACCCGAGGCCACCAGGCCCAGCCACTCGGGAAGCGCCAGGGAGAAGGCGGGCACGTAGGTAATAAGCAGCAGGCCCACGAGCATCGCTATGAAGAACGGAATCATCGGCCTCACGACCGACACCAGTGAGGTGCGGCCGACGCTGCAGCCGACAAACAGGCAGGTGCCGACCGGTGGCGTGCAGAGTCCGATGCACAGGTTGGCGATGAGGATGATGCCGAAGTGCACCGGGTGCATGCCCAGGCCGATCGCCACGGGAAGGAAGATCGGCGTGAAGATCAGCGCAGCAGGCGTCATGTCCATGAACGTGCCCACCGCGAGCAGCACGAGGTTGATCACCAGCAGGAGAACGATCGGATTGGTCGAAAGCTCCAGGAGAGCCGTGCTGACGTTCTGGGGCACCTGCTCGTAGCTCAGCACCCAGCTCATCGCCTGGCTCGCGCCGACGAGCAGCATGACCACCGAGGTCGTGCGCGCGGCGCGCAGGAAGATCCGGGAAAGGTCACGATACGCGATTTCGCGATGCACCAGGCAGCCGAGTGCCAGCGCGTAGAGCACTGCTACGGCCGAGGCCTCCGTTGCAGAGAAAACCCCGCCCAGAATTCCTCCAAGGACGAGTAACACGAGCAGAAGGCTGGGAAGCGCACCAACCAGCGCCCGTCCTAGAGGTGGAGCGGCCATTGTCGCCTGCGCGCCGGCGGCGCTGTACCGGACGAGCACGAAGCTCGCCAGCATGATGAGCAGGCCGATCAGAATTCCGGGAACCACCCCTGCCATGAACAGCGCGGCGACGGACACGTTGCCGGCAACCACGGCATAAACGATCATGATGTTGCTCGGCGGGATCAGCAGGCCCGTGGTCGCAGAAGTGGCGGTGAGGGCGACGGCAAACCCGCGCGTGAATCCTTTCTTCTCCATCTGGGGAATCATGAAGCCACCGATCGAGGAGACCGCCGCCGTCGCCGATCCCGAAACGGAACCGAACAGCATGCAGGTGAGCGTATTCACGTAGGTGAGCCCACCGGGCAGGCGTCCGACCAGGGCTGCCGCAAAATCCATCAGGCGCCTCGCCATGCCTCCTTCGCCCATCAGGATCCCCGCAAGCACGAAGAACGGGATCGCGAGGAGTGGGAAGCTCGCGATGCCCGTCGAGATCCTCTGGGCCACCACATAGCCCGTCGAGATTCCGCCGAGCATCGCCACCGCTGCCACGGTCGACAGTCCGATGCAGACAGCAACCGGCACGTTCAGCAGGAGAAGTCCGACAAAGACGACCAGCAGGACCATCATCTCTGGTGTCATGTCAGCTCCTTCCTCCTGTCTCAGCCGGGACGGGCGAGCGCCCCACGAGTCGCTCAACGGAGAAGGCCGCGATGAAGAATCCGCTCAGCGGCACTACCGCGTAGAGGTATCCCACGGTCAAACCCAGGGCGGGTGTTACCTGCTCGAGATTGCGCACGACCAAAAGAAGGCCCCCGTAAACCAGTGCGAATCCGGCAAACAAGATGATCGCCAACTCAGCAGCCACAGCAGCAACGCGCTGGGCATCCGGGTGCAGCTTGCCGACGATGTAGTCGACTCCGAGGTGCCCCTGCTCTCGAAACGTCAGCGCGCCGCCGAGCAGCGACACCCACACAAGCAGATAGGTCGCCACTTCCTCCGACCATCTGGCCTGTCCACCGAGCACGTAGCGGGTGAACACTCCCCAGAGCACGTCGGCCGTCAGCAGCACGAAAAGGAGAATGGTGAAGACCTCGAGCGCACGCACCAGCACTCCCCAAAGCGGGATTCCGCGTCCGCTGGCGGGCTGCGCCTCGCCGCTCATTATCGGGCTTCCCGGATGCGATCCGCCAGTTCGCCCACCGGGGTGCCGGCGATTGCCTCATAGAGCGGGGCCGCCGCCGCCATGAAGGCTGCCTTGTCGGGCCGGAGCACGGTCACGCCGTTTTGCTGCAGTTCCTCAAGGGCCGCGGCCGTCCGCTCCTCCCAGAGTCGCCTCTGGAAGACCACGGACTCCTCGGCGGCCTGGTCGAGCCAGAGTCGCTGCTGGCTGGTCAACGATGCCCAACTGGACGCGCTCATGATGACCATGTCGGGAACGCTGGTGTGCTCATCGAGGGTGTAGTGCTTCGCCACCTCGTACTGCCGGCTCGAAAGGAAGCTCGGCGGATTGTTCTCGGCGCCGTCGACCATGCCCTGCTGGAGTGCCGTGTAGACTTCTCCCCAGGGAATCGGGGTTGGCGCGCCCCCGAAGTTCGAGATCATGTCCATGGCCATCGGACTCTGCACCACCCTGATCTTTTTGCCGCGCACATCCGCCGGCCCACGGATTGGGTCGCCGCTCGTATAGAAGGAACGACTCCCAGAGTCGTAATAGCAGAGCCCGTGCATGCCGCGGGATTCTCCGGCGGCGAGCAGCTGGCGCCCGATGGGACCGTTCAGCACCGTCCAGAAGTGCGCGTTGTCGCGAAACAGGTAGGGGAGTCCGAAGACGGCCAGCTGCGGCACGAACTGCTCAAGCGCCGCCGTCGATGTCTTCACCATGTCGAGGCCCCCGTTCTGCACCTGCTCGATCTGCTGCGCCTCCGAGCCTAGCTGCCCATTCGGGAAGATCTCTATCTCCATGGCTCCGCCCGAGATCTCGGAAAGCCTGGTCGCCAGGTGTTCCATGGCCACGTGCACCGGATGAGAACTCTCGAGCACGTGACCGAGCTTCAGGACTCGACGCTCGCTTGCGCTGACTGAACCCGTGGCGCTGCGGTTCAGGGCGAACGAAAAGACTCCTGCGCTGACAAGCGCACCAAGGATGACACCTACGCAGAGGAAGGAGAGGGCTTTCTTGTCCATGATTCAGTGGGGTCGGGGGTGTCAGAGGTTCATATCGGGCACCTCGGCCAGGCGTCGGTCATCCAGTCCTTCGACGGATGTCGCCGAGAACGAACTCACATCGCGAAGGACGAAGAGTGCCTGGCCGGGAGCCCGTTCTGCACGCACGCGATCGAAATCGGCGCGGGCAACATCCATAAGGACGAAAGCCGGCCTTTCATCAGGCTGCTCAAAACCGATGTCGAGGTTCTCGACCGTCAATCCCTCCACATGGCGGACGAACAGTCCGTAGGCCGGAACGATGCCGAACATGCTGGGCTCCGGATAGCCGTTTTCCCGCTCGGGTACATCGAAAGGATCCCGGGGACCCGTCGGCTCCGCATTGGCGGCGCTGTTTCGCCCGCGGCCGCCCTGGGGGGCGGTGGTTCCGTTGGGTCCGCCACCTCGCTGGGAACTGGGACGCTGGAAGAAGCTGTTCGTGAGGGCCTCGGGCTGCTCGGACACGTTGGCCATGGTGATGCCGCCCCTGTACCGGATGCGGATGTTGCTCAGCTTCACGTCCTCGATCGGATGACCCGGCAGGCCCGCCAGGATGGAGGCGTAGCGCGGATCGGCATCGGATGCGTTAAGGTTGCTGATTGTGATGCGTCGCATCGTCGCGACCGGCGTGCCCTCGGGCCCTCGCGCACGATTGCCGAGCCGCAGGAAAAGCGGGGAGTTCGAGACATCACGCATGGTGATGTTGGTGATGGTCACGTCCTCGACGGGCCCGCCGTCAACGGTCTCGATCGCGATTCCCCGACTGCGGTCGAAGATGCAGTTCGAGATGGTGATATTGCGGAAGCCACCGTTCGACTCGGTGCCAAACTTGATTCGCCCGGTCGGTCCATCGCGGTCCGGCGCCCGCTGCAGAGTGCGCTGAATTGTACCATCAAAGAATGTACCGACGTCGTAGCCCGTGAGCTGGCAGTTGGTGATTGTCACGTTCTCCGTCGCCCGGGCCATTCCGAGGGCGTAAGAGCTCTTGAGCACCAGGGCATCGTCCTGGGGCGAGTTGATCACACAGTTCGAGACCCGCACATTGCGGCACGCATCGATGTCAATGCCATCGCGGTTGGTGTCGATGCGCAGGTTGTCGAGCGTCACGTTGTCCACCCCGGTGAGCAGGATGGCGAAATGCCCGCCCCTCAGGATCGAGATGTCCCGGATAAGGACGTTGCGGCTCGACTTGATCGCGATCGCCTTGTTGCCCACGACAGGGCCGGGCCGGAACCCGTTGATATCGCGGGACAGACCTGCGCCTCCATCGATGCGCCCGGTTCCGGTGATGGAGACGTTTTCCAGGTTTTCGCCCCAGATGAGGCTGTTGTGCCAGTGACTGTGCCCGAAGTCCTGGTACTGTAGGTCGCCCCAGGGATTCGGTTCGGGTGCATCGTACTCGCCAAAACCTTCCGCAGCGGTGGCCGCCAGTATCGTCGAACCTGGATCGAGATGAAGGGTGATGTTGCTGCGCAGGCGGATCGAGAAGCTCAGGTACGTTCCGGCCGGGAATCGCACCGTACCCCCGCCCGCCTCCGCGGCGGCCGCGATGGCGCTGTTGATCGCGTTTGTGTCCAGCGTCGCACCGTCGCCGCGGGCACCGTGCGCGCGTACGTCAAAGTCCGCCGCGAGCAGGCACGGGGCCAGGATCACGGAGCAGGCCGACAGAATCAGGAGACACTTCATCGGAGCTTCAGGGGGCCGGGGTGGAGACTGGCGCGGGACGCAGGATTCCATTCATCCACTCGATCGCACGCGCCTGCGTGGCGTTTGTCAGACGGGTATAGTCAACGGGCTCCTGGATCGCAAGCTGCGCGGCCGCACCGTGCAGTGCGAACATGTTGCGGGCCTGGTCCACCGCACTACGCACGGCCGCAGGGTTCGTGGCGCGGTCCATCGTGGGCTCGACCACCAGGACCGAGCGCGGGGCGATCGACGCGATGATCTCGGGAAAATCCACGGGGATGCGGTTCTCACTGCCGGAAAAGTAAGCGAGCTTCGGGAGCAGCACCCGCTCCTCGCCGAGTCGATTGACAATACTGTCGGCACCCGTGTCGCTGCGCATCGGCGTGAATCCGCTGATCGAGACCACGGCCTTCACCCGGGGATCCAGCGCGGCCGAGAACAACCCGACCGTGCCGCCCACCGTGTACCCGTAGAGACCGATGCGCTCAGGATCGACAATGGGATCCTGGCTCAGCGTGTCGATGGCACCCCGGACGTCCTCAACCATGCGCCCCATGAGCGACCAGCGAGGATGGCGGTCGTAGAACGTGGCAAAGTCGCCCATGCGGCTGCCGAACCCGACCTGGTCGTAGGCGAGAACCGCGTAGCCCGCGTTCACGAGGGCAAGAATGGGATGAGTGTCAGTGCGGTACACCCACATGTAGCCGAGAGGATAACTGTAGCCATGGAGCCAGATGACAGTCGGCAGGCGCGCCCCTTCGGGCGTGTTGTTCGGATAATAGAGATCGCCGGCCACCCCGGAGCCGAAGTTGACGCGGCGCATTGCCGCGAGGCTGCGACCCGGTTCGGTCCAGCCGAAGGCTGTGCCGCCGCGCTGAATCACCCAGGCAGGCACGTCAGGCCGAAGTTGTCCGGGATTCGGTCCTGGCGCTGCCCCGCGACCTCCCGCACGTCCACCACGGGCGGCAATAGCCCCACGACCGGCACCGCCCCGAGCCGGCGCCGTGTAGGTTGGCGGGGACTCGCCGAGCAGCCAGTTGAGCTGCGTCCGGATCTCGCCCGATCGCGACTCCCACTCGGCGAGCGACGACGCGGCCAGCGTCTCCGCGGAGCTCCTGACTGCATAACGCCGGGGATCCACGCGTTCGCCGCCTTCGCGGAGCCAAGCGGCACGGTCCCACGAAAAGAGGCGATCGTTGTCCCACGTCGCGTTCGAGCGGCCGAACTGGATGTCCAGCCAGTCGAGGGAGGCTTCGACGTCATTCGATCCGTGGAATCCCGGCACGCGCAGAAGTCCGATGCGGTCGGGCTGGCGCAGCAACTGGAAGACGCGCGAGGCTGACTGGTATGCCTGCTCATTGCCCCAAGTGTTCGCGACCTCGTCGTTGAGACCGTACTGAATCAGGAGCGAGCGCGGGGCGACCAGGGCCGCAAGCAGGTTCGCATCCACGGGCAGACTGTCCTCACGTCCCGAAAAGAAGCGCAGTCGCTGGTGAAACCAGATCGGGAAGCTGCGGGTGGTGGATTCCACGCCTTCGCCCATCCCGTACTCTCCGGAGAGTCGCCAAGGCGTGACGCCTCCGACCCCGGTGCTTCCGGCAATCACGGCTGCGATGCGCGTGTCCCACGCCGTCGCGATCGTCGCCATCTTGCCGGCGCGCGAGTAGCCCGTGATCGCGATGCGCGCCTGGTCGACCTCGGGAACCGTGAGCAGATAGTCGACGACCGTCTGGATCGTGAAGGCAACCTGACCCATCGAGGCAAAGTCGTGCTCGGGGTAGAGCGAGGCGATCGCACCGGGCATGTCCACCGTGCCGGTGTAGCTGCAGGCGATGTAGCCACGGCGAATAAGTGCCGCGGTGTTGCCGCCGATCAGTACCGGAAACGGGCCGGCGCCGTCGGGAATGTTGAGCGTCACCGTGACAGTCGTGGTGCGGCTCTCCTCAGGACCGTACTCGATCTCCGCGACGAATGTCCGGTAGCCATCCCCATCCGTCTCAGACTGTGGCGAGACTCTGACCGTGCGCGCCTTCGGCGGCATCGATCCGATGTCCCAGCGCTCGAAGAGCTGCTTGATCTCGTTCCGGCGCGCATTCCAGTCGCCGGCATTGCGCACGAGGCGTCCGTCCTGAAAGCGCAGCGGATCCGGGAGGTAATTGTTGCTTGGGAAGGAATCGAAATCCGGAGGAATCTCACCCGTTCGCTCCAGCCAGGCATTGAATGCGTTCGAGTTCGGCAGGTTGGCCTGCATCCAGGCCAGATGGTCGCGTCGCTCCTGCTCCGTCATGGCAGGAAGCAGGGGAGCTGCAGTCAGGGCGAGGCAGGCAGCGGCAAGGCCTGCCAGCCGGTGGGGGAGGGCATGCATGGGGCGGGGTAGTGTTTGGGGTCTTAGTCGGGCTAAGTTTGCGGATCAGGGATTTGTCGTCGAGGCACCCTGGTTTTGTTCGAACCAGGCGCGCGCCTCGGCGTCATAGGCGGCAAGGTTGGGTCGAACCGCGGCGATCGCCATCGACTCACTCCATTCCCGGTCGAGGTCGCCAAAGGCAGACGCGATGGCGGCTCCCTCACGGACGAAAATGGGAAGTTGGTGCAAGGCGGAGGGCACCGTGATGGTCTGCCCGCCTTCGTGAACCACGTCGGGCCGCCAGGCGTCGCGCCAGCGCGATCCCGAGGGAAGGTAGACCTGCTGGTCGCGTCGACCGTTCTCCCAGACCGGCGAAACCAGGATGTCGGGTCCGTATTGGAACGTCCACCAGTTCGCCCAGGCCTCGGGGGCGTCCGGCTCGACGAGCATGAGCGGCCTGACGATCGGCATGCCCGTCCGGTGCGCCAGCTGTGCCTGCGCGTAGCTGTAATCGGCCAGCCGCTCATGCAGGCGCGCATAGAGGCGCCAGGCGGCGATGGCCTCGGTGTCGTAGGACGGTTCCCGGGGCAGATTCCAGAATCCCACGTTCCGGGTGGGTCCGATTTCCATGATCGGGTTGAAGGCACTGAAGCCGAGCCAGCGAACGTACATGTCCGCGTTCATGCTCTGCGCGTTGTAGCCTCCCGTGTCGGCACCCCAGTTCGGGTAGCCCATGATCGCGGATCGCTGGATTGCTATGATCGAGGCGCGCAGTCCTTCGTGCGTCCCGCCGACATCGCCACCCCAGAAAACAGCGTGGGCGGAGCTCCCGGTGTACGCGCCACGGGGCATGGCGACGAAATCGTCACCGCGGTTGCGCCGGGCGACCTCGGCCACGGCCTGAGCATAGAGCGCCACGTAGGTGTTGCGGTTCTCGCGGATCGACTTGCCGTCGAAGCGCGTGAACGGTCCGCCCTCCGGAATCCGCTCCTCGCCGCGGTCGAGCTTGAAGCCGACGACACCCATGTTGAGCAGCTTCTCGACGCCGGCCTGCCAGTAGGCCTTTGCCTCGGGATTCGTCAGGTCGACCATGGGGTAGTTCTGGGTCGCGAGCGGATTGTTCGGCCGCGTCTGACCGGGAAGGACATAACCACGTTCCTCTGCGACCGCGATCATCGATCCCTGGAAAAACGGTCCGATCCAGAGGACCGTGCGCTGTCCCCGGGACTCAAGCCAGCGAACCATCGTTTGGAAGTTCGGCAGGCGGGCCTCGTCTATCTCGAAGTCGTCATATCCCAGCGGACCAGGCCCCCAGGGACGGTCGATCCAGTAGATGCCGTTCGGGATGCCAAACGCGTCCATCATGAAGACATCCTCCATCACCTCGGCGTTGAAGGGACCCGTCACCGGCGTGCCATCGTAGTACGCCTCGCGCTGACGATGTTCGTCGCGCCAGCGCCACGGCGAGTACATCCAGCGTGGCGGAAGCACGGGCGGCCCGGATTCCATCGCATGCGCCTGGACGGCGCCGGCAGGTGTCGACGCCGTGTAGATCTTGAAAGCCAGTTCGGGACCCTCGAAGTCCATCTGCACCCGCGTGGGATCGGCGGCCGCGAAATCGTACACGCCCGGCCAGTCCGTGCGCATCAGAAGTCCGTAGCCGCGGGACGAGAGGTAGAACGGCGCGTAGACCGAGGTCGTTGGCTTGACGATCATCTCGACGCGCTGGCCGCGCAGGTTCATCGCCTCGGTGATTCCCACGCGCCACGAGGCCGCCTGGGGGCCGTCGACCACCCGCTCCATGATGCCCGTGTAGTATTCGTCCGGAGCCGACTCGAGGGCGAAGCCCCAGCCCGTGATTCCCTCGGCAGGCAGGGCCGTGAGCCGTACCCCAACATGGCCGTCGCCCTCGGGCTCGAGAGTCACTGTGACATTTCGGCCGTCCGGCATGGTCACGCGACCCTCGACGCGCGCCGAGGAACTTGTCGCCGCGATCTCCGCCGGCAGCATCGTGCGTCCCTGCTCGGTCTGGTAGTAGAGTCCGTCGAGACGCAGCGTTCCGGATTCGAGCGGGATGGTCAGGGCGGCTGCGCCACCGCCGGCCAGGAATTCAGGTGGCGTCGTGAAGGTTCGGAGAGACGTCACGCATCCCGCCAGCAGCAGGGCGGCGCCGATCGCGACAGTCAGGCGGGAGTATCCGTGGGTTCTATTGTTCATGGGGTGCTCGGTTCTTTGGGGACTACATTGAAATAGCTTCTCGCGTTGCAGTGGTCATCGCACGACCCGGGCACCGCCGCCGCGGGCCAGCTTTTCGACCTCCGCGAGCGTGGCCATCGAGGTGTCGCCCGGCGTCGTCGAGGCCAGCGCGCCGTGCGCAGCGCCAAGCTCCACGGCGGCGCCGGGATCGTTGCGGGACAGGAACCCGTACTGGAGGCCGCTGGCGAAGCTGTCGCCACCGCCGACCCGGTCGAGTATCTCCAGGTCCCGATACTCCCGGCTCAGGTAGAAACTCCCGGAGTGCCAGAGGATCGCGCGCCAGTCGTTGCGTGTCGCCGTGTGCACCTCCCGCAGTGTCGTCGCGACGACCTTGAAGTTCGGGTACTTCCTTACCGCGCCGCGGATCATGGCTTTGAAAGCCGACGGATCAAGGCCCTTCAGGTTCCCGCGAACGCCCGCAACCTTCAGGCCGAGGCAGGCGGTGAAGTCCTCCTCGTTCCCGAGCATGACGTCGACATGCGGTGCGATCGCCGCGTTCACTTCACGTGCGCGCGCCTGTCCGCCGATGCTCTTCCAGAGCGATGGACGGTAATTGAGGTCGTACGACACGATCGTGCCGTGGCGGCGCGCAGCCCGAACCGCCTCGATCGTCAGCGCCGCAGTCGAATCCGAGAGCGCGGCGAAGATCCCGCCGGTATGGAACCACCTGACACCGATCTTTCCGAAGAGAGTGTCCCAGTCGAAGTCGCCGGGCCCGAGCTGCGAGGCCGCGGAGTTTCCGCGATCCGGAACGCCAAGCGCCCCGCGCACGCCGAAACCGCGCTCGGTGAAGTTGAGTCCGTTGCGCACCGTGCGACCCACGCCGTCGTCCGAGCGCCAACGAATGTGGTCGGTTGCGACTCCGCCCTGCATGATGCAGTCCTCGATCAGGTGGCCGACTTCATTGTCGACGAGGGCGGTGCAGACTGCCGTTCGCATGCCGAAGCACTTTTTAAGGCCCCTCGATGTGTTGTATTCCCCACCGCCTTCCCAGGCACTGAACACACGGGCCGTTCGTATGCGCGTCTCGCCCGGGTCGAGCCGCAGCATCACCTCGCCAAGCGAGACCTGGTCGAGGGCACAGTCGGCGGCAGGCTTGATCTCGAGGCCCGCAGCGCGGGCCGTGGACTTTTTGCCACGCGCGCTCATGCAGCCGCCTCCTGGAAGTCCGATAAGCGCCAACGCGGCTGGCGGCACGATGCTGCGATGGCGTCGAAGCCCTCAATTTCCGCCGCGCTGAAAAGCAGGCCACCATTCCGCTCGCAGCGTGCTGCGGCACGCGACTCGGGCTCGCCCGGAAGCAGGCATCCTTCGTTCCCGTGCGCCCGGATGTCGGCGAGAACGGCCTTCACGTTCTCGGATTGTTTCCGGCCGAGTGCAAACGCACCTCCGCTCATGGCCTCGGGCTTCCAGACCTGGAAGAAGAACGAACAGGCGCGCTTCTCTCCGTCGGGCCCGCCTGTCCGGCAGCGCAGCGTCGGAAGCGAGCCGCCGATGAACGCGGCCACCAGCTCGTTCAGCAGGGCGAGCCCGAATCCCTTGTGCGCTCCGAATGGCAGCAGCGCACGGACCGCCGCAGGATCGGTCGTCGGATTTCCGTCCGAGTCGACCGCCACGCCCGGCGGCAGCGTCGCTCCCTCACGAGCAAGCTGCTGGACGCGGCCCATCGCGACGACGCTGGTCGCCCAGTCGATAACCACCGGGAAACCGATCGCCTCGGTTGTCGGGAGTCCCCACGAGTGCGGGTTGGTGCCGAGGGTGGGGTGGCGACCCCCGAAGGGCACCACCTCGGCCAGCGCAGCCGTGCAGTTCGTGTAGGCCACGTAGCCACGCCGCGCGGCCTCGAGCACGTACCCTCCGCCCCAAAGGTAATGGAAGGCATTGTCGACCGAGACCATCCCAATGCCGTAGCGGTCGGCGAGTTTCATCGCGCGCTCGATCGCCTCGTAGGCGGTGCTCTGGCCGAGCTTGAGATTGGCATTCCATACCTGGGCCGCGCGGAACGGAACCGGGATGCGCTCAATCTTCGCGCGAGGAACACAACCCCCGGCGCGGCTGCCGAACAGGTCGTCGAGATGCAGCGCCTTGAGCGCGTTGTGCGTGCGGATCCCGTGCCTCGATGCCTCCGTCGCAAGCCGTGCGGCATCGTCCGCCTCGCGGCCCGAGAAGCCCCGGCGCCGGTAGGCTGCCGCGACCAGCTTCCGGTGTTTTTCCTCGGGCACGACGTGAAATCGTTCGGCCATGATTCAGGGGGCCCGGCAGTGGGAGACTTCGGGGTTCGCCTGCGCCAGAGGCTCCCGACCGGAAAGCGCTCGCGACAGGTTCTCTATGGCGGCGCACGCCTGCCTCACGACGTTCTCGACCGTCCTGGATGCGATGTGCGGCGTTATGATGCAGTTCGGCTCCCGGAGCAGGGGATGATCGGGCGGGGGCGGCTCCTCCTCGAGCACGTCGGCCGCATAGCCTCCTATCTGCCCTGTGCGGAGCGCCGCGACGAGGGCGGGCACCTGCACGAGGCCACCGCGGGCGCAATTCACAAGCTTCACCCCGGGCTTCATGCGGTCGATCGCCGCCGCGTCTATCATGCCGCGATTCCTCGGCGTGAGGCGGGTGCACAGGGAGATCACGTCCGCCCGGGCGTAGAGCTCCTCGGGCGTCGTCGTGCGGATGAGGCCCACCGAGCGGGCAAAATCCTCGTCCCAATGCTGGCCATGACCAAACAGGCGCATTCCGAATGCCTGACCGAGCCGGGCAACCGAACTGCCAATCCTGCCGAGGCCGATGATGCCGAGCGATTTTCCGTTAAGCTCGGAACCCGTGAGGCGTTTCCATTCACCGGCTCGCGTGCTCGCGGCGTGCTCGATGAGTTTACGATGCAGGGCGAGGATCAGCAGGAAGACATGCTCGGCGACCGTGACATGGTTCACACCCGGGGTGTAGAGGACCGGGATCCCGGCATCCGTGCACGCGGCAAGGTCGATTCGGTCGAGACCAATCCCGTACTTGCTGATGCAGCGCAGACGCGGCGCCGACTCGATCGCCTTCCGGGAGAACGCGTCGTCGCCGCAGATGCACGCATCGATGCCATCGAGACTTTCGATCAGGGCCGGCTCGTCAAGCGGCCCGCGCACCTTGACGATTTCCCATCCGGCATCCTCCAGCTTGCGATGATGCAGCCCTGGAGTGTCCTGGAACGAGGTTGTGGTCAGGAGGACGCGCATCGACGGGAATCGGGGGGAAATCGGGGAGGGACGCCCTGGCTGCCCAGATGACATCCAGCGGGAAGAGAATCTCGAGGAAGTCCATCGGGGGACCCCCGGCAACCCTCGGACGGCTTTACCGTAAAAATCCTGCGTGGGACAGCTCCGGCCCGGCCTTCAGTCGGAAGGCGCGGCAGGGTCGAAGCCCGAAAGATCCGGCGAGCGCCCCAAGGGGAGTGAGACGGGTGTCCCGCCCGCACGCGCCGATTCGTAGATCGCGAGAATCACCTCAACCGCCTTGCGCGCCTCCGCGCCCGGGACCGCGGAGGGACGACCGCTCGCCACGGCATCTGCAAAATCCTCGAAAACACGCCGGTGCAGGAGGGTCGGTATCGCGCGAGGGTCGGCCGCTCCCGCCCCTGCAGCACCGGCGGTCGCGCCGTATTCCCGAACGATTGTCTCGTCCCCGGGCCTGCCGGTCCTGAATTCCCAGGCCGTGAACGTGTTGTCGCGCATGAAGACCGATCCCTCGCTGCCGCAAACGTGCACCTCCGCCGCGTGGCCGGTTTTTGAGAAACATGCCGTCGATCCCTCGATGACGCCAAGTGCGCCGTTCCGGAAGCGCAGTGCCGCCACGGCGACGTCCTCGACCTGGATGCGCTCGTGCGCGACGCGGCTAGCCAGGGCACAAACCGACGCAACGTCGCCGACGAGGTGCAGGAGCTGGTCGATCGTGTGGATCGACTGGTTCATCAGCGCACCGCCGCCGTCCAGGCGCCAGGTCCCCCGCCAGCCTCCCTGGTCGTAATACTCCTGGGTCCGAAACCATTTGACCGTGGCGTCCGCCAGCGAGATCCGGCCGAAACGCCCCTGGTCTATTGCATCCTTGAATACCCGCGTGGCATCCTGGAACCGCCGCTGGTGAATGGCCGCCAGGCGGACGCCGTTCTCGGAACACACCCGGATCATGGCATCGATCCTCTCCAGGTTCACCTCGAGAGGCTTCTCGCACAGCACATGCTTCCCGGCTCGGGCGGCGCGCTCGGCCCCCTCCAGGTGGCATCCGCTCGGGGTCGCGATCGTCACCGCCCGCATGCCCGGGTGCGCCAGGAATGCATCCCAATCCGAATACGCCGGCACTCCGTGTTCCGCGGCGAGCTTTTCCGCCGCACCGGGACGCGGATTGAAGATGCCGGCGAGCGAGCCGCCCTTCATCGAGCGGATCGCCGAGGCATGGATCGCCGCAATCATGCCGCTTCCGACGACGCCGAAGCCCATCCCGGGGTTCTCACTCATGCAAAAGCGCGAGTTCGCGGGCGGCCACAAGCAGTCGGTATTTCGTCAGGGTGTTTCCACGGTGCTCCGGACGTTCGGCACCCCGCTCGATCTCATCGAGGAACGTGTCGCGCGCGGCGCAGAAGTGCTGTTCGTGGGTCGTCAACGCCACGGGGGGTATGTGGACGAGATATTCCTCGCCCTGGCGCTGGACTCCAAGCCCGGACCATCCCGGCAGCCGGCGCCGCAGGGCGGCCGCCAGGCCCGCTCCAAAGTCGGCGTAATCATCCCGCGGCACGACGACATACTCTGTCCGGTATCCCCGTTCTGGAAGCTGCCGCACAACCAGGTCGGCAACCGTTCCTCGCACGAGTGTTCGGTGCGTGTCGCCCACGCCGGGCGATTGCTCGAGGTTCCACGCGACCTTGACGTGCACGCCGATTCCCCGGGCACGGTAGCGGATCTCGCCATTGCAGGCATACGGCAGCACGCCATCCCGGATCCTCGGGCGGAGTTCCTCGGGGAACTGCCCGAGGCCGGTGATCCGGGCGAAGGATTCCCCGGAGACCGGCGTGTCCCATCGCCTTGCGCCCTCGAGAGCGAAGTCACCGGGCCAGGAGAGCGCCTGTCCTGGAAACAGCAACCAGTGGGCCAGGTCCACCAGGTGCGTCGTCACGTCGACCATGCCGTCGCCCTGGATCCCGATGTCAAAATACCAGGGCGGCCTGCGGAGCACGCTTCCGTTCACAATCTTGAGCAGGTGATGGACCGACTCGAGGGTCACCGCGGGAAGCCCATCCTCTGCGCGAGGCTGCCCGAACACCGCCGGCTCCGCCATGCAGGCCTGAAGCAGCAGGGAAGTGGGCTCGAAGCGGGAGGTCATTATGTCCGTCGTCGGCGGACCCTCCCTTCCCAGCGCGCGCTCCAGGAACGGCAGGGCCCGGCCATCGACTACCCAGGGCTTGTCGGCAAAGATGAGATAGCCTGCGGCATTGAGACGCTCGATCGACTCGGCCTTTGCGTGATTCCTGCCCGCAAGGATGACGAGGCCGCCCCGTCGTTCCTCGAGCAGGGACTCGAGCGGCTGGGTGCTCACATGGCGGTGCACACGCCAGCGGGTCGGGTTCACCTCCCGTCGGTTGAATGTCTCGACCATCGCACAGAACGCCTCGAGGCCCGGACCTTCAGGGGCGTAAACATCAACGTCGTCCTCAAGGCATGGATGGGATTCCCGCAGGCTGAGCGCCGCGTGAAAATGCCCGGGATCCAGGACGATGACACGAATCGGCCGCATGCCTTCAGCGCTTTGTGGGCTGCTACTCGGGCAGGGGCCGGTTCTTGGTCTCGGGCAGGAATGCGACTGCCACCAGGCCTACGAGCAGGAAGCTGCTCGTCCAGACGCAGGCGTCACGGAAGGCATCGAGGCGAGCCTCGGCGGTGGCCGCGCCGGCCGCGAAATGGGCCTGCAATATGCCAAGCGAGAGCGGGCCGCTTGCTGCCACGAAACGCCCAACATTATAGCAGAAGCTGACACCCGTGCTGCGGAGCCGAGTCGGGAAAAGCTCAGGAAGGTAGATCGCAAATCCCGCGAACAAGGAAAGCTGGAAGAATCCCATGATCGGGATGTACACGAAGATGTGCCAGGTCTCGCTCAGGTACTTGAAGACCAGGGCTGTGCTCAGGAAGGCGCAGATGAATCCCACGACAAAGCTCGGCTTGCGGCCGAAACGTTCGGCGGCCTTCGCAAAGGCGAGCATCCCGAAGAAGCAGCCGATCTGCTGCATCACCATCGTGATGCCGGTCCAAATCAGACGCCTTCCGGGAATCTGCTCAGCAGGGATATTGTCGGCAGCCATCTGGCGACCGATGACGTCTCCCACCAATTCAGGACTGAAGACACCAACACCCCACAGGCCCACCACGCCTGCCACGCAGAGGATCATGCCGAGAAGGGCGGCCTTGCGCCACGACGCGGTGCCGAAAAGCGACATGTACGAGCCAAAACGCACCCCGGAGGCGCGCCCTTCCTCGCGAGCCTTCACCCACTTCTCGGGTTCCTTCAGCCGCGTCTGTATGAGTACGCACAAGATGGCAGGCAGTGCTCCGACCAGGAACAGGTAGCGCCATTCGCTTCCCGGATCGGTGCTGCTCATCTGGAAATATCCGACGACGATTGCGAGTACGCCGGCGGCGATGTTGCCGATCGCCGACATCGCCTGGAACACGCCGAGCGCCTGGGGGCGCGAGCGATCGGGTAGCGAGTCCGCCACAAGTGCAACCGCCAGGCCGAATACCCCTCCGACACCGAGCCCCGTGATGAATCGGTAGATCGAGAAATCGATCACGTTCCTCGAGAACGCCGAGAGTCCGGTGCAGAGCGAATACATCAGCACCGTTACCATCAGCATGCGCGCCCGTCCCACGCGGTCGCCGATCGGGCCGAAGATCAGGCCGCCGGTTGCCCAGCCCGCGACAAAGATCGCCGTCGTGTAGCCGCCCCACGTGCGGAGCACGTCGGAGGGCGTGCCTTCCGGCATCAGCGCCGCAATGGCGGGATTTCGTGCAATGTTGAAGATCTGCTGGTCAAAGCAGTCGAGCGCCCAGGCCAGCGACGCAACGGCAAGGACGAACCAGTGCTCGCGGGTGAGGTCCCGCCACCAGGGGGCGTTCGGGGAAAGGCCTGGAGTCTGGCTCATAATATCAAGGAAGTGCGTTGAGTTCGCCGACCGTCCAGGCCGAGGCGCGGCCGGCGGTTGCGGCACGGACAGCCGCGACATCCCCGGGCTCGACCGGGTCTGCCGTGTGTCCCCACGCGCGGCGGATGTAGGTCAGGATCGAGGCGAGCTGCGCATCGTCGAGCGCACCCATGGGCGGCATGTCGCCCTGGAAGGTCTGTCCCGCCGCGGTAATCGGACCGGTGACACCATGCAGCACGATGCGAATCGCGCGGTCCGTGGAGCCAGTCGTCCATTCGGAATTGGCAAGAGCCGGAGCCAGGCCGTCGCGTCCGCGTCCGTCCAGCTGGTGGCAGGCGCCGCAGGTGGTTGCATAGATGTTTCGCCCCATTTGGAAACTGGCTTCCTGTGCGGCGGTCAGCGGCTCAGGGAGGGCGACATTCTCGGCCCCCGGCTTTCCCGGCCAGAGCAGCACTGCTTCGGTCCCAGCGATCCCGGAAACGACCTGATCGGCGTTCTGCAGCCTCATCGCGACGAGGGCTGCGGGCTCGGCCGACAGGCTCCGCGTCAGTGCCGGGGCGCCCCCGCGACCGCCGCCTCGTCCGCCACCTCCCGCGCCCCGACCGCCGCCGCCGGCCCGGCCGCCCGTGTTGCCCGCGGGCCTGCCGGCGATGCCGTTGAGGATCGCAGCCTGCCTCCAGGCGTCCGCCGCAGGCGAGCCCGCCGCGAGATCCAGCAGTCGAACGATTCGGTCCTCGCGTCCCTCTACGAAGACCGCCCGCGAAAGCAGGCCGACAAGTTCCGCCTTGGCCGGGGTCTCGCCCATCCAGTCCTGATCGGTGGCGATCCGCTCGATCATCTCGAGTTCGCGTCCCGTCAGGCTCGTGATCGCCGGATCGCGAACGAGCGGGTTGGCGTGATGCTGGCGGAGCACGGCGTCGATGCCCTCGATGCGATCCGGCACCTGGCCGAGGGAGAGGGCGGCCTGCCGCTGCACCTCAATGGAGCCGTCCCCGGCCAGTTCCATCAGCGCGGCCAAGAGGGCGGGCGCCGCCGCCGTTCCCAGGAGCCGCTCGCTGACGCGGGCTGCGTGCACCCGCACTTGGGGATCGGGGGCGCGCATCGCCTCCAGAATCGTGGAAGCGTCCGGTTGCCCCAGGCCGTCGAGCGTCCACAGGGCATGGATACGGCCGAGGGGCGAAGCGCCCGAGGCCGCCAGCGTCCGCAGGGCGGGTGCCGCGGAAAGGTCGGCCCGCTCGACCAGCAGGCGCTGGGCGGTGTCGCGCCACCAGCCGTTCGGATGCGAGAGATGCCCCACCAGCGTGGCGGAGGGCGCGGCATCGAGGTCGAGAACCGTCGAGGCCGAAGCACCCGCTTCCGGCACGATGCGGAAGATCCGCCCAAGGTTGACGGGGTCCTCGAGTTCGCGCGAAAGGATCTGCTCGCGCAGGTAGGTCGTGACGTAGTTCCGGTGCTGCAGGATGCCGCGGTACATGTCCACGACGTAGAGCGCGCCGTCGGGTCCGCCGGCGAGGTTGACCGGGCGGAATCGTTCATCGGTCGAGACCAGGAACTCCGTCTCGCTGTAGGCGTTGCTCGCATAGAGTCCGCCGTCGCGCTCCACGATCACCCCGCGCCGCACCAGGTTGCCTGCGGGTTCGCAGATAAAGGCGTTGCCCAGGAACGCCGCGGGAAAAAGATTGCCCCGGTAGATGAGCGGCGCGCAGGCGGCTGTGAAATTCGCGAGGGTGAAGTCCCCGCGGAGGATCCCGTCCTGATAGCCGCGGTTCACGCCGGGGTTGATCCGGCCGGGCCATACTTCCTGCGAGATTCCCACGCGGAAGTTGGCGCCCTGGGTGGTGCTGAAGTTGGGATTGCGCGAGAGATACTCCGCGGGGACCAGGTCGCCCCTGAGCTGGTCTGAGTTCGTGTTGTAGAACAGCCGGCCGGAATCGTCCTGCGTGAGCCCCCATTGTCCCCGTGAAATCGTGGCGCCGAATTCCCACACGCCCGAGGTGTTGCGGAAACGGGTCGCGTAATTGGCGCTGTAGATCCAGTTGTCGAGCGCCCAGGTGAGGCTGTTGGCGGAATGCTCGGGATTGGCCCGCGAACCGAGCAGCGGATCCGCCTCCACCGCGTAGGAATCCGAAAGCAGGACCCTCGCGTCCGCGGCACCGTCTCCATCCGTGTCGCGGTGGAACCAAAGCATCGGGGGCTCCGCAACGAGGACGCCGTCGCGCAGCAGCATGAAGGCGCGTGGCATCACGAGTCGGTCCAGAAAGACCGTGCTCCGGTCCATCCGGCCGTCGCGATCCAGGTCCTCGAGCACCGAGATGCGCCCGATCGGCTCGGTTTCACCGGTGCCATCGACGTTGGGCATGAATCCGCGCATCTCGAGCACCCAGAGGCGGCCGTCAGGACCGAACTGGATCGCAATGGGACTCTCGACCAGCGGTTCGCTGGCGACCAGTTCCACGCGAAACCCGTCCTGGACGCGGAAAGTCCTCATCTCGGCTTCCGGGCTGAGCGGCGGCGCCGCCGGAATGATTGCCGCCGGCACCCTGGATCGCATATCGGCCCCGGCGCGGTCGCCGGCCTGACCGAATGCCAGCTGGGTCGCGGTCATGATGAACAGCGACGCGCCCAGAAACGTCATTCCGGGCAGGCCGCTGGGGGAAATCGAACGAGGAGCCATCTGGGGTTGACCAATCTTCAGGGGAACAAGGCGGGAAGTCGGGTCGGAGCTCCTGCCGGTTCCCGCGTGGAGGAGTCAGGAGCCGGAGGACAACGATCGGGGCTGCCGGCTGACGAAGCCATGAGCTGCCGTTCGCGCAACCCTCGGCCTTCTTTACGGTAAAGACGAGATCCAGTCCCCGTCGACCATGATGCTTTGCGGCCGTGGCGGGATGCCTCGTTCCCCCCGGGAGATCATGCCCGCCAGGATCTCGATCGCGACGGCCCCGATTTCCTCCGGCCGCTGGTCCATGCCACCCGCGGCGCGTGCGCTCGGCCAGTCGAGGGTCATTATAGCGGGTCGCCTCCGGGCGGGGATCGTCGCCAGCGTGCGGTCGAGGAGCGAGCCGTCGATCTCCTCCACCAGGACGACGTCCGGGCGGCACTTCTTCAGCCACCTCGTGAACTCCGGATCCATTAGCCGGGGGCCCACCGCGCTGCCGAGGAATGGCGGGACGGCCTGCGTGCCGCCGAAGGCGTTCTGCCAGGCGATCGCACCCGCCCAGCGATGGCGCACCCGCTCATCCCACTCCTTCGATATCGCCAGGCCTATCCGCTGAAACCCCTCCTCCGCCAGCTTGCCACATGCCCGGATCATGTTGTCGAAGTGGTTCGGCGTGACCGTGTGGACCCGGGGCGAGGTGACCGAGGAGGTCACCGAGACCACCGAAAAATTGGCCCAGTCAAGGAGGTCCGCCAGATCGCGCTGGGAAGGCATCGGCAGAAGCACGACGCCTTCGACGCCCCGGCTCCGCAATACGCGCTGCAGGAGCGATGGACTTGAACCCTGCGGAATCTCGATCGCGTCGAAAGCGAATCCGAGGGACTCAGCCCGCTTGCGCAGGCCGGCCTGCACGCGCACGCCGAACTCATGGCGGAGACCGCGGGCCAGTGGCGGCCCACCGAGCAGGCCGCAGATGTTCGCCTGGCCCCGGATGGGCGAGCTCATGCGCAGGTGCTGCATCAGCTTTGAGATGATCGGGTCAGGCTGGTAGCCGCGCAGGCGGGCGAGCCGCTGAAGCCGCCGTCGGGTGGCGATCGAGATCTCCGGGCGGTTGCGCAACGCGAGGGAGAAGGTCATGGCGCTGACACCGGCCTCCGCGGCAAGCGTCCGGAGGGTGGGTCGCGTCGACTTCATTCACTTTACCGTAAATCCACCCCGGATTTGCCCGCAATATCGATTTCCCGCTTCATCCCGCCGGCCGTCCGGCAGGAACCTGCACGGGACCGCCCGCCCGATCCGCGGCCCGGATCGCGCACCAGACCCCGACACTCGCACCCCAAACCTTACAGTCCTGCCGCGAGCGCACCTCGACTCCAGGAACCAGACGCCATGCCGCTCCACACACGCCGTGAGTTCGCCAAGCTTGCGCTCGCAGCCATCCCCGCCGCGGGCATCTTTTCCCTGCAGTCCCGGCTGCCCGCCGCCGAACCTGGCGGCGCGCCGGCACCCGCAGGAAGGCCCGACTCCACCGTGCGCGGAGTTAGCATCGGCCTGAATGTCCCCTACAATTACGGCAACAACAACATGTCCGCCGAGGAGACGCTTGAGCGGACGGTCCGGCTCGGCGTGAGCGCCCTGGAATTGCGATCCCAGCCGATCGAGGGATTCATGGGTGCCCCGGCGCGCGGGCGGGGAGGACGGGGCGGCGGTGAGGAGCTTCGCCAGTGGCGGGCCACCGCCGCCATTGCACGCGCCGCCGATCTGCGCCGCATGTACGAGTCCGCCGGTGTCCGTATCGAGATCGTCAAGTTCGACGGGGTTCCGCAGATGTCGGACGAGGAACTCGATTTCGCGTTCACTCTCGCCCGGAACGTGGGGGCCCGAGCGATTTCCTGCGAGATGGCCGTCGAACAGGCGGGGCGTGTCGGTGCGGCCGCCGAGAGGCACCGGATGTTCGTTGGCTGGCACAACCACGCGGCCCTGACCACGGACGTCTGGGAGCAGGCGTTTGCCGCGGGGCGGTACAACGGCGCCAACGTCGACATCGGCCATTTTATCGCGGGAAACAATACCTCGCCGCTGCCGTTTATCGAGCGGCACCATGAGCGGGTGATGCACATCCACGTCAAGGACCGCCGGTTCAACAATGGCCCAAACGTGCCGTTCGGGCAGGGAGACACACCGATCGTGGAAATCCTGCGCGCCATCCGTGACAACGGCTGGCCCATCCAGGCCACCATCGAGTTCGAGTACCCGGTGCCGGAGGGATCCGACCGCATGGCGGAAATCGCACGAAGTGTGCAGTTCTGCCGCGACGCCCTCGCGTGATCGGCTGAGCGCCATGGAGAGTCCCGAGCAACTGTTTTCCCTGCGCGGCAAGGTCGCGGTGGTCATCGGAGGCACTGGAGAACTCTGCGGCGCGATGGCGGAGGGCCTGGCCATGGCGGGCGCCGAGACCGTCATTGTGGGCAGGGACCACGCCAAGGCTGCCTCGAGGCTGGAACGGATCACGCTCGCCGGAGGAAAGGCATGGTTTCATGCTGCCGAGGCGACGCGGCGATCCGACCTTGAGGCACTGCTTGCGGAGGTGCTCAGGAGGGCGGGGCCCCTCGATATCCTGGTCAATGGAGCAGGTGTGAATTCATCCACGCCGTTCCTCGACGTGACCGAGGAGGAGTTCGACCGGCTCGTCGCCGTAAACCTGAAGGGCGTGTTCCTCGGGTGCCAGGTGTTCGGCGGCTTCATGGTCAAACAGGGCCGCGGCGGCTCGATCATCAACCTCGGCTCGGCCTCCGGCGTCAGCCCGCTCTCGCGCGTGTTCACCTACAGCGCCACCAAGGCGGCGGTCCACAACTTGACCAAGAATCTCGCGCGCGAGTGGGCGCCGCACAAGGTGCGGGTCAATGTGCTAGTGCCCGGTTTCTTTCCCGCTGAACAGAACCGGCGCATCCTTACGCCGGAACGCCGTGCCTCGATCCTCGCACACACGCCGGCAGGACGCTTCGGCGAGCCGTCCGAGTTGATCGGCGCAACCCTCCTTCTCGCCTCCGAGCGGGCGGGATCATTCATCACCGGATCCGAGCTGGTCGTGGACGGCGGATTCGGCGCGATGACGATCTGACGGTGGCCCGGGCGATCAACACGTTTCTCCTGCAGCACGGGCTGCGACTGGTGGACAATCCGTGCATCAGTCCCGACTTCTGCCTGGACTGGGGCGGCCTGGCCGCGCGGCTCAAGTCCGGTGCGGCAATCTCGCCCTTCCCGCAAAGCCGATTCGAGACGGCGGCGGGCGCCTGGACGCTGGCAGAGGAGCCTTCGACGGGCGACTGTGCCTGGTTGCTCGCCGCCTCCGCCACAGGGAACCCGGCGACACTGCCGGACCACGGCATCGACCTGCCCCAGGGTGGATTCGCCTTTCCGGCGAGCTGGGAAAACCTGCTGCGCCTCAAGAATCTCGTCCAGGAGCAAGATCCCGGGACGACGATCTTCCCGACCGCGGGCGCGAACCTGGGGCGCGGCACGCTCGGCGTGGGCGCACGCTTCACCACGCTGCACTGGCCGGCGGTCGAGTGGGCCATGGCCGCGCTCGGAATGGGTTTCACAGCGAACCAGAACAGCATTCCCCGGGAACTCGTTTACGATACCGACGTCATGCTTGCGGGACGCCTCGAGTCAGTGCCGTTTCCCTTCATCGGCACGGGCGTTCCCGAAGGACACCAGGGTCAGTCCGTCGAGGGAATGAGCCACGGCGCCGTGCTTTCCAAGCTGCGGACGGGGTTCCACCGCCACCGTATCGAATGGAGCTTCAATGCCGACCACCAGCCCGTCGGAGGCCGGTTCGACTCGCGGGAGGACGCGCTGGTTCGCGGCTGCCTCCTGGCAAGCTACATCACGTTCGACCTTTCGCCCGAACTTGCGAAGCGCGTCCCCACGCCCCTGGGTGCGATCGACCCAATGCTCGCCGCACGTGTCCGCGAGCGAATCACAGTCGTCGGCTGTTCCGTTGAGGGAGGCGAGTTCGAGCGAACCTTGTCCTCGGTGTGGCCTGCCATGCAGAAGGCGGCGCTTCGCGATGCGAAATATGCAGCCGCACGCTCGGCGGCATTCACGACTACTCGTGGCAAGGCCTACCTGAAGGAGCTTTCCATCGACGAGCTTCCGGGCCTGACGACACAGGCGACGACTGCCCTCGTACTCGCGCTTGGAGAAGAGCTTGGGCTCAATTTCGACTTCATCGCGCCGGCGTTCGGATTCCGGAAGAACCTGCCTTTCCCGGACAACGAGGAACTCCGAAGGCGCGTGGCCCTGCAGTGGGACGTCTGCCGCCGCTTCGATGTCGGGATCGGCTTTCATTCGGGCTCGGGCAAATCCGCGGAAAACTATCGCGTTCTCGGTGAGGTCACCGGGGGATGCCTCGAGATCAAGACGAGCGGCCGCTACACGTACGAGATGGGCGTCGCGCTGGCAGCCTCGAGCGATCCGTCCGACCGGGCACTCTGGGACGACTGGTACCGTTTCACTCTCGAGCTGGCTGTGAACGGCGCGTTTTCCGCACAGGAATCGGAAAGGGAGACCGCTCGCGGATTCATCGTCGATTCACTGGGAACGGGAGGTGCAGGGCCGGAAGTGTTCGAGTCGCGGGCCGCGTGCCGCAAGGCTCTCGAATCGCTTCCCCAATCGCCGGACCACGCATTTTTCTTCGAATACAACTTCCTCTTCGTGCTGGCGGCCGGCGGACGGGCGGACTGGAAAGCGCTCGGCGACCATGGCCCGGAAGGTTACGCGCAGCGAGCCAGGTTCTATAGCGTCAGCCCGGAATGCAGGCTCCGGTACGCGCGCGGCGTGGCCGCCTACCTGCTGTTTCTGGCGCGCGAAACCGGCCTGGTTGCAGCCGACCGCTGCGAGCTCGCGCAGGAAAATCTCGAGGCGATCAGGTCGATCGACGAGTTCATCGGAGCCATCGCCCCGCCTGCGGGCACTCCGGCAGAATCGGAGATCCTGAAATGAAGCGCTTCATACACGACGAATTCCTGCTTCAGACGGACGCCGCGCGTGAGCTCTACCACGGATTCGCCGAATCGGAGCCGATCCTCGACTATCACTGCCACCTGCCGCCAAGGCTCATCGCGGAGAATCACCGGTTCTCCGACCTGTTCGAGCTATGGCTCGCCGGGGACCATTACAAGTGGCGCGCGATGCGCACCGCCGGCGTTCGCGAGCGGCTCTGCACCGGCGACGCGAGCCCGAGGGAGAAGTTCGATGCCTGGTGCGCGACGGTGCCCCAGACGTTGCGGAATCCCCTCTATCATTGGTCGCATCTCGAGCTCGCGCGCACCTTTGGGATTCATCTACCGATCTCTCCGTCGAACGCCGGGGCAATATGGAAGGAGGCGAACGCCCAACTCGGTGAACTTCGGGTGCACGACCTGATCCGCCGGAATCGTGTCGCAGCCATCGGCACTACCGACGACCCTGCGGATTCCCTCGACGACCACGCCGCGATCCGCCGCAGCGGGCTCGAGACCCGCGTAGTCCCGACCTACAGGCCTGATGCGGCACTGCGGGTGCGCGAGCCCAAGGGTTTCAACGCCTGGCTGGAGCGGCTGGAGGGAGCCGCGCGCAGCCGGGTCCGGACCTTCGACCACCTGCTCGCCGCGCTGCGCAGGCGCCACGATGACTTTCACGCGGCCGGCTGCCGGCTTTCCGACCACGGCCTCGAGCAGCCACTGTCAGACACCTGCACGCGCCTGCAAGCCGCCGCCGTGTTTCGGTCCGCCCGCGCGGGTCGTCGCGTCACCCCGGAGGCTGCCGCGCGCTACGGCTCCTACCTGATGCGGGAGTTCGGACGCTGGGACGCGGCTCGTGGCTGGACGAAGCAGCTGCACCTCGGTGCAATGCGCAACAACAGCACCCGCCTGTCACGGCTGCTCGGCGCCGACAGCGGCTTCGATTCCATCGGCGATGCCCCCCAGGCGCAGGCGCTGGCCCGCTATCTCGACTCGCTCGATGCCACCGGCGAGCTGCCGCGGACAATCCTCTATAACGTGAATCCGTCGGACAATTACCTGTTCGCCTCGATGCTGGGAAATTTCCAGGACGGCTCCGTTGCCGGCAAGCTGCAGCTCGGCAGCGGCTGGTGGTTCCTCGACCAGAAGGAAGGCATCGAATGGCAGCTGAACGCGCTGTCCAACCTCGGGCTGCTGGGCCGCTTCGTCGGGATGGTGACCGACTCGCGCAGCTTCCTCAGCTACCCTCGCCACGAATACTTCCGCCGCGTGCTCTGCAACCTGCTCGGGCGGGAGATGGAGAACGGCGAACTGCCCGACGACCTGAAGCTCATTGGCGGCATGGTGCGCGACATCTGCTTCACCAACGCCCGGGATTTTCTGCGCATCGAGCTCCCGACACGGTACCAATCGAGCGGGAATTGACTCCGGACAATCGTCGCTTTCTTAAACCTAAACTTAAACCTAATCTTACTCCGGCTACCGCTCCCTTCCTTCGTTGAGAAGCTCCCGGAGCCGGGCGTTGTCGATCGGGATGGTGAGGTAGGGGAGGATCTGCTCCGGAGTATTCGGAGCCTGCCCGCCGTTTTGCGCAGCGTACGTCGATGTCGCCTGCTCGAACACCTGGCGCGAGCGGCTGGCGTCGCGGAACAGGATGGCATTCGTCGAGAACATCGCGCGTGACTCGTACTCCTCGTCGACCAGCGCATCGTTGCGCTCCGCGATCAGCATCGGTCGGCGCACCTGTTCGTCGATCGAAAGCGGCGAGTTTTCATCCACGACGGTAGGCCCCTGGAAGCGACCTGACTGAATCAGCTCGTAGCGCTGCAGGATCATCGGATCGAGGGGCGGATTGAAGTAGGGCGCGATCGCGTGGATGTCTGCAGGGAGCACGCCGCCGTTCGCATTGAGGTACCCCGTCAGGGCGCCATGAAAGTCGTCCTCGAGGCTGGATTTCGCCCGGGAGCGGAGGGACCTCAGCGCCTTTCGCGCCTCGATCTCGCTGTCGAGGGTGAACTCTTCGGCCACGATGGTCCATTCATCCGGCAGGAGCAGGTTCATTTCCGGGATTGCCTTGTCGGGCATGCGGGCGAGCCAGCCGCGGAGGCGGTCGACCGCGGAGCCTTCCTCCGTTGGCACAGTCTCGGGCTCCGGTGCGGTGGTGACGGACTGCATCGGAGCGACCGGAGTCTGCGCGCGAAGCAGCTCGCTGCGGTCCTCGCGGAGTTGCTGCTCCCGCTGGCGGGCGTCGACGAGCGCCGATTCGAGCTCGGCCGATCGAATTCGTTCCTGCTGGAGATTGCGGACGATGATGAACCCGCCGCCGATGGCTGCGGCGACTGCGAGCGTGGCCAGGATCTTGTGCGTGGTGGTCATGACAAAGGCGGAGAGGGCCGTCGCACTGCCGGTCTGCGACAGGGCGGCCCCAACCACAAGGGCGGACAGCCCCTGCGGGACGACAGCGGCGGGTTGTGCACCGAGTGCCGATGCCAGCGCCGCGCCGGTCGAGGTGATACCGCGCCGGACCAGTCCGCCCCTGAGGCGTTCCATCGCCCGCGCGACGCGCTTGCGCGCGGCCTCCTCGGAAAGGCCCGTCGTGCTGGCGATCTGATGAAACGTCATCCCCTTGAAAAACCTGAGCAGCAGGATGTCCCGATCGGGCACTGGAAGCGCCTTCAGCGAGTCGTCGATCACCGGCTGGAGCCTGTTCCAATCTATGGAGTCGCTCATGGCTCCGGTTGAAGCATCGGTGGTCGCCGCCGCATGCTCGCGCGCGCGTCGCCGAAACTCGTTCCTTCGGATCGAGGCAGCCGTGTAGTGAACGGCCGTGTACAGCCACCCGACCAGGCTGGGATGGCTGCTGAGGGCGCGGGCCTTCCTCGCGAGCCCGGCGAAAACGGTCTGGGAAATGTCCTTCGCCAGGTGCTCATCGCCGACACGGCGCAGCGCAGTCGCGTAGACGAAGCCGAGGTGCCGCTCCACGAGTGCCGAAAACGACCCCTCGTCGCCATCAACCGCGTAGCGTCTAAGCAGTTCACCATCATTGCCCATCACTGATATATATCCGCAAATCGGCGAACCGGACAGCCCGGATGGCATTGCCTGGACCGATCGCGCACGCCGCAGCCTGAAACCGATCAATTCGCGCTTGCGCTCGGCTGCGATAGTTTGCTTGTTCTCGCGCTCTCTCGCGCACCCGTAGCTCAATTGGATAGAGCATCTGACTACGGATCAGAAGGTTTGGGGTTCGACTCCCTACGGGTGCGCCACTTTCATAGGGGACGCGCCTACCCCATACGGGTCTCATACGTTGAAGATCTCCCCATAGCGCTTGAGAGAAATCGACGAAGACGGGAATGATCCCGCTGAATGGTTGCTATCGGGAAACACCCTTCTCGTCGCGAGAGATTCTCTGTGCGCGTGTCGAGAAACCGCTCGGGCGAAAGGCGGCCCCATTCATGGCTACAGAAAGGTGCGGTATGAGGAGGTATCTGACTGGGTTGAGATAATGCTCGCAGGGTTCGGGATAGAGAACCTGTTAAAGGCGCTCTACGTCGCCAAAGGAGGCATACTTTACAAGCGGGGCCATTTGGTTCGTGGGGATACATTCAGGAACCATAACCTCGGCGTGTTGGCCGACACGGCCAGGTTCACGATCAGCGCCCAAGAACGCCACCTGCTCTCGATGATGTCGAGAATCATGGTCGGAATAGGCCGGTATCCACGCGGCCCCCACCACAAGGACGGGGAGCCGCCGAACGAGGGCTGGTCAAATACTAACGACGATAGGATGTCCGAACTGATTAAGCGCCTGAAAGGCGAAATCCGCGCTGCGCGATTGGAGACAAAAAAGCCCCCGGCGTGAACCGGGGGCCGTGAGGGCGAGTTTCCCACGCTCCCCGCTAAATATTTCAGGCTTTCAGCAAGATTGCTGAAATAACTGACCGGTTTCACCCGTTCTAGTGGGAATGAGCCAATTCCCCATCACTCAGTGGCGTCTTGACGCCCAGGACGAACCCAACGGCTCGCTTGTCGTCCGCGTGATCGGCCAGCAGGACGGCCGGGAAGTCGTCACGCCACCGATCCGGCGCCGGCTGGCGAATTGGCAGGTCGAGGTGGATTCCGGATACGATAACGTCATGATTGCTGTTGTGTCTGTTCATGATGCTGCGTTGTGGTTTGTTTGAGTGGCGCCGGCAGGGGCCGGCACCGAAAATTTTACTCTCCCCCTTGTGCCCTCGCTTCGCGAAGCGCTCCAAAAGTACTCGGCCGTCGTCGTGACGGGCGGATCTTCCGGGATAGGAAAATCGTTCATCGAACTGATCGGTAGTTTGAGGCCGGACGTCGCGCTTTGCAACCTATCGCGGTCGGTTCCGGACCTGAAATTCCCGAAGCTTAAGCTGCGCCACTTCACATGCGACCTGGCTTCTCCGGCTGCCATCGAGGGCACGGTTTCGGGCTTAGTAGCTCACCTTAACGAGACGGCTCCGCAGGGCTCACTTCTTCTCATCAACAACAGCGGCTTCGGCATCTATGGGGATTTTCCGGGACCCGATCCTGCCGATCAGGTCGGCATGCTCGATGTGAACGTTCGCGCCGTCCTGCAGCTGACCGCTGCGTTGCTTCCCGAGCTGCGCCGGAGGGGAGGGGCTATCATTAACGTGGCATCGACAGCAGCATTCCAGCCCACGCCGCACCTGGCCGTGTATGGTGCGACCAAGGCCTTCCTCCTCCATTGGAGCCTGGCGTTGCGCGAGGAACTCCGGGGATCCGGCATCCACGTGCTTGCCGTGTGCCCCGGGCCAACGTCATCGAACTTCTTCAAGCGGGCCGGACTCGAGCCGGCCACCAACCCTAAGTCGAGGGGGATGACCTGCGAGGCCGTCGTGGAACAGTCACTACGGGCCCTTGCCGCAGGCCGGGGCCAGGTGATCACTGGCTGGCGCAACCGCATCGGGGCAATGGCGGGCTCCACGGCGCCGCCCGCCGTCTCCGCGCGCATCGCAAAGCGCGTGATCGAGAAGCACCGCCTTGCGCGGCTGAAGAAGTGAAGCCATCTGACGCCGACTCCGGAGGGCAGGGGACTCCGGATTCCGGCATCCCCGGCTATCGCGGCCCGCGGGCATGCGCCTGGCCACCGCGCCCCCAGCGCACGGACCTCAGGCTGATCGCCGAGGAAGAGCTGCGAACCTGGATCGTGTTCGAGGACGAGGACCTGCTGGTCATAGACAAGCCGGGGGACATTCCATGCCACCCCTCAAAGGCAGGTCCGGCTTCGAGCCTGGTCGGGGCCGCACGACTGCACACCGGGCTGGAAACCGTGCATCCCATATTCCGACTCGATCGCGAGACCAGCGGACTTGTCCTGATCGCGAAGAACCAGGCCCTGGCACGGCGCCTGCAAAAAGCCACGGAGCGCCGGGCAATACCGAAGAGCTATCTCGCCATCCTGACGGGCGAACTCGGGGGCGACATGACCGTCGACCAGCCGCTCGGCGACGACCTGCACAGCCCGGTCTTCACGAAGGCAGCGGTCGTGCCGGGAGGCCGCGCTTCCATCACGCATTTCAGGCCGATCGCCAGGGCAGGGGGTTACACGCTCGCTCGGGTTGTCACCGAGACCGGACGCAAGCACCAGATCCGTGTGCACGCGGCCTGGCTCGGCCATGCGCTTGTCGGCGACAAGATCTACGGTCCTGACGCGCGGCTTTACCTCGAGTTTATCGCCACCGGCTGGACTCCCGCGCTCGAATCACAGCTCCTTCTACGCCGCCAGGCGCTCCATTGCGAAACGATCGACCTTCGCCCAGCGGGAATCGACCAACTGTTTAAGACTCCTCTCCCGCCCGATATGGCCGGGTTCTGCAGGAAGAACGGGTTGGAGTAGCGGACCAGGATTCCGTCTCCCTATTCCCCACTCCTCTTACTCGTTCTCGTTCTCTTACTCGTTCTCTCGGCCGAGACCCGCTCCCTCCGATTCCCAACCAGAGTACGAGTACGATTCGGAGGCCCAGCGTGCCAGAGAGACAGTTTCCCGCGCCGCCTATCACCCGCCCAGAAACTTCGCCAGCCCCGCGCCTACTGCCGCCACCTGCGCGGCCACACGTGCGTCCAGAGAAAACGACGAAGCCGACTCCACGGTGTATGCGAATCGCGTGAATTGATCCCGCAGCAGGAAGGCCTCGGGCCAGTCCGGCCAATCCATCGGTTCGGGAAACGCCGCGATCACGCCTTCCTTTGACTCGAACCCGTCGATGCGATCAGACAAGTCAGCCGGACATCCGGCTTGCCCGGCGGCCAACAGCATGCCCTGCGCAAGCGATTCCCGTCCGTCAGGGTTGTGCTCGAACAGGTAGAATCCCCGGCTCTCCCAATCCTCATGCAGGCAGAGGGAGAGATCGAAGCGCGGCTGCCTGTTCAGCCAGCCGACATGAGCCCGGATTTCCTCGGTCTTCGGATTCCGGTAATCTCGGTTGAGATCGACGCGCGCCGCGTTCTCCCGAGTGCCCAGAGACAGCCCCGTGGGGTTCAGCAGCGGACACAGGAACCAGTTTGCGCGTCGATCGAAAATGCCTTCCCGAATCATCTGAAGCAGCGCCTGCACGGGCGCCGGCTCGTCACCGTGGATCCCCGACGAGATGTAGATCCGGGGTCGCTTCCCTGGGATCCGGCGCGTCAGCGCGAAAAGCCTCTCACCGCCAAGGGCGCCGAATTCCTCGACCCGGAAGCCCGCTGCCAGGCCCACCTCCATGAAATCCGACGCGATTGTCAAGGGATCGAATGTCGGAGCGTCGGCCACGGCCGCAACGCCACTCCAAGGCCTCGCCGGTGGCAATGGCGTTCCCATCCGGTCTTGACTCCCCGCGCGCCACGCCCGCCCTTGTTTCGCCATGTCGCAGGTTCGCGTACGCTTCGCTCCCAGCCCGACGGGATTCTTCCATATCGGCAGTGCCCGAACAGCGCTGTTCAACTGGCTGTACGCCCGTCATGCGGGAGGCACCTTTGTGCTGCGCATCGAGGACACCGACGAGGCCCGCAACAGCGAGGAGTTCTACAATGTCATCTACGAGAGCCTGGAGTGGCTCGGGCTGAACTGGGATGAAGGCCCGAAGGTCGGCGGAGATCGTGGTCCCTACCTACAGAGCGAGCGCTCGCAGATCCATCGGGAACATGTGCAAAAGCTGCTCGCCGCCGACCGCGCTTACGAGCGCGCCGGAGCCATCTATCTCCGACTCATCGGCGATCGCAGCGAGGTCTTCGACGACCATCGCAAGAAGACCGTGACCAAGGTCGCCAACGCCCCGGCGATCATCGATGACCGGATCCGCGGCAAGGTGGAACGCCTCGAGGACGAGGACTTCGTGATCGTGCGCTCCAACGGCAAGCCCGTCTTCCATTTCGCGAACGTCGTCGATGACATCACGATGGGCATCACCCACGTCATCCGCGGCGAGGATCACCTGTCCAACACCAGCAAGCACGTGGAGATCTTCCGCGCGCTCGGTGCGCCGCTGCCGCAGTTCGCCCATATCCCACTGATCCTGAAGCAGAATGGCCCCGGGAAGATGTCGAAGCGCGACCAGGGAGCCCTGATCGAGGAGTACCGGAAGCGTTCCTACGTTCCCGAGGCGGTCGTCAATTTCCTCTGCCTGCTCGGATGGAACCCGGGCGACGACCGGGAGAAGATGCCGATCGAGGAAATTGTCCGGTTGTTCGACTTCCCGGGGATCAACCAGAGCAACGCGCGTTTCGACGACCGGAAGATGGCGCACATGAACACCCAGTACCTCGTCGAGATGCCGGCCGAGCGGTACGTGTCGATGGCGCGCGCACACTTCGAGCGCGAGGCGACAGGCAGCGCAGCGCTCGCCGCCGACCCGGGGTACTTCCGTTCAGTCATGCTTCTGGCACAGCCAAAAGTGAAGGGCATCGAGGAACTGCCTGCCTACACGAGCTACTTCTTCACCGAGGAATATTCGTTCGATGCCAAGGTTCGCGCAAAGGTGATGGGCAAGGGCGAACCAGCGAGCCGGCTCCGTGAACTCAAGGAGGCGATCGCGACGCTGGACTGGACCTCGGACTCGACGATAGAGCAGGGCCTCGCGGCACTTGCCGCGGCGAAGAACCTCGGCTTCGGGGACTACCAGCCCATCGCGCGCCTGGCACTGACCGGCACCAACGTGGGACCGACGCTGACCGGCCTCATGCACGTGCTCGGCCGGGAGAGGGTGGAAAGTCGAATCGATCGGTTTTTGGGAGCGAACAGCTGATTTTTCACAGAAGGGTGCGAAGCTGGATTCCTGATTCGAATGCCGGTATTGCAGGTAAACCGGCGGCGCGTCATGAAGATTTCCAACCGAGCCCCGAAGTGAATGATCACGATCCGATCAATTGAAGAGAGGGATGCACTCGGATTTCGAACGGCGCTCGACTCAGTCTGCCGCGAACGGAAATTTCTGGCTGCCATTGCAGCGCCCTCCGTGGAGCGCGCGACTGAGTTTGTCCGGAAGAACGTCGAGCTCGGATATCCACAGTTTGTCGCGGCAATCGGCGGGAGAATCGTAGGCTGGTGCGATGTGATTCCCGGTGATCCAAACGAGGGAAAGGCACACGTGGGTCGCCTCGGAATGGGAGTGGTTCGCGAGTTTCGAGGCCAGGGAATCGGCGGTCGTCTGCTCAAGGCTGCCATAGGACTGGCGTTCTTCACCGACGCATTGGCTCGGGAGCAAAACGAGCCGAGCGAGGCGATTACCCCAGACCCGATTACTCCGTCATGAACCCATCTTTACTCGTCGCGCTTGTTTCCCTTGGAGTCGCGGTCGTGATAGCCGTCCTCTCGATCCCGATGATCCTTCGAAAGGTCCCGATGAACAACCTGTACGGGGCGCGTTTCAAAGAGTCGTACACCTCGGAGAAGAACTGGTACGACATCAACGCGTTCTCGGGCAAGGTGCTGCTGGTCGCCTCAGTTCCGACTGGCCTCTGGGGCATCGTCGGCCTGGTCGCTCCTGAGTTGGCTCGCGGCTCGTATAACATCATCGCGGTCCTGATTCAGTTCGGCTCCGTTCTCGTCGCGATGTGCGTCTCCTATCTGAAGGCCAGGAAGATCGTGGCTGAAAATGGCACTCAATAGTCACCGGCAGTTTGGTCGCGCCATCAGGGCATCGCTGGCATTGGCCTCCCGAATCGATGGCAACCGCTCCGTTAACTGACGACTCCCATGCGCCCGGCAACGATAGCGGAGTACATCGATGCAGCACCGCCAGAGGCCCGGGCACACCTGCGTTGTATTTGCGACCTGCTAAGGAAGGTCGCGCCCAAGGCATCGGAGACAATCAAGTGGGGCGTGCCGGTCTTCGAGGAGCGCCGAATCCTGTTCGCATTCTCGGCACACAGGAAGCATGCGAACTTCGCACCCACTCCTGCCGCTCTCGCCGCGTTCAAGACCGAGCTATCCAAGCACAAGACCGGGAAGGGCACCCTGCAGATCCCTTACGACAAGCCGGTGCCGTCGGCTCTCATCAGCAAGCTCGCCAGGTACCGATTGAAGGATGTCCGCGAAAACGATGCGCGCTGGATGTAGGCGATCGTTTTTATGCCCAGCGATCTCGGCGGGTTGCTCTGTGGGTAACAGGTAGTCGGAGAACCGACTCCCAATCCGTTTTTCCACGAAGCTCACGAAGGCCTCAATTCAGGATAGCCACTAAAAGGCACAAGAAGGCACGAAAAGCGGATCGGTTTTTGTGACTCTTTGTGCCTTTTTGTGGCCAATAGCTCGAGCGGATCCTTCCCGGGGCCCGTCGGCTCAACAGCACGACCGCTTACCCGGTGCGCTCGGCCATCCGCAATTGCTCCGGCGGCAGTTCGAGCAGTTCGAGCGCCGTGTTCTTCTCCTTGAAGTAGTCCATCGTCCACTCGTTCGGAAAAAGTGCGACAGGCTTGTCGAACTTGTCCGTACCGAGGCTCACGCCGCTCGCAAGGATCAGGTCTGAAAGCTCGGGCGAGGCCGGCGTCAGTTCCGCGCCGTCGTCCTTGCGCCGCAGCCACCTCAGGATCGTCCAAGGTGCCGGACTCAGACGCGGCTGGGCTCCGTACTCGCTCTGCAGCCGCCACTGCACGACTTCGAACTGGAGGGGGCCCACGGCCGCGAAAAGGGTAGTGCCCGGAGGGGCGTTCTTCGCGCTGAAGGCCTGCACCACGCCCTCCTGAAGCAGCTGATCGAGGCCCGCACGGTACTTCTTCGCATCCGCCGAGCTGGGATTCGACATGTAGGTGAATACCTCGGGGGGAAACCGGGGGATCTCGTCGTACCGGATGCCACGGTCCGTCGTCAGCGTGTCCCCGATCCCGAACGCATCATGGCCCACGAGACCGATGACGTCGCCCGGCCAGGCTTCGTCCACGGTCTCGCGTTCCTGTCCGAACAGCTTGTGCGAGGAGGACAGCCGCACGGTCCTGCCGCTCGCGGAGTGGTGGACCGTCATGTCGCGCTCGAACTTGCCCGAGCAGACACGCAGGAACGCGATCCGGTCGCGGTGACGCGGATCCATGTTCGCCTGGATCTTGAAAATGAACCCGGAGAAGGCGGGGGATTCGACTGGAACGATGGGGCCCGACTCGACTGCGTCGTCGCTGCCTGCCGAACTCCTGCGTGCCTGCGGCGGCACAGAGTCCTTCAGGAAGCGTTCCAGGAGGAGCTGGATTCCGAAATTGTTAACGGCGCTGCCGAAGAACACCGGGGTCTGCTCGCCGGCACGCACTGCCTGCAGGTCGAAAGGATGACCGGCGCCGTCGAGCATCTCGAGCTGCTCGGTCACCGCGGCGAAAGTATCGTCGGCAAGCTTCGTGCGGACCTCGGAATCGTCGAGCGAGGCGATCTTGAACGGGGCCTGAAAGGCGCCGCCGGGAACCCGCTCGAAAAGGTGCACCCGCTTCGCCTGCCGGTCGAAGACCCCGCGGAACTCAGGACCGTTCCCGAGCGGCCAGCTCACCGGTGACGCCTGCAGGCCGAGCACGCTTTCCAGTTCGTCGAGCAGCTCGAGCGGGTTCCGCGTCGGCCGGTCGCACTTGTTCATGAATGTGAAGATCGGGATGCCGCGCCTGCGGCAGACCGAGAACAGCTTGCGGGTCTGCGACTCCACTCCCTTTGCGGCATCGATCACCATCAGCGCCGCGTCCACCGCCGTGAGCACCCGGTAGGTGTCCTCCGAGAAGTCGTTGTGGCCGGGGGTGTCGAGCAGGTTCACGGCGTAGCCGCCGTAGTCGAAGCGCATGACCGTCGAGCTGATCGAGATGCCGCGCTGCTTCTCGAGCTCCATCCAGTCCGACGCCGTTGCCCGTTGGTTTCGCCTGTCCTTCACCGCACCCGCCAGGTGGATCGCGTTACCGTACAGGAGGAACTTCTCGGTCAGGGTCGTCTTGCCTGCATCGGGATGCGAGATGATCGCGAAGGTGCGACGACGGGCTATTTCCTCTGCGGGCGACATGTGAAACGGCAGACGCTTGCGGGGCGCAGCCTGACGGACGAGGAAAAACTAGGAAGGGGTGCGGGAGGAGAAGAGGGGGCGGGGCCCTATGGTACTCTTACTCTTACTCACTCTGATCAGAGCTCCGGACACTCGAGTACGAGTACGATCGCTGGATTTTAGGCTATGATTTCTGGATTGGCCCCCATTGGCTCCGGGCCAACGTGGCGGCATGTCGGCCCCCTTCCTCAAGCTGAGGCCCAATGCCCTCGGGCGCGTCCTTCGCGGCCACCCTTGGGTGTATCGCAACGAGATAGAGACACTGCTCCCGCCGGATCACGACGGCACGGTCGTCGAATGTCGCGACCGCAATAACCGCTTCCTGGGCACGGGCATCTACAACTCCAGGTCCCAGATTACCTGGCGCCGCCTGAGCCGTGACCGGATCGCCCTCGACGAGGCATTTCTGCGCGCCGCGCTAGAGCGCGCCATCGCGCGGCGCAGGCAGTCGGGAACGGATCTGCCTGATGTCGCACGGCTAGTCTGGTCCGAATCGGACGACCTTCCCGGCGTGGTCGTGGATCGCTACCACGATTCACTCGTGGTCCAGATCCAGACCCTTGCCATGGATCGGCAGTCCTCGCTCATCGGCGACCTGCTGCAGGAGATCGTTCAACCCAACGAAATCATCTTCCGCAACGACGCCCGCATCAGATCGCTTGAGGGGCTGCCACTGGAGGTAAAAACACGATCCGGCCGCCACTGGGAAGCGCGCTGGGTCGGAATCGACAGATTCGACTACTGGCTCGATCTGGTCGGCGGGCAGAAGACCGGGTTCTACCTCGACCAACGTCCCCAGCATGCCGCCTTAGCCAGACTGGTCGCTGCACGCGCCGCATCCGGGAACGCTCCCCGCGTGCTCGATGCATTCTGCAATCAGGGAGCTTTCGCGCTGCACGCTGCACGCGCCGGCGCGGCCGAGGTACTCGGACTCGACAGCGCGGCCGACACCATCGCCGCTGCGACGCGCAATGCGGAGCGCAACGGTGCAAAGGCGACCTTCGCGGAAGCCAACGTGTTCGACTGGCTCAACGACCCCGCACGCGCCGAGGAGCCGGATTGGGACGTCATCGTGCTGGATCCGCCGCCTTTTGCGCGGTCCCGAAAGGGGATGGAAGGCGCCCTCCGCGGCTACAAGGAGATCAACCTCCGCTCAATGCAACGGCTCGCGCCCGGCGGCATCCTGGCCACCTTCAGCTGCTCGCATCACATGCAGGACGCCGACCTGCGCACCGTCCTGGCTGAGGCGGCCTCCGATGCCCGCCGCCACGTACATGTAGTTGAATGGACTCACCAGCCGCCGGACCATCCGGTTCTGGTGACGATGCCGGAAAGCGAGTACCTCAGGGGCTATATCGTGCGGGTGGAGTAGGGGGCTTTCCCCGCGACGTGATGGCACGCCGCCTACAACTCATCATATCTTTCTCGTTCTCTTTCTCGTACTCGTTCTCTTTCTCGTTCTCGAAACCGATCCCCTCCGAGTATGAGTAAGAGTAAGATTACGAGTACGATAATGGACGGAGGGGCGGAGCTCCCGTATTTCGGTTCCCGCAGCCCGTGTCATGGGCTGCCGCTCCGGCCCATTCATGCTTGCCGCATTTTTACGGGACCGATTGGCTGGCCGTTCATCCATGGCAAATTCATTCGTCTTTTCCTCCGAGTCAGTCGGTGAAGGTCACCCGGACAAGGTGGCCGATCTCATTTCCGACAGCGTGCTCGATGCCTGCCTAGCGATCGACCGCACGAGCCGCGTGGCCTGCGAGACCTTCGTGAAGTCCAACATCGTCGTCGTCGGCGGTGAGATCACGATCCCGAAGCTCCAGAACCCGAAGACCGGGCAGACCCGGCCGCTCGACGAGGCAATCAACATCGGCCGGATCATCCGCGATGCCATTCGCGACATCGGGTACACGAATGACGACGACGTGTTTCATGCCGACCGCGTGTTTATCAACAATTTCCTCACCGCCCAGTCCGCCGACATCGCCCAGGGCGTGGATGCCCGGAAGGCCCAGGGCAAGAAGACCGCGGAGCAGGGTGCCGGCGACCAGGGCATCATGTTCGGCTACGCGTGTGACGAGACCCGCGAGCTCATGCCGAGCCCGATCATGTTCGCCCACCGTCTCGGCCGCGAGCTCACGCGGATCCGCAAGTCCGGCAATGCCCCGTGGCTCCGTCCTGACGCGAAATCCCAGGTCTCCGTGCGCTACGTCGACGGCAAGCCGGTGGAGATCGTCAACGTCGTCATTTCCACGCAGCATGCCGCCGACGCGAAGCACTCGATGATCGAGGCCTACCTGATCAAGAACGTTGTCCGCAAGGTGCTTCCCGGCCGCCTGCTCACGAAGAAGACCGAATACCTGATCAATCCCACCGGCCGCTTCGTCATCGGGGGCCCCCAGGGCGATTCCGGACTCACCGGCCGCAAGATCATCGTCGACAGCTACGGTGGCTGGGGCCGCCACGGAGGTGGTGCATTCTCGGGCAAGGACCCGTCGAAGGTAGACCGCTCCGCCGCCTACATGGGCCGCTGGGTCGCCAAGAACATCGTCGCAGCCGGCCTGGCCAAGCACTGCGAGGTGCAGTTCGCCTACGCCATCGGTCACCCGCGCCCGGTCTCGCTCCGTGTCGACACCTTCGGCAGCGGCTCGGTCTCCGACGACCGCATCACCCGCGCCGTGGGCCGCGTCTTCGGTTTCAAGCCCGCGGAGATCGTGCAGCAGCTCAACCTGCTGCGCCCGATCTATCGCCAGACCACGAACTACGGCCACTTCGGCAAGAAGGGCCTTCCTTGGGAACAGACCAACAAGGTCGCCGCGTTGCGCGCTGCCATCCGCTGATCCCCCGACGTTAATCCCAGAATTCCGAAGCACTCATGTCCAAGACAGCCGCAAAAGCAGACCCGAAGCAGGATTATCAGATTCGCGACATCTCGCTCGCCGAGTGGGGCCGCAAGGAGATTGTCATCGCCGAGCAGGAAATGCCCGGACTCATGGCCCTCCGGGCCAAGTACGGGAAGGAAAAGCCGCTCAAGGGCGTGCGCATCTCCGGATCGCTGCACATGACGATCCAGACCGCGGTCCTCATCGAGACGCTGGCCGAGCTCGGCGCCGACGTGCGCTGGGCCTCGTGCAACATCTTTTCGACCCAGGACCATGCGGCCGCGGCCATCGCCGCCGCAGGCGTCCCCGTCTTCGCCTGGAAGGGCGAGACACTCGAGGAATACTGGAACCTCACCGTCAAGGCCCTCTCGTTTCCCGGCTCCAAGGGTCCCCAGCTCATCGTCGATGACGGCGGCGACGCCACGCTCCTCATCCACAAGGGCTGCGAGCTCGAGGAGGGCAGCGACTGGGTCAACTCCAAGTCAGGCTCCGATGAGGAGCAGGTCATCAAGGACACGCTCAAGCGCGTGCACGCGGAGGATCCGCTGCGCTGGACGACCATCGCCAAGGAATGGCGCGGCGTCTCCGAGGAGACCACGACCGGAGTGCACCGCCTCTACCAGATGCTCGAGAAGGGCAAGCTGCGCGTGCCGGCAATCAACGTGAACGACTCCGTCACGAAGTCGAAGTTCGACAACCTTTACGGATGCCGTGAATCGCTCGCCGACGGCCTCAAGCGGGCCACCGATGTCATGATCGCCGGCAAGGTCGCCGTCGTGTGCGGCTACGGAGACGTCGGCAAGGGTTCCGCCCACTCCCTGAAGGGTTTCGGCGCCCGCGTGATCGTCACCGAGATCGATCCGATCAACGCACTTCAGGCCGCAATGGAGGGTTTCGAGGTCAACACGGTCGAGAGCACCCTTGGCATCGGCGACATCTACGTGACGACGACCGGCAACAAGGACGTCATCACCCTCGACCACATGCAGCGGATGAAGGACCAGGCGATCGTCTGCAACATCGGCCACTTCGATAACGAGATTCAGGTCGACCGCCTCAACGAGTCCGGCGCGAAGCGCGTGACCGTCAAGCCGCAGTACGACATGTACACGTTCCCGAACGGCCGGAGCCTGTACCTGCTCGCCGAAGGCCGACTCGTGAACCTCGGCTGCGCCACCGGGCATCCGTCGTTCGTGATGTCGAACAGCTTCACCAACCAGACGCTCGCCCAGATCGAGCTCTGGAAGAACCGCGACGAGTACAAGGTCGGCGTCTACCGCCTGCCGAAGCATCTCGACGAGGAGGTGGCCCGGCTGCACCTCGACAAGATCGGCGCGAAGCTGACGAAGCTCACGAAGGACCAGGCCGACTACCTCGGCGTGCCCGTCCAGGGCCCGTACAAGCCCGAGCACTACCGGTACTGACGCGGTAGCCGGTGAGCCGGTAGCCTTGGATAGGGCGGCATCGTCGGCCGCAAGTAGTTCGCTCCTTGCCGATGTAGCCCGCTCCGTGAGGCGCGGGACCTGGGATCCGAATCCCTGCCCTCCCGGGCAGGGCTACATCGGGAACTGAGATCAATGTGGCCCGCTGCGGAAGCGGCGGGATCTGGAGCGGAATCCCTGCCTTCCTATGCAGGGCTACATGAATGCAACAGCCGTCCGACCGCCTATTCCTGCGTCGCTGCGGCCGGAGCGACCGGCGCGGCCCGCGCCGCGCTTACCGCCGCCGCAAATACCCGCGCAATCTCCTCGATCTCCGGATCGAATGCCGCGGCGTTTACCTGCGAAAGTTGCAGGGCTCCAAAGCTGCCCTGCTTCCAGATTGAGCCGTTCACCCACTGGAACGTCATCGTCTTGTCCTCCGCCTCCCGCGGTGAGAGCAGCATCTGGTTGAGGTCGGCCGCGATGCTGACGAGCAGCAGGTTCCCGCTTCCCACCGGCTGAAGGGTGCCGCTCAAGTCGAGGTTTATCGTGAAGACGGAATTTCCGTCCACCGCGATGCCGAACCGCCTCAGGGCATTTTCGAAGGACGTCAGTACCGCGCTTTCGGGCAGGTAGCGCTGCAGCGCCTCGTTCAGCGAGACCCTCACCGCAACGGAAGGCACGCGCCGCAGCACTTCATCGGGGGTGAAGGTGTACTCGGCGTTCAGTACCCGGTCCCAGAGTTCCTTCGACTGCGCCAGATCCTCGGGCGGTTCCGCCGCCGTCTCGACCGGCACTTCCCGGATCACCTCCTGCGCTGGGCGGAGTGCCACGATGGCGACCACCACGACAGCGGCAGCGATGAAAACGTAGGATAGGTTGAGCTTCATAGGGCGGGGAGCGGGTGTTTTGTAAATCCATCCATAGATCCCACAGATCCGGCTGGCCATGCCATCCGAAGCTCCATGGGAGCGAAGGATGGCGGAGAGAGAGGGATTCGAACCCTCGGTAGGGGTTTAAATCCCTACAGCGGTTTAGCAAACCGCCCCTTTCGGCCACTCAGGCATCTCTCCGGATCAGCTCGGCCAGAAAAACCCGGGTTCGCCGAAGCGCAAGGCGGATTTCCCCGCCCGTGTTCGCGTGCCTCGAACGCGATCAGAGTCCGCCGTCGAGCGGCCGGGTTGTCTCGTCGCGGCACTCGCCCATGACGCGCAGCCACACCTCGCGAAGGTCGAACAACATGGGTCGGGCAGCCGCCCGGAATCCGGCCAGGCGATCCGGGAAAAGCATGTGCCGATCGTCCGCAAGCGCGAAGCACGCGTTGAGGTCGACGAGCGACCGCTTGAAAACGCTGACCGCCAGCGTGAAATCGCCAAGATCCAGCGCCTGGATCGCCTGGAGCGACTGCATTTCCGCGGAATGCAGTGCCGTCAGGAACGAAATCGCCAGCTCTCGCGGCACGCTGTCCGGATCGCGGGCGAGGGGCTCCCAGCTGCGACGTAGCCCGACGAACAATGCGCGCGTCGAAATGAAGACCGGGTTGCGGTGAAAGGTGTAGGGTTCCGGGGGCAGGCTTTCCGAGATCTCGTCGTCGTTCCAGCCCTCGGCGTCCCAACCCATCAGCCGGGCCGCCTCGTCGAGGCGTTCCGGGTGGGCAACAGCCTTTCCGTAGCACTCGAGGTAGCGCTCTATGTCCTCGCCGCGCTCACGGAGATAACGTTCCCAGTCGAATTCGTTCCAGGCCAGTTCTCCCTGCTCCTCCCACTCGTTTTCAGAGGGGCCGTCAGAGTCGAAGTCGTTCATCGCTTGTCAGGAGTTGAGCCCCCGGCACTCGGGGAACGCAAACCTAAACCTGACGCGTGCCGGATTCGGGTTGCTTGGCGGGAGAAGGACACCTTCGCTGCTGGTCCTGAGCCATGGCGGACGTGTTCCATCAGACGGTCCATTTCAGCGGAAGGGTCCAGGGGGTCGGCTTCCGCTACCAGACCCTGCAGGTCGCCCGCGAGTTCGAAGTAACCGGCTTCGTGCGCAACCTGCCCGACGGACGCGTCCAGCTCGAGATCGAGGGCCGGCAGGACGACGTCGACGCGTTTGTCGCTGCGATCGAGGAACGGATGCACGGGCACATCAGGAAGATCGAGCGCACCGGGGCCACCCGGCAGCAGACCTTTCGCGACTTCGCGATCCGTTGATGCCGAACGAGCCAGTCTGCCGTTCGCTCCCCGGAACCGCCCTCGGTCCGGCATGAATGACTCGCGCCTGGCCGTATGGTTCGAGGCAGTCCGTCCGAGGACGCTGCCGGCTTCCGTTGCGCCGGTCGTTGTCGGCTCGGCCGTTGCCTGGCGCGATGGCGCATTCGATGCCGCCGCAGCCGCCCTCTGCCTCGGATTCGCGGTCCTGGTGCAGATCGGGACGAACTTCGCGAACGACACCAACGATTTTCGCAGGGGAGCCGACACAGGCGCCCGGGTCGGTCCGCGCCGGGTCGTGGCTGCGGGATTGATCAGCCTGGGCGCGATGCAGCGGGCAACCGTTGTCGCGTTCGCCGCCGCCTTCCTGGTCGGATTGGGACTCATCGCGTGGGGCGGACCGATACTCATCGTTGTCGGCCTTGCCAGCATCGCGGCCGGCTACGCCTACACCGGGGGGCCGTGGCCGCTCGGGTACCACGGTCTCGGAGACCTGTTCGTTTTCATTTTCTTCGGCCTCGTTGCGGTGACCATGACCTATTACGTGCAGGCCGGGTATTTCGCCGCAGACGCCTTGCTCGCGGCGGTGCCGATTGGCCTGCTCACGGCGAATATCCTGGTCGTGAACAATTATCGCGATGCCGACACCGACAAGGCCGCCGGGAAGCGAACTCTCGTGGTGCGCTGGGGCAGGGGAGCGGCGAAGCTCCAGTTCGGCTTCTCCCTGCTGGTAGCCGCAATGGTACCAGCCATCTTCGCGGCACGAATCTCAAGTCCGTTGCCACTGGTCCCGCTGGTTCTTGTTCCGCGGGGCCTGATCCATCTGCGGCGGCTCAACCCGAATGCCACTCCGCAGCAGCTGATCGTGCTGCTCGGAGATACAGGCAAGCTGCTCGCCGCCTACGCGGTGCTGCTCGCGCTCGGAATCGCCCTGTAGACAGAATCCAATGTAGCCCGCTCTGGAAGGAGCGGGAACTGCGATCCGAATCCCTGCCCTCCCGGGCAGGGCTACAACCGAGGCCGGGTATGGCTGCAAATTCGCCTCTACAGCTGGATCGGCAGCCCGATCTCGATGATCTGCGAGGGGCGCACCTGGTAATAGTCCTTCACGGGCTGCGCGTTCCGGCTGAGGAATGCGTAGAACGATTTCTGCCACTTCCACATCCGGGCGTGGCCACCCGTGATGATCATCTCCCGGTTGAAGTAGTAGGTCGCGCTCTCCGGCTTGATCGGCACTCCCTGCTCGATGGCGAGCGACAGGACTTCGCCAAGGTCGGGCGACTCCATGTAGCCATAGCGGCCGATGACGCGCCAGACGCCGTTACCGTGGTCTTCCGTGGTCACTCGCTCTCCACGGACAATGTGCGGCACGTCCTCGTGCACGATCGTGAGCAACACCGCATTGCTCTGGAGCACCTTGTTGGACTTCAGGTGATGCAGCAACGCCAACGGAATCCCGCGCGGCGTGCCCGCCATGAAGACGGCATGGCCCGGCACGCGTACGATCGACGTGCTCTGGGAAATCTGCGAAAGCTCGAGATCGGCGAGTGCCCGCCCGTATACGCGCTCGTGGATCTCGTTCTTGCCGCTCTTCCAGGTGTGCATGATCGCGATCACCACGAGCGCGATCGCTATCGGCAGCCAGCCTCCCTCGAAGAACTTGTGAAGCGTGGCGCTGAAGAATGTGACGTCGACGACGATGAAGAGGCCGCAGAGCGCCACAGAACGCCACAGGGGCCATTTCCAGTGCAGGCGGGTCACGCGAAAGAACGCATAGGTCGTCACGATCATCGTGCCCGTGACCGCGATGCCGTACGCGGCCTCGAGACGTGCGCTCGATCCGAAAAGGGCAACCACCAGGATCGCGCCGATTGCCAGCGAGGTGTTGATGAAAGGCACGTAGATTTGGCCCGCGAGTTCGGCATTGGTGTGATGGACCTTCAGGCGCGGGAAATAGCCGAGCTGGATCGCGGAGCGCGTGAGCGAGTAGGCGCCTGAGATCACAGCCTGGCTGGCGACGACTGCGGCGACGATGGCAAGGAGCGTCAGCGCAAGCTGCCCCCAGCCGTCGGGGGCGAGCGCAAAGAAGGGATTCTCGCTCGACTCGGGAGTCGAGAGCACGTGCGCGCCCTGTCCGAAGTAGTTCAGGAGAAGCCCGGGAAGCGCGATGAAGTACCAGGCCTGGGCAATCGCCTTTCGCCCGAAATGGCCCATGTCCGCGTACAGGGCCTCTACGCCCGTGACGCACAGGACGACCGATCCGAGCATCACGAATGCTCCAGCGGAGTTTGTCGCTAGCAGCCGGATACCGTGGACGGGATTGAGCGCCGCGAAGACCTCGGGAGCCTCGAACAGATGCCAGAGGCCGAGTGCGCCGAGCGTCGTGAACCATACCAGCATGATCGGCCCGAAGATGCCGCCAATCGTCTCGGTTCCCTTGTGCTGCCACCAAAACAGGCCGGCAAGGATGACGCAGGCGATCCAGACAACCCAAGGCGTGAACGCCTCGCTGAAGCCGGAGAATCCTTCCGCGGCGCTGAGCACCGAGATCGCGGGGGTGATGATGCTCTCACCGTAGAGGAGCGAGGCACCGATGAGCACGATGAGAACGGTCGCACCGATCCTGCCACCGGGTCGGGGTTTGGAGCGGGCCTGGCTCAATGCAAGGAGGGTGAAGATTCCGCCTTCGCCGCGGTTGTCGGCCCGGGTCACGAAACTCAGGTACTTCACGCAGACGACGAGTACGAGGGACCAGAACATGAGGGACAGGATGCCAAGGACACCCGCAGCCCGTTCGTCCGGCGCCAGATGCGCCAGACAGGCCCGCATCGTGTAGAGCGGGCTCGTTCCAATGTCACCGAACACCACCCCGAGGGCTCCCAAGGTCAGGCCCAGGCGTGCCTTCTGGGCTGGATCCGCTTGCACAGCCTCACTCATGTGAGGGCGAGTCTTGCAGCCGGAAGCCGGGGTCCAAGCTGTTTCTCGATGCAGGCTATGAGTGTGCTTTAACCGATTTACAGCAATGGTTTTGCAATGGGTGAGCGGGCGAAGTTGAAACCACAGAGCACAGATTCTGAGGTAGGGCGCACATGTCATGTGCGCCTGCTGAGAACGGTGGACAAACTTCGGGCGGACGACCTGACAGGTCGTCCCTACCACGGGCCACTGGCCACCGGCTCACAGGCCCACCGGCCACTGGCTACCGGCACCCGCCGTTGACCTGACCACGCTTCTCCGATGCCTTCCCGGCATGGGCACCGTTTCCTGGAAAGTCGCCAAGTCCTACACCGACATCCTGTACCACAAGGCTGACGGGATCGCGAAGGTCACCATCAACCGCCCCGCCGTCCGCAACGCCTTCCGGCCACTGACGGTCTCCGAGATGGCTGACGCCTTTCTCGACGCCCGTGAGGACCCATCGATCGGCGTCGTTCTCCTGACAGGTGCCGGCCCCCACACCGACGGCAAGTACGCCTTTTGCTCGGGAGGTGACCAGTCAGTGCGCGGCAACTCCGGCTACGTCGACGAGCAGGGAGTCGCCCGCCTCAACGTCCTCGATCTTCAGAAGTTCATTAGATCGATGCCGAAGGTCGTCATCGCCCTCGTCGCAGGCTACGCAATTGGCGGAGGACACGTGCTGCACCTCGTGTGCGACCTCACCATCGCTGCGGACAACGGGATCTTCGGTCAGGTCGGTCCGCGCATGGGCAGCTTCGACGCCGGCTTCGGCTCGAGCTACCTCGCGCGCATCGTCGGCCAGAAAAAAGCCCGCGAGATCTGGTTTCTCTGCCGCCAGTACGACGCGAAGCAGGCGCTCGACATGGGGCTTGTGAACGCCGTCGTTCCGGTCGATCGCCTCGAAGAGGAGGGAGTCACCTGGGCCCGCGAGATTCTTGGACATAGCCCGCTCGCAATCCGCGCGCTCAAGAGCGCCTTCAATGCGGACGTCGATGGTCAGTCGGGACTCCAGGAACTCGCCGGCAACGCGACCATGCTTTACTACATGACCGAGGAGGCAAAGGAGTTCCACGCTGCCCAGCGCGAGAAGCGCAAACCCGACGCCCGCAAGTTCCCCTGGGCACCGTGAACCAGTAGCCAGTACGCCGGTGGCCTGTGGCCGGTAGTGATTTGGCTCCGTAGCCGAACGCGTCCTTGCCTCAGCGAAGTCCCTCCCGAGGGACAAAGACGGGAGCGTTTCGGCCGGCTGCTCAGAGCAGGTTCATCTGCGAGTCGTCGGCCGGCTGCACCGAGATCTTCTTCCGCGGACGAGCCGCCGGCGCGGCCACAGTCACGGTCGAATCGTCGCCTTCCAGCTTCTCAAGGATGCTCTTTGCACGCTCGATGACGCTCAGCGGAAGCCCGGCGAGCCGCGCAACCTGGATGCCATAGCTGCGATCAGCCGCGCCCGGCACCACGCGCCTCACGAAAACGATCTCCTCGTTCCATTCCTTCACCGCCACGGAAAAGTTCCTCAGCCGCGGCAGGTGCTTTTCGAGCTGCGTGAGCTCCTGATAGTGCGTCGCGAACAGCGTTCGCGCACCTGACTCCGGATCGGCGTGCAGGTGCTCGACGACCGCCCAGGCAATGCTCAGGCCATCGTAGGTCGACGTGCCGCGGCCGATCTCGTCGAGTATGATGAGCGACCGCACCGTGGCGTTGTTGAGGATGTTCGCCGTCTCGTTCATCTCGACCATGAACGTCGAGTTGCCGCGTGCGAGGTCGTCGCTCGCGCCAACGCGCGAGAAAATGCGGTCGATGCATCCCAGGCGGCATGACTTTGCCGGCACCCAGCAGCCGACATGCGCCATCAGGGCAATCAAGGCGACCTGTCGGATGTAGGTCGATTTGCCAGCCATGTTCGGCCCGGTGATCAGGGCAATCTGCGAATCGCTGCAGCTCAGCGTCGCGTCGTTCGGAACGAAGGCCGTTCCTGCACCTCGCGGACGCGACACATCCGGAACACGGAGCATCTGCTCGACCACTGGATGGCGGCCGTCGGAAATCTCCAGCACATCCGATTGGTCGACCACCGGCCGGCAGTAGTCCCACTCACGAGCAAGGACCGCCCAGCCGGCGAGCACATCGAGTTCGGCCAGAGCCTCCGCAGCGATGAGCAGGCCGGGCGATTCCTTGAGCACCGCCTCCACGAGCGACTGGAAGAGCTCGAGCTCCCGGCCCAAAGCATTTTCCTCTGCGTGAAATATCTCCTTTTCCTTCTGGCGCAGCGCCTCGGTCACGTACCGCTCTCCGCCGACCGTCGTCTGGCGCCGGATATAGTCCGCAGGAACCAGGTGCAGGTTGGCCTTGGTAACCTCGATGTAGTACCCGAAGTTGCCCGTGTACTTCACCTTGAGGCTGCGGATACCGGTGCGCTCCTGTTCGGAACGCTCGAGATCCGAAAGCCAGGTGCGGTTGCCCGTCGTCAGCGCCTTCAACTTGTCCAACTCCGCGTCATGTCCTGCGGCGATGAACCCGCCGTCTGAAAGGTCGCCTGGCAGCTCGTCGGCCAACGCACGGTCGAGCAGGGCGCGGAGCTCGGTGAATTCGCCTATGACCTCCGCCGCCTTTGCTGCTCCTTTTCCAATTCGCGAACACGCCGATCTCAGATCGGGCAGCTGGCCCAGCGTCTCGCGGATGCCGCCGAGTTCCCGCGGATTGCGAAGTCGGTTCTGCAGCCGCCCGATGATACGTGGAATGTCGCGGACGAGCGCCAGGCGCTCGCGCAGCGCCTCGAGCGACTCTGGATTCCTGATGCAGGCCTCGACCAGAGCGCTTCGGCGATCGATCTCCGCGATGTCCACCGACGGAGCCGCCAGCCAGCGTTCGAGGAGGCGTGCGCCGATGGGCGTCGTCGTGCGGTCAATTGCCTGGAGCAGGGAACCGTCGCGCGTTTCACGCGCCGACCGGAAGATCTCGAGATTCCGCAAAGTCGACGGATCCAGGAGCAGCGCCTGCGAGCTGCGATAGACCTGAAGACCGCGAAGGTTCTCGGGTTTCGCGCAGAGATTCTCGGTGACGTAATGCACCAGCGCGCCTGCAGGTCCGAGTCCCGCATGGCCTGGAGCGATGCCGAATCCCTCGAGATTGAGCACGCCTAGGGTATCCATGACCGCCTTGGCACCCGCACCGGCCTCGAACTCGTAGGCCGGCACCTCGGTGCACAGCCGCGATGTGCAGAAGCCGTGCAGGTCGTGGACTGCAGTCTGCTCGTGCGGGGCGGCCTGCCATCGCTGGCGATCCCCCTCCGGCAGCAGGATCTCGGCAGGATCGAGCGCGGACAGTATCGGCAGCAGGTCGGGAATCTCGCTTTCGGTGGCCAGCTTGAACTCACCAGTGGAGAGATCGAGCCAGGCAGCGTGCAGGCCGGACTTGTCCAGCGACAGCGCGGCAACGTAGCGGTTGCGGGCAGCCTCAAGCTGGTTGGCAGCGAGCGTGGTTCCCGGACTCAGGATGCGCGTGAGCCGGCGCTTCACGAGCTTGCCCGGCTTGGCGGGCTCGTCCTGGTCGCAGATCGCGACCTTGCGTCCGGCAGCGAGCAGCTTCGAGACGTAGTTGTCGGCCGCATGGTAGGGCAGGCCGGCCATCGGATGGTCCTGCCGCTTCGTGAGCGTCAGGCCCAGCAGGCGCGAGGCCTCTACAGCGTCGTCGAAGAACAGCTCGTAGAAATCCCCGAGGCGGAACAGCAGCAGCGTGTCCTTCGGCAGCGCCTGCCGCACCTCGAAGTACTGCTCCATCATCGGGGTGCGTTTCGCGGCGGCCATGGGTCGGAATCGCGAGTCAGCATCCCCGGCCCCCGCGGATCAAGCCTGCAGGGGCCTGGTGTCCACCGGGCCCTTAGGACTTCAACTTAATCCTTCCTCTTCAACTCCTCGCCGGCCGCGCCCAGAGGCGAAGTGACGTCAGCAGAAAATCCTCGAGGGCGGCCTCGGCCTTGAAGTTGAGGCGCAGGAGGCCGGCGTCGTGCTCAAGGCGACGGACTGCCGCGACGAGTGCCTGGCGCGGGCGGGCGTCGTCCGCCGAGGCGAGCGCCGGCTGTGCGAAGTCCCGTGTGGCTCGGGCGATCGAGGCGAACATTCCCGCGCGGATGCCGTTGGCGATGCCGGTCTCGATCGCCACTTGCTCGGCCTCCTCCAGGTCGGCCGGCAGCTTCTCCTTCTGCACCTTCCAACCTTCCGCTGCCGCGCTTTCGAGTATCACGGTGAACCGCGCCACCAGCGCGTAGAGCGAGAGCATCAGTTCGGCGACTCCGTCCTTGTCGAGCGGCGACGAGGCCAGGGCGGTAAGCCAGGCCTGGTAGTCGTCGATCCAGCCGTTCCATCCGGAAGCGGCGACGCCGCTCCCGCGCGCAGGAAACCGGAAGTGCAGGACGCGACTGCGGATGGTCGGCAGCAGGGCATAGGGACGCGCGCTCAGCATGAGGATCACCGTGTCCCGCGGCGGCTCCTCCAATGTCTTCAGGAAGATGTTCGCCGCGGCCAGATTCATCCGGTCCGCATCGACCAGGATCGCCACCTTCCGCACAGCCACAGCGGGCGACACCTGCAGCCGCGTTATCAGGTCACGCGTGGGTTCGGCGCCGATCTGCCTCATCTTGCCGGTCGGGCGCAGAAAAAAGCAGTCGGGGTGCTTGTCGGGTGTAAATGCTGTGGACCCAGAGTCTCCCCTGAGCAGCGCCTCGGCCATGGCGAGGGCGATCGCCTCCAGAAGCACGGGATCCTCGCCGTGAAGGAGCAGGCTGTGCGGCAGGCGCCCCCGGGCAATGGATTGCTCGAGCACGGCAGCCGTCGGCGTGCCGTTGACCGCTTCCGGCCAGGCGATCGCACTCATGATCGGACGGTCATTTCCGGGCAAAGGTGTCGAATCGAGCCGACACTTCCGCCCAGATCCTCTTCTCGACGGTGCTCTCGCCCTTGGTGCCGTCGACCACGATCACGCGGTCGGGAATCTGCTTCGCAAGGAGCAGAAACCCGGCGCGCACCTTCTCGTAGAAGTCCACGTTCTCGCGCTCCATCCGGTCGGGAAGGTCGGATGCCCGCTGCCGGAGGCGCTTCAGGCTGACCTTGATCGGCACGTCGATCACGATGGTCAGATGGGGCATGACATTGCCCACGGCAAACCGGTTGATTCGCGCCACGGGATCAGCGCCGAGATTGCGGGCGATACCCTGGTAGACCGTAGAGGAATCGAGGAACCGGTCGCTCAGCACGATCGCCCCACGCACCAGGGCCGGGGCAATCACCTCGCGCACCAGCTGGGCACGGGCCGCGGCGAAGAGGAGCAGTTCCGTTTCCGGGCACATCTCGTCCCCCCGGGAGTTGTGCACGATGATGTTGCGTACCTGCTCGCCGATCTCGGTCCCTCCGGGCTCCCGGACGGTCACCACGTCCCGCTTCGCCTTCTGCAGGCGGGCAGCGAGCCGGGCAATCTGGGTCGACTTGCCGCAGCCCTCGGAGCCCTCAAAGGAGATCAGGCGGCCGGGCGGTTTTGAGCGAAGTGGCATGAGGAAAGGGAGGAGGGCTGGACCGCTCCGCCGAAATCCGGAGCAACCCGAGGAAAAAATCGATGTCGGGATGCCGCAACCAGATTCGCGGAAGCCCGCGCGGCAATTTCGTTGATCGCCCCGGCCATTCCCCCATCACATTGCCCATGCCAGCCGTGCTGACGTCCCCGCCGATCCTCGCCCTCCTCGATCTCTACGGGATCTTCATGCAGAGCGACATCGTTGGGAAGGTGATCACCGTCCTGCTCGCATTCTTCAGCATCGTCGCCTGGGCCGTGATGTGGGGAAAGCACCGCGACCTGAAGGAACTCCGTCGTCTCAACCTCATCTTCGAGGACCGCCTGCGCCAGGAGGCCTCCGTGCTGCAGCAGCCTGAGTCCACGCCGCAGAGATTCATCCCGTACGCCGACCTGTTTGCCGACGCGGTCGAGGCCTACTGGCGAGCGACCGCCATCTCACGGGAGAAGGGCGTGAACGACCCGCGCTCGCGGCTCGAGCAGGCGGAAAACGCCCTCCAGCGTGCACTCGCACGCCAGACGCTCCGCTACGAGTCGAACATGGTCTTTCTCGCTTCGATCGTTTCCGGCGCGCCGTTCCTCGGACTGCTCGGCACCGTCTGGGGAGTCATGACTGCCTTCGCGGCGATCTCAGTGCAGGCGTCGGCAACCATCCAGTCGATGGCCCCGGGTGTCGCCGCCGCGCTGCTGACGACCATCGCCGGCCTCGTGGTGGCGATCCCGTCGGTATTCGGATACAACTACCTTTTCGCAAACACGAAGCGGCTGATCACCGAGCTCGAGAACTTCGCGAGCGCCCTCGCGGACCGCATCGAGCTCGAGGCGCAGTAGGGGAGGGAACATGGCCAGGAACTTCAGGCGGCAGCGGATCTCGCACCCGATAGCGGAACTCAACGTCACCAACCTGATCGATCTCGGGTTCACGCTCCTGATCATCTTCATGATCTCGGCGCCCCTAATGATTCCGGAGCAGACGATCCCGGTCGACCTGCCGCTCCAGGAGGCCACTCCCCAGGTGAAGGCGGATCCGGAGACGGTCTTCGAGGACCTGACCTTCCGGGCCGACGGCAGCTTCTTCATCAGCGGCCGCCAGGTGAACGCCGCCCAGCTCGACCAGGCACTCGCCGAGTTTGCCTCACGCCCGCAGCCGCCTGTAATCCGGGTGCGCGGGGAGGGAACCGCCACCTGGCAGCAATCCGTCGTGGTCATAGACGCCCTGCAAAAGCACCGCCTGCGCCGCCTCAGCATCGACACCCGGATCTCCTCCCAGTGATGAATCCGAGGAAATCCGGGCCTCGCGACTCGCAAGCCGGCGGATTCCGGCCAGACTGAGGGCATGAACGAGCGATATACCCGTTCGGTCATCTGGTCGGCGCTCATCCACGGCGCGGTCTTCGCTCTCGTTTTCCTTGTCGGTCTCATCGCGCAGCGCTTCATCGACCCGCCGCCCGTGCCCTTCGAGCTGGTCGCCGGCGAAGGCGACAATTTCCAGGCCACGGAGGCGCCGGCCGCTGCCCCGGCGGTGCTGACCACGCCCCAGCCGCGTCCGCAGCCGCAGGTCACGCCGCCACCGCCTCAGCCGGCCCCGCAGCCAGCCCCCCAGCCGGTGCGCCAGACGACGCCGCCGCCCAAGGCTGCGCCGACTCCGGAGCCGATTCCGACGCCGCCCCAGAAGCAGGCGACACAGCCGATGACCAAGGAGGAGTTCGATCGCCAGAATCCCAGGACCCAGCAGAAGGCACCCGCTCCGGCACCGCCGCGCCCGGTCCAGAAGATCGACGTCGATGCCATCAGTCGCGGCGTGCAGCGGGGCACGGCTCCCCCCACGGCCCAGGGAGCGGGCGGCACCGCGCTCACGCGTCAGCAGCAGGATGCGCTGACCGAATGGTTCGCCCTCCTTACGCAGCGGCTTCGTCAGAACTTCACCAAGCCAACCGGCGTGAGCGACGCGCTCGTCGCGCGAGCCCGCATCGACATCACGGCGACCGGGGGCATCAGCGGCCAGGTGGCCACGTCATCGGGCAACGCCGCATTCGACGCAGCCGTGAACGAGGCGATCCGGCGCACGGCCCAGGTCGGCATGCCTCCGAAGCCGGACCGCCGCGCCGAGACGGTCGAAGTGCCCTTCAGGATGGTGGACCTGCCCGGGCAGTGAGACCGGCGACAGGCAACTGAAGCCAGCGACCTGCCTCAGTCACGGGGCACGGTCATGTCGAACGGGGGCAACATGACGTGCACCTTTCGGCCTGACTCGTCAACGCCGTGGAATCCACCCCGGGCGCGGGCATCCGTGCCGGACACATGGTAGCTGTTGTACGAAAAGCTCTCGCCAGGCTGCAGGCGCGGCGTCTCGCCGACGATCCGGTCGCCCTCGACGACTAGCCGCGTGCCGTCCGCATGCTCTATGACCCACTTGCGGCCGAGCAGGCGCACCGTTCGATCCGAGCCGTTGCGGATCGTAATGTGATAGACGAACGCATGCGGCTTGTCCTCAGGCAGGCTCGCCCCGCCGAAATGGTAGTCCAGTCGGTCCAGTCGGGCCGTGAGTCCGGGAAGCTCGATCGATGCGTCGCTCACGTTGAAAAGGAGATTCGGAACGAGTAGCGCCGCAAGCGCGCGTTGCAGGACGGGGTTTCCTGCTTGATGCACCGGACCGCCAGCCGCAAAACCTGCCCTCATGGCGAAGTTCGCATTGCTTTCCTGCAGCGACCGAACCGGGCTCGTGGCCTTTGCCACCGCCCTAGTCCGCGAGCACGGATTCACGCTGCTCTCGACCGGCGGCACCGGGAAGCTGCTCGCCTCGCAGGGCCTGCCGGTGACGGAGGTCAGCAAGCACACCGGCTTCCCCGAGATCATGGAGGGCCGCGTGAAGACCCTGCATCCCAGGATCCACGGGGGACTGCTCTGCCTCCGGGACAAGGAGGAGCACCTCGCCGAGGCTCAGGGCAACGGGATCGAGATGATCGATCTTGTGGCGGTGAACCTCTATCCGTTCGAGCAGACCGTCGCGAAGAAGGGGGTCACCCGCGAGGAGGCGATCGAGAACATCGACATCGGCGGTCCCTCCATGCTGCGCAGCGCCGCAAAGAATCACGAGTCGGTCACGGTCGTCTGCGACCCGGCGGATTACGCGGACGTGCTCGCGGCGATGTCGGGTCCCCCGGAGGCCCTGGCCGCGTTGCGCCGACGCCTCGCACTGAAGGTATTCCAGCGCACGTCGACCTATGACGCCGCGATCGCGCGTTACCTCGAGACGGAGGAGGGCGAGCCCGACCTGGACGCCATCAGCGGCTTTCCCGAGGTCCTGTCGCTTTCCTGGAAAAAGGCGCAGTCCCTGCGCTATGGGGAGAATCCCCACCAGAAGGCGGCGCTCTACGGCACGTTCCACGAGCAGTTCGAGCAGCTCCAGGGAAAGGAACTCAGCTACAACAACATCCTGGATATCACGGCAGCGGTGAACCTGATCGGCGAATTCGAGAAGCCGACCGTTGCGATCCTGAAGCACACGAATCCATGTGGAGCTGCCAGCGCCGGCTCGCTGATCAAGGCCTGGGAGGCGGCCTACGCGACCGATCGCCAGGCACCGTTCGGCGGCATCATTGTCGTCAACCAGACGCTCGATGCCGCGCTCGCGTCAGCCATCGCCGAAATCTTCACGGAGGTGATCATCGCCCCCCGATTCAGCGACGATGCCCGGGCCATCTTTGCCAAGAAGAAGAACCTGCGCCTGATGGCGGCACGTTCGGGTCCGGACGCGGGCTCGCTTCGCGAAATCCGCTCGGTGCTCGGCGGCGTGCTCGTGCAGAACCGCGACCACACCCACGGCGAAGAACAGGGCTTCCGGGTTGTGACCAAACGCGAACCGACGCCAGAGGAACGCGCCTCGCTGCTTTTCGCCTGGAAGATCTGCAAGCACGTAAAGTCCAACGCCATCGTCTACGGCCGTGGCGAGAGGACCCTGGGCGTCGGCGCGGGCCAGATGGCACGTGTCGACAGTTCGCGCATCGCGGTCTGGAAGGCCGGCGAGGCGGGTCTCGATCTCAAGGGCTCGGTGGTCGCAAGTGAGGCCCTGTTCCCGTTTCCCGACGGACTGCTCGCCGCCGCTGACGCCGGCGCCACGGCCGCAATCCAGCCGGGCGGGGCGATGCGGGACGCGGAGGTCATTGCGGCTGCCGACGAACGCGGCATGGCGATGATCTTCACGGGAGTGCGGCACTTCCGTCACTGAGGCGCAGCCCGCTCGACGGAAATTCAAGGGGCTTTCGGCTGGCCCCGATTCCGGATTGGGGCACCTTGGAGGGATGTTCGATCCCTTCGAGAAACTGAAGGAATTCATCCGCTTTCCAAGCGTCTCGGCGGACCCGGGAGCCGCCGACGGAATGGCCGGCGCCCGCGACTACATCGCCGGCCTGCTTCGCGAAATGGGGCTGGAGGTTGAGATCGCAAAGACCGACCTGCACCCGGTTGTCCTCGGTCGCCGCCGTGGCGATGCGGCCTGGCCCCATGTGATCATCTATGGGCACTACGACGTGCAACCGGCGGATCCGCTCGCGCTCTGGGAGACGCCGCCGTTCGAGCCGCAGGTCCGCGACGGCCGGCTCTATGGACGCGGTGCGGCTGACAACAAGGGCGCGCTGATGGCGCATGTCGGGGCAGTCGCGACCCTCCTCAAGATGAATCCGACGCTGCCCCTTCGGATCACATTCGTGATCGAGGGCGAGGAGGAGACCGGCAGCCCGAGTTTCCCGGGATTCCTGCGCAAGTATCGCGACGAACTTCGCGAGGCTGATTTCGTATTTTTCTCGGACACCGGCATCCCGAACGAGGAGCAGATGGTGATCACCACCGGCCTCCGCGGGCTCGCACTGGTGGAGGTGGAAGTCACCGGGCCGAAATCCGACCTGCACTCGGGCCTCCATGGTGGCGTTGTGCGCAATCCCATCCAGGCTCTCGCGACGATCTGCGCCAGCCTGCACGACGCCGACGGGAGGGTGACAGTCCCGGGATTCTACGACGACGTCAGGGAAGTGCAGCCGTGGGAACGCGAGGAACTGAGGAAGCTCGGGGTCAACGAGGCGGCGTACCGCGAGTTCCTCGGCGTCGACGCATTCTTCGTCACCAAGGGCTACACTCCCTTTGAGGCCCTGCGCTTCCTGCCCACGCTCGAGTTCAACGGCATCGGCGGCGGCTACCAGGGCGAGGGGACGAAGACGGTCATACCGAGCAAGGCCTTCGCGAAGATCAGCTGCAGGCTAGTGCCGAACCAGCGGCCGGACCAGATCAAGAAGCTCCTGGTCGACACGATCCGCGCGCGCACGCCGCCGGGAGTTCGCCTGCGGTTCATCGACCAGCACGAAGCCGAGCCCTACATCGTCGTGCCACCGGGACGCAGCAACACGCCGGCCGACCAGTCGCCCGTGCTCGCCGCCGCGTTTCGCGCGGCCGACACTGCCGTCACCGAAATCTGGGGACGACCGCCTTTGTACCTGCGGGAGGGCGGCAGCGTTCCGATCATCGCCCAGATCAAGAAGGAGCTGGGGCTCGACTCGATCATGCTCGGGCTGTTTCTCCCGGAGGACAACCTTCACGCGCCGAACGAGAGCTTCAAGCTGAGCGTCCTTGAGAAGGGGATGGCCACTTCGCAGCGTGTGCTTACGTCCGTCGCTGAGCGCGGCCGCTGAGACTGCAGCCAAGAAAAAACCCCGGCGGAAATACCGGGGTTCGTGTCGGGAGTTTTTCGAGCGCGGGTCAGCGCTTGAGAATCACAAACTCGACGCGGCGATCCCGCGCCATGGTCGCATCATCGCCATTGCGCGTGGCCTCGAGGCTGCCCTTTGAAACCGTCTCGATGCGCGCGGCGGCGAGACCGAGCGTCGTGAGGAAAGTCCGTGCTGATGCAGCACGGCGGTCGCCGAGCGCCAGGTTGTACTCGGCCGTGCCGCGCCAGTCGCAGTATCCCTCGAGCAGCACGCGGTACTGCGGATTCGCATCCAGGTAATCCTTCACCGCCTGGAGTTTCACGCGTTCTGCAGCCTGGATATCGGAGCGGTCGAACGCGAAGAACACCGGCTCATGCAGGCCGCGAATCGTATCTTCAGTCTCGATCACGCCGGAGCGCGTCTCGAGCCCGGCGGGAATCTCAGGCATCAGCGGCACGTTCATCGGGTTCATGCCAAAGTTGCCGGCGCCGCCACCCATTGGCCCGAGTACGGTCGCCGAAGGATCCGGACGCATGCGATTGGAACTGCAGCCCGCTGCAAGGAGCGCGGCGCCGAGAATGCAGAACAGGGAACGAATGGGAAAAGGGTTCATTGAGCGCCGCTTTGAGGCGCGGCAGGGGCCATTCTATTGGGCCAGGGGATTCGATCCCGCAAGGCTTTACTGCGTTTTCTTGTGCTCGATGAGCCCCACCTCGACCGCATAGCGGGTCAGGCTGGCCACATCGTGCAGGTCGATCTTCCGCATCAGGTTCGTCCTGTGGTTGTCGACCGTCTTTACGCTGATTTTGAGCTTCTCAGCGATCGCCCGGGTGCTGTGGCTTTCAGCCACCAGCTTCAGGATCTCCCGCTCCCGGTCCGTAAGGAAGTCCGGGGCGTTGTTGGCACTCGGGTTTGCAACGACGTTTCGGAGCAGGGCGGCCACCGCCGGGCCGAAATAGGTGCCTCCGTTGGCAACGGTCTCCAGTCCCTTCTTGAACTCGAACAGCCCGGCCGTCTTTTCCACGAAACCGTGGGCTCCGGCCTCGAGCATCTCGCGGACAAGTACCGGATTTTCATGACCGGAAAAGACGAGAACGCGCATCTTCGGCATCTGCTTGCTGATGCGTCGCAGCAGGTCGACCCCGTTCAGGCCCGGAAGCTTGGCGTCGAGCACCAGGAGGTCAGGCCGGACCCGCATGCAAAGGTCCTGGGCGTCCTGGCCATCGCCACTTTCACCGACAAGTTCGTAGTTGGGATCGAGGCGCAGGATCTCTGCGAGCATCTCTCGAATGGCAGTCTGGTCCTCGACGATAACAAGCCGCTTCATTGAGTGGTTGATCAGGGGGCGTTAGGATTCAGAAGCACCTGCGCAGCATTTACAAAGATGGCCATCATTGGGAATACTTAAGCTCCCTGAGATCAGTGATAAATGTGATTTTGACGCCATTTTTACAGAATGGTGAAGCCGCCATTCAGGACATCGAGATTCCGAGACCGTCCCGGCAACGGCGGGACCGAGCAAAGAACCGGGTCGCTGTCGGCCGCACCGCTTTCCAGAGGGCGCGCGTGGTGGGTTGGCTGGGATTCGAACCCAGAACCAACGACTTAAAAGGACGCTGCTCTACCGTTGAGCTACCAACCCCAATCGCGCAGGGGCGACCGAAGTAGCTTTTGGGCTTCCTCGATGGCAAGAAATATTCCCCCCGGTATTGCATCCAACCCAATGCCGGTTGGGATGGCGGTGTCGCCCGGCAAAAAGGCCCGGATACCTCTGCTTCCAGTGGGAACAATTCAGCAATATGCCCGTCAGAGCGAGGTGGAACGCATGTCCACCAAGGCCCAGGAAGTCGCTCTCGACCAGTTGCTGGTCTCCCGGTTCAAGAACGGGGACCAGTCGGCGTTCGACGAGATGGTGTCCCGGTACTGGGACCGCATCTACGCGATGGTCCACCAGCTCCTGCGAAACAAGCAGGACGCCGAGGAGGTCACCCAGGATGCCTTCATACGTGCCCACCGGGGCCTCGAGAACTTCCGGGGCGACTCCGCATTTTCGACCTGGCTGTACCAGATCGCGACAAACCTGGCTCGCAACCGGTACTGGTACTGGTGGCGCCGGAAGCGCGACAAGTCCGTCTCGTTCGACGCCCCGCTCACGGATGAGGGCGACGCAACCCTTGCCGATGTTCTCCCGGCAGAACTGGAGACCCCGGAGGACGCCACCGTCACTCAGGAACTGGTCGACAACGTCGCCCAGTGCATGGAGCGCCTGGGCGCCAAGCACCGCGAGATCCTGATCCTGCGGAACGTCCGCAACCTTTCCTATGAGGAGATCGCCGCGATCCTGAACATCTCGGTGGGTACAGTGAAGAGCCGCATCGCAAGGGCGCGGGAGAGCCTGCGTGCGAAGCTGGGAGATGATTTCAAATGAAGGAGTCCCGATTCCTCGAACTACTGAACCTCTACGTCGATCAACAGATCGAGCCGAGGGATGCCGAACTCCTCGAACAGGAGATCCTGCGTGATCCTGCGCGACACCGCACCTACGTGCAGTACTGCCGCATGCATCGCGCATGCACCATGCTCTACGAGGAAGCCATGAAGGGGGAGGTTTCCGTCCGCCATTCCTTTGAGGATGCGCACGAACCCGCGATCGCGACATCCCGTTCGTGGAATCCCTTCCTGGCCGCGACCGGGTTTGCCGCAGTCGCCGCCGCCCTCGTCGCGCTGGCTTTCCTCCGCGTCGGCCCTGCCAGCAGCAACTCTGTCGCGTCTTCGCCCGTCATCGCGATCGAGGAGCCTGTCGAGATCGCCGTGAACGAGGGTGGAGTGCAGCTCCCCATGCCGAATCTCGGGGATTTTCGATTCATGCTCGTTCGCCGCAATGCCGACGACGGGGCCTCCTCGCAGGCGGTGCCGCTCCCGGCCGAGCTGGCGTGGATGAATTTCCAGATCAGTCCGCTTGCCGCGGCTCCCGCTAGGCAGCCGCTGCTCTTCGAGCGCGTCGCGTCTGGCCGCGAGGAGTTGAACGTGCTCACCAGCCCGTACCCACCCGAGGCGGCCACGGAGACGATCGGCTTCCAGTTCCAGAAGTGACGGGCTGCGCGGGCCGCACCCCGGCCCCGCCGAACCCCGCACTCAGGAAAGCGCCCGCTTGATGATCGCCTCGGTCGTTGGCTCGCCGCCGAGATCGCGGATGGCACGCCGAACCGCCTGGTCTGCCTCGGCCGCCTTGTAACCTAGCGCAATGAGCGCGGCGGTCGCATCCCGGGTGACACTGCCATCGCCACGCTCAGCCGCACCCGCAGGGACGGACACCGCATCGGATCCACCACCGACCTTTGTCCGGAGCTCGACCACCAGCCGCTCCGCCGTCTTGCGCCCGATTCCCGGGCATTTCGCGAGCAGGGGAACATCGCCCGACCGGATCGCTCCCTCGAGCACAGGAAGCGAAAGGCGGCTCATGATGCTAAGGGCGACCTTCGGACCGACGCCTGTGACGTGGGTGACCAGCAGGCGGAAGAAGTCCCGATCTGCGAGGGTCGCGAATCCGTAGAGCGTCTGCGCATCCTCGCGATACACTGCATGCGTATGCAAGGTCACCTCCGTTCCCGGCACGGGCAGTCGCTCCGCGGTCGTGAGCGGCACGTGCACCTCGTAGCCGATGCCCTGCACCTGGAGCACGGCAAGCAGCGGCGTCGATGCCACCAGCCGGCCTGTGATCGAGGTGATCATGAAGACACTCAGCGCAGGCCGAGGACGTCCTGCATGTCGTAAACTCCAGGCCGACGCCGAACAACCCAGGCGGCCGCGCGCAACGCCCCCTTGGCGAAGATCGCCCGGTCGCTTGCGCGATGGGTAAGCTCGAGGCGCTCGCCGAGCGCGGCGAAGATCACGGTGTGGTCGCCGACAATGTCGCCGCCGCGCACGGAATGCACCCCGATCTCGCTCGGCGTCCGCGCTCCTGTGATCCCCGCGCGACCGTGACGCAGTTCCTTCGCACCCAGCCTGCGTTCCTCGAGCAACACCTCAAGCAGTCGCTCGGCAGTCCCGCTGGGGGCGTCCTTCTTGAAGCGATGATGCAGCTCGATAAGTTCTGCGTCGAAATCCCCGCCCAGCGTTCGCGCCGCGGTCCGGGTCAGCGCGTAGAGGAGGTTGACGCCCACGGAATAGTTGCCGGACCAGACGCAGGGCACCTTCGAGGCAAGCCGGCGCAGCGACTGGCGCTCCTTCGGCGCGTGGCCCGTGGTCCCGATCACGACGGGACGACCTGCCGCGACGGCAAGTTTCAGGAGCCCCCGGGTGGCATCATGCGAGCTGAAATCGATGATGACGTCGCAGGCCGCGATTCCCTTCGCGAGGTCATCGCCCTGGTCAACCGCGGCAACGATGCGGAAGCCGGCCTCGGCCGCGACCTCGGCGACGGCGAGTCCCATGCGCCCACGGGACCCATTGATGAGAAGCTTGAGCGGCATGGATGAAATCAGGAACGGGACGACGCCAGCAGGCTCCGGATCACGGCTGCACCGGCCGTCGAGAGCGGCGCCAGCGGGGGGCGAACTTCCGCAGAGCCGATGAGGCCGCGCCGCTGGAGCGCGTACTTCACGGGCACCGGATTCGGCTCGATGAAGAGGCCCCGGAAGAGGGGATACAGACGTCGATGCAGCCGCGTTGCCGCCGCGAGCTTGCCGGAAGCCGCCAGCGAGACGAGCTGCCCGACCTCGCGCGGGACCAGGTTCGAGGCGACACTGATGATGCCTTCAGCGCCGACGGACATGAAGGGCAGGGTAAGGTTGTCGTCACCGCTGAGAACCACGATGTCGTCACCCAGCGCCTGCTTGAGCTGGTCGACACGTTCCACGCTGCCGCCCGACTCCTTGATCCAGCGGACATGCGGGAAGTGCGCGCGCAGGCGCTCGACGACACCGACACTGATCTCGATGCCGCATCGACTCGGAATCGAATAGAGAATGATCGGCCTGTCCGTCGCCTCGGCGACGGCGGCGAAATAGCGGAAGACTCCCTCCTGGCTCGGCTTGTTGTAGTAAGGGGTCACGACGAGCATCGCATCCGCTCCGGCCTCGTGCGAACGCTCGGTGAGCGCCACGGCCTCCTGCGTCGAGTTCGAGCCCGTCCCCGCGATGACCGGCACCCGACCTCGGGCTGCCGCAATCACCGCGCGGATGACATCCAGGTGTTCCTCATGGGAGAGGGTGGGCGACTCGCCCGTGGTCCCGACGGCGGCTATGCCGTCGATCCTGCCGCGCAGCTGGAACGCGACGAGCCGCTCCAGGTCGTCGAAGGCGACGCGTTGGCGGCGGAAGGGAGTGACGAGCGCGGTGATCGCTCCGGTGAACGGACGGTTCGGCATGGCGGTGGGACGTAAGGCAATGCAGCCTTGCTGAAAACAGCAGGCTGAATTAGGGAAGGCGCAACGTTTTTTCCAACGAGCCGCCCATGACGCCACATACCGAACTGATGAACGACCTGCTCAAGCTCGCCGTCGACAGCGGCGCGAGCGACATCGTGGTCAAGTCGAACAAGCCCGGCTATGTCCGGCTGGCAGGCCGCCTCAAGCCGGTCGACATGGACCCGATCACCTGCCCGGAGGCCCAGGCGTTCGTCGAGGAGCACGTTCCCAAGATCTTCCGCCCGAGGTGGGACGACGAAGGCCAGGTCGACTTTGCCTATGCGGCTGACGGCGTCGGCCGCTTCCGCGTCAACGCCTTCCACCAGCGCGGCCTCGTGAGCATCGTCCTGCGCCATATCAAGAGCCGGGTCCCGGCCTTCGAGGACCTCGGGCTCGGTGAAACGGCAAACGCACTGATCAAGCTGTCCCAGGCAAAGGACGGCATCATCAGCAAGGCAGACGGCGTGAAATTCTCGCCGAATCCCCAGGCATTGGAGATGAACCTCAAGGGCATCTTCATGAAGACCTGACCCGGCACCGTGAACGCGCGCGTGCCGCTTCTTCTCCTGGCGTTCGCCGCATTCACGGCGGCGGGCCTCATCGGGGCGGAGACGGCCCAGAGGCCCGGCAGCGCCACTGGCGCGATCACCGAGGCACGCAAGGAACTCCAGGCAATCCGCGCCGATGCGGCCAATCCGCTCGGTCCGACCTCGGGTACGGCTCTTCCCTCGATCCCGACGATCGGCACCGGCGAAGCGCTGCCGTTCGCACCGGCTGCGCCGGTAGAGCCCAGTGTGCTCCGGGATCCAGGAGCCACTCAGTCCCGCGGTTGGCTCGTGGATGCCATGGAACGCGAGGCCCGGCGAACGCAGGCTGCCCGAAGCCCACGATCCGCAATCGAGGATGCCGACCTCCCAACTCCGAACCGCACCCGTAGCGCCGGCGAGCCGTTGGATCTCGTCGCCGCGATGGACGAACGCTATATCGAGGAGCGGATTGCCGCCGCCAACGGTTCGTCCGCACCTACGCGCCGGGCGCTTTCAAATCCTTTCGACAACTACCTCGGGCAATGGATGGCACCCGACTCCTTCGATATCTGGCAGCGCGAAAGCGGGGGTCCGACGGTACCCGGACTTTCCGGCCTGGATGGATCGACCGATTCACGGCTAACGAGCCGGTCGCCTGGGTTGGACTCGGGTACGACCCGCGTATCCCGAGCTCCCCAGGAAAACCCTTATCTTGCTGCAGTTCCGCCACCTCAGGCCTCGCTTGCTCCCGCGCCCAATCCTGCACCACCGGCGTCACTATCCCGCGGACAACCTGTCCAGGCAATGAGTCCGGCACCCGCGGCCGCCGCCCGGCGTCCTACATCCGTGATCCCCGAGGTGTTCCGCCGTTCGAGCGACGAGAGGTATTTTCCGGGCCTGAAACGGTTTTGAAGTCCTGTTAAACCGGCACCGGGACAGGGCGCCGATTAGAGCTTGGATTTGACACGGACGGGGGCTTTTCTCGTCGGTTTCAATCATGGGACTGGCACTAATCTTTTCAGGACAGGGAGCCCAGAAAGTCGGCATGGGGCGCAGCATCGCGGAGGCTTCCCCCGCGGCACGTAAGCTCTACGAAAGCGCGACGACCGTGCTCGGCTGGGACCTGTCCTCGTTGAGTTTCAACGGTCCCGAGTCGGAATTGACCCAGACCCGGGTATGCCAGCCGGCGCTGTTCGTTCACGGACTCGCACTGCTCGCCGCGATCAAGGAACGCGGCGGCCTGCCCGGCGGCGCCCCGGCGTGCGCCCTCGGCCTCAGCCTCGGCGAGCTCACGGCATGCGCGGCGGCCGGGGTCTTCGACTTCGAGACCGGGCTGCGCATCGTGGCAGAGCGCGGACGCCTCATGCAGCTCGCCTGCGAGCAATCCGTCGGCTCGATGGCCGCCGTGATCGGGGAATCCAGGGATGCCGTGGCCACACTCTGTGGGGAATTCGACATCGAAGCCGCGAATTTCAATGCGCCTGGACAGATCATCATCTCAGGCGCCCGTGACCGTATCGAGACGGCTGTCGCAGCCGCGAAGGAGCGGGGAATGAAGAAGGTCATGGCCCTGAACGTCGCCGGTGCCTACCACAGTCGCCTGATGGAACCGGCTCGCGCCGCGTTGGAGGCCTTCCTTGCGCCGATACCTTTCGCGGCGCCCACTTTCCCGGTATTCACCAACACGACGGGGCGCGATGCCGGCGGTCCCGATGCGATCAAGCAGGCACTGGTCCGCCAGGTCGTTTCTCCCGTCCTCTGGGAGGACTGCATGCGCTCCGCCTCTGCCGCGGGCGCGACCGAGTTCTGGGAACTCGGACCCGGAGGGGTGCTCGCCGGACTTGCCCGCCGGACAGACAAGAGCTGGGTGGTGCGGAGCTTTTCCGAGGCCGCCGACCTTCCCACCGCCTGACCATGTCCGCCGCACCCAGGACACGCAATTTCTGCATCATCGCCCATGTCGACCATGGGAAGACGACGCTTTCCGACCGCCTGCTCGAGCACACGAACACCGTCGCGCAGCGAGTGATGACCGACCAGCACCTCGACTCGATGGACCTCGAGAAGGAGCGCGGCATCACGATCAAGTCCCACCCGGTCACCATGGTTTACCGGGCCAAGGACGATCAGGACTACAAGCTCAACCTCATGGACACGCCCGGGCACGTGGACTTCTCCTACGAGGTTTCACGCAGCCTGGCCGCCTGCGAGGGGGCCGTCCTCCTCATCGACGCCGCCCAGGGCGTGGAGGCCCAGACCGTCGCCAATGCGCACCTGGCGTTCGGCCAAAACCTCAAGGTGATCCCGGTCATCAACAAGATCGACCTTCCGAGCGCCAACCTCGAGCTCTGCATGAAGCAGCTGGAAGACATCCTGGCGATTTCCGCGGAAGAGGCGATCCTGGCCAGCGGCAAGTCCGGCATCGGCATCGTCGATATCCTGGAGGCCGTCGTGCAGCGCGTGCCGCCGCCCCGGTGGACGGAGTTTCCGCAGACTCGCGCGCTGGTCTTCGATTCGCTCTATGACACGTACCGCGGCGTGATCGCCTACGCGCGCGTTTTCTCGGGAGCGCTTCGTGCGGGCGAGCACCTCGCGCTGATGCACACCGACCAGCGCGCCGAGATCAAGGAAGTGGGTGTGTTCACGCCCAAGATGCAGAAAGTGGACGTCCTCGAGGCAGGGGACGTCGGCTATGTCGTTTCGACGATCAAGGACCCGGCGGATCTCAAGATCGGCGACACCATCACCCTGGCGGCCAAGCCCGCCACGGAGATGCTGCCCGGCTACAAGGAGGTTCGGCCGATGGTCTTCTGCGGGCTCTATCCGGTTGAGTCCTCGGATTACGAGAAGCTCAAGGCCGCGCTCGGTCGCCTTCGTCTCAACGACGCGGCCTTCGTGTATTCCTCGGAGAGTTCCGCCGCGCTCGGATTCGGGTTTCGCTGCGGCTTCCTCGGGCTTCTCCACATGGAGATCATCCAGGAACGCATTCGCCGGGAGCATGGCGTCGACATCATTTCGACCTATCCGAGTGTCATCTACAAGGTCGTGCAGCACGGCGAAAAGACCATCGAGGTCGACAACCCGATCAATCTGCCGGACCCCGGCACGATCCTCGAGGTCCAGGAACCGACGATTCGTGCGTCCCTGCACATCCCCAATGATGCGATGGGCGACATTCTCTCGCTGATCATGGAAAAGCGCGGCACGGTCGATCATACCGACACGCTCGACGCCAACCGTGTGATGCTGACCTGCATGCTGCCGCTCAATGAGATCCTGGTGGATTTCAACGACCGCCTGAAAAGCATCACACACGGCTATGGCTCGATGGACTACGAACTCGGAGACTACCGGGCATCGGAGCTCGTGAAGATGGAGATCCTCGTCAACGGGGACCCGGTCGACGCGTTTGCCTCGATCGTGCATCGCGACAAGGCCGAGCAAAAGGGCCGGGAGCTGTGCGCCAAGCTCGCAGCGATCATTCCGCCGCAGCTATTCCGGGTTGCGATCCAGGCCGCCATCGGGGGCAAGATCATCGCACGCGACAACGTGAAGGAGATGCGGAAGGACGTGACGGCGAAGTGCTATGGCGGCGACATAAGCCGCAAGCGAAAGCTCCTGGACAAGCAGAAGGAGGGGAAAAAGAAGATGAAGCAGTTCGGTCGCGTCTCGATTCCTTCCGACGCGTTCATCAAGGTCCTCAAGACCAACTAACGGACAATGAACCTCGGCTTCCTGATCGTACTGCTGCTTGCCCTCTGGCTGTGCTGGTACGGACTGGGGAGCCTGTACCGCATGCGGTCCCGGAAGAGCCGCATGCTTGTGAACGCGGAGAACTGGATAGAGGTCGCCGAAAGGGCGTGGCACTACCGGCGCGACCAGCTGGACGAGTCGGAGAGGAAGGACCTGCTTGCCCGGACAGAGGCCCTGCGCAAGGCCCGGCGCGAACGCGCCGAGCCGGAGAAGATCAAGCTGCAGATCGAGGCGCTGGACGCCACGCTGCGCCAGGCCGGCGGCAGGATCTACCGACGGGGCTCCCTGGTGGAGAACGTGGAATTCCTGCTGGTGGCGGCGATTGTGATCCTGGGTGTGCGCACGTACTTCGTTCAGCCGTTCAAGATTCCAACGAACTCGATGTGGCCGAGCTACTATGGGATGACGCCGCAGGTCTATCCCGACCCGGATCAGACCCCGGGACGCCTCGAGCAGGCTTTCCGGTTCCTGGCGCTGGGCGCCGATTACCATGAAATTGTGGCGCCGGCCGACGGACCGATCAGCGTGGCCGTCGACACCCGCACCGGGCGGCTCTTCTGGGAACCGCAAAGCGGCCGCCGCTGGTTGATCCTGCCGGGGAGCTTCAGGGAGTACGTATTCTATGTGAACGACGTAGCCGTGCGGGAACGAGTGCCGCTCGATTTCGATTTCGATGCAGCCTTCCTGGAGGCATTCGAGCTGACCCCGACCCAGCTGATGACCGCCGTACGAAATTCGCCGCGGGCCAATGGTCCGCTCAGGTTCGTCACCCTGGCTCGACGAGCGGAGGCAGGAAAGGCGTTCTTGAGTTTCGATGTGCTTACCGGCGACCAGCTCTTCGTCGACCGGGTCAGCTATCACTTTGCCCGGCCGGCGGTGGGGCAGGGATTCGTTTTCCGGACCGGAAACATCCCGGGCATCGCGATCGAGTACGGCGACCAGTATTACATCAAGCGCCTGGTTGGGCTTCCCGGTGACCGGATCGAAATCCGCGACCCGGCCCTGTATCGCAACGGCAGTCCCATTCAGGGTTCGCCGGCCTTCGATCGGAACGCCCGCCGAGACGGATTGTATCGCGGCTATCTGCCGGGGCCCGAAAATGGCGGCCTCCTGCGCGAAGGCGAAGAAGCCATTGTTCCCGATGACCACTTCTTCGCACTCGGCGACAATTCCTCGAACAGCGCGGACGGTCGCTATTGGGGGTATGTCCCGGCTGCCGACGTGGTTGGAAAGCCGCTATTCATCTATTTCCCGTTCACAAGTCGCTGGGGCCGAACGCCCTGATCGATTTACTGTGCACAATATATATTATGTTAAGTAGTGGTCTGTACGGAATCCCCACCGTGCGGAACTGAGTTTCCCCCGCCTTTCCCGCCCCTCGAACGCCAATGACCCCGCCGCTGCTCGAGCTTAAGGGCATCGCCAAGGCCTACGCCGGCGTCCAGGCGCTTAAGGGAGTCGATTTCACCCTCCACTCGGGCGAGGTCCATGCACTGCTCGGCGAGAACGGCGCCGGCAAGAGCACCCTGATCCGCGTCGTAACCGGAGCCCACCAGCCCGATGCCGGTTCGATCTCGATCGACGGCCGCGCGCTTCATTATCTGACACCCCGGCAGGCACACGCGCTCGGCATCGCCTGCATCTACCAGCAACCGGCCCTGTTTCCCGAACTCACGGTTGCCGAGAATATCGGCCTACGCCTTGAGCCCGCAACCGCCCTGCGCCGGATCGCCTGGAAAAGGCGCCGCCAGCGGGCCCGCGATCTTCTCTCACGCATCGGCGCGTCGATAGACCCGGAGTCCGAAGTCCGCGAGCTCTCCATGCCCGAACAGCAGCTGGTGGAGATCGCCTGTACCGTAGGCGCCGGCGCCCGAGTCATTGTCATGGACGAGCCGACTGCCTCGCTCACGCGCAACGAACAGGAAGTCCTGTTTACTGTTGTTCGCGAACTGCGCTCCCAAGGGGCCGGCATCATTTATATCTCGCACCGGCTCGAGGAGATCTTCGCCCTCGCCGACCGGGTTACCGTGCTCCGGGACGGATCGAGCGTCGGTTCGACCGGCGTGACCGAGACAGATGAGGCACGCCTGATCCGCATGATGGTCGGTCGCGAGCTTTCGCAGGTCTATCCCGAGGCCGCCGATTCGCCCGGTGACGCCCTGCTCTCGATTCGCGAGCTGCACGCGCCTTCGGTTGGAATCCGCAATGTCTCGTTCGAGGTTCGTTCGGGCGAGGTTTTCGGGCTATCCGGACTCGTCGGCGCAGGCCGCACGGAGCTGGCCCATGCATTGTTTGGGCTGGCCCCTATCACGGGAGGCACGGTCACTTTGCGCGGAAAAGAGATCCGTCCGAGGAACCCTGCAGAGGCCATCGCCGAAGGGATTGCCTACGTTCCTGAAGACCGACGCAGGCATGGAATCATCGGTGAAATGCCCGTGGCCCAGAATGTCACCATGGCTATACATCGGCGGATTTTTCCCGCTTCGTTGCTGCAACTGCGCAAGGAGGACCGCCTCTCCCGGCAATATATCGACGAACTCTCAATTCGCTGTGCCGGCAGCTGGGCTCCTGCCTCCAGCCTCTCCGGCGGAAACCAACAGAAGGTATCTGTGGCGCGCTGGCTCGCCACGAAGCCACGCCTGCTCATCCTCGACGAGCCGACGCAGGGCGTTGACATCGGCGCTAAGGTCGAGATTCACCGCCTCATCCGATCGCTCGCCTCGCAGGGCATCGCCGTCCTGTTGATCTCGAGCGACCTACCCGAGGTGATCGGCATGAGCGACCGGATCGGCGTAATGCGTGGCGGCACACTCGCCGAGATCCTGCCCGGTCGCTCGGAGGCACCGGCTGTCATGGCGGCGGCCCTTGGCCAACCGGCTCCCAAGGCCGAATCCGGATGAAGCGGTATTTTAGAGAACTTTCGGTCACAGCGGCGCTGCTCCTGGTGCTGGGCGGACTTGCTGTCGCCGCCCCGTCCTTCTTCCAAGCGCAGCCCTTGCTCTCGCTCGCCACGCGCGAGGCGCCGACGCTGCTGGTCGCCTGTGGCATCGCACTGGTGATCATCGGCCGACAGATCGACATCTCGGTCGGCTCGCAGTTCGGACTGTGCGGGGTCTGTGCCGGCATGCTTGCGGCCTCAGGCTGGCATCCCGTGCTGGTGCTTCCCGCAGGGGTCGCGATCGGCGCCCTGCTCGGCGCTTTCAACGGCCTGCTTGTCGCCGGCCTCGGCCTGCCCTCGATCGTGGTGACGCTCGGCACAATGGTCACCTGGCGGGAGGGCCTGCGATGGATACGGCAGGGCCAGTTCGTCGACTTGCCCCGGGACCTCCAGTGGTTCGGCCTCCCCCAGGCCGCCGGCCAGGCAATACTTATCGCGACCGCGCTCGCGATCTTTGCGCTTCTCGCGCTTGCAATGCGTGGCCTAGCAGGCGGCCGGCACGTCTATGCCGTGGGGGCCGACGCCGAAGCGGCCCGACTCGCGGGACTGCGCCCCTCATGGGTGACGTTCAAGACGTTCGTGATCCTCGGCGCGCTGACCGGCCTCGCCGCGATGATGAATATGGTTCAATCGCCCCAGGTGGATCCGAAGTCGGGCACCGGACTCGAATTGAAGGCAATCGCCGCGGTCGTCGTCGGTGGCGTCGCAATCACAGGCGGACGCGGCAACCTTGCGGGCGTTTTTTCCGGACTGCTCCTGCTCGCCTGCATATCCCCTGCGTTGATTCACCTGCGCATCGAGGCGTACTGGGAAAAGGCAATCCAGGGCGGAATAATTCTGCTGGCCGTCATCGCGGACGGATTCCGCCGCCACGGCAAGGGCTGATCTCGAGATGCCGACGTCTTCAAAATCACTCGCCCCGCAGCGCCTTCCCGCGACCTACCGCACGGAAGTCGTGCTGCTCGTCGTCGTGTTGTTGGAGTGGCTGTACTTCAACTCCGTCGGGCCCCGGTTCGCCTCACTGGAAAACTCCTACGACATCCTGAGGCACTCCGCGGAGATCGGGCTGATCGCCCTCGTAATGACCCCGATCATCCTGACCGGTGGCATTGACCTCTCACTCGGCTCGCTCCTGGGACTGTGCGCCATCCTCTTCGGAAAGCTCTGGCGGGATGCGGGCCTCCCTCTCCCGCTCGCGGGCGTGGCCACACTCGCCATCGGCGCCCTCGCGGGCGCCTTCAACGCCACGCTTATCACCAGGCTGCGGCTGCCGCCCCTGATCGTCACGCTTGGCACCTACTCGCTTTTTCGCGGACTGGCCGAGGCGATAACGCATGGAGTCGACACCTTCACCAATTTCCCCGCCTCCTTCCTCGCGCTTGGCCAGGGCCGATGGCTCGGTTTGCCCGCGCAGGCTCCCGCGTTCCTGGCGGTGATCGTCGGGATCTGGATCCTCGTGCATGCAACCGCCCACGGACGCGCGATTCGCGCCATTGGATTCTCGGCTGAAGGCGCGCGCTTCGCAGGAATTCCGGTGAGCCGATACACCACCCTCGTCTATTCGCTTGCGGGAATCGTCACCGCGCTCGCGGCGATCCTCTACACCGCTCGCCTCGGACAGGCGAAGGCCGACGCCGGGACCGGCTACGAACTGTTCGCGATCACCGCCGTCGTGCTCGGCGGCACCAGCATATTCGGCGGAGTCGGCACCGTTCACGGCACGCTGCTCGGTGTCGCCGCGATTGCCATCCTCAACAACGGACTCGTGCACGCACGCCTGCCGCGCGAGGCCGCGGGAGTGCTCACTGGGGCGCTGCTGCTTTTAGCCTTGTCCGGCGCAATGGTGCCCAAAATGGTTGAGCGGTTGCGCGCCCACCGACGGACGCGGACCGCAAGCCCCCCAACCCCCGGCTCCCCCGCCCCACCGTGAAAAAGCTCATTCTCTACCTGCTAGCCCTCAGTGTTTTCGTCAGCGGCTGCAGCCGTTCGTCTGATACCGCTGCTGCCGATGGCACCCGCCGTCCCGTCATCGCCCTGATGCCCAAGTCCAAGGGCAACGCCTATTTTATCTCCGTGCGCAATGGCGCCGAGCGCGCCGCCCAGGCGCTCGGCATCGACCTGATCTTCGACGGACCGACGGATCCCGATCCCGCCAAGCAGAACGAGATCATCGAGAACTGGATCACGCTCGGCGTCGATGTGATCGCCGTCGCCTGCGAGAACCCGGAGGGAATCTCCACCGCCCTGCGGCGCGCCCGTGACCGAGGCATCAAAGTGATCACCTACGATGCCGACTCGGCTCCCGACGCTCGCGACTTCTTCGTCAACCAAGCAACGCCCCAGGGCATCGGCTACGCGCTGATGGACGAGGCCGCGCGCCTCGTCGGACCCGACGGCGAATTTGCCATCATCACGGCCTCGCTCACCGCGCAGAACATGATCGAGTGGCAGCGCTACATCGAGGAGCGCCGGTCAACGATGTACCCGAACCTGCGCATGGTCGCCCTGCGCCCCTGCGATGACCTCAAGGACAAGGCGCAGAGCGAGGCGACGGCGCTTATGGCGGCGTTCCCGAATCTCGAGCTCATCATGAACATCTGCTCGCCGGCGGTCCCCGGCGCCGCTGAGGCGATCAAGCAGGCCGGCAAGGTCGGCCAGGTGAAGAACATCGGCCTCGGCCTGCCCAACGAGAACAAGCTCTACGTGCACGAAGGCGTGACCGACACCGTGATCCTCTGGAAGACCGAGGACCTCGGCTACCTGACCATCGAGGCCGCGGCCGCGCTCGCGAACGGCTCGCTGGCTCCGGGCGCAACCACCTTCACCGGAAGCCTCGGTACGTTCCAGATCCAGGGCGACAACATCCTCCTCGGCGAACCCTTCAAGTTCACCCGCGAGAACATCGACCAGTTTGACTTCTGATCGCGGAATTGGGCTAAGGTTCGATTCCGGCCCGCGCCTCCACGTTTCGGAATCCGAAACGTGTCCTCCGTAGCTCGAAGAGCGAAGAATGGGCTGCCACTTCCAGCATGGCTACGAATCGGCAAGCCGCGCCCCTTTCTTGCTCGTCAGCCAGGCCCGGTTTCGCCTACACGGATATTGCATCCCAAAATGGCCGATCCCGAGCCAGTCCCGGGTCATTCATCTGATGCACGCCGCTACTCCTGATTCTCCTGGCAATATTCATGGGCCACTCCGCCATCCCATGAGAGTCAAATAATGGGTAAGGTTTCCCAGGCTGCTCATGGCCGGGTTGCTGCTGGCTGCTCCTGCTGTCCGGCTGGCGGCCGGCGAAGCACGCCCGGATTCGGGACCGCTGGTCGGCGATTGGAACGGCGACGCGGTTTTTGCCCAGATAAGCGTCCCTATTCCGGTCGCCCGAGTTCAGCTGTCGCTGCAGTCTGATGGCAGCCATCGGAGGCGGGACCGACCCGATAGTGAAGAAAGGACGATGGACGGTTAGCCGCAAATACATCTCCGTTACCGATACGGATTCCGATGGCTTTCAACTGCTGCGAATCGAGGATTTCTCTGCGGATCGTCTGACGCTTTGGGTTCATCCGGGTAGTCCAACCGGGCTCCGTGCCACGCTGAGGCACCGGGCTAGTAGACGTTCGACCCAGTCGACGCTCCCACCTTCCGTTGCTGCTCCCGCGCCGCGTTACGCTGCGGACGATTTCATCGGCAGCTGGCAATCGCTGAGTTCCGAGCAATTGCCGCAGGGATCGACCCGGCCCGCTGAATTTCGGCTGGAACTTTCGGCCGATCGACGCGGGTACTTTGATGGGACGGCCACTGGGAAGAGAAATAACTTCGCGGTCGGGGCGTGGGACGTGGACTCCGAGTACCTCGTGGTCAACGGCGCAAATGGCGGTTACATCGCATTCCGAGTGGTTCACCTCTCGGATGAGGAATTGTCCGTCGTGAACCCGGAGGGCGCCTCTATCAGCTTTTCCCGACTCACTGCTACGCCAAAGGATTGAGCGAGGCGAGTTGCTAATGTTTGCCAATCCATCCGAAACCGAAAAGTAGGATAATCCATCCCGCGATAAGGAAAATCGCATACGCGATTACTCCGATTATAGAATAGCCGATACGCGCGGGCCCGGTGCGCCCTGAAAGCAGCGGGCTAACGGTCGCAAGGACAAACCCCGCTGCGAGCAGGGCAGTTTCGGTGGAATCAGTGGGCAGCGTTCGATCAAAAACCCCTTCCGAGAGGAAAGTCGCTACTGGTATAGTAACTCCGATCGCCATTAACACGCTGAGCGTAACCCTGCGATTGCGCGTTTCCACGGTCAGAAAAGGTAAGGGGCAACAACTCGATATTCTCGGAAGACCGCACTGTACAGAGGAATACCAAGATTCGAAGTGCCCCGGACACCAAAACGGACACCAACAGAGTTTAGCGAAGTAGTTCCGGAGTAGTGACTGATTTGGCTTGGGTAGCTCTGACCGCTTGGCCATTTTCACCTCGAAATCGTAGCGCAGACGGGCGATTCCGGCCAGCGCCTCGCTACGGCCGAGAGGCGTGCAACTCGATTTGCTCAGACGCTCAGGAACCCCGCGATCCGCGGAACCGCGGTCTCCGCGGCGTCCTCAAGGACGTAGTGCCCAGCGTCTTTCAGGTACTCGACTGCCGCTTGGGGGAGTCGATTCTTCCATTCGTCGAGAAATGAGTCGTTGAAGCAAAAGTCCTGGCCGCCCCAGAGGATCAGCGCGGGATTGTTGCGAAATTTCTTCAGCCCGCTCGCGACATCGTCCAGGGTCCGATAGCTCGAGTGAGAACGCTGCATCGGGATGTCCCGGACAAAGCCGTGGACTGCGACGCGATCAGCCCACGAGCCGTAGGGATACAAATAACCGCGCTTTTCGTCGGCCGACAACGAGCGCCGATGCATTGCCATCCGGGTCGCCGGCCCGGCAAAGCCGTTAAGTCCACGCACGATCACCTTGCCAAGGAGCGGCGTTCGGCAAACAGCGATCCGGACTGGAATGCGTTTCGATGGAAACGCGGCAGTGTTCATCACCACCAGCCGTCCGATCAGTTCCGGATGCCTCGCGGCAAATCCGAACCCGACCGCCCCGCCCCAGTCGTGAACCACCAGGTGCACCTTCCTGACGCCGAGCGACTCGACCAGGGCCTCGACGTCGCGGATTCGTGAGGCAAGCGTGTAGTCGTAGGTCTGGGGCTTCTCGGAAAGCCCCATACCAACATGGTCAGGGACAATGCAACGCACCTGCCCCGAAAGCGACGTGATCAGGCGGCGGTAGTAGAACGACCAGGTCGGGTTGCCATGCAGCATCAACACTGCCTCCTCCGCACGTGGGCCCTCGTCGACGTAGCTCATCAGCGCGCCGCCCGGAGTCCTGAAGCTCCGCGGCTCGAACGGAAATATTGCCGCCAGCCAGTCCGGAATTTTCGGAGCGGTCACGTCGCTCATCACTCCCTCACCAGTCGAGCGCGAGCATCAGGCAATTCAGCCCACTGCCGATGCCAAGCAGTCCCACCCGATCGCCTTCGCGGACCGCGCCGTTCTCAACCGCCGCGGCCAGCGTCGCAGGAAGCGCCACCGAGCCCGTGTTGCCGAGCGTCTCGAAGGTCGAGTAGTCGCGTCCGACATCGATGCCGAGTTCCTCAAAAAGGCGGCGCCTATGGGCACTGCCGACCTGGTGACAAATATACCGCGAGAATCCGTCCGCAGGAAAGCTTCCTGGCCCGGTAAACTCGCGCCACGTCTCCCGCGCCAGCGAGACGCCGGCGTTAAGGAGTTGTTCCGAGTCGGTCTGCATCGCCAGCGAATCGCGCCCGTGTGAGTCGCCCTGACAGAGATCGCTGTGTTCGGTTGCCGCACGCGCAACGCCTCCAAGCAGGCGGTGTCCCCTGCCCTTCACCCGGTCCCGATGGCACACGACAGCTGCCACGGCACCGGACCCGATCGTCAGGTTCGCGAAGTAGGGTTTGATTCCATTGCGGTCGAGCGGCTCGTCGAGGAGCGTCCGAATCGTCTGCTCCACGAGCGGGCGGCTGTTCTCTCCAGCCGCGACCAGCGCACTTCCGATCTGCCCGCTCTCGATCAGTCCAGCGGCGATCACAAGTCCATTGAGAAAGCCCAGGCATGCATTGGAGACATCGAAGATCTGCGCGCGCGAACCGAGGCCGATCTTGCGGTGGGCGAACGCCGCAGTGGCCGGCTCGAGCATGTCCCGGCTCACGGCCCCATGGATGAACAGGTCGATTTCGTCGGCTTTGAGCAAGCTGCGCTCCATCACCTTGCGTCCAGCCGCAGCACTGGCATCCGAGGCACGCGTGCCGGAAGGCCAGACGCGCCGTTCGCGGATGCCTGTCATCAACGCGAGGCGGCCAGCCGGGAGGCGAAGGCGCTCGTAGAGCGGCGCCAGCCGCTGCTCGATCGCTTCCGAGCTCCAGACCTCTTCCGGCAGTGCCGCTGCGATCGACTCGATGCAGGTGTTCTCGAACCTCATGTCCGGCAAATCGAGCTCACTGCTTGCCCACCTTCCCGGTCGCCTTCGGCGACGCTTCGGTATCGGGCCGCATCGCGAGCCGGATCAGATCGCGGTCGAAGTAGTTGCTGCCGAGTCCGGCATCGACCACGACCGTTGAGCCATTGATGCCGCTGCTGCGCTCGCTGAGCAGGAAGAGTACGACGTCCGCGACTTCGCTCGTCTCCAGGTTGCGCTTTCGGAATGTGAGCTTCTCCGCGTAGAGATAACTCTCGATATACCCGGGTATCCCCGCGGAGGCGCTTGTCTTAAGGGGGCCGGAGCCAACCGCGTTGACGCGAATGTCCGTCCCCTCTCCGCCGAATGACTTGGCGAGGAATCGCACGGTCGAATCGAGGGCGGCCTTGATCGGGCCCATGTAGCCATAGTTGTCGGGCGTCACCAGCAACGAGGAGATCCCGATGGTCACGATCGAGGCGCCCGGGGCGAGCCGAGGCCGGAAAGCCCGGGCAATCTCGACGAGCGAAAACTGGGAGATCGCCGCGGCCTGCAGGAAATCCGCCCGCTTCGTCTCGTGGAAAGGCTTGAGGCCCTCCGAGTAGTTCGCGAACGCGACGGAGTGAACGATGCCATGGATCTCGCGAAATCCCGCCGAGGCGACCGAGTCCGCGAGGCGTTCGGCAGCATCGGAATCTTCAAGGTCGCAAACAAAGGCAGGTCGATCAGCAAGCAGCGACTTGAGCGAGCGGCGGCGATCTTCCGAACGCACGCTGAAGATGACCCGCGCCCCGGCCTCCTCCAGAGCCTCGGCGACGTGCCAGGCGACGCTCTTCCGATTGGCGACACCGATCACGAGAATGGTTCGCCCCGACAGCCTGAGGAAATCGTTCATGCGGGCGTCTCTGCCTTCTGCGGCACCTTCCACGCGACCGCGAACTCGAGCGTGAGCACACGTCGCCCCTCAACCTGGATCGAGCCGGCAAGCATCGTGAATCCGCCCATGGCATCCTTCTGCTTCACCTCGAGGATCGCGGTATTGCCCGGATATACCGGGGAGCGAAATCTTACCTCGCTGATCTTCACTATCAGCGGCAGACCCTCGCCCTGCGCCCCGCCGGCTTCCCGCGCCTTGAGGGCGAGGTGGCAGGCGGCCGCCTGGAACACAGCCTCGCAGAGCAGCACGCCCGGCGTGATGGGTGCACCCGGATAGTGTCCCCTGAAGAAATCCTCGTCCGGCCTGAACGTACGCCGGGCCGTGAGCCCCTCCGGGGTGGCACTGACAATCTCGTCTACAAAAAGGAAGGGCGGGCGGTGCGGAATCAGGTCGGTGACGGCAGGAAGTGCACTCATTCGGTTTGTTGGGTCGCTGGGGCGCCGGCTTGTCGTCCGGCGAAGAGATACTGGTCGATCTTGTTGGCCACAATCACGCCATAATTGATGGTTCCAAGCCAGCCCGACATGATGATGCCGACCGAACCCGCATGGTACAGGCCGGGCAGCTTCTCGGGAAGGTCCATGGAAACCCGGAGCCCTTCGAACTTCGTTCCGAATGAAGTGCCGCCCGCGTGGGTCGTATAACGTTCGACCGTGCAGGGCGTCGCCGCCTCCATCCAGTCGATCTTCTCCCGGACGCCGGGAATGTGCTTTTCGAGGGCAACCAGCGATTCCTCGATCAGCCGACGTTTCTGAACCTCGTACTCCTCATCGGAAAGGCGGTTCCAGTCCTCGTACCTCGCGTTGATCGACACCACCACCGCGTACCTGTCGAGTCCGGGACGCGTGTCGGGATAGTACACCGAGAACGTCCGGCTCGTCGTCCGGAAGTCCGTCAGCTCCTCGCTGCTGAAGTGGGGGTTCTCCGACGTGAAGACGAGGTCGCCGATATGCGGGATCGTCTCGCCCTTGCGGATGCCAAAGTACACCTGGCAGGAGCTAGAGTTGATGCGCACCTTGCGGGCCTCATCCACGAAGTCCGCGGTAAACTGCTCCTCTCCGGCGAGCCTGAAGATCGTGTTCCAGATGTTCGCGTTCGACAGGATCGCGCGGGCGCGGACCGTCCGGCCTCCCTTTGCCTGGATGCCCACGGCGACCTTTCGTCCGTCCCGCTCCTCGACGAGGATGCGCTCCACGAGCACCTTCTTGCGGATCTCGACGCCGTTCTTGCGGAGTTCGTCTGTCATCTTGGCGATCAGGAGATCCGAGCCACCCTGGAAGGTGTAGACCCCGGCGCCCATGAAGTTCGAGAACACGATGCCGTAGGTGATCGCCGGATCGTCGAGCGTGGAGCCGTTCGCGTAGGCGATGGGCTCCATGAGCAGCCGCTTCACGTCATCCCGGCCCGGAAAGAAACGCTCGAGCATCTCGCCCGTAGTTTCCTTGTTGTCGTCGTAGAAATTCATCGCCCGGAGGTGGTCGTAGAACTTCTCCACGACGTCCGGGGCGATGCCGAACTGCTCGATCAGGACCCGGGTATAGTCCTCCCGCGTGAAGGTCGTGCTGACATCCATCTGGGGATTCACAAACCGGATGCCCTTGAGCTGGACGATCGAGTCCGCGATCTCGCGGGTCCAGTACTTCCGGCAGGACTTCACCATTCCGTAGGGGAAGCCGTGCAGCGAGATGTCGAAGATGTGCCCGCCCTTGCGCGTGAACCACGTGGCGAGCCCGCCGAACTGGTAGTGGTGCTCCAGCAGCAGCACGCGGTGTCCCGCCTTGGCCAGCACGTTGGCCCCGGTCAGTCCGCCGAGCCCGCTGCCAATGACGATCACATCGTACTCGTCCGCTACGCCCTTGAGCCAGTCATATGCCATGAAGGGGCGACATTGAGTGTGCGCCGGAGATGGGCGCAACCTCGAAGCCGGTGGAGTTAGAGCCAAAAAACCTACCCTATCGGCACGTCGTAGTACTCGAGCGCCCACTCGCGCATGTACCGGACCTGCGAGGGCACGATCCGGTAGACGATGAGCGCCGGATTGTCGATGGTGCCCAGGTACTGGCGGAGGAGTGGATTGGTTTTCCAGATCTCCTCAAGAATCGGCCTCTCGGTCACGATCTCCGCGACCCCGGTGATGCGCACCTGGTCGTGCTTCTCGTCGACATAAACGAGCTCGACCTTGGGATTTGCGGCGATCTCCACCGTCTTGTGGTACATTCTCAGGTTGGCGACGTAGATCGTGAACCCATCCGTCCGCACCGGCGATACCGGACGCACGCGGGGCTGGTCTCCATCGATCGAGGCGAGGCCGGGAAACTTGTCGGCCTTGATGACCCCCGCGGCGAGGGACACCAGTTCGTTCGGATCCACAGGGGCGGGGTTTGGCTTGGCCATGCGAACATCAAAGCCGATTCGCGTTCCCGCTCAATCCCGAAGAAAACCGGGGGGTCGACCGCGGCTCAGGGAGAAAGGTAATCCGGCAAGGCGAGTTCCCCCACGGGGATCGCACCGCGAAGGATTCCGAGATCCGCAAGCGTGGCGATCTCGGCCCGGAGTCGTGACGCGCTTAGGTTTCCGATCCTCTCCCCTCTGAGCGGGTATCCAGTGACGGTCCTGTTGCGGATCATTTCCGAACGGGCGAATGCCATGAGTTCCGGAGTAGCCGAAGGATTGCGCCGACGGATCTCGTCAAATGCCGGGGTCGGGTCTCCATCGAGAAAATCGAGCCAGCCGCGCCAGGTCGCCTCAAGGAACGCCTGCGTCGCACGTGGATTTTCCCGAACGAAATCCCTGCGCCCGAAGAGCACGCTATAGGAATCATAGCCGCTATCCGCAATGGCGAGCGTGCGTACCGCCGTGCCGGCCGCACGGGCCGTGAAGGGTTCGTTCGTGAGCAGGCACTGCTGAATCAGGGAAGGGTCGCCCAGGAACGCCGCTATGCCCGAACGGTTCGGCACGAGATCGAACTTCACGCCAAAGCGTCTCTCGATGTATGCCAGCCAGGCCTGCCCGGGACTGGCCACGAGGGTTTGCCCCTCGAGATCTGCAAAGGTCCTGACTGGACTCGCATCGTGGACCATCAGGGCCTGGGAATCGTGCTGCATTACCGCCGCGACCATCGTGAAGGGCAGCGAATCCTCGGCGATCGACAGGATGAGCGTATCGCTCCGGTGAATGCCGAAATCCGCGTCTCCCCGGGCGACCAATTGCTTGATGTTCACCATGCCCGGTCCGCCGGGAAGCAGCACCACTTCGAGCCCTGCCTCGGCATAATAGCCCTTCATCAAAGCCTGGTAGAACCCACCGTGCTCGGCCTGCGGCAGCCAGTCGGTCTGCAGCACGATGCGGCGGGGATTCTCGACGGAAAAAGCCTGCTCCTCCCCGTCAGCCGCTGTCGGCGCGCGCCCGCATCCGGTCACGCCGACCATTACCAGCAGGATAGCGATGACTCCAGATCCGATACGCATCGACATGAACGGTCATGGGTAGGGCGTCGAATCGATCAGGCAACCGAGAACCCTCGAAACGCGGGGACGATTCCCCTTCCCCGCGCGATGCTTTTGGGTGATCACAAATGGCTCCCGATGGCCGCCTGCCGATGAAATCCGACTCCGAGTTTCCCTTCTGGCGCGGGCTCTCGCGGGATCCCCGCGCAGCAGCACGCGAGATCCATCGTCGGGTCGCAGAACGGCTTACCCCCCAGCAGAAACGGGCCGCCATCGCCTGGCTTCCGACCGAGGACCAGCTGGCAAAGTCCTTCCAAGAGGCCCCACCGAAGTCTCATCTGCAAGGCTTGCCTTATTTTCTCAAGGACCTCTTCGACCTCGATGATGCACCGACCTTTGCCGGATCGACCTTTCTCCCTGAGGTGAGACAGCCCAAGGGCAACGGCGCGCTGGTCCGGGCTCTGCAGCAGGCTGGAGCCGTGTGTGCCGGCAAAACACAGATGCACGAGTTCGCGTGCGGGAACACCGGGGAGAATCCGCACTACGGCGACTGCGCACTGCCCGGACATCCGGAACGGCTGGCAGGGGGATCCAGCAGCGGCTCGGCGGCCGCTGTCGCAGCGGGCATCGTTCCCTTCGCAATCGGGACGGACACCGGAGGATCCATTCGCGGACCCGCCGCATTCTGTGGCCTCTTCGGAATGCGCCTGGCGCCGGGCGACGCCTTTGCCGCCGATGCCTTCCCCGTTTCGCGTACCTGCGATGCAGCGGGCTGGTTTGCCTCCACAGCCGCGGACCTGGCGGAAATCAACAACGCCCTTGTCGGATCGCGCACGGGCGGCCGGGAGCCGCGCGGCGTTTACCTGGACTATGGAACGCTCGATGCCGAAGTACGCAACGCCTGCGCCAGCGCGGCTAACAATCTCTGCCACCCGGCGGATGATGCCACGCGGCACGGGCTTGAGTCGGTTTTCCTTGGCGGCGCGCCAACCTATGCCGCTGTCACCGGCGTCGAGGTCGCCGAGGTCCACGCTGCCTGGCTGGACACACACCGCGAACGATACAGCCCCCCTGTCTGGCAGCGCATCGACGCAGGAAGGAGAGTCGACGAACAGACCTTGATCCGTGCAAAGGTTCACCAGCAATCGATTCGCACGATCCTGACCAGCTACTTCCTGACATTCGATTTCCTGGTCCTGCCGGCAGTCCCCTGCCCTGCGCTCACGAAGGCCGAGTGCACGCCGGAAAATCGCACCCGCATGCTCGAGCTGTGCGCTCCAGCCACCCTCGCCCGATTGCCCGTGCTCACGCTGCCGGTGCCGCTTCCTTCCGGCCTCAGCGCCGGCCTCCAGGTGATCGTTCCGGACGCGACGAGCCCGGCAATCTCTCAAGCACTCGACTGCAGGTGACTCGCCCGACTCCGCGCACCAGATGCGTCAGGCAAGCAGCGCCGACACCTCCGAAAACAGCCTCTTGCGAGTCGCGGCATCCATTTTCCTGTCCGTGCGTACTTCCAGGATTCGGACTCCGGAATCCGGCAGTTTCCGCAACGCCGAAGCGAGCTCGCCGACGTCGGCCATGAGGCGATGTTCGACTCCATGCGCTGCGGCGAGCCGGCTGAAATCCACGGATTGGGGCATCGCGACGAATTCCTCGAAGGGCGGATCGAATCGCGAGACGGGTAGATGCTCGAAGATGCCTCCCCCTTGATTATTGATCAGCACGATCGTCAGGCTGCCCCGCAACTTTGGATGGATAAGGAATCCATTGGAATCGTGCAGCAGGGCGAGGTCGCCGGTAAGCAGTACTGCCGGCATGCCCCCGTGAGCGATTCCCAGGGCGGTCGACAACGTGCCATCGATGCCATTCGCGCCTCGATTGAAAGTGACGCGGGGGCCCTTCGTTTTCGCTCCGAAGAAGTATTCGACATCCCGAACCGGCATGCTGTTGGCGATGAACAGCGGCGTTTTGCCCGGCAGGCTCTCCTGAAGCAACCTGGCGACGCTTCCTTCGAACCATGAGTCGAGTCGCTCGACCTTCTGGTCGAGGTTCGTTCGCGCGATGGATTCCAGTTCCACCCACCTCGCGGCATACGGATCCTTCTGGCGCTTCTCTCCCGAAACGAGCCCAACAAGGGTGCGTACTCCACACCGGAGTTCACGCGTTGCGGCATGCAGCGGATCGCGATTGGCAAAGTCCTCCGCGGCGCGGAGGACGATCAGCTCGGGAATGCCGGCGAGCCATTCGCGCAGCACCTTGCTGGTCGGGTACCCTTCAAGCAGCAATACGGCCTGGGGCTTCAGCGCGGCGGCAATTGCGGGCGACCTGAGAATGGCATCATAGGCGGTGATCACCGACGCCCCGGGAGGGACGTTACTGCGAACCGGCGAAAGTGCATCGGCAAGCAGCGGCCAACCCAACTTCTCAGCGACGCCAATGCACGCCGCCGCATACCCCTCTGGTTCCTGATCCTCCATCGGGCCGGCCAGCACCAACCCGCGCCGGGTAGCCGGAAGCTGCGGGACTACCACCGGTCGGATCTCGGCCTTCGAGGTTGGCGCAAGGTGCGAAAAGAATGATTCTCCTAGCTGCGACGAAAACTCCTCCTGACGCAGCCCATCGGAGATCGGCGGCAACGGGTCTCGAAACGGAAAATTGAGGTGCACCGGACCCGGCCGGGCCACGAGCGTGCGGGCACAGGCATGCGCAGCGGCCTGTCGCAGGTACCCAAGCATGTCCAGTCGGGCCTCCGGAACGGCGATTTCCTGAAAGTGGTTCACCCGGTCGCCATAAAGCTTCTGCTGGTCGATCGTCTGTCCCGCCCCGCAGAAACGAAGCTCGGGCGGCCGGTCTGCCGTCAGCACGAGCAGGGGCACGCCAGACTCATGCGCCTCGATGACGGCGGGGAGGAAATTTGCTGCGGCCGTTCCCGACGTGCAGACGAGGACGGTCGGGACCCGTGTCCGTTTGGCGATCCCGAGCGCGAAAAAGCCTGCGGAACGCTCGTCGAGTACCGGCGTCGCCTCGATTCCCGCGTGCGCGGCAAAGGCGAAAGCCAGCGGCGTGGAGCGCGACCCCGGGGAGATCACCGCATGGCGCACCCCGCAGTGATGCAGCGTCTCGGCAAGCACGCTGCACCACAGGGCGTTTACATTGCGAAAATCCAGGCGTGGAGAGGCCATGATGCAGTCGCCGTTCGGGCGTTATTATCCATCACCGAAGAGCCGCCGCGCGAAAAGGCGAATCTTGCCTCGCGACCGTCGCTCCTTCCTGGCGCCAGCCACCTTATCAGGACCTTGCGGGGAGAAGCGCCTCTCGCATCGCCTGAAACTTGAGCTCCGTCTCCGCGAATTCCCGGTCGGGTGTCGATCCTGCCACGATCCCCGCGCCCGCATAAAGGCGGGCCCGGTTTCCCGACACCAATGCAGACCTGAGCCCAACGAAGAATTCCCCGCCGCCACGGGCGTTCATCCAGCCCAGGGCACCGGCATAAAGGCCGCGGGGAAACCCTTCGATTTCCCTGATCGCCCCGAGGGCGCCCTCAAGCGGAATTCCGCCTACCGCCGGCGTCGGATGCAGTGCCTCAAGCACCTGGAGCAGTCGAACCTTCCCGCCCAGCTCGGCTCGTATGGGCGTGCGCAGGTGCTGCACGTTGGCAAGGCGATGGAGCTCGGGTTGCGCAGGATACTCCGCTCGAAGCCCGAGTGAACTCAGGCGGCCGACAACCATCTCGAGAACCAGGCGTTGTTCCCGCAGGTCCTTCTCGCTCTGCAGCAGGGAGGCTCCGAGGCGGGCATCCTCACTCGCCCCCGCCCCGCGCGGCGCAGAACCGGCAAGGGCCTCCGTCTCAAGGGTACCTTTGCTGATGCGCACCAGCCTCTCCGGACTCGCGCCGATGAAACTCTGTCCGCGCCCGTTCGCCAGTGAAAAGGAGTAGCAGCTCGGGAAGCGCTGGCGCAGTCCGTTGAGCAGCTCGAGCGGATGTAGGGGCATCGTCGCGGACAGGTCGATGGCCCGGGCCAGGACGATCTTTTCAAGCGAGCCGCTCGCGATCGTTTCGAGAGCCCGACGCACGGCCTCTCGATAATCGCCTCCGGCAGAAGTGAGCCCGGGCCCGGCAACCTCCTTCAATGAAGCACTGCTTCCCTGGCCGGACGCGGTGGATTCGCTCGGGCTACTGTATTCGAAATGCGTGAATTTCCGATGCGCCCGGAGGACGCGGCCCGCAAGCGCCTCAACGTCCGAATCCGCCTCGACGATAAGGTTTGCGACGGCGGTCGTGCCTGCGCCCGCCCGGGCCACCTGCCACCGTGGAACAAAGGCCCACGCGGCCGGAAACGGCTCCCCCGGCTCGGCCTCCTCGGCAAAGGTGAAGCCCGTGAAGAAGTGCGGACCGCCGAACGGAGCCGAAAAGGACCCGATAGCGATGGCATCCTCGAGCAGTCGATCGACCCAGTCCTGCAGCTCACGAAAACGTGTTGGGCCGCCGCAGGCGTGCGAAGCTGCCGGCTCCGCACCGGCAAGCGCCGTTCCAATGTCTGGCCTCTCGGCGTAGAAATGGGGCTGTCCCGGCTCGACGATCGACTCCAGCACGGCGAGCGGATCCAGCGCATCCACCTCGAGCGAGATGCTGACGAGACGTGGTCGGCCGTTCCTGGCCGACTCGCTGGCACACTCGCGCAGGAACCGCACGAGGGCACCGGGATCGGCGCGTGCGCCGGGGTCGAGCGGGAGAATCGTCATCGATTCCCGCCTGGAGCCGGGGAATCCCTGCGCGGAAACAGCACGAGCGACGCGGCAACCTTGTTTCCGGAGAGCCCGGTTCCCCATGCCAGCTCTTCATTCCATGAACCTGCCGGCTTGTGGCCCAGGGCCTCCTGAATGCGCTGCGTGGCCGACGGCATGACCGCAGGCAGGAGCGCTGCGCCGAGGCGAAGCGCCTCCGCCATCGTCGCGAGTGCGGTGCGCAGCTTCTCACGGTCCGCAGGATCGGCCGATTTGCCCAGCTTCCAGGGAGCGCGGCGCTCAATGTAGGCGTTGGTTTCCGTCAGGAACTGCATCGCCCTCTCGAGCGCGGAATGAAACTGGAATCCCTCGCACAGCGGCACGAAGGCATCGCGCGTGGATTCCCAAAGCGACCGGAGATTCCGCTCCTCATCATCGCCGGCGCCCGCCTCGGGGACCACGCCGTCCGAAAAGCGCGTGGTCATGTTGAGCGTGCGGTTCACGAGGTTGCCGAGGTTGTTCGCCAGTTCACTGGTGTATCTGACAAGAAACTGTTCGCGGCTGAACTCGGAGTCCTGGCCGACGTTCATCTCGCGGATGAGGAAATATCGGAAGGCATCGGCGCCGAACTCGGAAACGAACTCGAGTGGATTCTGGGCGCCCCCGGCGCTCTTCGACATCTTGGCGCCCTTCTGTGTCCACCATCCGTGCACCAGCACGCGGTGCACGGGCGGCAGTCCGGCCGCATGGAGCATGATGGGCCAGTAGACGGCGTGGGGCGGCACCAGGATGTCCTTCCCGATCACGTGGAGGTCCGCCGGCCACGCGACGCCGCGGTCGCGGGTCGCGGAAACATAGTTCGTCAGCGCGTCGAACCAGACATAGGTCACGAACGCCTCGTCGAACGGAAGCGGAATCCCCCACTCGAGCCTCTCGCGCGGACGGGAGATGCACAGGTCGTTGAGCGGTTCCTTAAGGAACTCGATGACCTGTTTCTGACGATACCTCGGGAAGATCCAGTCGGGATTGTCCTCAAGAAACTTGATCAGCCAATCCTGGTACTTCTGCAGCTTGAAGAAATAGTTGGCCTCGACGATCTCGGTCACCTCGCCGAAGAGCTCGGGCCAGCTGCCGTCGGCCTGCCGGTCCTTCTCCTGCAGGAACTGCTCCTGACGCGTGCTGTAGAAGCCCCGGTACTCGGCCTTGTAGATCTCCCCCTTGTCGTAGAGCGACTGCAGGAGCTCCCGCACCACCCGCTTGTGCCGTTCCTCGGTGGTCCGGATGAAATCGTCGTTGGAGATCTCGAGCTGAGGCAGAAGCGCCTGGAACTCGCCGCTGATCGCGTCGGAGAGCTCGATCGGGTCGACGCCCCGATCCCGGGCGCTCTGCTGTACCTTCTGGCCGTGTTCGTCAGTCCCGGTGAGGAAATGCACCGAATTGCCGCGCAGCCGCTGGAAGCGCGCAATCACGTCTGCCAGCACCAGTTCGTAGGCGTGGCCGAGGTGCGGCGAACCATTCACGTAGAAGATCGCCGTGGTCAGGGAGTAGGCAGCCATGGGAAAGACCGGACAGCGAAGCATGCCGGCAGCAAATGTCGAAAGTTTTGAGTCGCCGACAACGGGAGCACTACCCGTGACGTTGACCGACGGCGGCGTCGCCCGCAGCGTTCGATCGCCGCAGTTTTGCGGTCCATGAGCACCCTTCCGCGATTTCTCGCCTTCATGATCCTGCTGCTCATCGGCCTGGGCGCCTCGGCCCTGGTCGCCGATCATTGGCTGGTGCGCGAATCGACCCGACTCCGGGCCAGCCTGGTCGACGAGATGACCCGGCGGTTCGACACTGCGGTCGCACAGCTCGGGCTCGGGGCCGGCAACGAGCCTGATTTTTCAGGAATCGAGGATCTTCTTGGGGTAAAGGTTCTCCCGGTGACTACGCCAACTGAAGAGGGAGGGGCTACCCTGTCCTTCCCGCATTCCGTATCCTGGCACTCGCAAAGCCGGGAGGTAAGCCTCCAGTTCCCCACCCCTCCTGCGGCCCGAATGATAATCGCCGACCGCGGGCTCATCGTCTCCGCGCTTCTGCTTGGGCCTCTTGCCGCGGCACTTCTGGCGGCGGCCTTCCTCTTTCGATTCGATCGCGGAACACGCATACCTTGGCCCGCCGCGGGCCCCGCAAGGCGGGAGATGGAAAGCCTGGAGCATCTGGCACGAAGCACGGTGGAACGTGGCGAGGCGCTCGAGCGTGAGCGGGCCGTGCGCCGCAGGGCCGAGGAAGACGTCGCCCTCAAGCAGGAGATGCTGACCCACGCCCTCGAGGAAAAGGTACGCCTCGGACAGGACCTTCACGACGGCATCATCCAGTCGCTCTACGCGGTCGGGCTGACTCTCGAATCCGTCCGGAGCCTGGGTCCGGGCGACGAACCAGAGCGCGACAAGCGCCTTGCCATGTGCCGTGACGGCCTGAACCGAACCATTCGCGATGTGCGCTCGTATATCGAGGGTATGGCACCGGCGAATCTCCGCGAAACCGGGTTTCACAGGGCGATCGAGGAACTGGCCGCGGAGTACCAGCTGGGCAACAAGGTCGCCATTGAGCTGCTTGCGGAGCCCGGCGCGGCGGCGGCGCTCTCCGAGGAACAGGGTGCCCAGGCGTTCCAGGTGGTGCGTGAGGCACTCAGTAATGCGATTCGTCACGGGAAATCGGACCGCGTGGCGGTCCGCCTGGCGATCGATGAAGACCGCATCGCGCTGACGATTGAGGACAACGGACTCGGATTCGATCCCGATGGGGCCTCCGCCGGCCACGGGCTCGAGAATATGCGGGCGCGCTCCAGGCACCTGGGCGGGAATCTCGTCGTGGACAGCAGGCCGGGACACGGTTGTCGTCTGGAGCTGCGCTTTCCAATTGAGGCAACGGGCTGAGCTCCGCGCTTCCGACACCGCCCAAGGCGATGCCTTCATCCACCATCCGAATAGTCCTGATAGAAGACAGTGAACTCGTCCGCGTCGGACTCAGGACCCTGCTCGCGAACTACCCCGAGTTCGAGGTGGTGGGCGAAGGCGCATCGGTCAGCGGGAGCGCGGAACTCTGCGCCCGCCTGCGTCCCGACCTCGTGCTCCTCGATATCAGGCTGCCGGACGGAACTGGATTCGATGCCTGTCGCCGGATCATCGAGGATCGGCCGGAAACCCGGGTGATCTTCCTTACCTCAGTCGTGGATGACACCCTGCTCGCGGAAGCGATTCGAGCTGGCGCCCATGGCTACCTGCTCAAGGAGATCGACAGCGCCGCGCTCGTGAACGCCCTGCGGGAGTCGGCTGAAGGCAAGTCGATCCTCGACCCGGCAGTCACTGCCCGCGTCCTTCAGCTTGTGCGAAACGGGGCGCCGGGAAGCGCCGGCCTTGGAAGCCTCGAGTCACTTTCCCCACAGGAAAAGCGGGTTCTCTCCCTCATTGCGGCCGGACGAACCAACAAGGAAGTCGCGATGGAGATGAAACTGAGCGACAAGACGGTGAAGAATTACCTCAGCAACGTCTTCGAAAAGCTCAATGTGAGCCGAAGGGCCCAGGCTGCGGCGATTTACGCCCGGCAGAAACCTTCGGCTTGATCGGCGATCGGGCCGCCCTTATCAGGGCCAGGTACGCGACGCCAAGGCTCAAGGAGTGGTGGCAAGGCCCGGAATCGAACCGGGGACACAAGGATTTTCAGTCCTCTGCTCTACCAACTGAGCTACCTTGCCGTAGATTGAAGGGGCAGAGGAAAGAGCGCACCCAACCAGCGTCAACGGGATTCTCGTCACGCATATTCACGTGTCATCGCAACGGCTTCCGTGAATTGCCCTGCTCTCCCTGAGCTGCGTATCGTCGAGCGCAAGATTCATGAATGAAGGCTGCATCGGAGCTTGGAGCGGCTCGCCCAGAACGAGCATCGTGAGCTCTGGATTCGGTTAATGTTCCGGCCGGCTCCGTTGGCGACATTGCGGGTTCAAGGTGGGAAGCTCGCAGATGCCGAAGGTTCACAAGCAGCTTGGGAAGCGATTTTTACGCTTCCGGGCCGATTGATGTACCGGCTTTGAATCCTTAGATTCACCTTCTCAAGTACCGACCAGAATGTTACTTATAGCTCGGAGGTGCCTTGACGCAAACGACTTTAACGTGATCCTGAGGTGAAACCCCTATTTCCATGAGAGATCTGCGGCCGAGTACTCGGGGATTCACGCGAATCATGCACCCTGCTCGGGCGTTCACGCTCGCCGAGGTGATGATGGCCGCGTTCGTCCTCGCTCTCGGCCTCGTCGGAATGATCCAGGTCATCACTTCCGGCTCGGAGATGCTGGACACGTCGCGAAAGCAGGCGATCGCGATCCGAATCATCCAGAGCCAGATCGACCAGTACCGCGGCAGCATTCCGGCGGACTGGTCCCAGGTTTCCAACTCCACGAGCACCATCACGCTCTCAAGCACCCCGTTCTCGGCGGTTGCCACCGGATTCACCTGCACGCGGACAATCTCCAGCGCCATCGGCGATGGCACGATCAAGAAGGTCACGTACACGGTCACGTGGACCGGAAACACGGGGCGATCCCACACGCGCACGGGTTCGACCTACATCGGCAAGCACGGACTCCATGTCTCCTACCAACGTTTCTAGCAGGCGACGCGGGTTCACCCTGGTCGAGCTCATGGTCGGCATGACGCTCACCGCCATCGTGAAACTTAAATTGCGCGCATTGCCCGGGACAGCATCACCTTTCAGATGGGGGAGAGCCTGCTGAGCATCAACTTCGCCCGTCAGGGGACGGCGACACAGGCTCCCTGACAGGCAAAATCAGGCAGGGACTTGACACAGCCGTTTCCTGCCCCACCGTCCACTTTCCTATTGCAGGGTGGAGCAGCCTGGTAGCTCGTCAGGCTCATAACCTGAAGGTCGTTGGTTCAAATCCAACCCCTGCACCCAATTATCCCCCGCGCCGCAAGGCCCGGGGGTTTTTTGCTTCATGTACCGCGTCTATCTCATCACCAACCCCACCGGCGACCGCTACCCCGCCGCCTGCATGGCCCCGACAAGCGCGGATGCCTGAAGTTCGACTGGATTGCCCTTCATGCTGCTCGCTCGCAGGCCTGCCTCGGCAATCTCTCCATATCGGGCCGGATTGGCCCCAAGCGCCTTCAGGCCCGGCAGTCCAAGCAAGCCTACCGTCCTGTTCACCCAGGACACAGAATCCTCCTGCTCGGTATCTGCCTTTCCACTGAGCCAGCACGCGATCTCGACATAGCGGGAAATCGCATCTCCGCCCCTCAGGTTACGCTCCAGTGCATGCAAGTTCGCCTCAATGATTGGAGCGAGCAAAGCCGCGCAGACTGCACCGTGAGGTACCCCAAATGCTCCCCCAAGGGGAGCCGCAAGGCCGTGTACGGCTCCAAGTCCGGCACAGGAAAGCGCAATGCCACTTGCGGTCGCCGCCCAGGAAAGTTCCTCGAGCATGGCCGCGTCCCCCGTCCCACTGGCGAGTCCTTCTATCGCGCGCGCAGCCCTTGGAATCGCACCACGGCAGAGGGCATCGGACAGGACGTTCGCCCTACAGCTGACATACGCCTCGATGAGCTGCGTGAGCGCGTCGAGTGCACTCGCTCCCGCGACAAACCGGGGCATTCCGACACATAGTTCAGGATCCACGATTGCCACCCTCGCCGGCATCAGCGGACTCCTGAGGCTAACCTTAAGCTTTTTCTTTGGTACCGAGATAACCGCGTTGCGTGTCACGTCGGCACCGGTGCCGGCCGTCGTCGGCATCGCAATCCAGGGCAGGGACGGCTTTGTCAGCGGCCTGCCAGCCCCGACGATCTCAAGGCAATCCATCAGGCTGCAGTTGTTTGCGACCAGAGCGGCCGTCGCCTTTGCCGCATCGATCACGCTTCCGCCTCCGCATGCAACAATCACTTCAGCACCCATGGCTCGCGCGGTACGCGCCGCCTCCTCCACTCCGTCGATATCGGGTTCGCCCGACACCGACTGGATCTCGACCTTCAGGCCAGCTCCCTCAAGCGACGCGGAGATTTGCCCTGCGCGTTCCGGATGGCTGCCCGTGAATAGCAGGACCTTCTTTCCCCAGCGTGCCGCACTCGCCCCTACCCCCGCGGCCTTGCCGGAGCCGAATATGATTTCCGCCGGTGCCGAAAGCTCGAATGAATACCCTGCCATCGCTCAACCGCCGTGCCCATCCGGTGCTACCGCCCGGTAGCGGAGTCCCTGGCGGGGTGCCGCCATCATCGGGGCCACAGCATCCCTCCATGCAAGATAGTGAGCCGTTTCGCGGTGGGCGGCATGGTCCGAGGCATCGCGATAGACTTCAAAGATTATGAATCGGGTTGGATCGTCCGCCTGCTGGCAGAAGTCGAAGCGCAGCACCCCTGCCTCCTTGAGACTCGAGCGGGCGTTTGCGCGTGTTGCCTCAACGAACGCGTCGACGGATTCCGGCAGCACCTGGACATTTACGAGTAGGACATGCATGGGGGATGCCGCAGTGCATCAATTGGGAGGCGCCAAGGCAAGGGAAGGCACGTTACACGCCATTGCAGGCCACCGGGAAACGTCCACGCTGGCGAAATGGTCCAGACTTCCGAAGAACAGGTGATCCTGGTCGACAGCGACGATCACCCACTCGGCGCCATGGAGAAACTCCAGGCCCACCGACAGGGTGCTCTTCACAGGGCATTCAGTATTTTCCTGTTCGACCGCGAAGGCCGCCTGCTCCTGCAGAAGCGGGCACCTGGCAAGTACCATAGCCCCGGGCTGTGGACGAATACGTGCTGCGGACACCCCCGCCCGGGTGAGGAGGTCGTTGCCGCAGCGACACGCCGGCTGCAGGAGGAACTCGGTATCGGGTGCCCGCTGGAGGTGCAGTTCAACTTCAAGTATCGGGCGGATCTCGACCACGGGATGATCGAACACGAAATCGATCACGTTCTGTTCGGGCGTTTCGACGGAGCGGTTTTGCCGGCACCCGAGGAAATCGAGGCCGTACGCTGGATTACCCTGCCGGGGCTTGTGAGGGAGATTGGCGATTCGCCCAAAGCGTTCACGGAATGGCTCAAGACCTGCCTGCCGGAGGTCCTGCGCCGCCGCGAATCTTCAGGCCCGAAGGGCACGGTTGCTCGCTAGCCCATCCCATCACCAGTTCCAGCCAAGCCCCGCATGTACGGACCGCCCCAGTGCCGGGTAGCCATTCACGGGTTCCACCTCGGCATCGAACAGGTTCTCCACGCGAAGCAGCAGGTCTGCCCCCGTCGCCGTTACCCAGGACAAGCTTGCCCGATAAGTGAGCACCTTCGATCCATCGACAGTGGCGAATGTTCTCGCGTCGATGTCTTCATGGCCGGCGTAGCCAGAAACTCCGAGCGCGGCCGTCACCGACTCCGTGAATCCAAGCGTGAGCTCAGAACCGTAAAGGTGCCTCGGACGGCGAAGCAGCCGCACGCCCCCGGTGAGATTGCGGGCCTCCAGGTAGGTGTAGGACCCGTGCCAGGTGAGTCGCCCGCCGAGCACCAGCCGGGCACCTAGCTCAACTCCCGAGGTCCGAGCCCTGCCCGCATTGAGCACCGTGCTGGGAAACACCGAGAAATCGCCCACAATGAGATCGCGGGTGTCGATGCGGAACGCGGAGGCAGACACCGCACCCAGCGAGTTCGGCAACTGCCAGTCGAGACCGATATCAGCCGCACGCGCACGCTCAGGCCTCAGCCCGGGGTTCCCCACGTAGAAGCTGCTTGTCCCGTAGAGATCCAAGAAGCTCGGTGAGCGGAAGGCTGTCCCGAAACTTCCCCTGAGCTTCAAATATCCGTCAGCCACCAGCCACGCAGCTGTCATGCGCCCGGTCGTCGAGCGGCCAAAGGTGTCGAAATCGTCCGAGCGAAGTCCCGCGGAAAGGAATACCGATTCCCCCAATGCCAGTTCGTCCTGGATGAAGAATGCCGCCAGTTCCTGACGGGAGTCTATGCTGCCAAATCCGGAACTCCTGGTCCGAGCCGCTTCAAGCGTGAACCCTCCTGTCACGCGATGGCGATCCACGCCCGAGTAGCTTGCCTGGGCATCGAGAACGAAACGTCGGTTTCGCACTTCTGTCGTTGTTGTCGGGAATCCCGGGGTAACCACCGTCGCTTCGAAGCGCCGATCCTGAAAGCCAGCCACGGCGCGTCCGTCCCAGTCACCCTCCCCACCCAGGTCCAGGAACAGTGTGCCGACCCGGTTGCGTTCCCGCCTTCGATCGTCCGGATCGGCAGTCCAGCGGTCACCGGGATCACCTCCCCTGGTCGAAAGGAACCTCAAGGTTCCCCCGATGCCCGACCGGCCTCCAAGCGAGCGATCGATGCGGATGTTTCCCGAGCTTGCCGTGATGTCATTGTTCGAGCGCTCGTTGTCCGTCGAAGCCTCGCCCAGCGAACCCGCATAGGCCCAGGCATCCCGCTCACCCTGGAGATCCAGCGAAGCGGAATACGTCCCAAAACTGCCGCCCTCCACAGCGAGCCTTCCGGAAAAGGGGCCGCTTCCACGTGTGCTCGAAAGCGAGACGATTCCGCCAACGGCCTCGCCGCCGTGAAGCGCGCCCTGCGGACCCCTGGCAATCTCTACCACGTCGCCTCCTCCCGGAGAATAGCCGCCGAGGAAGACGGCGTAGTCGGTATTCGGGTCGTTCGCCCTCAGTCCATCGATCAGGAAAAGCGTCTGGTTCGAATTCGCCCCCCGCAGGAAGAGGGAGGTTGCCGACCCGGGCGCTCCGGAGGTCACAACGGGAAGACCCGTTGCAGATCCGAGCAGCTGCCCGAATGCGATTCGGCCGAATCGGCGCGCGTCCGCAACCGACACTCTTTCGTATGAAGTTCCAAGCGCTTCGGCCTCAGCGGCAGTGCGGGTGGCCACAACACGCACTTCGGGGAGATACAATGGGACCGATTGGCCAAAGGAACGCCCTCCCTGGAGGGCAAGGAGCAGTAGCAGCGACAGGCGGGCGGCGCCGCGCAGCTTTTGGACGGTGACGAGGTTCATGATTCAGGACTTGCGGCAAGAGCAGGCGTCCGATCAGCGAACCCCGGAAACCGACTCCCACGCTTCACTGTGCGATGAAGTTGTACACGGATGCCCCAAGGGGGCACCCGCGCATGAGCGTTTCCGGGCAGATGTTCGGACTCCGCAGTCTTCGCCGGTGAAGGCACCGGCGCTCCTCCCCCACGCCTTCACTCCCAGCCGGACCGGAAATTGGCTTGGACGTGCCACCTTCTCCAGGTGGACGCGGATGCGTCCCCCTGCGCACGTTGTGAGTTCGTATGCGTTACCGCAGCGCAACTGTGGCCGATTCGCACGGCCTTCCCTGATTCCGGAAACTCGAAAGAACTGCAGGCACCCCAGCCGTCTCGCGGCAGGGCGCCCGAGTCAAGCGTCCCGCACGCCATCTGAGTTCCATGACACGGACACAGCGCCGCAATGACGATGTGGAATCTTGCAATGCCCGTCCCGTCCTCGATCCTTGCAAGTTTCACCGGATGTCCCACCCACCCGCCATCGACGAACGATCCACCGCATTCGAGGCCCAGTTTGCTGAGCGCATCGTCGTGCTGGATGGGGCCATGGGCTCGATGATCCAGACCTACGGCCTCGGCGAGTCCGATTTCCGGGGGGCCCGTTTCAGCGACCATCCGCATGACCTCCGGGGAAACAACGACCTTCTCTGCCTGACACGCCCGGACGTCATCGAGGAGATTCACAGCGCCTATTTTGCAGCCGGCGCAGATATCGTTGAGACGAACACCTTCAGCTCCACGCGGATTGCACAGGCCGACTACCACCTCGAATCGGTCGTGCCTGACCTCAACCGCGCCGCGGTGGAGGTTGCGCGAAAGGCCGCGATTAAAGCCGAGGCTGCGACACCCGGCCGACGCTGTTTCGTGGCCGGAGCGATCGGGCCGCTCAATCGGACCCTCTCCATGTCGCCCGACGTGAACCGCCCGGAATACCGCGCCGTCAGCTGGGACGGCGTGGTCGATGCCTATCGCGAGCAGGCGGAAGCGCTGCTTGCGGCTGGAGTGGACGGCCTGCTCATCGAGACCATTTTCGACACGCTGAATGCCAAGGCGGCCGTCTTCGCCGTCGAGTCGGTCTTTGAAAAGATCGGCCAACGCGTGCCGGTCATGATTTCGGTGACGATCACCGATGCCTCGGGCCGGACATTGTCGGGCCAGACTATCGCCGCCTTCTACAACAGCATCCGGCACGCCCGGCCCTTCAGTGTCGGCATCAACTGCGCCCTCGGCGGCAGCGCGATGCGCCCCTATCTCGAAGAACTCGCGGCAATCGCCGAATGCCGGGTGACCTGTTACCCCAACGCAGGCCTTCCGAACGCGTTTGGCGGTTACGACGAGACGCCCGGCGAGATGGCCGAGGTGCTCGGCGAGTTCGCTCGAAACGGCTGGCTCAACCTGGTTGGCGGATGCTGCGGATCCACCCCTGAGCACATCGCGGCAATCGCCGCTGCCGTTCGCAATGTCCCGCCCAGACCTTCGAGGGGTCAGACTCCCGCCCTGCGCCTCAGCGGACTCGAGCCACTCAGCATCGACTCGTGAACCGTTCCGGATCCTCCTTCATCGTAGTCGGCGAGCGGACGAATATCACCGGATCGCCTAAGTTCGCAAAGGCGATCAAGGCCGGCGATTGGGACGCCTGCCTCGCTATCGCCCGCCAGCAGGTCGAGAACGGCGCCCACATCATCGACATCAATGTCGACGAGGCCCTCATCGACGGCGAGGCGACCATGGTTCACCTGCTGAACCTGATCGCATCGGAACCCGAGATTGCCCGCGTCCCTGTCATGCTCGACTCCTCGAAATGGAGCGTGCTCGAGGCCGGCCTCAAGTGCCTGCAGGGAAAGGGAATCGTAAACTCGATCTCCCTGAAGGACGGGGAGGCGGAGTTCCTGCGCCGCGCGGCCCTGCTGCAGCGTTATGGAGCCGCCGCGGTCGTCATGGCCTTCGACGAGCAGGGACAGGCCGCCGACCGTGACTCGAAAGTGCGCATCTGCACCCGCGCGTACAAGCTGCTGACGGAGCGGCTGTCGTTCGACCCGCAGGACATTGTCTTCGATCCAAACATTCTGACCGTCGCCACCGGGATTGAGGAGCACAACAACTACGCGGTCGATTTCTTCGAGGCCACCCGAGAGATCAAGCGTACCCTGCCCGGGGCTCGCGTCAGCGGAGGCGTCTCCAATGTCTCGTTTTCTTTCCGCGGGAACAATCCCGTGCGAGAGGCGATGCACACGGTATTCCTTTACCATGCGATCGCCGCCGGTCTGGACATGGCAATTGTTAATGCGGGCATGCTCGGAGTCTACCAGGAGATTCCCGCCGAACTCCTCGAGCGCATCGAGGATGTCATCCTGAACCGCAATCCCGACGCGACCGAGCGCCTCGTGGCGTTCGCCGATGAACTCAAGGCCCGGGACGACGGCAGTCGCAAGTCCGGTGAGCGCGAGGAGGAGGCCTGGCGGCAGGGATCGGTCGAGGACCGCCTCAAGCATGCCCTGGTCAAGGGCATCGACGCCCATATCGACGGCGATACCGAGGAAGCTCGGCAAAAGTATGCGCGACCGCTCGAGATCATCGAGGGTCCACTCATGGACGGCATGCGGGTGGTCGGGGACCTCTTCGGTGCCGGCAAGATGTTCCTGCCCCAGGTGGTCAAATCCGCGAGGGTGATGAAAAAGGCGGTCGCCTACCTGACCCCCTTCATGGAGGAGGAGAAACGCCGCGCCGAGGCTGCCGGTGCCGCTTCCCGCGCCCAAGGTCGCGTTGTGCTGGCCACGGTCAAAGGCGACGTGCACGACATCGGCAAGAACATCGTCGGGGTCGTCCTCGCCTGCAACAACTACGAGGTCATCGACCTCGGGGTCATGGTGCCCTGCGACAGGATTCTCGCGACAGCGCGGGAAAAGCAGGCGGAAATCATCGGGCTTTCGGGCCTCATCACTCCCTCGCTCGATGAGATGGTCCATGTGGCGTCCGAGATGGCCCGATCGGGATTCTCACTCCCGCTCCTGATCGGAGGTGCCACGACAAGCGCGGCCCACACCGCCGTGAAGATTGCCCCAGCCTACGAAGGCCCGGTCGTGCACGTTCTCGATGCCTCGCGCGTGATCGGCGTCGTCAGCTCCCTGCTCGGCGAGCATTCACGGGTTGCGTATGTCACGGAGGTTCGGGCCAGGCAGGAGACACAGCGTGCCGAATTCGCCGGGCGCCGCAGGAACCGGAAGTTGCTCTCCCTCGAGGAGTGCCGCCGTCGTGCAACGCCGAGCGACTGGAAGGCGGTCGATATCCCCCGGCCCGAATTCACGGGCTCCCGTCAGTTCGACGAGATTCCCCTTGAGGAGATCGTTCCTTTCATCGACTGGGGCCCTTTCTTCTCGGCCTGGGAACTGCACGGGAGATTTCCCGACATACTCAAGGACCCCAAGGTCGGCGCCGAGGCCACCCGCCTGCATGCCGATGCACTCGCCCTCCTCGAGCGAATCGTGAAGGAACGGCGCTACACTGCCCGTGCAGTCATCGGGTTCTGGCCCGCACAGTCGCGAGGTGACGACGTCGTGGTCTTCGAGAACGAGCAGCGCGGCAGTCCCGCCAGCACCTTCCACTTCCTGCGGCAGCAGCAGGAAAAAGCGGCAGACCAGTTCAATCACTGCCTGGCCGATTACATCGCTCCTGAGGATTCAGGTCGGGTCGACTATCTCGGCGGCTTTGCCGTCACGGCCGGTCACGGCGTCGAGGATCTCGCACGCGAATTCGAGGCGCGCCATGACGACTATTCCGCGATCCTCGCAAAGGCGCTCGGCGACCGTCTCGCGGAAGCATTGGCCGAGCTCATGCACAAGAGGGCCAGGGATTTCCTCGGTTATGGAAAGTCCGAGACCCTCACGATGCAGGAGATCATTCGTGAAAAGTACCGGGGCATCCGGCCTGCTCCCGGCTACCCTGCGTGTCCGGATCACACCGAGAAGCGCATACTCTTCGACCTCCTCGGCGCGGAGAAGGCCACGGGCATTTCACTCACCGAAAACTTCGCAATGAGCCCTGCGAGTTCGGTGAGCGGATTCTATTTTGCCCACCCGGACTCCAAGTACTTCGCGGTAGGCAAGATCGACCGGGACCAGGTTGAGGATTATGCCCGCCGCAAGGGAATGCAGGTGAGCGAGGTTGAGCGCTGGTTGCAGCCCCATCTCGACTACGACCCCGCATGAGTCCAGCCTGCCGGGCAGGCCGCACGCGGCTGAAACCCATTGTCGCAGGGCGCGTCCCAACCCCATCCGGCGCTCCCGCCCGCGCGATGAATATCCGAAAATCCTATCTCTACGCCCTGCTCGGGCTCGCAGTGATCGGCATTCTCTGGCGCTGGAACCAGCAGAGAGCGCTCGATGACGAGGCATCGAGCGCGCAAGAGAATCGCACCCAGGCGGGAAGTCCGGCCAATCAGCCCCTGCCGAGCCGCCCGTCGACATCGGCAAAGGGATCCCCGGCGACCGACGCTGGCACCCTTGCGCTGGACCGAATCGTGGCACAGGCGAGGCTCGGCGACGCGCGTTCCAGCGAGGCCGTGATACAACTGCCCTCGGCCGATGCGCTCAGGCGGTTCCTGGAGCGCGCACCGGGGTCGGGGCTAACGATCCTCGACCGAATCGACGCTCTCGGTTCGGTTCGGGTGCGCCTCGATTCGCCTGAATCGCTCAACGCCGCCCTGCAGCAGATCGGTGTCGACCCCGGGGAAGTCTCGGCAAACTTTCTCGTCTGGGCTCCGGGCCTTCCGCCGCCCGAGGTTCGCGGGCCCCAGGTCGAAGTGCCCTTTGGCGACGGTGTCCTTCAATACCTCGGCGCGGGTACGGGCCGGGAAACCTGGGGACAGGGAATCGTCATCGCGATCCTCGACAGCGGAATCGTGGACGACCCGACGTTCGGCAACGGAAGGATCCGGCCTCTCGACGTCGGTTTTGGCATCGTGGCAGGTGATGGACACGGCACGGCCGTTGCCTCGCTCGCCGCCGGAGCCGCGTCCGATGCGGAGGGAATCGCCCCTGCAGCCACGCTTCTCAGCGTTAGGGTAACCGACGATTCCGGAACCAGTGATCACTTCACTCTCGCTCGGGCAATCGTCGCAGCTGTCGATGCCGGCGCATCGATCGTCAACATCAGCATGGGCGGTTACCAGCCAAGCGCAGTGCTGGCTGCTGCCGTGGATTATGCTGGCGCCAATGGCGCCTTTGTTGTCGCGTCCGCTGGGAACGACCAGGCCGCCCAGCTCACCTGGCCGGCCGCCCTGCAGCCCGTGGTTTCCGTCGGGGCAGTCGACGCCCTGGGTCAGCAGGTCTCATTCTCAAATTCCGGGGCAAGCCTCGATATCACCGCGCCGGGATACGGGGTGAATGCGGCCTGGACGGAAGGCAACCGTGTCAGCCTGAGCGGCACTTCCGCCAGCGCTCCGATCGTTTCGGGAGCGATCGCCGCGATCATGTCCCAATCCCCGTGGCTGACCGCCGCGGATGCCTGGCAGGTGCTTCGCGACCATGTCAGCGAGGGCGGACCCATCGGGGCCGATGCGAGCTTCGGGGCCGGAATCCTCAACGTCGGGTCGGCCATCAGTCGCGAGGATTCCACTTACGCGGATACCGCCGTCGCCAGCCAGTACTTCGAACCGGCCACGCAAAGCATTGGAATCGTCGTTCAGAATCGCGGCAACCAGCCGGTTACCGGACTGCGCCTGCGCGTCGACTTCGGCGGAGCGGCTTCGAGCTACCCCATCGGCGTCCTTGGAAAGGGAGCGAGCGCACTCGTCCGCATTCCGATGGCGCAGGTCCCCGCAGCCGCGAACGGCACGATCACGCTGTTGTCGGTGCTGGAGAATCCGGCAGGGCTTGAGGACGCGAATCCCGGCAACAACCGTCGGGCCGGAAGCCTATTGCTGCCGGGCACGCCCTGACCCCGGGCTTCGCTCAGGAGACGTCAGTCTCGGGTGCGGCGCTGTCCTGACGCCGGCCGGCACCGCCTGTCTTGAGGAGCATGAACCCGAAGAGGCAGAGCCCGGCCGAGGCACCCACGAACCAGTCGCCGCGCCGGACATAGAGGGATTCCTGGTTAACCCAACGCAGATCGCGGCTGATGTTTGCCGTACGCGTTCCCCGAAAATACACGGACTCGCGATCATCCAGTGCCGTGTAGCGGATGATCCCGAATTCGTCTATCCAGCCGCTCCAACCGGCATTGCCGATGCGGAGAACGGGGCGGCGCGTCTCGACTGCCCTGAGAACGGAGTGCGCTGCATGTTGGTAGGCCGCGCCTCGTTCGCCGAACCAGCCGTCGTTGGTAAGCACGACAAGCACCTGTCCCCCGAAGGCCGCGCTGTCGCGGGCGAGTCCCGGGTAGGTGTCCTCGAAGCAGATCAGGGCGGTCACGGCTATCGGTCTCCCTCCCGCAGTAAGGACGATCGGGACCGGGTCGTCGCCGGGAGTGAAGTTTTCGCCGATCGGCACGACCTTCCGCAGCCATCCAAGAAGTCCTTCGAGGGGAATATATTCCCCGAATGGCACGAGGCGCCGCTTTGCATAAAAGCGGGGCTGCAGTCCGTTTATCGGTTCCACGACAAACGCCCCGTTCTGGTAAAGGACCTCACCGTCCGGGCCGGGCTCGGTGGCAATCGAGCCGAGAAGGAGCGGGCTGCCTATGCGGCGCGAGACTTCCTCCACCCAGGCCCGGGCACCCGCGTCTCCCCTGACGGCCAGCGGCAGCACGGCTTCCGGCCAGAGCACCAGGTCGGGCTGTGCCAGGGAAGCTGCCTCGGTTCCCCGTTCCAAAACCTCCCGGATAGCCGGCGCCCGGGCCGGATCCCACTTCTCGTTCTGCGGGATGTTCGGCTGGACGAAGGAGACCTGGAAAAGGGGCTCCGTGTACCGGCCCCGGTCGTGGGTGTCCTGCACCAGGAAGCTCAGGCAGACGAGCAGGAGGAACAACGCCAGGAAGAACTCCTGGCTGCGCCGGCGCAGGCCTTTCTCACCCTCCCGGAACAGGCGGTGCGCATACGCCGTGAACCCAATGTTGACGGCAACCAGTACAAAGGAAACTCCCCAGGCGCCGGTGTAGGCAGCCACCTGCAGCACGCTCGGGCGCTGCCATTGGCTGGCGGACAGCGGCAGCCAGGGAAAGCCCCCGAGAAACCAGGTGCGGGTCCACTCGATCAATACCCAGGCACCGCAGAGCCCCAACATCGCGGCGAGGCGCACCGGTGTCGGGCGGCCGACCATTCGGGGCATCGTCCACCAGGCCAGGAGATACCAAAGCCCGATCCAGACCCCCGTGAATGGACCGAGTATCAGAAGCCCAACCCAGGAAACCTCGCTCAACCAGCTCAGCAGGATCGTCCAGGCAACGGCCTGCGATCCAAGTATTGTCAGCGCATAGACTCGGAAAGCCGGGCGTAGATAGGCCCAGAAAATCCCCGGCACGAGCATCGCATAGGCAAACTCCGGCATCGTCCCCGGGGGGAAGGAGGCAACCGCGAGCAGAACGGTGAGAACCGCCACCGCGAGCGCCTGCACACGAACCGGGTGGGTCTGCCAGTAGGCCGGCGCCTCACGGTACGGATCGGCCCCTGCCGGAGCGGCTGTGTTCGCCTCACTGGACATCGCAGTTTCCGCCAGGATTCGCTTCGGCCCTCTTCCGGTGAGAGTTCAGTCTCTGAGTTTCAACCCAGCCCGTCAGGCGCCGTGACAATGCTTGTACTTCTTCCCACTGCCGCACGGACAAGGATCGTTGCGGCCTACCTTCGGGGTATCGCGGCGGACCGTGACCTTGGGAAGCTGGACTTCCTCCTGCGGCCCTGATGCCGCCGGACTGCCGCCGCGCGCCGGCGCCGCCGAGGCGGCCGGGGCATTCTCCGGCCCCTGGGTACGTGCGCTGCGCGCGAGGATCGAAAGCATGTTCTCGAACGAGGCGAGGTTCGTCGCGCTGCGGAACAGTCCCGTGCAGATCTGCAGGCGCACGTTGTTCATCAGCTCCTCGAAGTATCGGAACGCCTCGCTCTTGTACTCGACGAGGGGATCCTTCTGCCCGTAGCTGCGCAGGCCGATTGCCCGTCGCAGTTCCTCCATTTCGGTGAGATGCTCCTGCCAGTGGTGGTCGATGGCATTGATCACCACATAGCGCTCGAGCGCGGCAAGCGCCCCCGGGAGCTCGACCGATTCCTTCACCGAATAGGCCTTCCGGATGCGGTCCAGGATCAACTTCGTGCGCGACTGGAGGTCGCCGCTCTGAAGCTCGGCTGCCCGAAGTCCGATCGGAAAGTGGGCGTTCACCCAGTTGATCACGCCGTCGACCGCGCCCTGCGCCGGCAGCGCCCCACCGTCCAGGTCCGCATTCGAGAGGCGGGTGCTGATCTCATCCTCGACCTGCTCGAAGATGATGTCCTTGGGACGCTCCGCGTGGATGGCGGCATTGCGGATGCCGTAGATCACCTCCCGCTGCTGGTTCAGCACGTTGTCGTACTGGAGCAGGCGCTTGCGGATAGAATAATTCTGCTGCTCGACCTTCTTCTGGGCCGACTCGATCGATCGGTTCAGCCATGGATGCTCGAGTTCCTCGCCCTCCTTCATCGTTCCCTCCATCAGGCGGGAGGCGAGGTTTCCCTGCAGGAAGAGCCGCATCAGGTCATCCTCGAGCGAGAGGAAGAACTTGGTAAGGCCAGGGTCTCCCTGACGGGAGCAACGGCCGCGCAACTGGCGGTCGATGCGCCGGGATTCGTGCCGCTCGGTGCCGATGACAAAGAGTCCTCCCAGGTCGCGGACGCCCTCCCCCAGCTTGATGTCCGTGCCGCGTCCCGCCATGTTCGTCGCGATTGTCACGGCACTGCGGAGTCCCGCGCGCGTGACAATCTCAGCCTCCTGCTGGTGGAACTTTGCGTTCAACACGGTGTGCACGATGCCGGCCCGCTTCAGCATTCGGGACAGGACCTCCGAAGACTCGACTGAGACCGTTCCCACCAGGACGGGCTGACCGCGCCTGTTCGCCTCCTCGATCTCCTTGAGGACCGCGTTGTACTTGTCGCGCCGTGTCTTGAAAATCGAGTCGTTGCGGTCGATGCGGATGCTGGGACGGTTGGTCGGAATCACCTGGACGGTCAGCCGGTAGATGTCGTTGAACTCCGTCGCTTCCGTCTCCGCCGTGCCCGTCATGCCGGCGAGTTTCTCGTACATGCGGAAGTAATTCTGGATGGTGATGGTCGCGTAGGTTCGCGTCTCGCGCTCGATCGCGACCCCTTCCTTCGCCTCGACGGCCTGATGCAGGCCGTCCGACCAGCGGCGTCCGGGCATCACGCGCCCGGTGTTCTCGTCGACAATCATCACCTTCCCCTCGGGCGTCACGACATACTCCACGTCGCGCTCATAGAGCGAGTAGGCCCGGAGCAGCTGCGAGATGGCATGGATCTCCTCGGAAATCTCCGTGTGGCGCTTCTGCGAGGCCAGTTTGCGCGACTCGCGGTCCTCGGTGGAAAGCGAGGTGTCCTTGTCCAGGTCCGAGAATTCCGTGGCGAGGTCGGGCATCACGAAGGCGTCCGGGTTGTCCGGCCGCAGCCGGTTCCGCCCGAGTTCCGTCAGGTCGGCCTGGTGCTGGCGCTCATCGATGACGTAGTACAGCTCCTCCTTGAGCCGGAACATGATCTCCTTGTTGAGATCGGAACTGAGTTCCGTTTCGACCCGGTCGAGGAGCTTCCGCCAGTCGGGATTCTCCATCAAGCGCATGAGCAGCTTGTTCTTCGGGTTGCCCTGCTTCACCTGCAGGAGCTTCCGGGATGCCAATTCGCGGTCCTCGGGACCGGAATCGGCCTTTTCGAGGAGACCCTTGGCCTCGGCGACAATGCGATTGCACAGCCGGATCTGCTCGTTGACCAGGCGATCGACCGGCGGACGCAGGCGCGTAAAAGGCTGCTCGCGCTCGATGGGTGCGGGACCGGAGATGATCAGGGGGGTCCTTGCCTCATCAATGAGGATCGAATCGATCTCGTCCACGATGCAGTACCAGTGGTCGCGCTGGACCTGGTCCTCCTTGCGCGTGGCCATGCCGTTGTCGCGGAGGTAGTCGAACCCGAACTCGCTGGCGGTTCCGTACGTGATGTCCCGCCCATACATCACCTGACGGTCCGCCGAGTGCATCTGCTGCTGGATGCAGCCGACGGTGAGGCCCAGGAACTGGTACAGGTAACCCATCCACTCCGAGTCGCGCCGGGCCAGGTAATCGTTGACCGTGACAAGCTGCGAGTTCTTCCCCGTGAGCGCATTGAGGTAAAGCGGCAGGGTCGCCACGAGGGTCTTGCCCTCGCCCGTCGCCATTTCCGAGATGCGTCCCTGATGGAGCGCGATGCCACCGATGAGCTGGACATCGAAATGGACCATGTCCCAGGTCAGCTCATGCTCGCAGACCATGACCTTCCGCCCAACGAGCCTGCGGGCAGCATTCTTCACCGCCGCAAACGCTTCAGGCAGGAGGTCGTCGAGGGTCGCGCCCTGGCGGACCCTCTCCTTGAACTCGTTTGTCTTGGCCTGTAGCTGCTCGTCGCTGAGCGCCTGGTACCCGGCCTCTATCTCATTGATCCGGGTGACAATCGGCCCGCAGGACTCCAGGAATTTTCGGTAATGCCGACCGGAAAGGCGCTTGAAGAGGAAAGACAGCATGAAAACGGGAGAAGATAAATTCGGCGATAGCCTTGGCAAATGGCAAATCCGCGCGCCGAAATCGGTTCATCGAGAGCGGCAAGCGTGGCAGGATAAGCTGAAAAAAAACGCCCGGCCGTGAGGCCGGGCGTTAAACCGCATGGAGCTAGGCTCGACAAGCGGTTTTGGCGGGAGGGATGAAAATCATCAAAATAAGGACGTAGGTTGACAAGGAGAATATTCCGCGCCGACCCCACCGCCTGATTGCGTCCGCAATCGTGTTGCAAGAAGAAGGCCGTCGATCCCAAGGACCGACGGCCTTCGAATTGATTACAGTGACTGGACTCAGCCGGCCTCGGTGACGGGTTTGCCGTCCTCGACAGGCTCCTCGCTTCCGAACGGCAGCGAGATCCGAAGGTTCTTGTACTTCGGGAGGCCCGTGCCCGCAGGGATGAGGTGACCCATGATCACGTTCTCCTTGAAGCCCTTCAGCATGTCCACCTTCCCGAGCGTAGCGGCATCGGTGAGGACGCGTGTCGTTTCCTGGAAGGATGCTGCCGAGATGAAGCTCTCGGTCTCAAGCGACGCCTTGGTGATTCCGAGCAGGATCGGCTCCGCCTCGGCGGGCTTGCCGCCCGCCTCCTCGATCCGCTTGTTCTCCATGAGGAAGTTCGAGCGGTCGACCTGTTCGCCCCAGAAGTACTCGCTGTCGCCCGGGTCGGTGATGCGAACCTTGCGGAGCATCTGCCGGATGATGATCTCGATGTGCTTGTCGTTGATGGTGACACCCTGCAGGCGGTAGACCTCCTGAACCTGGGAGATAAGGAAATCGTAGAGCGCACTCGGCCCGAGGATCTCGAGGATTTCGTGCGGGTCCGCGGCTCCTTCCGTCAGGTGCTGGCCCTTGTGGACGACGTCGCCCGGCTGCACGATGATGTGCCTGCCGGTGGGGATGAGGTGTTCCTCCTCCTGGTCGGTTTCGTCGTTGCGAACGACAAGCTTCCGCTTGCCGCGCACAGTGCCCTCGAAGGAGACGACCCCGTCGATGCGGGCCATTTCAGCAGCATCCTTGGGCCTGCGGGCCTCGAACAGCTCGGCGACGCGCGGGAGACCACCGGTGATGTCCTTGGTCTTCGACGCCTGACGCGGCGTCTTGGCCAGGAGTGCGCCCGGCGTGATGATATCTCCCTCGCTCACGGCGATCTGGGCGCCGACCGGAATTGAATAGGCTGCCAGGGGGCGGCCCTTCTCGTCCCTCACCTCGATCTGCGGATTCAGGTCCTCCTTGTGCTCAATGACCACGGTTGCAATGCGGCCCGACGATTCGTCGAGTTCGCGCTTCACGGTCACGCCCGGGATCATGTCCTTGAACGCGAGCGTGCCGCCCTTTTCAGAGAGCACGGGCACGTTGTAAGGATCCCACTGGGCAAGGACATCGCCCTTCTTGATATCGGCTCCGTCGGCAATCGGCAGGTAGGAGCCCACCACGATGTTGTAGTTCTCGAGCTCGCGATCCTCCGCGTCGAGCACCTGGATGGTGCCCGTCTTGTTGAGCACGATGCTCGCCCCATCCGCCGTCGGAACGAGGCGCAGTCCGCGGTAGCGGACGCGTCCCGAGGCCCGCACACGGATCTCGGGCGTCTTGAATCCGCCGGATGCCACACCGCCGATATGGAAGGTGCGCATTGTGAGCTGGGTTCCCGGCTCGCCGATCGACTGGGCGGCGATGATGCCGACCGAGTCGCCGATCTTCGCCACCCGGCTGGTCGCCGGATTGATGCCGTAGCTCTTCGCGTCGATACCGTACTGGCTCGTCGAGGTGAGCGGCGACATGATCTTCACGCGCTCGATACCCGCATCCTCGATTCGGACTGCCGTCTCCTCTGTGATGAGTTCGCCGGAGCCCACGAGAATCTCTGAAGGATTCAGCGGATTGTTGACATCGTCGCTTGAGAAGCGGCCGACGATGCGCTCGCGGAGGCCGACGATTTCGTCGTCACCCTCGAAGATTGCCCTCTTCCAGACACCGTCACGGGTGCCGCAGTCATCCTCGGCAATGATGACGTCCATGGCGACGTCGCAGAGCTTGCGGGTAAGGTAACCCGCGTCAGCGGTCTTCAGCGCTGTGTCCGCGAGGCCCTTGCGGGCACCGTGGGTGGAAATGAAGTATTCAAGGACCGTGAGGCCCTCGCGGAACGAGGAAAGGATGGGCCGCTCGATGATCTCGCCGGACGGCTTGGCCATGAGCCCGCGGGTGCCGCAGAGCTGACGCACCTGCTGCTTGTTGCCGCGCGCGCCCGAGTCCATCATGATGTAGACGGGGTTGACCTCGCTCTTGCCCTCGTTGGCCTCGAGTTTCGAGAAGACCTCCTTGGCAATCCGGTCCGTGGCACTGGTCCAGATGTCGACCACCTTGTTGTAGCGCTCACCATCTGTGATGATGCCCTTGTTGAACTGGGCCTCGACCTCGGAGATCTTCTTTCGGGAATCCACGACGATCTCCTTCTTCGATTCCGGGATGATCATGTCGTCGATACCGATCGAGATGCCCGCCTGGAACGCAGTCTGGAAGCCGAGTTCCTTGAGTCGGTCGAGGGTCTCGACGGTGACCTGGTTGCCGGCGCTCTTGTAGGTCTGCAGGATGAGGTCTCCCAGGCGCCCCTTGGGCACCGGGAAGTTGATGAAGCCGAGATCCGAGGGCCAGATCTGGTTGAAGATCACCCGGCCGACGGTGGTGCGGAGCACCTTCTTCTCTGCATTGCCGTAGACGGTCTCGCGTCCCCGGTCCGGATTCGGGATCTCGACCCAGTCATGCACCTTGAGTGCGCCGTCGGCGCGTGCGTACATCACTTCCTGGATGTCGCCCATGAGCGGCACGCGATGGTCCTTCGCCGGCTTCGAGCGCGGCTCGCTCGTCAGGTAGTAGGCACCGAGCACGATGTCCTGGGACGGCGTGAGGATCGGCTTGCCGGATGAGGGCGAGAAGATGTTCGAGGTCGCCATCATCAGGAGCTTGCACTCCATGATCGCCTCCAGCGAAAGCGGCACGTGGACGGCCATCTGGTCTCCGTCGAAGTCGGCGTTGTAGGCCGTGCACACGAGCGGATGAATGCGGATGGCCTCGCCTTCGATCAACTGGGGCTCGAAAGCCTGGATCGAGAGACGGTGCAGGGTTGGCGCGCGATTGAGCAGCACCGGATGCCCCTTGGTGACCTCCTCCAGGATGTCCCAGACTTCCGGGGACTTCTTCTCGATCATCTTGCGCGCACCGCGAACCGTGTGCACGAAGCCGAGTTCCTTGAGGCGCCGGATGATGAACGGCTCGAACAGAACGAGCGCCATCTTCTTCGGAAGGCCGCATTGGAGCAGCTTGAGCTCGGGACCGATCACAATCACGGAGCGGCCGGAATAGTCCACGCGCTTCCCGAGCAGGTTCTGGCGGAACCGGCCCTGCTTGCCCTTCAGCATGTCGGAGAGCGACTTCAGCGGACGATTGCCCGCACCCGTCACGGGGCGGCCGTGGCGGCCATTGTCGAAGAGCGCGTCGACCGCTTCCTGCAGCATGCGCTTCTCGTTGTGAATGATCACATCGGGCGTCTTCAGCTGCATCAGGTTCCGCAGGCGGTTGTTGCGGTTGATGACGCGGCGATAGAGGTCGTTCAGGTCGGACGTCGCGAAACGCCCGCCCTCAAGTGGAACGAGGGGACGGAGGTCCGGAGGGATGACCGGCAGCACTTCCAGGACCATCCACTCCGGACGCGACTTCGAGTGAATGAAGCCCTGGATGACCTTGAGACGCTTCGAGAGCTTCTTCTTGATCTGCTTCGACTTTGTCGCGCGCATCTGCTCGTGGAGCTCGGCCACCGTGGCGTCCATGTCCATGCGAACGAGGCTGTCGCGAACGGCCTCTGCACCCATCTTCGCGACGAAGGAATCGTCGCCGTACTCGTCGAGTGCCTGGCGATACTCGATGTCCGTGAGCAGCTGCCGCGGCTCGAGCGGTGTGCGACCCGGGTCGACGACCATGTAGTTCTCGTAGTAGATGACGCGCTCGAGCGACCGGGCGGTCATGTCGAGCAGCAGGCCGAGGCGGCTTGGCATGCTCTTGAGGAACCAGATGTGGGCGACCGGCACCGCGAGCTCGATGTGTCCCATGCGCTCGCGGCGCACGCGTGCGATCGTGACCTCCACGCCGCAGCGATCACAGACGACATCCTTGTACTTGATGCGCTTGTACTTTCCGCAGGCGCACTCGTAGTCGCGCACCGGGCCGAAGATCTTCTGGCAGAAGAGACCGCCCGGCTCGGGCTTGAAGGTGCGGTAGTTGATCGTCTCGGGATTCTTGACCTCCCCGCGCGACCATTTGCGGATCACGTCCGACGAAGCGACGGTGATCGAGACGCAATCGAACGGGTTCTCGATCTCCCCCATCATCTGGCGCGTGTCCTCGCGAGCTGCGGTCCCTGCGGTTTCCGAAGGTTGAATGCTCATGGCTGGTTCCCTGCGTTAAAGGTTATGGTTCTGGTCGGTTCCGGTCAGGCGCCAAAGCCGAGGGCGTCGCGCTTGTTGAGTTTGATGTCCAGACCCAGTGACTGGATCTCCTTGATGAGCACGTTGAACGATTCGGGCGTTCCCGCGCTCAGGGTGTTGTCGCCCTTGACGAGCGACTCGTAGATCTTGGTTCGACCCTGCACGTCGTCGGACTTGACGGTGAGGAGTTCCTGCAGGGTGTGGGCTGCCCCGTAGGCCTCGAGGGCCCAGACCTCCATCTCACCGAAGCGCTGTCCGCCGTACTGCGCCTTGCCGCCCAGCGGCTGCTGGGTCACGAGCGAGTACGGACCCACCGCACGGGCGTGGATCTTGTGGGAGACGAGGTGATTCAGCTTCATCATGTAGATGTAGCCGACCACGACCTCCTGATCGATGCGCTCGCCGGTCCGGCCGTCGAACAGGGTGCTCTTTCCCGAGGAAGGCAGCTTGGCCTCCTTCAGGTAGTCGCGCACCTTCTTCTCCGAGATTCCGTCGAACACGGGAGTTGCCACCTTCAGGCCGAGGCGCTTGCAGGCCCACCCGAGGTGGGTCTCCAGTACCTGACCCACGTTCATGCGCGAAGGCACGCCGAGGGGATTCAGGCAGATTTCGACCGGGGTTCCGTCGGGGAGGAACGGCATGTCCTCCTCGGGAACGATCTTGGCGACGACGCCCTTGTTGCCGTGGCGGCCGGCCATCTTGTCACCGACCTCCACCTTCTGCTTGGTGGCGATGTAGACTTTGACCTGCTTGATCGCGCCGTCGGCCGAGCCCTCGCCCGACTCGACGGTGCCGACCTTGCGCTCGCGGTCGCTCTCGAGCTCGTCGAACTTGGTCTGGTACGAGCCGATGATCTCCATGATCTTGATCCGCACGGGAGACGGATCGATCTGGATGTGCTTCGATACGGCGGCCAGCTTGCGCAGCAGCGTCTTGGTGATCTTGCGGTTCGCGGGGATGATGATCTCCCCGGAATCACCGTTGATGACGTCGAGCGGGATCTTCTCGCCCAGCAGGATGTTGGAGAGGGCCTCGGTGAGGCTCTCACGCAGCTTGTCCATCTGCGTCTTGTACTCCTCCTGGATCTGCTTGACCTGGCGGCGGCGATCCGAGGGGGAAAGCTTCTCCTCCTGGTTGTCGATACGCGACGAGACCTTGACGTCCATCACGATGCCCGCGGCGCCGGAAGGCACGACGAGCGAGGTGTCCTTAACGTCCGCGGCCTTCTCGCCGAAGATCGCGCGAAGCAGCTTCTCCTCGGGCGCCAGTTCCGTTTCCGACTTCGGGGTGATCTTGCCGACAAGGATGTCGCCGGGCTTCACCTCGGCACCGACGCGGATCACGCCGTTGTGATCGAGGTTCTTGAGGGCCTCCTCGCCGACGTTCGGGATATCCCGGGTGATCTCCTCAGGCCCAAGCTTCGTGTCGCGGGCGGTGACCTCGAACTCCTGGATGTGGATCGAGGTGAAGATGTCCTCCCGGAGCACCTTCTCGGAGATGAGGATGGCGTCCTCGAAATTGTAGCCGTTCCAAGGCATGAAGGCGACGAGCACGTTGCGGCCCAGCGCCATCTCGCCGTGGTCGGTCGAGGGACCGTCGGCAATGATCTGCCCCGACTTCACCTTCTGGCCCTGGGAAACGATGGGCTTCTGGTTAAAGCAGGTGCCGGCGTTCGAACGCATGAACTTCCTGAGCTCGTAGACGAAGACGTGGTTCTTCGGGTCGTGCTTGGCGTGGCGCGGCAGGCTGCCGTCCTTCGTGACGACGATGCGTTTCGCATCGACCGAGGCGACGATACCGGATTCCTCGGCCACGACGACGATCTTGGAGTCGCGGGCCACGCGCTCCTCGATGCCGGTGCCGACGAAGGGCGCCTCCGCCTGCAGCAGGGGAACGCCCTGCCTCTGCATGTTCGCACCCATGAGCGCGCGATTGGCGTCGTCATGCTCGAGGAACGGGATCATGCCGGCGGCGATCGAGATGACCTGCTTCGGCGAGACATCCATGAAGTCGACCTCGCCGGCGGGAACCTCGAGGAACTCGCCGTCCTTCCGGACGGTGACCTTCCCGACGAAGTAGTTCTTGTTGTCGATTTCTGCGTTCGCCTGCGCGATGACCTTGGCCTCCTCCTGGTCGGCAGTCAGGTACTCGATCTTGTCCGACACGCGGCCGTCCTTGACGACGCGGTAGGGCGTCTCGATGAACCCGAACTCGTTCACGCGGGCGTAGGTCGAGAGCGAGTTGATGAGTCCGATGTTCGGGCCTTCAGGCGTCTCGATCGGGCAGATTCGCCCATAGTGCGACGGGTGCACGTCGCGCACCTCGAAGCCGGCCCTCTCCCGGTTGAGGCCTCCGGGTCCGAGCGCGGACAGGCGCCGCTTGTGCGTCACCTCCGCAAGCGGATTGATCTGGTCCATGAACTGCGACAGCTGGCTTCGCGCGAAGAAGTCGCGGATCACGGTCGTCAGTGCCTTCGGATTGATCAGCTTCTGGGGCGTGATCGAGTCGACGCTCTGATCATACATCGTCATGCGCTCGCGCACGAGGCGCTCGGTGCGTGCCAGGCCGACGCGGCACTGGTTGGCAAGCAGCTCCCCGACCGTCCGCACGCGGCGGCTGCCGAGATGGTCGATGTCGTCAACCACGCCTTCGCCCTTCTTGAGGCGGACGAGGTACTTCGTGGCCGCAACGATGTCCCCGCTCTCGAGGATGCGCTGCTCGAGGCTGACCTTGAGGCCGAGCTTCTGGTTGACCTTGTAGCGGCCTACCCGGCCGAGGTCGTAGCGCTTCGGGTCGAAGAAGAGTCGCTTGAGCAGGGCACGCGCATTGGCCGTTGTCGGAGGCTCGCCCGGGCGCAGGCGCTTGTAGATTTCCTTGAGCGCGTCCTCCTCGTTACGGGTCGGATCCTTCTTGAGGGCACGGATGATCGCGCCCTCGTCGACCGCGGTGTCGATCACACGGATCGACGAGATGTCGTGCTTCTCGAACGTGCGAACGATCGCCTTTGTCAGCGGCTCGAACGCGCGTGCAAGAACGACGCCCTTCTGGGCATCGATTGCATCCTCGACCAGGACGAGGGTCGACACGTTCTCCATGTCGAGCGCCTTGGAGACCTTGAGGTCCCGGATCTCGTAGAACAGGTTGAGCAGGTCGAGGTCCGAGCTGTACCCCACCGCCCGGAGAAGGGTCGTGATGAGGAACTTCCGGCGGCGGCGGCGGCGGTCGAGATAGACGTAGAGCAGGTCGTTGTTGTCGAACTGCACCTCAAGCCAGGTACCGCGGTCGGGGATGATGCGGAAGGAGTGCAGCAGCTTCCCGTTAGGGTGCGGAGTGACCTCGAAGGCGATGCCGGGTGAACGGTGCAGCTGGGAGACGACGACGCGCTCGGCACCGTTAATGATGAAAGAGCCGCGCTCGGTCACCATGGGGATCTCTCCCATGTAGATCTCCTCGTCCTTGATGAAGTCCTCCTCGCGGAGGCGCAGCTTCACGTAGAGCGGAACCGAATAGGTGATGCCTTCCCGGATGCACTCGATCTCGGTGTTCTTCGGGTCGCCGAGCGTGTAGGACACGTACTCGAGGACCAGGCGGCCGTCATAGCTCTCGATCGGGAAGACCTCCCGAAAGACCGCCTCAAGACCCTGGGCCTTGCGCTGCTTCTCGGGTGTGCCGTTCTGGAGGAACTCCAGATACGAGCTGATCTGGATCTCGATGAGATTCGGCGGCTGAATGACTTCGCGAAGCCTGCCGAAATTGGAACGTTCGATGTGATTGCGGTCGCCCATGGGAATTACCGGTTGTGTGCCTCAGAAAAGTGGACGCAGAGCGTAAGCGGCCCTGCGCCGAAAGACGGACGAAAACGGCAAGGGACAGGCACCCGGCCTCCGGGTCCTGTCCTGTCCCTGCTGGAATGCTGGCTGAAGTGTTGCGCCAAGCGGTCTTACTTGAGCTCGACCTTCGCTCCGGCGGCCTCGAGCTTCTTTTTGATATCCTCGGATTCGGCCTTGGAAACGCCTTCCTTGACCGGCTTCGGGGCGCCCTCGACCAGGTCCTTGGCTTCCTTGAGCCCGAGACCGGTGATGGCGCGGACTTCCTTGATGACGCCGATCTTGTTCGCACCTGCGTTCGCGAGGACGACCGTGAACTCGGTCTTCTCCTCGGCTGCGGCACCGCCGCCACCGCCTGCGCCACCGGCTGCCGGGGCGACTGCCACCGCTGCAGCGGCGGAAACTCCCCACTTCTCCTCGAGTTCCTTGACCAGGCCGGCCAGTTCGACGACGGACTGGCCCGAGAGCCAGTCAATGACTTGTTCCTTCGTGATGTTGCTCATGATGCTCTCCTGAACGGACTAGCGGCTTCGGGAGGGAAACGCGTTTAAGGGACGTATCCCCTAGTCTGTTCGATTGATGTTTTTGCCCGCCAGGGGCCGGAGCCCGCGGCGAAAATTCCTTGTGATTGTTGCTCAGGCGGCCGGAGCCGCGGGACTCTCGCTCTGTTTCTTGACGCGCGCGTCGAGGACGCGCACGAATGCGCCGGTGCTCTGGGTGAGCAGGCTCAGGAACTGGACCCGCAGCGTCTCGAACGACGGGAGGTCCGCGATCCGGTTGATTTCCTCCGCCGAGAGAAGTTTCTGCTCGAGGACGCCGACCTTGATCTCGAGCTTCTGCTTTTCCTGGAAGAATTTCTTGAGGATCTTGGCGACGCCAGCGGAGTTGCTGCCGCCGACGATGACCGCGGTCGGGCCCGTCAGTGCGGATTCGAGGTCGGGCAGGCCGAGAGCCTTCGCCGCAACGCGCAACGAGCTGTTCTTGACGACGTGGAATTCCGCCTTTTCACCGGTCAGGCGCGACCGGAGTTCGGCGGCATCTGAAACGGTTACCCCCGTGAAGTTAGCGAGGATGACGTAGTCGGACTTCTTGAGGTGTGTCTCGACCTCTGCGATGAGGAATTTCTTTTCTGCTCTCATGGTGGTGTCCTCGCTTAGAACCTGGAGTACTCGTCGGCCGCGAGGCGGATGCCCGGGCTCATGCTCGATGAAATGGAGACGGACTTGATATAGTGGCTGCCCTTGAAGGCGGACGGACGGGCCTTGCCGACTGCATCCAGCACCGCACGGGCGTTCTCGAGCAGGTTCTCTGCGGTGAAGGAACGCTTGCCGATGCCGACACCGATGTTGCCGGCCTTGTCCATCTTGAATTCGACGCGACCGGCCTTCACCGCCTTGATGCCGGCGGGGATATCGTCGGTCACGGTGCCGCTCTTGGGATTCGGCATCAGGCCCTTGGGACCAAGGATGCGGGCGAGCGAGCGGACCTGTTTCATGGCCTCGGTCGTGGCAATGGCCACGTCGAAATCGAGCCAGCCCTCATTGATCTTCTGCATCAACTCCTGGAGGCCGGCGTGATCCGCACCCGCGGCGAGCGCCTGTTCAGCATCCGCGGTGAAAACGATCACCCGGACCGACTTGCCGGAGCCATGGGGCAGCGGCGTGGTGCCACGGACCATCTGCTCGCCGGCGGCGGCGTCGACTCCAAGTCGCAGTGAAAGCTCGACGGTCTCGTCAAACTTCGCCTTCGGGAACTTCCCCAGAATCTCGACGGCTTCCTTGAGCGGATAAGGCCGGGCCAGATCCGCAGCCTGGAGGGCGCTGCGGTAGCGTTTGCTCTGCTTTTCCATTGTTGGGTTGCGGTTCAAGCGTCCTTCCGGACTCCCGCGGCTTTTGATTGATGCTGTGGTCTCTGAAATTGCTGGTTTCCGCCGGTCAGCCGACGACCTCGATACCCATGTTCTGGGCAGTGCCGGCGATGATGCGGATACCCGCCTCCTCGTCCTTGGCATTCAGGTCTTTCGCCTTGAGCTTGTAGATCTCGAGCAGCTGCTTGCGCGTGACCTTGCCGACCTTCTCCTGGTTCGGCCGCGGCGAGCCAGATGCGATGTTTGCGGCCTTCTTCAGCAGTACGGAGGCCGGCGGCGACTTGAGGATGAACGTGAAGCTCTTGTCCGCGAAGACCGTTATGACGACGGGCAGGATCATTCCCGCTTGGTCCTTGGTGCGGGCATTGAACTCCTTGCAGAACGCCATGATGTTGACGCCCTGGGCGCCGAGCGCTGGACCTACCGGCGGCGCGGGATTCGCAGCACCCGCAGGGAGCTGGAGTCGGATGTAACCTTGGATCTTCTTGGCCATTTTATGAAAATGCGGGATTACTTTTCGATGTACGAATGGGATGAGGGCCCGGTCACTCGGTTACCCGCTGGACCTGCCAATATTCGAGTTCGACCGGCGTAAAGCGGCCGAAGATCGAGACGGAGATCTTCAGCTTTCCTCGTTCCGGGTCGATCTCGTCGATCCGGCCGTTCAGATTAGCGAAGGGACCGTCGTTGATCTTCACTTCCTCCCCTAAGGTGTACTGGACCTTCGGGACTTCCTTGCCGCTCGCCGCCTCGATGCGTGCCTTGATCTCGTCGATCTCAGCCTGGCGAAGGGCGGCCGGGGCGTCCCCGCCGACAAAGCCGATGACACCGGCTACCTCTTTAACAAAGTACCAGGGCCGGTTGATGACCTTCCCCTCCTCGTCGTACAGGCGCATCTGGATGAAGACGTAGCCCGGATACAGCTTGCGTACCTTGGTCGACTTCTTGCCGGCCTTGACCTCGGAGACGACCTCGGTCGGGAGCAGAACTTCGAAGATGAAATCCTCGAGTTCCTCGGCCTTCTTGAACTTGTCGATGTACGTCTTCACCTTGCCCTCCTGGCCGGAGAGCGTGTGAAGGGCGAACCACTGGGCCCCCACCGGGGCTGAAACGTTACTGGTCATCGCGCGGTGAGATTACTTGGCCCAGACCGTCAGCACGTCTACGACCTGCCAGAGCGCGAAGTCGCTGATGCTCGTGAAGATTCCGAGGATCGCGATGCCGACGATCACGACCACCGTGGAATTGAGAAGCTCCGACCGCGTCGGCCAGGTCGCCTTCTGCAGCTCATTTACGGTCTCGTGAAAGAAAATTCGGGCGCTGCTGAAAGGGTTTTTCATGGGAGAAGAATGGCAGGGGCGGAGGGACTCGAACCCCCAACCGACGGTTTTGGAGACCGCTACTCTACCAGTTGAGCTACACCCCTGTTGATTCGTTATGAGACACGCGGGCCGAGACCCCTGTCTGGAAGCCTCGGCCGAGTGTCCTGCGTGGATCGAAAATCCTTATTGGATGATGTCGGTGATACGGCCGGCACCGATGGTGCGGCCACCCTCACGAATGGCGAAGCGCTGGGTCTTCTCCATGGCGATCGGAGCAATGAGATCGATCTCGATGCTGATGTTGTCGCCGGGCATGATCATCTCGACGCCCTGCGGCAGGTTGACAACGCCGGTCACGTCGGTCGTACGGAAGTAGAACTGCGGCCGGTATCCATTGAAGAACGGAGTGTGACGACCACCCTCCTCCTTCGAGAGGACGTAGATCTCGGCCTTCGCCTTCTTGTGCGGCGTGATCGACTTCGGGGCGGCAAGAACCTGGCCGCGCTCGATGCCGTCCTTTTCAATGCCGCGCAGGAGGATGCCGACATTGTCGCCGGCCTGGCCGCTATCGAGCAGCTTTCGGAACATCTCGATACCGGTTACGACCGAAGTCGTGGTGTCGCGAAGACCGACGATCTCGACGGTGTCATTCACCTTCACGACGCCGCGCTCAATACGGCCGGTGGCAACCGTGCCGCGGCCCGTGATCGAGAAGACGTCCTCGACGGACATCAGGAAGGGCTTGTCCATCTCGCGGACGGGCTCCGGAATGTCGGTGTCGATGGCGGTCATCAGGTCGGCGATCGCCTTTTCTCCCTCGGGCTTGCCCTCGAGGGCGGCAGTCGCGGAACCCCGGATGATCGTGGTCGTGTCGCCAGGGAACTGGTACTTGGTCAGCAGTTCGCGGATCTCCATCTCGACGAGGTCGAGAAGTTCCGCATCGTCGATGAGGTCGACCTTGTTGAGGAAGACGACGATCTTCGGCACTCCGACCTGGCGTGCGAGGAGGATGTGCTCGCGGGTCTGGGGCATCGGGCCGTCAGCGGCGGAGACCACGAGGATGGCACCGTCCATCTGGGCGGCACCGGTGATCATGTTCTTGACGAAGTCTGCGTGTCCCGGGCAGTCGACGTGCGCATAGTGGCGCTTGTCCGATTCGTACTCCACGTGTGCCACGGAAATCGTGACGATCTTTGAGGCGTCACGAACCGTGCCTCCCTTGGCGATATCCGCGTAGGTCTTGACCTCAGCGAGGCCCTTGCGCGCCTGAACCGCGAGAATCGCGGTGGTCAAGGTCGTCTTGCCGTGGTCGACGTGGCCGATCGTACCGACGTTGACGTGCGGTTTCTTGCGTTCGAATGTTCCTTTAGCCATGGAGTTTTGTGACGATGATTAGGTTGGAGAGACCGGGAATGGGCGCTTTATTTTTTCGTCGGTGAAGCCCTCCGACGCTCTTTCGCATTTTTGACCTGGAGCCCAGAACCGGATTTGAACCGGCGACCTCGTCCTTACCAAGGACGTGCTCTGCCAACTGAGCTATCTGGGCAGACCAAGACTGGG
>JAYQOU010000006.1:109975-152102 GCA_038144975.1 Candidatus Salsuginivita brisbanensis | reverse complement strand
CGGATTTGAACCGGCGACCTCGTCCTTACCAAGGACGTGCTCTGCCAACTGAGCTATCTGGGCAGACCAAGACTGGGGCAAAAAACGAAAAAGAGCGGTGAACGTGCTCCCTGCATTTTGGCCCGTCAACAGCAAATTCTTCGATTTTAGCAAAAAGCCTCACCGGCCAACTTTCACTCGGTAAATTCCCGGTCGGAGCCGGAGTCCGAGCTTCAAATCGGCGTCCATCGAATCGCTGAAAAAGCGGTCGATTTCCGGCACCCCCGAAGTGCGCAAAAGTGCAGGTGTTCCTTCAATCCCGGATGGCCCGACGCGGAGAAGAAACTCGGCCGCTTGCCATCCGGAATCCGCCTCCGGTAACGGTCCTGAAATATCAAGCCGGAGCATGCGCTCACCTGAGGACTGTCGCGCAACTTCGATTGAGGCAGCGCGTTCCGGGAGCGACGGAAGCTCTCTCGGTTGCCGGCCCAAGCCGAGGAACGGGGCCTCGGAATCCATGGGCCGGAACGTATCGATTGGAGCATTTGGAACATCAACGGGCAAAGGCACTTGCACTCCAATCGAACTGTCGAAAAAACGCCGTGCAGAGAAATCCTGAAAACTGTCGACTGGCCGGCCCAGTAGCTCGGCCCCGGCGGCACTGCTCTGCGCGCTCCAGGGGTTGGGCAGATAGAGCAAGCTCGGGTCGATCACCATGCCTGCGCCCCTCAGTTCCGAGGCATCCACCATCGTGTACCAAGACTCACCTTCGCCGGCGGCAGTCCCGCCGCCTCCCGGGTTTCGGAACAGGGTCAAAGAAGCACCGACGATGGTGATCGAACCGATCCCAGAGACGAGCCACCGGCCCCAGTCAGTTCCTGCCTTCATCGCACTGGTCGCGTGTCGTTTGCAGCAGAGATGACTCGCCGAAATCCCGCCTCGTAGGCCTGCCCGGCGAGCCTGTTGACCTCCCCCACCGGCACCCTCGTATCTGCCAGGATAAGCAAGGAAGGATCCGCAGATTCACGAGTTGCGGAACTCATCCAGGAAACGACTTCCTCCGGGAAGACGACGCCGTTCCTGTCGTAGAGCTGGCCGTTCAGGTCCATTCTCAGCGTGTGTGTCGTCGGTGCCGATCCACTTCGCGCACCGCCGACTGCAGGAGCAAGGAAGGGCTCAGCAGAGAGGCCCGGAGAAGCGACAAACCGGGATCCAAAAAGAACGAAAAACAGCCCGAGCAGACCCACATTGACAAAGAAAAGTCCGTCCAAGCTCCGGGGGGCCGGACGCAACCGTGACTGCAACTCCAGGGGTCGCACGATCATGGCTTGGCCTCATCCCCCTTGCCACGCTCGGGCGGTTCGCCCCCGGCCTGCCGGGCTTCCGGCGACTTCCGGTGTTCCGTAAGCAGGAATCGCATGATCTCGTTCGCCGCCCATTCAACCTCGTGGACGATGGCGCGGACCTGGCCCGTCAGGTAGTGATGCGCAAGGTGCGCAGGTATGGCCACGAGCAGGCCCCCCGCGGCAGTCAGGAGCGCCTGCCACATCCCGTCGGCCAATGCAGTCGGCGCCATATACTCCTGCTCGAACTGCCGGAACGTGGCCATCATCCCCAGCACAGCCCCGAGAAGGCCTGCCAACGGTGCCGCCTGGGCGATCACGGCAAGCGATTGGATCCGTCGTTCCAGTGCCGGCAGTTCGATTATCGCTGCCTCCTGAACATTGAGCCGCATGCGCTCGCGCTCGTCATCGGCATGCAACAGAGCAGTCTTCACAACGGAAGCCACCGGGCCCGGAGTTTCTTCGCAAACGGTCAGCGCCTCGACGATTCGACGCTTCTCCAGAATGTTACGGATACCGTCGATGAATGCCTTCGGTCGCACATGATTGCGGCGCAGGAATATGAAGCGCTCGATCGCTATGAGCATCCCGACGACCGCCAGGGCAATCAGTACCCAGACCATGGGTCCCCCGCTCCGCAGAATCTCGAGGTCGATCAAGTTCATCGTGCTCCAATGAATGCGAAGTCCCCTGCCGAGCCGTCAATCATGGTCCTGCCGTGGGTTGAGACGCGCCCGTGCTCGGAAGCCCGAGTCGCTCCCCGATCTGGCGGATGTTCCGGGCCTGAACCGGCGACCCACGGCTTTCGTACGAATTGGCCAGGTCGCTTATCGATAGCTCGAGATACTCCCTGCCTCCCGGCCCGAGGGAGGCCAGATAGCCGGAATCTCGCGTCGCCAGCGTGATCGCGTCCACCCAGTAGCGCTCCGCCCGACGGAAATCGTTAGCGAAAAGGGTCCCAAGCTTGTACCCGGCCTCCATCTGGACGTCGGCTGGCGCTGCGACATTGAGGAAGACGCTCTCGTAGCGCGACGCCGCCTGTTCGAAGAAGGGGCCGCTGCCCTGGCTCTGGGCGCGCAGGGTGTCCGCGAGCCTCAGTTCCGCCACGATGGCATCCGGCTGGCTCGCGAGCGTCGGGTTCGAGAGGATCTCCTCGAAGACGCCGCGCGCAGCGGCAAAGTCGCCGAGTAGCCGAAGGACGTCGCCCTGCAACAAGCGAGCGTGAATGACGAACTCACTGTCGGGATATTGTCGCACCAGGTCCTCGAGCCGGCGGTGGGCCTGCTCGTAGCTCTCCCGCTGACCCCGCAGGATCTCGAGCTCCGCGGCACGATACAGCGCCTCTGGCGCATAGGGCGTTTCGGGAAACCTCTCCACCAGTTGGTTGAGAAACGTGATCGCTCCCGGCGTGTCCGTGTCGGTGCGCATCCGGTAGCCGGCATGGATAAGGTAGGACTGTGCAGCCGCATTGCTGCGCGGAAAATCGTTGCGCAGCGTCGTCAGGACCCGAATCGCCTCCTCCTCATTGCCAGAATCGAAATGCGCCTGGGCCAGGATCAAGGAAGTCTGACTGCGAATCTCGGAGAACGTCTGTTCATCGACACCCGGCGATGCACCGAGACCGACCAGCGATTGGGTGAGTCGCACCGTATCCTCGGGAGCCCGTGCATCGAGTGCGAGCCGTGCCTGCAGCCACTGCATGCGAAGGGTCAGGGCCGGATCGATCCCCACCCTATTGGCGGCGGTCGGTTCCGTCGCAAGAAGCCGCTCCACCCTCGCAAGTGCGGCCTCCGGGCGCCCCGCCACCATGAGGGATCGTGCGAGGTTCCACTCCGCCCGCCAGCGGTCGAGCAGCGAGAAAGCGGGATCGGCCGCCAGCGAATCCATGACCCCGGCCACCCGGGAGATCTCCACATCGTCCACAAGGCTGCTGGCCGCGATCTCCGCCTGGATTCTCTGGAAGATCAGTTCGCTGCGCGGAATGTCGGCGGGATTCTCCGCAAGCGCCAGCGCATAGGCATCCGCCGCGTCCCTAAAGCTTTCAGCTCGATAGAGCGCTTCGGCTCGGACGACCCCGAGGCGCGCCCGCGCGACCCCCGGTCCAAGGGCAACGCGGGCAGCCTCAGCCGATTCAGCAGCGCGCAAATAGCGCTGCTGTCCCCATTCGGCCCCGGCGCGGGCAACCAGTGCCTGAGCCCTCCATGGGGATGCCGGGAAGCGTTCCAGCAGCTCTGCGACATCATCCTCGGCCTGCATATATCCGGCCGCTGTCCCGGAACCGAGCGCGAGCCCTGCGCGCATTGCGAGCAGGTCGTCGCGAATCGGGTGATCACCTCCAGGGGCACCCAGGAGCGAATCCAGCAAGCCCCTGAGCGCAGCCGGCTGCGCCTCGCGGGCAAAAAGCTGGAGCGCGATCCTCTGCAGAGACGGATCTGTCCCCCGCTCGAGGAGCTCACGGGTCGCGTTCGTTCCTGCATCCGATCCCGGGCCGGCAATCAATCGGGTCAGCAGACGGAAGCGATCGGACCAAACGGAACCCGTCGGTGGCAACTCCGACAACAGCTGCGCCAGGTAGGTGAGCGCCTCGCCACTGCGCCCGAGGTTCGCGAGCCCGATCGCATAGCGGTGCGCAAATTCAATTCCCGTGGGTGAACCTTGAAATTGCCGCGCCCGGTCCCTCAATCCCGGCAGCTGATCGGCCGGCAGCCTGCCGAGCGCAAGCCGGGCACTTTCCCGGGCCAGCTGAAAACGGGCGCGTTGCGCGTCCACTGTCGAAAGGTCCAACGCGAGCCTATATTGTTCCTCGGCACGCTCGATGTTGCCGTCCCGCTCGAGCAACATGCCAAGAAGGAACTCGTACCATCCCGCCTCCTGGTTCGAAAGGGCCGCGGAATTCACGTCGGCGGCATGGCTCGTCGCAGCCGGCCGGCCCTGGTAGGCGGCCACGAGGCCGGCACGCAGGTTCCATCCCGAGGACTTTGGACCCTGTATCGTGTTCAGGGTCGCCTCGGCTCCGGCAAAGTCGCCGTTGTCCAGTTGCGCATCGGCCAGCCTAAGCGTGAGCGCAAGTCTCTCGGCTTCCCCAAGGCCGGCCGTCCTTTCGAGGCGTTCGCTGTATATCGAGATCGCAATCTCCGGGACGCCCAGGTCATGCCATAGCTGCGCCTGGGATACATCGAGGACGCCAGCCGCGGCAGACGGCTCCGCCGCATCCGGGGCCAGCGGTGCCTCGGTCGACGGCGCAACCGGCTGCGACCAGCCGATTGTCATCGAAAGGCAGATGACAATCGGGAGTGGCAGCACGCGCCGTGGCATGCAGCCCACATTGCGCCGGCACCTGACACACGCAATCGCGTTGTCGTCAGTTCTCCCTCGCAGGAATGAGCGCTTGCCTCTAACAGGCTGTTCGAAAGTCGCCCCCGGAAACCCACCCCAGCCATGTCCCTCACGCTTATCCTACTCTCCGTCCTCCTCGTGATCGTTGCCGTCGTCGGGCTCTGGCTCGTCGGCGTCTACAACGGGCTCGTCAGGCTTCGTAACCGATTCAAGAACGCCTTCGCCCAGATCGACGTGCAGCTGAAGCGCCGTTACGACCTGATCCCGAACCTCGTCGAAACGGCAAAGGGTTACCTGGCGCACGAGCGCGAGACCCTGGAATCCGTCACCAAGGCCCGCAACATCGCCCTCGCGGCCGCAAAGGCAGCATCGGCAAATCCGGCGGATGGGTCATCCATGAAGAACCTACTCGCAGCGGAGGCCGGCCTCGGGGGTGCGCTGAGCCGACTGATGGTTGTCTCGGAGCGATACCCCGACCTGAAGGCGAATCAGAACATGCTGCAGCTCACCGAGGAACTTACCTCGACCGAGAACCGGATCTCATTCGCCCGCCAGGCCTTCAACGACAGCGTGATGACCTACAACACGCGCCGGGAAACCTTTCCGAACGTGATCCTCGCCAGCGCATTTGGATTCGAACCCGCCGAACTCTTCCAGGTCGATGATGCGGCCGAGCGAAAGGCTCCCCAGGTCAAGTTCAGCTGAGCGGCAGCGGGTCCAGCCGCCATCGACCGCCCCGGCAGGCTGCAAGGATAATGGATTTCTTTGAGGCACAGGCGCGGGCCCGACGGCGGACCGGGAGGCTGGTCTTTCTTTTCTGTCTCGCGGTGCTCGGCACGGTAGTGGCCGGCTACGCTTTCGCACTCGTGATCCTGTCTCAAGTCGGGGGCCCGGGCGGCTTCTGGCTGCCTCAGGTCTTCATCGCGGTCGCGGCAGGCAGCGCCATCGTGATCGGGCTGGCTTCCGCCGCAAAATGGGCCCGTTTCCGGGCTGGCGGGTCGGCCGTAGCCGAGAGCGTCGGCGGCAGACTCATTCAGCCGGGGAGCGCGGATCCTGCCGAGCGGCGCCTGCTCAATGTCGTCGAGGAAATGGCCATCGCATCCGGAGTTCCAGTGCCCGGCGTCTACCTCCTGTCTGACGAGCCTTCGATCAATGCGTTCGCAGCGGGTCTCACAACCGGCGATGCCGTCGTGGCGGTGACGCGTGGCACGCTTGAGAAGCTCAGTCGCGACGAGCTTCAGGGTGTCGTCGCACACGAGTTCAGTCATATCCTGAACGGGGACATGCGCCTCAATGTGCACCTGACGGCCATCCTGTTCGGAATCCTTGTCATCGGCCTCGCCGGAAGGGGAATACTGCGGTCAATGGGACGCGGCCGTGTTCGAGTCGGCGGGGGAAGGAACAAGGGAGGAGGAATCGCGCTCGTGCTCGCCGTTGGATTCGCCCTGCTCGTGGTCGGCTATGTCGGATACTTCTTCGGACGACTCATCCAGGCGGCTGTCTCACGCCAGCGCGAATTCCTCGCCGATGCCTCCGGCGTCCAGTTTACCCGCAATCCGGATGGACTGACCGGCGCGCTAAAGAAGATCGGCGGCTATGCCCTGGGCTCGAGGCTCCAGACCGGCAGGGCGACGGCCATCGGGCATTTCTTCTTCGCCCAGGCGTTCCGTTCCCACCTCGGCGGATTCTGGGCAACGCACCCTCCCCTTCCCGAGCGCATTCGCGCCATCGACCCGTCATTCGACGGACGTTTTCATGAGCCTCCCGAAGTCGTGGACGTTGCGTCGGAGCCGTGGGGAAGACCGGGAAGGCCCGAAGACATCGCAGGATTCGCTCCCGGAGCCCTCGCAAGGGCCTCCCCCGTCGCGGCGATCGCCTCTGCCGGAAACATCACGCCCAACTCATTGGCCATGGCCCGATCGACACTCGCAGGACTTGATGCCACGCTGCTCGCCGCAGCACGAGACCCGGAACGTGCTACAGCCTTGGTGTATGCCATCCTCGTCGAATCCGAACCGGCAGGCAGAAGCCGTCAGCAGCAAGTGCTCCGCTCAAGCGCCGGCTCCGAGGATGCCAATGCCGCCGGTGAGCTGTGCGCGCAGGTCGAGGCACTCAAGCCGGGTGACCGACTGCCTTTGGTGCAGATCGCCCTGCAAAGCCTTCGGGAACTCCGGGGCGGAAAGCGCGAAACGTTTCTACACACCCTCGACGAGCTGGTTCATGCCGACCAGCGGGTGTCACCCCTGGAGTTCGCCCTGCAGCGGCTCGTGATCCGCCACCTGGACCTCGCCAGCGAGCCCACCCGTTCGATTTCCCGGTATCATTCCTTCCATGCAGTGGCCCACGACATCGCGATTGTGCTCTCCACCATTGCCCACGCCGCATCTGCAACGACCCAACGAGCTTTCGAATGCGGACGCGTGCAGCTCCCGGTGCTCGCGAAGAACCTGCCTCTGCTGCCTCCCGAGCAGTGCGGATTCGGAAAGCTGGATGCCGCCCTCGATCGTCTCGCGCTCGCCACACCGCCCATCAAGCAAAGGGTTCTTGTCGCGGTCGCACACGCCGCCGGGGCCGATGGAGATATCAGCGTCGAGGAGGAGGAATTGCTTCGAGCCGTGTCCGCCGCGCTCGATGTGCCGGTTCCCCCGTCGGCACGCCCGGCCTAGTTCCCGGACTGGAGCCTCAATTCTTCAAGAATCCCCTGGTGCTCGTATTCCGAGCAGTTCGATCGACAAAGGAGCGCCGGAATGTGGATCCTGTGGACGATCAGATTTCGGGTTCCTTCGCTCAGGATCCGAGCTGCTTCCGCAGCTTCGCCACCTTCGGCGCGATTACGCATGCGCAGTAGCCGGCTGCCGGGTTCCTCTCGAAATAATCCTGATGGTAGTCCTCGGCAGGCCAGAATCGCGTCAAAGGCAGGATCTCAGTAGTGATCTGATCTTCGAAGCGGGCCTGCGCAGCATCTCGCGACGCCTCGGCGGCTTTCCGCTGTGCATCGTCCGCGTAAAGGATGATCGACCGGTACTGGGCGCCGTGATCGTTGCCCTGCCCTCCCACCTGTGTCGGATCATGAACCTTCCAGAAGAATTCGAGCAGCCTATCCAACGAAACCTTCGCCGGATCGAATTCGATCCTGATCACCTCCGCATGACTCGTGCGGTGGGCACAGATCATCTCATAGGTCGGGTTCGCCTCCGCGCCTCCGGCATACCCCGACGTCACCCGGGTAACCCCCGGCAACAGCTTGTAGGCAGCCTCGGTACACCAGAAACAGCCGCCGCCGAGAACTAGGGAGTTCATGGGCGATGTGGGAGCATGGAGCAGGGATAAGGGAACAGGAAGTAAGGAGGAAGGATTAAGGGATTCAACCGAAAGGGCGAACTTCCTAGCCCGGCACGTTGGCACCATTTTCCTGACTCCTGTCTCCTTCCTCCCTGCCACCCAAGTTCACCTTGTCAGCTTCCTGTACTTGATCCGGTGCGGCTGGTCGGCGTCCTTGCCCTTCCTTCTGCGGTAATCCTCCTGGTAAGCCGAAAAATTTCCCGGGAACCAGTGCACCGCGCTTTCGCCCTCGAACGCCAGGATGTGCGTCGCCACCCGGTCAAGGAACCAGCGGTCGTGGGACACGATCACCGCGCAGCCGGCAAAGTGCTCAAGTCCGTCCTCAAGCGCCCGGATTGAGTTTACATCGAGGTCGTTCGTGGGTTCGTCGAGCAGGATGAGGTTCGCTCCGGTCCGCAGCAGCCGCGCGAGATGCACGCGGTTCCGCTCTCCACCGGAGAGGACGCCGACCTTCTTCTGTTGGTCCGGCCCGGTGAAGCCGAACTGCGCGCAGTAGGCTCGCGAGTTCACCTCGCGTCCCCCGAGCTTCAGGATCTCCTCACCCCCGCTGATCGCCTGCCAGATCGTATCGCCATCGGGCAACTGGTCCCGCGACTGGTCCACGTGTGCAATCTGCACGGTGTCGCCCACGCGCAGGGTGCCCGCATCGGGCTGCTCCGCGCCGGTGATCAGCCGAAAGAGCGTTGTCTTTCCCGCTCCGTTCGGACCGATAACGCCGACGATCCCGCCCGGCGGCAGTGAGAAGTCGACATGCTCGAACAGCACGTTCTCGCCATACGCCTTCCCGAGGTCCTTCGCCTCGACAACGAGGCTACCGAGCCGGGGCCCCGGCGGGATGACGATCTCGAACTCGCGCTCCCTTTCGGCGACATCCTCCTTGAGCATCGCCTCGTAGGCGCTGATGCGTGCCTGTGACTTCGCTTGGCGCGCCCGTGCCGACTGGCGGATCCACTCGAGCTCACGCGCCATTGCCTTCTGCCGGCGATCCTCAGTGCGCTGCTCGACCGCGAGCCGGCGCTGCTTCTGCTCCAGCCAGGACGAATAGTTTCCCTTCCATGGAATTCCGTGGCCGCGGTCGAGTTCCAGGATCCACTGCGCTACGTTGTCCAGGAAGTACCGGTCGTGGGTAACCGCGATCACGGTGCCCTCGTAGCGGGCGAGATGCTGCTCGAGCCAGTTGACGCTCTCCGCATCCAGATGATTCGTGGGCTCGTCAAGGAGGAGGATCGCGGGCTTCTGCAGCAACAGGCGTGCGAGCGCGACGCGCCGGCGCTCTCCCCCGGAAAGTCGATCCACCTCACAATCCCCCGGCGGGCAGCGAAGGGCGTCCATCGCCATCTCAACCTGGGGCGCAACATCCCAGGCACCCAGGGCCTCGATCTTCTCCTGCAGGTTGCCCTGGCGCTCGACGATCGCCTCGCGCGCGGCCTCATCCTTCGCCTCGTTGAGCTCGTCCCAAGTCGCGTCGTAGGCCTCCGTGAGTTCTGTCAGATGCCTCACGCCCTCTTCCACGCAGGCGCGAACCGTGGAACCCGCCGTGAGCCGGGGCTCCTGCTCCAGGAGTCCGACGCTGTAGCCCGGCTCGAAATGCACCCGGCCGTCGATCTCGGTGTCGCGACCCGCGAGGATTCGGAGAAGCGAGGATTTTCCGGCACCGTTGAGCCCAAGCACGCCGATCTTCGCGCCGAAGTAGAACGACAGTGAAATGTCCCGAAGGATTTCCTTGCGCTCGATTTTCTTCGAGACGCCGAGCATCGAGAAGATGATCTTCGGTTCCTCGGTTTTCGCCATGCCGCCGAATCAACCGTCCCCCACGGCAAAGTGAATGGGAAAGTACAGCCGGCCTTGTAGGCGGCTTAGGCCGGAGCCCGGGGAACCACTCGCTGAAGCGTCAGGCGGCGCCCCGGCCGCGGGCGCTCAGGGCAGCGACCTCGCCCCAGTAGGGTCGGGTCCGCCAGAAGGCGACAAGCAGAGAGGCGATCGAAATGACCCACTGCGCCGATTGGACAGCGGCGCCAGGCGTACCGCGGGTGAACTCCATCCAGAAGCCCGAGATCGGAAGCATGCTCGCAACGTCCAGCCACCAGCGGGGCATGAGCGGTGCATTGCTGAAAACCGAGGTCACCACGGCCACCAGGCAGAGCGCCGCGACAGCGAATCCATAGAAGGCGGCCCCATTGCCACCCGGCCGCAACACGGCAGCCCTGAGCCCGGCGGGAAACGCGAGTCCACCGGCTGCCAGGACCGCCAGCCGGGCAAACGCACCTCGCTCCTCGGCGCTGTAGATTCCTCCCCACCAGACGAGTGCCAGAGCGACCGCGGAACCAATCACTGCAAAAAGGAGCGCACTCGGCCAGCCAGGCAGGAACAAGGGGCCGGTCAGGCGTCCGAGCAGCCCCTTGGCCGAGAAGGAACGCCAGTGTACGGCCATCGGCAGCCGAACGCTCGCCAGCTCAATCGCGCAAACAATCACGAGGATGAACACCGCGAGCCCGAACTGGTAGCGGGCCGTCTCGACCTGGCCGTAGTGAGTTAGGATCGGCACCGGCAGGAACGCAGGCAACGCCAGCAGACGCGTCAGCATCCCGTAGTTCTCGGCCGGAGGAGCAATGCGCCTCACCGCAATCACGAGGAAGAACAGCAGCAGCAGCACGCCGTCAAAGATCGCGAGCGCCGGGCTGTCCGAGGCAAAGCTCAACGGGCCCGCATAGGCCGTGGCCCCGGCGGCGCTTCGGAATGAGCTGATTCCCTGGCCGAATGCGATGAGTACGATGACCGGTATCGAGGCAACGCGAGGCAACCCGGAGCACAGCAGCGCGGCTGCGGTCAGCAGGGCGCAGCCGCTGAGGAGCGTCAGGCAGCGAATCGCGTCCTGGGCGAGGTCCACCGAGCCGGCAAAGTAGCGCACGAGGCCGTAGGGCAACATGGCGACCAGCAGCAGGAATCCCTGCGCCACGAGTGATGCCCACTTGCCCAGCACGATGCGCCAGGAGGTCAGGTGGGTCAGCACCAGGAGGTCGATGGTGCGGCTGTCGACCTCGGCGCGCAGGCCGAAGAGCGCACGCACGGGCAGGACGATCAGCAGCATCACTGCGAGCAGTGTCCAGAAGAAGGAATTGCTCGTGGCGGCCGCGGCGGCCCGGGCTGCCGGGCTCGCGCCGGGAAGCGAGGCCACGGTCGTCGTCATGGCGACGACCATGACGGCGTGGAACAGCAGGATCATGCCGACGAAGCCCCCTGTGTGGAGGCCCTGGCGGAGCTCCTTGACGAGCACGGACGGCAGCCAGGTGGGAAAGTCCTCGCAGGAGAATGATTGGTGGGCGGTCTTTGTGGCGCTCATGGGTTGATTCTAGTTGGCGACGCTTGGTGTCAGTGACGGGCCGGCTCGGCCGGCTCGCGCAGCATCTCGACAAAGGTTTCCTCGAGTCGGCGTTCCTCGCGGTGGTACTCCACCACCCGGACACCGTCGCCGAGCATCTGCTGCAGTTCCGCGCGCAGCGCGTCCGGGTCACCGGAAGTAAACTCGGCGCGCACGCCGTCGTGCAGTTCCGCGATGACGTCCCAGCCCTTGCGCTCCTTGATCCACTTGATCAGCACATCCACCGGCCCGGCGACCACGATGATCAGTACGCAACGGTTCGCGTGCGCGTCCGCCTTGCGCAGCGTGTGCGTCTCGCCGTGGTGCACGACCCGGCCGCGGTGCATGAAGAGGAGCGTGTCGCACATCTCCGCGAGTTCCGACAGGATGTGCGAGCTGATCAGGATGGTCTTGCCGCGCTCGCTGAGGATTCGGACGAGGTGCTTGAACTCCAGGCGTGCCTTGGGATCCAGGCCGGCGACAGGCTCGTCCATGATCAGGAACTCCGGATCGCTGAGAAGCGTCCGCGCGAGGGAGAGGCGCTGCATCTCGCCCTTGGAAAGCTTGTCCATCGGACGATTCCGTAGGGGCCCGAGATTGGCGAAGCCCGACGTCTCGTCGAGGCGCTGCCTGAGTGCCGCGCCCTTCAGGCCCTGCGCCCGCGCGAAGAAATCGAGGTACTGCACCACGCTCGTGCTCTTGTAGGGCGTGAAATGGTCGGGCATCCAGCCGAGGCGACGCCTCGCGGCATTCGGGTGCTCGACGACATCGAGGCCACCGAGCCGGATCGTGCCAGAGTTGGGCAGGTCCAGGGTGGCGAGCATGCGCATGGTCGTCGTCTTGCCGGCACCGTTCGCGCCGATGAGGCCGGTGACATGGCCTGCCTCAAGGTTGAATGAGATGCCGTCGACCGCGTGCACGCCATCGAACGAGCGGCGCAGGTCCTTTACCTCTACGAAGGGAGTGCTCATGGGAAATCCAGGGGTTATAACGGGCGCGGCGGCACAGCGGGAGTTGCGATGCCGCTGATCAAGACGTTGCTCTCGAGCCAGCGAATCGAGGCCAGAGTCGGAATCACGGGAAACCCTTCACCGTTCCCTCTCGCTATCCAGCGCCCCGGCATGCGGGAAGCCGCCGCAGCCTGGATCACGCCGAGTGCCCTCGACCCGCCGGGAGCTAGGCTCGGCCAGGCGCCTTCGGCAGCGGGCGCAAGCGTCATGCGCTCACCCGGAACGACCGAAGCCGCTGTCCACACCCGGTTGTCGGCATCGACCCAGGAAAAATCATTAAGCGCTCCTGGCAGCGAGGAAGTCACGGTCGGCGCCCCGCCGCCCGACGGCACGGACACCTCGACGCGTCCCTCGAACGGCACGAATCGGCGAAGGTGATACGCCTGGTAGCCCCGGCTGCGGAACCAGTCGCCTGCCGCGCCGTCGCCGGAACGGTCGAGCTGTGTCGCACCGGGAATCGTGCCACCGGCGTCGAGCGGAGCTGCCGCGACGATCGCGTCCTGAGGAAGGTCAAACCGGCGCGATGCGATGAGTCCCGTATGCGAGACCTGGTCCTGGAAGACCGCGGCACCCTCGCCGCCCGGCAGCACGGAGATGACCGTCGTCCTCACGCCCTCCCCTCCCAGCCCGACGCGAACGACGAGACCGATTCCCATGACGATGGCGCCGGCCAACGCGATCACCGGCATGGTGAACAGCATGCGATGCCGGCGGCCGGGTGGAGCGAAGAAGAGGAGATTCACCGGGCCCGCCACCACGGCGAACGCAATAAGAACATAGTTGAGCCATCCCGTGTCCGACCGTTCCCCGGAGCCAAATCGCTCGACCGAGGCATTGTCGCGCGCCAGCGCCTCTCGGGCCGGCAGCCCGATGACCGGGCTCGCAAGCTGCAGGTTGCGGCTCGCCTCACTCGGGGCCGTATAGGCCAGGGCTCCACTCCAGACTGTGATGTCGCCCGCTCCCAGGCGCGTGGAGGGACCGGTTTCGTCGGAGTTCGTTGTCAGCACCAGACGCCCTCCCATCGCGACCCATTGCCGGAGCGAGGTCTTATGATCCGCATCGAGCCGATCGTACTCGGCCCTCTGCAGCACGATCGCATGCATCGAGGACCAGAGTCGCCAGTCGGCGGGCAGCGTCGACGGATCGATCGCGGTCACCGTTGGGGCGGCACGCAGGTTTCCGAGGGCCAGTCGCTCGCGGATGATTCCCTCCAGGGCGGCGGGAACCGAAATCGGTGGCATCGGCTGGATCTCGCCGTCGAGACCGGCCGAAAGGTCTGTGGCAACCGGACGGTCCAGACCCGGACCCGAGATCTCGGCCTGGATCAGGCCCGGGTCGGCGGCCCCGAGAACTGCGGAGAATGGACGCGCCGCGCCGGGATTGTCGGATACGGCCGGCACCAGGGTTGTGACCGTGAATTTCCGGGTGACACCGCCCGGCGGCACCGGCGCGGGCAATATGGTCACCAGGGTGTTCGGCGGCATCGCCTCCGGAACCGGCTGGGCAAGAAGCGAAGCAGGACCCGTCTCGTTGACCGAGACCGTCACCACGCCGTCACGATCGCCGAAGCTCGATGGCGTGCTGACCTGAATTGCACTGCCTTCCCTCAGGTAACCATAGCGCCGAAGAGCCATGGTATTCCTCGCGACAGCCTTGCGATAGGCGTCGACACGGGAAACGGGAGTGGCGTCCAACTCGGCAAGGGTCGCCTGTCCCACGTAGGTTATCGTGCGAACGACTTCCTCGGGAACGATGGCCGGGTGCAGGTTCACCAGCACGCCAGGCGGCAGCGATGCCGCGGGCGGCTTTCCGAGAGCCCAGGCGCTTCCCGTCTGTTCGAAGAGAACGACATCGCCCACGGTGGAAATCGATTCGCGTACGCCCCAGGGGGTGTCCAGCAGTCGTGTCGGCTCAAGCACCGCGGTCGCCTCCGCCCGAAGCGCCGCCTCCGCCTCCGATCCCGATGCCGCGTTCGCGCCGGGCGCCGGCGTCGTGCTCGGATTACCCGGCGGCAATGCGGACAGCGGTGCATCCGTATTCCCATCGATGACTGGAGTCGCAACGATTCCCGGGGTCGCCAGCGGGGCGTACAGCCAGGATTCCTGCGAGGCTCCGGCTGCAACGCGCACCTGGAAGGACGCCCGCGCGAGGCCCGGGAACACGTTTGCGTCGCCCGAAGTGATCGCGACGTCCCAGGTGCCTTCGGCACCTGACTGGTTGTCGATCGCCACAAGCACCGGGATGAATCCGAAGTGCGGCGCAAACCTCAGTGGCGTCGAGACCTGGATCCGAACACCGGAGCCCGTTGCTGTCGGCACATCGTGTACCGATTGGGCCGCCAGCGGTGCTGCAACGAAGGCCACGACTCCGAGACCCGCGACGACGGCGCTTCGGAGGAGGCTGACGACAATCTGCACGGAAGCGTTCATTGTCCCACAAGTGCAAGCACGTCGACCCCGGATTCCATCCGCGACGAGCCGAAGTTACCTGAGCCACGGGTGCCCACGCCCGTGAACACCACGACATCGTCCCAGGTGATCGATGGAAGTGTCGCGATCGGCGCCAGCGGGGAAGTTCCTCCTCGCGCGATCCACCGTCCCGGCTCCTGGCCTGCGGTCAGCGTCAAAACCGCCTCAAGGTAAAGGGAGCCACCCGGCTGAAGCGGAGGCCACCGCCGCGCGGCGGATCTCTGCAGGGTCGCGACGGTCCCCGGCAGGATCTCGTCCGCCTCCCAGAGGCCGCCGCGGTCGTCCACGTAGTAGAAGTCGCGAAGCGTTGTGGGCAGGCTTGAGCGCACCGTCGGCGCACCGCCAGCCGAGCCGGCCAACACGTCGACACGCCCCTGCATTGGACGTACACCACGGAGATGCTGGGCAGTTCCCCAATGATTGCGGAACCAGTCGCCCGCCGCGCTGCCATTCCCGCGCAGGAGCGAGGATGCCCTCCCCGTCGCATCGTATTCGTCGACGGACAGGTTCGCGACCAGGACATCATCGCCGAGTTCGAACGATCGGCTGGCGAGCACTCCGGTGCTCGAAATCTGGTCCTGGAACACGACCGCCTGACCTTCCTCCGGCAGGAGCACGACGACCGCCGTGCGGTCCCCGGTGCCACCGAATCCATCCCAAAGCAGGATGCTGGCAGCGAGCACCGCTGCAAAACCAGCGGCGAAGAACGGAAGCGTGAAGAAGAGACGGTGTCGGCGCCCGGGCGGGGCGAGGATGAAGAGATTGACCGGTCCCGCCAGCAGGGCGAATCCCGCGATCAGCACGGCTGCCCAGATGCCATTCGAAGCGGAGGCATCGACAAGCATGTCCTCGCTCCGCCGCACTGGCCGCAACATATCGCCAGCCGGAATGCTGAGGGCCGGCGCATAGAAGTGCAGGAACTGCAGCATCTCCACCGGCTCGGCGACCTTCACGTAGGCAGTGCCCGCCTCGTTGATTTCCGGCGGCGCAAGGTAGTCCGCGATCGTCCAGGGAAGGAGCGTCACCCGACCGGCACCCAGCGCCTCCTCCACGAGCGGGCCACCAATCAGCGGCCCCGGCGTCGTCGGTTCCAGATACAGCAGGCCACCCTGCATCACCCAGCTCCTGAGCGCATCGCGCTGCTCGGGACGCATCGCGCCGTACTCCTCCGCCCTAAGGAAGACACCGTGGTAGAGCGACCACACGCGCCAGTCAGCGGGCGCCGACATCGGATCCACGGACGTGATGTTCGGCGTGCCGCGTACGCTGGCGTTGACGATCGTCTGCCTGAATCCCCTGGCCAGCGATTGGGTCACCGCCATGGGCGGCGCCAGGCCAGGAGTCCCGGACTCCAGTCCATTGAATGTCACTCCCGCGGCGCCGATTACTCCAGGACCTGTAACCACCATGCGCAGCCCGGCACCGCCCCCCGGAGCGCCACCTCCTCCTTCGGCAGGAAGCGAGGACTGCGCGCGGGTGGCAGTGGCAAAGCACCGGATCACCGTATCGGGAGTCGGACCAGGCAGGAGATAGGCAGTGGTATCTGGCGGAAGTGATCCGAACAATGGCTGCTGCAAAAGGCGGGCCGGCCCCATCTCAAACCAGAGTACCGACTCCGCATGCGCGCTGGGGGCCGCATATGCCGGGTCCGTGGGATGAGTGCTCGAGATGACAATCTCCCCGTCGGGTCGCAGGAACCCGTACCGGAGGAGTCGATTGCGGGCCTCCATTCTCGCGACCTCGAGAAGCTCCGCGTCGCCCGCAGCATGCTTGTCCATGGCAACCAGCGCATCGGGCTCGACGAAGCTGATCGTGCGCACGACCTCACCCTGCCTTGACGTGCCGTGCAGGTTCACCACGGCCCCGGCGGGTACCGTTCCCCCGGTCTGGAATGGCAGCACCCGGGGACTCCCCGTCTGAATGAAGAGTGTCATCCAGGCAACCTGCCCGCCCTCTCCCGCCGTCCTGAGTGGTACGATTTCCGCAACCTGAACGACTCCGTCGGGCAATTCCAGGAGGCGACTGTCGGCAAGGGCACGCCGAGCCGCCGTCTCGGCGGTGAGCGATGAACTGAGGACGCTCCACAGCGAGGACCGCGGCGAGGACGCCCCGCTCGGATCCGGCACGGTTTCCTTGTACATGAACCGACGAACGGACCAGTTCGTCACGGGATCCACGCCGTCACTCACGTCGAAGCCAACCGGAAGGTCCTGCCCGCGGGGAGTCACGGCTCCATAGCTGATGGGCAGCGTGGCAACCGAGACACCGATGAACTCCCCGGGGCGGTCGCCGCGTTCCAGCCGGGTGGACCAGCTCAGTCGAGGAGCCGAAAACGGAACCAGCGCCACAGCGCGCAGCTTTTGCTGGGCGCGCGCCTCAACCCCCGCCGCCGAGGCCGATTCCGCGACCGTCGGCGATATACTCGGGATGGCCGGCGATGCCGGCACGTTCGGCGGTGGCACGCCAAGCGTGAATCGGGGCGCCGCATCCGCGAGCGGTACGAAGAACCAGGCGCTCGTCCTTTCCCCAGCCTGTGCCGATACCTCCATCCGGCTCTCGATCGCCCCCACGGCCTGGCCGGAATCGCCGGCCTGGAACCTCACCTGCCAGGTGCCGTCGCGACGCGAGTCATTCTCGACGGTGAACTGCACAGGCAGGAATCCAAATGACGGCAGCACCTCGACGGGCGTTGACAGGCGCAAGGTCACCCCCGAATTCGCGGTAGTGGGGACCGAGGTGATCGATTCTGCGCGGACCGCACCTAAAACCCCCAGAAATGCCAGTGCCGCCAAGAGGCGGTAAGGCCTGGTCATTACTGGCGTCAGGTGAAGGTTTGCGCGGGAGCTGTCAGGAATCTGGAAAAGCCGAGTTGCGCTCAAGCGGAGCAGGAAGGGTGAAGCGGGGGGAAGGCAGCCGAAAACGAAGGCCAGCCAACCTGACGCTGCTCAAGGCAATTCGTTACTCCAGGCCAACAAATTGGGAGAATGCCCTCCCAGGCGCCCCAGACACGCCAAAGCCAGTCAGTTCGCAGTCAGTGTCGGGCCAGGTGCGTGGTAGGCGCGCCTCGATTCATAGAGCGCAAGCCGCTCCTCTCCCGTGACCCTTCGGGCTTCCGAAAGCGCAAAATCCAAATACCGCGTCTGCGTCTGTATCGCCTGTTCGAAGTCCCCTGCCTCGGCGTATGCCGATGCCAGGGTCAAGACGAATGCCGGCTCCTGCCACCCACTCAGTTCGCAAGCCTGCACCGCGTACTCGACGGCCTTATCCCCATCCCGAAACTCGCGATCCGGGCAACTGGCGGCAATCCAAGCGAGACCGTTGAAAGCGGCGGCCATCGAAGGACTGATTCTCGCGGCCTCCTCATAGTCGTCGCGCGCTTCCCCGAAATGGAAGAGTGTCCGATGCAGGAGCGCCCGGCTGACGAGGGCTTCCGAGAACGACGGCAGCAGCCGCAAGGATTCGTCGTAGTCCGCGAGGGCCGCCTGCAGGTTGCCCGCGCGGCGGAAGCCGTTAGCGCGATTGTACAGTGCACCAGGGAAATCAGGCCGGGCACGAATAGCGGACGTATAGTCCCGCATGGCGAGATCCAGCTGACCTTCCGCCCAGTATACGCTTCCTCGATTGTTGTAGGCATCGGCATTACCCGGATCCAGGCGGATCACCTCGGTAAGGTCTTCGAGGGCTCCTGCCCGATCGCCTATTCCGTAGCGCATCTCGGCGCGATTGAAGTGAAACTTCGGCTCATCGGGCTCAAGCCTGATGGCTCGCGAATAATCCTGCCGGGCACGATCGACGTCCCCCGCCACCCAGAGTGCGTCGGCTCGCATCGAATAGGCCTCGGCATAGCTGCTGTCGCGGCGGATGACCTCGCTGTAGGCTTCGATCGCCTGGTTGAGCATGCCGATGGCCGCATACACCGCCCCTCGGTTTAGGATGACTCGCAGGTTGCCGGGGTCTATCTCCCATGCGCGGTCGAAATCCTGCATCGCCCGCCCATAATCCCGGATCCGGCGATAAACGAGACCGCGATCGATGTATGCCTCCACGAATTCCGGATCGAGCCGTACCGCCCGGTCAAAGTGCTCAATCGCGCTTTCGAAATCGATTCTCTCGATCGCCAGTTGCGCATCGCCATAGGCTTCCCGGGCGTCGGCGTCCTGCGCCGGTGCATCAAGTGGAAGCAGTGCGGCAACCAGGAACAGGGGTAGGAACGAACCCGGAGCGCCGATTGCGGTTGGGGTAAACCGCCTCATGACGGTTCAGCTTAAGCAGAACCTGACACGCTGCGCAACCCCCCATTTCGGTCGCCTCAGATTTTTTTCAGTGCCGAAGCAAACGCAAAAATCTTCGCAGGATCCTTGATGCCGGGCGCAGACTCCACCCCGCTGCTCACGTCCACGATCCGGGCGCCGCTGCGCTTCACGCTCTCGGCTACGTTCCCGGCATTCAATCCTCCAGCGAGTATCCAGGTAATGTGCGGGTGTGCCTCGCGATGCCGCGCAAATCGTTCCCAGTCTCCCGTGCGGCCGGTCCCGCCAAATTGATTGGGTGAATAGGTGTCCAACATGATTGTCTGCGCGATCGTCAGCAGCGCCGGGGGACAGTTCACGCCCGGGGGCAATTTGGGCGCGAGCCAGAGTCGCTCGGCGCCGACCTGGTCCGCGAAGCCGCGGGGTGACACTCCCTGTTCACCGAGCCGGAAGTGCACCTGGAAGAAATCGAACTCCGAATCGATAGCTGACCGCAGCTCAGCAATGTCGGGCTCGACCAGCACGGCAACACGCGGCACCCGTGCGGGCAGTTCCGCCCGCATTCCCCGAAACGCGTCGACGGGCAGGTATCTCGGCGAACCCTTGAAGAGGTTGAATCCAAGCCATGAGGCACCTGCGTCCACCGCCGCCCGGGCGTCTTCCGCGCGCGTGATCCCGCATACTTTGAATCGAACTTCGCTCATTCAGGCGTCCTCACCATTCTTCTCCGTCCCGATTCAGGACTCTCGCTTGGCTCCCGCCTTTGCCAATCGCTTCTCCAGTGCATCCACCAGTTCGTCGAGCCCAGGACGGCGAGCCTCGAAATCAACCGTGATCCCAGCCGCGCGCAGGCTCTCCGAGGTCTGCGGCCCGATGCTGCCTGCCAGCGGACGAACCGCGCCGGGGGCGAGTTCCAGCGCACTCAGGGCCTTCCCGTAGGCCTCCGCCGCAGATGAACTGGCAAGGAGCACGGCGTCGGCTCCCCGCTCGCGAAACTCCGAAGCCGCGGGCAAGGACGCAGGATCCACGAGTTCCGTGCGGTATACCTGCAGCCGATCGACGATCGCCCGGGCCTCTTCCAGCTTCCTCACCAGGATATCCCGGTTGAGGTTGCCCGTGACCACGAGGATCTTCGCATTGTCGAGGCTGTCCGTCGCGATCAGCGCGTCGGCGAGCGCCTCGGCGGAGGCATTCTCAGGCTGGCACTCGACCCGCAGGTGCAGGGCCGCCAGCGCGGCGCTCGTAGCACCGCCGACGCTCGCGCAGCGCACGAGCCCGAGCGACCGGATGTCGTCGAAGAGCCGGAAGAACTGCTCGAAGAAATACCGGACGCCGTTGGCGCTCGTGAAGGCGAGCCAGTCATATCCGCCAAGTTCGAGCATCGTGTCCGCCAGGTCCTGCTTTGAGATCTCCGGCTCGACGCGGATCAACGGGAGTTCGAGGACCTCTGCACCCCGATCGCGCAGCTTCACCGAAAGTTCCGACGCCTGTTCCCGGGAACGCGTTACGACAATGCGCCTGCCTGCGAGTGTGCCTTTCTTCATCATGGGATAGCTCCGCTCATTGCCCGGCAGAAGACAACCAGCGATCAGCGACCCCCGAGCCCGAGTTCGTCGAGCACACTCAGGGCGAAATTCCCCGGGGCCGCGAAATCCTGCGGCGCCAGGGATTTCCGGAAAAAGCCCTTCTCTTCGTGAAACAGGAACAACTCGTCACCGTGAAGGTGGGCACCGAACGCGGTGTGGCAGCCGGCCCCCAGGGCAGCCTGGAAGGCTCGTTCGACGGCAACTGCCCGTGCGGTTGAGGCATCGAGCACGGCGGCGAACCTGGCGGCATCGTTCGACCGGCACTGGATGGCGACAGCCCCCTGCCCCACGGCCGGCACCATCTCCGTGAAACTCAAATGACGAAACACCAGTCCCGGCCACGCCGCGATGCCGAGCCGCCCGAGCCCCGCCGCCGCCAGTATCGTGCCGTCGGCCTGGCGCTTCTCCGCAATCTTCTTCAACCGGGTATCCACGTTGCCCCGGATCTCGGTGAACGTCGCCTTCGGGAACAAGCGCGACACCTGGAGCCGGCGGCGGGCGCTGCCGGTTGCCAGCGCGGCCGGCTCACTCACGTCAGCCCGGGTCACGAGCACATCGCGGGCATCGGCCCGCGGAAGGTAACCCGCCACCACGAGTCCGCTCGCGCACTCGCCAGGAAGGTCCTTGGTACTGTGCACCGCGACGTCCGCCTCGCCCCGGCGCAGTGCCTCCTCGAGTTCGCTCGTGAAGAGTCCCTTGCCGCCCTTTTCCTGCAGAGACCATTCCGCTTGTCGGTCGCCCGTGGTGACGATCCTGTGGAGTTCCGTCTCCACCCTGAGCGAGGCCGACAGGTGCGCGGCAGCCGCCTCGGCCTGAACGAGGGCGAGCGGACTCTTGCGCGTGGCGATGACCAATTTCATCGGTCGATCAAAGACAACAGGGCTGCGGGCCGTCCCACGGTGGAAACAAGCAACCCATCGCCCGGTCGCGGGCGATGGGCTCGGGAAGCTTCCATGACTATCGCGATCAGTAGGCTGCCTGGACGCCCTTTATGTTCTTGCGCTGCATCCAGGGCATGAGTCCGCGGAGGTAGGCACCGGTCTTCTCGATCGGGTGCTTCGTGCCCTGGGCCAGGAGCTTGTTGTAGCGCTTGAGGCCGCCCTTGTACTCGCGGACCCACTCGCGCGTGAACTGTCCGCTCTGGATCTCCTTCAGGATGCGCTTCATCTCGGCCTTCGTGGCCTTGTTGATCACGCGAGGGCCGCGGGTGATGTCGCCGTACTTCGCGGTCTCGGAGACCGAGAAGCGCATGCCGGCAATCCCGCTCTCGTACATCAGGTCGCAGATCAGCTTCAGCTCGTGCAGGCACTCGAAGTAGGCCATCTCGGGCTGGTATCCCGCCTCGACGAGCGTCTCGAAGCCGGCCTGGACGAGCGCGCTGGCGCCGCCGCAGAGCACCGCCTGCTCGCCGAAGAGGTCCGTCTCGGTCTCCTCCTTGAAGGTCGTCTGGAGCACGCCTGCCCGCGTCGAGCCGATCCCGTCGGCCCAGGCAAGCGCGGTCTTCCGCGCCTTGCCCGAGCGGTCCTGTTTCACCGCGATGAGGGCGGGCATGCCCTTTCCCTCGACGTAGAGGCGCCGCACCATGTGGCCGGGTCCCTTGGGGGCGACCATGATGCAGTCGATCTCAGGGTGCAGCTTGATCAGCCCGAAGTGCACCGAAAGGCCATGACTGAAAAGCAGCGTCTTGCCAGCCGCGAGGTTCGGAAGGATGTCCCGCTTGTAGACATCGGCCTGCTTCATGTCGGGCAGGGCCACCATGATCACGTCCGCGCGGCGAACCGTCTCGGCGGTGTCGTAGACCTTGAATCCGTGCTTCTTCACGACGGCGCGGGACTTTGAGCCGGGATACAGGCCGATGATGACCTTGTTTCCGCTATCCCGGAGGTTCAGCGCATGGGCGTGTCCCTGGGAACCGTAGCCGATGACGGCGAGGGTCTTGTTCTTGAATGCGCCCCGGGGGGCGTCCTTTTCGCGGTATACTTTGGCAGGCATGGTGATAAAAGTTTAAGCGGGATGATTTAAGTTGAAGCCGGAGGGCGGGTCGAGGCGGCAAGTTGGGTGTCCTTAAACTTCAACTTCCCCCTTCAACCGCACCGAAATGCGTCAGCGGCTGAGGGCAAGCCGGCCGGTGCGCGCCAGCTCAAGGATGCCGAACGGCTCGAGCAGGCCGAGGCAGGCGTTCACCTTGTCGTCGTCACCGATGACCTCGATGATGAGGGCGTCCGCCGACATGTTCACGATCTTCGCGCGGAAGATGTCGGCGATCTGGATGATTTCCGGCCTCGTGCGCGACTCCGCCTTGACCTTCACGAGCACGAGCTCGCGAACGACGGCCTGCCCTTCCTTGAAGTCGGCGAGGTCGACAACGTTGACGAGCTTGCGCAGCTGCTTGGTGCAGAGGTCGAGCAGCGCATCGTCGCCCTTCAGCACCATGGTGATCCGCGAGAGCGAGGGATCCTGGGTCGGCGCGACATTCAACGAGTCGATGTTGAAGCCGCGTCCGGAAATCATCCCGGCAACGCGCGCCAGCACGCCGAACTTGTTTTCGACAAGCACTGAGATCGTATGTCGCATGGTGTTTTTGGGTTTAAGGTGAGCTGCTGCGGCTCCCGGGAGGTGCCGTCCAGCCTGGACGCCGAGGGACTCGAACCCCCGACCCTCTCGGTGTAAACGAGATGCTCTAACCAACTGAGCTAGGCGTCCGAGCCGAGGGGGGAGCTAAGCGCTGGCATGCCTTGCATGACAAGGAATTAGTGGGTCATCGCGGAGTGCCCGGCTAGCGAGGCGCGCCAGATTTCCAGGCACGCGCCGACGGGCCGATTCAGGCCTCAGGCAACCGCCGCAGCGCGCGGGCGCAGCAGGCCTTCCCTGATCATCAGCTCCGCGTTCTGAATCGCGTTGAGCGCGGCACCCTTCCAGAGGTTGTCGCCGCTGACCCAGAACGCCAAGCCGTTGCCGAGGGCAGCATCACGCCGGATCCGACCTACCCCGCATCGCACCACCCGGCTGAAGTCGAGCGGAGTCGGGTAGCGGCGATCGGAAGGATCGTCGACCAGCTCCGCTCCCGGAAATGCTCGGATGGCCTCGCGCGCGGCATCGACGTCAACGGGTCGCTCGAACTCGGCGTTGACCGCGATCGAATGCGCGCGGACGACCGGCACGCGAACGCAGGTTGTCGAAACAGGAAGGTTGGGAAGGCCGAGGATCTTCCGGCTTTCCTGCATCATCTTGGTCTCCTCGCCCGTGTAGCCATCGGGCCCAAAGCTGTCGACCTGCGGGATCACGTTGAATGCAATCTGATAGGGATAGACGCGGTGCTCCATCGGCGAACCCTGCACGTGCGAACGGACCTGGTCCTCGAGCTCGCGCACCGCCTCCGCGCCCGTGCCCGACACCGACTGATAGGTCGCGGCAATATAGCGCTTCAATCCAAAGCGGCGATGCAGTGGCCAGAGAGCCATCAGCGTCACCGCCGTCGAGCAGTTGGGATTGGCAATGATGCCCTTGTGGTTGCGAAGGCCCTCCGGATTGATCTCCGGAATCACGAGCGGCACTTCCGGGTCCATGCGGTAGACCGAGCTCTTGTCGATGACAAGGCACCCAGCCCGGACCGCGTCCGGGGCAAGCGCACGGGTCACGGGGCCGCCCGCGGCGAAGAATGCCAGGTCGATATCGCCGAAGACACCCGGCTTCGCCTCCTCGACCGTCCACGACCGATCGCCGACCCGCAGCGACATGCCGGCCGAGCGCGCCGAAGCGAACAAGCGTAGCCTGGCGAACGGGAACTTCCGTTCGCAGAGGAGCCCGAGGAGCTCTTGACCGACAGCACCCGTGGCGCCGACGATACCGATCGTGAAGGCAGAAGTCTTGGACATGGCGAAACCGCTGGAACAGGTCACCAAAGCCTGCTCCCGACTGGGCATCAAGCCCACAGAGCGCATCCTCGTCGTTCGCCTCGGCAGCCAGACGCTCCAGTATTTTGCGGACGGCTCGCTGGCAGCCAGTTACGCCGTGTCCACCTCACGCCGCGATCCATCCAACATCAAGGGATCGCTCGGCACCCCGCGCGGCCTGCACCGCATCGTGGAGCGAATCGGAGGAGGCCAGCCCGCTGGGGCCGTCTTCAAGGCGCGCATGCCAACGGGGCGTCACTTTTCCGAGATGCCGGCCTCGGAGCAGGAGGGAAACCTGATCACGAGCCGCATCCTCTGGCTCGAGGGGGTTGAGCCCGGCGTCAACCTGGGAGGCGAAGTGGATACGCAGCGCCGCTACATCTACATTCACGGCACAAATCACGAGGATCGGATCGGTTCACGCATCAGCGCGGGCTGCGTGCTCATGCGCAATGCGGACGTGATAACGCTGTACGATGTCGTTCGCGCAGGAGACCTGGTCTGGATCTCCGACTGAACGACTGCCACCGCGCAGGATCGCCCCGGGAATTCCCGCGCCCGATCAGTAGTCGCCTGGAATTAGTTCCCCCCTGCGGACCACCTCCGCGCTGTTGCGCGAGGGATCGTCGCTCGTGCGCCGAATCAGGATGACCCGCTCGCCGGGCTCGAAAGGCAGGCTGCGGCGCTCCTGCACGATGGTGAAGATCTCCCCGTCCTCGGTTCGAATCGTGATCTCCTCGCCGCGCGTTGCCGTTGGAGAGGTTGCGACCCGGCCGAGGGTGCTCGCCGCCCGGCGCGCATTGCCCACGGATCCCAGTACATCCCGCGCGCCGACGCCGGACTGACTCGGCTCAATGGTAACCGGCTCCGAGGAAACAATGACGGCCGACACAGTGCGGGTTCGCACCGCCGCGGGTGCCGGCGCAGGCAGTCCCGAGGGGCGAACCGAAGCGGAATTCTGCCGAACCACACAGCCGGAAAGGGCAGCCACCGCGACCAGCAAGACAAACGCGGTTGCCCTGTATGCTCGGATTGAGCCCATGCGCAGGACTGGCGAACGCCTAGAGCCTCTTGACGGTGGTCATGCCGCCGTCCGCCGTCAGAAGCTGAACCTGGTCTCCCGGGAGAAGCGGATCGTAGTTGGTCTCGCGGACGACAGCACGAAGTTCACCCGTGCGAAGCCGCACCGTGACCTCCTGTCCCTCCTTGCGGGTCACATAATCTTCGACGGCATTGCCGACAACCGCACCGGCTATGGCACCGCCCGCCTGCGCAAGCGCCGTGCCGGTGGTGCCCGGACCGCTTCCCACGCCCATTGTCGCAGCCGAGCCGACCGCCGCACCTCCGAGCGCCCCGATTCTCGTATCCGTGCTTCCCTCTATCACGATGTCTCGAACCGAGATGACCTCGGCATTCTCGACCCGCATCAGCCTGCCGACCTGGTCCCGCTCATAGGTCGTCCCGCTTGACGGGAACGTGCAGGCGGACAGCACGAGAACAGACACAAAAAGGGGCAGACAGCGTAAGGCATTCATGGGGTCTGCAGCTCGTCTTTAGATGCCGCGAACTGTAGGAAAGTTCCGGCAAAAAGCACCACAATTCAGTGGCTCACCCGAGCAGCTGGATCATCCGCACGATCGGCAGGAACAGTGCAAGGACGACGACGACGATGGAAGCGAGACCCACGATCAGCGCAGGTTCGATCGACGCGAGAAGGCGGCGGCGCATCACGTCCGCCTCGGCATCCTGGATCGCAGCCACCCGGAGCAGCATCGAGGACAGCGCCCCGATCTCCTCTCCCACCTCGATCATCGTCATGAGCAGTGGGTCATCGAGGGCGGTTCCCGAAAGCGCCCGCGAGAGCCCGACACCCCCTCGCACCCTGGACTGGACCTATCGACATCGATTCACGAACCCGGCGGCTGGCACTGACACCCTCGACCACCTGAAGGGCGTCGGTCACGGCAACTCCGCTGGCGAGTAGCGTTCCAAGGATCTCCGAACAGCGGGCAATCGAATCAGATCGTATCAGCGATCCAATGACCGGAAGGCGGGGCAGCAGCGGCTGCAGGCTGTAGCGCCATCTGGCAAGGATCAGAATCAGAACCGACCCAAAAACAGCCGCGAGGGCGGCGGATCCTGGACTCCGAAGCAGTCGGCCCGCGCCCAGCACACCCTGTGAGAGTGCCGGAAGCGGCTGTCCCCGAAGTTGAACGGCGTAGATCTCCTCAAACCGGGGCATGATGAACATCACGATGCCGCCGAGAATGAGCATTGCCACGGCGAGGACGATCGCCGGGTAAACAAGCGCCGACAGCGCCCGCTCCCTGGATGCGAGCAGGCGCTCCTGCAGTTCCGCGAGCCGTTCCATCGCAGGGCCAAGCCTGCTGGCGGTCTCCCCGGCGCGCATCATGCCGATCGCCGCAGGGTCAAAACAGTCAGGGAACGCCGACAGCGCGCCCGACAATGGGGCACCGCCCCGGACAAGGCGGACGACCCCCGCTATCGTGGTCCGAAGCGCCTCCGAATATGGCCCCCTGCCAAGAACCTCCAGGGCGCGCAGCAGCGGCACGCCGGAACCGAGCAAAAGTGCCAGCTGCCTAAGGAACTGTACCCGTTGCCGCGGCGCCACACGCCCTGTGCGGAATGCGATACGGCGCGTCGCCAGCCAGTTCAGCCTCCCTGAAAGCCCCATCCCAAAAGAACGGGCTCAGGCGACCCATTCTTTCATCAAATCCGCCCTATCGCGGCAGCCTCCCGCTATTTTCGGGCAGGAGCCGGCGGAAGGATCTCCATGCTCTCCACTGCTGACAGCAGCTGCAGGTGGCCGAGTTCCCGGACTCCGTCGGACATCAGCGTGACCGTGATGCCTAGTTGGTCGTTGGGTCGCAGCATAGCGATGGTGCGCACCTTGAAGTTGCCGCGCTCCACCGGCTTTCCCACCAGGGCCGGGTCGGTGAAATCCGAATAAAATCCAAAGCCCGCCCTCATGAAAAGTTCCCTCGCGGTGACCCGGCGCTCGACGGACTCCCGTGCGTAGGGTTCGCAGATCTCGATCATCCGCGACCTGAGTTGCGCCTTCGTGCTGAATTCGCCGGGCGGCACGTATGCGATGGAAATCTCGCAAACCGCGTTCACGTTCTCCCGGGACACGAGGTCGATCGAGAAGCTGCTGCCGAAATCCTCACTGACCACGCGCCAGGAGGGATCGAGTATAAAGCTCAGGCGGCCGAATTCCCGAAGGTCGACGACCTCGGCCCGAACCGACGCACCGAGCACGAGCAGAAGGACAGGAAGAAGCAGCTTTTTCATGATCGATAAGTTCGGGCGAATCTCGGCTCGTCACCATGCCCTCCCCCGCCGAATTTTCAACCCCGGGATGCACGAGGGCCCGGGTGGCGCAGGTGGCGCTTGTCACCGCGCGCCTCCCGCTGGCAGGCTCGAATCCAGCTATTCCACGATCACCATGTCCGCGGCACCAACCATCATCTATACTCAAACCGACGAAGCCCCGGCTCTCGCCACCCGTTCGTTCCTGCCGATAGTCCGGGCCTTTGCCGGACGAGCCGCCATTGCGATCGAGACCAGGGACATCTCGCTGGCAGGACGCCTGCTCGCGGCATTCACGGACCGCCTTCCCGAGGATCGGCGCCAAGCCGACCATCTCGCGGAACTCGGGGAACTGACCCTCCGACCGGAGGCGAATATCATCAAACTGCCCAACATCAGCGCTTCGGTGCCGCAACTGAAGGAGGCCATCGCCGAGCTCCAGGCGAAGGGATATGCGCTCCCGAGCTATCCCGAGGCGCCGACAACCGACGCCGAACGCGAGATCAAGTCACGCTATGACCGGGTAAAGGGATCCGCGGTCAATCCGGTGTTGCGCGAGGGGAATTCCGATCGGCGCGCACCGAATGCCGTCAAGGCCTATGCCCGCAGCCACCCTCACTCCATGGGCAAGTGGGCTGCCGATTCGAAGACGAACGTCGCCACCATGGGCCGGGATGACTTCCGCTCGAACGAGAAGTCCTTCACTTCCCCAACTTCGACGACCGTCCGGATCGAGCACGTCGCCCAGGATGGCACTGTCACGATCCTGAAGGACAAGACCGCGATCACCCAGGGGGAGGTCCTCGACGCCACCTTCATGAATCGCCACGCATTGCTCGCATTCTACGGCGAGCAGATCCAGCGCGCGCGGAGCGAGGGGGTGCTTTTCTCGCTGCACCTCAAGGCGACCATGATGAAGGTCTCCGACCCGGTGCTCTTCGGTCACGCGGTCCGGGTCTTCTTCAGCGACGTGCTGGAAAAGCATGCACGATTCGTCGACGAGCTTGGCGTCGACCTGAACAACGGCCTCGGCGACCTGCTCGAGAAACTTGCCAAGGCCCCCGCCGGACGCGGCGACGCGGTCGCGGCGGACATCCGCGCCGCACTCGCCGCGGGTCCCGGTATCGCGATGGTGAACTCCGATCAGGGAATCACGAATCTCCACGTGCCGAGCGACGTCATCGTGGACGCCTCGATGCCCGCAATGATCCGGGCAGGCGGGAGGATGTACGACGCACAAGGCAAGCTGGCCGACACCCTGGCAGTCATCCCGGACAGCTGCTACGCGGGAGTCTATCAGGCGGTGATCGACGACTGCCGGAAGCATGGCGCACTCGATCCCCGCACAATGGGAACCGTCCCCAATGTCGGGCTGATGGCCAAGGCCGCGGAGGAATACGGCAGCCACAACAAGACGTTCGTGGCGCCGGCGGCGGGAACGATCCGCATCGTCGACACCGAAGGACGCGTGCTGCTCTCGCATGAGGTCGACGCAGGCGACATCTGGCGCGCCTGCCAGACGCGCGACGCCGCGGTGCAGGACTGGGTCAAGCTGGCGATCAATCGCTCCCGCCTGAGCGGCATGCCTGCCGTTTTCTGGCTCGACGAGACCCGCGCTCACGACGCCCAGGTCATCGCCAAGGTGCGCGAGGCGCTGGCGCGCCATGACACGGCGGGCCTGGACATCCGGATCATGGCTCCGGCCACCGCCTGCCGCCACACACTCGAGCGGCTCCGGGCGGGCAAGGACACCATTTCGGTGACCGGCAATGTCCTCCGCGACTACCTCACCGACCTTTTCCCCATCCTCGAGGTTGGAACGAGCGCGAAGATGCTCTCCATCGTTCCACTGATGAAGGGCGGCGGGCTTTTCGAGACCGGGGCGGGTGGCTCGGCGCCGAAGCACGTCGAGCAGTTCCTGGCCGAGAACTACCTTCGCTGGGATTCCCTCGGAGAATTCTTCGCCCTGGCAGCGTCGTTCGAGCACCTTGCCGTCACGCGGAAACATTCGGGCGCCCAGGTGCTGGCCGACACGCTCGACCTGGCGACCGGCCGCTTCCTCGAGAACGACCGGTCACCGGGACGCAAACTGGGAAACACCGACAATCGCGGCAGCCACTTCTATCTCGCCCTCTACTGGGCCCAGGCGCTCGCCGCGCAGGGCAAGGACGCCGGACTGAAGGCGGCGTTCGCACCGATTGCAGCCCGACTCGCCGCGGAGGAGTCGCGCATCGCCTCCGACCTCATCGCCGTCCAGGGCAAGCCGGTCGACATCGGAGGCTACTACCGGCCGGATGACGCGAAGGCTGACGCCGCCATGCGGCCAAGCCCAACGCTCAATGCCATCATCGACGCGACCTGACCGGGCACGCCCAGGGGGTCACCGCAGCCATCCCTTGCGGCGGAAGTAGACCAGGAGCATCGCTACGATCACCAGGCAGATTCCCCAGAAGACGAAGTAGCTGTAGCGCCAGCCGAGCTCGGGGATTTACTCGAAGTTCATTCCATACACTCCGGCGACGAACGTGATCGGGATGAAGAAGGAGGCCATGATGGTAAGCACCTTCATGATCTCGTTCATCCGGTTCGCCACGGAGGACATGTAGAGATCGTTCAGGCTGCTCGCCTGCTCCCGGTACGTCTCGACGATGTCCATCACCTGGACCGCGTGGTCATAGACATCGCGGAAATACGGCTTCACCGCGGCGGGGATCTCCTCCGTCTCCTCCCGCTGGAGTTCGTTGATGACCTCGCGCAGGGGCCAGAGCACCCGGCGCAGCACGGAAAGCTCACGCTTGATCCGGTGGATCTGCCGCTGCGCCTCCGGCTGCGGGTCCCGGACGACGGAATCCTCGAGGTCCTCAAGGATCTCGCCGTAGGTTTCGAGGATCGGGAAGCAGTGATCGACGAGCGCATCGAGCAGCGCGTACATCAGGTAAGCTGGGCCAAACGTGCGCAGACGTGAGCCCGCCTTCTGCAGGCGGGCACGGATCGGGTCCCAGACATCGCCCTTCGATTCCTGGAAGGTGATGAGGGTGTCCTCGAACAGGAAGAAGCTCACCTGCTCCTGTCGCAGCGACCCTTCCTGAAGGGCAAGCATGCGAGCGACGACGAACAGCCCGCTCTCGTAGCTCTCCAGCTTCGGACGTTGCGCCGTGCGCAGCACATCCTCGGCGGCGAGCGTGTGGATGGCGTGCATGGAGCGAAGCCGGTTCACTATGTACGGGTGAAGCCCGTCGACGTTGATCCATCGCGCCGCCGCCCACTCCGGGCGCGGTGCCGCGACGAGTTGGTCGATGCTGCCCTCCGGGACCGTCTCGATCCGCTCAACGCTGAAGTCAGTCCATGCGATCCGCACCTCGTCAGGCCCGGGCGGCTTGTCGATATCAGCAAACGACTCGATGCCGGCGGCCTGGCCGGGTTTCTCGATGCGCCCTGCTGGTTGCCCCCAGGGATTCATGCCCGCCAGGTGAAGTCCGCCCGATAGCCAGCGGCCCACCTTGGTCACGCCCGCCGCGGCGCTGCCAATCAGCTTTGCCGGCGCGGCCAGGGGGTCCGGAGCTTTCCACTTCACGACTGCAGTAAATATCGACCCAACGCCGTGCCGAGAATTTTCCCGCGACCGACCGCGAACCGCCACCCCCGGCCGCGTGCTTCAACTGGCCCGCGCAGCGATACGTTCGAGGAGTGTTATGCGCTCGGCGAGCGTCACCTCCTGCCTGACAGGCCTCCCCGCGAGTTCCAGCGAATCACCCTTGGCAACCAGCAGTCCACATCCTGATGGCACCTCATGAGGAGCGGCGATGGCAGGGTCGGAAACGACAACGTAGAGAAGGCTGGCAGCCTTCCACCTGATCATTTTGGCAAACTTGGTACCCGCAAGCAGCGCAGTCTGCGCCGCCTCCAGTTCGCGGGTAAGTCGACGGCAGCCTTCGTGCTTCACACCTCGCAAGTCGATCGCATCGAATTCGGTGAACAACGACTCCCCGCGCCTGAGGTCCGGACGGTGCTCTCCAATGAGCCGGTGCAGCGCATCGAGACGGGACTGGAGCCGCTGCACCCTGGCTTTGAGAGTACGTTCTTCCGATCCGTCTCGCCGAAAATCCTCCCGACTGGCCTTGCATTCAAAAACTGCGGTCACCCCGTGTTCAGCGAGTTGATCGCGGCTGGCTGCGGCAACATCGGCCCGGTAAGGGCTGCGCGGCAGCCTCACTTCCGTGGCTGCGAGAGGGAGTCGCTGCTGGCGGGCCCACGAAAGCGTCAGTTGCTTGAGTTCCCGGTGCGCCGCGCCTTCGCCGCCCCGTCCTGAACGATCGATTGTCACGATGACACACTTTTCGCCCATTGCGGCAGGTCGAGGCAAGCCACGGGGGCCATAGCGCTTGCGGGCCGGATTCGCAGCTCGAAGATCTTCATGATGCTATCGACGAAGGCGGCGCATGTTGTTTCACGCCTCACGCCCGGCACACGCATGGTACTGAGGACTTGTGCCTATGGCGTGGCCGGAGCGTTGGTCGCGGTGACATTCCATGTCTGCATCCAGGTCCTGTACCTGAACGGCATCGTGCGACTGAGCCGGGCCTCGGAGATGACCTTCGTGATCGGCTCGTTCCTGCTGATTGCGTCAACGTCCGCCCTGTCCGGATGGCTGCTGAGTTCCTTCTGCCCGGCCGCGGCAGGCAGCGGCATACCGCGGCTGAAGTCAGCCTTCTGGCGGGATTTCGGATACATGCCCGCCTCGATGCTCTGGGTAAAGTTCGTGGGCGGCGTGCTCTCAGTCGGAGGTGGCGCCAGCCTCGGACGCGAGGGCCCTTCGGTGCAGTTGGGAGGAGGGGTCGCCTCGTCTCTGGCCGGTGTATTTGGGGAAGCGAAACAAAAGCGGCGCGCAGCAGTGGCGGCCGGGGGAGCTGCCGGCCTTGCCGCCGCCTTCAACACCCCGATCGCAGCCGTGACATTCGTGCTCGAGGAGATCATCGGCGACCTCAACAGCCGCCTGCTCGGTGGCGTTCTGCTCGCGTCAGTGGTCGGTGCGCTGGTCGCCCAGGGCCTGCTGGGCGAGGAGCCGGCATTCTCAATGGCCTCGATAGGCTCGCCTGAATCCTGGGGCTATCTTGCCACGCCACTAGTTGCGGCAATCGCAGCCCTGGTAGGCGGGTTGTTTCAGAAAATGGCCCTTTCCGTGCGACACTGGAATTCCGGAATCCAGGCGATCGTGCCCTGGGTCCGGACAATGATCGGCGGCATCGCCGTCTGGGTCATCGGCTGCGTCGTATTTCATTGCACCCGAAACACGGGCGTCTTCGGGCTCGGCTACGAGGATCTTTCCACGGCGCTTCGCGGCGAACTTCCGGCCGCCAATGCCGCGGTCCTCCTTGGAGCCAAGCTGCTGGCGACCGCTGCCTGCTACGGACTTGGGGGCTGCGGCGGCATATTCGCCCCGACGCTGTTCTTTGGGGCGATGACCGGGGTCAGCGTGGCCGCGCTGCTTGGGACGTTTCTGCCCCTGGACGTTTCCACCCACATCCTGCTCGCAGTCGTGGGAATGAGCAGCTGCCTCACCGCCGTCGTTCGCGCCCCGGTTACGGGGATATTGATCGTGTTTGAGATGACCCATGACTTCGCGGTGGTGCCACCCCTGATGATCGCCGCCCTGGTTTCCCGCGCCATCGCCACGCGGCTTTCGAAGCACAGCCTCTATGACGCCCTGCTGGAACAGGACGGTATTGGCATCGACCAGGTCGTACCACCCCGAGACCTGCGCGCCTGGCAGGATTCACCGGTCAGCCGCATCGCGAACTTTCGACCGGCACTCTCCAGGGAGCAGACATCCGAGGGTCTCCGGGCCTTGCTCGGCTCGAGCGAGTACGAACGGTTCCCGGCCGTGGACAACGCAGGCAGGCTGCTTGGCATCCTCACCCGCGCCGAGGCGCAGGCTGCTTCGTCCGAGGACCGTCTGCCCCGCCTCGTTCCGGCGCCGACCTGCCGGCGGGAGGATTCCGTGCGCGACGCCCAGGTAAAGCTGATCGAATCACGGACGGGAATGATCGTGCTCGTCGCCGGAGTCGACGAGCGGGTGATTGGAATCCTTACGTTGCACGACCTGTTGCGAGCCGAGTTCGCACTATCTGGATCCGGCTGAGTCTGCGCGCGAGCTCACTGCAGGATATCGGCCGCCGGCTTGCGCGAGGCCCGCACGGACTTTCTACTGGGACCATGCTTCCCGAATTCAATGCGCTGCGATCACCATTTCTACTGAAGACGCTCCTGGCCCTTGGGGTCGGCCTGGCGATCACTGCGCTCCTGTGAAGCGCTTTGGATACTGGCGCGACCCGCTCTGCCTGGTCGCCTGCACCGCCTACGCCGCCAATCGCTGGCTGGTGCCGGCAGCAATTAAAGGCCTGTTCCTTCGGGGCTATTTTGCAGACGCCCTTCTTATTCCGGCTGCGCTTCCGCCCCTCCTCGCCCTGCAACGGCGTCTCGGACTCAGGGAGACAGATGCCGCTCCGAATGCGCGCGAGATTGGATTCCATCTTCTCGTCTGGTCCGTCGCGGCCGAGGTGATCGGCCCGCTTTTTCTGTCAAGGGCGACTGCCGACCCCGTCGATGTCATCGTTTACTCCGCCGGTGCCCTGCTTGCGGGCCTCTGGTGGCAAAGCCGATGACGTTTGAGCTGATTGCACCTCATTATCGGTGGCTCGAACGCCTACTGGCGGGAAGCCGGCTGCAGCGAATGCGAACAGCACACCTTGGCGCATTCGAACGGAGCACCCACGTCCTGAGCCTGGGAGAAGGACACGGACGGTTCGCCGAGGCCTTCCTGCGTTCTCATCGCGATGCGAAGCTTACATGCATCGAACGGAGCCCCGGCATGAGACGCGCCGCAAGGCCGCTCTCCGCGTGCCCCGATCGTGTACGCTGGCTGACTGTCGACTTTCTCGAATGGGAATCTTGCGACAAATTCGACGGCCTGGCTGCCTGCTACTTTCTCGACTGCTTCACGCCCGAGCACCTCGACCGCATCATCAGGAAGGCCACTGCCCTCTGTAGACCGGGGGCGCCATGGGTCATCACGGACTTCGCTGTACCCGACTCGGGCCTCGCTCGTGTTCGCGCTCTCGCGGTACATCGCCTGATGTACGGCTTTTTCGGCTTGGCGACTCGACTGCCGGCCCGCCGCATGACCGCCCCTGATCCTTTCCTCACGGCATGCGGATTCAGACTCGTTGACCGCACGGAATCCGAATGGGGGCTGCTCCGCTCCGATGTCTGGCGTCTCAGCTCGTAGCCAACGAGCGCCGCCCGACGATTGTCGCTCAGGGTTCCGCGGTGACCCTGCTCCGCACCAGTTCAAGCAGTTCCTGGACAATTTCCCGCTCGTCGGGATTGACGTGACCGCCGGTCATCCAGAGTAGCTCAGTTCCCGGGGACGCCGCCCCGCGAAGTCGCTCCACGAGTATCGGCGGCAAGCGTTCATCGTTCTCAGCGCCAACGATCACGACCGGACGCGGTGCGATACGGCCAATCCACCTTCCAGGCTCGAAGGTCCGCCCGCGCGCGAGCACGTAAAGGATTCGCGCGGCGACCCACCTCAGAAGTGAGTTTCCGATCCGCGACTCGAGGTTGTGCCCGAGCCAGGCGCGCAGGTCAGCCCCGGCATGGATGACCCATACTCGTCGAAACCTCGGATCGAGCGCACCGACAATCGTCGCGAAGGGACCGCCGAGGCTCGCCCCAACTATCTCCACCCTGTCCGCGTCGACCCATGGTTGGAGTGCAAGCCAGTCCCGCACAAGCAGCGCGGCTGCCGGCGTGTCGAGGAGCGCCCGCCGGACCGCGGGGATCGTTGCCAGCGACTGGCGGAGTCCCCTCGGACGCTCGGGACCATCGTAGGGATAATCGAGCGCGACCACCGCCACCTGCCCGGGGTTTCCGACGAGATCCACGGCATCGCGCCCCGTGCGATGCCCACCCATGATCACGACAACGGGGACACGCACCGCATCGCCCGGCGGGCGCAGCACCCGGAAGCTGACCTCCAGGCCCGAGCTCGAGCCGAGGCGGACCGACTCCGAAACAAAAGCTCCTCCCCCTGCGAGTTCCTGATCCGACTGAGCCCGCTCGATGACGCCGCGACGATCCAGGAAAAAGCTGTCCCTCGGGACAAGCTGCCAACCGCACCAGGCCAGGGCAAACAGCGTCGCGAGACCGAACAGGCCCGGGATCCAGCGTCGCACGATGGTTCGGCGATTCTTGGCAGCCATCGAACAAATCCCGCGTGTCACACCCCAGCCTACTCGGCATCCCCGAGGTAGCGCCGGCGAAGGGAATCCCAAAGCCCCTCCTCCTCGACCTCCAGCAGCACCACGTTCAGCTGCTTGCGAAGCTCGCTCTCCAACGGCAGTGCGATTCCGTAATCCTGCATGCTGAAGCGAATCGGAAGCAGCCGGAGCCCAGGCACGACTCCCTGCTCGTACTGAAGGATGGCGGAATCGTAGACACAGGCGTCCGCCGCACCACTCGCCACGGCTTCCATCGCGGCGACCACATTCGGATAGCCGACCGCGGCCACCCGCAACCTCTCGAGCTGGCGGGCCGCAAACGAGTCCGTCACCGTCGCGACCCTGAATCGCACGAGGTCGCCGGGGCCCTCGATGGCAGAATCGAGTCGGTTCACGGTCAGCGACGCGGCGATCTGGGCCGTGAATCCGGAGATGATTACGATGCTCGTGAACATCCAGACCAGCGCGATAAGCCTGCCGCCCGGCGACTGCGGTGCCTTGTCGCCATAGCCAACGGTCGTCATCGTAACCGCCGCCCACCAAAAACCCGATGCCAGTCCCTCGCGTGGTTCGCCGCCGAACTGCTCCGGGTTTCGCCGACGTTCGAAGAACCAGACCCCCGCCCCGGCGCCGAGCAGTACGGCCGCCAATGCCGCAACCACCTTGAGGAAACCCGGGGAGATGAATGCGGCGGCCACCGACCACCAGCCGCCTGAACTCGTGGCGGGAACGGAAATACCGAGTCCCGATGTGAAATAGGGATGACTGAAGTCGACCCTCTCCGCGCGCTCCGCACTCACCGTGATGGCCGCGATCGAGGCATCGACCGTTCCCTCCGCGACTTCATCCACCAGCGACTCCGGTGAACCCAGCTCGACGAGCTGGAATTCGAGATCGAGGCGACCGGCAACCTCGCGCAGCAGGTCGATCGAGAGCCCGGTCCAGGCGCCATCGCTGTCCTTCATGGAAAATGGAGGAGCTTCCCGGGTGCCGATTCGCAGCGGGGCTTCGGCGGACCAAACGACGACGGGAAGGAAGGCTGCGATCGCGAACAGGCGGGCTGTGGCGGTGGCTCGCATGCGGCCAGTGTGGCAGGATTTGCGCCTTCCCCAACCCAAAAGACCGATTCCAGGTTGATTGGAGCGACGATTCGGGGAGGATTGACCGGTGCGCCGATTTCCGACCGTTGTCCAGGTACTGCTGACCGCGAACATCGCCGTCTTCGTCGCGATGTATCTCGTCCGCGGCAATCTCCAGCCGGCGATCTCCAATTTCGCGCTCTTCTTTCATCTCAACGAGAATTTCCGGCCGCTCCAGCTCCTGAGCCACATGTTCATGCACGGCGGGCTCGCCCACCTGGCATTCAACATGTTCGCCGTGTACTCGTTCGGGCGGACACTCGAGCAGCTCTGGGGACCCCGGCGCTTCGCGGAATTCTACCTTCTCTGCGGCGTCGGTGCAGCGGCCATTCACCTGCTCGTCTCCTGGCTGCAGTTCATCGGGCTCCAGGAAAGGCTAATCGATGCCGGGCTGACCGCGAACCAGATCCAGATGTTCATCGAACTGGGCCGGACTCCGCCTGGCTACAATCCGCCTGACGTCCGTTCGATGCTGCTCGAGATGGATGCGATCTTTTATTCGCCCATGCTGGGCGCCTCGGGGGCGCTTTACGGCGTGCTCGCAGCCTTCGGCCTGACCTTTCCCAACGCCAAGCTCGGACTGCTTTTCGTGCCGGTGCCGATAGCGGCAAAGTACTTTATACCGGCGCTCCTCGCCTTGGATCTCCTATCCGGAGTGACCGGGTTCTCGATCTTCGGCGGCGGCATCGCTCATTTCGCCCACCTCGGGGGCGCGTTCATCGGCTTCCTGCTCATGCTCTGGTGGCGCCGGCGATCCCGTATTCAACCCGACCCCTGGCGAAGCTGACCTGAATCCGCGTTGTCTCCGCGGTATCCGCGCTCCATCCTGAGCCATGCATCCGCCAACGCCGCGACACTACGCGGACCTGAAGGCACGTGCGCAGCAAGCCTCGGCGCTCGTGGTCCGGGGCATCGCCCTCAACGCGATACTGGCCCTCGCGAAATTCGCGGGAGGAATCTTCGGGCAGACCTACGCCCTGGTGGCCGACGGAGTCGAGTCGCTGCTGGATATCTTCTCGTCAGCGGCTGCCTGGGCCGGGTTCAAGGTGGCCGGGGAACCGCCGGACGCCAACCACCCCTACGGTCACGGCAAGGCGGAATCGCTGGCCGCCCTGGTGGTCGCGGCGGTAGTGTTTTCCGCCGCAGGCTGGATCGGCTGGCGATCGATCCAGGAGATACTCGCGCCTCACGAGGGCCCCCGCTGGTGGACGCTTCCCCTTCTTGCCGTGATCGTCGCCGTGAAGGTGATTTTCTCGAACCGACTGATGCTCGCCAGCAATCGGACGCACAGCACCGCGCTTGGCGTGGAAGCCTGGCACCACTTCTCGGACGCCGTCACCTCGGGCGCAGCATTCATTGGCATCTCAGTGGCTTTGCTCGGAGGCGAAGGATGGGAGGCGGCCGACGACTGGGCCGCGTTGCTCGCCTGCGCCGTCATCGCATTCAACGGCGCCGCGATCTCAAGCCGGGCGCTTGGCGACGTCATGGACGCCGCCGTCCCTGCGACCTTCAACAACGAGATTCGGCAGCTGGCACTGGAGGTCCCTGGCGTCCGGGCCATCGACAAATGCCGCGTTCGAAAGAGCGGACTCTCCCACCTCGTCGACATCCACGTGAGGGTCGACGGAAACCTACCGGTTCGCGAAGGGCACGCGATCGCCCACCGTGTCAAGGACGCCCTCATTGCCTCGCCGAGCCACGCTGTGACCGACGTAGCCGTGCACATCGAGCCGATCGATTGATTCCGGGAGATGCCGCCAAAAAAAGCGCTTGCCCACAAGTGCGGGCAGGCGCATAACGTTAAGCTTGTGCGCGGATCAGTCCCCGCGCGTCAGGGCGCTTGCCACCGCCTGGGCCTTTTCCGGGGCGGTGAAGCGGGAATCCATACGCAGGCGGGCGTAGGCATCAGCACGCGCAATCGCGAGGGCCTGCTCGGCTTCGCCCAGCCTCTGGGCTGCAGCCCTGATTCCCGCGGCGTTCGAAGGGCTGTTGAAGGCGATCTCGACCATCGCCGCGCGTGCCGCGTGGGCCGCGGCCAGCTGGACTTCGACAGACTCAGAAGCCCGGACAATGGCGGTTAGTTCATGGTCGTTAAGGGCGCGACCGCGCCCAAGGCCGCTGCCGCCGTGTCCCTGGATTGGATTCTGAACGGTCGGCATCGGCTGATTCACGTACCCCTGCGCCAGGAGAGCAGCGCCGGACAGTACGATTGCGGAGACGATCATGGGAAACTGGAAAATGGATTTCATGGATTTGGATCGTTGAGTTGAGTCTTGGGTTCGGGGGTTCGTGCCGGAGTGTTCGCCCGGGCTCATAGACGAACCCGGGCGGCCGGCATACCGATCACATTTGCGGCATGGGGGCTCCCGGGCCGCCTGTGCCAATGGCACCGAACAGGCTCGGATCGCCGATCGCGGCGCGGTCCGCCTCGCTCAGCTTGTTGAGGAAGCCGGTGTACATGAATCCGATGTACTCCTGGAAGCTGCGTCCACCTTCATAGGTCCTCACCGAACGGTGAAACCAGTTGAGGAGGTCCCGCTGCAGCGCCGGGGTCCAGCCGGTATCGACCGTGCGGAGAATCTCGGCGTACTTCATCTCATCTTCCTGCTTCGCCATGTAGGCGTTCGACAGACCGCCCTCGGTACCCGGGGTACCGCGAACGCGCTGCTGCGGATTGATCCACTCCTCGATCGGGAAATACTGCTGCGTGGGAGCGCGGCGCATCACGGCCATCATCTTCGAAACCGCATTCGGCGCCTCGAGATAGGCGAGGATTTTGGCGATCTCCCAGTTGAGTTCGCGATAACCCGCGGGAAAGAGAGGGTCGAATCGGGCGATGAGCCGGCGCCGTGTCTCCTCATCCGGCATGCGAAGCTTGCCTCGCACGGAATACATTCCGGCGGTGGAGGGATCCTCCTCACCGAAGCGCGTGAACGCGAGTTGGTAGGCGCGGATGAGGTCGATCTTGTCCTGATAATCCAGGCCGCTCCAGCTGATGCGGTCCAGCGCCGCGAGGATGCGCGACTGCAGCTGACGATCCGGGGCGGGAGCGCCGACATTGGATCGGTGCTCGACATCGACCCCGCTCACGCGATCCAGAGCGATCAGTGCCGCGATCGCGGTCTTCGGATCCGTCTCGCTGAGTGCGCGCTCGCGCCACAGCGCGGAGTCCTGCCACTCGAGGATGGTGCGCGCGACATAGCGGATGCCGCGGTCCTCGTGGCTGAGGAGCGGCCAGGCGGTGTCGATATGAGCCGGGTTACGGGTCCCGAGAAGGCCCTCGAGCTGCTTGCGCTGGTTGCGGAGTGCGGCAAAGCGGGTGTCAGGCGCCGTCGGGGTCACCGCTTCGCTGCCGGTGTATGAGATGCGATACAGAGCGGAGTTGTTGTTTCCTCCGACGAGCACCATCAGTGAGCCGTCCGCGGGATTGACGATCACGTCGGCGACGCCAAACGGGCTGCCGCTGGCGAAAAGCTCTGCAAGTCCGGTATAGCTGGAACCCGTCGGCGTCAGCGTGACGGTGTAGAGGTTTCCGTAGGACCAGTCACAAATGAAGAGTGCATCCTGGTACCTGGCCGGGAACTTCGCGCCGGTTCCTGCGGTGACGCCGGTCGGCGATCCGGAGCCGATGCCGACTACGCGACCGAACGTATCGGGGTAATACCGAAGCATCTTTCCGGCGCCATGGCGCCAGCCGAGATCCGATCCCGCCACATGATGCGTGACGCGGGTCGGGCGGTACCATGGAGTGCCCTTGTCGTACTCGAGGTCCGAGTCATAGACGAAAAGTTCGCCATCCTTGTTGTAGGCAAAGTCGACGGCATTGCGGTAGCCCATGGTCTCGAGCCGCAGGGAATCGCCCTCGGGGTCGATGGTGGCGGTCCAGCCGCCGGGGGCGAAACGGCCCGAGGCGTGACCGCCGAGGCCGGCATCGTCCATGCGAGGAAGCAGTTGGTCCTCGTTCCAAAGGAAGGGTACTGCCGAGGCCTCATAGATCGAGGGGGCCACCGAGTTGCCGTTCAGCATCATGATCCGGTTGCCGTCGGGCGTCAGGAGGAGCGAATGAACTCCATGCTGTCCCTGGCCCTGAAGCGCGCGGACGATGCGCACCTGATCATATTCGCCGTCGTTGTTGGTGTCAGTGACACGGTAAAGTCCGTTCTGCCGGGTTGAACCCTCGTCGACCATGACGAACAGGCTGCCGAAGGCGTTCAGCAGGCCGTGGGCGGCGCCGAGTCGAAGATCGAGCGGCTCGACCTGCACTTCGCCGGGACTGCCGATGGCCGGAATCGTCAGCCGGAACATCTGCTCGGTGCTGTGCGCAGCGACAATCAGCCGGCCCTGGTCGTCCCAGACCATCGGCACCCAGGAACCCTGGGCCGTGCGCGGGACCACATACATCAGCTCCATTTTGAAGTCGGACACCAGGGTCATATCCCTGGCGGTATAGATACCATCGGGGGACTCGATGGTGCCTTCGGCCACATTGAGCTCGGCGAGGGCTCCGTATGACGCCGACGCGACGGCGATCGAAGTGAGGGTTAGCAGCAGGGATCTCATGGCGTTGTGTGCTTGGGCAACGCCCTGCGCCGGGTCCGCAGGCGGAAGCTGGGGCGAAGCTGGGGGGATTTACCGTGTCGGGGGCAGACCGGTACCAAACCTGACAATCAGACTGGATGGGTCAAGTTTCTCAGGAAGTCTCACGGGAGCGGACCTGACCGGATCGCCATTCCAAATGCAAAGAGGCCCGCCCCCGCCGCCCGCCCGCCCCCCCCAAAAAAACAACAACAGTGAAAGAACAGGCAAGCCCCCCC
>JAYQOU010000006.1:106247-109965 GCA_038144975.1 Candidatus Salsuginivita brisbanensis | reverse complement strand
CTTCAGGCCGGGGGCCTCCAAAAACGAACGAACTGCTTTCGATCACATGCGTCCGCCGCCGAGAATATTCTCGGCGGTCAGGGCCGGAGGAGCGGCATTGCCGCCACCACCGCCGCCACCGCCGGGGCGTCCGCCAGGTGTGTTCAGCATGTTGGCCAGCGCTACGATCCGGGTCGGATCGGTGAATCGCATCTCCGCCTTCACACGGGTAAATGCATCGGCGCGTGCAACGGCTAGGGCGACCTCAGCTGCCGAGAGGGCCTGCGCGCGGGCGTTGACTGCATTTCGGTCCGTCGGCGACGCGAGCGATGCTGCAACAAGCGCCTGCCTGGCCTCGTCGACTGCAGCCATCTGCAACTCGATCTGCTCGGTGGCCCGTGTGATGGCGGTGAGTTCAATATCGTTGAGCGGGCGAGCCCGTCCGTAGTCGCTGCCGCCATGGGCAACGTACGGGTTGGACTGGCTGGGAACCGGCTGATTGACGTCCTGGGCAAAAACTGCCGCGGAGCTGAAAAGCAGGCCAGCAATGGTGGCCGGAACAAAGGCAAATAGTTTCATGGGAGTGGAATGGATGGGGGTTCGAATAGAACGGAAGCTCCCCGCCTCTTTCGCCCGGCGCGTACCAACGGCACGCGGCGGACGATGGGCGGTCGTCATCACTGGCCTGGAGTGACGGTCGGCGTTTCCAGTACGGACTGGTCGGGCAGCGATGCGCGGTCGGCAGGCGATAGATTGCGCACCGAGAATTCATGCATGTACTGGTTGACCGGCACGAAGCTGTTGCCGCCCTCATAGCTGGCGCGCGCACGGTGGAACCAGGAGAAGTAGTCCTGACGGAGCTGAGGGGTCCATCCGGTTTCCACGTTACGAAGGAGCTCGATGTACTTCATCTCGTCCTCCTGCTTCGCCATGTAGGCATTCGACAGGCCGCCCTCTGTACCCGGGGTGCCACGCACGCGCTGCTGCGGGTTGATCCACTCCTCGATCGGGAAGTACTGCTGCGTCGGGGCGCGGCGCAGGAGCGCCATCATCTTCGACACGGCGTTGGGCGCCTCGAGGTAGGCAAGCAGCTCGCCCATCTCCCAGTTCAGCTCGCGGTATCCGGTCGGGAACAGCGGGTCGAACTTGGCGATCAGGCGGCGACGGGTCTCCTCATCGGGCATACGGAGCTTGCCGCGCACCGGGGCATAGCGGGCCTCGGTTGCAGGATCGATCTCGCCGAATCGCGTGAACGCGAGCTGGAAGGCGCGCATCAGGTCGAGCTTGTCCTGGTAGTCGAGATCCGCGTAGGGAACGCGCTCAAGCGAGGCGATGATGCGGGACTGCAGGGCCCGGTCGGGCGCAGGCGCCCCAATGACGGAACGGTGCTCGACATCGGTGCCGCTGACGCGGGCCAGGGCGATGAGCGCCGCAATCGAGGTCTCGGGATCGGTCTCGTTCAGGGCACGCTCGCGCCAGAGATTCCGGTCCTGCCACTCGAGGACGGTACGGGCAACATAGCGAATGCCGTGGTCCTCATGGCCGAGCAGCGGCCAGACAGCGTCGATGCTGGCCGGGTTGCGCGAGCCGAGCATGCCTTCGAGCTGATGCCGCTGCGCGCGGAGCGCCGCAAAGCGGGTGTCGGGGCTCGTCGGGGCGGTCGACTCGTTTCCGGTGTAGGAGACGCGGTACAACGCCGAGTTCGCATTGCCGCCGACGAGGACCAGAAGCGAACCGTCGGCCGGATTCACGATCACGTCAGCCACCGAGAATGGGCTCCCGCTCGCAAACAGATTGGCGATGCCGGTGTAGCTCGATCCCTCAGGGATGACGTCGACAGCGTAGAGGTTGCCGTAGGACCAGTCGCTGATGAACATCGCGTCCTGGTACCTTGCCGGGAACTTCGCCCCGGTGCCGAAGACGACGCCGGTCGGGGAGCCCGATCCGATGCCGACGACGCGGCCGAAAGTGTCGGCATAGTAGCGGGGCAGCTTGCCGGTGCCAAAGCGCCAACCGTAGTCCGCACCCGCCACGTGGTGGGTAATGCGGGTCGGCCGGTACCAGGGTGTACCCTTGTCGAACTCGAGGTCGGAGTCGTAAACGAAGAGCTCGTTGTCCTTGTTGTAGGCAAAATCGACGGCATTGCGGTAGCCCATGGTCTCGAGGCGCTGACCCTGGCCCTCGGGATCGATCGACGCGGTCCAGCCGCCGTGGGCGAGCAGACCGGTCACGTGACCGCCCTCGCCTGCCGTTCCCATGCGGGGAAGCAGCTGGTCTTCGTTCCAGATGAGCGGAACAGCCGAGGCCTCGTAGACCGACGGGGATACAGCATTGCCCTGGAGCATCATGATGCGGTTGCCGTCAGGGGTGAGCAGGAGCGCGTGCGTGCCGTGCTGGCCACCACCCTGGTAAATGCGGACCACCCTCACCTGGTCGTACTGGTCGTCACCATTGGTATCCGTGAGGCGATAGAGGCCATTGCGGCGCGTCGATCCCTCGTCCACCATGACGAAGAGGCTGTTGAATGCGTAAAGCAGGCCGTGTGCTGCGCCAATGCGGGCATTGATCGGCTCAACCTGCACCTCGCCAGGGCTGCCCAGGTTCGGGATCGTGAGCCGGAACATCTGCTCCGTGCTGTGCGCGGAGATGATGAGGCGGCCGCGGTTGTCCCAGGTCATGGGCACCCAGGAGCCCTGGGCGGTTCTGGGAACGACGTACATCAGTTCCATCTTGAATCCGGGGGCGAGAGTCATGTCGCGGGCCTCATAGGTGCCGTCCGGCGACATGATCATGCCCTCGGCTACGTTCAGCTCGGCAAGGGCCGCGTTGAGGCCGGTTGCAGCAGCTGCTGTGGCAAGGATGAGAAGCAGGAATCTCATGGGGATTTGGTAGCAGTTTTCAGGCGCGCCTTTGAGTCTGCCGGAGCGCAACCCGGGGTCGGGGGGAATGGGGAAGGCAGACGCCAAGCAAGCTGCCACCTGACATTATCGGGTCAAGCGGATTGGACCTGCATTCACCGCGCGTTTCGACAACTGGGAATAAAAAAGGCCACCGGATCTCCGGTGGCCTTCCTGCGAGGAAATGTACGCCTATCAGTTTCCGCCTCGAGCGGCACCGCCGCGGCCGGCCGCTGCGGCAGCCCCGCCACGGCCGCCACCGCCGCCGCCACCACCACCGCGACCTGTATTGGTCGAGGTGAGCGCTGCGGCGAGGGCACTCGCCTTGTCCGGGTCTGTGATGCGCATCTCTGTCTTCAGGCGTGCGAACGCATCCGCCCTGGAGAGAGCAAGTGTAAGTTCCGCAGCTGCCAGGGCCCGGACTCTTGCAGCCACGTCGGCCTGATTGGCGGGTGAAGCAAGCGACGCGGCCAGGACGGTATCACGTCCTTCGCTGACCGCAGCCATCTGATTCTCGACCTGTTCGGTCGCGCGGGTGATCGCCGTCAGCTCCATGTCGTCGAGCGAGCGCCAGCGGCCATAATTGTTTCCCCCATGGCCAGCGACGGGATTGTCCATGCTCGGCAGGGGCTGGTAGACGTCCTGCGCCGAAACCACGGCGCCTGACAGGAGGATGCCGGCAAGACCGGCGATAAGTGTCCTGGAAATCATAAATGGAATGAGTTTTTGGAAGTGGTGATTTGGTTGGATCGAATCCGGCGGTGTGACCCGTGGGGCCACCCCCCCCCAATATTTTGTTTATGGGGGGGAGCGGACACCCGGGGCCCCCCCCCCCCCCCCCC
>JAYQOU010000006.1:0-106237 GCA_038144975.1 Candidatus Salsuginivita brisbanensis | reverse complement strand
AAATAATTGTATTGTGTTTTTGTATGGGGTTTTTTGGTTGGATCGAATCCGGGGGGGTTACCGGGGGGGCCACACCGCACGATTCTTTCGTTTCGGCCGGTCAGGGAACCGCGGGGCCACCGCGACCGCCGCCAGGCGCACCTGCGCCGCCACCGCCTCCGCGACCGCCGCGGCCGCCACCGGCCGGGGCCTCAAGGACCGACTGGTCTGGCAGCGAGGCGCGCTCGGCATCGCTCAATCCCGCAAGGGACCAGCTGTGGAAGTACTGGATGATAGGCTGGAAGCTGTTGCCACCTTCGTACTGCTGCGAGGCACGGTGGAACCAGGAGAAGTAATCCTGGCGGAGCTGCGGGGTCCACCCGTTGTTCAGCGTGCGGAGCAATTCCACATACTTCATTTCGTCCTCCTGCTTCGCCATGTAGGCATTGGACAGGCCGCCCTCGGTGCCGGGGGTGCCGCGCACGCGCTGCTGCGGGTTGATCCACTCCTCAATGGGGAAGTACTGCTGCGTCGGCGCACGGCGCAGAAGAGCCATCATCTTCGGCACCGCATTCGGGGCCTCGAGGTAGGCAAGCAGTTCACCCATCTCCCAGTTCAGCTCGCGGTAGCCCGTCGGGAACAGCGGGTCGAACTTGGCGATCAGGCGGCGGCGGGTTTCCTCGTCGGGCATGCGCAGCTTGCCGCGGACGGGATCGTAGCGTGCCTCGGTTGAGGGATCGATCTCGCCGAAGCGCGTGAACGCGAGCTGATAAGCGCGCATCAGGTCCAACTTGTCCTGATAGTCGAGGGCATCCCAGCTGACCCGCTCCAATGCGGTGATGATACGGGCCTGAAGGGCCCTGTCCGGGGCCGGAGCACTCAGGATTTCCCTGTTTTCAACATCGATTCCGCTGACTCGCGAAAGCGCGATGAGGGCCGCGATGGCCGTCTGCGGGTTCGTCTCGTTGAGCGCGCGGTCACGCCAGAGGTTGCGGTCCTGCCACTCGAGAACGGTGCGGGCGACATAGCGAATGCCGCGGTCCTCGTGGTTCAGCAGCGGCCAGACGGTGTTGATCGCCTGCGGGCTCCGGGTGCCTAGCATGCCCTCGAGCTGCTTGCGCTGTGCGCGCATCGCGGCGAAACGCGTATCCGGGCTGGTGGGGGCCGTGGACTCGTTGCCGGTATAGGAAATGCGGTAAAGGGCTGAGTTTGCATTGCCGCCGACCTGCACCAGAAGCGTGCCGTCGTTGGGATTGACGATCACGTCGGCAACCGAGAACGGGCTTCCGCTCGCGAACAGATTGGCAAGGCCGGTGTAGCTTGAACCATCAGGAATGACATCGACGGCATAGAGGTTGCCGTAGGACCAGTCGCTGATGAACATCGAGTCCTGGTACCGGGCCGGAAACTTCGACCCCGTGCCGAATACGACGCCGGTCGGCGAACCGGAGCCGATGCCGACGACGCGACCAAAGGTGTCGGCATAGTAGCGCGGAAGCTTGCCCGTACCGAAGCGCCAGCCGAAATCAGCACCCGCAACATGGTGCGTGATGCGGGTCGGGCGATACCACGGTGTTCCCTTGTCGAACTCGAGGTCGGAGTCGTAAACGAAGAGTTCACCATCCTTGTTGTAGGCAAAATCAACCGCATTGCGGTAGCCCATGGTCTCTAGGCGGAGATCGCGGCCCTCGGGATCGATCGATGCAGTCCAACCTCCGGGAGCGAGGCGGCCCGTCGCGTGCCCGCCCTCGCCAGAGGTGCCCATCCGGGGAAGCAGCTGGTCCTCGTTCCAGATCAGGGGAACGGCGGACGACTGGTAGACGGAGGGAAACACATCATTGCCCTGGACCATGATGATCCGGTTTCCGTCGGGCGTCGTGAGGAGGGCATGCACGCCGTGCTGGCCGCCACCCTGGAACACGCGGGTGATGCGAACCTGGTCGTATTGGTCGTCGTTATTCGTGTCGGTAAGGCGGTAGAGCCCGTTGCGACGGGTGGATCCCTCGTCCACCATGACGAAGAGGCTGTTGAACGCGTAAAGAAGCCCGTGGGCGGCGCCGATGCGGAGGTCGATCGGCTCAATCTGGACCTCGCCCGTGCTTCCGAGCGACGGGATCGTCAGCCGATACATCTGTTCCGTGTTGTGCGAGGCGACGATCAGCCGCCCGCGGTTGTCCCAGGTCATGGGCACCCATGAACCCTGGGCGGTGCGAGGGACAACATACATCAGCTCCATCTTGAAGCCCGGCGCGAGCGTCATGTCTCGCGCTTCGTAGGTGCCGTCCGGCGACATGATGGTGCCGTCGGCGACATTGAGCTCGGCAAGAGCTCCGTGCAGGGTGACTGCCGTCGTGACGGCGGTCAGAGTCAGGATCAGTGATCTCATGGTAGTAGTCAGGAACGTTGGGGGTCCGTCTAAAATCGTGGCTGTCGGGGTGATGAATGACAGCTGACGTATCAGGGCAGGACGTACCATTCCCCAAAAGGTGACTGTCGGTCAAGCGGTCTTGCAGGCTCCGCACGCCTTGAGCCAACAGCCGTGTCAGCGGGCAAGGATCCACTGGCCGAGGGCTCCCTGATAAAAGCCCAGCAGCACCGACCCGACGGCCAGGACGAGCAGCGCCGCCCTGACACCCGGAGTCACGCGAGTGACCTCGCGCGGTGCCTCGCCCTTCTCGTCCCCGGCACGCCAGACGGTGAAGAATGCCGCACGGATCCACCCAAAGTAGTAGTAAATCGAAATTACAACGCCGGCGAGCACGACGGCCAGCAGGCCGTAGAGTCCGGCCCGATACGCCGAGACGAACAGGAGCAGTTTCCCCATGAACCCGGCCAGCGGCGGAATTCCAGCCAGGGAACCGAGCCCGATCGCGAGTATCCCGGCTAGAAACGGGCGGTTCCGCGCGAGGTCCGCATAGTGGTCGAGTTCCTGGTTCTCGTCGTCCGCTCCCGCCAGGTGGACCATGACCCCGAATACCGCGAAGGACGCGAGCAGGTAGGCCAGGAGGTAGAACCAGATCGCCCCGACCGCGAGCGGATCGGCGAACGCCGCGATCACTCCGATGAGCAGATACCCGGCATGGGCCACGCCGGACAGGCCGACGAGCCGCTTCACGTTGGTCTGGGTCAGGGCGGCAAGATTCCCGAACAGGATGGTGGCGATCGCCATGGCTCCGAGGATGGGGATCAGCAGCCCGGAATACGGAAGGAAGGCACGTTGTGTCAGCGCGAGCAGAACCGCGAAGCCGGCCGCCTTGGAGGACACGGCAAGGAACGCAGTCGCCGGTGTCGGGGCCCCCTGGTAGACGTCGGGCACCCAGATCTGGAAAGGCACCGCGCCAATCTTGAAGGCGATGCCCGCTATCACGAGCACCACTCCTGCCGAGGCGAGCAGGTTGTCCGGATTCGCGGCCAGGAAGGTCCGAAGCTGGTCGAAGTTCATGCCGTCCGCCGTGGAGGCCGGAAGGTCGGGATTGCCGGCGGCTCCGTAGAGCAGTGCGATGCCGAACAGCAGGATCGATGAGCTGAGCGCACCGAGTATCAGGAACTTCAGTCCCGCCTCAAGCGTCAGCGCGCTCGTGCGGAAATAGCTGACCAGGATGTAGAGCCCGATCGTCACCGTCTCGAGTGCCACGAAGAGCATCACGAAATGATTGCTCTGCGACAGGACCATCATCGCCGCGGTGACCACCAGCACCAGGTGGTAGAACTCGACCTGAGGCATCTTCTGGCGCGGCAGCGCGATCGTCGCCAGCAGGCAGGTGAAGATGGATGCCAGCACGAAGAAGATCCTAAGGAACTGGCCGTCGGCACTGTGCCGGAGCAGGCCGCTGAAAGTGGTGAAGCCCTCGAAGCCCGTCTGGAAATTGAAGATCAGGCCGGCAAGCACCGCCACCTGGCTGACGATCGCAATCCCCGGGATCACCCCGTGCTGGCCCTTCGGCAGCACCATCTCGAGAACGAGCAGCAGCACAGCGATCAGCGCGAGCGTGATTTCCGGCGCGATCGCGAGCCACTGGTTCGAGGCGGCAGCCTGCTGGAGGAGTTCGGGAGACATGGGTCAGCGGTTCGGCAGGACGCCTGCAACGGCGGTCGTCGGTTCCGGCGCGAACAGTACGTTGACGGCCGCATCGACGGGCGCACTCAGCGACGACGGCCAGAATCCTATCACCAGCAACGCGGCGAGAAGTATCAGGGCGGGAACGCGCTCGCTCCAGGCCAGGTCCTCGGGCGCCTTTTCCGCCGCCACGCGCGACATCGCCTCCGTTTCGGGCCCAAAGAACACCGCCGCGACGGCGCGCAGGCCGTAGATGGCCGACAGGACCACGCCGGCAATTGCCGCCACCGTCATCGCAGGAGAGTATTCCCAGAGCGCGACGAAGATGACAAGTTCGCCCCAGAAGTTCGCGAATCCAGGCAGCCCGATCGAGGCGAACACCGCAGCGGCGAACCAGGCGGCCAGCACCGGGGTTCGTCGGGCCAGCCCGCCCATCTCCGCCAGGTCAAACGTCTGCGTCCGACCGTGGATGCTTGTCGCCAGGAGGAAGAGCAGTGCCACCGAGAGTCCATGCGCCACCATGAGCAGCACCACCCCACCCGCTCCGACAGCGGACAGGCAGGCGATTCCCAGGAAGGCATAGCCCATGTGCATGACCGAGCTGTATCCGATCATCTGCTTCAGGTCGCGCTGAGCGATCGTCACCAGGCCGATCACCAGGACGTTGCCCAACGCGAGCAGCGCCATCAGGTGGCGCCATTCGGCCGCCCCTTCGGGCAGGAGCGGCAGCGCGACCTGGATGAGGCCATAGAGGCCAAACTTCTTGAGCACGCCTGCATGCAGCATCGCCGCCGAGCTCGGCGCGGCGCCGTATCCGAGCGGAGCCCAAGTGTGAAACGGCCAGAGCGAAACGAGGATGCCAAACCCGAAGAGCAACAGGCCGAACAGATTCCGCTGCACGGCGTCGGAGATCGGCGTCTCGGCAAGGTAGGCACGAAGGAAGGTCAGGTCGAATGTCTCGATGCCGCTCTGCACGTAGATCGCCACCAGTCCGATGAGCGAGAGCAGGGCGCCGACCGTGAGGTAGATCGTCAGCTTCATCGCCGCGTAGCTGCGATCGCGACCGCCCCAGATGCCGACCATCAGGAACGTAGGGATCAGCGCGAGTTCATGGAAGAAATACAGGAAGAACACGTCCACGCTCGCGAATGCCCCCATGAGCCCCGCCTGCATGAAGAGGAGCAGCATCAGGTAAACCTTCAGGCGCTCCGCCCCGGAACGGATCGCGTAGAGTCCGGCGGCCAGGCCCACGATGCCCGCAAGGACGAACAGGGGCATCGAAATGCCATTCAGTCCGAGCGCGAGGCTGATGCCGAAGCCCTCGAGCCCCGTCGCATAGCGATTGAGGAAAGCGTATTGCGCGCCGATGCCGGCAGGGAAATTTGCCCAGCACCAGAGCGCGATCGCGGCAGGGGCGCCGAATCCGAAATAGGATGCAATGATCGAGTGCCGCTTCGGCAGGCCGCACAGGATCGCCAGCGCGACCGCAAGCGGTGCGAGGATGGAGAGCAGGAGAATGTTCTGTGCGGGATCCATTTCAGAATATTCCCGCCGCCCAGGCCCAGAGAAGCGCCGTGCCGATCAGGAACCAGTAGACGTACGCATGCAGGTTCCCGACGTGGAGTGCCCGAGCGCCGATACCGATGAGTCCGACAACGCCCGCAAGTCCGCGAACGATCAGGCCCGCGAGGGCGATCTGTTCCAGGAAGTTCACCAGCAGCGCAAACCGCTGCTGCACCTTCGCAACGTAGTAATCGTATCCCGCATCAAAGGACGATCGGAGAAGGGAAAGCGTGCCGAAGACCGGGGGCATCGCGCGCGACAGCGCATCCTCGGCAGCCGGACGATACAGCGCGAAAGCCGCCGCGGAGCCGAGGATCATGACGCCGACACTGGCAACGATGATTGTCGCGCCTTCCGCGTGGGGCACGAGCTCCCACACTCCATCGAATGCCCCGCCCCAGATGGCGGTGTAGCCTCCGATCACGGAAAGCACCGCTAGCAGCCCGAGCGGCGCAGTCATCGTGAAACCGCCCTCGTGGGCGTGGGACGCGGCCTCGCTTCTCGGTGTGCCGAGGAATACGAGGATCCACAGCCGCACCATGTAGAATGCCGTCAGCACCGCGGTGAATGCCAGCACGGCAAAGATCGCGCGATTGTGCTCCAGCGCGAGGTGCAGGATCGCGTCCTTGGAAAAGAATCCCGCCGCGACATAGGGCATGCCGATGATCGCGAGCACGCCTACCGTGAAGGTGGCGAAGGTGAACGGCATCGCCCGGCGAAGCCCGCCCATCCGGAATATGTCCTGCTCATGATGGCATCCGTGGATCACCGAGCCGGATCCCAGGAACAGAAGTGCCTTGAAGAAGGCATGCGTGGCCAGGTGAAACATCGCGGCGCCGATTCCGGTCGCGACAGCCACCTCACCCGCCTCCGGAAAGGCCACGGACCCCAGGCCGAACGCCGCCACCATGTAGCCGAGCTGCGAAAGCGTCGAATAGGCCAGGACCTTCTTGATGTCGCTCTGCGTGATCGCGCAAAGCGCCGCGTAGAGCGCCGTCGCGGTGCCGACCCAGGCAATGACATGCAGCGCATCGGGCACCATGAGCACGTGGATGCGGCACAGCATGAAGATGCCCGCCGCGACCATCGTCGCGGCATGGATAAGCGCGGACACCGGGGTCGGGCCCTCCATCGCGTCGGGAAGCCACACGTGAAGGGGCATCTGCGCGGATTTCCCTACGGCGCCACAGAAGAGCAGCAGCGGGATTCCCGCCGAAACCACGGCGCCTTCCGCAGCCAGCGTGCCGAGGTCGCCGAGATTCGTCGTCCCGTACGCCGCCTGGCACCAGACGAGGCCGAGCAGGAATCCGAAATCCCCCACCCGATTGACGATGAATGCCTTCTTTGCGGCATCCGCCGCGCTCTGCTTCTCGAGGTAATGGTTGATGAGCAGCCAGGAGCTGAAGCCAACAAGCTCCCAGAAGATGAACATCATGAAGAGATTGTCGGCGAGCACGATGCCGATCATCGAGAACATGAACACCGACAGGCCCCCGAAGTACCGCGGTCGCGCGGCATCGTCCTTCATGTAGCCGAGCGAGAACACGTGCACGCAGAGCCCGACGACCGCGACGATCGTGAGCATGAGCGCGGCGAGGTCATCAAAGCGAATGCCGAGGGAAAGTGTGAAATCGCCGAGTCGCAGCCACTCAGCCGAGGCTTCGAAGCGCTGCCCGCCATACGAGAGCACCAGCGACGCGGCCGCGAGCGCGGCACAGGAGAGAACCGAGACCGTCGCCGCCGCATTTCCAGCCTTTCGCAGGAACAGCGCGATGACCGCCGCCGAGGCCAGCGGCAGCAGAAGGACAATCAGGGCGATCTGTACTGAGGTCATCAGTTCCGAAGGTGATTGAGCTTGTCGACCTCGACTGTCTGTCGAAGACGGAACAGGGCCACGATGATCGCTAGGCCAACGGCCACCTCGGCAGCCGCAACGGTGAGGATGAAGAATACAAACACACCCCCGTCGAGCGTGCCGTTGAAACGAGAGAACGCCACGAGCGCGACCGTGCTCGCGATCAGCATCAGCTCGAGGCACATGTAGATCACCAGCGTGTTCTTGCGGAGCAGCACCCCGAAGAACCCGATGGCAAAGAGCAGTGCGCTCAACCCGATGTAGCTCTCCAGGCCGGGCGTCATCGTATGTCCTCCATCCCCTCGAAACGCTTGCTGAGCACGATCACCCCGAGCATGGCGATCAGCAGCAGAAAACCAATGACCTGCACCGGGAGCAGGTAGGTGGTGAACAGCAGCTGCGCGTATTCCTTGAGCACGGACCCGACCGGCGGTCCCACGGCCGCCTCCAGCGGCTCGGCGGCGAATGTTCCTCGCGCCAGGAGTGCCGCGACTCCGACCAGCATGAGGGCGAGCGAGATTCCGCTCGCGACAGCCGTTGCCATCCGGAATGGCGCGCGGGTGCCGCCCTGCGCGTCGAGAAGCATTATGATGAAAAGGAACAGGGCGACCACCGCGCCCGCGTACACCAGCACCAGGAGCGCCGCGAGCAGGTAGGCGTCGAGCATCACGAAGACACCCGCCACTCCCATCAGGCAGAGCATGAGGCACAGCGCGGCGTTCACCGTGTTACGATTGACGACAACGCCCACCGCGCAGGCTACGGTGAAGAACGCGATCAGGTTGAAGAGGAAGATTCCCATGGTTGACGCGCGCGGTCCGGTCAGTGCCCCCCGCCCTGCTCCTCGGCAGCCTTCTTCCTGTCCCACTTTTTGTGTGCATCCGGAAGAGTGCCCCCAAGCTCGTAGAGCCGCGCCTTGTCGTTGACCATCTCCTCGCGGGAATAGCCGGTCATCGAGAATTGATTCTGCAGGAAGATGGCCTCCTCGGGACACACTTCCTGGCAAAGGCCGCAGTAGATGCAGCGCAGCATGTCGATGTCGAACTCCTCCGGGGCCTTCTCGACGTGCGCGTTCGCCGAGTCGGCGGAGATCGAGCCGGGCTTGATGCGGATCGCCTTCGGCGGGCAGACGAACTCGCAGAGCTGGCACGAAACGCACTTCTCGCGACCGTTCGGATCCATGACCAGGGTCGGCACTCCCCGATAGTTCCTCGGGATCTCCGGCCTCTGTTCCGGGTATTCGAGGGTGATCGGCTTACGCAGAAAGTGCCGGAGCGTGGTCCTAAGCCCCCCGAGAATCTGCGGGAGGTAGGTGCGCTCGGCGAAGGTCAGCGGCTTTCGTTCTACGGGTTTGACGGCCATGGGTTCAGGTCCGCGTGTCGATCCACGCGATCAGGAGGGCGTAGAAGATAAGGTTGCCGATGGCGAGAGGGAGGAGCTTCTGCCAGCCGAGCTTCATGATCTGGTCGTAGCGGAAGCGCGGGATCGTCCAGCGCACCCACATGAAGAAGAAGATGAAGAAGCCGACCTTTCCAAGGAACAGCAGCACCGCGAGCGCACCGACGAAAAGCGGCTGCGCCGTGAAGGCCCCCAGCGGGGCGAGCCAACCAATGAGCGTCTGCAGGGACACCCATGGCAGCGGGTTCCAGCCGCCGAGGAAGAGCAGCACGAACACTCCCGAACCGATGATCATGTGCGCATACTCCGCGACGAAGAAGAGCGACCACTTGAAAGCCCCGTACTCCGTGTGGAAACCGCCGACCAGGTCCGCCTCCGACTCCGCCATGTCGAACGGCTGGCGGTTCGTCTCGGCGAAGAGTGCCACAAGGAAGATCAGTGCGGACAACGGCATCCAGAATCCCATCCAGAGTCCCCCGAAGAATCCCGGGCCGCTCTGCATCGCCACGACATCCACGAGGCTGAGCGTCCCCGCTCCGCCCGGCCGGTTGACCCAGAGGAAGACCGGCAGGACCGACAAGGTCATTGAGAGTTCGTACGAGATCAGCTGCGCCGACGCCCGCACCCCGCCGAGAAACGGGTACTTCGAATTCGATGCCCAACCGGCGAGGATGATCGCATAGACGCCGAGAGAGGAGACCGCGAACACGGCGAGCAGGCCGATGTCCACGTTGGCCAGGACAATCGGGACCACATTCCCCGCCGCATCGAAATAGGCGCCGAACGGCACGACCGTCACGGTCGTGAGCGCCGGGATCATCGCCAGGATCGGCGCCAGGATGAAATAGAACCGGTTCACGTGTCCCGGCACCGGATCTTCCTTGAAGAGGAACTTGCCGCCGTCCGCCGCGAGTTGGAAGAGACCCAGCCTGCGCAGGAAAGGCACGAACACCGGCACCCAGGCGAGCCACGGTACCACCGTCCGGTTTGGCCCGGGCCGGCCCTGAATCCACGCCGAGACCTTTCGCTCCGCCATCGAGCAGGCAGCCGAGAGCGGAAACAGGACAGCAATCACTAGCAGTCCTTTGACGGCGATCTGAAACCAGAGCGGGAGCTGGAAATAGACACTCATCACGCCGTCTTTAGCTCACTCCCTGCGATCGGCTTGAAATGAAGTCCTTCACTCTCGACAAACGGCAGATCCTTCCACGGAGCAGAATCCAGAATGAGGCCGGATTCGGGGATTTCGGAATAGTTAACCTGGGCAAGCGCAGGGATCTCTCCCCGCATCGCCGTCCAGACAGCACCGATCTCGGACGCGGGACTGCCGGCGCCCGCAGCCGCCGCAAGCCTGGCGAGGGTGACCCGGTCGTCCGCGACGCCAACCGGACCTGGCACCGCTCGTGCAAACTTCTGGATGCGAAACTGCTGGTTGATGAACGTTCCCTCCTTCTCGAAGACTGTGAGGCCCGGGATCAGCACTGCAGCCGTGTCAGCAGTCGGGCTGGCGGTCGTCCCAATTTGCATCACAGCCACCTTTGCCAGCTGAGCCTCGGTCAGGCCGCCGGCAACGAGGTCCTCGCCCACGCTCAGCACCGTCCGGACCTTGCCGGCGTCGATCGCTTCTCCCAAGGGCTTGAGTCCGCAGCTAACATAGCCCGATTCCGGCGCGGTCGCATGAGACGGCAGTGCATTCACGAGGCCGGCAACCAGGGCTCCGCGCAGGTTCGGGTTTCGGTCCGCCGAAACCAGCAAGCCGTCTCCCTTGCCAACGCGCGTAACGATGAAAGCTGGCGCCTTGAGGGCCGCGGCAAGCTTGGCCGTGAGATACTGCTCCTCGACGGTGCTCCGACCCGAACCCACAACGGCGACGGCGCCACCGAGAAGCAGGCGACCCGCCTCTTCCAGTGCCGCCTCCGGCAGGGCCTCGACCCCGCCAATGCACGCAGTGCGGATCCGTTCCGGAGCGGTCACCTGCTTGTAGAGTTCACGACCGCTGTCTGCCATCCAGGTGTCGTTGACGGCGTCGTTGCGCCGCGGGGTGATGCGGTAGATCACGCCCTCGCGCGACCAGACCGTCGTGTTGGCCCCGACGCTCGACTCCGTATCGATTCCCGGCGTCTGCTTCAGGAACCAAACGCGCATCTTGAAGCGGAAGTCGGTGCTCGTGAGTGCACCCACCGGGCAGATGTCCACGGTGTTCAGCGAGTAGTTGTTCTCGAGGCGCTTCCCGGGATAGCAGGTCAGTGTCGAGTAGCTGCCGCGGTCGATGAAGCCCAGGACATCGTCCTTCGCCACGTCACGACTAAACCGTATGCATCGCGAGCAGAGGATGCAGCGTTCGTCATCCAGCATCACGCGCGGCCCCAGCAGCGTGCGCTTAGGCTTCACGTTCTTCTGCTCGATATAGCGCGAATAGCCGCGTCCGTAACCGGTCGACTGCTCCTGCAGCTTGCACTCGCCCGCCTGGTCGCAGATCGGGCAGTCGAGCGGATGATTAATCAGTAGGAATTCCATCACACCCTCGCGGCAGTCCTTGATGAGCGGCGTGTCCGTCCTGATGTGCATGCCGGGCGCGGCATTCGTGGCGCATCCGATCTGAGGACGGGGAATCCAGTTGATCTTGCCCTTGCCCGTGGCGGGGTCGATGAGCGGCGCCTTCGTGGCTGGGTCCAGCGCCGGCATGCCCATTTCGACGAGGCACATCCGGCAGTTGCCGACAACCGCCAGTTTCGGGTGGTAGCAGTAGTGCGGCACGTCGACACCGACCAGGCGCGCCGCCTCGATCACGTTCGTGCCCCGGGGCACGGAGATTTCCCGACCGTCGATGGTCAGGGTGACGAGTTCGGTGCTCATACGAGAGGAGTTCCCCCTTCCGTGTCGTTCTTCGAGTAGCCGGAGAACTCTTCCCCGAACTTTGCCACGAAACTCTGGGTCGGCCACGAGCAGGCTTCCCCGAAGGCGCAGATCGTGCGCCCGGCAATCTGGTCGGCGACACTCTTCAGGAGCGCACCGTCCTCACCGCGGGCGCCACCATGCACCATGCGCGCAGTGATGCGCTTCATCCACAGAGATCCCTCGCGGCAAGGCGTGCACTGGCCGCAGCTCTCGTGCGCGTAGAACTCGTTTATGTTGGCGAGCGCCTCGACCATGTTGACGGAGTCGTCCATCACGATCACCCCGCCCGAACCGCCCATGGAGCCGATGAGCGCGAGCGAATCGAAGTCGAGAGGCACGTCCTCGATGCCCCAGTCGTATTCGACAAACTCGGCGCCAACCTTGCGCCGCCCGCGGTAGCGTTCGCCCCAGCGCAATACCTTGGCTGACGACCCGCCCGGGATCACGGCCTTGAACTGGCGGCCGGGCAGCGGCCCACCGCAGACGTCATTGAGGAGCTGGCCGAAAGTTATCTTCCCGACCTCGTACTCGTAGGTGCCGGGACGCTGCACGTGTCCGCTCACGCAGAAGATGCGCGTGCCCGTGTTGCCGGGCGTGCCGATGTGGGCGTAGGCCTCGCCGCCCATGTCCGCGATATGCTTCACATGGCAGAGCGTCTCCACGTTGTTCACGATCGTCGGGCACTGGTAGAGGCCGAGCACTGCCGGGAAATAGGGCGGCTTGATGCGCGGATAGGGACGTTTCCCCTCGAGCGACTCGATGAGTCCCGTCTCCTCGCCGCAGATGTAGGCGCCGGCCCCGCGGTGCACGTAGATCTCGCAGCTGTAGTCGGTGCCGAGGACACGGGGTCCGCAGAGATTCGCGGCGCGGGCCTCGGCGATCGCCTTCTCCAGGATGCGGGCACCCTCGGGAAATTCGCCGCGGATGTAGATGTAGGCCTGGCGCACGTCGTTCGCGCGGCAGGTGATCATGATCCCCTCGATCAGCTGGTGCGGATCCTGGTGGATGATGTAGCGATCCTTAAACGTGCCGGGTTCTGACTCGTCCGCATTGACCACGAGGTAAATCGGCTTGCCGCTCTTGCGGTCCACGAGGCTCCACTTGACCCCGCACGGGAATCCGGCGCCTCCCCTTCCACGCAGTCCCGAGCGCTTGACCTCCTCGATGATCTCGGCCGGCTGTCGGGCAAAGGCACGCCGCATCACCTCGTACCCGCCATGCTTCAGGTAGCAGGCAAGGTCGTTGGTGTAGCCCGGCTCGTCGATGTGGGCGAAGATCAGGCGGCGTTGTTGGGGAACGGACATTACAGATTGCCGATTTCGGAATGCGGATTGCGGATTGGGTTCATTACTTACGGGCCGCGGCTTCGGACTTGATGCGCGCGGCGATTTCACCCGCCTTCGCCACATCGACCTTCTCGTGGAGTTCGTCGTCGACCATGACGACCGGGGCCGTGCCGCAGCTTGCGAGACACTCGACGAACTCGACCGTCACTTCGCCATCGGGAGAAACTTCCCCTTTTTGCGTTCCAAACTGCCTCTCGAACTCGGCGCACGTTCGGTAGCCGCCCATGATCGCGCATGAAAGCGTCCGGCAAACGCGGATGTGGCGTCGCCCGATGGGCTTCCTCCGGAACATCGGATAGAACGTCACGACCTCGTACACGTTGATCGGCTGGAGCTCGAGCTTCGCCGCGACCCACTCGATCGCCTCGTCGGAAATGAAGCCTACATCCTCCTGGATAAGGTGCAGGAGCGGGAGCACGGCGCTCCGCTTCACGGGATAGTGCGTGATGGCCTCGTCGATACTCCGGAGCGTGTCGGGCTTCAGGTTCATCTGTCACACTCCCCCATGACGAAATCGAGCGAACCTAGGATCGAGACGACGTCGGACACGAGCGCGCCGACGCACACCTTTGGCAGGACGGAGAGATTGCAGAACGACGGACCGCGGATCCTCAGCCGCCACGGCACGCCCCCTCCGCGGCTGATAATGTAGAAGCCGAGCGCTCCCTTCGGATTCTCGGCCTCGAAATAAACCTCGCCCGCGGGCATCTGCGGTCCCTCGGTCACGATCATGAAATTTTGTATCAGCTCCTCCATCGAGGTCAGGATCCTGTCCTTGGGCGGCGCGAAGATGCGCTTCGCCTCGGTCGCGTACCAGGGGCCATCGGGGAACTTTGCGATCGCCTGCTTGATGATGCGCACCGACTGGCGCATCTCCTCGCCCCGCACGAGGTATCGGTCGTAGCAGTCGCCCTTGGTGCCGACGGGCACGTCGAATTCATACTGCTCATAGCCGCTGTAGGGACGGTCCTTGCGCAGGTCGAGGGCGACGCCGGATCCGCGCAGGTTCGGACCCGTCAGTCCGTACGCGATCGCATCCTGCCGCGAAATCACGCCGACATCGACGGTTCGATCCATGAAGATCTTGTTTCGCGTAAGGAGATTCAGGATCTCCTCGAGGATCGGTAGGAACTGGTCGCAGAACGCGTCGACGCGTCCGGTCCATCCCTCGGGAACATCGCGGGCCACGCCCCCGATCCGCGTGTAGCTGGTCGTGAACCTTGCGCCGGTCAGCTCCTCGAAAAGCTTATAGAGCTTTTCCCGCTCGTTGAACGTGTAGAGGAAGACCGTCCACGCGCCGACATCGATGCCGAAGGCGCCCAGGCCCAGGAGGTGTGCCGAGATGCGCGCCATCTCGGCCGTGATCACGCGGATCGACTGGCAGCGCGGCGGCACATCGAGCTTCGCAAGGCGCTCGACCGCGATCGCGTGGGCCATGTTGTTCGCGAGGGGTGCCAGGTAATCCAGCCGGTCCGTGTAGGGAACGAACTGGTTGTAGGTCATGTTCTCCGCGATCTTCTCGTCACCCCTGTGCAGGTAACCGACGACCGGGTCGGCCCGGGTGACGGTCTCTCCATCGAGCTCCATCTGGATGCGCAGAACCCCGTGTGTAGATGGGTGTGAGGGCCCCATCGAGAGCGACATCTTCTCCGTCTCGAACTCGCCCTTCGGCGCCTCGGGAGCGGTGGCACGGGCGACACGCGCGCCGGCCTCAGGAAAGGAGTATTCGGAGGCCATCAGTCCGGCTTCTCCTTCTTTTCGGTCCAGCTCTCGTCCTTTGCGCGCGGCTCCGACTCGGTCAGGTTGAAGTCGACGGGTGTCGCCACGAACGGTCCTCCCGCCATCGGCGCTGGCGCGGCACGGCTTCCCGACTCGGCGGCCACCTCGGCATCGGGCAGCGGGGCGTCGATTCCCGCCAGGGGAAATTCCTTTCGGAGCGGGAAATGAGGGTATTCGTCCCACATCAGGATGCGTCGAAGGTCCGGATGCCCGGCGAAACGCACCCCAAACATGTCGAACGCCTCGCGTTCGTGCCAGTTGGCACCAGGCCAGAGCGGCACGGCGCTAGGCACCTCCGGGGAATCATTGCTTTCACAGGCCACGACCACCCGGACATAGGCCGCGCGCCTGATGGCAAGGAGATGGTACACCACGTGGAATCGCGGTGAGACGTCGACTCCGGCGTCGAAGGCCGTGAGATCGGACAGCAGGTCGAAGTCGTGGTCGTCCCGCAATGCCCGCAGCACTGCGAACAGGTCCGTGGTCGGGACATCCAGCGCCGGGTGATCGAGACTCGCTCTTTCCGCAACGCGCGGAAAGCGGGCCTTGAGCACGGCTAGAGTGTCTGCGGGGGCGGACATCAGGACGGCGATGCGGCGGAAATGGCGGACCCGGCCGAAGAGCTTCGGCGGATATCGGCACAAATCGACATGAATCAGCGAGAAGACTCCGCAGCGGCGAAGGACGGATCCCGGAGGATCCGAGCGGATGCCATCAACTCGTTGATCATATATGATTTATGCTTCACAATTCGGGTCGTTCAGGCGCTGAGCAGTCGCCTCGATGAGGGATCGCGGCGCATCTTGTCCTGGAGCTTGAGGAGCGCATCGAGCAGCGCCTCCGGGCGCGGCGGACACCCGCTCACATAGACATCAACAGGCACGATGCGATCGACGCCCTGGAGGACCGCGTAGCTTCGGTACATGCCGCCCGAACTCGCGCAGGCTCCCATCGCGATGACCCACTTGGGTTCAGCCATCTGGTCGTATATGCGCCGCAAGGCCATCGACATCTTGTAGGTGACGGTCCCCGCGACGATCATGCAGTCTGCCTGGCGCGGGGAGAACCGCATCACCTCGGCTCCGAAGCGGGCGATATCGAACCTGCTGGCGGCCGTCGCCATGAGCTCGATCGCGCAGCAGGCAAGGCCCATGGGCATCGGCCAGACCGAGTTCGAACGGATCCAGTTGATGACGGCATCGGCCCGGGAGACGATGACCTCCCCCTCGATCTTGCTGTTGTAAGCCAGTTCTGTGTTCGCGGTTACCATGCCGTTCCCAAAGCGAGCACCGTACCAGCCGTCAAAGGCCGATCAAGAGGGTTTTCCTGCCGTCGGCCCCCGCGGGTGACTTTCAGCGCCGTTCATAGCGGGAAGTATGGCGGTTCATGGCATACCTCCGATCCGGGGCAGCAGGGCTGCTCCAGCCACCGGGTGTCCGCAAAGCAACGTTTGAGTCAGGCCGTGTTTCGGCGGCCGTGATTTGGCGCCTGGCGCGGTTCGCGACGATCCCGGAACGGCACGCCGAGCACGTCGTGAATGAAGTAGCGCGAGACCGGCACGCCGAGAAGCATGCCCCAGAGCCCGAAGAGGTGGTAGCCGACGTAGAGGATGATGAGCGTCAGGACCGGGTTCAGGTTCAGGTGACGGCCATAGATGATCGGATTGAGAAAGTACGCCTCGATCGCGTGGATGACCACGATGAGCCCGAGGGCGGCGAGCGCGAGGGACGGCCCCCCGTCGTTGAGGGCGACCAGCACGATTGGTGTGGTCGAGATGAAGACCCCTAGGACCGGGATGAAGCTGCAGGCAAACACGATCACGGAGAGCATCGCGATCATCGGCACGCCCAACAGAAGCAGGCCCACGAGCGTCAGCACTGTGTTGACGCAGGCAATCAGCGCCTGCGCCTCGAAAGCCTTCCCGACCAGGGAGCCGAACCGCACCACCGGATGCGCGGCTTCCTTGTAGAAATCCCCGATTCTCGAAACCTGCAGCCGGCCGATGCCGCGCTTGATCCGCTGCAGGTCGATCAGGATCAGGAAGCTGAAGAATAGAGCCAGCAGCATCGTGGCAGTGCCCCGGTAAAGCGTGTTGATGACGGTCGGTGCATAATCCCTGACCCGGGCGAACTGCTCGTTCACTAGTGCCGCCAGGTGCACCCTGTCGCGCCGCGTGAAGTACTCGCCAAGAGGACCGTCCTGGGGTGCAGCTGAAGACCCGCCTGCCGCCACCGCAGCGGCAACCTCTTCCTCAGTCAGCCCCAGTCGGATCCTTTCGGACGCAAGCTGGCGGTCGACGGATATCTGCCCGGCATCGCTCAATGCGCTGCGCATGAATCCATTGATTGGTTCGCGCATTGTCGGATACCGCTGCACCACCCGGTTCTTTGTCTCGATGAGGCGCTGCTCCAGCTCCGGAAGATTATCGATCATCCGATTGGCCTCCGCTGCCACGCTCGGGACGACGAATCGCACAAATGTCGAGAGAACGACCAGGAACAGCACGTACACCACCGCGAGGGACGCCCAGTGCGGCAGCCGCAGCCGGCGCTGGGCGAACTCGGCAGCGGGAGTCGCCGCGAATGCGAAGACAAAGGTCAGGAACACCAGCCCGAAGAAATCGCGGAGCAGCCAGAGCAGCCCGAACAGGATCACCCAGATCACCACGCGGCGATTGCGCTGGTAGAATTCCTGAAGGCTGAATGTGGCCATAGGGCGCCCCAACGATGCAGAATGCGACGGCTCAGGAAAGCGAATCCGGGGAACTCGCGCTGGGGGGCGGATAGCCGGCCTTCGCAGGGCCTACGGCCGGCAGTCTTCACCTTCGCCAACGCTGGCGCAGGCCAGTCCCGCGGCCGCGGGACTCGGCGAAGGCTGGCGGAGAGGGAGGGATTCGAACCCTCGGTAGGTTTCCCTACACCCGCTTTCCAAGCGAGCGCATTCGACCACTCTGCCACCTCTCCGGAATCCTAAGCTTCGCAATGTCACCCGGGGCAGTCCCGCAGGCGCGGGACGATGCAGGGCGATACTCCGAACGGGCGAAGCTAGGCCGGCGAAGGAAGAACGGAAGCTGAAAATTGGCCGCCTATCTGCGACATATTCGCATTCCTGCCTTTGCGGTGATCAGGTAATGCATCAACCTGACTGACTCATGTCCGACCTGTCCGAGCTCTACCAGCAGGTGATACTCGATCACAACAAGCGGCCCCGGAATCGCGGGAAGCTGCCGAAGGCCAACCGCGTCGCCCACGGCGACAATCCCTCCTGCGGAGACCAGTGCACAGTGTACCTCAAGCTCGATGGGGACCGCATCTCCGACATCTCCTTTGACGGATCGGGCTGTGCCATCTCCCAGGCAAGCGCATCGCTCATGACGACGCTGCTCAAGGGAAAGACCATCGCTGAAGCCGAGGCTCTCTACGGGAAATTCCACGACATCGTGACTTCGGGCAAGGAGCCTGAGGAGATCAGCGACATCGCGGCATTCGCCGGGGTCCATGCGTTTCCCGCGCGCATCAAGTGCGCAACTCTCGGCTGGCACGCCGCTCTCAATGCGGTCAAGGGCGACCCCGAGACTGCCACCACGGAGAGCCACACCGACTGAATCCGGACGCAAACCGGCTGGCAGCTTCCTGCCCACTGAGCGTCCCTCCCGGTTTCCCAGGTTTCCCTATTTCCCCTTTCAAAATTTTTCATTCCTCCCATGGCGAACTGGAATCGCATACGCGATGATTTCCCGATCCTGCACCAGCAGGTGAACGGCAAGCCGCTTGTCTATCTCGACAATGCGGCAACCACCCAGAAGCCGCGCAGCGTGATCGACGCGCTCACGCACTACTACGAGCGCGACAACAGCAACGTGCACCGCGGGCTGCACGCGCTTTCCTCGCGGGCCACGGACGCATTCGAGGCCGCGCGCGCCAGGATCGCCCGCTTTATTAACGCGACCGATTCCGCGGAGATCATCTTCACCCGAGGGACGACGGAGGGCGTCAACGCTGTCGCCCGCCAGTGGGGGTCAACGAACCTCAAGCCCGGCGACACCGTCCTCCTAACGGAAATGGAGCATCACTCCAACATGGTCCCCTGGCAGCGCGCCGCAAAGGCCGCCGGGGCCCGTGTGCGCTACGTCCCGGTTCTCGGCGACGATGCCGAGGGCGGACTCGACCTCGACGCCTTCGACCGGTTCCTGCGCGAAGGCGCCAAGGTCTTCGCCTTCACGCACGTTTCCAATACGCTCGGATCCATTGCACCCGCAGCCGAACTCTGCCGCCGCGCACGGGCCGCCGGCACAGTGACTGTCGTCGATGCGGCGCAGTCGGCCGGGCACGGATCCCTGGACGTTCAGGCGATGGGATGCGATTTCCTTGCGCTTTCGGGTCACAAAATGTGCGCGCCCACAGGAATCGGTGCCCTTTACGGCAGGCGCGCGCTCCTGGACAAGCTGGAGCCCGACGAGACAGGTGGAGGCATGGTCGTCACGGTCGATTTCGAGGGCGCACGCTGGAAGCCGGCTCCTGAGGGATTCGAGGCGGGCACCCCGAATATTGCCGGTGCCATCGGTCTCGCCGCCGCGTGTGACTACCTCGATTCGATCGGGAGGGACGCCATTGCGGAACATGACGCCCGGCTGGCCTCGCTGGCCGTGGAGCGCCTGGCCGCGCTTCCGGGAATTCGGCTGCTGGGGCCCCGTGCGGGACAGGACCGGAGCGGCGTTGTCAGCTTCGCTTTTCCGGACGTTCATGCCCACGATGTGGTCACGTTTGCGGATCAGGATGGCCTCGCCCTCCGAGGGGGCCACCACTGCAACCAGCCGCTGATGAGGAAGCTGGGGCTGACCGGCACAACCCGGGCCAGCTTCTACCTCTACAACACCCCTGAGGAGATCGACATCCTCGTCGCCTCGCTCCGCCGGATCCTCAAGTTCTTCGGGACTGCCTGACGGACGGTAGTTTCCGGCCGCCAGACGAGCACTTTGCTGCTTGGCGACTGGATTTTTAACCTATTGCCTTTGATTCTGGAATGAAAACGCCTTCCTTTTGAGACTGGATTCCAAGGCCCTCCGAAACCGTTGTTTTCACCCTTTTAACGTCCCCACCGACCATACCCAATGAGCAAGACTGCCACGACCGAGTCCCGGCCAGGCCAGGAGAAGTCAACCGCGCGCGCTAAGCCCAAGTATCCCGGCATCCGTGTCACCTGCAACGGCAACCAGCTGGTGACCCAGTATGTCGAGACCCGCATCACCGAAGGCGGCGTCTTCTACCCGATCACGCCGTCCACCGAGGGCGGCGAGATCTACCAGCAGTCCTATGCAATGGGTGAGCTCAACGTATGGGGCCAGCAGAAGGTCGCCGTCGAGACCGAGGGCGAGCATGCTGCCCAGGGCGGCGCCACCGCCTACGCCGTCACCGGACGGCGGACGGTGAACTTCACGTCAGGCCAGGGCATCGTGTACGCGATGGAGCAGTACTACCACGCTCCCGGAAAGCTTTCCTGCATGGTGCTCGAGGTGGGCGCGCGCGCCCTGACCAAGCACGCGCTCAACGTGCATTGCGGGCACGACGACTTCTATGCGGCTCTCGACACGGGCTGGACGATGCTGATGGCCCAGAATGCCCAGCAGGCGGCCGATCAGGCGGTGATCCTGCGCCGCGTCAACGAACTGTCACTCAATCCCGGCATGAATATCCAGGACGGGATGCTCACCACCCACTCCGAGCGCATGTACCTGGCCCCCGAGGCCGATTTCCTGCGGGAATTCCTCGGTGCGGTCGATGACATCATCGACTGCCCCACCCAGGCCCAGCGCGAGCTCTTCGGCCCGAAGCGTCGCCGCGTTCCCGAGATGATGGACCTCAAGCACCCGGTGCTGCTCGGTCCGGTGCAGAATCAGGAGCACCACATGAATGGCGTGGTCGCCCGCCGGAACAACTTCAACGAACCCATACTCGGCATGCTCGTCGAGGCTTTCGCCGATTTCGGCCGCCTCACGGGCAGGCACTACGGCCTGATCAGCGAATACCGGACTGAGGACGCGGACACCGTGTTCGTTTCGCTCGGCTGCGCAGCCGAGAACATCGAGGCAGCCTGCGATTACCTGCGCGAGCAGCGCAACGCCAAGGTCGGATCGATTCACATCAACGTGATCCGCCCCTTCCCGGAAGCTGCGGTTATCAATGCACTCCGCGGCAAGAAGAACGTCATCGTCCTCGAGCGCACGGACGAGGGATTGTCGGGCGACAACCCGCTGGCACGCGACATTCGTGTCGCCCTCGGCAAGGCCAACGAGGTGGTGAAATTCGGCGGAGCACTGCCGGCTCTCCGGCCCGACGAGACCCCGCGCATCTTCCGTGGCGCCTACGGCATCGGCTCCCGTGACTTCCGTCCGGAGCACACGCTGGGTGCCTACGAGTTTGCCACCGGGCAGACGAAACGCACCGACGGACGCAGCGCCGCCGACGGCGAGACGTTCTTTGTCCTCGGTGTCGTCCATCCCTATGCGGTGATCAGCAAGGACACGCCCTCGCTGCTCCCTGAAGGAGCCATCGCCGTACGGTTCCACTCGATCGGAGGCTGGGGAATGATCACCACCGGCAAGAACCTCGGCTCGATCATCGGCGACCTCGGCAAGTTCATCTCCGAGCGCGACCCGGTGCATGACGCCGACGGATTCCTCGTCGACAAGCTCCACGTCATGGCGAACCCGAAATACGGTTCGGAAAAGAAGGGCGCCCCGACGAACTACTACCTCACGGTCGCCCCGACGCAGATTAAGGTAAACTGCGAGCTCAACCACGTCGACGTGGTGCTCTGCTGCGACCCCAAGGCGTTCACGCACACGAATCCCCTCGAGGGCCTCAAGAAGGGCGGCTGTCTCGTCTGGGAGTCGGGAGAATCGCCCGATGTCGCCTGGCAGCGCGTACCGGTGAAATACCGCCAGTGGATCCAGGAGAACAATATCCGGATCTTCATCCTTCCCGGGTTCGACATTGCCCGCAAGGCGACGAACCAGACCGAGCTCCAGCTGCGCATGCAGGGGAATTCCTTCCTCGGCGGCTTCTTCCGGGTCTCCCCCTTCCTGAAGACCTTCGGCATCAACGAGGACCAGTTCCGGGACGTCGTCCACAAGCAGTACGTCAAGAAGTTCGGACGCTTCGGCGACGCGGTTGTCGCGTCGAACATGACCGTGATGACCGAGGGATATTCGCGAGTGACCGAGATCGTATACGGAAAGGTCGACGACGCGGATCACTCGTCGATGCGCAATCCGCTCCTGCGGCCGCAGGGCGACCACGACATAATCCCGACTGCAGGCTGCGGCGCCTCGGGCTGCGGAAGCATTCCCGCACCGGCGGCTCAACCCGCTCGCGCTCCCTTCCAGGGACTTGAGAAGTTCGATTCCGAGTACCGCAACGGCCTCGGTTATCACCAGCCGGCCAGCGCCCTCGCCTCGCTCGGCGTCATGGCCGCCGGTTCGGGCGCGACCCAGTCGAAGTATGTGGCCCGCCGGGAAACTCCCGTCTACATCGCGGAAAACTGCACGCAGTGCATGGAGTGCATCACCGCCTGCCCGGATACGGCGCTGCCCAATACCGCGCAGGACGTCACCACCGTGCTCAAGACCGCGGTGAACAACTACGTCACCCAGGTCGCGGATCGCCGCGCGTTCGGCGAGGCACTGGCAGGACTCGAGGAACGGGCCCGCGCCCGCATGAACGAGGCCGTCAAGGCGAAGGCCAAGTTGCCCTTCAAGGACATTGTTGCCGACGAGGTGAAGGCCCTCACCGGCGTTTCCGAGGCCGGAAAGGAGGAGCTGACCGGTATCATCGCGAAGCTTCCCCTCGCCTATTCCTCGGTACCGGCGATTTTCCGGTCCCTTGAAGCCAAGAAGCCGGGAGCCGGCGGTCTGTTCTCGATCTTCGTCTCGGACCTGTGCAAGGGCTGCGGCGAATGCGTCCAGGTCTGCGGCGACCATGATGCGCTGCGGATGACCAGGGAAACCGAGGAGTTGAATGCCGAGCTGACGACGGCCCAGGTGTTCTCGCGCCTCCTCCCCGACACGCCCCAGAAGTACCTCGGCCTGTACAACGACGAGGATGCGCTGAATTCTCGCGAAGCCACGCTGCGCAATCACCTGATGGTGCGGCGCAATTACGAGGCCCTCGTTTCAGGCGACGGAGCGTGCGCCGGCTGCGGCGAAAAGAGCATCCTGCGTGCCGCCGCCAGCGTCACCGAGGCCTTCATGCGGCCGATCTACCACAAGAAGGCCGACCGGCTCCGGGCCAAGGCTGATCGCCTCGAAAAGGAGGGTGCCGCGAAACTCACCGCATTGCGCGAACGCAGCCCCGAGGAGCACGCGCTCTTCCGCAAGACCTATGCGCACGTCATCGTCGGCCTCGGTGGCGAGAACGACGAGGACACGGCAAAGCGCATCGAGGACTACGAAAAGAAGCACGGTGCCATCAGCGACGAACAGCTGCTCGGCGGACTTGCCGCGGTCCTCAGGCAGGACGCCTTCAATCACAAGGATCTCCAGTCGATCGACGGCCGCCGTGCGAACGGCATGTCCGTGATGATGATGGGGGCAAGCACGGGCTGTAACACGGTGTACGGATCGACGCCGCCGTCGAACCCCCACCCCTACCCCTGGATGAACTCCCTGTTCCAGGACGGAGCCACGATTTCGTGGCTGATGGCGGAATCGGTGATCGTCTCCCACGCGCGCCGTTCCGTCGCCCCCGAGCGGCTTGTCGACTCGCTGCTCGACCGCGGCGAACGCGTCGCCTCCGAGGCCGATTACTTCACCCTCACCCACCTCGACGACACCCTGATGACCGAGCAGGAGATCCGGGAGCTCCCGAAGGTTTGGGTTGTCGGAGGCGACGGCGCACTCGGCGACATCGGCTTCCAGAACGTTTCCAAGGTCGTCCTCCAGAACAGGCCGAACGTGAAGATGCTCATGCTCGACACGCAGGTCTACTCGAACACCGGAGGCCAGAACTCCGACTCGTCCACGATGCTCGGCGGTTACGACATGAACCAGTTCGGCACCGCCTCCCAGGGCAAGCTGATCGAGAAGAAGAACGTGGCCGAGGCATTCACGAGCGGCCACGGCTCGCCGTTTGTCGCCCAGGTCTCGATGGCTAACGCGGCAAAGCTGTATCGCGCGATGCTTGAGGGACTGGACTACCGCGGCACGGCGTTCTTCCAGTGCTACACCACCTGCCAGCCTGAGCATGGCGTTGCGGACAACATGAGCGCAGACCAGGCAAAGCTGGTGCGCGATGCCCGCGGCATGCCGGAGTTCGTCTACAATCCCCGCCGGGGCGAAACCACACAGGAGGCCTTCGACCTCAAGGGAAATCCGACCCCGGACCGCGACTGGTGGAACACGAAGTTCGCGACGAGCGGCGATACGTACAACTTCACCGTCGCCCACTGGGCCGTCACCGAGGCCCGCTTCCGCAAGCACGTGAAGTCCATTCCTGAGGCCGATGCCAAGAAGCTGCGGCATTTCGACGACATGCTGCTCCTTATCACGCAGGATGACGTGATTCACCGGCGAGTATTTGACCCCTCCCATCGCAGCCATGTCCCCACCTTTGGCTGCTACATCCAGGTTGAGCTTGGCGGCAAGCTGAAGCACTACACCGTCTCCCGCCAGATGGTGCTCTTCGCGGTCGAACGCCGTAAGGCGTGGCGCATCATGCAGAGCCGCGCCGGCCTGCAGAACAAAGACTACCTCGCCCAAAAGGCCCTGCTCGCCAAGATCGACAAGGGAGAGGTCTCCGCCGAGGACGCACGCACCAAGACGCGCGAACTGCACGCTGCCGAGGTCGCCGCGCTGAAGTAGACACTTCATTTCCCCTCAGGGCCGGGAAGATTTTTCTCCCGGCCTTTTTCTTTTCTGCGGGACGTCAGCCGCCAGCAGGCGGCAATGAAGTTTTTCCGTCGATACGTCGGCGCCGCCACCATCGCGCCTGACTGGGAGGAATGGGACCGCCCGGGAATCGTCCCCTACTCGCCGGACCGAAAGGACCTCGCCGAGGTTCTCAATGGCGCACTGGCAGCATTTGGGACCAATGGAGACCAGCCCCATCCCGGCGTGATCGAAGGTCGCGAATACATCGATCGGCACCTTCGTCTTCCGCACCTGAACGGCATGCGATGGAGGGTTCTCAATGCCCTCGCGGCGGTTGCCGGATAGGAGCTGCCTTCAGAACCAGCCTGCAACCAGCCCCGCGAGTCCGCCCGCCACGATCACGGCGATCACATTGAGGCGGGCAAAGTGCAGTCCAATGAACCCGATGGCGGCAACGGCCACCGCGAAGACATCCAGGCTCTCTCCGGGCATGAGCGTCTGCTCTGCAAACCAGGCCGCAAGGTTCAGGATAACTCCCACGACCGAGGCAGTCACCGTAGCAAGCGCCGCACTCAGCCCAGGGTTCCGCCGCAGGCGCTCAACATACGGGGCGCCGACAAGGACGAAGAGGTAGCTCGGGACAAAGGTTGTCCAGGTCGCCATTCCCGCTCCCAGCGTAGCGGCAAGCATCGGCGAGATCCCTCCGGACTGCTGCCAGCCCGCAAGGTAGCCGACATACTGGAGGACGATGATCAGGGGACCCGGAGTCGTTTCAGCCAGACCGAGGCCATCGAGCATCTGTCCAGCCGTCAGCCAGCCGTGGTTCTCCACTGCCTGCTGGGCGACATAGGGAAGCACCGCGTAGGCACCTCCAAAGGTGACCACCGCCGCCTTGCTGAAGAACCAGCCGACCTGAACCAGGGTGGATCCCCACCCCAGCGCAATGCCTGCGACCACCACGGGAGAAAGCCAGGCCGCAACACCAATCGCTGTCGTCCTGATCGTGTGCGCTGGCGGCACGCTGTGATCGCTACCTTCAGGCCCAGCTTTGTCCCCTTCACCTTCCTTCGAATCGAAGTACGCCGGCCATTTCGCCCCGAGGATGAATCCGATTCCGAGGGCTGCAAAGACCACGGCGGGAAACGGGATCCGGAAAACGAACAGCGCGAGGAATGCGCCAGAGGCAAAGACCCAGGCCACACGATTGGTCAGCGTGCGCCGGCCAATCCTCAGAAGCGCCGCGAGGACGATCGCCAGCACCACCGGCTTCAGTCCGTGAAAAATCGCAGCGACGGCCGGCACGACGCCATAGGCCGCATAGATCCAGCTCAGAAGCCACAGGAGCGCAGCACCCGGCAGCACGAACAGGACTCCCGCTGCGAGGGCCCCGCGCAGGCCATGTAGCAGCCAGCCGCAATAGGTTGCCAGCTGGGTGGCTTCCGGACCTGGCAGCAGCATGCAGAAGTTCAGCGCATGCAGAAATCGCTTTTCGCCAATCCACCCGCGCTGCTCCACGAGTTCCCTGTGCATGATGGCAATCTGCCCCGCGGGACCGCCGAAGCTTATGAACCCGAGCTTCAGCCAGAAGCGCACAGCCTCACGGAAGGTGGGCTTTGATGAGGGCTTCATGGGACCTTTTAGACTGATACGACTTATGTGAGGCAACCGATGGATCGAAAGCCTATCAGCTCCGCGCCAGGCGCAGCAGCCGCTCTCCCGCCTCGTGAAGGGTCTTAGGGCCACGGGCGAAATGAAGCCGCACGTACCTGTGTTCGGGAGTACTGAAGAAACTCGATCCGGGAACCGGAGCCACCCCGATCTCCTTTGCCATCCAGTGCGAGAACTCGACGTCGCTCTTCCAGCCCAGCGGAGAGATATCCACCATGGTGAAATAGGCCCCCTCCGGCTTCGTGTACGAGAGGCCGGTCCTGTCGAGGTACCCGCACAGGATTTCCCGACGCTCGCGATAGGTTTCCGCGAGTTCCTCGTAGTAGGATTGCGGAAACTGCAGCGCCGTGACCACCGCATGCTGCAGAGGAGCAGCTGCGCCCACGGTGAGAAAGTCATGCACCTTGCGGGCCTGTGCGATGATTCCAGCCGGCGCATGCACATGGCCAAGCCTCCATCCCGTGATGGAGAAGGTCTTGGAAAGCGATGAGCAGGTCAGTGTGCGCGAGGCCATCCCCGGCAGCGCGGCGAAGCTCAGGTGTCGGTTCGGCGCGTAAACGATATGCTCGTACACCTCGTCGGTGATCACGTAGGCATCGAACTCCTCCGCGAGCGCCGCGATCTGGAGCAATTCGCCGTAGCTGAAGACCCGTCCGGTCGGATTAGACGGGTTGCACAGGATGAACGCCTTCAGCCCGGAGGCGAATGCCGCGCGCAATTCCCCGGGATCGAATCCGTAACCGGGCGGATGCAGGCGCACATGCACGGGAGTCGCCTCCGTGAGAATCGCATCCGCATTGTAGTTCTCGTAAAAGGGCGAGAAGAGGCCGACCCGGTCGCCCGGGTCGCACACCGTCATCATCGCCACCATCATCGCTTCGGTGGCACCGCAGGTGACCACAAGTTCACGCTCCGGATCGACCGCGAGCCCCGAGAAACGTTCGATCTTGTCGGCGAGTGCCCGCCTCAGCTCGGGAGCGCCCCAGGTGATCGCATACTGATGGCGACCCGCATCCATCGCCTCCTTGGCCGCTCGAACCAGCGGTTCGGGCGGGTCGTCGTCCGGGAATCCCTGCGACAGGTTGATGGCGCCATGTTGCAGGGCGACTCGGGTCATCTCCCTGATCAGGGACTCGGTAAAGATTGCGGTGCGGCGGGAAGTCTTGGGCACAATCGGGCCTGGGATGATGGTCCTGTGAAGCTACGGGATCGAGGCTGTCACCGAAATCCAAACGGCTCCAACCGCATTCACCGAAGGCATCGACACCAACGACGGCATACGCGTGCCAGTTTCCCCGGCGGCACGGCAATGGAGCATCATGGAGCCGGCGGGATCTCGAGCACCATGCCGATCTGGATGTTGTCGCCCGTCATCCGACTCGCGTTCGCTGCTCGAATTGCCTGCACGTTGGCGTTCGTGCCAGTGCCGAAATAGCGCGTGGCGATCGACCAGAGCGTGTCACCGGGAGCAACGGTGTGGCTGCGCATCGTCGCCTGCGGTGCAGCGGTCGCCGCCGGAGGCGCCGACTGTCGCGGCTGCGGAGTCGGAACGGGTGCCGGCTGGTTGGGTTGAACGAGAGTGATCTGCGACGCCTGCGACACGGGCACCTGGGGAATATCCGCAGGGGAACCGGCCCCCCTGTCCTGCGGCACGATCGAGATCCTGGAATTCGAAACCAATGCGGACGAGACCTGGCTGCGAAGCTGATCGTTCTCCCTGCGCAGGCGCTCGTTCTCGGCACGAAGATCCATGACCTCCATGTCCCCAACCGCCCTGCCCGGCAGGGTACTCACGAACTCGCGTACGGCGGCCTCCATCTGGCCCTGGACAAGCGCCCGCTGCAGAGAATTGGGCTTAAGTTCCAGATAGCGACCGAGGTGGTAATAAGCGCGGATCGGCTGCTTCAGGTTCTGCAGGTAGATGATACCGGCCTCGAGGTGGGATTCCGGGGCGTTGTCGTCCCCGCGCCTGGCAATCACCTCGCGGAAACTTGCGAGTGCGCGCGAGGGCTGCCCCTCCCTCTTGAACCGCATCGCCGTATTGAACACGGCGTCATCTGTCTCCGCTCCGGCAACGGACACCCCATTCCTGAGGCAACCGCTGAGTAGCAGCGCCAGCCCGATGGCCGGCAACTGAATCCAGAGCTTCATGGTTTCGGGAAAGGGATTGAACGCAGGGAAGTGCCTCGTAAATTCCGCAAGCCCCTCCACCGACTCAAACTCTAAATGGCCATCACGTCCAAATCTGCCGTAAGGAAGGCGCGCGCCTGCATCAGGATCGAGTCCCAGGCTCTCGCGGCGACCGCCAAGGGCCTCGGCGAGACGTTCGCGGCCACGGCCCGCGCAGTCGAGGCGACGATCGCCAAGGGCAACAAGCTCATCTTCAGCGGAGTCGGCAAGTCGGCGCACATCGCCGGGAAACTCTGCGGCACCTTCAACAGCACCGGAGTCTCCTCCTGCCTCCTCGATCCCACGCAGGCGCTTCACGGCGACCTCGGTCTGATCGACGAGGGCGATCTCGCGATCCTTCTCAGCAACAGCGGGGAAACCGAGGAGATCCGCCGACTGATCCCGGTCCTGCGTCGCTTCGATGTCCGGATCGTGGCACTGACCAGCAACGAAAAGTCCGAACTGGCCAAGGCGGCGGACTTCAAGCTGCTCTACCGGGTGCCCCGGGAAGCCTGCCCGCTGCGGCTGGCTCCAACGGCTAGCACGACAGCAGCGCTCGCCCTCGGGGATGCACTGGCGATGGTCCTGCTGGAAAGCCGCGGCCTGACCCGTCGCGACTTCGCGCGGTACCACCCTGCGGGAAACCTCGGGATGCAGCTCCTGCTCCATGTACGGGACATCATGCGCCGCGGAGACAGGCTGCCGGTCGCCCGCGAAACGATCTCGGTCCAGGATGCCATCCTCAGCATGACCAAGGCCAGGAGCGGAAGCATCGCCCTCACCGACCGGCGGGGACGCCTCACCGGCATCCTTACAGACGGCGATTTTCGGCGGGCCGCCGTAAGCGGCGCCTCCTTTTTGAAGGAACCCGTCTCACGCTTCATGACGAAGAAGCCGAAATGCATCCGGGAGGATGCGCTGGCCGTCGAGGCACTTCGCATCTTCCAGGCCCACAACATCGAGGATGTCGTCGCGGTCGACAAGCGGGGGCGTCCGGTAGGGCTGGTGGACCTGCAGGACCTGCCAAAGCTCAAGATCGTCTGATCTCATCCGCGGCCTCTGGACTCCTGCGGGAATTCCCCCATGGTTGGGGCCATGGCTGTGCCCTCCTTTACCTACCAGGAACCATTTCCGCTCGGTGCCGACGAGACGAAGTACCGGCTTCTTTCCCGGGAAGGAATCTCAAGCGCCACATTCGAGGGGCGTGAGATGCTGGTGGTGGCCCCGGAAGCCCTCTCATTTCTCGCCCGGGAGGCCTTTCACGATTGCTCATTCTTCCTGCGCACCAATCACCTGAAGCAGGTCGCTGCCATACTTGAGGATCCGGAGGCATCCGACAACGACCGGTATGTTGCGCTGACCCTCCTTAAGAACGCCGAAGTTGCCGCCGAGGGCATCCTGCCAATGTGCCAGGATACGGGAACGGCGGCGATCTTTGCCAAGAAGGGCCAGACGGTGTGGACCGGTGCCGACGATGCGGAATGGCTGAGCCGCGGGGTGCATGCCGCCTATACGTCAGAGAATCTCCGCTACTCGCAGGTCGCGCCGCTGGACATGTGGAACGAGCGAAACACGGGCACAAACCTCCCGGCGCAGATCGATCTCGCGGCGACACCTGGCGATTCCTACCAGTTCCTGTTTGTGGCGAAGGGCGGCGGCTCGGCGAACAAGATGCTGCTCTTCCAGGAGACGAAGGCCCTGCTCAATCCGAAGAGCTTCGAGAAGTTCGTCACCGACAAGCTCCCCACGCTCGGCACAAGCGCCTGCCCTCCCTACCATCTGGTGCTCGTGATCGGCGGCACGAGCGCGGAGGCGTGCATGAAGACGCTGAAGCTGGCTTCCGCACGCTACCTCGATTCCCTGCCGACGACCGGAAATGAACATGGCCGCGCCTTTCGGGATATCGCCATGGAGCAGCGCGTCCTCGAGATCGCCCGCAAGACAGGCATCGGCGCGCAGTTCGGCGGCAAGTATTTCGCCCTCGATGTTCGCGTCGTCCGCCTGCCACGCCATGGGGCAAGCTGTCCTGTGGGCCTCGGCGTCTCATGCAGCGCCGACAGGAATGTCCGCGCGAAGATCACCCGGGAGGGAATCTTCCTCGAGGAACTCGAGCGAAATCCCGGTCGTTTCATCCCGAAGGAACATCGTACACTGAAGGGTGGCACGATCGTGAAGGTCGACCTCAACCAGCCGATGCCGTCCATCCTCGCGGAACTCTCGCGGCATCCCGTGACGACGCGCGTATCCCTCACGGGACCGCTCGTCGTCGCCCGTGACAGCGCGCATGCAAAATTGAAGGAAGGCCTGGAGTCAGGCCGGGGCCTGCCGGACTACTTCAAGAATCACCCTGTCTACTATGCGGGACCGGCCAAGACGCCCAAGGGATACGCCTCCGGCTCCTTCGGTCCGACCACTGCCGGGAGGATGGACAGCTACGTCGACCTTTTCCAACAGCACGGCGGATCGATGGTCATGCTGGCAAAGGGAAACCGGAGTGCACAGGTCACCGAAGCATGCAAGCGGCACGGGGGCTTCTACCTCGGCAGCATCGGGGGCCCGGCGGCAATTCTCGCGAAGGAGAACATCCGCAAGGTCGAGGTGCTGGAGTTTCCGGAACTCGGCATGGAGGCGGTCTGGCGCATCGAGGTGGAGGATTTCCCTGCATTCATCCTCGTCGACGACAAGGGGAACGACTTCTTCGCCAACGGCTGCACTGCCTGTCTGCCGGCAGGACGCTGAATCGGCCCCGGTCGCCCGTCACTCACCGACGAGCGCGACCACCAGTTCGCGACGATGGGGTACCCGACGGTGTTCCCAGAGGAAGATTCCCTGCCACGTGCCGAGGAGCAGCCTGCCCTCGTCAAATGGGATGGACTCCGAGCTTCGCGTGAGAGCCATGCGAATATGACTCGGCATGTCGTCCCTCCCCTCGAGTGTGTGCGTGAATGCCGCATCGTCCTCCCTCACCAGCCTGCCCATCCAGGCCTCAAGGTCACTGCGCGCGGACGGATCCGCGTTTTCCATGAGCACCAGGCTGCAGCTGGTGTGACGGCAGAAGACCGTCGCCATTCCTTTCGAGAGACGGGAGCCCCGCACGGCCTGCGAAATCTCCCTCGTGATCTCGATCATCCCCCGCCCCGAGGTCTCAATCGCGAGCGTCGCCTGATGACACTTCATGAAGCGCGAGATTTGCCTGCTCGAGCCGCTCCGCCGCGCGTCATGCGGGCCGGATTCAGGGCCCTGTCCAGCGCGGATCGGCTCATCAGGCCACGGCGGAGCACGACTTCGCGGAGCGATTTGCCGGTGGCGAGCGCCTCCCGGGCGATGGCGGCAGCAAGGTCGTATCCCAGCACCGGGGCCAGGACTGTGACCTGCATGAGCGATCGCTCGACAAGTTCGCGGCATCGACTCGCGTCGGCCTTGAGGCCCATTACGCAGCCACGGGTGAAAGCCCGGATCGCGGAATCGAGGACATCGATCGCCTCGTGGAGACAGTGCGCCATGATCGGCAGCGTGGCGTTCAGCTCCAGCTGACCGTCGCCTCCACAGCGCGCGACCGTCTGGCAAAGGCCGTTCGCGTAATGGCAGGCCTGAATCAGCACCTCGCAAAGCACCGGGTTGACCTTGCCCGGCATGATCGACGACCCGGGCTGCAGGGCCGGCAGCTTGAGCTCCCCAATCCCGGTGCGCGGACCCGAACCGAGTAGCCGGATATCGCCCGCAATCTTCAGGAGCGCAGCCGATATCGCGACTATCTGTCCGGCCGCCTCGACACAGTCATCGCGGGCGGCCTGGGCCTCGAACGGGTTTCCTGCCCTCCGGAAGGCGCATCCCGTCTCGCGCCGAAGTAGCGTAATGACCCGTCCGGCAAAACCGCGCGGTGCGTTCAGCCCGGTACCAACCGCGGTTCCTCCGACCGCGAGTTCCAGCAGGCATTCGGAAGCGCGTCGCGCCCTTTGCGCCCCCTTCCTGGCCTGGGCCGCATATCCCGAAAACTCCTGCCCAAGCGTCATTGGGACCGCATCCATCAGGTGGGTTCTCCCCGTCTTCACGATATCGCGGAAATCGTCGGAACGCGCAGCGAGTTCCCTCGCCAACCTATCGAGCGCGGGAATCAGGGACTCCCGCAAAGCCAGAACGACGCTCACATGCAGCGCGGTGGGCATCAGGTCATTCGATGACTGCCCCTTGTTTACATCGTCATTCGGATGTATTTCCGGGCGACGCCTTTTCCCAGAGCCGGCAAGCTGGCGGGCCCTGTTCGCGATCACCTCGTTCGCATTCATGTTGGTCGAGGTTGCCGATCCCGTCTGAAGTATTCCCAGCGGGAAATGTGCATCGAGCCGGCCCGATGCGACCTCCCTTGCCGCTCGTGCGATCAGGTTGCCCTTGTTCCTGGGCAGGACGCCGAGTGCAACATTGGCCTCCGCACAGGCCCATTTGAGCAGTCCGACGGCGTGGACGAAGCGCCGGGGCATCTGGCGGTCACCGGACCCCGAGTGGGCAAGCGCCCGCTGTGTACCTGCTCCGTAAAGGGCTCCAGCCGGTGCTCTCACCCTACCCAGGCTGTCAGATTCCCAGCGCATTCGCATGGCAATCAGCTTGGGCATGTCACCCTCAATGGCGAGCGCCCACGAGAAGGGAGCCGTAGGGCTGGGTCGTCAGAGCAAGAAAAAGGCCCCGCTGCCGGGGCCTCGAAGATTCGGATTTGAGTGATCTCACATCCCCCAAAGGCGATGCAGATCTCGCAGGCTCGACTCACTCACGTATAGCACTCCGGTCCGCTGGGAACGCGGACCTGTCTCGACAACATCCTGCATCACTGCAGGCGACGCCATGATGAGGGAGGCGAAGGAAACTTGCGGTGCGGCCAGCTGCTCCAGGGGCTCATTGCGCGCCGGTCGGCGGTCACCGGTCACCGGCAGCTGCATCGCGACCGGCTGGACGAGGCTGGTATCGAGGGCAGCGAGGGTCATCTGGACTGGGATGGAACTGTCGGCCACGAATTCGGGCAGTCTGGTGTCCGCGCTCGCAAGCGTAAGGCCGCCACTTGGTCGTCGATCCTCTCGAGCGGCAGTCGACGTCTCGGCCGATTCACTCGCCGCTGCATCGACCGCGGCAACCATCAGCTCGGCCGAACCCACTGCATCCTCCACCTCGAAGGTCTCGTCCTGCACCGAGGCGATCACAGCCTCAATTTCAGGCACCGAAGCCTGTGGGAGCGGCTGCAGCTGCGGGACCGAGGCGACGGGAGATCCTGAGATTCCTTCTGAAACCGGTCGGATGGAGAGATAGGAAACCAGAGCCACCGCAATGGCCGCGCCGATCGGCATTCTCCACGCCATCAGCGCATCGATGCCTGCACGCCAACGGGACGGCTTCTCGACAATCGCGGCAAGCTGCTTGGCACGCAGCTCCTGTTCGAAGTGCGTCCAGAATTCCGCGGTCGGGCGTTCGGCCCGCTTCAGGCGGAGCAGGTCTTCGATTGTGAGTTTAGGGCGTTGGGGTGTCTCTGGCATGGGGTTCAGCGCAGGTAGTCCTGCAGTTCGGACTGGAGAAGCTGCTTTGCGTAATGCAGCCGGGACCTCACGGTGCCAACTGAGCATTCCATGACTTCAGCGATCTCCTGATGACTCAAACCGTCTATTTCAAAAAGAGTTACCACAGTCCGATGCTTGATAGACAACTTCTGCATCGCCTCGTTCAATTTTTCCTGGAGTTCGTGGATAACGGTTGCCCGATCGCTCCCGTTGGAATCGTCGACCAATGCAGCGATCACATCAGCCGCCGGACGGTCCTCTTCGTCCAGGCGCTCCAGGCTGAAGAAGGACCGGATGCGATTCTTCCGCAGGTGCGAAAGGGTCGCGTTCATAGCAATGCGGTAGATCCAGGTAAAAAAGGACGCCTGACCATTGAAACGATTGACGGACTGAAACGCCTTAATGAACGCATCCTGAACGAGATCTGCCGCATCCTCGCGGTTGGATGTCAGGTGATAAACCACCGAATAGAGGCGCTCGCGGTACTTGCGGATAAGGTGGTCGAACGCCGCGACATCCCCCGCCTGAACCTTTTGGACGATCGTCCAATCCGCATCGGCCTCCTGCCGGCGTTCGGGCGACGCTACAAGCGTCTTACCTACTGCCCTCGTCAGGTTCACGGGTGCCAGACTGTACAGGGCCGCTGTCGAAGCAAGGTGGAAGATCGGACCTGACAGGCCCAAATCCGACGTGCCGGCCAGTTTTAAGGCTACTTGGAGGCAATCTCCTGTGCAGCGTGTTCCCTTGGCAGCTCAAGCTCCTCGACCTGATTCGAAAGCAGGTCACAGAGGCCCAGCAGGTGCGGGGTCGCCGGCAGCCCTGGCCATTCGGCCAGCGCAGCCCGCGCCGCTGAGATTTCCTCCTGAATTGTTCTCGCTACCATGCGAAACACCCCGAAATCGGTCATTTGCCTTAGATGCAGCTGGAGCTGGGGAGCACGCTTGCCCTGGATCTCCTCGAGCAGCTCGGTTCGTTCCTCCGATCCGAGGCGTTCCAGGAGCAGAAGCACCGGAAGGGTCAGCTTTCCACTGGCGAGGTCCGTGCCCAGGGTCTTCCCAATCCGTTCCTCCTGGCCGAAGTAATCGGCGAGGTCGTCGTACATCTGGTAAGCAACGCCGAGGTGCCTTCCGAAGCGGCTCGCCGCCTCAGCAAACGCCGCCGGGTAGTCGGCCAACACCGCCCCCAGCCGGCAGGACACCCTGAAGAGTTCCGCGGTCTTGAGGTCGATGATACGTCGATAATCCACCACTGAGACGTCCGTGCTTCCTCGACGAAGGGTCTGGATTGCCTCCCCGGCACAGACCCTTCGTGTCGATTCGGAGATCGCCTGGCAGACTTCTGTAGTCGGGAACTGAGAGGCGAGATGCAGCGCATGCGCAAAGAGGGCGTCACCGAGAAGCACCGCTGCCTCCGGGCCATAAAGGCGCATGGCGGTTCTCCTTCCCCGGCGGACCTGGGCCTCGTCCATGATATCGTCGTGAACGAGAGTTGCCAGGTGAACAAGTTCGACGACCGCGGCCGCACGCACCAGATGCGTCACTTCCTGGCGTTCTCCCTGCCAGCCGCTCAGGAAAACGAGCATGGGCCGGATTCGCTTGCCGCCCGCATCGATGCAGTAGGCGGCCATTTCGCGAATCTCCGGCTCGAAGACCCGCGTCTGATCCCGAAGGAAATGTCCCAGCTCGTCGATTCGGGTGCCCAGAATGGGGGAAAAAGGCGCGAACAGCCCCTGGCGGGGTGAAGGACGTTCGGCAATGGCTGGGCTCATGATCCGGCTCCGAACGTAGTCACATTCGCCCCTTCGTACATGAAATATTCGCGGAACCGGTCGACACGTCCCTAACTGCAAAGCCTGAACGGCTTCACCCCCCGATCATGCCAGCAACCCGATTCGGCAATCCCGGCCAGGACGCCTCAAGGCACTGGCCGGGCTCTGTCCGTGCCCCTTTGTCAGGGCACCTCGTAGACGTTCACAAGCGCCACACCCGTGGAACTGCCCGCCCCGGTGATGACGGCCGTGTAGAGTCCGGGAGGAAGATTGATCAGCGCCAGGACCCGGCTCTTGGAGAATGGATTCATCTTCATGGGCACACCTTGAGGTGATCTCAGGCCGTTGGTGGATCCAGGTTAGGGCGCGGTGGGAGCGGGAGCGAAGGGGTCCGAACCGTCCCGGAATCCGGGGAGGTCATCCGGCTGGAGACCCATCTGCCGAATCTGGCGTGGGTCGAAGACTTCGCCGATGGGTGCCCCTCGGGCATCGATCGCACGGGCCGTGATGAAGATGAGCAGGTTCGTCGTCTCCGTGTTCTGGGAGCTGTTTCGGAACACCCGACCGAGCAGCGGAATGTCGCCGAGCACCGGAATCCGGTTGCTCCGCTCGACGGACCTGCTGGTCAGCAGGCCGCCAAGACCGATGGTGTCGCCGCTCTGCATGGAGACGTTCGTGCTGGCGCGGCGGGAGGCGATGATCGGGATTTCCGCACCCTCGAAGTTCGACGTGCCCTGCAGCTGGCTGACTTCCGGATTGATCGTGAGGGTGATAAATCCCCGCGCATTCACCTGCGGCGTCACATTCAGGTTGATGCCGATCTCCTCGAAGGCGAAGCCGCTGATCGCGAACGTGCCGGTCTGCTCGTTGAACGTGAAGTTTGGCACCGGGAAGCGGGTGCCCACGTTGATCGTCGCCAGTTTGTTGTTGAGCGTGGTGACGGTCGGATTCGAAACGATGCGAGTGGTTGAAAGCGTGTTGAGGGCGCTCAGGACCAGGCTGAACTGGTCGGCCGAAAATACCGCCGCGAAGTCCCGATCCGTGGTGGTCGTGTTCGCGAGCGTCTGAAGCATGTTGAACGCCGACTGGGCGGAACTCGCGAGCGCGGTCGCTCCCGTGGTCGTCGCCGTGTTCGTCGACGGAGTCGTGAACGTGGTCGTGTTGCTAGAAGAGAGGTCCTGATTGGAATTGTTGGCTGCGGAGGTATCGCTGGATATGCCGCCGCTCTGGCCCCGGGAGGTGGCAAGCTGGCCCCCGCCCTGTGCGCCGACATTGAAGCTCTGGAGCGCCGACCAGTTGATGCCGATGTCCCGGATGTCGCCGTCGGTGACCTCCACGAACTTCGTCTCGATCGTCACCTGATCCGTCGCGATATCCAGCTGCTCGATGATCGCGCGGATCTGACCCATCCTTGAGGGCCGCTCGGTGATGATCAGAAGGTTGGTGCGGGTGTCCGTGGTGATGCGTCCGCCGGCATTCGTGTCGACCATCTGGGTGATGATCGGGAGGACCGTCGCCGCCGTGGCGTATTCGAGCGCAATAACCTCGATAGTCGTCGGCTCCAGCTGGCGGCTCTCGTTGCTGACGACCTTAACGATATTGCCCTCCTCGATATAGGTGTAGCCCACCGGGCCGAGGACATTCGTGAAGATCTGCCTCCAGGTGACGTCCCGGAGCTTGATCGAGGTGCGGCCCTGGAGCGTCTCGGGCACGATGATGTTCAGGTCGAAGAGCTCCGAGATGCTCAGGAGCAGCGTGCGAATATCCTCATCGGGAAAATCGACCGACACCGTGTCGCGGCCGAGGGCGTCCGTCGACATTGCGGCGGCTCCGGTGGCCGGCGCGACTTCGCCGACAACGACCGCCGGCACCGGCGGGGCGGCCGGCGCGGGCGGAGGTGTCACGACGGCGCCAGGCTGTTCCTGGGCGTTGAGGGAAGCGGCGATGGCCGCGAAGCACAGGGCGAGAAGGAAAGGAGTGGTTCTCATTGGGACTTTCCGGTTTGGGCTGAAATGGGAAGGGTGAGTCTTTCGCCCTGATATTGCAGGATGAAGCTGGTGGTATCGATGCCGACAATCTCCAGGCTATAGGGCATTGCCTCAATGGTGATGTTGAGGGTGTCCCCCACTTTCAGCATTTGTTGACTGCCGCTCGCAGCGCGGACTGCCAGGAGGCGTTCGCCCCTGAGCTGAAATGTGCCGCTGACGCTGCCCTGTATCGCCGGCGCGGCGGCATCGAGTATCGCGCGCGCCCCTGTGGGGCGGACGACCGGAGCCGGCGCAGCGCCGCCGCCCGTGGGCGCAGGGGCCGCTGCCATGCCAGGGGCGGGCCTGTCGAAATCGGGCGGATGAAATGGGGAAACCGCGTCTGAAGCGGTACCCTGCGGCTGTGCCGGCCGCGCGAGCCGCGTTGCCAGTTCCACCGTAGGCCGTCGCACATCAGGACTGGCCAGGTCGGAACGACCCTGGGCCCAGACGGCAGTTGCCCCGCCGCAAAGCGCGACCAGGACCCCAAGGGCAAACGAATCTCTTAGCGGAAGGGTTTTCATGGTCGGCCGAGGAGCTCGAGGTTGAGGGTGACGATCACGTTGTCGCGAGCCGTGTCGTTCGGGACCTTGCTGACGCTGGAGTAATTGACGCGGGCGAAGTGCTCGCCGTATTCCAGCCGCCGGAGAAAATCCATCACCTGCGGATAGGTTCCCTGCACCGCCACGTTGAATGGAACGTTCACGAATCCGCCCTTGCTTGCATTCTTCGGCTCGGCCGTCTGCGACTGGCTGACGATGGCCGCCCCGGAGGCCTCGGCGAGCGTGGTGAAGTAACGCTGGTTGTCGAAGCGCCCGCGCGCGCTCACCAGGCGTCCGTCGATCGCCGCATTGGCAGCGGTCAGTTCCTCGAGCTGCTCCTTGAGCAGGGCCGAGTTCTTCACGTTGTCGGAGAGGCGGGCGCCCTCGTTGGTGAGCTGCTCGAGCTCGAGCTCGACGGCCGGCAGGTTGCCGCTCCGGAAATACATGGCGCCCACGATCGCGAGGCTGATGACGCCGCAGCCGACACCGATCGGGTTCTTCCGAATGAAGGCGAATAGCTGTTCGTTCGTAATGGCCATGGCTATTTCTTCGCTGCGGGCGCCTTGAAGCGCACGAAGATCTCGAAGCTCACACGTCCGGTCGTCGGGTTCGGATTTGCCGAAACGGCATTCACGTCCTCGATGCTTTCCTGGAGGACGGCGTCATTGCGCAGGATCTCGATATAGGAGGATGCCTGGGCATATGCCTCCTGGGTGTCTCCCCGGATACTGCCGCGCAGAGTGATCCCGTTCTCGCGAATGTCGACCTGGTCGAGTGCGATATCCTCGGGACGGGTATCCGCGAAACGCTGTAGCAGGCTTGAGGGAAGGGCCTTCGAAACCAGGAAGGCATCGACTTCCTTCACCCGGACTTCCTGCTCCTGGAACTTGCGGTACTGCTGCACCGCCTGCGTGCTGGCGGGGCGGTCGGCGTCGATCTGCATCTGGGTTGCCACGAGTTGGCCGTTCAGGCTGAACAGTTCGTACTCGCGCATGCCGAGGTAGACGGCGAGCACGATGGCGACGAACGCCGGGGCGCCGTTCACAAAGAAGGCAGTCCGGACCACCTTGATGTCCGGGAGTCGCTCGTAATTGCGAAAGTTCGGGTGCCAGGCCGGCGCCTGAACCGCATCCGAGTCAGTCTTTTTTTTCAGGAACGACAGCATTGGTTTCCGCCTCTGCGTGTTGGTAACTGGCCATGAGTCCGAACAGTCCGAACCACCTCGGATCGGCACCCTTCTCGGCAGCCTTGTCGGAAAGCGTGATTTTTCGCATCTGGAGCCAGGAGGTGGCGTCGAGCTTGAGGCTCGGCACTCCAAGTGCCGGTGCGATGGTTCCGTCGAGCCAGGTGAGCTTCGGCGGAATCATCGTGCAAAGCACCTGGCCCACCGATTGGCCAGTCTGCACCTCGTAGAAACCGATCGAGGACTGAAGCTCCTTCAAGAGCTTCTTGACCAGAAGCGGCCCCATGCCCGTGAAATCGAACGTGTTCGAATAAAACAGCTTTCTCGCGGATTCCTCGTCCTTGAGGCTCAGCTCCTTCTGGACGACCGGAATCATGGATTCGAGGCCCTGGGCAATCGGCCGGGCTGCCTCGACACCGCTGGAGGTCACAATGTACGAATGCGTGGTGTCTCCGCCGATCTCCAGCACAAGCGTCGGCGTCTTCGAATTCTTGAACTCAAGATAGTCGACGAGGCTCCCGAGTACGCTGACGGTCGCCAGTTCGAGCCGCTCGGGATAGATCCCGTTGCCGAGCAGGCTCTCCTGGATGTTAACTATATCCTCCGCCGGCAACCCGCAGAACAGCGCCTCCTTCTGGGCGCCCTTGGTCAGGTCGAGGTCCGTGCCGTCGACCGAATTCAGGACAGAGATCGTGTATTTCTCCGGCTCGACCCGGAACTGCTGGTTGACGACCTCGTTGAGGTAGGTCGGCTCCTTGAGGCGCTTTGGATCCAGGCTCGCCCGGCGAACGAGGCGCTTGGCCGGATATAGGCCGCAGACCGAATGCATGTACCCGCTGGGCGACTTGGCCGTCTGCAGGCGTTGCAGCACCTCGGCAAACATCGCGGCGTCATCCACCGGACATTCCTCAAGTTCCTCGACGACAAGCGGACCGCCCATCGCCGAGGTACGGGCGAAGAGGCAACCGTAGTCGCTCAGTTCGACAAAATACCCCTTGGTCTTGGGAGAAAAAAACATGCTATGTCCGGAAAGGTTTGGGTCTGAGTCTCCTGCCGAACCCGTGACCCCGCCGGATAGGTAAAATCCATCGGCAAGGGCCAGGCTTCAGCTATCGCAAAACGGGGGCGAAAACTCGCAAATGCCTCCCGGTGGGGCAAGCAGAATCCCGGGTATTCCCCCTATCAGCGCGCGGTTTAGCCAATAATTTCCATTCGCATTCCCGTGCGACATCCGCCTTCGCCGCGATAGGGGAAACGCCTCAGCGCGCTCCGTGCGAGCTGCACCTTCCAGGCACCAAACAAGAACCCGCCGCGTGGAAGCGGCGGGTTCGGAAACGAGAGTCGCGGTCCTTCGGCTGGCGCTACTTCTGCCAGGTACGCTTCTTGTGCCGATTCGACTTAAGACGCTTGCGGCGCTTGTGCTTGTTCATCTTCAGGCGCCGTTTCTTTTTTAGATTGCCCATGTTGGAAGGTGTGAGGTTTCGAGTCCCGCAACGTGCTGCCCGCCCTCCAGCCTGTAAAGTAAGATCTGCCGCAGCATTTCTGCCCCAGCAGGCTACCGGGCAACCATCCGCTCCAAATCGCCGGACTGCACGTAAACGGCATCCGCTGTGACGCATTCAGGAGCCAATCCCAGCAGCGAACCAAGCGCTCCCGAATATAGCTGCAGCTGACCGAAATGGCTGCCACCCGGCGAGCCGCGCACCCCGGTCTTGAAGTCGTACAACCGTGCTTGGATCGGCACGCCGGTCGCATCGCGATGGATCACAACCCTGTCAAACCGACCGGATATCCAATCGCCGTCCAGAATGGCCTCGAATGCGGTCTCTCGCCAGAGGTCCGCTCTCCCGGTTGGCCGCTGCCAAACGGCGCGGAATCGCGGATTACGCAAGGCCTCCATCGCGCAGGCGGAAACAGCGGGATCTCCGCTCCAGCGCGCGCCAAGGTCAGCCAAGCCGCCCTGCGAGAAATCCTCGATCCACCCGATTTCGGAAAGTAGCGCATGCACGGCTGCACCAAAGTCAGCGCGTTCAGGTCCGGTAAACAGGGCTCCCGCATCGAGGCGACCGGCAAACTCACCCGATGGGTTCCTCGCGCGCGGCTCTGCGACAGGTACGCCAGCCAATGGAGCCACCGGAGGCGGTTCGCCTGCCGGGCCCTCCGCCTTTCGACTCGGAACCAAGCGGAACCAGTCAGCTTCACCCGACGACCAGAGACCCCGGAGCTTCAGGCCGCCGACGCCGATCTCCTTTTCCTCCTCGCCCAGCGTTTCCCGAAGCAACCTGGGAAAATTTTGCGATTTCGAGCGCTTGGCTGCCTCGACCACCGCATAGGTTGCGTGCTTGGCGCGGGTAAGCGCCACGTACAGCAGCGAAAGCTGCTCGTAGCAGGCTTCCGATCGGGCTTCCTCAAGATAACGCGACAGCACCGGATCCGCTGAGGCAACCACCTCGCCCGGATACTCGAGGATCCAGTCGACCGATCGGTCTTCCGCATGGTGCACCGCGGGTCCGTCCCGGCGCTGCGCCAGCTTCTGGCCTTCGAGATCCGGCAGGATAACCAAGTCGAAACCCAGCCCCTTGGACTTATGCACGGTCATTACCCGGATGACTTCGGTGGATTCCGGCTCTCTGACTGTATAGCCGTCGAGGAATCTGAGGAACGCATCCACGTCCCACCGCCCTTGACGATCAAAGGCACGCGCAGCCTGCACCAACTGGGCCAGTCGCAGGCGCGAGAAAGCATCGGAGGCTGGAAGAACTCCATCGAGGCGTTCCTTCCATTCGAGACACCAGGCCGCGAAACCGCCTTCCTGGATCGTCTCCAGGATGCGACGCGAAAGCTTCGCGCCATCGACATCGATCAACTCGCCAAGCGGCGTCATCATGACGTGACCCTTGGCCAACGAATCGCCCGGATGCGCCGCCCACTGAAGCAGCGCCCCAAGTGCCGCGACGACCGGATTGTCGCCTCCGATCCGGAGGTCTGCATCGGAGACCGCGGGAATCGCCGCCTCCTGCCTGAGGAAATCCGCAAGGCGTCTCCCGGTGTCGTTTCGACGAACGAGAATGGCGCAGGTGAGGCCGCGCCCGAGCGGATCAACCTCCCTGATCAGGTCGAGCACAACCTTCCACCTCCCTTCCTCATCCGGGGCGGTAAGGAGAGCCCCCTGCCCCGGCCGTTCCTCATGTGCGGACTCATGCGTCTGCCACAAGCCATTCCAGGTCGCCGACGCTTCCGGGAACAAGCCTTCGATCGCCGACCCGTTTCCGAAAACCTCGTTCACCATCCGGATCACCGCGGGACCCGACCGCCAGGAGCGCGTCAGTTCCCGGCGACGGACCGCTCCGCCTGTTTCCGATCCGTAGTGCCGGCAGACATGCCTGAACAGCATCGGGTCACCCTCCCGCCACGTGAAGATCGCCTGCTTCGCATCGCCCACGAAGAAGAGACTCCTTCGCCCGGCCGGATCCTGCACGACCTCGTCGACAAGCGGCTCGAGGATCTTCCACTGGCGATAGCTCGTGTCCTGAAACTCATCGAACAGCCAGTGATCCAGCCGCGCATCGAGACGATACTCCAGGTCGAGATGGCCTCCCTCGAGCAGCAGCTGCTGGAGGTCCGCGAACGTCAGTCTTCCGCGATGGCGGACGGCGGCATGATATCGGGAATCGAATACCTCGAGCACGCGCCCGATGCCCGCGGTCTGCGCGAGCCGCCGGCCGATCTCCAGCGCCACCACCCGCTCGCAAATGGCTGCAAGCGCGCGCGCCGCGGTCGGACTCAGCGGCTGCCGCGATTTATTGAAGGCCACATCACTATCGCCTCGACTGAGCGAGGAGAGCGACTCCAGGCATTTCTCGAGGACGTACTTCAGGGCGGGCGGCAACGGCTCCCCGGGACTCCAGACGCGGACACATCTGAGAAAGCCGTTCCACCGCTCCCGAGCCGACTCGGTCACCTCCGCCCCGCCCAGCCAGTCCTGAAGCGCACCCATGTGACGTTCCAGCGTGGCGTTGCTGCAAACCCTCCATGGAAATCCCCCGGGCCAGATGCGCTCGCGCATACCCCAATGCGATCCTTCAGGTGCCCGACGGTAGAGTTCCAGGTAATCCGCAACGAAGTCATCGAGGCGGCGCTCGACGGACTTTCCCTCCGTGCCGAACGTCGCCAACCTGAATGCCTCGACGAAGGCGGCCTGCTCCTTCGAACTGCGCTTTCCGGAGAAGAGCCCCCCGAACACCGTCCGCATCGCTTCCGCGGCCTCTCGGTCGTCAAGGATGACAGGCTCGCCCGAGAGACCGAGTTCCAGGGGAAATGCCCTGACGACGCGCGCGAAGAATCCGTCGAGGGTTCCCAGATTCAAACGATGAAGGCTCTCAAGCAGTCGCCGGAGCAGCTGGAGAAATTCGTCGTTCGACCGGTCGCCAAGTCCCAGTTCGGAAGCAAGCCTTGCGGCCTCGCCCTTTTCCTCGGCCGCCGATGCGAGCCTGCCCGCAATGCTGCCGAAAAATTCCCCGGCCGCCCGCCGCGTGAACGTCAGCGCGGCGATCCTTTCCGGGGCAACGCCGAGCGCCATCAACCTGAGGAAGCGCAGCGTCAGCTCGTGCGTCTTCCCGGAACCGGCGGACGCAAAGATCATTTCGTTGGAGAGCTTCATGGAAATTCCTCGATGCTTGCCGCGACGCCTTCGTGAAAGAGGCTTTCGAACGGATCGAGATCCCCTGGCTCAGCGGGGGGCCCGAAACGGCGTTCCAGGATCCGCGCAGCAATGGCCTGGCCGCAGGCGATCGCCGACGCGCCAAGGCCTGAACGCTGAAATTCCGGCCAGATCGCGATCGTCGTCGATGCAACGCCCTTGGGCAGGTTGAAGTATCCGATCTCGACGTCGCCCAGGCCCCGCACGCGCTCAAGCGCCCATCGGTACAGCGGCAGCTGGAGATCGATCCAGAAGAAGGCACTGCCGTCGACGTCGACCTCCGCCTCCTCCACCGACGGTCGGTCCCGGCGCCGTCCGCCGGCCAGGTGGGCGAGCCTCGGTTCGACGCCCGTTTCCGACGTCTTGTAGTCCAGCACGCGCCAGGCTCCGTTCCTCTCGTTCTGTTCGATGCGGTCGATCGTTCCGGAGACAGCGAGTCCTGCGAGTTGCAGCCCCTCGGCGGGAAACCGCCACTCGGTATCGCGTATGACCCAGCCGGCCTCGCGCTCGGCAGCCTGGATTCCCGCCGCCTGCCTCAGCCGCTGGCGTGCCGATTCGATCTGGATCACAAGCGGAAGCGGATGCCGTTTCCCGAAGCGATCGGCGACGAGTTGATCGAGCTCGCCACAGAACTCGCGGGCCAGGCGCTCGGCGTCGCGGCTTTCACGCCAGTCCTCATCCCGTCCCAGCCTCTCCAGCACGGAATGCACGAGTCGCCCGAAATCGAAGGCGTCGAGCTCCCGCTTGCCCGCATCGACAGCCTGCATCCGGAGGGAGTGTTTCAGGTAGAAGCGGAAGGGACACCGAAGGTAGTCGCGGAATGCGGTCACGCTGAGTTTCCGGAATTCGCGCGGCGCGGGGGGCCTGAGTTTCCATGCACGCTGCCAGGCGACGAATTTCCCTTCGGGGGGCGGTTCCCCGAAGACCTGACGCACCCGCGCCGGAAGGTCACTGTCGGTGCAATGGAAAAGGAGCCGCGAAGGACTGCGGGGATCGCCCCCGGCCGAGGTGCGGGAAAGCAAGATCTCAAGTCGCCCGGCCTGCGCGCGACTCGCCGCCAGGGCCGACAGCTGCCACGCGTCGCGGGCGAGTCGATGCTCGTTCGTCCTGAGTCCAAGAGCGGAACGTAGGGCCTCAGGCAGAAACGCATGGCCCGTGACCGATGAGGGCACCGAACCCTCGTGCAGGCCGGCGATCGCCAGGTGCGGCTCATCCCTGAAGGGCAATTCGAGCCAGCCGTCGATTTCCACGGCCCCGTCCGGTTTCTCCGGATAGTGCCGGGACGTCCGAAGCAGCTCCATTGCGAGGGACACAGCCTCGCGTGTCCCGAGTCCCGGCACCAGGGCCGCGGCGCTCGAGGCATCGCGCCAGGCTTCCGCAGCCTCGCGGAAGGCCCTGCCCTCGGCGCTCGCGGATTCAAGGGAGCGTCCCTTGAACAGTTCGCCAAGGACGGCGTTCCACGCGTTGGGAAAGGGTCCGTCCCTGAGGTCGCGGAGCAGGCGCCGGACTTTTCCGAGGCTGCCTCCAAGGCCCGGATACTGTTCCGCGAGCGGACCTCCACGGGCATGCCGGATCCCGTCCTGCACCAATACCGGGAGATTCTCGGCATGCAGGGCATCTATCCCCTCGAGCAGCGCTTCCGGTCGAACCCCTCCCGGTCGATCCGCCAGCCAGGCAAGGATCTCGGATCTGCGCGCGACCTGGACGAAACCCTCCCAGCCGTCGCTGAAAGCGGCATCCATGAGCGCGTAAAGCAGACCGCAAACCGAGTGTGCGGCGAGGGGCTCCCCTCCGGGAAGGAAACCCGTCAGGCCCGACTCCGCCAGTGCACCGGCAATCGGCTCGTCGAGTTCCGGGTCAGCCGATGCGACGGCAAGCATTCCGACTCGACGCCCGTATCCGCCCGCAATGGAGGCGATGCGTGCCGCAAGGCCGCGAGGCGAGGCACACACGTGCAGGCAACTTTCCGGATCACGCAGCAGGATCGGCTGCCCGGACCACGCGTCCGGATCCGGCCTTCCCCATCGATCGAATCGTTCGGCCAGCGAGTCTGGCGCGAGCACGGCTGCGATCACCTCGATCCGCTGGCTCCAGGCCTCGGCTATGGCAAGGGAGGCCGGCCGCGGATCGGGCACCGCCAGGAAGACGAGCCGCTCCGTGCCTTCGGGTGGCGGGCGCGGTTGCCGCGCAGCATCCCGGGCAAATGCCGCGGGCGCCACCAGGTTCCTCGCCGCAAGGACCCGGTCGAATCCCTGCTCGAGCTCCGCGAGCTGCTGCCATCGGTCCCTCTCGCGCAAATCCTCCCCGCCTCGCGCAGGGACGTCGGCGAAGCGCAGCCCGCCTTCACCAAGAATTTCCTGCAGGCGCAGCATCGAACCCGCCATCGACAGGGCCCATTCGAAATCGCGGACCGGGGGTTTCACAGGCAAGAGCGCGGTGAGCCCGGCCCTGTCGGCATTGAGAAGCGTCTCGATCCACGCACCCAATACCTCCGGCCGCCCTGCACGGGCCCCAAGGTCCCCGCCAGCCAGGTCGATGACCTGCTCCGGGAGCACGACGCGCGGCGCGAGAACGGCCCTGCCTCGTGCTGCCGCATGTGAGGCGAGCGCTGCACGGAGACGCCGACCTGACTGTCGCGTCGAAACGACGAGCAGGCTCGAGCGGAGGTCGAGAGCGGAGGCCCCATCCCACCCTGACGCCAGCCAGGCAACCGTGCGGGCAAGAAGCGGTCCATCCCAGCCGAGAAACACCCGCCGTGCCTGGATGGAATGCGTGGACACCTCTTCCGATTCAGCGCCGGGAGGTCCCATCCACAAACAAAAAGCCCCCGCCTGAAACGGACGGGGGCGAGAGAGGCGGCGCGCAGCGCCGGTTTACTTCTTCGTCGCGAGGTATCGCGAGAGCCTGGCCTTGGTGCGATTGGCGAGGTTGCGATGGATGACGCCCGACTTGACGGCCTTGTCCACGGCGGAAATGTAGGCGGAAACGGCGACCCGCGTCGCCTCAGCGTCCGAACCTTTGGCGAGCTCCTCGTACTTGCGATGAAGCGTCTTCAGGCGTGACTTGACCGTCTTGTTGCGGTCGCGCAGGCGGAGGGATTTGCGGGCGGCTTTGATGGCTGATTTCGTGTTGGCCATGAGGGAAAACAGGATTGAGCCGGCCAAGGACTCAAACGACAGCAGTCGAGTCAAGGGTATAGTCCCGGCCCCGGAGCCGCCCACCGGGGCCAAACGGCCCTGCTCCGGCAGGGCCGATATTTACGGCTTTTTCCTCTAACGCTGTCGCAGTGGTTTGCCCTATAATGCGCCCATGCCCGTCCCCCGTTCCCCAAGCCGAGTCAGGCGCGCGTTCACTCTCATTGAGGTCATGCTCGCCGCCTCGGTGCTCGTCCTGGCCATCAGCAGCTCGATCATGGCGATGCAGTACGGCATCCGCTCCCTCGACACCGCGCGCTACACCACCCTGGCCGGCCAGATCCTCCAGAGCCAGATGGAAAAGATCCGCCTGCTGACCTGGGCCCAGCTCACGAACACGACGACCGGGCCGGTCGCGTTCTCGACCTTCACGCCCGACATCACCTCCGCGGCGTCGGAACAGATCAACCGGTTCACCTGCACCCAGAGCATCGTCGCCGCGCCCTCGCCGTTCAACACGACGATGATGGACATCACCCTCACCGCGACCTGGAACGGAATCGACGGTCGCCAGCACTCCCTCTCCTACACCTCCCGCTATGGCCAGAATGGCATTTCCGATTTCTTCTACACGTCGCACTGACGTCGGCCGGCGGGGCTTCACCCTCGTCGAGCTGATGGTCGCGGCCACGATCTCCTCGTTCATCCTGCTCGGGGTGCTCAGCAGCTTCCTGCTCATTGGGCGAACGGGTGCGAATGCCGCCAATTACGCGGACCTCGAGTCAGAGGCCCGGGCCGCCCTCGAGGTCTTCAGCCGCGAGGTGCGCCAGGCGTATTTCGTCGAGTCCGGCTACAGCAGCACGACGGTGACGTTGCGCATCCCCGACAGCTCGGCCACGCGCAATGCCCTGGGTTACACGGTCACCTACACATTCAGCACAGGCGCCGGCACTTTCTCCCGCACGGGTCCGCCCATCAACAACCCGAGCGGAACGAGCACGACCGAGGTCCTAGTGTCAGGAATCGAGACGATCTCCGGCACGAATCCGCTCAACTACTACCGCTACGTGACCGGCGGCGGTTACCTCAACGGCTTCACAAACAACACCGCCGCCAACGGCACTGAGATAAAGCAGATCGAGATTAATTTTCTCATCCGTCGCACCGATGTGACCGTCACCGCCGCGACGAACAAGGTGCTATCGGCACGCTTCATCCTCAGAAACAAATGAATACCCGCCACCATAACGATTTCGCCGGGAACTGCCGTGGCTCAGTGCTCATCGTCGCCCTCATCTTTTCCGCGATCATCGCGATCTCCATCACCAGCTACGTGCAGCTCACAGTGAACGCGATGCGGCTGGCCGATCGCTCATTCTACGCGAATGGCGCCCAGAACCTCCTCGATAACGGGATGGAACAGGTTCTTTGGGCGCTGAACAACGAGGACTGGGCGTCTGCCGGATTCGCCGCACGAAGCGGAAGCGACTACTCCGACCAGTACCAGGCGACTTACCCGTCATCGTCGACGTTTTATAACTTGTCACAGGGAACCACGGGGCAGCTCAAAGTCTGGGTCGATGCCAGTACGAGCAACCCGCACGTGGTCGTCCAGTCCACGATCACGCTCGGGGACGACACTTCAATTGTGAAGCAGGCCGAGGCCTACCTGAAACGCCGGTCCTTCTTCAAGAACGGCATCGTGGCGCGGGGCACACTCCGGTTCGTCGGCAATGTCACCGTCGACAGCTGGAACTCAGATCCGGACGGCAATCCCGCAACCGCTCCAGTGGCGTATTCGACATCGGTCGACTCCGACGGCGGCCGCATCGCGAGCCTCTCCGTCGAGGTGGCCTCGATCTCTGTCGGGAATGCCGACGTGTACGGCTACGCAGCCATCGGGAGCAGCGACCTCAGCGGAATCGACGTGGGAGCCACCGGACGCCTCGGTCCGTACGGCACGGCAAGCGGAGTTATCGATGCGTCGCGTGTCACCTATGACTTCACCACGAATTTTCCCGACTTTTCCGCGCCGGTCTCAGGGGGCGTCAGCCAGAGCTACACCATCGCCGCCGTCACCACTGACATTCTGCTGCCCCGTACCGGCGACCTAGCGGCCTCGGACGGGAAGTATTACTACTTCATACCGAGCATCACACTGAACGGAAGCGAGCAGCTCGATATAGATGCGAACTCGGAAGTCGTCATATCGGTAACCGACACTTCCGGAACGACGGTTCAGTCGACCGGCAATGCCGGCATCAATATCCCGGCCGATTCGACACTGACGATATACGCGTCCGCAAATGTGGCGATCGGCGGCAACGGGGTGCTCAACGGAGCCTCGGGAACGCCCAGCGAACCTTCCAGCTTCCAGATCTATGGCACCCGGACGGCCACCCAAGCCGGGGTAAGCGGCATGCAGTCGATCGCGGTCGCAGGCAATGGCTACCTTAGCGGCGTTATCTATGCCCCTAACGCCAACGTATCGGTCAACGGCAACGGCGACACCTATGGAGCTATCATTGCCAATGAGGTCAGCATGAACGGCAACGGGGCTTTTCACTACGACGAGGCCCTCGGTGACCTCGCGACCGTGAATCTATGGGGCCTGTCGAAATGGCGCGAAGTCACGCTCGCGAGCGAACGCGCCAGCTACGCGGACGAGCTGAACTTCTGAGGCTCGGTCAGGGAATTATCCCGAAACATAAGGATTCCCTGCACGCTCCGCGCCCACCGTCGTCGGCGGACCGTGGCCAGGCAGAACAACCGTCGTGTCCGGCATCGTGTAGATCTGCGAACGGATCGCGCGCTCAAGCATGGCGAAATCGCCGCCGGGCAAGTCCGTCCTGCCGACGCTGCCCGCGAAGAGAGCATCTCCGACCAGTGCGACGCCGTTCCCAACACCGGGAAGGTAGAACAGCACGTTGCCCGGACAGTGTCCCGGCACGTGCCTCACCTCGACAGAAGTGCCCAGGGCCGTGAATCGCTCGCTCCCCTCAAGCCAGTCATCGACCGCGACCGGCTCAAGCTTCAGGTCCTCGCCGAGGAAAGCCGCCATGATCTCGGGACGTTCGAACAGTGCGCGGTCCGCCTTGTGGGCGAGTACACGCGCACCGGTCTCGCGCACAATCTCAGCCGCTCCCTGCATGTGGTCCCAATGTCCGTGCGTGAGCCAGAGCGCCACGAGCCTGCAGCCTTCCGACTCCAGCACGGGACGCACCTGCTCCCATATTTCACCTGGCGCGTCGACCAGCACCGCCTCTCCGCGGTCAGGATCGGTCAGGAGGTAGGCATTCGTTTCGATGGGACCGGAAGGAAATACTCGGATCTGCACGAACCCAATCGACGGACTTCCCCCCGTCGGGCAACGTGAAATCGCGCCACCACGGCGCTCACTGCCAGCTTGCCAGCGGCGCCCGACAGCACCCACCTTCTCCGGCTTCCCATGCAGACTTTGAGGTTCGCCGTTCTTCCAGGAGATTACATCGGGCCCGAGGTGATGGCCCAGGCGCTCCGCGTTCTCGAGCACGTCGCCGGACAGGAGGGCTTCGCCCTCGCGCCCTCCCACGCCGACGTGGGAGGCGCCGGTATAGACAACCACGGCAAGGCGCTGCCCGACTCGACGCTCAGGACCTGCGAGCAGTCCGATGCTATCCTGTTCGGATCCGTCGGCGGGCCAAAATGGGAGAAGCTGCCGCCCAACGAGCAGCCGGAGCGGGCCGCCCTGCTGCCATTGCGCAAGCACTTCACCCTTTTCGCGAATATCCGACCTGGCCTCCTTTATAAGGAACTGACCGACGCCTCCCCCCTGAAGTCCGCGCGCATTCCCGAGGGAATCGACATCGTCTGCATCCGCGAGCTCACCGGCGGACTCTACTTCGGCAAGCCAAAGGAAACGACGACGTTGCCCGACGGCGATGTCCAGGCCGTGGACACCATGGTCTATCGCCGGAGCGAGATCGAACGCATCCTGGCGACGGCGGTCGAGACCGCCCGTGCACGAAAGCGCCGCCTGTGTTCCATCGACAAGGCAAACGTGCTCGAGACGTCGGTTCTCTGGCGCCGAACCGCGACCGAATACATCGCCCGGAACGCACCCGATATCGATCTGAGCCATATGTACGTCGACAACGCCGCCATGCAGCTCGCGCGTGATCCGAACCAGTTCGATGTCTTTGTCACTGAAAACATGTTCGGGGACATCCTCTCCGACGAGATGGCGGTGATCTGCGGCTCGCTCGGCATGCTCTCCTCGGCTTCGCTCGGCGCCGGCCGCAACTCGCTCGGTCATCCGTTCGGTCTGTACGAGCCTGCCGGCGGCACCGCACCCGACCTCGCTGGCAAGGACCTGGCTAATCCATGCGCCCAGGTTCTCTCCGCAGCCCTCATGTTGCGCTACAGCTTCGGACTTGGGGCGGTCGCCTCACGGATCGAGGCTGCGGTTCGCAAGGCGGTCACCTCGGGCACGCGCACCGCGGACATAGCCTTTGGCGGGGCGTCGGTCGGCACCCGCGCCATGGCCGACGCGATCATCGCGGCGCTCTGACCCGACCCGGCCGGGTGGCGTCAGGCCGCCGGAAACGGCGCCGCGCTCCCGACGCTCTGGTCGTGCAGCCGCGCCGCTTCGTTCACCACCCTGACCAGTTCTCCGACCGACACTGGTTTCAGTAGATACCGGAACAACGCAGCCTCATTCACGCTGCGGAGGAGCATCTCGGGCTTCATGTAGCCTGTGACGAGTACGCGCTGCATGTGGGGGTATTCCTCCCGGGCGTGCACCAGAAAGCTCATCCCGTTTCCGCCTGGCATCAGGTGGTCCGCCACGACGACCTTGAACGGCTTCTTGTACAGGTGAAACTCCGCCTCCCGGACGGAAGTCGCAGTGGTCACATCGAAATCGATCGAAAGCGCGGCCGAGAATACGTCGAGGATAGGCTGCTCGTCATCGACCACCAGGACAGCCGGCTTGCCCGTGGGCTCTGCTGTAGGGACCTTCCCGTCCGCCTCCGCGTTCAACGCTAGCAAGCGTGAATTCAGCCCGGGCATTGGCAAATCCAAATCTGCAAGCCCCTGAAAGCCATACTACCCGGTGGAAAACGAAATTCATTTGCCTATCGCGATCCGGGGGCGTTCGCTGCAGGCAGCCAGATGGAAACCTACGATCTGTTCGCTGCAGCGAGATCGGGAACCCTCGCCGACTTGCCGCCCCCTGCGCTTTCGGTTGAAGCACTGACAGTGCGCAACGCTGCCGGGCACACGCCGCTCCATGCGATCGCGAGGCACGGGGGGCTGGCCAGCCTGCCGCCCGGCCTCCTGACACCCGACCTCCTGGCAATGCGGAACGACTCGGGCTACACTGTCCTGCACCAGGCGGCAATCGGTGGGCACCTCGACCAGATCCCGAAAGAATTGATCACGCGCGAGGCGATGCTCCAGGGCAGCAATGCCGGATACACGGTGCTGCACAGCGCCGCAGCCCAAGGGATTCTGTCGCAGGTTCCCCCTGCGATCCTGAACGAGACTGTTTACGAGTTGAGGACCCTTGTCGGCAACACGCTCCTCCACGAGGCAGCCGAACAGGGCACTCTCGACCAGCTGCCCGACGGCGCACTGACAAGGTCGCGGCTGCGCTCCAGGAACATGGCTGGCGAGACTGTCTACCACGCCGCTGCACTAAATGGGCACCTCGGGCAGATTCCGGCCGAGCTCATGACTGAACAGGACCTCCTGGCACAGACCACCGCGGGCGACACCGCGATTCAGGCCGCCGCCATATCCGGCCACCTTGCGCAGGTTCCCTCCGAGTTCCTGACGGCGAAAGCACTTTCCCATAAGAGCAAGAGCGGCTACACGGCCATTCATGCGGCTGCGGAGACCGGCCAGCTCGACAAGTTGCCTGTGAGCGTACTCAGCCGGGAACTATTGCTCACCCGGAACGATTTCGGCGACACGCCCCTCCACGCAGCCGCCTACGAAGGACACCTGGACCAGCTCCCGCCGGAATTCCTTTCCGAGGAACTCCTTGGTTCGCGCAACTATGAAGGCGCCACCGTGGTGATGACCGCGGTGCAGCGCGGTCATGCTGCACAGGTGCCCGAAGAGCTTCGCCCGAAACCTCCCCGGGAGCATTGCGCCGGCTCATCACGCGCATAGGCAGCACCCGCGCCCCGTTCTAGCCCGATCAAGTCGGATTTGCGGGTCCACCCCACCCCGCGAGGCACGCAGAATCGTCACCGCAAACGCGTCATTTTTCCCTTTGCGTCGTCGCGGGCGTGACTTTTGCTGCCGGCTCACTGTCCACAGATTCCTGACACCCGGCAGTCACCCGCACCCATTTCCTTCATGAACACCGCAATCAGCTCCCTCACCGCCCGCGAGATCATCGACTCCCGCGGCAATCCGACCGTGGAGGTGGATGTCCGCCTCGCCTCAGGTCACCTCGGCCGCGCCGCTGTCCCTTCCGGGGCGAGCACTGGCGAACACGAGGCCATCGAGCTGCGCGACGGCGACAAGCGCCGGTACCTCGGCAAGGGAACCCTGAAGGCAGTCGCAAACGTGAAGGCAAAGATCGCACCGGCGATCATCGGTTTCGACGCCTGCGACCAGGTGGGGATCGACCGCACCATGATTGAGCTGGACGGGACCCGCACGAAGTCCCGGCTCGGTGCCAACGCGATTCTCGGCGTTTCCCTCGCAACGGCCAAGGCGGCAGCCTCCGCCCTAGGCCAGCCCCTGTACCGCTACCTCGGCGGCCCTAACGCCAAGGTCCTGCCGGTTCCGATGATGAACATCATGAACGGCGGCGCGCACTCGGATGCACCGATCGACTTCCAGGAGTTCATGATCATGCCGACTGGCGCGCGTTCCTTCTCGGACGCCCTGCGCATGGGGTGTGAGGTGTTCCATGCGCTGAAGAAGGTCCTCAAGGAAAAGGGCCTGTCGACGGCTGTGGGCGACGAGGGCGGATTCGCCCCGAAGCTCGAGTCCGCGGAAGCAGCCCTGGACTCCATCGCACTCGCCATCCGGAACGCCGGCTACCGGCTCGGCAAGGACATCGCGCTCGCCCTCGATGTCGCCTCCTCCGAGTTCTACGTGAAGCCGAAGAAGCACTATGTGCTCAAGAAGTCCACCGGTCAGGTTCTGAGCGGCGACGAGATGGTGGAGCTTTACCGGCGCCTCACCTCGAAATACCCCATCATTTCGATCGAGGACGGCTGCGCCGAGGGCGACTGGACGACCTGGAAGAAGCTCACCGACGCCATCGGTGACCGGGTGCAGCTCGTCGGCGACGACCTGTTCGTGACCAACACCGAGTTCCTGCAGAAGGGCATCAAGACCGGCACCGCCAACTCGATCCTCGTGAAGGTAAACCAGATCGGCTCTCTTACGGAGACACTGGATGCCGTCGAGATGGCGCGTGAGGCAAACTACACCGCCGTGATCTCCCACCGGTCGGGAGAGACCGAGGACGTAACGATCGCCGACATCGCCGTGGCCACGAACGCGGGGCAGATAAAGACCGGCTCGCTCTGCCGCACTGATCGTGTCGCGAAATACAACCAGCTGCTCAGGATCGAGGAGGAGCTGGGCAGCAGCGCGATCTACGGCGGAAAGCTCTGAGCGAAAAGGACGGAGGCTACATTCCGGCTCGCTGCATTCGTCCGGCAGGCTAGACCTTACCGTATGCCATCCGAAGGGATTCTGGACAACGACGCCATCGAGGCGCTGCGCGCGCTCGGCGACGACGATGACGAATTCCTGAGCGAAATCGTCGAGGTGTACCTGACGGATGCGCCCGGGCGCATCGCCGAGATGCGCCGCACCCTTTCAGAGGGTAACCAGGAAAACCTCATTCGGGCCGCCCACAGCCTGAAGGGCAGCTCGGCGAATGTCGGCGCGATCCGCGTCCGCGCAGCCGCGGAAAAGATCGAGCACGCCGCGCGACACGGGGAACTCGCGGGACTTGGCACCAGCATCGACGGCGTCGAGCCGTTGCTGCAGGAGGCTCGCGACGCCCTTACCGCACTTGTCGCCCAGTCCTGAGGCGGGCCACAGCCGGTCAGCCTATTTGCCGAGGAAGTATCCGCGCTGGCGCTCCGACACGGGCAGCGCCACCCGCTCCATCACCTTGAGCAGGTCCTCCCAGATCATGCGCTTCGATCGGTTCGTCGAGTTCCGCAGGATGTAGCTCGGGTGATACGTGATCATGAGGGGCCGGCCTTCGAACTCGCGCCAGCTGCCCCGGACTTCGCCCAGCGCCTTGAACGCTCCGGCGCCGAGCAGGCCATGGGCCGCTGTCGCGCCGAGCGCTACGATCACCTCCGGCTCAACGATCGCGATCTGCGCCCGCAGGTATGGGATGCAATACGCCATCTCCTCACCCGTGGGCGGGCGGTTGCCGTATTGCTCTGATCCCGCCGCGGTCGGCATTTCCGGCCTCCAGTTCATGATGTTCCCGATGTACACCTCCTCGCGACCGAGCCCCATGGCTCCGATCATCCGAGTGAGGAGCTGACCTGCCGGGCCGACAAACGGCTCCCCTTGGACCTCCTCGTCGGCACCCGGGGCCTCGCCGACAAAGAGGATCTTGGCGTCGAGATCGCCCACCCCAAGCACCACCTTCTTACCGGGCCTTACATGGGCAAGGCACACCGGGTCGTTGAGCACAAGTGAGCGCAGGCTGTCCCACCGCCCGCGCTTGTCGCCCTCAGGCAGCTTCACCTCGGGGGGCGGCGGGATGGGCACGGATGGCTCGGTCTCGGTGACGGACTTCCCCGGATTCCTTCTGGGCGGCGGCTTCTTCGCAGTGGCATGGAACGAGTCCGCCTGACCTCTCGTATCCGGGACACCGGGTGAAGGCTTAGCTTCCTGGGCCGCACGGGAAACGATCGTCCTCCTAAGCGCGGCCAGGCCGGCTTCCGATACCGGCAGTGAAGAAACGCCATCCGCTTTCAGGCGGTGCAGCTCCTCGCCAAGTATCTCGAGAACCCGCTTCATTAGTCAGGCTTCCTGCGCACCGATCATCTTTGCGACATACTTTCCCAGAAGGTCGTATTCGAGGTTCAAGCGGTCTCCGACACGACGCACCCCAAGGGTCGTCAAGGAACGGGTATGCGGTATCAGCCAGACCGAGAATGCGGCACCATTCACTTCGGCGACCGTAAGGGACACCCCGTCGACCGCGATCGAGCCTTTCTGAACCAGGAGCCGGCCGTGGCTTTCAGGCCCCCGAATCCGGAAAAGGACGTCCTCACCGCGGGATTCGACGGAATCCAGCGTGCCCATACCGTCGATGTGGCCGGTGACAAAATGCCCGCCGAGTCGCCCGTCCGCCCGCAGGCTCGGCTCAAGGTTGACCGGATCCCCCGGGGAAAGCCCACCCAGATTCGTTAACCGCGCGGTCTCTGCGAGCACGTCGAACGCGAGGCAGCCTGAAGCGGCGGCGACGACCGTGAGGCAGCAGCCGTTGACGGCCACGCTTTCGCCCAAAGCCGCGATTGCGGCTATGCCCGGAGCATCGATCTCCAGGCGTCCGCCGCCGGCGGCCGGCGTGAATGCCCGCATCCTGCCCAGTTCCTGAACGATACCGGTGAACATGGGTCAGGCCCGGAATCGATCGGGGACGCAGGCACGCATCGACGGAGGCGAGATTGACCGCCGGAGCGAATGTTTCAGAGTTACCCGTTTCACAAGATGGCGACCGACTGCAAAGACTACGACTTTTCCCACCTCGAACCGCACTGGCAATCTTTCTGGGAGAAAAGCGGTGCATTCCGCGCGCGAGCCGACTCCGGCCGCCCGAAGTACTACGTGCTCGACATGTTTCCCTACCCCTCGGGTGCGGGCCTGCACATGGGGCACTGCGAGAATTACACGATCTCGGACATCGTCGCACGCTATCGCAGGGCATGTGGCTGCAGCGTGCTCTACCCGATCGGTTGGGATGCATTCGGTCTCCCGACGGAGAACTATGCGGTCAAGACGGGGCGTCACCCGGCCGACGTGACCCGCGAGAACATCTCGACGTTCCGCCGCCAGCTGAAGGCGCTCGGGATATCCTATGATTTCGAGCGCGAGGTCGACACGACCGACCCCGACTACTTTCGCTGGACCCAGTGGATCTGGCTGCAGCTCTTCCGCCGGGGGCTCGCCTACGTCGAGGAGAAGCCCGTCTGGTGGTGTCCCGCGCTCGGGACCGTGCTGGCAAACGAGGAGGTGATCGACGGGAAGTCCGAGGTCGGCGGACACCCTGTGGAACGGCGACCCCTGCGGCAGTGGGTGCTTCGCATCACAGCCTATGCCGAGCGCCTGCTTGCAGGTCTAAACGACCTGGACTGGCCCGACTCGACAAAGCGCATGCAGGCCGCGTGGATCGGCCGGAGCGAGGGTAGCGAGGTCGCATTCGACCTCGAGGATCTTCCCGGCGAGCGGCTTCGGATCTTCACCACCCGGGTCGACACCCTGTACGGCGCGACCTACATGGTGATCGCCCCGGAGCATCCGCTTGCGGAGAAGCTTACCCGCCCGGAACGCCGTGAGGCGCTGCAGGCTTATCTCCGGGCGACGGCCAGCAAGAGCGACCTCGAGCGCACGGACCTCGCCAAGGAAAAGACGGGTGAGTTCACCGGGAGCCATGCGATCAACCCGGTCAATGGCCAGCGGCTGCCGATCTGGGTCGCCGACTACGTGCTCGCGAGCTACGGCACCGGGGCGATCATGGCCGTGCCGGCGCACGACGAGCGCGACCACGAGTTCGCCTCCCGATTCGGATTGCCGATCCCCCAGGTGATCGCGCCGGCGGACGGCTCGCCTGTCACCCTGCCCTTCGTGGACAAGGGCACGGACGTTGTCCTGGTCAATTCGGGAGACTGCACCGGCCTCACTCCGGCCGAGGCAAAGGCCCGCCTCGATTCCAGGTTCGAGGCCGAGGGTCGCGGCAAGGGAACCGTGCAGTTCAAGCTGCGCGACTGGCTGTTCTCGCGCCAGCGCTACTGGGGCGAACCGTTCCCGATCTTTTGGGTGTCGGAGGAAGACTACACATCCGCGGCTGGCGCGAATCCGACGCTGCCCCTGCCAGCCGAGCCCGTCTCATGTTTCATCGAGGGCGAACTTCGGTTCGCCCTGCCCGCTCCGGAGGGTTCCCTGCCGGTCAAGCTGCCCGAAGTTTCCAACTACCAGCCGGCCGGGAATGGCGAAAGCCCGCTTTCCCTCGTCACGGATTGGCTGGAGATCTGGTACCAGCCTGCGAGCGGCGGCGCGGCACCCGCTTCGGGACCTCGCCCGGGACCCGATTGGATTCGCGCGCGCCGTGAAACCAACACGATGCCCCAGTGGGCCGGCTCCTGCTGGTATTACCTCCGGTTCACCGACCCGCACAATCCCGGCGCCCTCGCCTCACCCGAAGCGCTCTCCTACTGGGGCATGCCAGACCTCTATATCGGGGGCGCCGAGCACGCGGTGCTTCACCTCCTTTACGCGAGATTCTGGCACATGGTGCTGCACGACCTGGGGGTCGTGCCGGCGGCTGAACCGTTCCGGCGACTGTTTCACCAGGGCATCATCCTCGGCGAGGACGGTGAGAAGATGTCCAAGAGCCGTGGGAACGTCGCGAACCCCGAGACGATCATTGAGTCGCACGGCACCGACACGCTGCGTCTCTACCTGATGTTTCTCGGACCGCCCGAGGCTTCGAAGCCGTGGAATCCCCGTGGCATCGAGGGCGTGCACCGCTTCCTGCACAAGGTATGGCGCGAATGCATCGCGGAGGACGGATCCATCCAGTCCCGCATTTCAGATTCTGCCAAGGAGTCCGCGGCATTCGTCCGGCTCCACCATGAGACCATCCGCAAAGTCGGCGAGGACATCGAACACCTGCGACTCAACACGGCCATCTCCCAGATGATGATCTTCGCGAACGCGCTCCAGAAGGAGCCGGTCGCCCGGCGGGAGACCGTCAGGCAGTTCGTGCAACTGCTCGCTCCGTTCGCTCCCCACATTTCCGAGGAACTCTGGGCGCGTCTCGGGGGTTCCGGATCCGTGGGCGCTGCCGCATGGCCTTCCTACGATCCGGAGGTGCTCAAGACTTCCGAAGTACGCCTCGTGCTCCAGGTCAACGGAAGGCATCGGGGCGACCAACTCGTCGCCCAGGGTCTTTCGGAACCCGAGGCGCTGGAAGTGGCACACGGCCACCCGAAAGTCGGCCCGATGCTGGCAGGCAAGGCCGTCAAGCGTGTGATTTACATTCCCAACAAGATCATTAACATTGTGTTGGAGGCGTAGAATAAATGGGACGTGCCACGTCTAGGGTAAACCCCCTAGATGCTATCGAAACCCCCTTTCAACCAATGAAATCCATGCCGACAGTCTGCCGATCGGGCTTAGTTGTCCTGATGTCGGCCTTTGCGTTGGCGGTCTCCTTCGAAGTGGCGCGGGCCGGGGAAGCCCCCACGCGCAATCCCAAGGCGAAAGTGATCCTCACTAGTGCCGAGGGTCCAACGGAAATCACCTCGGGGTCGACCGTTCGCGAGGCCTCCAATCGGACCGCCTATGACGCCGACAACATCGTGATCGAGACGCGGCGCAACGAGTACTACTCGAACTATCGGTACTACCGCAGCTACAAGAAGTACTACGGCAGCCAGACCTAGCGGGATCCGGACTTTCGCCGGAATCGCGAAGCAATTTCGCTTCAAAACCGCGGCCTTCGGTACCTCAATCGTCACGCGTGCCGTCACCCGTCTCCGACTTCCTGCCAGAGGGTTTCGATCCAGCCCGGCCTGTCGCGGTCATCGCCGGCCAGGGACTCTATCCGGTCCTCGTCACCGAGCGCCTTCGGACACTCGGCATCCCGACCCGGCTCATAGCATTCGACGGCGAAACCTCCCCCGACCTGGTCGCGCGGTTTCCCGAATCGGAACGCGAAACGGTTCTCGTCGGCCAGCTCGGCCGCATGCTGAAGGCCCTGAAGCGGCTCGGGGCCGCGCACGCAATCATGGCCGGCCAGATCACCCCGCGTCGCCTGTTCAAGGGACTTCATCCGGACCTGAAGGCGACCCGAATCCTGCTTTCCCTGAAACGGCGCAACGCCGAGACAATCTTTGGCGCAATCGCCGACGAGATCGCCGCCATCGGCATCGGCCTCCTCGATGCACGAAGCTTCCTCGACGAACATCTTGCCTCCGAGGGCTGCATGACCGGCGGCAGGTTCCCCGTCGACCGGGAATACCTCGACCACGGTGTTCATATCGCCCGCGAGTGCGCCCGGCTCGACATCGGCCAGGGTTGCGTGGTTCGAAAGGGCACTGTCCTTGCGGTCGAGGCGTTCGAGGGCACGGATGAGATGCTCCGGCGGGCCGGCTCCTTCCGCACCGAGGACGCACTGTTTGTGAAGACGGTCAAGGCCGCCCAGGACTATCGCTTCGACGTGCCCTGCTTCGGTGAGCGCACGCTCGATGTTCTCAACGAATCGGGCATCCGCTCTGCCGCACTCGAGGCCGGCAGGGTCATCCTGCTCGACAGGCCCGCAGTCATCGCACGAGCGCGATCACTGGGTATCAGCCTGCTGGGATTTGCCTGATTCGCTGACGGGCGGCGGCACCGGGGCAAGGTCGCCCGACCAGAGCCGCCGGTAGATGTCATTCTCCGGTGGAGGAATGCGCCGCAGGTCGAAACCGCGTCGGGCCACGTGGTCGATGCCGTAATGAAACGCGGCGAGCATCAGCGGATACGAGAACGTCGCCTCGCGGTGGATCGTGCTGCGGCAGAGTGCGAGGTAATCGATGCCGACCCGGAGGTTCTGCCGCCAGTCCCACACCGCGGATTCGTACGGTACTTCCGTCACGGAGCGCCACGCCGCGGGCTTGATCTGCATGAGACCCCGCGCCTGCCCATTGCGGGCCGCCGGGTCGAAATTCGACTCCGCAGCGACCAGCGCGTAGACAAAGGCGGGATCGAGCAGGTAACGTTCCGCCTGCGGCACGATTGCCTCCCACACCTCGAGCCGCGTGGGCCCCTCAAGATCGCCAGGTGCCGGCGCCGTTCCTCCGCAGCCGGCCAGGACGCCCGCAAGCACGAATGCGATCGCGAGGCGGCCCGCAGCATTCACGGGAATCAGCACGCCCGGAACACGACAGCCGCATTCTGGCCGCCGAAGCCGAGATTATTGCTCAAGACCGTCGACACCCGCGCCTCGCGGGTCGCATTCGGGACATAGTCGAGGTCGCAATCCGGGTCGGGCTCCTGGAGATTGATGGTCGGCGCTATCCGACCCGACTGGATCGTCTTCACGCAGACGATTGACTCGATACCGCCCGCGGCGCCGAGCAGATGCCCGGTCATCGACTTGGTCGAGCTGATCGCGAGCCGACGGGCATGCTCGCCGAAGACCTTCTTGATCGCGAGGGTCTCGAACCGGTCGTTGTAGGGGGTCGAGGTGCCATGTGCGTTTATATAGTCGACTTCCTCGGGCGCCACGCCCGCGCTGGCCAGGGCCCGGCCCATCGCCATCTGCAGTCCCTTGCCCTCGGGATCGGGCTGCGTGATGTGAAACGCATCGCAGGTCGCCGCATAGCCCGCGAGTTCGCAGTAGATGCGCGCATTCCGCCGGCGGGCATGCTCCATCGACTCGAGCACCAGCACGCCGGCGCCCTCGCCCATCACGAATCCGTCGCGCCGGAGGTCGAACGGACGACTGGCGTGCGCAGGGTCGTCGTTCCGGGTGCTCATCGCCTTCATCGAGCAGAAGCTCGCGTAGGCAAAGGGAGTGATCGCCGCCTCCGTTCCGCCAGCAATCATCACATCGGCATCGCCACGTCGGATCGAATGGGCGGCCTCCCCGAGGGCATGCGTCGCCGTCGCGCAGGCGGAGACGATCCCGAAGCTCGGCCCACGGGCCCCGAGGTCGATGGCCACCAGGCCCGCACACATGTTGCCGATCAGGGAGGGAATCGTGAACGGGGACACCCGCCTCGGGCCGCGCTCGGTGAGCACCTTGTGCTGGGTCTCGAAGGTCTCCATGCCGCCAATACCCGAGCCGATGATCACGCCGACGCGGTCGGGATCGAACCGGTCCTTCGCCAGCCCGGCATCCCGGGCGGCCTGGCGCGCGGCGACGTATCCGAAATGAGTGTAGCGGTCGTTGCGACGCGCCTCCTTCGGGTCCATGTGCTGCGCGACATCCCAGTCGCGAACCTCGGCCCCGATCTGCGAACTCATGCCGGAGGCATCGAAGTGCGATACCCGGTCAATCCCGCTGCGACCCGCAAGCAGGCTTGCCCAGAAGGACTCGACGTCGTGGCCCAGGCCGTGGACGACCCCGAGTCCGGTGATCACAACGCGACGGGAATCTGCTGGTGCATCCTTCATGGAATCGGAGACCCGGGAATGCGGGAATCAGGTCGACAAAAAAGCGCCCCGTCCTGGCCCTTATGGGGCTGCGCGGAGGAGCGCCGAAATGCTGGAACTGCCTCGGATCGGGGCCCGTTACTGGGCGCCCGCCTTGCCCTTAATGTAATCGATGACCTGGCCGACGGTCTGGAGTTTCTCGGCATCGGACTCCGGAATTTCTCCCTTGATCTCATCCTTGAACTCCTCCTCGAACGCCATGATCAGCTCGACCGTATCGAGGGAATCGGCACCGAGGTCATCGAGAAACGAAGCAGTCGGAGTGATCTGCTCCTCGTTAACATTCAACTGATTAACAATAATCTCTTTGACGCGCTGTTCGACAGTTTTTTGATCGGCCATGGAGGGATTAGAGTGTTTTGGAGAGTTCACATCGTCATGCCGCCGTCAACGGTAAAAACTTGGCCTGTAACGTATCCCGCTTCCTCGGAGCACAGGTAGGCGGTCATGTTTGCGATGTCCGAGGGCTCGCCGAACCGCTTGAGCGGCACGGCCTCCAGGATCTTCGCTGAAACCTCCGGATTCCCGACGAACTCGGAGGTCATGTCGGTTCGGATGAACCCCGGCGCGACCACGTTCGCAGTCACGTTTCGCGAGGCGAATTCACGGGCAAGCGTCTTTGTGAAGCCGATCATGCCTGCCTTCGCGGCGGAGTAGTTCGCCTGCCCGGCGTTGCCGGCAATGCCGCTGACCGAGGCAATGTTGACGATGCGGCCCCAGCGCGCACGGGTCATCGGGCGGGCAAGGTGCTTCGTCCAGTGGAAGCAGCTGGAGAGGTTGGTCTGGAGGACGGCATTCCAGTCCTCCTCGCTCATCCGGAAAAGGAGGCCGTCGCGCGTGATGCCGGCGTTATTGACCAGGATGTCGACGGTCGGGAACTCGCCGAGGATCTGCTCGGCCGCCTTGGCGACCGCCGCTCCGTCTGCAACGTCGACCGCAAACGCCCGGGCCTTTCCGCCCGAGGCGGTGATGGACGAGGCCACCGCACCGCAGCTGTCCGCGGAACGGGAAACGCAGATCACGTTCACGCCGGCGGCTGCGAGGGTCTCGGCAATCGCCTTGCCGATGCCGCGGCCGGCTCCTGTGACGAGTGCAGTTCGATTGTTGAATGTCATGGGAATCCGGGTTCGGGATTTCAGTAGATATCGCGCTGGTAGCGCCGTTCCTTCTTCAGCTGCTTGACGTACTCCACGGCCTGCTCGGGGGTCATGCCGCCCTGCTCCGCAATGATATCGTGCAGCGCCGTGTCCACATCCTTGGCCATGCGCTTGGCGTCGCCGCAGACGTAGAATGCCGCGCCGCTTTGCAGCCAGGACCAGAGCTCCGCGGCCTGCTCGCGCATGCGGTCCTGCACGTAGACCTTGTGTCCCTGGTCCCGCGACCAGGCCAGGTCGAGCCGCGCAACGTGACCCTTCTCCACGTGCTCCAGCCACTCCTCCTCGTAGAGGAAATCGGTCGCCCGATGCTGGTCCCCAAAAAACACCCAGTTCCTTCCCGCACCTCCCATGCGCTCCTGGACAAACGCGCGAAACGGCGCGATCCCGGTTCCCGGCCCGACCATGATGCAGTCGCGGGCGGGATCCTCGGGCGGCGCAAAATGGGAATGCGCGACGAAGACCGGGGTCGGCGTCTGCCCCACATGCACGCGGTCAGAGAGGAACGTGGAACACACGCCGATCCTTTCGCGGTTGTTCGTCCGGTAGCGAACGACGGCAACCGTGAGGTGAACCTCGTTCGGGAAAACCTTCGGGGAGGACGCGATCGAATAGAGCCTCGGATTGAGCTTCCGGAGCAGGTCTGCGAATTCCTGAGGCGAGAAACGGGCGCTCGGGAACTCAGCAAGCAGGTCCACGAACTCCCGGTCGCCAAGGTAGCTGGCGAGCACCTCCTTCGCTCCCGCATCGAGCAGCCCGTCGAGCCGAGCCTTCTCGCCGGCATTCGTGGCCTTCGCGGCAAAAGCCTCGAGTGCCTTTCGCAGCGGCCCGGCGATCGAGAGGCGGGACCGCAGCGCCTCGCCCAGCGCTATGGGCACCTCCTCGCGCGGCAGTCGCACCGGTTCCTCACCGGTCGCGCCGAGAAGCCGCAACACCTCCGCCACGGACTCCGGCGCGTTGGTCGGGAAGACACCCAGCGAGTCGCCCGCCTTGTAGTGCAGGCCACTCCCGGCGAGATCCACGACAAAGTGCCGAGTCTCCTTCTTCGAGCCCGCGCGGCTGAGCAACCGGTTTTCGGTGACCCTTGCGATGTACGGACGGTCCTTCGAATAAGGGGTAGCGGGAACGGACATGGTCGGGCGGCGATGAAGAAACCCAGCGCGCCCCGCTGGCAAGCACTTTGCCAAGGAGCGGTGCTTGCGCGGTTCCTCCGAATGCCCCCAACTCGGTCCCAGACGCCATGACCGGAACAGAATCCATTCGCCTGCAGAAATACCTTGCCGACTCCGGCGTGTGCTCGCGCCGGGCGGCAGAAGTGCTGATCGCCTCCGGTCAGGTCTGGGTCAACGGGCAGCAGGCTGCGATCGGGTCGCGCGTCGTTCCCGGGGTGGACAAGGTCACAGCCTCCGGCAAACCCGTTCGCCAGGTGCGGCAGGAGAAGGTGACTCTCGCCATGCACAAGCCCCGCGGCCTCGTTTGCACGAACAGCGACCCGTACCACCAGGAAACCGTCTTCAGCGTGCTGCCGCGGGTCTTTTCCGGGCAGCGCTTCTTCTGTGCCGGTCGACTCGACAAGGAGAGCGAGGGCCTGCTCATCCTCACCACGGATGGCGACCTCGCCCATCGCCTCATGCACCCCTCGAGCGGCGTGGTGAAACGGTACTTCGTCGAGCTGAAGCAGCCCTACCCGGCCTCGCGGCTCGCCGCGCTCATACGCGGTGTCGTCTTCGAAGGCGAACGCCTCCGGGTCGAGCATGCCTCGCTGATCCACCCCCGCGCGGACGGAAGCTCGAACCGACTCGATGTCCATCTGCACCATGGCCGGAAGCGGGAGATCAGGCAGCTTTTCTTTGCTCTTGGCCACGACGTGAAACGGCTGCGCCGCTACCAGATCGGCGAGTTCAAGCTTAAGGGAATCCCGTTGCGCGCCGTGAAACCGCTCTCCAAAAAGGAGATCTCTCTTCTCTTTCGCGCCGGGCCGGGTCCGCGGGCCACTCCGGCAGCAAACAATCCGTCCCCCGAATATCCATGAAGCGCACTTTCTCCGCCCTCTTTTTCCTGCTCGCGGGCACATCGGCACATGCAGCGGTCCTCGGTCAGGACGTCGACGTCAGGCTTAGGCCGGATTCGTCGGCGCCGGTCATTGCCCGTTTCCTCGCCGGCACCGAACCCACGCCTGCGCCCTCGGCCATAGCCACGACTCCGGCAGGCTGGATGGCCGTCGAGGTGCCCGGCCCCTTCGATGTCTTTGTCGCAAACGGCGATGTCACAAAGACGCTGGCCATCAGCGATGGAGCCACGCTGCTCCTCGCGCCGAGCGCCGGGGCTACGGTTCTGGCGACGATGATTGCGGGCGATCCCGTCGAGATCACGGGCTTGCGCGGCCGTTGGACCGAGGTTCGCGTGCAGCGCTCCGTTGTCGGCTACCTTCCCGTTTCGGCAGTGCCGGCCTCGAGCCAGGCATCATTGCCGATCGCGCAGCCTGCCCTCCAGCCCGCGCCGGCCCCGATGTCGCCTGCGCCGCTGCCCCCGCCCCAGCCTTCGATAGCATCGACGATCGGAAGTCCCGTGTTCAGCGCGCCGGTGGCCAGTGCCGCCACGGATCCGCTCCCGAGGATCTTCCAGGGGCGGTTCGCCTCAAGCCAACGCCCCTTCACCCCGAGACGGCCCTATGAATACCAGCTAAACGACGATGCGGGTGTACGCATCGCCTACGTCGATCTCAGCGGCCTCATGCTCACCGAGCAGCCGGACAACTATATCGGGCGCGTCGTCGTGGTGTCGGGCCTGGCCGAGAATTCGGCGGACGCGCGATCCGTGGTCATCCACGCGGAGACTCTCGTCCTTCGCTAGGCCGGGACCTGCTCCGGAAACCTACGCCACGCACCAATCGGCTCGCCACTCATGCAGATCATCGACGGCAACGCCATCGCCGCCTCCATCATTGGCGAGCTCAAGGCCGAGGTTGCTGCCATCAACGGGCGAAAGCCCTGCATCGCGCTGGTCCGGGTGGGCGAAGACCCCGCCTCGGTCTCCTACGTCAAGAAGAAGGAAAAGACTGCGGCGGAGATCGGCATCACCAGCCGGGTAATCCTGCCGCCGGCCACGATTTCCCAGGAGGAACTGCTGCAGCAGATCGAGGCCCTGAACGTCGACCCCGATGTCGATGGCATCCTGGTCCAGTCGCCACTCCCTTCCCATATCGACGAGCTGTCGGTCTTCCGGCACATCGCACCGGGCAAGGACGTCGACGGTCTCAACACCGTCAATCTCGGCAAGGTCGCCCAGGACGACGAGACGGGATTCGTCCCCTGCACTCCTGCCGGCATCATGGAGCTGCTCGCCCGGACCGGCGTCGACCTCAAGGGTCGCCACGTCGTGGTGGTCGGACGCAGTCTCCTGGTCGGCAAGCCGGTGGCCCTGCTCGCCCTCCAGAAGCGGGCCGGGGCAAACGCGACCGTCACCGTCTGTCATTCCGCGACGGCGGATCTCCCGGCCATCACCCGCCAGGCGGACGTGCTAATCGCGGCCATCGGTCGCTCCGAGTTCATCCGCGCGTCCATGGTCAAGCCGGGCGCAGTCGTGATCGATGTCGGCGTCAGCCGGGTTCCCGATCCTTCCCGAAAAAGCGGTTACCGCCTGACCGGCGACGTCGCCTTTGCGGAAGTCGCCCCGATCGCCTCTGGCATAACGCCGATGCCCGGAGGCGTTGGACCAATGACAGTCGTCATGCTCATGCGCAATACGGTCAAGGCCCACCGCCTGCATGGCACCACGGCAACGTCGCCGGGCGCCTGACTTCCCACACAAGCCGGCTTGCCCCGAAAGCCCCGATCCGACCCAATCCCCAAATGGCTGCGCCAAAGATCCTGGTAGTTGATGACCAGCCCATCAATGTGCAGCTGCTGCGCCGCAAGCTAGAGCGGGAAGGCATCGAGGTATTTGCCGCCCACAACGGACTCGAGGCCCTGAAGGAGGTGGCCGACAAGCGGCCCGACCTGATCCTGCTCGACGTGATGATGCCGGACATGGACGGCATCGAGGTTTGCCAGCGCCTCCAGGCCGACGAGGAAACCAAGTCGATTCCCGTCATCTTCATCAACGCGCGCACCTCAAAGGAGGGAAAGCTGGAGGGCCTCGGAGTCGGCGCTGTCGACTACATCACGAAGCCCATCGATCTCGACGAGACGCTTGCCCGGGTCCAGACGCAGCTCCGCTTCGTCGCCATCAACCGGGAACTGGTGACGCTCCAGCGGCGCCTCTCGGAGGCCCGGCGCGCCGCGACCATCGGCGCAGTCACCCAGGGAATCGCGCACAACCTCAACAATCTCCTCGGCGTCGTGATCGGGTACCTCGACCTGATCAAGGCCTACTACAACAAGCCGGATCTCGTTCAGAAGAATGCCGCCCATGTCGAGGACGCGGTGCAGCGGATCGTCACGATCATCAAGCAGCTGAGTTCGCTCGTCGTGAAGACCCGGCTGCCACTGATCAAGGGGAACCTGCAGCGCCTCATCGAGAGCGGCGTCGCCCGCTATCAGGCGGATTACAAGGTCGAGGCACCGGTCAAGATCGACAACCCCCTCGGCGAACTCGCCATCGACACCCACTACGAGGTGTTCGAGGAGGTGCTTTCGAAGGTGCTGATCAACGCCTGGGAGGCGTATGGCGACAAGCCCGAGTTCCAGCGACCGATCGTGGTGCGCACCGCCATTCACGAGCATCCCGAGGAGGGCCGTCAGCTGCACATCTTCGTGGAGGACTGTGGTCGCGGCGTGGATCCGCAGATCCGCGACCGGATCTTCGAGCCGTTCATCAGCTCAAAGCACACCGTGGGCGTCGGCATGGGACTGACGGTTGCCCGGCACGCGCTCCGCAATCTCGGCGGCGAGGTGAATGTCGAGAACCTCGAGGGCGGCGGCACCCGGGTCACGCTCATGCATCCGATCGACCGCAAGCGCTCCCGGTCCCTGGAATCCTGAAGATGCCGCGCATCGCCTTCATCGGATCCGGCCGCATGGCCTCCGCCATGGTCGGCGGCATCCTTGCCGGCGGAGCCACGCCAGGCGACCTGGCATGCATCGGCGGGGACGACGACACGGCTCAGGTGCTCGCAGGCCGCACCGGCATCCGGGCGGCTTCGGACCTGCCGGATCTGCTCAAGGGCGCGGACATCGTTGTGCTCGCCTGCAAGCCCCAGCAGCTCGCCGGCCTCGACACCAGCCTCGCCAAACTGACCGCTAGCCGACTCGTGCTCTCGATCCTGGCAGGCAAGCGCCTTGAGCGCCTCGAGCAGACGTTTCCCTCGGCCCGAAACCTGGTGCGCGCGATGCCTAACACTCCCGGACAAATCGCTGCGGGTGTCACCGCCTGGGCAGCCCACCATCCTCCCGAGTCCGCCGACCGTAAGGCGATCAAGTCGATCCTGGGATCCCTTGGAAAGGTCATCGAGGTCGAGGAAAACCTGCTCGATGCCGTCACGGCGCTCAGCGGCAGCGGGCCTGCCTTTCTCTTCGAGTTCGTCGCGGCTCTCCGGGAAGGCGGCATCGCCGCCGGGCTGCCGCCGAAGGTCGCCGCCACGCTCGCGCAGGAGACCGTCCTCGGCTCAGCCAGGCTGCTGGCCCAGTCCGGGGAATCGCCTGAGACGCTCCGCGACCAAGTGACTTCGCCCAACGGAACGACGTTTGCGGGCCTGCAGCGCATGACGGCCCGCGACTTTCGCGGCCTCGTGCGCGAGACGCTGATTGCCGCCCGGGACCGCTCGATCGAGCTTTCGAAGGACTGAAACGAGCCGCCGGCAAACGGGATCAGCCGCCGGCAATCGCGAGCAGGTCAGGAAGCGTGACCCGTTGCTCGTAGAGCGCCTTGCCGACGATCACGCCATCGAGATTCGGGCGCTGCGCGGCGATTTCCGCAAAACGAATGATGTCCTCTCGGCGACTGACGCCTCCGCTGGCAATGACCCTCGCGCTGACGGTGCCGAGCAATTCCTCCTGAGCCGCGAAATTCGGACCCGTCAGCATGCCGTCCGTCCCGATATCGGTGTAGATGAGCGTCCGCACTCCGACCTCGTCCATGCGCCGCGCAAGTGCGAGGGCTCCGGTCTCGGTGGTGTCGACCCAGCCCTTCACCGCCACCTTGCCGTTGCGCGCATCGATGCCGACGGCGATGCGATCGCCAAAGGCCGCCACGAGTTCCGCGACGAACGCCTCGCTCTCGGCCGCCCGCGTCCCGATGACCGCGCGGGCCACCCCGAGGTCGAGGACCTGCTGCACCGCGTCACGCGTGCGCAGGCCGCCGCCGAGCTGCACGCGGAGACCCGAGGCAACGATCGCACGAACCGCCTCGCGGTTCGTCGCGGATCCGGAAAATGCCCCGTCGAGGTCGACGACATGCACCCAGGAGCTTCCCGCAGCCGCATAGGCACCAGCCACCTCGCCAGGCCTGTCCGAATAGACCGTTTCGCGATCGGCTCGCCCCTGCAGCAGGCGGACACAGCGTCCGCCCCGGAGGTCGATGGCTGGATAGATCGTCATGCCTTCCGAGCACCTACGCAAAGCAGCCCGGAGGCAAAGCGATATTTCCAGCCTTTTTCCGCGTTGCTCCCCGGGCTGATTGCGGGAGCGTTGTGGCATGCCCAACCGCGCCCCCGCCTTTCTGGAGGAACTGCTCCACGCACGCTCACCGTCCGGCTACGAATCCGAGGCCCAGGCGGTCTTCGACCGCCACGTCGAGCCCGCCGCGGATTCCTATGCGAAGGATCCGCTCGGCAATCGAATCGCCACCCTGAATCCCGACGGGGATCCCGTGGTGATGTTCTCCGGCCACATGGATGAACTCGGCCTCCAGGTCACCTACGTTAACAAGGACGGATTCCTGTATTTCAACACGATCGGGGGACACGACCTGAGCATCCTTTCCGGACGACGCGTCGTGATCCGGACGGCCAAGGGACCCGTCCTCGGCGTCACGGGCAAGCGCGCGATCCATCTGATGGACGACGAGGACCGAAAGCGCGTGCCGAAGAAGCACGAGATCTGGATCGATATCGGTGCCCGCTCCCGCAAGGAGGCACTCGCCAGGGTCGCTATCGGCGACGCCGCAACCTACGACCACGAACTCGCGATCGTCGATGGCAGCGTCGCCACCGCGCGCGCATTCGACAACAAAGTGGGCGCCTACATCGTCGGCGAGGCGCTCCGACGCCTCTCGGCAAAGCGCGGCAAGCTGGCCGCCAAAGTCGTGAGCGTTGCGACCTCGCAGGAGGAGATCGGCGTGCGCGGTGCCACCACCGCCGCCTATGCGGTGAACCCGCACCTTGCCGTCGCCGTCGACGTGACCCACGCGACCGACCACCCGGACTGCGACAACCGGAGATTCGGCGAGCTCAAGCTGGGTGGCGGCCCGGTTATCTGCCGCGGAGCGAACATCAACCCAAAGGTCTTCGAAAAGCTCTCGGACGCCGCCCGGAGCCTGAAGATCCCGCACCAGTTTGAAGCAGTGGCAGGACCGACCGGCACGGACGCACGGGCGATCCAGATGGGCCGCGGCGGCGTGGCAACGGGGCTAGTCAGCGTGCCGCTCCGCTACATGCACACCCCGAGCGAGGTCGTGGACCTCCAGGACGTGGAGCGCTGCGTCGAGTTGCTCGTGGCCTTCGCCCGCTCCCTGAAGAAGGGCGACTACGCCCACTGGTAGGCTGTTCGACTGGACAATGTCCAGCGGGTTGGCAGAGTTGCAGCACCCCTGAGCCGGCGGCTTCCCGCCCGGCACAACCCCGGTTTCCCCATGAATACCCCGAACACCACCCCTGGTGGCGATGGCCGCCGCCGTTTTCTGAAGACCCTCTCCGGAACTGGCCTGGCAATGGCATTTGCGCCCACCGCCTTCGCTGCGGCCGCCGGCGCACCCGCCACCTCCGCCGCACCGCGCAAGCGCTATGCGATCGTCGGCACCGGCATCCGGCACGGCATGTATCGCAACGCGATCATCGATACCTATCGCGAAAGCGCCGAGCTGGTGGCACTCTGCGACCTCAACCCCGGCCGGGTGGAGCTGTCCCGCAACCAGGCGGCCATGCGGGGCGTGACAGTCCCCGGCTACGTCGCGGCCGACTTCGACAGGCTCGTGAGCGAGACCCGCCCGGATACCGTGATCGTCACCACCATGGATTCGACCCACGACGAGTATATCGTGCGGGCCATGGAACTCGGCTGCGACGTGATCACCGAGAAGCCCATGACGACGGAGGCCGGCAAGGCCCAGCGCATCCTCGACACGCAGCGCCGCACCGGACGCAACGTCCGCGTGACCTTCAACTACCGGTACTCACCGCCTCGGACCCAGGTGAAGGAACTCCTGATGAACGGCGCTATCGGCGAGGTGCTCTCCGTCGATTTCGAATGGCTGCTCAACACCTCGCACGGCGCCGACTACTTCCGGCGCTGGCACAGCCAGAAGCGATTCTCGGGCGGCCTGATGATCCACAAGGCGACGCACCACTTCGACCTCGTCAACTGGTGGCTCAGCGCCGTTCCCGTCGAGGTTCGCGCGACCGGCAAGCGGGAGTTCTACACGCCGGAGATGGCAAGGCGCCTCGGGCTGAACAGCCACCACGAGCGATGCCACACCTGCCCCGAGAGCCAGCAATGCAGCTTCTTCTTCAGCCTGGCGTCGGGGAACCTCAAGCAGCTCTACCTCGACCAGGAACACCACGACGGCTACCATCGGGACCAGTGCGTGTTCCGGCCGGGAATCGACATCGAGGACAACATGAACGTCCTCGTGCGCTACGACACCGGCGCGACCATGGCCTATTCGCTCAACGCGTTCAACGCGTGGGAGGGATACCATATCGCCTTCAACGGCACGAAGGGACGCCTCGAGCACTCGGACATCGAGCAACTCGGCCGCCCGGCCGAGGGAGCCGCTCCGTCGCTGCTCCGGTCCGGCACGTTCACCCGAGTGATCCCGATGCGCGGCGCTCCCCAGGAGCTGGAAGTCTGGACCGGCGAGGGCGCCCACGCCGGTGGCGATGCGGTGATGCTGGATGACATCTTCCTGACGAACCCTCCGGCCGACCAATTCGTCCGGGCGTCAGACCACCGCGGCGGCGCCGCTTCGATCCTCGTGGGCGTGGCCGCCAACCGGTGCTTCGAGACCGGGCTGCCCGTCCGGATCTCGGACCTGGTTTCCGGCTTCGAGCGTCCGGATTACGCCCCTATGCCCGATCGCACCGGCCCGCTGCCGATGCCCGGCAGGGCCTGATCCCGGGCTTCCTCGATACAACCGCCCAGAGGCCTGGACGCGTTCAGGCCGCGTTTCGCGTGCCGGCCGCCTTCGGTGCCTTGCGCATTGCGGGCCGCCGCAGGCCGGCCACGACCGCTGCGTCGACGACCACTCCGTTCACGTCGTCCCGCTGTGGCAACTCATACATCACCTCAAGCATCAGGCCCTCCATGATCGACCGCAGGGCCCGCGCCCCGGTCTTGAGCTCGATCGCCTTTCTCGCAATCGCCCGGACCGCATCCGGCGTGAACCGGAGCCTCACGCCGTCCATCGCGAAAAGCTTGGAATACTGCTTCACCATCGCGTTCTTCGTCCGGAGCAGGATCTTCTCCAGGTCGGCAACCCCCAGCTGATCGAGCACGGAAACCACAGGCAGGCGCCCGATGAACTCGGGGATCATGCCGAAGCGGATAAGGTCCTCGGGAGCAACGGAACGAAGCATCTCGCCCGCATCAGCGGCGGAGCCACGTTGCGCCTCGATCGAGGCGAAGCCGAGACCGCGGCGCCCAAGGCGACGCTGGATGATGCTGTCGAGACCGATGAAGGCGCCGCCGCAGATGAAGAGGATGTTGGCGGTGTTGACCTGGATGTACTCCTGGTTCGGATGCTTCCGGCCGCCCTGCGGCGGCACGTTGCAGACCGTTCCCTCGAGAATCTTCAGCAGCGCCTGCTGCACTCCCTCGCCCGAGACATCGCGCGTGATCGAGACGTTCTCGGTCTTGCGGCCGATCTTGTCGATCTCGTCGATGTAGATGATGCCGCACTCGGCGCGCTTGACGTCGTAGTTCGCCGCCTGAAGCAGCCTGAGCACGACGTTTTCGACGTCCTCCCCGACATAACCGGCTTCGGTCAGGGTCGTCGCATCCGAGATGGCGAAGGGAACATCGAGGATCCGGGCGAGCGTGCGCGCCAGGAGGGTCTTTCCCGAGCCCGTGGGCCCGAAGAGCAGGATGTTGCTCTTCTCCATCTCGACATCGCTGAACTCAGGCGTGAGCGCCCCCTGTCCCTTCAGGGACTGGCCGCTCTCGAACATCAGCCGCTTGTAATGGTTATAGACCGCAACCGAGAGGACCTTCTTCGCGTGGTCCTGCCCGATTACATGCTCGTCCAGCGTCTTCTTGATCTCGGACGGCTTGGAAAGGCGGATGGTCGGCTTCGCCTCGGCCGCCGGACCTTTCACCTCGCGGTCGATGATGGTCTTGCAGACGTTGACGCACGAGTCGCAGATGTAGACACCTGGACCCGCGATAATCTTCTTAACCTCCGCCTGGGACTTGCCGCAGAAGGAGCAGAGCGTCAGTCGCGACGACTTGGCCATGGGGTAAGTCTCCTGCGATCGGATGCGTTGTCGAGGGGGAAGCGGGGCGCCCCGTCCTCGGGAATTTACGCCGCATGCACCGCGAGCGACTGCGCCTCGCGCGTCGACTCGACGACATGGTCGACGATTCCGTACTCCTTCGCTTCCGTCGCGCTCATGTAGTAGTCGCGATCCGAGTCCTTTTCGACCTGCTCGGGTGACTTGCCGGTGTGGCGTGCGATCGTCTGGTTGAGCGTCTGCCGCCAGCGCAGGATCTCCCGCGCGGCGATGGCGATGTCCGCCGCCTGTCCCCCGGCACCGCCCGACGGCTGGTGGATCATGATGCGGGAATTGGGCAGGGCAAACCGCTTGCCCTTCGTTCCCGCGGCGAGCAGCACCGTGCTCATGCTGGCAGCCATGCCCACGCAGTAGGTGACAACGTCGCACTGCAGGAAATTTATCGTGTCATAGATCGCCATGCCGCCGGTCACGACGCCGCCCGGCGAGTTCAAGTACAGGTGAATGTCCTTCTTCGAATCCTCCATCTGGAGGAACAGGAGCTGGGCGATGACGAGGTTGGCGACCATGTCGTCAATCGGCGTCCCGAGGAAGATGATCCGGTCCTTCAGCAGGCGGGAATAGATGTCCATCGACCGCTCGCCGCGGCCGGTGTTCTCGAGGACGATAGGAACGTAATAGCTCACGATTGTGCAGGTTGCTCCGCCTTGGGAGTCACTGTGCGCACAGTAGCCTTGGAGACGAGGAAATCAACCGCCTTGTCGAAGAGCAGCGACTGCTGCACCGACTGCAGCTGCTCCCGGTTCTTCGTCAGCTCCTTTGCGATCCGGGCGGGCTTCTCGTTAGTGCGCATGGCTTCCCGCTGGATGAACCGCTCGAGGTCCTCACCCGAAACCGTGAGCTTCTCGTTCTCGGCGATCTTGGCGAGGGCGAGCTGGATCTTGACCCGGTTCACGGCCGATTTGCGGGCACCGTCGACCAGCTCCTTCTTGTCCTTCTCGAACTGCTCCGGAGAGACGCCTCGCCGCATGTTCTCCTCGATGAAGCGCCTGAGGATCGACTGGCTTTCCGCCTCGACGAGGCTGTCCGGCGGGATGATCTCGATCTTCGAGCCGAGCGCGTCCGTTACCTGGCGCCGCTGCGCCTGCAGGTTCCGCTGCTCCTTCTGGAACTTCAGTCGGATCGCGATCTGCGAGCGCAACCCAGCAAGATCGTCGACCTGGTGGGCCTTGAAGAAATCCGCATCGATCGGCGGCAGGACGCGCTCCCTCACCTCGAGCACCTCGACCGCATAGGTGGCGGCCTTGCCTGCGAGCGCCGGAGCACCGGGAAACGGATCGGGATACGCCACGGAAACGTCGCGCTTCTCGCCTGTCTTGAGTCCCGCGATCCCCTTGCCGAGCCCGGGGATGACGCCCTCCTGGCTGCCCTCCACTTCCTCCCAGGTTTGGGGTACCTTACCGTAGATCTGCTTGTCGGGGACGATCTCCAGAATCGGCTTGCCCTCGACGTTGCCCTCATAGGCCAGCTTGACGAAGTCGCCCTTTCGCGATTCGCGGTCCGCGACCTTGAAGTCAGCCCGCTCGGCACGGAGGCCCTCGACGATCTCGTCGATCTCCTTCTCGGTCGGCTCCACGGGCTCGATCTCCGTCGGCAGACCCGTGTACTCGGGCAGCCGGATCTCGGGGCGGACGTCGACGGCGACCGTGACGCTTGCCGCGGCACCGGGCTCGATGGTGCCAGGCTCGACATTAACGACATTGAGCACGTCGATTTTCTGATCCTTGAGGGCGCTCTGGTAGGCCTTGCCCACGACCTTCTGCCTGAACTCGTCCCCGATCTCCTTCGCATAGCGCTTGGCGACCATGGCCGCAGGGGCCTTCCCGGGCCGAAATCCCGGCAGCCGGGCCATCTTCACGAACTCGGCAACAACCGCCTGATGCTCGGCGTCGACCTCGGCAGGCTCGAGGGCGATGACCAGGTGCTTGCGGGTTTCGGAGAGGTCGTTGACTTGTATGTTCACCGGAAAGGACTCGGAGGGATTGGCGATGGAGGGAAACCGTTCAACGTAGGCCGGCACCTTGGCCGGTCAATGGCGGATTCGGATTCCCGCCCGGGGTGACACGAACCGTTTGCAATCTTGCGGCTAACGCCGCGCGCAGGTTTCGTGGCTGGAATGGCAAGCCTCCGCCAACTCGTCGAAGACCATCGGCGACTGCTCCTTCTGGACGCCGCGTCGACCCGGGTGCACGTGGGGGACCTCAGCTCCGACCCGGGCAGCTGGCGCTGGGAATCGGACGACGGCGAAACGGCAGTCGGCCTGTTCCGCTGCATCGAGCGCCTGGAGGTCGAGCTGGACGCATTCCCCGCCTTTGTCTTTTGCGAGGGTCCCGGCTCCCTTCTCGGCATCCGCGCCACGGCAATGGCCATCCGCACATGGTGTGCGCTCCAGTCCCGCCCGGTTTACGCCTATCAAAGCCTGGCACTCGCCGCGCAGGTGCTCCCCTCGCCCGCGATCGTCATCGCCGATGCCAGACGCAGCTCCTGGCACCGCTACTCGAGGCAGGACGGCCTCCAGCGGGTGACCACGGAGCAGATTCCTCCGGACGGAACACCAATATTCACGCCGAGTCGCTTCCGTCACTGGACGCCGCTTCCGGTAGGGACCGTCGAGGTCGACTACGATCCTGCGGCGCTGCTCGCCGCTCCGGCCGCAATCGATGCCGACCTGTTTCGCGCAACCGATGCCCCGGATGCGTTCCTTCATGAGGAACCTTCCTACGCGGCCTGGAAGCCTGCCATTCACCGCGCACCGACACCGGCATCATGAATCCCTCCACTCCCGCACTGCCCCTCCGATGCTGGGCGGAAATCGACCTGGCGGCGCTCGAACGAAACCTGAAGCTGATTCGGGCGAGCCTGCCGGCACACATCCGCTACGTCGCCGTGGTCAAGGCCGACGCCTACGGCCACGGCCTGCCACAGGTTGCCGCGCGCCTGATGCATGCGGGTGCCGACCTGTTCGCCGTCGCCAACATCGCCGAGGCAGCCACGCTTCGCGACCTCGGTCCCGGCTGGCCGATCCTCCTGCTCAGCCCCGTCCTCCCTGAGGAGGATCGCTACGTCGCCGAATACGATCTCGCCGCGACAGTATCTAGCGCCGAGGAAGTCGACAGGCTCGAGGCGGTCGGTAAACGGGCGGGTCGGCAGCTGAGCATTCACCTCAAGATCGACACGGGCATGGGCAGGCTCGGTGTCTGGCATCAGGAAGCGCCCGAACTCTGCGCACGCATCCTGGCCGCCCCGCACCTGCGCCTCGCGGGCGTGTTCACTCATTTCGCCAGCCCGGACGACGACACCGCCTTCACCGCACAGCAAAGGCAGTGCTTCCTCGACACGATCGCGCGCTGCAAGGGCATCGATCTCGCCTCGCTGCTCGTCCACGCGGACAACAGCGCGGGCATCGAGACAATGCCCGGCGGCAGTCCCTTCAATGCGGTGCGAGTCGGCCTCCTGCAGTTCGGTATTCTCCCGCATCCGCACTCGATGCTGGCGGAAGTGCACACCGAGCCGGTCTTCAGCTTTCGCACGCGAGTGGGACTCGTGAAGCGACTGCCGGCAGGCACCACTGTCAGCTATGGCCGCACCCATGCGCTGGCGCACGATTCCACGGTCGCCATCCTGTGCGCAGGCTATGCCGATGGAATCCCGCGTGCGGCCAGCAATCGCGGCCACGTGCTCATTCGGGGACACCGATGCCCGATCCTGGGGCGCGTCACCATGGACCAGACGATAGTCGACGTGACCGCGGTGTCCGGAGCGGCCTGCGGCGACGAAGCTGTCCTGGTCGGCAGCCAGGGCGACGAGACGATCTCGATTTCCGAATTCAGCCGCTCGTGCGACACGATCCCCTGGGAATCGCTCTGCTCGATCAGCAAACGCGTCCCGCGGGTTTACCGGACCTCACTGGGAGTCTGATAAGATTTGCACAGAAGGCCGCCGAGGAAGGCAGCGGGCAGCAGGAGATATTACCGCTGAGACGCCGAGGCACACAGCAAATCCTCAGGACTTCGGGCTCCGTGTCTCAGCGCCTCTGCGGCAAAATCTGAATCGAACGCCACCCCCATCAGCGTCCATTAGCGGTTTTCCCAGTTCGATTGCCCCCCGCCTCAGTGCCAATCAGTGAAGATCAGCGGTTCCTCTTCCACGGTCCGACCCTACTTGCCGATCGAGAACGTCCGGAAGCCGAGTTTCCTGAGCTTGGCCGGATTCAGGATGTTGCGTCCGTCGAAGACGTGGGCCGCCTGGACCATGTCCTTGTGGATGCGCGCAAAATCGAGGTCTCGGAATTCGTCCCACTCCGTCAGGACAACGATGGCGTGCGCCCCTTTTGCCGCCTCGTAGGCGCTCGATGCGATGGTGAGGCGGTCCACCGGTTTGGCCTTGCCGCTCCGGGGGAACGGCGCCGGCGTGCCCTCGGCAAGGCCGGGGTCGCCTCCGAGAACATCCCGACGAATGTCCTCCGCGGACACCTTCGGATCGTAAACCGAGAGATGCGCCTTCTCCGCCAGCAGGTCGCGGCAGACGGCGATCGCAGCGGATTCGCGCGTGTCGTTCGTGTCCTTCTTGAAGGCAAACCCCAGGATGGCGATTCGCTTCCCCGCTACGGTGTTGAACAGCGAACGCACGATCTTCTCCGAGAACCGTCGCTTCTGCCAATTGTTCATGCGCACGACCCCCTCCCAGTAGGCGGCAACATCGGGCAGCCCGAAGTGCTCGCAGAGGTATACGAGGTTCAGGATGTCCTTCTGGAAGCACGACCCGCCGAAGCCTACCGAGGCCTTGAGGAATCGCGGCCCGATCCTCGAGTCTCGCCCGATCGCCACGGCAACCTCGTCGACATCGGCACCCGTCGCCTCGCACAAAGCCGAAACGGAATTGATCGAGGAAATGCGCTGGGCGAGGAACGCGTTGGCGACGAGCTTCGAAAGCTCGGAGGACCAGAGGTTCGTGGTGAGTATCCGGTCGCGGGGCACCCAGTGCGCGTACACATCCACGAGCGCCTTGATCGCCTTGCGTCCCGCCGGCGTTGGCTCGCCGCCGATCAGGACGCGGTCCGGATTTTCGAGGTCCGCGATCGCGGTTCCCTCGGCAAGGAACTCCGGGTTCGACAGCACCGCGAAACGGCCGACCTTTCCGTTGGCCGCGAGGATGTCCTTGATCGTCTCGGCCGTCTTCACGGGGATCGTCGACTTCTCGACGATGATCTTCGGGGTGGTCGCGGCATCCGCGATCGTGCGTGCTACGGACTCGATGTACCGCATGTCGGCCGCCCTTCCTGCCCCCACCCCGTAGCTCTTGGTCGGGGTGTTGACGGCGACGAAGATGATGTCGGCCGCCTTGATCGCGCCACGGACGTCGGTCGAGAAAAAGAGGTTCCTGCCGCGCGTCTTGAGAACGACCTCCTCGAGGCCCGGCTCATAGACGGGAAGCCGGGTCGAATTCCATGCCGCTATCCTCTCCTCGTTCATGTCGACGACGGTCACCCGGATGCCCGGAGCCTTAAGGGCGATCATGGCCATGGTCGGGCCGCCAACATAGCCGGCTCCAATGCAGCATATCTTCATGAGTGACGGGAGTCTGGATTCCCGGGGTTCAAATCCAAGGCGGATTTTTTGGACTCCCTCCCCCCGCGGACCAGGTCATTCCTGCACGTCGAGGTCCGCCTTGGCGGCATTCACCAGGCGTTCCATTGCCGACGTGACTGTCGCCACATCCGGCCCCTCGACCAGCAGCCGCAGCTTCGGCTCGGTTCCTGAGTAGCGGACAAGCAACCTGCCGCCGGTTCCCAATTCCCGTTCGATCGCCTGCTGCTCAGCCCGCAGGTTGGGAAGGTCGTCAAGCGGCAGCTTCTCACGCACGGCCAGCGCACGGGATAGCTGAGGCGCCTTGACAAGCACACGGCGCAGTTCCGAAAGCGGCTTCCCGGTCGCGAGCATCACGCCGATCACGCGCAGGGCAGCCACGAGTCCATCCCCGGTCGGAACAATGTCGGAACAGATGACATGTCCCGAGGATTCTCCACCGAGCATGGCCCCTTCGGCGCGCATGCGCTCGGCGACATTCCGGTCCCCCACTGGCGTGCGGCAGACTCGTCCGCCGGCGGCCTCCACAGCCCGATCGAGCCCGAGATTGCTCTGCACGGTGACAACAAGAGTCCTGTTTGCCAGGAGTCCGCGCGACAAGGCATCGACGGCGAGCACCGCCAGTATCTCGTCGCCATCGAGCAGGACGCCCTTCTCGTCGACCAGCACGCACCGGTCCCCGTCGCCGTCCTGTGCAATTCCAAGCCTGGCGCCGGCCGCGCTGACCCTGGCCTGAAGCTTTTCAGGATGCTCGCTGCCGACGCCGTCGTTGATGTTTCGACCGTCCGGTGCATCGCCAAGCGTAACAAGGGTGGCGCCGAGTCCCTCCAGCACCTGCCGGCTCGTGGCACACGCCGCGCCATGCGCGGTGTCGAGCGCGATGGTCCATCCGGCGAGCGAGGAATCCGCGAGCACGGCACGGAGCCTTTTCAGGTAAGGCCCACGACCGTCCATTTCCGCGGGCCGGTTCGTGCCGAGCACCTGCTCGACAGGCGGCAGCAGCGCCTCGATCTGCGCCTCGTCGGCGGCCGACGGCTTCTGTCCAAGGGAATTGAAGAACTTGATTCCATTGTCGGCAGCCGGGTTGTGGGAAGCCGTGAGCATCACTCCAAAGGCGGCCCCGCCATCGAGCACTGCACAGGACACCGCGGGCGTGGGCAGGACACCTACCGTCAGCGGCCGGCAGCCGGCAGCGGCGACACCCGCGCTGACAGCCTCCAGCAGGGATTCCCCGGAAGCGCGTGTGTCCCGGCCGAGGACCACGCGGGCGCCCGGTTCAAGCGTACCGCAGAAGTGGCGGGCCGCGGCAAATCCCAGTCGCGCGGCAAAATCCTCGTTGATGAGATCGCCCCCGTAGGGACCCCGAACGCCGTCGGTCCCGAAGAACCGCAGCTTCATGAGGCGAAGAAGGCCCGCGTGTCCGCAATCTTGGCCTTCACCGCGCCGCCGAGGAGAAGTTCCTGGGACTGCCCGATCCCGTCGCGGACGCTCGTAGCCTTGCCGACAATCCAGAGGCCGACAGCGGTGTTCAGCACGATCGTGTCGACGAGGCCCTGCGGCGCGCGGCCGGCGAGGATCGAGTCGACTATCGCCAGGTTCGTGGCGAGATCGCCGCCTCGAAGGTCCTCGAACGGCGTGGGCTCCAGCCCGAACGTCGCCGCCTCCCAGACCCCGGACTCAGCAGCGAGCCGGCCGAGGCCCTTGACCCGGTTGCGGGTCGCCGTGGTCAGTTCGTCGATGCCTCTCGAATCGTCGATGACGCCATGGACGACGATGCCCGACGAAGCCTCGAGTCCCTCGAGCGCACCGGCGAGGCGATCCACCCACTTTTCGGAGAAGACACCGAGCAGCACATGCGCCGGTCGGCCTGGGTTGATCAGCGGTCCGAGAATGTTGAACACCGTACGCTGACCCTCGGCGGCAAGCGCCTTGCGGACCGGCGCGACGTGCTTGAATGCCGGGTGATAGGCAGGGGCGAAGAAATACGCCAGGCCGAGCGCCTCAAGGCTGGCACGCATCCGCTCCGGCGACGCCTGGATGTCGACGCCTAGCCCGGCCAGGAGATCGGCGCTGCCGCAGAGCGAGGTGATCCCGCGGTTGCCGTGCTTCATCACGGTCACGCCGGCGCTAGCCAGCGTGAACACCACCATGCTCGAGATGTTGAATCCACCCGCGTGGTCGCCGCCGGTTCCCACGATATCGATCGCATGGCCCGCCCAGCGCTCGACGCCCGGGTTTACGGCCAAGGCCCGAAAGGAACGCGCAAAGGCAGCCACCTCATCCGCCGTTTCTCCCTTCCTTGCCAGTGCCCGGAGAAAATCCGCCTTCTCCGCTTCGGAGGCATCGGGCGAGGCCAGGGCGAGCGCCGCCTCCGCGACTTCTCCATCCGTGAGATCCTGCCCGGCGGCAAGGCGGTCGGTAAGCGGCGCGAATTCGTTCATGCCGCCCATCGACTGAGACGAGCCTTGCGGGAGGAGCAAATAAATTTGCTCCATTCGCCGAATCTTGAAAACAAGCGGCGTGCGTCCGCTACTCCGCATTCTCGCGACGGCTGTCATTGCGCTCGCGCATCCGATAGTCGCGCTCGCAGCGGAGCCCGACACCGCAAGGGAACCCGCGAGCCCCCTGGCCACAAGCGACGCAGTGGTGCTCGGATTCGTCGAGGGGGTGACCGAGTTCCTGCCGATCTCGTCCACCGGGCACCTGATAATCGCAAATCGCGCGCTTGGCCTCGATTCCGACCTCCAGCTGACCGGCACAGACGGGGCCCTGCTCTGGCATCGCCCGCCGTCATCGGATGGAGCCGGGGGCGTCCCGCTTACGCGCAGGCTCGCCGCCGACACCTTCACGGTAGTCATCCAGTTCGGCGCGATCGCGGCGGTCGCACTGCTCTACTGGCGCCGGATGCGGTCAATGGTCCTCGGGCTCGCAGGCCGCGATCCCGAGGGCCTTATGCTGCTGAGAAATCTCATCGTGGCATTCATCCCGGCGGCAGCGATCGGGTTCCTGGCCCACGACTGGATCGAGGCGAATCTCTTCAGCGTACCCGCCGTGATAGCGGCCCAGGTGGCCGGTGGCCTGCTGATGCTTTATGCGGAACGCTGGCGCAGGCTCCACGGCTCCCCGTCCCGGGAAATCGACCTCCGGTCAGCCCTGCGCATCGGGATCCTCCAATGCTTCGCGCTATGGCCCGGGACCAGCCGCTCGATGATGACGATCGTGGGTGGCTATTTCTCGGGCCTTGAGCCGCGAAAGGCGGCGGAATTCAGCTTTCTGCTCGGGTTCGTGACGCTCACCGCGGCATCGGCCTATTCGGCCCTGAGGAGCGGTCCGGCCATGATCGCGGTGTTCGGCTGGCCCAATGTGCTGCTGGGCTCCGTGGTCGCCGCCCTGGCTGCCGCCGCCGCAGTACGGTTCCTGGTCTCCTTCCTTACCCGCCATGGACTTGCGGTCTTCGCCGTATACCGTTTTCTGATGGCTGGCGCCCTCGCGATCTGGATGGGAATGTGAGCGACCATATGGCGCTTGACCCAAAAAAACCCGGCTTTTATCTCCGCTCCCTTGCAGCGCAATGATCGCTCCGGTCGCTGGCGCTCACACACAACTAAACCCTTTCCTCCATGCCAAATCCGAAACGCAAGCAGTCGAAGCGCCGCAGTGCCAATCGCCGCGCAGCCAACGCATTCAAGGCGCCCGAGTTCGCGCGGGACCCCGCCGACGGCAGCGCGTTCCGTCCCCACCGGGTGAACCCGAAGAACGGAATGTACCGGGGGCGCCAGGTACTCGACGTCGAGGTTTGAGCGCGGCGCGGTTCCTGCGTCTCCCCTAAATGGGCACCATCGCAGGCGCGCCCGAGCGGATTGCCGTGGATGCCATGGGGGGCGACCTCGGGCCCGCGGAAGTTGTCGCGGCCGTAAAGCTCGCCTTCGCGGATTTTCCGGAGGTCCGGCCGATCACCCTCGTCGGCGACGAGGCCGTGCTCGATCCCCTGCTCGCCCAGTCTGGCCTGTCGCGCCACGACCGCCTGGCTGTTTTCCACGCCTCGGAAATCGTGCGCATGGAGGACACTCCCCTCGTCGCACTGAAGCAGAAGAAGGACTCCTCGATGGTCCGCGCCATCGAGCTGGTGAAATCCGGCGAAGCCGGGGTGCTTGTCAGCTGCGGCAATACCGGCGCCCTGATGGCCGGAGGCACACTGCGGCTTCGCACGATGGAGGGCGTCGATCGCCCGGCACTCGCCGCCGTCATCCCGCGGGAAAACGGACACTTCATCCTGATCGATGCCGGGGCGAATCCAGAGGCGCGAGCCGATCACCTCGTACACAACGCCATCCTGGGAAATCACTACTGCCGCGTGGTCCTTGGGGTCGAGCGTCCCCGGGTCGGCCTGGCGACGATCGGCACCGAGGAGGGAAAGGGAAACTCCCTCGTCGCCGAGACGCATGAGCTCCTGAAGCGGGCCGACGGGATCATCAATTACGCCGGGCAGGTCGAGGGATTCCACATCTTCGAGGATCACGTCGACGTCGTGGTCTGCGATGGATTCGTCGGCAACATCCTGCTCAAGAGCTGGGAATCGCTCTCGAAATTCTTCAGCAATGTTCTTCGCTCCGAGCTCGCGGCAAACCCGTTCCGGATGGCCGGCGCCATGCTGTCGCAGGGAGCCTTCTCCGCATTGAAGCGTCGGATCAATCCGGAGCGGTATGCCGGCGCCCCGTTGCTCGGCCTCCGGGGAAACATCCTGAAGGCGCATGGGTCGAGCAACCGCCAGGCGGTCAAGAGCGCGATCCGCGCGGCAAACGAAATCATCAAGAACGACATGAACCATCGCATCGAGGCGGACGTCGCCCGTGCGAACGAGCTGCTCCGACTTTCGGTGAGCTGATGTCCTCGCCGACCGACGAACCAGCCATGGCAGCCTCATCCACCGTCATTCTCGGCACCGGAGGATATGCACCCAGCGGTATTCTGACTAACGCCGAGCTGTCCGCCAAGGTGGACACATCCGAGGAGTGGATCGTGACGCGAACAGGGATCCGCGAGCGTCGCATCGCCGGACCGGAGGAGACCACCACCGAGATGGGTGCGCGGGCCGCAGGGGCGGCCCTGGCCGATGCCGGCCTCTCTGCCGCCGACATCGACCTGCTCGTGGTAGCCACGATCACGCCGGACCTCCCGATGCCGGCGACCGCCTGCCAGATCCAGTCGCGGCTCGGCATTCCCAGCCGCAGCGCCTGCTTCGACCTGAATGCCGCGTGCTCCGGATTCATCTACGCCCTGGATGCCGCCTGCGCCATGCTGGCATCCGGACGCTACCGTCACGCCCTGGTGATCGGCGTCGAAAAGCTATCCACCGTTGTCGATTGGACGGACCGGACCACCTGTGTCCTCTTCGGCGACGGCGCCGGAGCGGCAGTCCTCGGCGTTTCAAAGGAGTCCGGTCGCGGCCTGATCGGCACGCGACTCGCCTCGTACGGGGAGAGCGCCGAGCTGCTCTATATCCCCGGCGGAGGGAGCAGGCAGCCCGCCACTGCGGAATCGATCGCTTCGAAGGCACACTGCATCAAGATGCGCGGCAAGGAGGTGTTCAAATTCGCCGTCCGCTCCATGGAGGACTCCGCCCGGGAAATACTGGAACAACACGGCATCGGGGCGGATCAGATAGCCTGCGTGATCCCTCATCAGGCCAACCTGAGGATCATCGAATCCATCGCCCAGTATCTGAAGGTACCGATAGACAGATTTCACATCAACGTGGACCGCTACGGAAACACTTCGGCCGCATCGATCCCCATCGCCCTCGATGAGGCCCGCCGCGCAGGCAGGATAAAGCCGGGCGATCTCGTGCTGCTCGTCGCATTCGGGGCTGGCTTGACCTGCGGAAGCGCGTTGATTCGCTGGTAGATATTTCCCCAATGCCCGTCGTTTCCGTTCGAAAGGTCGCCAGACTCCTCCTGCTTTCCGCCATCGTTACCGCCGGCGTCGCCCGCGCGGAACTTGTCTGGAGCCCGGAAACCGGCTGGAGGATCGAGGGAGGGGCCCTGTCGGGCCTGAGCGGCAGCGAGGCGAACGATGCCCTCGACCGCATGAACAGGGCCCGCAGGTATGAGGAGGGCGAGGACTGGAACTGGGCTGCCCGCGCCTATGAATCGGTCGGAAGACGTTATCCCAATTCCGTTTACGCACCTGAAGCCATTTATCGCGCCGCCCAGTGCCGGCTGGCAGCAAACCAGTACTCACGGGCGTTTGAGGATTATCAGGAGGTGGTGACCCGCTATCCGAATACCTTCCGCTTCGACGAGATCATTGGCGAACAGTACCGCATCGCCAGCGCGCTGCTCGACGGCGCCCGCGACCGCTGGATGTTCGGCATACTCCCGGGCTTCAAGGCCCCGGAGGTGGCGATCGAGTTCTACGAGATCCTACTGATCAACGCGCCGTACAGCGACTACGCGCCGCTCGCCCTGATGAATATCGCCCGCGCGCACATGCGCCGCGGAGCCACCCTCGACGCGATCGATACGCTCGACCGGATGGTGAACAACTACCGGGGAAGCCTTCTCACGCCCGATGCCTACCTGAGGCTCGCCGAAGCGCATGCATCGCTCGTCCAGGGCGCGAACTACGACCCGACCCCGGCTCGTGACGCTGCAACCTATTTCTACGACTTCATGGTCCTGTATCCCGCGGATCCCGGAAACGTCCGGGCAACCGAGGGCCTCCACCAGATGAACTCCATCATCGCGGAGTACAAGATGACCATGGCCGACTTCTATTTTCTGAAGCGCGACAACTACGCCGCCGCCCGCGTCCTCTACAACGACGCGATCACGGCCTATCCCGACTCGGAAATCGCCGAGCAGTCGCGCGCCCGCCTCGCCGAGGTCGAGGCGGCAGCTGCCGGCGTTGCGCCTCCCACAGCCATTCTGGAGCTCCAGAACGAGGAACCCAGGCGTCGCCGCTTCTGGCTGTTCTGACGCCTATCAGAGCGTGCGCCCCTTTTCCAGAACAGCGGCGCCAGTCCGGCGGAGCCGGCTTTCCGTACCCGGCGCAATCTTCTCGCTCCTGATCCTCGCCTGCTTCGGAGGCGCGTGCTCGAGCTATCGCCTTGGAACCGGCTCGACGCCCGAGTTCTCAACCCTGTACGTCCAGCCGGTGGCAAACCCGGCGGCCGTTCCCCAGGCCGAGGCCCTCGTCGGCGCACAGCTGCGAAATACTCTTCTGAGCGACGGCCGGGTGCGCCTGGTCGACGATCCCACAGAGGCCGACGCCGTTCTCGAGGTCGTAATCGTCGACTATTCCCGGGAGGCGGCCACCTCCCGGCCGGACGACACCGGCCTGGGGCGCAAGTTCAGCGTCACCCTGGCCGCGGCCGTGACCCTGCGGGAAAACCGCACGGGCCGCGTCCTGGTGAACAGCCGCCGCGTCGAGGCTTCCCGCGATGCATTTGCCGAGCCGGGCCTGCAGCAGGCCGAATACCAGGCCCTGCCCCTGCTGGCCGAACTCCTCGCACGCAGGTCGGCGGACACGATCCTGGACGTCTGGTAACACGATCCCGGGGCCTCGGCTTTTTCTGTTCGCTCCCTGTGCCGTCGGTCCCGTCAATAGGGCCGATGCACAAGCCGATCCTGGCCCCTTCCCTGCTCGCAGGCGACCATGCGCGCCTCGCCGAGAGCGCCGGCAGGGTGAGCGAGCTCGGCCTTTCCTGGCTTCATCTGGACATCATGGACGGGCACTTCGTGCCGAACCTGACGTTTGGGCCCGCGACGCTCGCGGCGCTGCGAAAGGCCGGATCGCGCCTGTATTTCGACACCCACCTGATGCTGAGCGAACCCCACCGCTACATCGAGGCGTTCGCCGAGGCCGGCGCCGACTGCATCAGCATCCACATCGAGCCCGATTTCGACCACGCGGGCACGCTCGCACGCATCCGGTCCCTCCGCTGCAAGTGCGGCATCGTCCTCAATCCCGGGACCCCGGCGCGGTCCATCGAGCCCTTTCTGCCGCTGGTGGATCTTGTACTGGTCATGACCGTGCAGCCCGGGTTTGGCGGCCAGAGCTTCCGGCGCGACATAATCCCGAAGATCGAGCAGATCGAGGGCTGGCGAAAGGTCCGGGGACTGGAGTTCCGTCTCGAGGTCGACGGCGGCATCGACCTCGCTACCGCAGCCGAGTGCCGCGCTGCCGGAGCCGACACGTTCGTTGCCGGCACTTCATTCTTCCGCGCTGCCGACCAGGCCGCCTACGTCGAGGCGTTTGGCCGGCTTTGAACGATTCCGGACTCAACCCAATGCCCTCAAGGAAACGCCCAGCCTCAGCCTCCTCTTCAGCTTCGCATCCCCACCTGGAAAGCGTGCTGATCACGGAGGCGGCGATAAAGAAACGTATCCGGCGACTCGGCGCGGAGATCATGGCCGCCTATGGCGACGAGCCGATCACCGTGATCTCGATCATCAACGGTGCGATCCTGTTCACCGCTGACCTTCTCCGCGAGATCCGCAATCCCGTCCGCCTCGACTGCATCCGGATCTCGAGCTATCGCGACTCCACCCGGTCGACCTCCCGGCCGCAGCTCGTCTATTCGGTCACGCTGGACATCTCCAAGCGCCACGTGCTGCTGATCGACGACATCCTGGACACCGGCAAGACGCTCGCGATGGTCGCCGACCTGGTGCGGCGAATGAATCCGGCTAGCCTTCGCCTGTGCGTGCTGCTCGACAAGCGCGAGCGCCGCAAGGTCCCTTGCGAAGCCGATTTCGTCGGCTTCGAGATTCCCGACAAGTTCGTCGTCGGATACGGCCTCGATTTCGCCGAACGCTATCGGAATCTCCCCTGCATCGGGGTGCTGAAGCCGCACCTCCAGAATCCGCCCGAGTGGGCGTGATCGCCCCAGCGAGCGGCGTCAGGGCGCCGCCGCGGAGTCGCCGTCCAGCTGAAAGAGCCGGCGGGCGTTTGCGGAGAAGAGCGGCTCCAGGGCGGCGAGATCGAGCCCCGATTCACGGGCTTCCGCGACCAAGCGAGCCAGCTCCGAGTCGAGTTCGAGCTTGGGATAGAGCGTGAGCGGAAAATCGGAACCAAACAGGACGCGCCCGGGACCGACGGCCGCGATGGAGCGCCCCCAGACTTCGGGGCCATAGAGCAGCGGCGAGGCCGCAGTATCATAGTGAAGGTTGCCGATGGCGGCAACCGACGGATCGCGGAGCGGCAGGAGTCCGCCCCAGTGCGCCAGCACGAAGGTCGTGCCCGGGTGCCTCTTCGCGAGGGCGACAAAATCATCGAGCGGCGTGGCGACCCGGCCCGGGAAACTCGCCGAGTCCGGATCGGTCACATGCAGGTTCACAGGGAGCCCGCGCGAGGCTGCGAACTCCATGGCCTCCGCGAACACCGGGTCGTCCATGGGGAATCCCTGCGAATGCGGCGAAAGCTCCCCGAATCCGACCAGTCCCGAGTCGATGGCCCGGGCCAGTTCCTCGAGCATGCGGGCGCTCCCGGCCCCCGGATGCAGGGTTGCGCAGGCTGAGAGGCGATCGGGGTGCGATCGGACGCAGTCCGAGTAGAACCGATTCTGGGCCCAGCAGGTTTCGGGCTTTTCCCAGTACCAGCCGAGCAGCACGGCCCGGCTGATGCCTGCGGCATCGAGGGCACGGAGGAGGCCATCCACATCGAGGAATCCCTGGACGAGCCTGCCGTTCGCTCGCCGGCGCGTGCACAGTTTCGCCCAGTGGGCCTCGCCCCGCTCAGCAGCCCACTCGGCCGGATTCCGGTTCGCCTCCGGCGGATAAAGGTGCACGTGGCTGTCGATCAGGAGCATGGTTGCGAATCCACCGCCTGCCTCCCCCCAGCGCAACAGCGATTCGACGGCGAACGTGGTCGCCGTCCGGCTCAGGTGCCTTCGAAGTACAGCGCTGCCAGCTCGAGCATGTATTGCTCGAGCAGCCGGTAGTATTCGTCCGACGGCACGTTCGCCTTGCGGTCGCGCAACGACGCGATCTGCCGCTCGATGGCATCGCGGCGCATGCGGATCTCCGGCGAGAGCTGGCGCTCCGCCTCGCTGCGCACCAGGGTCAGCTGGTGGGCGCGCACGCCGTCGACGCTTCCACCGTTCGCGGGGCGACGGACGGCACGGATCCCCCGGAACCAGTCGGGAGGCGTCCCCATGCCGTCGCCGTTGTCGTCGATCAAGGGATGCTCCGTCGCCAGCCGGTTCTCCGTGCGATACCACTCAGCTAGGTTTCCGGATCCCATGAGGAATGCCTCGAGCAGCGACGTTTCGCCATCCTTGTCGAGGTCACCGTCGAGACCGGAAAACGCCTCGGCGAAATAGATGCCGAACCGGGCATAGTTCTGTTCGTAGCCGCTCCGGGTGGAAGTCACGATCACCCGGCCCTCCCCGGCAAGCTTCGCCATGAAGGGGGCGCTCGCCGAAGCCGTGTTCATGAGCGCCATCGGACGGCGAATCGTCCTCAGCCAGTCCGACAGCTCCGTCGCCGAAAAGTCGTCTCCACGCACATTGAACTTCGCTTCACGGCCGTCGAATGTACCGTGGCCGATCAGGACGAGCCAGAGTGGCGAGGCGCTTTCCCTCGGTTCCGCCTCCAGTGCCAGCCTCAGCGCTTCCCTATCGGGGTGTTCCGGTCCCTCCGAAGTCCCGATCAACTTCGCCTCGATGCCGGCTCGTGCCGCATTCTCCTGCCAGGTCGTGGCCTGGCGCAGGAAGCTCTCACCGTACTCTTCGGCCCCAGCAACCCCGACGACGATTATCAGCGACGGCGTGTCCGAAAGCGTCGACGCCCCGGGCTCAGCGGCACGAAGGGCCGTAGAGAGCAAGAGGAGCGAGGAGATACAGGATGCCAGGAGCCTCACGGCATGCCTTTCCAGCGGCGGATACCCCACTCCGCGAGCAGGCACCCGAGCGCGAATGCAAACATGATCGGCGTATGCCAGAGGGGATATGACCATGACTCCATTTCCGGTGCCTTTTCGCCGGGCAGGCGCGAAGCAAAGTCCTCGAGATCGTCCGGACTCACCACCTGCCCGCCCGTCTTGGTAGCGATCGCCTCGAGCAGCGCCGCGTTAGGCACGAGCGAGCGGAACTCCTCGGCCGCCAGGTCGACGCTCCAGCCCGCCTCGTCCCTACCCAACTCCGCGCCCACATTGTTGCTGGCAATCGCGGTCGCACGGTAGCCACCCGTCGTCCTCGAAACATAGGCCACTTCGTAGAGGCCGGGCTCCGACAGGGCCGGCTCGGCACGCAACGTAAGGTTTCCCGTCGTCGGAGCCTCCTGGTCGCCGAAGGCAACCGGCTCGATCTCGACCATTACGGAAGCGCTGTCCAAAGGCTGATAGCGCTCGTCGCGCACGCGCACTTGGAGGGTCACGGCGTTGGCCGATTCGCCCTCCTGCCGTTCGACGGCGAGTTCCACCTTCTTCGGCACATCGGAGACGAGCCAGCGTGTAAGCTGGCGCCAGGATTTGTTCATGTCCTCCTGCGCCCCCGCACTATCCTGGTGGAGATCCTGCATGCCCCAATACCAGAAATCGCCGATCATCATGGCGGCGCTGCGCCCGCGGCCGTAGCGGTGGACCACGATCCCGGGGATCGTCTCGCCTGAAGGCTCGCGCATAACCCCGATCACGCTCGCGCCGGGCTTCACGCCGCGCACGCGATTGACGACCTGGAACTGGGGCATCGTCTCGCGCCGCGCGCGTTCCTGGTCCTGGCTGGAACGAACACGTGCCCAGGGCTGCAGCCAACCCTCGCGTTCGAGCTGGAATAGCCTCGGCGGTGCGAGGATGCCGAACTCCGGTGCACGATCCAGGAAGACGGGGAGCACCGAAGCCACGGGAGTCTCCGCATAGGAACCCTCCTGAAACGATTCCATGCCGCCGAGCATCATGAATCCGCCGCCACGCTCAGAGACGAACTTCTGAAGGAGGCTCTGTTGGTCGGGCGAAAAGAACTCCGCCTCGAGGTCGTCCACAATGATTGCATGGTACTCGTAGAGATCCTCGGGCACCCGGGGAAATCCATTGAGCAGTTCGAACTCGTCCCGCGTGTTGAGTCGCTGCAGCACCGGCTGGTCGTACTGCTGGACTGCGTCCGGGCTCTGGTCGCCGAAACCACGGTACAGTGGGTTGCTGGTCTCGCCCTCCCGGCCCCGGAACTCGAAGCGGGGTTCCCGCTTGGCGATGCGAATCAGTGCAACGAGGTCGATCTCGGGATCCTCCTGAAGGGCGCGATTGAGAAACTTGTATTCCCAATTCGGCCGGCCCGACACGTAGAGGATGCGGTAGGGACCGCTCTCGCGATTGACGACAATCACGCGCGAGTTGTTCGCCTGGGTTGCCTCGCCAGACGGATCCTCGCCATCGACCGGTTGGCGATCCGCGGCATCCGCCTCGGCCACCCGCACCTGGTAGAATGCCAAACCGTTGGTCTCGGGCTTCAGCTCGAAACGAAACGCAAGCGTGTCAGTCTCCCGTCCGCCAACGAGGTTTTGCTGCTGAACCACCGCCCCGGAAAGGTCGACCAGCCGGGCATTGATAGTCTGGCCGGCAAAGCCCGCCGCGCCCACGTCGACCTGGATCGTCACGGGGGCGTCCTCGAACGCACTCTGGGTGACTCCCACCTGCTGGATCGCGATGTCGCGTACCGCGCTTGCGTCGCCGATCACGACCGGGTGCACCGGCGGCAGGCCGACGAAATCCGGGAGGGGTGTCCTGAGGTCCGTGGCATTGCCGTCCGTGAGCAGGATCACGCCGGCAAGCGGCCTGCCCTGGAAACGCTCCGAAACCGTTCGAAGGGCTCCGCCGATGCCGCTCGCGTTGCCGTCATAAACCAGTTCCGCAAAATCGTTCGTCGCCTGCAGCCTCGCGTCGAAGGTGAACCGCCTGACCTCAAAGGTGTCCCCAAGCCTAGCGAGCCACTCCGCCCGGGCTGGATCCAGCAGGTCCTGGAGCTGCTCGCCACGCGTCTGGGATTCCCCCTGGTCGCGGATCTGCATGCCTTGGCTGTTGTCCGCAACGATCGCGATCAGGTTTGCGCCGGGACGCGCCCGTTCGCCGAACCAGAGAGGTTCGAGCAGGCAGATCAGGAGCGCCGCGATGCCGAGCACCTTCAGGCCCAGGCAGAGCCAGCGGATCCCGCCTCCGGGCGATCCGCGGTAGCTCCACACCAGCAGCGCGGTGGCTGCGATGAGGAAGCCGACGGCGGGCCAAATCCAGGCCTCGCCGGTAAAGCTCAGCGAGGCGATCATCACTCCTTGCCCAGGTTCTCGAAGTAGCGGCCGACGGGACCGGTGAAGCGCGCCGGCACGGGATCCCGGTCGATGGGAGCAAGGTTGTCGTCCGACGTGCGCCGCGCGAGTTCCTGGCTCACCTGGTCGCGCACCTCGACGAGCGATTCCATGACCAGGTTGACCTCAGCCCAATCGGGACGATCTCCGGTCCGGTTCGATTCCTGCCGGATGACACGGATGCGTTCGCGGCCGGTGGCCACCTGGTTCCGCCATCCCGGGGAATCGACCATTTCCTCAACGTCGCGCAGGCCGTCGGACCAGTTGACAAAGGATTCCGCGTCTCCCGTGACCGGACCGGCCTGGGGATTTATCGGGCCCAAGGGTGCATTCGGGTTTCCGCCGGCGAGCAGGTTCTCCAGACTGAGCGGATCGCGTCCGCCGACAGCCTGGCGGTTGTCGCCGAGCTGCGGTCCGCGACCACCGCGGTCGCCGCCGCCCTGCTGCTGACCTCCACCACCCTGCTGGCCCTGTTGTCCTTGGGCGAGCTGTTGGCCCTGCTGGCCGGCCTGTCCCTGTTGACCCTGCTGGCCCTGCTGCCCCAGTTGGCCTTGCTGACCCTGTTGAGCCTGCTGGCCGTCCTGACCTTGCTGGCCCTGCTGGGCGGCGCCGGCCTGCGCCTGCTGTTGTCCCGCGGCGGCGTTTGCCTCGCGACGCAGCTGTTCGGCTGCCTCACGAAGCTGGGCCTCGGCGATCTGAAGGGCCTGGGTGTCATCTCCGAGAATGCTTTCCGCAGCCTCCTCGATTCCGTCACGGAGCTGGGTGATGGTGTTGCGTGCGAGATTCTCGGCGATCTCTGCATCCGAAATCCGGCTGCGGCGGATGAGTTCCGCCGAGGTCTCCAGCGTGCGCGAGCCGAGCGGTGCCGTCTCGTCGGTCAACCGGGTGTTGAGCGTGTAATCCAGCGCACGGGTGATCATCAGCTGTTCCTGAAGTTCACGGGCCGCGGCGGCATCCGCCTGATTGATCGAACGCAGCGTCTCGTAAAGGCGGTCAGCGAGGATCGGCTCGGCAAAGTTCGCCTGCTCGCTGATCTCACGCGCCTGGTCGGCCACCTCGCCAAGGCGCTCCCGCTGCTGCTGCATCTGCTGCGCGATCTCCTCGCGCGGATCCGCCGCGTTGAGGCTCTTTCGCTCTGTGCCTGAATTGATGTTCCGAAGCCGGTCGGCCAGGTCCTCCTGGCGCGTCGCAAGGTCACGCGCCTCGGAGCGCAGGACGCGCATGTCCTCAGCGTAGAGATTCGACGCCTCCTGGCGCATGTCGTCGTTCACGTCCTGAAGCGTGCGCTGCGCGCGGGTGCCCTCCGCCAACGCCTGGCTCAACTCGCCCTGCGCGGTGGCCTCCGCGGAGTTCTGCAGGTTCTCGCGGGCCTGTTCCACCTGCTGGGCCTCCTGGGCCATCTGTGACTGGTTCTGCTGGCCCTCCATGCGCTGCTGCAGTTCGTCGACATCGGCGAGCATCTGCTGCTGCTCTTCCTGGAGGCGGCGCAGCTGACGCTGCAGCTCCTCACGCTCAGCCTGGGTGCGCGCTTCCTGCAGCTGGGTCTGAAGCTCGCGAAGGCGCTCGTTCACGGCCTCCTGGCGGCGGGCGAGTTCCTGCAGGCGGTTCATCACCTGGTTCTCCTCGCGGCGCTCGGGCGACTGGAGCTGGCTGGCCTGTCGCTGTGTCTCGTAGCGATTCTCCTGCTGGGTCAGGTCGAGCTGGTCGAGCTGGCGTTGCTGCTGGCCACCGCCGCCACCACCACCTCCACCGCCCTGCTGACCCCGGGCGACCTGGAATTCGCTGGATTGAAGACGCAGAAGTGCTTGGTAAGCCGCCTGTTCTGCAGCAAGGGCCGGTGGCAGGGCGCCCGGCCCGTCCTCGGCGCGTTCAAGCTGGGTCACCGCGTTGCCCATCTGGTCGATCACGCTCCGCCAAAGTGCCACCGCCCGGGGATCCTGGGCCTCGCCTTGGGCTTCGCCGGCCTGCTCCAGTGCCTGCTCCTGGGACTCGCGAACGACTCCAGCATCCTCCGAGTAGCTCGGCTCGGACTGGCGCCTCTGAAGATTCCAAGTGGCGGTGATGATCTGCTTCTGAAGTTCGATCAGCCGCTGTCCTTGCTGCGCGCCAGCCTGCTGGCCCTGCTGCTGTTGCTGTTGCTGTTGTTGCTGCTGCTGTTGGTTTTCCCGATAGATTTCATCGAAAGGACGAATCTCCGCAAAGAACAGGTCGCTTGTCGTCCGGCGGATATTGCCATCGGGCCCGAGGTCTTCGGCCCAGACATACCAGGAACCGAACTGATCCGGCTCAACTCCCATTTCCTCGAGCTTCACGACATGACTGAATTCGCGGCGCTCCTTGGCGGGCACGTCGCTCCCGAGGGGAATCTCGACCTCGACGCCCCCGACCATCGTGTAGGCGAGTCCGTAGGCCGGCGTTCCAAAATCGTCGATAACGTTGCCCTCAAACAGCACTTCCTCGACAGCGGAGGGGCGGACGTCGCCGCGCGGGGAAACGATGCGGATCTCCGGCGTCTGATTGGCAAGCACCTCGAAAACAAACGGAATCGTTGCCTTGTTCGCGCGCCCGTCGGCGTCAACCAGCCGCAGCTCATAAGCGCCCGACCGGCCGAGCACAAAATCGGGAAGCGTGGCGACTGCGCGGTCGGCCGAGACCTGCAGCGGAATCTCGGCGGCAGGCGCACCCTGGCGACCCGCGCGCGACACGAGCGCGGCCGATGCGACCGGCTTGTTGAGCTGCAGGGACAGGTCCAGTTCCGTTCCTTCCACAGCCGTGATGCGGCGGGTATTCTCCCTGCGATCCGGCTGAAGCCTGGTATACTCCGGAAAGGTGAGCTCCGCGTCCGACCGAACCAGATCTGGGTGCTCGAAAACCGTCACCGTGAACTCGCGGGTGCTCCGGCCGTTGTACTCGACGCGGTAGGTGAAGTCCTGCTGCACCTCCGGAAGGCTGCCGCCAAAGACCGGATCCGAAAGGTTCTTCGCCAAGGGGATGATGCGCGTCGGCTCGCCGGAACTCCGGATCACGAGGTCCGCTCCCGCGGGGACCGTGCCGCCGAAACGGGCCATGACGATGAAGGTGTCCCCCTTCTCCATGCTCGTGTCCTCGGGAGTCACCGTCACGCCGAAGAGCGGACCAAAACCCATGGCGTCGTCGGTTCGGACATTCGTAAAGAGCTGCCCCAGCGTGAAGAGAAAGAGCGCCAGCACACCGAGGTGGGCGAGCTGCACTAAGGCGAAACGTCCCGTCGGGATCACATCCCGCCAGTCCGACTCGCTGCAGCGATCCATCGCCTGCTGGAGCACGCGATACTGAAGATAGGTCGGAGCCACTTCCGAGGTGGTCTGCTGAACCGCCGTCAGGAGCAGGCCCTTGAGTTCCGGGTGCCTCGCCTCGATCAGTCGGGCGATGGCGCGGTAGTCAGTCGGCCGGTTGAAGATCCGATTCAGGAGGAAAACGGAGACACCTCCGGCGAGCATCGCGATGGCCGGAAGCGCAATGCCCGAAGTGGCGCCCAGCTGGCGCTCGAGGAAAACGATTACAAGACCCAGGCCCGCCGCGGCGCCCCAGAGCAGCGAGAGCTGGATGCTCAGCGAATGCCACTGGTTACGGCGAACGACCTGGTAGAGACGGGCCCTCAGGTTTTGTTCAATCATGACGGGAGACCTCCGGACTCGAAGCTAGCAGCGTTGCGACGGGCAGTCCAGCCCGCCAGCAGGGTTTCAAGGACGAGAATGACCAGGGCAGCACCGACGAACCAGCGCCATAGTTTTTGGCGCCCCTCGGCCTCCGTGCCCTGCAGAAGGGCCTCCTTGCGGGCCTCATAGGCCGCATTGGCGACCGGCGCGGAACCAGGGGCCCCATAGCGCTCGAGCTCGTCGGCAGGCATTGGCGCTGTCCGGCTTTCAGCCGGGTCAAGGTTGACCCCCACCCGGAAGGTCCGAACTCCGGCCGCGACCGTGTAAATTCCGGGGGTCCGTGTGTCGGGAAACGCCGTTGCTCCGTCCGCCAGCTGTGTCGGCTCGCCTCCGGGGGGTGTCACCGTGATCTGGGCCGTGGTGCCGGCGATGGTGGCGACCGGCAGCGGATCGCCCACCGCGTATTGCCCGGCCTGGCTCGAAAGGGAGCCGCTCATGTCGAGCATCGAGTAGATCAGCAGGGGAAACCGGGTCGACTGGGCGATGTCGCTGTCCGCGCGATTCCATCCCGAAAGCAGGACGATCAGCCTGCCGCGGCCGACCGGGAACTCGACAACCGCAGGATCGCGGTTGTCGAACCGCGCCAGCACACGCGCCTCGCCGAGGTCGTCAATCCGAAGCTGGCGATGCCTCCAGAAATGGATCTTCGAGAAGTCGCTGTAGCGCGGATCGGCAAACAGGGAGAACAGCGGATGCTCGTAATTGATCTCTCCAAGAATCGAATAGGGCGGCGTCGCACCGGCCCGGACCGGGCCATTTGCACCGGGAGGCATCCCCTCGGAAAGCGACACGGGCGGGACCCCGAGCAGCTGGCCAATGACCACGGCCTGCTCCGATGATTTCGGTATCACGACCACGGTCTTTCCGGCCTCCATCTGGCTGCGCAGCTCGCCTGCCGTCGTCGGCGAGGCACCGTCGCTTACGAAGTAGAGCTTCGCATCCTGGAAATCCTGGGGTGCCGGAGCCTGTCCCAGCTCGGGCGCGACAAGCGAGACGCTCGCACGCGAGTCCTCGATGGAGGTGACCACCCGGCTCAGGAAAAACCGTAGCTGCGAGTTATCGTTATCCGCCTCCGTACCGAAATACATGACCTTGACCTGCTGCTTCTCCGGGGGAACCGCGTGGACGACGTTGTCGAAGGAATCGTCGTCGCCGAGAAGCACCAGCTGGGTGAGCCCGTCCGCCTGGGGCGGCGTGGGAACCCGTACGACCACGCTCTGGCCCGCGGGCACGTCGACCTCGACAGGGGAACCCACGATGCCCGGCGAAGCGCCCCCGCGCGACCATCCCACCTGGAACCGGTCCTGATTCGAATTCCTCGCATTCGTGACCCGCACGCGTGCTGCAGGCTCGGCGTCCGGGTCGGCCTCGGGTGCATCGGGCACCAGTTGTATACCCGCATTGGACCGGCCGGGCACACGGATCGTGGCGAGCGTAAGCTGGATCCCGCGCGGCCATTCGAACGCCTGAAGCGTCCCAAGCTGGCTTCCTTCCTGAAGGTCGCTGACCAGCACGATCTCCCTCGGACCGGGCGCCTCCCGCTGCGCCTCGGCATCCTCAAGCGCCTCTGCCGCGGCAATGAGGGCATTGCCGAGATTCGTGCTCCTCCAGCCCGGTTCGACACCGCGTATGCGGTTCGAAGCCAGTGCAGCCCGCTGGTCGACCGGGGTCGCCGCCCATTCCTCGAAGCTCAGCAGCGTCCGGGGCTGGCGGTCGAAAGTATACAGCGCCACGTCGTCGATGGGTTCCGCATCGCGCACGATTTCCAGCGCCCGGTCCTGCGCCTCATCCCAGAGGTCGCCTCGCTGCATGCTCGCGCTGGAGTCGAGCAGCACGACGACATGGCGCCCAACCGTCGGGGCGGCAGGCGCGATTGCGTTGGTGCGAATGAAGGGACGCGCGAAGGCGAACGCGAAGACGGCGAGCGCAAGGCAGCGCAGCAGGAGCAGCAGGATGTCCTCAAGCCGGCTCTTCTTCGTCAGCCTGGGCGGCGTCGGCAGCAGGAACATCAGCGAGCTGAACAGCGTGCGCTCGCGCGTCGACCGACGGATCAGGTGATAGAGGATCGGGGCCGCGATCCCGAGGGCACCCAGGAGAAACAGTGGGGCGAGGAAACTCATCGCGGACCTTCACGGCGGGCGGGGCGTCCCTGCCGTCCCCTCCTCATGCGTTCCTGGACAAACCCGAACAGGGCCAGCTCGAGCGGCTGGTCCGTCGTCAGGCGATGGTAGACAATGCCGAGTTTCTCGCAGATGCGGCGGACGGCGGCACAGTGAGCCTCGAACTTCGGCACGTACTGGCGGCGCGCGGCGACCGGATCGATGTAGATTGCTCGCCGGGACTCGACGTCCTCGAACATCGACGCCTGTTCGAACGCGAACGTCAGCTCCGATGGATCCAGCACCTGGAAGATCGACACCTCGTGGCCGCATGCGGTGAGCGCAATCAGGCTGCGCTCGAGCCGGTCGATCGGGGCGAGGAAGTCCGACGCATAGACGAGCATGCCGCGCTTGCGGACAAGGTTCGTGATGCGGTCGATCGGGAGCACCAGGTTCGTCGCCGTGCCCTCCGCCGGGCGTTCCAGGGCGAACATGACCTGGCGGAGGTGTAAACGGCGGTGACGCGCCGGCAGATAGTCCCTTAGCTCCTCGTCGAAGGTCAGGAGTCCGACGGCATCGCCCTGCAGGTGCAGGAAGTACGCAAGCGTCGCGGCAAGCGTGGCCGCATACTCGCCCTTGGTGACCTCGCCCGAGCCGAAAGCCATGGAGCGGCTGCGGTCGACCAGCAGGTGGCAGTGGACGTTCGTCTCGTCCTCGAACTTCTTGATGAAGTAGCGGTCGCTCCGCGCGAAGACCTTCCAGTCGAGGTAGCGCGGGTCGTCGCCGGGCACGTACTGCCGGTACTCGGTGAACTCGACCGAAAAGCCGTGATAGGGGCTCCGGTGGAGACCGTTCCTGAATCCCTCGACGATCACCCGCGCCCGCAACTCCAGGTTGCGGATGGTCATGAGCGCCCGCGGATCGATCATCGATGCCGCCGGCAACCCGGAATTCCGGGCGGGTGCGATCATGCAGGAACGGGTGCCTTCTGGGCTGCGACGATGCGGCGGATAACCTCATCCACGCGCATTCCCTCCGCCTCGGCGCGGTAGTTGAGCAGGATGCGATGGCGGAGGACAGGCGCTGCGAGGGCCTGGATGTCCTCGACCGCCACGTGGGCCCGTCCCTTGAGGAGGGCGCGCGCCTTGGCGCCGAGCACGAGGTACTGTCCGGCGCGGGTGCCCGCGCCCCAGCTGACCCAGTCGTTCACGAAGTCCGGGGAACCGGCCTGGTTCGGTCGCGACGCGGCCGCAATGCGGACCGCATAGCGCACGATCTCCTCGGCAACGGGCACGGTGCGCACCAGCTGGTGGAAGCGCATGACGTCCTCGCCAGTGAACAAGGGCTCGATCGCGGCGGACTTTGCCGACGTCGTGCGGGTCACGACCGAGACCTCGTCATCCTCGGGCAGGTAGTCGATGACCACATTGAACATGAAGCGGTCGAGCTGCGCCTCGGGCAGCGGATAGGTGCCCTCCATCTCGATCGGGTTCTGGGTGGCGAGCACGAAGAACGGCTCCTCGAGCGCATGGCGGACGCCGGCCGCGGTGACCTGGTGTTCCTGCATCGCCTCGAGCAGCGCCGCCTGGGTCTTCGGCGGAGTGCGGTTGATCTCGTCCGCCAGGATCATGTTCGCGAAGATCGGACCGCGCACGAAGGTCATCTCGCGATGCTCGCCCGTGCTCTCCAGGATTTCGGTGCCGGTGATGTCGGCCGGCATGAGGTCCGGCGTGAACTGGATGCGCTGGAACTTGAGGTGGAAGATCTGGGCGACCGACTTCACGAGCAGTGTCTTTGCGAGGCCGGGGGCGCCGGTGATCAGGCAGTGGCCGCCCGAGATCAGGGCGAGCAGGAGCTGGTCGATCACCTCGCGCTGGCCGACGATGACCTTGCCGAGCTCGCTCTCGATCTTGGCGCGGCTGTCGAGCAGGCGCTGGACGGTGTCCCGGTCGATGGCAAAGGATGCGGCCAGGGAAGTTTCGGTGCCGGAAGCAGGTACGGGCGGGGGGGTGACGTGGCTCATGCGTTTTTGGTTAGTGGGTCATCGCGTAGAAGAGCACGTTGATACCCATCGGGTAGGCGTACTTTTCCGAAAAATTCCTGAAGTAATACTGGTTGTTGCCCTCGCGCTCCCAGCCGTCGCCGTAGTCGGTGTTGTGGGCCGCGAAGACCATGATTCGGCCTTTGTCATCTGAGATCACCCGATGGTGCACCTCGCGCGAATCCCATCCCCGCTCCCAAGTCTGGCCCGTGTACTGGCTGTTCGTTCCGGTGCGTACGTTCGGCACCTGGCCCTTCTCCGTGATCCTGAAGACCGAGCGGTATATCGGGTGATCGAGGGAAAGCTCCATGAACTGGCGGTCCGGGAAGACCCGATTCATGACTCCCTCCACCGTGCGCCAGGCCTCCTCGCCCCAGAAATCGTCGAACATTAGGAATCCGCCGCTGAGCAGGTACTGACGGAGGGCGACGATCTCCTCGTCGAAAAGGTACAGGCTGCCGGGCTCGACCATGTAGATGAACGGGTATCGATCCAGGGCCGGGTCGGTGAGTTCGATGATGCGGCCGTCCGGATTCACGCGCATCGCGGTCATCTGCTGCAGGCGATAGGAAAGGTTGAGATCGCTGTCCGGAAGGTCGGTGGCCCAGCTGTTGCCTGAGCCGCCCCGCAGGCTCGCCCGCCGGATCCTCAGGAAGGTGAATACATCCGCCTCAAACTCGATCGGGTTCTCCCAGCGGGGCGGATGCCCCTCCGCGTTGTCCGAGGGCACATCCCGGGCGTTGGTGGCATCCATCGAGTACCGGTAGCGCTGGCCGCGTCCCATGCCTCGATAAAAATCGAATTGCGCCAGTGCGACCTCTGGCAGCGCAAGCACGCCAGCGAGCATCAGGAGAAGCGGGAATCGTGTTCTCATTGCCGGGCGGGGGTGACCTGGATTGAGGGAGTGGGCATCACCGTGGCATCCGGAATATCGGCCGGAAAAGTGGCCTGCGGAGGCGGGGCATTCAGGTCGACAAGGAGCCGAAGGGCATCGCGATAGCGAGGTGCCTCCTCCAGCGCCATCAGGACCTGGCGGCGCGCTTCGGGGTCCCCTTCACGATGCAGGAGGTCGGCAAGCTGGTAGTGAACGTTGGCCGGGTCCGGTGGCTCCAACACCACCATGGAACGGAGCGCCGAGATAGCCTCAGTGTTGCGTCCCAGTCCGGTTGTGGCTCGCGCCAGGTACCGGAAAGGGGGAAGGACCATCGGATTCACCGCAAGGTAGCGCTCCGAGACCCGTGCCAGCGTCTCCCAGTCGCCGGCGCGCTCCGAAAGTTCCATCAGGCGAAGGTAGAACTCGATCGCCTCCGACTCGAGTTCTGCAACCCGCGCGAGCGTCTCGCGCTCTCCAGCGGTATCGCCAGTCTCCCGCTGCACCAGCGAAAGGTAACGGTAGGCGCTGTCGACGCCCGTCTGGCCGGGGTAAGCGGAGATCAGGCGGCGCAGGATCTGCTCCGCCGCGATCCAGTTGTCCTGGGAAATCGCATCGCGCGCGCGCCACACGAGACCCCAGTAGTTGTCGGGATTGGACTCGGCCCAGGTGCCGATCTCGGCCGGGTCGCCGCGCTCCATCATTTCACGGTCCGGGGCCTCCCAGGCCAGGCCGGTGGCGATCGACTCCGCCTGCTCCCGGGCAAACGCCTGGAATTCGCGCTCGATCGTCTCGATCGGGCTGGTGTGCCGTGCAATCGCGACGTTGATGTCCTCCCCTGTCCCGAGGTCCCGCAGGATGGCGCGCACGTCCTCCTCCCCGTGACGCTCGAACAGGTACTTCACAACCAGATAGGACTGGAAGTAGGCAAACTGGAGGTCCTCCGCATCGCGCGGGCTTAGGAACGCGGCGCTTAGCTCGCCGACCGGTGTCATGTCGCCCCCGAGGATGCGCTCCCGGTACCCCGGCGAAAGGTCCATGCCCCAGGACGGGTCGGCCAGCTCCTCCTCGTAAACGGAGATCCCCTCGCTCAGCCAGCGTGGCATGCGATTGCGCGTCATCTGCAGGGTGATCACGTGGCAGAACTCGTGCCAGAGCACCGCCTCCCAGTTGGTGCCGACCGCCGCCGCCGGTCCGTTGGCCGTGAGTACGCGGCCGAAGCAGACACCTAGGAAGCCCGCCACGTCGGGCATGCCGAACGTCCGCACCGCAAAATCCTTCGGGTCACCGAAAAGTTCCACGAACGTCGGGCTCTCGGGAACCATCCCGTACTTCCGGGTCATCTGCTCGTGGGCACTCTCCAGCAGCTCGATCACGCGGCTCCCGTAGATCTCGGCCTCGCGGGCCGGCATGCGCACCTGGAAGTTCCCCGTGCGCAGCACCGCGTACTGGTCCAGGGTGTCGTGCAGCGTCATCAGGTTGAACGCCTCGACGTCGTATTCGTCCGCTCGCGACACTTCCTCCGCCAGCCTCCAGCCCTCATCCTCCTCACCGAGGCGGAGCAGATCGACCGCGAGCTCGGACTTTGCGGGCAGGTAATTCGGGTCCAGGGCGAGCGCACGGCGTTGCGCCTCGGCGGCCTCCGCGAAGCGGTATTTTTCCGCGAGCTTCTTGCCGATGAGGTAGTCGACCCTGGGATTGCCCGGCCGGCTGGCGAGCGCCCGGCTACGCGCCTCGCGCTCAACCTCGGGCTGGTTCCGCAGGTGCGCGATCACCGCCCGAAAGGCCCATTCGTCGGGATGCGAAGGATTGACCGCCCGCACCTGGTCGAGAATCCGCTCTGCCCCCGCGTAGTCCTCGCCCGCGATCTCGTGCTCGGCAAGCAGCAGCAGGCTCGGGAGGTGGCGCGGGTTGACCTCGAGCGCGGCCTCGACCGCACCGATCATCGCCGGGCGGTCGCTCGGCTCGAACGACCGGGCGAGGCCGTAATTGAGGTCGGGATCGTCCGGGATTTCCCGAAGTCCTTCCTGGTAGGTCCGTGCGGCGATATCGTAATCGTGCTTCGAAAGGGCCAGGTCTCCCTTTGCCAGGTATAGGTCCCGCAGCTTCGGGTCGACCTGCAGCGCGGGGTTGAGAAAGTTGTCTAGCACCAGCTTGGGATCGAGCCCGAGGAGGAGCGCGATGCGGCTCACCACGGCGCGATTCGCGGGATCGCTGTAGAATGAAGGTGACGCGTTGTAGGTCGCCCGCACCTCGGTCAGGAGCTGGTCCGACACCTCGGTGTTGCCTGTTGCGATCGCCGCCTCGCGGGCCGCCCAGCCGATGCGGACGCTGCGCGGATTGCGCGACGTCGCACGCGCAGCGGCAGTGTAGGCCGCCTCATTGTCTCCAACCGTGAGGTAGGCCCGCACCAGAAGGACGTGGGCCTCCTCGTCGTTCGGGTTGTCGAGCAGGTAACGCTCGGCGAGCTCGATGGCGGGCCTGTAATCGCCGACCCGCAGCGCAGCCGTGATCTCCGGCGCCGCCGCCTTCGTGATGGTCGCCAGTGCCAGCAAGATGAAGAGCCAGCTCCACTGCCGGAAGGCCGGCAACCCGGCTGCCGTGCAGTGGGACTTCTGGGCGTGTGTCATGGGGATCGGCGCAGGAATACGGGAAGGAGACGCGAGCCCGGGGTGATCGTTACCGCGTCCTAGGGTATCCTCTGAACACGGACACACTTTCCGGTTCCACCAAAGGTTCCGTCAACCTGATAAGGCGCAAATCCCTGCCGCAGATTACGCCCGGATTATGCCCGGGGCGCCTGCCGCCGGGCAAACCGCGCCGCCAGCAAGCCGTGCTTCGGAGCGACGACAAGAACGACCGCAAAAACGGCCGATTGCACCAGCACGATGCAGGCCCCGGTCGATGCGTTCAGGAAGAAGCTGCTGTAGACGCCGACGAAGGCGGAACCCGCGGCCGAGGCGATGGCGATCGCCAGCATCGACCCGAACCGGTCGGTCAGCAGGTAGCCGATGCAGCCCGGTGTCACGAGCATCGCTATGACGAGGATGATGCCGACCGCCTTCAGCGAGACCACTATCGTCACCGCCAACAGCGACAGCAGCAGGTAATAGAGAACTTTGGTTCGAAGTCCCACGGTGCGCGCATGGCCGGAGTCGAAGCAGAAAAGGAGCAGGTCGCGCCTCAGGCCCAGGACGACTCCAAGCACGACCGCGGCCGTCACAACGGTCGCCCGGAGATCTCCGGGAAGCAGCCCGAGGATGTTACCGAAGAGAATGTGGTCGAGGTGAAGGTCCGTCTCCACCTTGGTGAAGATCACAAGCCCGAACGCGAACAGGCCCGTGAAGACGACGCCCATGACCGTGTCCTCCTTAACGCGGCTGTTGGCCTTGACGTAGCCTGTCGCCACCGCGCAGAGCAAACCCGAGGCAAAGGCTCCGACGGCCAGTGGGATTCCGAGGGCATAGGCGATGACAATGCCGGGAAGCACGGCATGGGAGATCGCGTCCCCCATGAGCGACCAGCCCTTGAGCACGAGGTAGCAGGAGAGGACCGCGCAAACGCTGCCGACGGCAACGCCCGCCACAAGCGCATCGATCATGAACCGGAATTGAAACGGCTCGAGAAGCGCTTCCATCAGGAGTCCCCTCCCCCGGTTGCCTCGACCATCCGGCGGCGTGCGGCACGCATGCCGTGCTTGGGAGCGAAGACCAGCGCGCCGACGAAGATCAACGTCTGCAGGGTGACGATGCAGCCCCCAGTCGAGCCGTCGAAGAAGTAGCTGGCATAGGCACCGAGCACCGAGGTCGTCGTGCCGAGAGTCACTGCGATCGCGATCATCCGGCCGAACCGGTCGGTCAGCAGGTAGGCGGTCGCTCCCGGCGTCACCAGGGTGGCGACGACGAGGCAGGCCCCCACGGTCTGTAGCGCCGCGACCGCGGTCGCCGAGAGCAGGGTGA